>NZ_JAERMK010000002.1 GCF_016918015.1 Glycomyces sp. YM15
GCAGGAAAGCATGCCGCTCCGCGGTCAGCTTCCTCGGGCCCTGAGCTTTGGTCCGGTTCTGACGGATCTGGAAGTCCATCGCAATCCCTTGTAGATCAAGGTGTTGCAACGACTCCTAGAACCCAAGGCCTCCCGCGCGGCCCTCTGCTCGTTCCAGCTGAGAGAACTCTCAGGTGGAGAGGCACGCTCCGGTTGGGCATCCATGCACGATCCACGATAGGTTGTTGTCATGATGCAGATGCTCTGTCCGAAATGTCAGAACCCGATGCACCAGTACGAGCGCAACGGCGTCGTCGTGGAGCAGTGCACCGAATGCAAGGGCATTTTCCTCGACCGCGGCGAGCTCGAGCACCTGATGAAGTTCGAGCAGTCGTTCCACGCCGGTGCCGGTGCGCCCGTTGCCGCGGCGCCCGCCGGCCCGCCCCCGCGCGATCCGCGTTACGACGACCGTCGCCATGACGACCGCCGCTACGACGACCGCCGCCGGGACGACGACTACCGACGCGACCACTACGACGACCGCCGCAAGGACGACTACTACTACAAGAAGAAGAAAAAGAAGAGCGTCTTCGAAGACCTCTTCGACTTCTGACCCGAATCGGCGACGCAAACGGACCGACCGGCATTCGCCGCTCGGTCCTCGTCGTCTGCCCGCAGGCCCCCACGCAGCCGACGCTGCGAGTCCGGAACCGGACGGGCCGCTCGCCGGCTTACGCGGTCAGGGGGAAGGTCGCCTTCGGTGTCCAGGGAATCGGTGCGCCCGTGAGGGTCTCGGAGGTCCAGTCGCCCGGGCTCGGGTGCGTGTACAGCGTGAACGAGTCCACCAGGAACTTCGCCTCGAAACCCGCCAGGGACTGGAAGGCGCGGTCGAGCGCGGCGGTGCCGACGTTCTGCGCGATCGTCACGTGCGGGTGGTACGGGAAGTTCCGCTCGCGGCCGGCCGGTCCCCGGCAGATCGCCGACTCGAGCTGCTCGCATACGGCGATGCCGTCGACCACCGCCACGAACACCACCTCGGTGACCGGCCGGAACGAGCCGGTCCCGCGCAGGTGCAGGTCGAAGGGCGGGCACGCGGCCGCGACGCCCTCCAGGTGCTCCCGGTAGGGCCCCAGGGCCGTCGCCGGGATCTCGGTGGGCCCGAGCAGCGTCAGGTGCGCGGGGACGGTCCCGCCGAGCAGGTCGCCCGAGGCGATGCGGGCCTCGTCGAGGATCTCGCGCCACGGCGAGGGCACCGGGATCGCCACCCCGACGGTGACGACCTTCTCCCGTGGCGCGGCCGGGCTGGTCTGGCCCACTAAAGCGCCACCGGCGGGTAGAAGCCGACCTTCTTGTACGCCTTGGCGATCGTGCGGGCCGCGAGGTGGCGGGCCTTCTCGGCGCCCGAGGTGAGGATGCGGTCGAGCTCGGCTTTGTCGGCGAGGTACTCCTTGGTCCTGGCGGCGATCGGACCGAGGGTGTCGGCCACGACCTCGGCGAGGTCGCCCTTGAAGTCGCCGTAGCCCTTCCCGGCGTACTCGGCCTCGAGCTTCTCGATCGTGGTGCCCGCCAGGGCCGTGTAGATGTTCATCAGGTTCGACACGCCCGCCTTCTTCTCGGGGTCGTACCGCACCTCGGCTTCGGAGTCCGTGACCGCGCTCTTGATCTTCTTGCGCATCTGGTTCGGCTCGTCGAGCAGGTAGAGGCAGCCGCGCGGGGAGGTCGAGGACTTCGACATCTTCTTCTCGGGCTCGGCGAGGTCCTTGATCGTCGCGGTCTCCTTGACGATGTAGGGCTCGGGGACGACGAACGTCTGGCCGTACGTGGTGTTGAAGCGGCCCGCGAGGTCGCGGCTGAGCTCCAGGTGCTGGCGCTGGTCCTCGCCGACCGGGACCTGGTCGGTCTGGTACAGCAGGATGTCGGCGGCCATGAGGATCGGATAGGTGAAGAGCCCCACCGTTGTGCGTTCTTGTTTGGCCGACTTGTCCTTGAACTGGGTCATCCGGGACGCTTCGCCGAAACCGGTCTCCGTGCCGAGGATCCACGACAGCATCGTGTGCTCGGGCACCTGGGACTGGATGAACAGCGTGCACCGCTCGGGGTCGACGCCCAGCGCCAGGAGTTGAGCGGCGCTCACGCGTGAGCGCTGGTGCAATACCTTTGGGTCGTGATCGACGGTGATCGCGTGTTGGTCGACGACGCAGTAGAGCGCGTCCGTGGAGTCCTGCATCGCCACCCACTGCCGCACCGCGCCCAGGTAGTTTCCGAGGTGGAACGAGTCCGAGGTGGGCTGGATCCCGGAGAAGACGCGGGGTTTGCGGTCGGCAGTGCTCATGGACCGATTCTGACATCCACGCCGAGAAGGCGGCCACCCGGTATTGCGGCGCCGGCGATCCTGATGTTTAATTGTGTTGGATCTTGAGTACTATGCTCTCGAAACATGAGGAGGCGGCATGCTGGCGCAGCAGCGGCAGAGCCGGATCGCCGAGCGCGTCCACCGAACCGGCGCGGTCCGGGTGGCGGAGCTCGTCGAAGAGTTCGGCGTGTCCGACATGACCATCCGCCGCGACCTCGAGACCCTCGCCGACCGCGGTCTCGTCGCCAAAGTTCACGGCGGCGCCACCGCGGTCGACTTCGGCTCCACCACCGAGCCCGGCTTCGCCGTCAAGCAGGTCCGCCAGGAAGCCGAGAAGCAGGCCATCGCCGACGCCGCCGCCACCCTCGTCGGCCCCGGCCAGGCCATCGCCCTCTCCGCCGGCACCACCACCTGGACCCTCGCCCACCGCCTCACCGACGTCCCGGACCTGACCGTGGTCACCAACTCCGTGCCCGTCGCCGACGTCTTCTACCGCGCCGGCCGCGCCGACCAGACCGTCATCCTCACCGGTGGCGTGCGGACGCCTTCCGACGCCCTCGTCGGCCCCTTCGCGGTGGCCTCCCTCGAGAAGGTCAACGTCGACACCGTCTTCCTCGGCGTCCACGGCATGTCCCTGCGGGCCGGGTTCACCACCCCGAACCTCCTCGAAGCCGAGACCGTCACCACCCTCGCCGCCAAAGGCCGCCGCCTCGTGGTCGTCGCCGACCACACCAAGTACGACGTCGTCGGCATCGCCACCATCGCCTCCCTCGACGACGCCGACGTCATCGTCACCGACTCCCTCCTCGACGAGGAGGCCCGACGCCAACTGCGCGAACACGTCGACCAGATCGTGCTCGCGCCGGTCCCGACCGCGGAACACCACGGCCACGGGAAACGCACTACACCCGAGAAGAGATCATGACCGCGTTCCACATGGAGTCCGGCAGCCTCGCCGACGGCCGCCAGATCCTCTACTACTCGACCGAGCCCGAGGCCGGCCGCGCCGGCTACGCCGACAAGCGCGACCTCGGTGACCGCATGAGCGCCGGCGAGATCCGCTACGACGTGCTCCGCGACGAATGGGTGGCGGTCTCCGCCGGCCGCTCCGGCCGCCCGCAGCTGCCCGTCGCCTGCCCGCTGTGCCCCTCCCACGGAGACGAGCTCACCGAGATCCCCGCCCCCGACTACGAGGTCGCGGTCTTCGAGAACCGTTTTCCCAGCTTCGGAGGCGGAGCCGGAGAAACGCATGAGCACGGTCCGAGCCTCGGCGGGACCCGCGGCTCGCTCGCGCCCGAGGTGGACGGCGCGGCCATGGAGGTCGCGGTCCCCGCGAGCGGCCGCTGCGAGGTCGTCGTCTTCTCCGACGACCACGACTCCTCGCTCGTCGACCTCGACCCCGAACGCATCGCCCTCGTCATCCGCGCCCAGGCCCAGCGCACCGCCGACCTGTACGCCCGCGGCGACATCGCCCAGGTCTTCTGCTTCGAGAACCGCGGCGTCGAGATCGGCGTGACCCTCCACCACCCGCACGGCCAGATCTACGGCTACCCCTACGTCACCCCGCAGTCCCAGAAGTACCTCTCCGCTGCCAAGCGCCACAAGCAGACCACGGGCCGCGACCTCTTCGACGACATCATCGCCGCCGAGAGCAGGTCCGAACGCGTCATCGCCGAGAACGAGCACTGGATCGCCTTCACGCCCTTCGCCGCGC
This sequence comes from Glycomyces sp. YM15, assembly GCF_016918015.1. Lineage (GTDB taxonomy): Bacteria > Actinomycetota > Actinomycetes > Mycobacteriales > Micromonosporaceae > Glycomyces. Next base: position 4,047 of record NZ_JAERMK010000002.1, read on the forward strand.
GCTGGCCCTTCGAGGTCCAGGTCTACCCGAAGGCCCGCTTCGCCGACCTCACCGAGCTGCCCGAGGCGTACATCGACTCGTTCGCGCCGCTCTACCTCGACCTGCTCAAGCGCTGCGACGCGGCCTACCCTGGGGAGCCGATGCCGTACATGTCCGGCTGGCACCAGGCCCCCGTCGGCGAACTCCGCGAGTTCGGGCGCCTGCGCCTGGAGCTCGTCTCCATCCGCCGCGGCCCCGGCCGCGTCAAGTTCCTGGCCTCATCGGAGTCCGTCATGGGCGGCTGGGTCCACGACCTCGGCCCTGAGACCTCCGCTTCAATCCTCAAGGGAGCATTGTGAAATACCTCGTCACCGGCGGCGCCGGCTACATCGGTTCGATCGTCGCCACGATGCTGCTCGAAGCCGGCCACGAAGTGGTCGTGCTCGACAACTGCTCGACCGGCTCGGCCGAGCGCGTCCCGGTCGGGGCCCTCCTGGTGCGCAAGGACATCCGCGACGCCCGCGAAGTCCTCGACGCCACCTTCGACGGGGTCCTGCACTTCGCGGGCCTCATCGCCGCGGGCGAATCGATGAGCAAGCCCGACCTCTACTGGGAGGCCAACACGGCCGGCACGTTCGCGCTCCTCGACGCCATGCGCGAGGCGAACGTGAAGACCCTCGTGTTCTCCTCCACCGCCGCGGTCTACGGCAACCCGACCGAGGTCCCGATCAAGGAGGAGGCCGTCAAGGCCCCCACCTCCACCTACGGCGCGACGAAGCTCTCCAGCGACATGGCGATCGCCTCCGAGGTCATCGCCTACGGCCTCGCCGCGGTCTCCCTGCGCTACTTCAACGTCGTCGGCGCCTACCAGGACCGGTCGGGCACCTGGCACGGGGAGAACCACGACCCGGAGACCCACATCATCCCGATCGCGTTCGACGCCGCCTCCGGCAAGCGCGAGTCCTTCGGGCTCTTCGGCGACGACTACCCGACCCCCGACGGCACCTGCATCCGCGACTACATCCACGTCGCCGACCTCGCCGACGCCCACCTGCTCGCCCTCCAGGCCGCCGAGGCCGGCGAGCACAAGATCTACAACCTCGGCAACGGCAACGGCTTCTCCAACAAGGAGGTCGTGGCCACCGTCAAGCGGGTCACCGGGACCGACTTCCCAGTGGAGATCGGGCCCCGCCGCCCCGGGGACCCGGCCGAACTCGTCGCCTCCTCGGAGCGCGCGAAGACCGAACTCGGCTGGAAGCCCAGCCGGGACAGCCTCGACCGCATGGTCGCCGACGCCTGGAAGTACTACCAGCATGCCCACTCCTGATCTCCACGCCGTCGAACTCGCCGAGACCGCCGCGCAGGCCTTCCGGGACGCGTTCGGCGCCGAGCCCGAAGGCCTCTGGGCCGCGCCCGGCCGCGTGAACCTCATCGGCGAGCACACCGACTACAACGAGGGCTTCGTGATGCCCTTCGCGCTGCCCTACTACGCCGCGGCGGCCGTCGCCAAGGCCGAGACGTGGGCCTTCCACTCGACGTACGGCGAGGGCGACACCGTCCGCGCCGACTCCCTCGACGGCGTCGAAGGCTGGGCCGCGTACATCGCCGGGGTCGCCTGGGCCATGAACGAGTCGGGCTACCCGGTCGCGCCCGCGCACATCGCCGTCAACTCCGATGTGCCGCACGGCGCGGGGCTCTCCTCGTCCGCCGCGCTCGAATGCGCGACCCTGATCGCGCTGGCCGACCTCTACGGCCACGAGATCGACCGGGCCGAGGCCGCGCGGATCGCGCAGAAGGCCGAGAACGAGTACGTCGGCGCGCCCACGGGCGTGCTCGACCAGTCGGCCTCGCTGCTGTGCACCGAAGGCAACGTCATGTTCCTGGACTGCCGTGACTTCTCGCGCGAGCAGGTGCCGTTCGACCTGGCCGCCGAGGGCCTCGTGATGCTCGTGATCGACACGCAGGCCCCGCACCGGCACGTCGACGGCGAGTACGGCGCGCGCCGCGCCGACTGCGAGGAGGCCGCCCGGCGGCTCGGGGTGCCGTTCCTTCGGGACGCGCCGCGGGACGCGACGCTGGAGGACGACCGACTGAACCGGCGGACGCGCCACATCCTCACCGAGAACGACCGCGTCCTCGCCACAGTGGACATCCTCAAGCGGGGCACCGTGTCCGGGATCGGCGACCTGCTCACCGCCTCGCACGTGTCGCTGCGCGACGACTACGAGGTCTCCTCGGTCGAGCTCGACTCGGCCGTCGACGCCGCGCTCGGCGCCGGGGCCCTGGGCGCGCGCATGACCGGCGGCGGGTTCGGCGGCAGCGCCATCGCGCTCGTCGAGTCGACCGCGGCCGCGAAAGTGGAGGCCGCCGTGCTCGAGGCCGCCGCCGAGAGGGGCCTGCCGACACCGCGGGTCTTCGTCGCCCGCGCCGCGGCAGGAGCGCACCGCGTGTCGTGAACGGCGGGGTCGAGCGGCATGACTCGACCGCTGTGACAGCGAACCAGGGACCGGTCGCGCTCACGCGTGGCCGGTCCCTTGCTCTGCAATACTCCTGAGCATGGAATTCGTCCACTTGCTGCTGCGCTACCTCCACCTGCTCGGGTTCGCCGCCGTCTTCGGCGGCTGGCTCGTCTCCCTGCTCTCCAAGAAGTTCGACTTCAACGCCGCGATGCTCTACGGCATCGCCACCCAGCTCGCCACCGGCATCGTCCTGTACGGGATCGTCGCGGCCGACGGTGACGCGAACCACGCCAAGCTCGGCGTGAAGTTCCTGCTCGCCCTGCTGCTCGCCGTCATGATCGCGATTCCGGTCTGGAAGAAGCGCGCGAAGGTCGCCGCCGGGCACTTCTACACGACCGGCGCGCTCATCGCGGTCACCGCCGGCGTGGCCGTCTTCTGGACCTAGGACGGGCGCGGATCGCGCTTTTCACGGCGTGCGGACCGCCCGGCCCGGAGGACCGAATTGTGACCCTCCAAGGGCCCGCGAGCTGCAATCGCGCCGTAGTGCGAACGAAACACCTGTTCACCGCTGGTCTCAGTCATAGGATGTTTCGGTAACGAAATCATCAAGGTCGGTGTCAAAGCCCGCCGACTGCGGCCATGATGGGGCGGGTATCGACTTACCCCTTGGATTGTCAAAGGAGACCGAGATGGCTGTCAAGCCGTTCAAGCTGGCCCTGGCGGGTCTTTCCGCCGTTGGCCTCGCCGCCCTCGCCGCTTGCGGTGAGGCACCGTCCGAGAACGGCGGCGACGACAACGCCGACGCGTCGTTCCTCGCTTGCATGGTCACCGACTCCGGTGGCGTGGACGACAAGTCCTTCAACGAGTCCTCCTGGGCCGGCATGGAAGCCGCCGCCGAGGAGAACAGCGACATCAAGGTGGACTTCAAGGAGTCGTCCTCCGAGACCGACTACGACCCGAACCTGCAGGCCTCGGTCGACGACGGCTGCAACTTCATCATCGGCGTCGGCGGCCTCATGACCGAGAACGTGAACACCGCCGCCACCGCGAACCCGGACATCCCGTTCGCCACGGTCGACGGCTTCTCCGAGGTCGAGAACGTCTACTCGATCCAGTTCGACACCGCCCAGTCGGCCTTCCTCGCCGGTTACGTCGCCGCGTCGCAGACCAAGACCGGCACCGTCGCCACCTGGGGCGGCATGAAGATCCCGCCGGTGACCATCTTCATGGACGGCTTCGCCGAGGGCATCGAGAAGCACAACGCCGACAAGGGCACCGACGTCAAGCTGCTCGGCTGGAACGCCGAGACCCAGGAAGGCACCTTCCTGAACAGCTTCGAGGACACCGCCGCGGGCAAGAGCACCACGGACACCTTCATCACGCAGAACGCGGACATCATCTTCCCGGTCGCCGGCCCCGCGGGCCTCGGCGCGCTGACCGCCGCCGCGGAGAACGACGCCGTGAACGCGATCTGGGTCGACACCGACGGCTACGAGTCCACCGAGTACGGTGCCGAGCTCATCACCTCGGCCGAGAAGGGCCTCGCGAACGCCGTCAAGGACTCCGTCCTCGCCGCTTACGACGCCGCCAACGGCGGGGAGGCCATCTCGGGCTCCTACGTGGGGACGCTCGCCAACGACGGTGTCTCGCTCGCGCCGTTCCACGACTTCGACTCGGCCGTCTCCGCCGACACCAAGGCCGAGCTCGAGGCGCTGACCCAGCAGATCATCGACGGCACGCTCGTCGTCGAGTCGCCGGCCAGCCCCGCTGCTCAGTAACCGAGCGGATCGAAGCAAAAGGACACGCACTTGCGACTCGAACTGAAGGGCCTGACGAAGAAGTTCGGCTCGTTCACCGCTGACGACGACATCGACCTCGTGGTCGAGCCCGGCCAGATCCACGCCGTCCTCGGCGAGAACGGCGCGGGCAAGTCGACGCTCATGAACATGCTCTACGGGATCCTGGCGCCGACCAGCGGCGAGATCCTGATCGACGGGGAGCCGGTCACCTTCGAAGGTCCGGGCGACGCCATCGCCGCCGGGATCGGGATGGTCCACCAGCACTTCAAACTCGTCGGTCCCTTCAGCGTCGCCGACAACGTGCAGCTCGGTCGGGAGCACACCCAGGGTCTGGGTGTGCTCTCGGCCAAGGCCGCGCGGAAGGCCGTCCTCGACGTCTCCGAGGAGTACGGCCTCAAGCTCGACCCCGACGCGATCTGCGAGGACCTGCCCGTGGGCGTCCAGCAGCGCGTCGAGATCGTCAAGGCCCTCTCGGGGCCGAAGACGGAACTGCTCATCCTCGACGAGCCGACCGCGGTGCTCACGCCCGCGGAGATCACCGAGCTCCTGCAGATCATGCGGAACCTCGCGGCGGCGGGCACGTCGATCCTGTTCATCTCCCACAAGCTCAAAGAGGTCCAGGCCGTCGCGGACACCGTCACGGTGATCCGGCGCGGCAAGGTGGTCGCCGAGCTGGAACCGACCGCCTCGGAGGCCGAGATGGCCTCCGCGATGGTCGGCCGCGCCGTCACCCTCCAGGTCGACAAGACCCCGGCCGAGCCGGGCGAGGCGCGCCTGGAGATCGAGGGCCTCACCGTCGTCTCCGACGCCGGCGTGAAGGTCCTCGACGGACTCGAACTCACCGTCCACTCTGGAGAGATCGTGGGCCTCGCGGGCGTCGAGGGCAACGGCCAGACCGAACTGGCCCGCTCGATCCTCGGCCTCATCAAGCCCGACGAGGGCCGCATCGCGATCGACGGCAAGGACGTGCACGGCGCGAGCCCCGCCCACCGCATCGCCGACGGCCTCGGCTACATCCCCGAGGACCGCGGCCGCGACGGCGTGATCACGGAGTTCTCGGTCGCCGAGAACCTCGTGCTCAACCAGTACCGCGACGCCCCGTTCGCCCGCCGCGGCGCGGTCAACGCCGGCGCGGTCCGCAAGCGCGCGGTCGACTCGATCGCCGAGTTCGACATCCGCACCCAGTCCCCGGAGGAGCCGGTCTCGGCGCTCTCCGGCGGCAACGCGCAGAAGGTCATCATCGCCCGCGAGTTCTCCCGGCCCCGCCGGCTCCTCGTCGCGGCGCAGCCGACCCGCGGCGTCGACGTCGGCGCGAGCCAGTTCATCCACTCCCGGCTCGTCGCCGAGCGCGACACCGGCACCGGTGTCCTCCTCATCTCGTCCGAACTGGACGAGATCTACGCCCTCGCCGACCGCATCGCCGTGATCTACAACGGCCGCATCGTCGGCGAGGTCGCCCCCGACACGCCGCGCGCGGTCATCGGCCGCCTCATGGTCGGCGCCGACATCGCCGGCGCGGACGACACCGCACCGGCCCCCGACGACGCCGACCAGACCGACGAGGAAGCCAACGGAGGTGACCGATGAGCACGGATACCAAGACCCCCACCGCCGACGAGCCTGAGGCGGGCGAGACCCCGGAATCGAAGCCGAACTTCATGCGGCTCTTCGGCCGCTACCTGACCGAGGCGAACTCGGTCATGGTCACGATCTACTCCCTGCTGCTGGCGTTCCTCATCGGCGCGATCCTCCTCATCGTCTCCGACGAGTACACCCGCTCGACGTTCTCCTACTTCTTCTCCCGCCCCCAGGACGCCTGGTACGCCTCCCGGGACCTGATCGTCGAGTCCTACACGGCCCTGTTCGAGGGCGCGATCCTCAACCTGAGCACGCTCGACCGGTACGCCGCCGGGACCGCCGAGTTCGGCGACCTGCTGCGGCCGCTGTCCGAGACGCTCACCTACGCGACCCCGCTGATCTTCACCGGCCTCGCCGTCGGCCTCGCGTTCCGCGCCGGGCTGTTCAACATCGGCGCCCAGGGCCAGCTGATCTTCGGCATGATGGGCGCGCTCATCATCGGCTTCGCCCTCGACCTCCCGGCCGTGATCCACCTGCCGCTCGCGGTCATCGCCGGTGCGCTCGCGGGCGCCGCGTTCGGCGCCGTCCCCGGCGTCCTCAAGGCGACCACGGGCGCCCACGAGGTCATCTCCTCGATCATGCTCAACAACATCGCGGCGCTGTTCCTGGTGTGGGCCATCAGCACCGAATTCCTCCACTCGGAGACGAAGACGGACCTCATCACCAAGCCGGTGGACGAGTCGGCGGTCATGCCGAAGCTCCTCTCCGGGCTCAGCGAGAGCCTGCGCGTCAACTGGGCGCTGCTGATCGGCATCGGCGCCGCGGTGTTCACCTGGTGGCTGCTCTCGCGATCCACGTTCGGGTTCCGCATCCGCGCCGTCGGCTTCAACGAGCACGCCTCCGCGACCGCGGGCATGCGCATCGGCTCGACGTACACGACCACGATGGCCGTCGCGGGCGGGCTCGCGGGCCTCGCGGGCGCGGCCCTGTCGCTGGGCGTCGGCTCCGCTGGCATCACCACGAACACCGCCCTGGAGTACGGCTTCGACGGCATCACCGTCGCGCTCCTCGGCCGCGCCAAGCCCGGCGGCATCGTCGCGGCGGCGCTCCTGTTCGGCGCGTTGAAGGCCGGGGCCCTGTCGGCCCAGCCGGACGTGCCGGTCGACATCTCCACGCTGCTGCAGGCGACGATCGTGCTCTTCATCGCCGCTCCCGCACTGGTCAAGGCGATCCTGCACCTGCGCACGCCGCGCGGCGGCCTGGTCACCCTCGAAGCGAAAGGCTGGTGAGCCCCATGGCAGTGGACACCATGACCGCCTCACCGGCGCTCGTCGACGAGAGCGTCCCGGTCCGCTACGCGAAGGCGGGCGCCGTCTTCGCCGCGCTCGGCCTCTTCGTGCTGATCGTCGCGTTCGCGGTGGTCGGCGGGGACGACACGACCCTGGTCAGGTTCGACCGGACCCTCACCGACGCCGAGTGGGCCATGCCCACCACCGTCGTGATGGCGATCCTCGGCGCGCTCACGGCCGCTGCGGGCGCCTGGATGCTCGCGGGGGTCCCGAAGCGCCGCTTCAAGCTCGTCTCCGCGATCGCGGTGACCGCGTTCGTGTTCAGCCTGCTGATCTGGGCCTACTCGCAGCCGGGCACCGTGTTCCGGGCCGAGTCGATCCTCGCCGGGGCGCTGTTCCTCTCGCTCCCCTACCTGTTCGGCGCCCTCTCCGGCGTCGTGTGCGAGCGCTCGGGCGTCATCAACATCGGCATCGAGGGCCAGTTCCTCATGGGCGCCTTCACCGGCGTCCTGGTCGCGAACATCACCGGGAACGTGTACGCCGGCATGGTCGGCGCGATGGTCGCGGGTCTCCTCTCGACGATGCTGCTCGCCCTCCTGGCCACCAAGTACCAGGTCAACCAGGTCGTCGTCGGCGTCATCCTCAACCTGCTGGCGCTGGGCTTCACCAGCTTCATGTACGACCAGCTCAAGAAGGCCGAGGGCCTCAACAGCGCTTTCTCGATCCCGACCATCTCGTGGGGGCCGCTCGCGGACATCCCGGTGATCGGCCCGGTCCTCTTCAACCAGAAGATCTTCGTCTACATCGGACTCGTTCTGGTGGCCGTGGTCTGGTTCCTGCTCTACCGCACCCGCTGGGGCCTGCGCACCCGCGCGGTGGGCGAGCACCCGGCCGCCGCGGACTCCATGGGCGTCAACGTGAACCGCCTCCGGTACTGGAACGTCACCCTCGCGGGTCTCATCTCCGGTTTCGGCGGCGCCTGGTTCACCATCGCGAACTCCCTGGCGTTCAGCAAGAACATGACCGCCGGGCTCGGGTTCGTGGCGCTCGCCGTCATGATCGTGGGCCGCTGGAACCCGCTCGGCGTGCTCGCCGGCGCGCTCATCTTCGGCTTCACCACGCAGGTCGCCCGCGACCTCGACGCCTCGGGCGGCTCGGTCGTCCCCGGCGAGTTCCTGCAGATGCTCCCGTACGCGGTCACGCTCGTGGTCGTCGCCGGGCTCATCGGCAAGGCCAAGGCCCCCGCGGCCGACGGCGTGCCGTACAACCCGGGGGACAAGTAGTGATGGCCGACATCGACTGGGACGCCTTGCGCGAGAAGGCTCGCGAGGCCATGCGCCGCGCGTACGCCCCGTACTCGAAGTTCCCGGTCGGCGTCGCCGGTCTCGTCGACGACGGCCGGATCGTCTCCGGCTGCAACGTCGAGAACGCCTCGTACGGCCTGACCCTGTGCGCCGAGTGCGGCATGGTCTCCCAGCTCGCGGCCACCGGCGGCGGGCGCCTGGTCGCGATCGCCTGCGTCGACCGCGCAGGACAACCCCTCACCCCCTGCGGCCGGTGCCGACAGCTCCTCTACGAGCACGGCGGCGCCGAGTGCCTGGTGGACGCCGCGCAGGAGCCGACCACCGTGGGGGCCCTGCTCCCAGGTGCGTTCGGCCCCGAATACCTGTAGGGAGAGGGCGGGTCACCTGACCCGCCCACTCACATCCGGTCCTCGAATTCCATTGTCTGTGAGGGAAATCCAATGATCACCGCTGTAGACGTCATCCGCACCAAACGGGACGGCGGCGAACTCTCGACCGCCCAGATCGACTGGCTCATCGACGCCTACACCAAGGGTCTCGTCGCCGACGAGCAGATGTCGGCCCTGGCCATGGCGATCTTCCTCAATGGAGCGAAGCCGCGCGAGATCGCCGACTGGACCGCCGCGATGATCCACTCGGGAATAACCCTCGACCTTTCGACCGTGGGCAAACCGTGCGTGGACAAGCACTCCACGGGTGGCGTGGGCGACAAGATCACCCTCCCGCTGGCCCCGCTCGTCGCGGTCTTCGACGTCGCGGTTCCGCAGCTCTCGGGCCGCGGCCTCGGCCACACCGGCGGCACGCTCGACAAGCTCGAGTCGATCCCGGGATTCCAGGTCGACATGACCGAGGCCGCGGTCATCGAGCAGCTCAAAGGCATCGGTGCCGTCATCTGCGCCGCCACCGGCGACCTCGCCCCGGCCGACAAGAAGCTGTACGCCCTGCGCGACATCACCTCCACTGTGGAGGCCATTCCGCTCATCGCGTCCTCGATCATGTGCAAGAAGATCGCCGAGGGCGCGGACGCCATCGTCCTCGACGTCAAGGTCGGCTCGGGCGCCTTCATGAAGGACTTCGCCCAAGCCCGTGAACTCGCAGAGACCATGGTCCGCCTCGGCAAGGACCACGACGTCGACACCCGCGCGCTGCTCACCGATATGTCGATCCCCTTGGGCCGCACCGCGGGCAACGCCCTTGAAGTGCGCGAGTCCGTCGAGGTCCTGGCCGGCGGCGGCCCCGAGGACGTCGTGGAGCTGACCGTGGCCCTCGCCAAGGAGATGCTCGCCGCCGCGGGCCGGATGGACGTCGACCCGGCGGCCGCTCTGAAAGACGGCCGCGCGATGGACGTCTGGCGCAAGATGATCGCCGCCCAGGGCGGCGAGGTCGACGCCGACCTGCCGGTCGCGCACGAATTCGAGGAGATCAAGGCCGACACCGGCGGCTTCATCTCGGAGATGGACGCCTACGCGGTCGGCGTCGCCGCCTGGCGTCTCGGTGCGGGCCGTGAACGCCAGGGCCAGCCCGTCCAGGCCGGCGCCGGTATCGAGATTCTCAAGACCGTCGGCGAACGCGTGGCGGCGGGCGAGGCGGTCTTCCGCCTCCACACCGACACCCCGGCGCGCTTCCCCGCGGCGATGGAGACCCTTGCGGGCCAGTGGAAGATCGGAGCAGAGCCCGCCAAGCGCGGCCCGATCATCCTCGACCGCATCGTCTAGACACTCGCACCATCAAGGGCGGCGCCGCGAAAGCGATGCCGCCCTTGGCATTACCAGCGCTTCGCAGTGCTACATGCGGGCGATCCGCCTGGCGAGGCCTTCCACGGCGGACCGCATCGGGTCGGTGCGCCAACCGGGGTGCCATTCCTCATGGTCGCCGGGTGGTTCGGTGAAGACGGCGATGAGGCGGGGTCCGGCTTTGGTCTGTTCGTCGGACGTGAGCCGGTGAAGCATCGGGTCGGTGGTGTTGCGGTAGACGGTGAGGCGGACGCGGTCGCCTCCGCCGATGCCGATGGAGAACTCGTCGAGGCGGACCCAGTCGGGTGAGTCGGCGGTGGTGTCGCGCTTACTCGGCTCGATCATCGATGTCTCGCCCTCGGCTCGGTGTGTCGGCTCGTATCGGGCTGGGGCGGCTGATGATGCGGTCGGCATAGCGGGTGAGGAAGAACGCGGCGAGCGCGGTGCGCTCGTGGTCGTTCCATTCGGCGGTGCGGTCGGAGTCGACGGTGAGGCGGCCGGTGCCGGTACCGATCATTTCGATACGGCCGATGTCGGCGGGTTCGCCGGGATAGAGCTGGCGCAGCAGGATCTGGCCGGGCTCGGAGGCGTGAAGGTAACCGGAGATGACGCGGAGGCCGAAGACTTCGGTGCCGATCTTGGTGATCGGACTGTCGGCGGCAGGAGTGCCCGTGCAGTCGTGTGTGTTCATCGCACCGCCGCGAGTTCGATATCCATGTCTGCAAGCGGATCGGCGGGGGATTGGTGGCGCGGGCTGGGCCTTCGACGGTGCCGCGCGGGAGTTCGTCGACGGCGGTTGAGGTCGTCGGCGGTGAGGTCGCCGGAGTCGAGCGCAGCGGTCTTCCGGGCACGCGAGGCGGTGGAGGCGAAGAGGCCGGCGGCCGACTCGCGGGAGGAGCAGCCGTGGCGGCCCCATGCCTCGCCCCACCGAATGCGGCGCAGGCGGTCGAAGCCCAGCCAGGTGCGGTAGGGCCGGTGCGGTTGCAGGGCGCTCTTGGCCCGGGCGGGCACACGATCGACAGGTACGCTGAGAAGACCCACGAGAAGCCTCGCTTTCTCTGGTGATGCGCGGCTCGCGCTGGGTGACTCCGCCAAGAATCCGTCCCAGCGCGGGCCGCTTTCTGTGCGGCCGGATTCATTTATGCGCTTGAGTGAAAGCCGTGTCGCGGCACGCTCCTTCGGTCCAGGGCTCCGAAGGAGCGTGCCGGGCCGCCGGACGGCTCGCCGCTCGATCCCCACCTGAACGAGCGACCTGCGAGTCAGCACCGTCGCGAACGACCTGGAATCAAATCTGCGACCCCACGGTCAACCATGACCGTACGACACAATCGACACCCATGCAAGTTGCATGTAATTCATTTGGGTGAAAGCGAATTGCTGACAGTACTTCACGATGAAATACTCATCGCATGACTGAGCTGCGAAGCCCCACGGTCAAACGACGCCGCATCGCCAAGGAGCTGGCGCGACTTCGCGAGCAGGCCGGATACAACCGATCCGCCGCAGCCAAGGCGCTCGACATGAGCCCGGGCAACCTTGGCCGCATCGAGAATCGCGAGATCACCGCCCGACCAGTGGTGGTCCGAGCGATGCTCGCTCTGTACGGTGTGACCGGTGAAGACGCCGAAGTACTGGTCGAACTCGCCCGTGGCGCGCAAGAGCGCGGCTGGTGGCAGAACTATGGCGATGTCCTCCCCGACTGGTTCAGCTTCTATGTCGGCCTGGAAGAGGAGGCCGCTTCGATAGCGACCTACGAATCAGAGATCATGCCGGGCCTGTTCCAGACCACTGACTACGCTCGCGAAATATTTCGGCTGACAACCGCCGACAGCGACATCGAAGCCAAGATCGACGCGAGGCTGCGCCGCCAACTGATCCTGACCCGGGAGCATCCGGTGGAAGTCGCCGCTGTGATCAACGAAGCGGTTCTGCTGCGGCACGTAGGATCGGCCGCTCAGTTCCGAGCGCAACTCGAGCACTTGGCAGACCTCACCGCCCTACCCAACGTCACTGTCCAGGTCCTGCCGTTCGCAGCGGGAGGTCATCCTGCAATGACCGGACCGTTCATGCTCATCAATTTCCCGGATGCGCTGGATGCGCCGATCGTCTACCTTGACAACTTCACCCGAGGACAAGTCCTCGAAGAGCCCGAGCACTTCACCGCCTACCAGGATGCTCACGCCAAGCTGCAAAAACAGTCCCTCACACCCAAGGCGTCCCTCGATCGCATTCGCACCGTCATCAGTAACATCAGCTGAGAATCAACCGAGCCTGACTCGAGGGTGCTGACATGAAATCTTCAGTTCAATGGCGAAAGTCCAGTTACAGCGGTACCGGCAACTGCGTCGAGGTGGCCTGCATTCATACGGCTCCTTGGCGGAAGTCGAGCCGCAGCGGAGGAAACGGCAACTGCGTCGAGGTCGCCCCGGTGGAGGCGACCGTTGCAGTCCGGGACTCGAAGCTCCCGACCGAGGGCGACTTCCCGCACCTCCTCGTAGACACTGCCACCTGGACCGGTCTCGTCACCGCCATGAAGGCCGGCAGTATCGCCTAGCCTGCCCGGCCCGCAAGACACGGCGCGCTTCCCAATGCAAGGGGAAGCGCGCCTTCAAGTTTCGACCGTAGAGCGTCCGCTGGTGATGTCGTGGCCGCCCGGATCGGATCTCGAAGCACCCGGGCGACTGATGTGGGACCTCCGCGACGAATCGCCCGGGTCCTCGGACGATGACCGACACGCAGGACCGTTGGGCCGGTCTGCAGGTTGCGAGCGAGAGCCCGGGCCACTAGGCGAGCTTGCTACATCTGGCCTGCCTGCCGCCGATGCACGGCATCAGCGACCGCGAGCAGCACCCGGGACCGTCTCGGACCGGGCGCCATCGCGAGTGCGATCCGCTCGGCGCGGGCAGGCGCGGACACACAGAACACTTCGACGAGGGAGGTCTGGGTGCTCAGCAGCAGCGACGGATCGCTGATCATGTCCGCGAATCGCTCTGCTCGGCGCGGGTCGGCGGGGGCCCAGGGCACCCCCCCCCCCACCAGGTCGTAATAACTGGGAACCCCAAAAACCCTGCGCCGGACGGCTTTTCAGGGCCGCTATTCGCGCGGGGGGGGGGGGGGGGGGGGCGCCCCGGCCCCCCCCCGCGACACCGAGGTCGTAATCTCGGGAACCCCAATACCCCGGCAGCTCATTGAGCAGCCGTTCGGCTTGCTTGGGCGCGACCACGGCCCAGACGACCATGATCCGCGTCAGTATCCGAGTCTGATCCGCCTCCGCCTCGGTCGTCTCCGTCGAGACGCACTGCTCGGCCTGCAAGAGCAGGCGGGAGGCCAGCGTCGGTGCGAACCCGGCGGCCACGCGCGCCACCTCGCACAACACCGAGCCCTTGAGGTTGCCGTCCTCCAACATGTTCGCCGAACTCACCGCCAGTGAGACCAGCTCCTCAGCCTGGCTCGGCTGGAGCTCGGCGATGGCCCTCGCCGCCACGCTCAACGCGCTCGCCCTCGCATAGGCGCATTTTCTTTCGGACGGAATCTGCCAAGCGAATTCCGCAGCTCGCTCAGGATGGTCTCGCGCGACTATCCGCACGATCCCGCAAAGCGTGTGGGCACGGCGAAATGGATCCTGCAATCCCCGCGCGACCTGAGCGGCTTCCTCGGGGGAACGCGCCGCCATGGTTTGGGCCGCTGCCGCGATGACCGAAGCCAGGTATGGCGAGCCCGGATCCGAGGACGCGACCCGGATCGCCCATGCGGGATCGGTCTGGGCGACGCCTTCGAAGACGCTGCTCAGTAGCCTTTCGGAAGGCTCCCCACCGGCGAACTCGTCGACGAGCGTCTGGATCTGATCCGGAGCCGACGCCGAGAGCACCTCGGCCACGTCCGCGATCGCCATCTCGCGGCGATATCCGGTCTCCGGGATCGAATGCAGTAGGCGCCTTGCGTGAGCGGGGTCGATCGCCGCGTAAGCCGCCGCGAGATCGGCGATCCGCTCGGCCTGCTCGGTCTCGTCGAGGATCGAGAGCGCCATTCGCTCCGCGGTGTCAGCCATTTGCCTGGCCGCGTAGACATCGACGTCGGCGGCCGGTCTGATGATCCTGATCAGGCCGGCCAGCACGCGGTCCTCGTCGGGATCGCACCGGAGCAATCGGGCGGCCGCGGCGGGCGCGGAGGCGACCAAGTGCTCAGCGGCGTGCGGAAGGCGCCGGAGGTCGTGGTCCGCGACCTGATCGATCGCGCGTTCCACCACGGAGACCAAGCGGTCGGCCGCCTCCAGTGACGGACCGGGCGGCGCGGCGAGCGCCTGCATCACAGTGATGAACAGTGCGGTCCAGTCCGCTTCGGAACGGCAGCGTCGCTCCGCGATCTCGAAGAGCCGGTGGCCGATCGGCGGTGCCGAGTCGATCATCGTCGCCGCGCACCGGGCGATCTGGGAGATCGGCAGATGCTCGGACGCGTTTTCCCACAGGAAGTTCCCCTCCCTCAAGAAGAACCGTCCCGCGAGCACGGGATCGAATGTCGCAAGCTGCAAGGCCACCTCGGCCTGCACGGCCGGCACCGACGACCTGTCAAGTCTCTCGATGCTGTGTTTCAGATGGCTGGACAGAGCGTCCCAGACTTCCGGTGTGGAGGCGGAAAGACGCTTCGCGGCCCGGATCAACGGCTCGTCTCCGCCGTCCGGCGTCGGTTCTCCGGCACGGGCTTCGATCTCGAGGACTCGCGCGATCATCCTTGGCGCGTGTCTGCCGCGCACCCATCCGCAGCCGGCGATCGCAGCCATGAGCAATCCCTCCCGAAGCCCCCCGGTGGCGTCGTTCAGGCTCGCAGCGACGGCCAGGTGAGCGCCGATCCGTTCGGGCTTCTCCGCGGCGAACTCGCGTGCGAAGTCGATCGCGCGATCGGGATCGCGCTCCGCGAGCCCGGCGGCCAAGCCCTCGACCACGACCTGCCGTTCCCTGTTGGAACCGAGCCGCTTGAGGACCGCATTGGCCCACTTGGCGTCGAGTCGGACGGAGTCCTTGACGACCTCGAACAGGAGCGCGTGTGGTTCCCCGTCCCCGTCGTCGCCGGACAGTGCGGACTGCGCGGCTTCGTTGAGCAGCCGCCAGAGGTGGGTTCGAGCCTCGGGCAGCACCAGACCGGGCGGCGCGGGATCCTCTTCCTCCAGTTCGTCCGCCTCAGCTTCGGGTTCATAGGGCCGGCCCGGTTCCTCCTGCCCGGCGGGCCCTGGGGAGCAGGCCGGTCCTCTCCGTGCGACCACGATCGCGCCTTCGCCGTCGAAGTAGAACTGGGGACGCGAGTTCCCCGCGGTGCCGACCTCCCCCTCGATGTAGTCGTAGAGACCGCGGGCGGTCAGATGCTCGGGTGCTTGCGCGTACCGGAGCCCGCTGACCAAGGCGTTCGTGAAGGGGCTCGTGCCTCCCGGGCCGATCGCGTCAATGGCGAGCTCGTTCGCGCTGGCGCTGGTGATGACGCACCGGCCGCTGCCGTTCGCCTCGACCTTCAAGTCGCCGCCGCGGAAGGCGCCGCTGTGGCAGCAGTCGAGGATCGTCACCGTCGCGATCGCGGGAGAGGCTTCGATCAGAGCGTCGATGTCGTCCTTGTAGCGGAGCGCGGTGACCGGAAGCGCGTTCACTCGGGTGTCGCTGGCGCACAGGTGAAGACGTCCGAGAAGGTCGAGCTTGCCGTGGCCGCTGTAGTAGAGGAACAGGACGTCGTCCCGAGTGGCGTCCTCGATGAAGAAGCGGTGCAGTTCCTCTCGGAGGTTCTGCAGGTTCCGGTCGATGAGCGCTTCGATGTCCTCAGCGCCGAACAGGCCGGATTCGGCGTCCGAGAGCGCTTCGAACAGCGCGTCCACATCGGCGCGTGGCCCTTGCAGTTTCGGGAGGCCCTGCGGGTCCCGCCTGAAGACGGCGTTGCCGATCAGGAGGGCGCGGTATCGGCGTTCGGGCATCAGCGGCCTTCGATCATGCGGCCGATCGATTCGCTCAAGGCGGTGAGCGACTGCTGGTCGATGTTCTCACCCGTGAGGGTGAACCGCTGCGTCTCGCCGTGCTCGTCGGTCCATGTGGCCGTGATCGTCCGTGTCTTGTCGCGACCGAGCCAGGCCCGGAAGACCTGCACCGCCGAGATCAACGCGCCCGAGGAGCCGAGGGCGAGGATCACTTGCACGATGCCGTCCCTGGCTCCTGGCACCGGTGTGGATCGCGTTGCGGCAGCGCCCGTTGCGCTCTGCAGTTCGCTGTGGAGCGCGGCGACCTCGCGTCGCCATTGAGGGCTGTCGGGGGCGTATTTGGCGGTCTCCGCGGAGATCACGACGTCGACGGTCGAGGACATGGCCACCTCTCAGACGAGTGTCGCTCAATGATATTTGCCCGGCGCTCTCCGTGCTGACCCCGTGAACGTCGGCAGGAGCCTCAGCTGGATCGGCGCGCCGCCGATGAGTTCTTGGGAGGCCACGGACCCATTGAACCGCAACGCGATACGGAGTGCGAGCCCCACGAACGGGCCCGATCGGAGGACTTGAACCGCTCGGCTGAAGTTTTGTTTCACTGGAGGACTTCTCAACGAAAGATTTCTTCGATATGGTTCCGTTACACGACACACGTCGCGTCGACCACCCCTCGGTGCGAAACTCCTGGAAGGGATCCATAGATGACCTCCCAAGACACACCCGACACCCGCTCCCGGCGCTGGCTCCTCCGCCGCGTCGTCATGGCCGCCGGAGGCATCGGCGCCGCAACCGTTCCCGCCGTCCTCACGGGAGGAGCGGCCGAGGCCGCGGCCACCGTCGACATGGAGCTCGTCCTCGTCGCCGCCATGGTCGACCCGCCCAAGTCCGGCACCGGCACCACGCTCACCGCCGGCCCGCACGTCAAGGTCGTCGAGCAGGCCCTCGACGCCAGGAACTTCCTCTCGTCGAGCTATGTGGACGGACACTACGGCTCGAGCACCGTCAGCGCGTACTCGGCGTACCAGAGGTCCCTCGGTTACACCGGACTCGACGCCAACGGCATCCCCGGCCCGACCTCCCTCAACAAGCTCGGGTCGAGCACCGGCCTGTTCACCGTGACCCGCACCGTGAACATCGGGTCGAGCACGGACTCATACGGCGGCAGGCGGGTCAACACCCGCACCAAGAACATGCTCGCGGCCGCCGACGCCAAGCTCTCCTGGAGCATCACGCTCACCCAAGGCTCGTACACCACCGGCAACCCGAGCTCGGCCGGGACGCACGACGGCGGCGGGGTCGTCGACGTCAACGTCAGCGGCATGACCGCCACGCAGCGCTGGCAGACGGTGAAGGCGATGCGCGACGTCGGCTTCGCTGCCTGGCTGCGCACCCCCGAGCAGGGTTTCAGCTACCACATCCACGCCAACGCGGTGTGCGACACGGACATGTCGGCCCCCGCGCAGCGGCAGGTGCACGACTACTTCTTCGGCAAGAACGGCCTCGCGAGCCACGCGGCCGACAACACCCCGTCGGCGTACAGGGGCGCCTTCACCTGGTGGGAGAAGTACAAGCGCGGTCTGTGACGACCGCCCCCGAGCCGAGCCGGCTGGTCTCCGCCCCCGTGGACCGGCCGGCTCTCCCCTTTGAACGCCGGTCATGGCGTTCATCACCGCAAACGGGGGGAATGGTCGATGCAGGCGACTCGTTGTGTCCTGGCATGAGCATCATCGGATTCATCGGCAGTGGCAACATCGGCGGCACGATCGCGCGCCTCGCGGTCGCGGCGGGCCATGAGGTCGTCCTGAGCAACCGGCGCGGACCCGACTCGCTCGCCGGGCTCGTCGCCGAGCTCGGGCCGAAGGCCCGCGCCGCGACCCCTGCCGAGGCGGCCGCCGCGGGCGAGTTCGTCATCGTGACCGTGCCGCTGCACGCCTACAAGTCCGTCCCGGTAGAAGAGCTGCGCGGCAAGGTCGTCATCGACACCGACAACTACTACCCGCAGCGCGACGAGCAGATCCCCGAGCTCGACGACGAATCCACCACCACGAGCGAACTCCTCCAGGCGCACCTCCCGGAGTCGTTCGTCGTCAAGGGCTTCAACAACATCTACTTCAAGCACATCGCCGAGCTCGCCCGGCCGAGCGGCGACGCCGAGCGCTCGGTCCTCGCGATCGCCGGTGACGACGCGGCGGCGAAGCAGACCGCGACGGCGTTCCTCGACTCGATCGGTTGGGACGCCTACGATGTGGGCCCGCTCGCCGAGGGCTGGCGCTTCCAGCGCGACACCCCGGCGTACGGCGCGGTCTACTTCGCCGTGAAGTCTCCGGACGGCGGCTTCGACGTCCCTGGCCGCCAGGTCACCGCAGCCGACCTCGAACCGCTGCTCAAGGCCGCCAAGCGCTACCGCGACATGTGAAGGGCCGCAGGACGGGACGACCAGGGCTGGCGCCGGGTCCGCCGGCCCTGCCGCAGTCTGCGAAGGATGGGCACGCGTCGGCGGAGGCGGTGCTCAGGAACGACGTTCGAGCCTCACGCCCTTGCCCACACGAAATGTCCTCTTGGGACGTCCGCGTCATGATCCGGTCTCGGCAGACCGCGCCTTCCCGGCGGCGGCGAGCAGTTCGCCGATGAGACCCCGGGCCGCATGGGCGGCGTTCTCCCCTGGGCGCCAAGTGCATGCGATGGTCATGGCGACTACGCGGCCGGTGGCGAGGGCGCCGAGGGCGGCGTCGCGGAGTAGACCGGGGGTCGGCCCGGGCGTCACGGGGTACCGGAGGCCGGGAACGGATTCGGCGTCGAGCACGTCGAGGTCGATGTGGAGGTAGATCGGTCCTTCCGGTGCCGTTGCGCTCTCGATCGGCTGGTGCGCGATGGGACTGCCGGCGAGGTACTCGATCTCGGGCGCGTCGAGGTCGCGGGCGTCGATGAGGTGCACGCGTTCGGGCGGGATCGGCGTCAGCCCGGTCGTCTCGGCCACGGTGCCGTCGCCTTCGCCGAGGAGCATCCGCAGGACCATCCCGCCCGGGTAGCCGGAGGCGCTGCTGGCGGGGGTGTGAAGGTCGCCGTGGGCGTCGAACCACATGACCGAGGGATCGAGACCGAGCCGCTGGAGGCCGGTCACGACCCCCAGGGCCACGGTGCAGTCGGCGGTGACGACCGTGGTCGGTCGCTTGGCGGTGGCGACCGCGTCGCCCACCAGGTCGTAGAGGTCGGCGACGCGGGCCCAGAAGCGCCCGCCGTGCAGCTCCTTGGCCACGACGCGGTCGGCGGCGACCGGGAACTCGTCGTCGGGCAGGCGTTCGTCGAGGTGGTAAGGCACGAGTAGCACCGTCATCGCCGGGGCCTCCAAATCACGGTCGCATCGGTCTGCGTGGTCGGAGCCATTATTACCGGAGCGCAGCCCGATCGAACAAGCTCGATCCCGCGATCTCGCGGAGGTGCGGCACCCGACTGCCGAGCGCGGTGAGGGCCGCGCGCCGCGGCGAAATACCTACTGGCCGGTAATCAAGGTGCGGGAGCATCGCGAGTTCGCTTACGTGCCGGAGTGCCGGGTATCCCGGGAGTCCGATGCGCGCCGCACGCGGCGGCGCCGCGCCGACTGGAAGGGACCGACCATGACACTCGTCGAGGACATGCTCCGCACGTATCCGGCCGACCTCGGTGGCGTCGACCGCCAGAAGCTCGCCGACTGCATCAAGGAGTGCTTCGCCTGCGCCCAGGCCTGTACCGCCTGCGCCGACGCCTGTCTCAGCGAGGACCACGTGGCCATGCTGGTCAAGTGCATCCGCACGAACCTGGACTGCGCCGACATCTGCCTCGCCACCGGCAAGACGCTCTCGCGCCACACCGGCTACGACGCCAACCTCACCCGCGCGATGCTCGAGGCCTGCGCCCGGGCCTGCAAGTCGTGCCTGGACGTGTGCGAGCAGCACTCGTCCATGGAGCACTGCGCCAAGTGCGCCGCGGAATGCCGCTCCTGCCTGAAGGCCTGCCGCGACCTGCTCGAAGCGCTCGGGTGAAGCGTGGCGCGCGAGAGGGCCGGAGCCTTGCAGCTCCGGCCCTCGCTATCAGCGTGCTAGCCAAGGAAAGCGGTGTTCAGCAGCAGGTTCGGGCTGCCGTTCGGGTCGGTCACGACGTCCGCGAGCGCGCCTTCGGTGAGGGCGGTCGCGACCTCGTCCGGCGTGGCGCCGGGGTTGGACTCGAGGTAGAGCGCGGCGACGCCCGCGACGTGCGGGGTGGCCATCGAGGTGCCCGAGATGGTCTTCTCGGCGTCCACGCCGTCGATCCAGGCGGAGGTGATGCCCACGCCGGGGGCGAGGAGGTCGACGCACTCGCCGAAGTTGGAGAACGAGGCGGCGGCGTCGTCTTCATCGGTGGCGCCCACGGTGATCGCGCTCGGCTCGGAGCCCGGGGACACGTTGCACGCGTCCTGGCCCTCGTTGCCCGCGGCGATCGCGAAGGTCACGCCGGTCTCGACCGCGGCGGCGATCGCGTCGTTGAGGGCCTGGCTGAAGGAGCCGCCGAGGCTCATGTTGGCGACGGCCGACTCGCCGGCGTTCGCGGCGACCCAGTCGATGCCGCCGATGATGGCGGCGTACGAGCCCGAGCCCTCGCAGTCGAGGACGCGGACGGGGCGGATCGTGACGTCCTTGGCGAGGCCGTAGGTGGAGCCGCCGATGGTGCCGGCGACGTGCGTGCCGTGGCCGTGGCAGTCGCTCGGGTCGGCGTCGTTGTCGATGAAGTCGAAGCCTTCGCCGACGCGGCCCTCGAACTCCTGGTGCTCGGTGTTCAGGCCGGTGTCGAGGACGAACGCCTCGACGCTCGTGCCTGACTGGTTGTACTCGTACGACGCGTCGAGCGGGAGCGCGTCCTGGTCGACCCGGTCGAGGCCCCAGGACGGCGGGTCGGCCTGCACCTCGGAGGCGTGGGCCATCTGGTTCTGCTCGATGTACGCGACCGCGTCGTCCGAGGCGAGCTCGACCGCTTCGGCCTCGCTCATCTCCGCGAGGTAGCCGTCGACGAGGCCGAGGGTGTCCTCGACGTCGATGCTGACGCCGAGGTCGTCGGCGAGCGCGTCCAGGCCGCCGGCGGCCTCGGCGCCCTGGTCTTCCATGACGACGATGTACTCGCCTGCGATCGCGTCGGGGGAGTCGGCGCCGATGATGAGGTCACTGGCGTCGGGTGCCGGGGTCTCTGCGTTGGCGAATGCGGAGGCCGCGATGAGCGAGCCTCCGGCCGCCGCGGCCGCGATGCCGATCGCTGCTGCGGTCTTGATGCGCCGTTTCGTTCCTGCCGTTGGCCCTACAGATTTGCGGCTCGCAAGCTTCGCCGAGGACATGGGAACTCCTTCGGTTGTGCGGGGTGGCCGCCTGCTTGGGGGCGGCCGTCCCCGGGGGGAGGCGGTGTGGCCCGGCGGCGCGGACCGGGCCGTGGCCCGGTCCGCTTCACCCGTCCGGGCCGAGCGGCTCTGCGACGGGCCGTCAGACCCTGGCAGTGAGCCTAAGGTGTAGAACAAAATGTGTAAACCCCGCGAATCACACTAATAGATCAGTGAATGAGTAAATACGGTGATTGGTCTAAAAGGGATGAACGGAACGAGGCCTTGCGCTCACAGAGCGCAAGGCCTCGACGGTGTTCGAGTGGTTCACAGGGAATAGAGCAGCCGGTTGGGGCTGCCGGTGCCGGCGCCGGTGACCACGCCGGTGGTGGCGTTGCCGGTCACCCAGCTCGTGACGGCCGAGGTCGACGCGCCAGGGTTGGCGTCCAGGTACAGCGCGACCGCGCCCGCGACGTGCGGGGTGGCCATCGAGGTGCCCGAGATGGTCCTGGTGGAGGTGCTGCCCGAGCGCCACGCGGAGGTGATGCTCGAACCGGGAGCGAAGATGTCGACGCAGGAACCGTAGTTGGAGTAGCTCGCCCGAGCGTCGGTCGAGGTGGTCGCGCCGACGGTGATCGCCGAAGGCGTCGAGGCCGGAGAGACGTTGCAGGCGTTCTGGTTCTCGTTGCCCGCCGCGACGGCGAAGGTGACGCCGGAGGCGACCGCGTCGGCGACGGCGTTGTTCAGCGCGGCCGAGTAGCCGCCGCCGAGGCTCATGTTCGCCACGGCCGGTTTGACGGCGTTGGCCGCGACCCAGTTGATGCCGTTGACGACCCCGGCGGTCGTGCCGGAGCCGGAGTTGTTGAGCACTCGCACGCCGTGCAGCGTGACCTCTTTGGCCACGCCGTAGGTGGTGCCGCCGATGGTCCCGGCGACGTGGGTGCCGTGCCCGTTGCCGTCCTGCGGATTCGAGTCGTTCGACACGAAGTCGTAGCCGTTGCCGACCCGCCCGGCGAACTCGGCGTGGTTCGCGTTGATGCCGGTGTCCACAATGTAGGCGTGGACGCCCGCGCCGGTGTAGTTGTACGTGTAGGTGCCCGAAAGCGGCCGGTTGCGCTGGTCGATGCGGTCGAGGCCCCAGGTCGCGCCCGACTGGGTCGCCTCGATGGAGACGACCGCGTTCTGCTCGACGAAGGCCACGCCGTCCTCGGCGGCGAGCGCCTTCGCCTCGGATTCACTGGCCTCCATGAGGAACGCGTCGACCTCGGGGAAGGTCTCGACGACCTCCTCGCCTTCGATGCTCTTCACCGCCGTCGAGACGGAGGTGCCGTCCTCCAGGACGACGATGTACTCGCCCGCGATGGCGCCCGCGGCGTCCTCGCCGACGATCTGGCCCAGGGCGGGTTTGGCCTCGGCGGCGGTGGCGGTGAACGCGAGGGCGGTGAAGGCGGTGACGCCGATGGCGGCCGCCGCTACGGATCTGTGCTTGCGTGACATGGACAGTGGTCCCTTCGGGTGGTCCGGGCCGGTCCAGGGCCGGGACGGGATGAGGGTGATGGGAATCGATGCGGTCGGCCGCCCGGGGTCGGCTCGCGCCGACGTCGGGGCGGTGGTGCGGGGCCGCGGTGCGGGCCCTGTCGCGGCGCCCGGCGGGCGACGGCTCCAGGTCGCGCCGCCGGGTACTGCTGTCGACGGGGAGGGCCCGCCCGCGGTCACCCGCTATTCAGTTGTTCGGGGGAGTCAGAGCGTGAGGGTCCAGGAGTTGAGCGTCCCCGAGTCGCCCGAGTAGACGTCGACGATGCGCAGCGTCCAAGTGCCCGTGGCGGTCTCACTGGAGAGGTTCACCGGGTAGGTGGCGATGACGTTGTCGGCGGAGTCGCTGCCCGAGGAGGACTTGAGCGTGTAGCTCGTGCCGTCGGGGGCGATCAGGTAGATCACGAGGTCCCCGCGATAGGTGTGGGTGATGTTCACGGCCACGGTGCTGCTGCTGCGCGCATTGCCGTCGCAGGTGAGCGCCAGGGTCGAGTTGACGGTGGCGCGGTCGGCGATCGGCGTGGCGGTCGACTTGGTGGCCGCGCAGTCGCTCGGGTCGGGGTCGGTGCCGCCGCCGGTGCCCGTGTACAGCAGCCGGTTCGGGCTGCCCTGGACGTCGGAGATCTTGCCGGTCCCGGCGTTGCCGGTCACCCACGAGGTGACGGCGCTGGTCGACGCGTTCGGGTTGAGGCCCAGGTAGACCGCGACGGCCCCGGCGACGTGCGGGGAGGCCATCGAGGTGCCCGAGATGGTGTTGGTCGCGCTGTTCGAGGTGTGCCATGCGGAGGTGATGTCCACGCCGGGCGCGAACACGTCCACACAGGACCCGAAGTTGGAGAAGTAGGCGCGGGTGTCCGTGTTGTCGCTGGCGGCCACGGTGATCGCGGCCGGCGCGGAGGCGGGCGAGACGTTGCAGGCGTTCTGGTCCTCGTTCCCGGCCGCGACCGCGAAGGTCACCCCCGAGTTCACCGCCGAGGTGACGGCGTTGTTCAGGGAGGCCGAGTAGCCGCCGCCGAGGCTCATGTTCGCCACGGCGGGCTTGATGGCGTTGGCGGTGACCCAGTTGATGCCGTTGACGACTCCGGCGGTGGTGCCGGACCCGGCGTTGTCGAGGACGCGGACGCCGTGCAGCGTCACGTTCTTGGCGACGCCGTAGGTGGTGCCGCCGACGGTGCCGGCGACGTGGGTGCCGTGGCCGTTGCCGTCCTGCGGGGTCGAGTCGTTCTGGATGAAGTCGTAGCCGTTGCCCACGCGCCCGGAGAACTCGGAGTGCGACGCGTTGATACCGGTGTCCACGATGTACGCGTGCACGCCCGAGCCGGTCCCGAGGTACTCGTAGCTCCCGCTCAACGGCAGGTTCGGCTGGTCGATGCGGTCGAGGCCCCAGGTGGCGGGCGTCTGCACGGCGTCGATCGAGACGACCGCGTTCTGCTCGACGAAGGCCACGCCGTCGGCGGCGGCGAGCTCGAGCGCCTCGGACTCGGAGGCGTCGACGAGGACGGTTTCGACCTCGGCGAAGTCGTCGATCACGGAAGCGCCTGCGTCACCGGCGATCTCGTCGGCCTCGCGATAGGCGGAGGCGCCCTCCATGACGACGAGGTACTCGCCTTCGATGGCGGTGGGGGAGTCGGCGCCGAAGATCTGGGCGGCCGGTTCGGCTTGCGCGGCAAGGCCGCTGAAGGTGATCGAGCCGATTGCCGCGACGCCCGCAAGGGACGCGGCCGCAGCGCGGCGGATGGCTCTGCTGCTTCGAGCAGAGGTGTGCGAGACGGTCATAGGGGGGTACTCCCTCTCGGTTCAGACGGGTTGGTGCGCAAGGGATCGATGGGGGCGCACCGCCCGTAGGGCACGGTTCGGTGGAACCGGTCCCTTTCGGGCTTTCAACCTGAGGTTAGGGAAATCACAGTGAATTGTGAAGTACCTGGAAGAGGACCATAAATCACTGAATGAAGAGTCGGTTACCAACCGGTATGGGAACGATCGCTCCAAGTACAATGCACCGTTTCGCGCCTCTCGGCCCGCTGCAATGTGGATCAATCACCATCAATGACGCGATGCCGGAGGTTTCGGCGGCCGCGATCCGCCCGTCCCGCCCGAATGGCGTGGATCCCCTACCCTTGGTGAGGGACCGAACGACGGGAGGCCCATGACCGCACCCGTACCAGCGACCCCCGCGAAGCCCGGGCGGGCGCGCAAGGCCGTCTCGAAAGGCCTGCTCACCCTCGGCCCCTCGGTCCTGCTCGTCACCGTCTTCTGGGAGCAGGTGCGCGAACGCATTCCCACGAGCATCCCGGTCCTCAGCGGATCGGCGGTCCTGCTGATCATCCTCGGCTTTCTCGGGCTCCTCGGCGAAGAAGTCGGCCGCCGCTGGGCCAAACGCGTGGCCGGGAAAGTGGACCCGCACCGCCTTCTGTGGCTCGCCCGGCAACGGCGGCTCTACCTCGCGCAACTCGCCGAGCAGGTCGCCGAGGTCCAGCTCTACGGTCTCACCGCCCGCGGCCCGTTCGCGATGCGCCTGCCCGAGCTGCACGTCGCCGCCGGACTCGTCCGCCCCGACCGCCACGCCGAGCGGCACGGCGGGCACTCGCTCCTCGAACTGCTCGACCACTCCGACCGGCGGCTCCTCGTCGTCGTCGGCCCGCCCGGCGTCGGCAAGACGACTGTGTTGCGCCACACCGCGCTCGAACTCTGCCGCAGCCGCCGCGCCCTCCGCAGGCGCCTGCCCGTCCTGATCTACCTCCGCGACCACGTGGACACGATCCTCGCCGACCCCGCCGCCGTCACCGTCGCCTCGCTCCTGGAGGAGACCCCGGCGCTGCGGCACCGGGCCATCGCCGAAGGCGTCCGCCAGCGCCTCGAAGCCGGCCGCGCGCTCGTCATGCTCGACGGCCTCGACGAGACCGCCGGAGTCGAAGCGCGCCAGGAGATCGCGCGCTGGATCAAGGTCCAGGCCGAGTGCTATCCCAAGTGCCGCTTCGTGGTCACCTCGCGCGGCCCGGGCCTCGACAACACCGTCCTCGCCGACTCCGACACCGTGCTCGTCAAGCACTTCGACTGGCCGAAGATCCAGCAGTTCGTGCGCCAGTGGTGCTACGCGGTGCGCTGCCAGGAGACCGAACGCTCGGGCCGGGCCGTGCGCGCCCAGTCCGACAAGGACGCCGGGCGGCTCCTCAAGCACATGGGCGACAGCCGCCAACTGCGCGACCTCGTCTCGAATCCCCTGCTGCTCACCATGACCTGCAACGTCGACCGGTACCGCGGCGAGCTCCCCGGCAGCCGCGCCGAGCTGTACCGCGAGATGTGCGAGATGCTGCTCCACCGGCGCCGCTCCCAGACCGGCGTCCCCTCCGCGTCCGACCCGCTTCCGGCCGCCCTCAAGGCCGCGCCGCTGCGCGAACTCGCGTTGCGCATGATGCGCTCGCGCACGCGCCGCGTCTCGGCCCGCGACGCCGAGGCGATCTTCACCGAGCGGCTGCGGGCCTCCCCGCGCCGGATCGCCGCCGAGGACTACCTGCGCGGCGCGGTCGAGGGCGGCATCCTCGTCGCGGACGCGCACGACGAGTACAGCTTCGCGCACGTGACGATCCAGGAGTACCTGGCCGCCGCCGCGCTCCGCGAGAACGGCGACGACGCGTTCCTCGCCAAACGCATCGACCAGGTGTGGTGGCGCGAGACGCTGCTGCTGTGGGCCGCCGAAGGCCCGGCCGACGCCGTCGTCCGCGCCTGCCTCGGCGCCGGGGACGTCGACTCGCTGCTCCTCGCCGAGGAGTGCATGGGCGTCGCGGCCGAACTCGACCCGCGCCTCCAGCACGAGCTCCGCGACCGGCTCGACCGGTACTCCGCGATGGACTCCGGCGACCGCGCCCTCGTCGACGAGTGGCTGCTGCGCCGCAACCTCGCCGAGGCCGTTCCCGTCGGCCCGGAAGCGGACCTGTGCACAGTGCCCGTGCGGTACGCGGTGTGGGCGAGGTTCCTCACCGACCTGCGGTTCAACGACGCGCTCGAACCGCCCGAACGGCTGCGCGACGGCGAAGCCGCCGCCGGGATGTGGCCGGTCTACGTCCGCAAATTCCTCTTGTGGGCCAACCACTACGCCGAACCCGGCCACCGGTACCGGCTCCCGGCCACGCCCGAACTCGCCGAGTACTTCAAGGCCGTCCCCGCCGAGACCGTCGGCCGTCCACTGTGGGTCGAAGCCGTCCCGCATCCCCGCCTCTACTGCCCGCCCGGCGTTGCGAACACGTTCCTCGCCGCGCTGGACGCCGTCGCCGCCGTGCTCCACGCCGACCGGGAACGCACGCGCGGCCACCGGGTCCTGGCCCTCGCCGTCCACATCGCCGCGCAGCGCGGCGACGCCCGTGTGGCCAATCCGATGCAGTTCCGCCACACGTTCCAGATGGCCCGCGCGGTCGACGCCCACCTCAGTCCGGACGCGATCTTCGCCGAGGCCTTCGAGTACCTGTGCAAGCGCGTGCGGATCGTCGCGGGCATGCGCGGCTGGCAGCCCGCCTTCGGCTGGGAACCGCACCTCGACCGCTTGGACGGCAACGACTTCGTGGACTTCCTCGTCGAACGGGGCATGTTCCCGGCGCGGCAGGCCGCCCACGACCGGCTCGCCGTCCACGCCCATCTCATCGGTGTCTCGCTGTGGATCCGCGAAGCCCTCCACCAGGTCGAGATCCCCGACGCCGACGCCGAAGAGCGGTACCTCGACGCCGCCGGAACCCCCACGGGCGAGGCCCCGGTCTACCCCGACGCGGTCGTTCCCGCGATCGACCAGGCGATCGCCGCCGCCCGCAACTGGAACGAGACCGGCGACCCCTTCGACCCGTTGCGGGACAAGACCATCGCCCTGCTTCGCGAATGCCGCAGGCTCATCGCGCCGGTCATGGAACGCCAGGCCCGCTTCGACTCCGACCTTCTCGGCGCGGCCCGGACCGCGCTCAATACCGCCGCCGCCGTCTCCCGCTCGCTCATCGGCGACGAGTCCACCGCAGACGACCTCCGCCGCGCCATCGCCGGACTCGCCGTCGCCTCACTCCGCGTCGGCACCGACGAGTCCCATCCCGGCGGCGACCTGCTCATGCTCGTGCGCGAACGCCTTCCCGCCCCCGGCGCGCCCCCGCGACGGCCTCGGCCCGAACCGCTCGTACGGCCGAGCAATGGATTCATAGCGCGTGTCCGCCGCTGGTGGCGTCGAACCACGGCACAGAAAGTCCACTAGGGACTATTCGGCGAGCGTCATCCAGCGCTCCTCGATCGAGTCCCGCTCAGTCTCGAACGCCGACACCTGGTCCTGCAGCTCCCCGAGCTTCGCCGGATCCGTCGCGTGCTCGGCCATGTCCGCGTAGAGCCCCGCGATCTTCTCCTCGACCTTCGCCAGACGCCGCTCGAGCTTCGACAGCTCCTTCTGCGTCGCCCGTTCCTCGGCCGCCGAAGACTGCGCCTTCCCGGACCCCGGAGCACTCGCGGTCCCGGCGCTCTTCGGCTGCGGCGCAGCGGTCTTGTCCGCGCGACGCTCCAGGTACTCCTCGATCCCGCGCGGCAGGTGCCGCAGCCGCCGGTCGCCCAGCAGCGCCCACGACTCGTCCGCGACCCGCTCGGTGAAGTACCGGTCGTGGCTCACCACGACCATCGTCCCGGCCCAGTCGTCGAGCAGGTCTTCGAGCTGCGTCAACGTCTCGATGTCGAGGTCGTTCGTGGGCTCGTCGAGGAACAGCACGTTCGGCTCGGCCATGAGCAGCCGCGCGAGCTGCAGACGACGGCGCTGCCCGCCCGAGAGGTCGCGCACGAACGTGCGCTGCTTCCCACCGAGGAAGCCGAGACGCTCGGCGAGCTGCCCCGCCGACATCTCCTTCTTGCCCAACTGGACCCGCTTGGCGACGTTCTCGATCGCCTCGAGCACCCGCCAGGACCCGTCCAGGTCCTCCATGTGCTGGGTGAGCCACGCGAGCTTCACCGTGCGGCCCACCTTGACGCGGCCCGCCGCGGGCTGCTCGTCCTGCAGCGCGTTCGCGAGCGTGCGCAGCAGCGAGGTCTTGCCCGCGCCGTTCACACCGAGGAGCCCGACCCGCTTGCCCGGGCCCAGGATCCAATCCAGGTCCTCGAGGAGGACCTGGTCGCCGGCCCGCACCGTGACGCCCTTCGCCTCGAACACGGTCTTGCCCAGGCGGCCCGTCGCGAAGCTCACCAGCTCGGCGGTGTCGCGCGGCGGCGGCTCGTTCGCGATCAGCTCGTTCGCCGCGTCGACGCGGTACTTCGCCTTCCCGGTGCGCGCCTTGGCGCCCCGGCGGAGCCACGCGAGCTCCTTGCGCATGAGGTTCTGGCGCTTCTCCTCGGCGACGCTCGCCTGGCGCTCGCGCTCGGCGCGGGCCAAGACGTACGCCGTATAGCCGCCGTCGTACTCGAACACGTTGCCGCGCTGCACATCCCAGATGCGGTCGCAGATCTCGTCCAGGAACCACCGGTCGTGCGTGACGACGATGATCGCCGCCCGCGTGGAGTTCAGATACGAAGCGAGCCAGGCGATCCCCTCGATGTCGAGGTGGTTCGTGGGCTCGTCGAGCAGCAGCAGGTCCGCGTCCTCGGAGAGGACCCGCGCGAGGTCCACGCGGCGGCGCTCCCCGCCGGAGAGCACGCCGATCCGGGAGTCGAGGCCCTCGGGGAGCACGGGCGCGTCGAGGCCGCCGAACAGGCCCGTCAAGATCTCGCGGACGCGCGGGTCGCGCGCCCACTCGTGGGCGTCAGCGTCGCCGAACAGCTCGTCGCGCACGGTGGCGCCGTCACGGAGGCCGTCGGTCTGGCCGAGCACGGCGATGCGGGTGCCGCCGGTGTGCACGACCCGACCGGAGTCGGGCACGTCCGCGCGGGCGATGAGGCGCAGCAGCGTCGACTTCCCGTCGCCGTTGCGGCCGACGACGCCGACGCGCTGGCCTGCGG
Organism: Glycomyces sp. YM15; assembly: GCF_016918015.1. Lineage (GTDB taxonomy): Bacteria > Actinomycetota > Actinomycetes > Mycobacteriales > Micromonosporaceae > Glycomyces. The sequence goes on from NZ_JAERMK010000002.1 coordinate 33,927, forward strand.
CGATGCCGAGGGAGACCGCGTCGAGGACCACCTGGTCGGGGTAGGCCTTGGAGACGGTTTCGAGATTGACGAGATTGGGCGCTGACACGAGGCTCAACACTACCCGCGTGCGGCGGCCGGGCCCCAATCGCTGGCCCGCGGCAGTGACGGGCCGGGCCGTCGAACTGCCAGGCGACGCGTGCGGGCCCGGCCCCCGACGGCCTTTGCCATGCGCCAGAACCGTCCCGCGCTCCGATCCGGGCTTGCGAGCGCTTCCAGACTTCGCTATGGTGTCGTAGAACAGTCATCATGACGTCATGAAGGATTCATATGACACCCCCGAATGTCAATCCGGTGCGCTTCGAGGCCGGCCGGGCCGTGCTCGCCGTCGTGCGGCTGATGCCGCAGATCAGCCGCCCCCGCGCCGCAGTCCTCGTCGCCACCACGGTCCTGGTCGCGGCGCTCCCGCTCGCCATGACCATTGCCACCGGTCTCCTCATCGGCGCCGTCCCGCCCGCCGCCGAAGCCGGACCCGGCTCGCCCGAGGCCCGTCACGCCTACATGCTCCTCGCCGTCGGCGTCACCGCGCTCCTGCTCGGGCGCCTCGTCGACAACGTCCACCGCGCCAACGCCTTCAACCTCGGCCGCGAACTCGAACTGCTCCTCCAGGACCGCCTCGTCGCCGCCGTCGCCCGCCCCACCGGGGTCGCGCACCTCGAGGACGACAACGTGCTCGCCCTCCTTCGCGTCGCCCGCCAGCTCGGTGCCGACCACATCCGGCCCGAGCGCGCCGTCCGCGGCCTCGCGGCCATCGCCCCCGCGTTCCTCGCCGCCGCCGGAGCCTCGATCGTCCTGTGCGCCTTCAACATCTGGATCGGCCTCGCCTGGCTCGTCGCCTGGCCCGCGATCTTCATCGCCATGCAGAACGAGTACACGCGGGTCGGCAAGACCGCCTACATGCGCTCGACCGAGATGCGCGAGAGCGAGTACGTGCGCGACCTCGCCATCACCGCCGAGCCCGCCAAGGAGATCCGCGTCTGGGGCCTCATGGGCTGGCTGCTCGAACGCTACGACCGCCAGTGGGCCGATCGGATGGCGTACTCGGGCCGGTTCCTGCGCCTCCGGGCGCGCACCGCCGTCGGTGTCATCGGGGCCCTCCTCGTGCTCACCGCCGCCACGGCGCTGCTGCTCGTGCAGTCCGGACTCGACGGGGCCGTCGGCTTCGCCGCGCTCTCGGTCTACCTCGTCGCGCTGACCACCATGTTCAACTTCACCGCCTTCGACGACGTGGCCGCGTTCCTCGCTCTCGGTTCGCTGCCGGTGCCGAAGGTCCTCGCCCTCGAATCGGAGCTCACGGCCGACGAACGGCCCGTCACCGCCGAACTCCCGGCCTCCGCCCCCGCGAGGTCGGTGCGGTTCGAGCGCGTCGACTTCGCCTACCCCGGTTCCGAACGGCCCGTGATCGGCGGGCTCGACCTGGAGATCGAGGCCGGGACCTCGCTGGCCGTGGTGGGCCACAACGGCGCGGGCAAGACCAGCCTGGTGAAGCTCCTCGCCGGGCTCTACGAGCCCACCGGCGGTAAGATCACTGTGGACGGTGTAGATCTCGCCGGGGTCGACCCGGCCGTCTGGCGCTCGCGCCTCTCGGCCCTGTTCCAGGACTTCACCCGCTACCAGTTGACGGTGCGCGACAACATCACCCTCGGCGCCCCGCATCTCGCCGGCGACACCGATCGGATCTGGAAGGCCTGCGAGCCCATGGGCATCCGCGCCCTCATCAACGCACTCCCCAATGGACTCGACACCGTCCTGTCGAGCGAGTACCAGGACGGCACCGACCTCTCCGGCGGGCAGTGGCAGCGGATCGCGCTGGCCCGCGCCCTCTTCGCCGTCCAGGCCGGGGCGAAGATCCTCGTCCTCGACGAGCCCGCCGCCGCGCTCGACGTGCGCGCCGAAGCCGAACTCTACGAGCAGTTCCTCGACATCACCGCCGGTCTCACCACGATCGTCATCTCGCACCGCTTCTCCACGGTGCGCCGCGCCGACCGGATCGTGGTCCTCGACGGCGGCAAGGTCGTCGAAGACGGCGGCCACGACGATCTCATGGCGCTCGGCGGACGCTACGCCGAAGCCTTCACCCTCCAAGCCAACCGCCTCGCCCGGTCCCCCCTCGCATAGGAGCCCCCATGAAGCACAAGATCGCGAAGCGCCTGCGCGGCTTGAAGGACGGCCTCGCCGTCGGCTACCGCTCGCATCCGAAGGCGATCATCGCCCTGATCGTCCTGGGCATCGTCCAGGCGATCCTCATGCCCCTGCTCGTCTACCTGACCAAGGTCATCATCGACGCAGTCCAAACCGGACACCACCGCGACGCACTGACGGCCGCGGCCGGACTCGGGATCGGCGTCGCCCTGATCTGGACCGTCGTGTTCGTCTACGTCAAGTTCGTGTTCCTCGTCCTCGACCACACCGCCCGCGCCTCCGACCGCGAACTCATGGTCCTCATGGGCAGCCCGCCCGGGCTCGACCACCACGAACGGCCCGCGTATCTCGACGAGGTGCAGCGCATCCGCGAGGACCGCTGGCTCCTCGCGGGCGGCGTCAACCAGCTCGCACAGTGGCTGCGCGCCATCGTCACCATCATCGTCGGCGGCGCGCTCCTCTACCAGGTCCACCCGCTGCTGCTCGTGTTCCCGCTGCTCGCTCTGGCGGCCATGGCGATCGCGCACAAGGCCGGAATGATCGAGGACGAGGTCCACGCGGCAACGAGCGAATCCGAACGCAAGCGCCGCCACCTCTTCGAAGTCGCGACGCACGGCGAATCCGGCAAGGAACTGCGCATCTTCGGCTCCGCGGCGGCGGTCGCCGAGCGCCACCACGAGTCCGGGGCGGCGGTCGTCGCCGAACGCAACCGGGGCCAGTGGAGGGCCGCCCGGCTCGCCACCGGCGAAGGACTCCTGTCCGCACTCGGCATGGCCGCCGGGATCGGCATCGTCCTCTATCTCGCGATCCGCGGCCAGGCCACCGCCGGTGACGTGGTCCTGCTCGTCGGCCTCATCGGCATGGTCGCCGGAGCCGCCGCGAACGTCGCCTTCCAAAGCATGTTCATGGCGCGCCTCGCCAAACTGGGCGAGCGCATCGGCTGGCTGCGCGACTACGCCGAGCGGTCCAGCGGCCCGGCGGTGCCCTTCGACGTTCCCGAGTGCCTCGCCGACGGCATCACCCTCGAAGGCGTCTCCTTCTCCTACCCCGAGTCCGAGCGCCAGTCCCTCGACGACGTCACGCTGCGTCTCCCCGCCGGGAAGGTCGTCGCCCTCGTCGGCGAGAACGGCGCGGGCAAGACCACCCTCGTCAAGCTCTTGTCCGGTTTCTACCAGCCGACCTCCGGTCAGATCAAGGTCGACGACACTGCCATGACCGATTTCGAGGTGGACGCCTGGCGCGAGCGTATCGGCGCGACCTTCCAGGACTTCACCCGCTTCGAGTTCACCGCCCGCGAGACCATCGGCATCGGCGACCTCAAGGGCGGCTTCGACGACGAGACCGTTCGCGCCGCAATGGATCGCGCCGGAGCCGACGACGTCCTCGACGACCTCCCCGCCGGACTCGACACCCGCCTCGGCACCCGCTGGGACGACGGCACCGACCTCTCCGGCGGCCAATGGCAGAAACTCGCGATCGGCCGCGGCCGCATGCGGAAAGACCCGCTCCTCGTCCTCTTCGACGAACCCACCGCCGCCCTCGATCCCCAGACCGAGCACGCCCTCTTCGAGCGCTTCGCCGAAGAGGTCCATGCGGGCCGCCAGCGCGGTACCGTCACCGTCCTTGTCTCCCACCGGTTCTCGACAGTCTCCATGGCCGACCTCATCATCGTCCTGGAACAGGGCCGGGTCGCCGAGTCCGGCACCCACGACGAACTCATGGCGAGGGGCGGCGCCTACGCCGAGCTGTACTCCCTGCAGAGCTCCGCCTACCGCTGAGCCCGCCCGGCGCGTTCCCTAGAATTCGCGAGGTCCCCGCCGCACAAGGCGGGGACCTCGCCCTTTGCCTGATCGAAAGCCCCACAATGTCATACGAACCCCTTGAACCCACCCCTTCCGGACCCCGGACCGAGCCCCCGGACCGATCCGACCCGCCGATCACGGTAGAGGCCGCGCCGACCGACGACTCGACTGCGGCATGGGCCGAACCGGTCCTGACCAAGACGGAACGACGCCGCTGCCCTCATCGGGTGCGTTTCGGAAACCTCAATGCGAAGGGCCGCTTGGCGTTTGCCGGGGGCGTCGTCGCGATCTGGTCGAGTTGGCTGGGCATCATGTTCGGGACATTCTTCGGACTTGTCGGTCTATCTGTCGGATTCGAGACCAATGATCTCTTTCCCGCGGTGGCCGGCCTGCTCCTGGTGTGCAGTGCGGTGCTGCAAGCGGTCGGCGCGGTCGGGCTTGCCTTGGCCTGGAAGCGGCTGCATCGCCCGAGTGACATCGTGATCGGGCTCGCCGCCATCGGATTCCTGGTGTTCCTCGGCGCCTTGGCGATGATGCTGGTGTCCACGAGGTCCTTCGGCTCCGGCTTGGTCCCCTTTGCTTTGGCCGCGATGTCGTTCGCCTTCGTCCTTCGCCAGCTCATCTCGTTCCGGAGCATGCTGTACAGGCGGGACACCTGCCACATCCATCCCGGCTTCTCACCGGCGATCCGCGCGCTCCTCCGAAACGATCCCGGGCCGCTCGCGGCCATGCCCGAGCCCGCCCGGTTCCGTGTCGGCGACTGCCCGCACCGGATCCAATTCGGAGATCTCCGAGTGCGCTATCGGGTAGTGGCGATCGCCAACACGGTCCTGCTCATGGCGTATCTCTTGACGCTGCTCGTGCTGATGGCGGTCCTGTCCTCTCGGAGCCCGGCCACAGACGGGGTCGAAGCGATGCCGCCTGTCCTGATGTTGCTGTTCGCGATGCTCAACATGCTGAGCTTCTGGGAGATCAATGTCCGTTCGAAGCGCTTTCATCGTGCGTCGATCCGTCTCTACGTCGGAGCTTTCGCCGGTTACGCGCTTACGGTGACGATTGGCATGTGGCTGGGCGGCCTGGTGTCGTTCATAGCGGTGGCGCTGGCGATCTACTGGGCCTTCTCCGCGGCCTACGCACTGAAGGTGCTCCCTCCGCACTCCGCATGTGCCTCCATGCGTGAACTGCCGCCCGCCATTCAAAAGATGCTCCGCGCAGAGCTCGTGTCAAAGCCGCAGCCATCGCCCGTTGTCTGAGGGAGGACGCGGAGCTGTGACCCACCGCGGCTCTCGGCCCTACGCCGAGCAGGCCGCGGAGCTCCGCCTACCGGTGAGGTCGATCGACAAGACCGTAGTTACTTTCATGTTGGTATCAAGTATGTTACTATCATCTGTGTTACTAACTTGCCTGGATGGTCGAGGGGGCGCAGATGGCGGAGTTCATCGGGCGAACGCACGAGATCGAAACGCTGAACCGAGTGCTCGAGTCGGTCCGAGCCGGGGCCAGGCGCTCGAAGCCGGGCAAGTGCATCATGCTGCGCGGGCGGCGCCGCCTCGGAAAATCAAGCCTTGTCGCGGAGTTCGCGCGGCGATCCGGGGTGCCGTCGGTCTACTACACCGCAGCGGGGATGGACCCCGCGCGTGAACTCGCGGACCTCACGGACGCGGTGGCCTGGTCGGACCTTCCCGGCAGGGAGCACTACCTGGAGGACCCGCCGACGGACTGGAGATACGCCTTCCGCCAACTGGCCGACAGCCTCCCGGACGACACTCCCAGCGTGGTCGTGCTCGATGAAGTCCCGTACCTCATGGAACGGGTGCCTTCGTTCGAGGGCATCCTGCAGCGGGCTTGGGACCGCGAGCTGGTGAACAAGCCGGTCCTCCTGCTGCTGATCGGCTCTGACCTGTCGATGATGGAGGCGCTCAACAGCTACGAGCGGCCTTTCTTCATGCGCGGCACGGAGATGGTCCTGGGACCGCTCAATCCCGCCGAAGTCGGGCAGATGCTCGACCTCGCGCCGGCTGACGCTTTCGACGCGACCCTGGTGACGGGGGGATTCCCACTGGTCTGCGCCGAGTGGGAGCCGGGGGCGACCCTGTGGGAATTCCTCGGCCGCTCGCTCGAAGATCCGATCTCGGCGCTCCTGGTCTCGGCCGAGCGGGTCCTGGCCGCCGAGTTCCCCGCGACCGCGATGTCAGCGGAGGTGATGCGGGCGATCGGCAGCGGTGAGCGAACCTTCACCAATATCGCCCGCGCGGCCGGAGGCATATCGCATGTGACGTTGAATCGGGCGCTGGACGTGCTCGTGCGAAAGGGGATCGTGACAGCGAGCCTGCCGATCGCGCTCAAGCCCTCGAAGGACCGTCGCTACAGCATCAACGATCCTTACCTGCGGTTCTGGCTGGCGCTGGTCGAGCCGCATATGAGCGAGATCGAACGGCGTCGAGGAGATCTGACGCTCGACCGGATCCGCAGTTCATGGACGAGCTGGCGCGGTCGAGCGATCGAACCACTGATTCGCGAATCGGTCGCCCGCCTACTCCCGAAGGGACCGGTCCCAGAGGCCAGGTACATCGGAGGATACTGGAATCGGAGCAACAGCGTCGAGATCGACATGGTCGGTGCCGACAAAGCCCCGGTCGCGGACGAGCTGCTCTTCCTGGGCTCGATCAAATGGCTTGATCGTGACGCGTTCGACCGCCGGGATCTTACGGCACTCCAGAACCATCGAGCCGCACTGACAGCCGATGCCGTTCCGCTGGTGGCGGTCTCCCGCAGCGGATTCAATTGCGATGGCCTCGACGTCGGTTTCGGCCCTGAAGAGCTCCTGTCCTCCTGGCGCTGAACCGAGTGCCTCACCCTCCAAGGCTCCGCGTCGCGGTCCTCCGCCTGCGGCTGACGGCGCCGGACACGTTCCCTGCAATGCTCAAGGTCCCCCGGCCGGGGCCTCGGCGAGTCATGCTCCGTCGACAGACGTCGCCTCGCGCGGATCTGGGGCCCGCAGACCAGGTGCCAAGGCCATGGCGGATTCGTCGAGGCTCGGCGGATGCGTCCAGGCGGCGGGATCCGCGAAGCTCAGTGTGGTGCTTCCGGGTTCCATGCGCGTGAACGAGACCTGCGACCCCGAGAACGCCACCCGGTCGAACCGCAGGCGCCCCACCGGAGCGGACTCGCAGCCTTCGAACACCACGGTTCCGCCGACGAAGTTCGAGCCGCTGAACGAGGTGGCGTCGCCACGGAACGTCGTGTACCGGAAGTACAGGGCGCCTCCGGAGACGTTCGCCTCGGTGAAGTCGAAGTCGCCCAGGCACTTCGTGCCGTCGAAGAAGAAGCGGCCGCCGGTGAAGTAGGCCCGGCGGAAACTGACCGGTCCCATGAACGTGGCGGCGCCGAAGTCGAAGGAGCCGCGCGGGAACCTCGCGTAGTTGAACTTGACCTTCCCCTTGAACACGGCTCCGTCGAAGTCCGCTTCGTCCAGTGTCGCACCGGTGAAGTCGAAGTCGCACTCGTGCCAGGTCCGACCCCTGAACGGCTCGGCGCGCAGGCGCTCCGCGATCGCGGAGAGCATGGTGTGGCGAACCAGCCGCTCCTCCACCACGGGCCAGTACGCCTCCATCGGGCCCGCGTCGCGCTCATGCCGCGGCGGGGGTGCTTCGTACGGCATGCGCAGGTAGGCGCAGAGGACGTTGACGCAGGTTTGGCGGCCCGCATCCCATTCGTCGCCCAAGGCGGCCATGGCGTAGATCCCGGCGAGACGGTTCGTGGCCCGTTCGGAGGAGAGCTGTTCGGCCGCCGCCGCGAACCGCTCGCTGAAGAGCCTGGCCTGCTCGCGTTCGCTCTCGCCTTCGTTGAGCCGCTGCTTCCGGTAGGCGACGGTGAGGGCGATGACGCCGCCGAGCCCGGCGACCGCATAGAACGCCAGCCGGATGGTCTCGAGCGTGGTCTGGTCGTCCGGGGAGGCGCTGAGCGGCGAGGTCCGGTCGCTGGTGAGCAGCCACAGTAGACAGGCCAAGACGAGTACGGCCACGACGACCATGAGCGCGACATGCGCCGCCAATGGCAGGCGAACGCGTTCGCGGCCGCGCGCGGCACGACCGGGGATGCGTCGGGCGGTGGTCCAGAGTTGCTGCAGGCGTTCGCGAATCGGGGGCACCGCACCGTTGTATCAGAGCATCACGCTTGACAGTGCCCGCCGGTACAGTGCGCGATGATGGGCGGGAGAGACGCCGCAGGGGCGGGCCGCGGCAGCGGGCCGCCCCAGGGGGTTGCGAATTTAACAGCCAGCTAACGGCGGGGGCCGCGGGGGCGCTGGGGCTGTGTGGGGGGGGCCCCCCGCGGGGGGGGGGGCCCCCCCCCCCCCCCCGCCCCTGCGGGTTCCGATTTGACCAGCCTGCTACGCGCGGTGCTGTGCTTCCTGACAACCTTGCTATGCGCGGTTGTATGCACTCGCGACGGCTCGCATCGTGGCCAGGACGATGTTGGGGTGCACGCCTGCGCCCCATACGGTCCGGCCGTCGATGGCGCATTCGACATAGGACGCGGCCTGGGCGTTCCGGCCGGCGGACAGGGCGTGCTCGGCGTAGTCCAGGACCTCGACGTTGACGCCGACCGAGGCCAGGGCGTCGGCGAAGGCCGAGAGCGGGCCGTTGCCGGTGCCGGAGATCTTCTGCTCGACCCCGTTCAGGACGATGTGGGCGTCCAGCGTCAGCGTCTCTCCCGTATAGACGGTGGTGTGGTCCTCGACGACCAGGCGCGGCGTGGGCTGGTACTCCGGGTGGTACTCGCGGCGGAAGATCTCGTGGATCTCCTGCGTCGAGACCTCCTTGCCGGAGGCGTCGGTGTGTCGCTGGATCGCGCCGCTGAACTCGATCTGCATGCGCCGCGGCAGGTCGAAGCCGTACTCGCTCTGCATGACGTAGGCGACGCCGCCCTTGCCGGACTGGGAGTTGACGCGGATGACGGCCTCGTAGGTGCGGCCGACGTCCTTCGGGTCGATCGGCAGGTACGGTACGCCCCAAGTGAACTCGTCGACCGGGACGCCCGCGGCCTCGGCGTCGGCCTCCAGGTGCGTGAAGCCCTTCTTGATGGCGTCCTGGTGCGAACCGGAGAACGCCGTGTACACCAGGTCCCCGGCGTACGGGTGCCGCTCGGGCACCGGCAGCTGGTTGCAGTACTCGACGGCGCGCTTGATCTCGTCGATGTTGGAGAAGTCGATGCCCGGATCCACGCCCTGGCTGAACAGGTTCAGGCCCAGCGTGACCAGGCAGACGTTGCCGGTGCGCTCGCCGTTGCCGAACAGGCAGCCCTCGACGCGGTCGGCGCCGGCCTGCACGGCCAGCTCGGCGGCCGCGACACCGGTGCCGCGGTCGTTGTGCGGGTGCACCGAGAGGATCAGCGAATCGCGGTTCGGCAGGTTGCGGTGCATCCACTCGATCGAGTCGGCGTACACGTTCGGGGTGGCCATCTCGACGGTGGCGGGCAGGTTGACGATCAGGGGCCAGTCGGGGGTCGGCTGGATGACCTCGGCGACCTTGGCGCACACCTCGACCGCGTAGTCCAGTTCGGTGCCGGTGTACGACTCGGGGGAGTACTCGTAGCGGATCGCCGTGTCGGGGGTGTGGATGTCCTTGTACTTCAGGCACAGCCGCGCGCCCTGCGTGGCGATGTCGGTGATGCCGTCCTTGTCCAGGCCGAACACGACGCGGCGCTGCAGCGTCGAGGTCGAGTTGTAGAAGTGGACGATGGCCTGCTTGGCGCCGCGCAGGCTCTCGAAGGTCCGCTCGATCAGGTGCTCGCGGCACTGGGTCAGGACCTGGATGGTGACGTCGTCGGGGATGAGGTCCTGCTCGATCAGCTGCCGTACGAAGTCGAAGTCGGTCTGCGAGGCGGAGGGGAAGCCGACCTCGATCTCCTTGTAACCCATGTCGACCAGCAGCTGGAACATCTTCTTCTTGCGGTCGGGGGTCATGGGGTCGATCAGCGCCTGGTTGCCGTCGCGCAGGTCCACCGCGCACCAGATCGGCGCGGTGTCGGTGATCTTGTCCGGCCACGTGCGGTCGGGCAGATCGACCTTGAACTGGGAGTGGTACGGCCGGTAGCGCTTGGCGCGGTCTGCGAAGGGCGCTGCGTTCTTGAAAGACGAAGTCACGGATGCTCCTGTGAAGGTCGCTGGTGGTCTGAGTCGCTTCTGACTGATCCAGCCGGCATGCGAAAACCCGCGACGAGGAGCCGACCTAGTTGGCCCCGCCGCGGCAGCTAAGGAGCATCGTGAACCGCATGACCCCGAGAGCGTACACCGGAGGTGTGACACAGGTCGAATTCGACGCCCGGATGGTGGGACAGCGCTGCCGGAAAGGCCGGTACCGCATCGTCGCGGGACCGTCCCCGCTGCCTCACGGGTGGATGAGCAGGTCGTCGATCGCGATGCGCGCGCGCGGCGCGCGGTCGGGGCCCGCCACCGATTCGTGCAGGTCGGCCGGGTCGCCGGGCAGGCCGATCGCGACGACGGTGGTCGGCACGAGCGGCGCGGCGAGCGCGAACTCGGCGGCGAGCGCGCCGGCGTCGAATCCGCCCATCTGGCGGACGGCGAGCCCTTCGGCGGCGGCCTGGAACGTCAGGTGCGCCATGGCCTGCCCCAGGTCGTACATGGCGTGGGAGAGCGGGCCGCGGTCGTTGGCCTCGGTGCGGACGGCGACGAGCAGCGCGGAGGCCTGGGCGGCCCAGTCGCGGTTGCCGGGGTTGAGGGTCTCGAGGACGCGCTTGAACTCGCCGGTGTCGCGGCGGGCGAGCAGGAACCGCCACGGCTGCGTGTTGCCGGCGCTCGGTGCCCAGCGGGCGGCTTCGAGAAGGGCCGCGACCTGGGCCTCGGTGAGGTCGACGCCGGGCGCGAAGGCGCGCGTGGAGTGGCGGGAGGCGAGCAGCGGGTGGATCGGGACCGCGGTCTGGGCGTGGCGGTCGGTCGGTGCGGTCATGCGCGTTCCTTTGGGTCTCGCACGGCGCTGCCAGGGCCGGTGTCCCGGCTGGGGCGCGTCTGCTGTCCGGTCGCGGCACCGGGGTGCCGTCGCGTAGCGGCGTCGTCGCTCGCCATCGTTCATGGTGCCACGAACGGGGGCGGGAACGTCTGCTCGTGTCGCCTTCCTTACTCTTCTTCGGCCGAAGGCGGGGGCGTCGGGTCCGGTGTCGGCGTGGGTGCGGGCGCGCCGCTCGCGTCCGGTGCGGGGGTCGCGGACGGGTCGATCGAGGGGCTGGGCTCGGGGGGCGCCTTGCGTCCCAAGGGTTCGGCGTCGCTGAGTTCGCCGGGGAGCTCGACCGTGGCGACGGCCTCGGCCGGGGCGCCCGCGAGGGTCAGCGTGCCGAACGCGCCGCTCTCGACCGCGAGGATCTGCCCGCCTTCGTCGAGGCACCATTCCCCGGCGGGGATCGGCGGGTCGACGACCACGGTGCTGGGGGTGAGGGTGAAGCAGTCGCCTTCCTGCGAGATCGCGAACGGCAGGTGGCGGTCGAGGAGCTGCGGCAGCCATTCGACGAACGGCAGCTGCACCTTCGGGTCGTAGTCCTTCGGGATCTCGCCGGTGATCCCGGCGAGTTTGACGCAGCGGCCCGCCGCGCACTGGAAGAACCCGCCGGTCGTCCACGCGACCGTGACGTCGACGGTGCCGTCGAGCGCCCAACTGGGCACGTCGACGCGCCAGGTGCCGTCGGCGGCGGCCCACACCGTGACCGTGCCGCCCTCGGACCATTCGTACTCCGCGGTGAAGGCCGCGTCGAGGGCTTTGCTGACGCGACCGATCAAGGTCGCCTGGGCGCTGGTGCGCCGCGGCGCCTCCTCCGGGGTGTCCACGGCGGTCGCCGTCCCGCACCCCGCCAGGAGCGCCATGAGCGTGAGCGCTGCCACTGTCTTGCCGGTCCATGTCCATGCCACCGCCCGATTCTCTGTCTCACCCCCCAGAACGACCTGGCGACACACCGGTATGCGCAGCTAAGGTGAGGTGGCCGCCCCCGCAAGGGCGGCTTTGAGTGACCTGAGACACGAGCGAGTGAGGTGAAATCCGTGGCGCTAGTCGTGCAGAAGTACGGCGGTTCATCGGTGGAGAATGCCGAACGCGTCAAGCGCGTCGCCGAACGAGTGGTCGCGACACGAAAGCGCGGCGACGACGTTGTCGTCGTCGTATCGGCCATGGGCGACACCACCGACGAGCTGCTGGACCTCGCGGCCCAGGTCTCGCCGGTGCCAGAGCCTCGGGAACTCGACATGCTGCTGACCGCCGGCGAACGCATCTCCATGGCGCTCTTGGCGATGGCGATCAACAACCTCGGCTTCCAGGCCCGGTCCTTCACCGGTTCACAGGCCGGGATGATCACGACCGCCGCGCACGGCGTCGCCCGCATCATCGACGTCACGCCCGGACGCATCCGCTCCTCGCTCGACGAGGGGTTCATCACGATCGTCGCCGGGTTCCAGGGCGTCAGCCAGGACACCAAGGACATCACCACGCTCGGCCGCGGCGGCTCGGACACGACCGCCGTCGCGCTCGCCGCAGCGCTGGAAGCGGACGTCTGCGAGATCTACACCGACGTCGACGGCGTCTTCACCGCCGACCCGCGGATCGTGCCGAACGCGCAGAAACTCGACGCGATCACCTTCGAGGAGATGCTGGAGATGGCCGCCTCGGGCGCCAAGATCCTGCACCTGCGCAGCGTGGAATACGCCCGCCGCTACGGGCTCCCGCTGCACGTCCGTTCGTCGTACTCGACCAAGACCGGCACGATGGTGTCGGGTTACATGGAGGAGCTGCCCGTGGAGCAAGCACTCATCAGCGGCGTCGCGCACGACCGCTCCGAGGCCAAGATCACCGTCACCAGCGTCCCGGACAAGCCCGGCGCCGCGGCCTCGATCTTCCAGGTGATCGCCGACGCCGAGATCGACATCGACATGATCGTGCAGAACGTGTCGACCGCCGGGAACGGCCACACCGACATCTCCTTCACCCTGCCGAAGGAGGCCGGGCCGAAGGCGACCGGGGCGCTGAAGAAGCACCAGGCCGCGATCGGCTTCACGAAGCTCATCTACGACGAGAACATCGGCAAGATCTCGCTCATCGGCGCCGGGATGCGCTCGCACCCGGGCGTCACCGCGAACTTCTGCCAAGCGCTGGCCGACGCCGGCGTCAACATCGAGATCATCTCGACCTCGGAGATCCGCATCTCCGTGGTCTGCCGCGACACCGACCTCGACGCGGCGGTGCGCGCGGTCCACGACAAGTTCGAGCTCGGCGGCGCCGAAGAAGCCGTCGTCTACGCCGGGACGGGGCGATAAGCATGGCGCGCAAACTGAACGTGGCGATCGTAGGCGCCACCGGCGTCGTCGGATCGATCATGCGGCGGCTCATCGCCGAGGAGCGCGGCAACTGGGGCGAGGTGCGCCTCATCGCGTCCGCGCGCTCGGCCGGCAAGATCCTGTCCGTGGGCGACGAGCACCTCGAAGTGCAGGCGATCAGCGCCGACGCCTTCGACGGCATCGACATCGCCCACTTCGACCTGCCCGACGAAGTGAGCGCCGAGTGGGTGCCGATCGCCGCCGCGAAAGGCGTCGTCGTCATCGACAAGTCCGGGTACTTCCGGATGGACTCCGACGTGCCGCTCGTGTGCCGCGAGGCCAACCCCGAGGCGGCCGCGGTGCGGCCCAAGGGCATCATCGCGAACGCCAACTGCACCACCCTCGCGCTCATCCCGACGCTCGCGGCCCTGAACGCCGAGTTCGGCCTCGTGTCGATGTCCGTGGCCTCCTACCAGGCCGCGTCCGGCTCCGGCAAGGAAGGACTCGAGGCGCTCTACGCGCAGGTCCAGAAGCTCGCCGGAGTCGACAAGGTCGGCACCGAGATCGGCGACGTGCGCGCCGTCCTCGGCGAGGACTTCAACGCGCCGTTCGGGGCGCCGCTGGCGCTCAACGTCGTGCCGAAGATCGGCGGCTGGAAAGAGGACGGCTGGACCTCGGAGGAGCTGAAGGTCCGCAACGAGTCCCGCAAGATCCTCGGCCTGCCCGACCTCAAGGTCGCCTCGACCTGCGTGCGCGTGCCCGTGGCCGTCGGCCACTCGCAGGTCGTGCACGCCACGTTCGAGCGCGAGGTCACCGTCGCCGAGGCGCACCGCGTACTCGCAGCGGCCGACGGCGTCGACCTCGTCGACGACCCGGCGAACATGGTGTTCCCCATGCCGATCGACTCGGTCGGCAGGAGCGGCACCCAGGTCGGACGCGTGCGCCAGTCGATCGACTTCCCGAACTCGCTCGAGTTCTTCGTCGTCGGCGACAACCTCATGAAGGGCGCCGCCCTCAACTCGATCGAGACCGCCGACCTCGTACGCCGCGAGCTCGAAGCGAACCTGTAAGACGAAACGGGCGGCTCGCGGTGACGCGCCGCGAGCCGCCCGGCTCTGTCGGCCCATGAGCACGGGCAGCGGCCTCCGACGATGGCGACCGCCCAGCGCATCGTCGAAGCCGCCGGCCTCGAACGCAAGCTGAAACGGCGGCCCAGGGGTGCAACCCCGGGCCGCCGCTTTCGTTGCAGCCGTTTACGCGTCGCGCTTCTTGAACAGGATCCACGCCGCCGAGACGATCAAGGCCGCGAAGGCCGCGAAGACGCCGCCCGAACCCCAGCGGTCGAAGAAACCGAAGTCCGTGCCCATCCCCATATCGGTCGAGCCGACCGTCATCAGCAGCGAACCGGCCGTGAACGGCAGGAACTTCACCACCGGCACCAGCCAGTCGAGCGCCGGCACCATGGTCAGGCCCACGATGACGTTCTCGATGATCAACGGCGCCAAGAAGATCACCACCAGCGCCGACGGCACGCCCCGAAACAGCAGCCCCAGGCCGAGACCCGTCAGCGTGTAGATCAGCGCGTACACGACGTACCCCACCAGCGCCGGCCGCACCGGATCGTCGAACAGGCCCGGGATCTCACCGAAGAAGATCATGAGCACCCCGGCGTTGACCGCCATGGACACGAACGTGACCGCGACCGTGGCCGCGGAGACGACCAGGATCTTCGCCAGGATCAAACGCGAACGCTGCGGCAGCGCCGTCAGCGTCGGCTGGATCGTCCCGTGCCGGTACTCATGCCCGGTCGCGAAGATCCCGATGACCGCCATGAACACCGCCAGGAACGGGATGCCGAACGAGGCCCCGCCGTTGATCGCCACGGCGATGATCTCCGGGAACAGCGTCTCATCGCCGGCGGCGAACCCGAGGATGACCGGGATCGCGGCCGCGCACAACAGGCCGATCCCGATGAGCCAGTATGTCGAACGCAGCGTCGTCAGCCGCGTCCACTCGTAACGAAGAGCATCAAGCATTGTCGGCACCACCGGTCTTGGAAGCAGGGGTCAGGGCCGCAGCGGGATCCGCATTCCCCGCAAGCGGCTCGGCCGCGATGAACTCCTCCGACGCGCCCGTAGCGGACATGAACGCCTCCTCGAGCGAGGCACTGCGCGTCGACAGCTCCGACAACTCCACGTTCGCAGTGAACGCCAGATGCCCGACCGCGCCGATCTCCATGCCGGACACGACCAGCTCGCCGTCCGCGCCCTTCGCGACCACCGCGCCCGCGCCCTCGAGCGCCGACGCGAAACCCGCGGCCGAAGGACTGCGGACGATCACCGTCGACTGCGTGAACTCGCGCACGAACTGATCCACGTCGCCGTTGAAGATCATCGTGCCGCGGCCGATCACCACCAGTTCGTCGGCCATCAGCTGCATCTCCGACAGCAGGTGACTCGAGACGAAGATCGTGCGGCCCTCGGACGCGAGGTGTTTCAGCATGTCGCGCATCCAGTGGATGCCGTGCGGGTCGAGGCCGTTCGTCGGCTCGTCGAGCAGCAGGATGCCCGGGTCGCCGAGCAGGGCCTGCGCGAGGCCGAGCCGCTGGGCCATGCCGAGCGAGTAGCCCTTCGGCTTCTTGCGCTTCACGGAGCCGAGGCCCACGAGGTCCATCACCTCGTCGACCCGCTCGTCGCCGATGCCGTTGGCGCTGGCGAGCATCCGCAAGTGGTTGCGGGCCGAACGGGTGGGATGGAACGGCTTCGCCTCGAGGAGCGTGCCGACCTTGTTCATGGGGCGGCGGATGTCGGTGAAGGCCTCGCCGTCGAAGAGGGTCTGACCCTCGCCGTGGTCGAGGCCGAGCATCAGCCGCATGGTGGTGGACTTCCCGGAGCCGTTGGGCCCCAGGAATCCGGTGACGACGCCGGGCCGGACGTCGAACGACAGGTGGTCGACCGCGACGGTCTTCCGGTATCGCTTGTACAAGCCCTTCGCAGTGATCATCAGGCTCCAATCGGACTGAGGGGCAGGGCTGGTCTCCGGGCGGGAACGGTCCCGCGGACGCAGTCAGTCTATGAAGATCGGAGGCTTCGACACACCAACTCGCAGACGGATTTCGGTCTCGTGCCCAGGGACGAGACCGCACGGGCGGGCGGTACCGGGGTACTACGCGCGTCGCAGCGCTCCGAGGCTCGCCGGGCACGACGAACACCGGTCGTCTCGTGAATTTCGGATCCGGCCTCGGCGAAGCTCGCGAGCCGTGAATCGGCTCGGCCGACAGCCCTGCCGCACCGGTACGACGTTTCCGGGGTCGAACGGGCGGGGCGGTGAGCGATGACACGACCGCGGGGCGCGGACACGCGGACCGGGGCGGGCGCTGGGCGTGGCCAGGTTGTCTAGACTTGTCGGGTGAGCCTGCGACTGTACGACACCGGCACCCGATCCGTCCTCGACTTCCAGCCCCGGAAGCCCGGCGAGGTCGGCGTGTACCTGTGCGGCCTCACCGTCCAGGGACCGCCCCACATCGGCCACCTCCGCTCCGGCATCTCGTACGACGTGCTCATCCGCTGGCTGCGCCGCAGCGGCTACAACGTCACCTACGTGCGCAACGTCACCGACGTCGACGACAAGATCTTCGTGCGCGGCGAGGAGCAGGGCCGCCCCTGGTGGTCCATCGCCTACGCGAACGAATGCCTGCTCTCCGACGCCTACGCGGCACTCGGCGCCGAGCCGCCCACGTACGAGCCCCGCGCGACCGGCCACATCACCCAGATGATCGACCTCATCTCGGAGCTCATCGAGCGCGGCCACGCCTACGTCACCGGCGCGGGCGACGTCTGGTTCGACGTCTCTTCCTGGCCGGACTACGGCGAGCTCTCCCACCGCCGCCCCGAGGACATGCTCTCCAGCCCCGAGCCCGGCGCGAAACGCGACTCCCGCGACTTCGGCCTCTGGAAGGCCCACAAACCCGGCGAGCCCGCCGACGCCGCCTGGACCTCCCCGTGGGGCCCCGGCCGCCCCGGCTGGCACATCGAGTGCTCCGCCATGGCCCGCCGCTACCTGGGCGACGCCTTCGACATCCACGGCGGCGGCACCGACATCATGTTCCCGCACCACGAGAACGAACTCGCCCAGTCCCGCGGCGCCGGACTCGACTTCGCCAAGTACTGGGTGCACAACGGGATGCTCAATCTCGCCGGCACCAAGATGTCCAAGTCCCTCGGCAACACCCTCTCCGTCGGCGCGCTGGGCGAGAAGGGCTTCAGCAAGGCCGCCATCCGCTACTACCTCACCAGCGTCCACTACCGGTCCGCCGCCGACTTCTCCGAGGACGCCCTCGGCGAGGCCCAGGCGGCCTGGGAGCGCCTCTCGAACTTCGTGCACCGCGCGGCCGAAGCGCTCGGCACCGAGGCCACCATCGGCGGCATGATGTGCGGCGACTTCGTCAACGCCATGGATGACGACCTGAACACACCCGCCGCCATCGCCGCGATCCACGACATGGCCCGCGAGGGCAACGCGGCCCTCGACGCGGGGAACGACACCGCCGCGAGCAGCATCGCGGGCGGTGTCCGAGCTATGCTCGATCAGCTCGGCCTCGACCCGCTCGACCCGCACTGGGACGACCCGGGGGACGCGAAGCTCCACGGCGCTGTCGACGCGCTCGTGAAGCTCGCGCTCGAACAGCGCGCCGAGGCCAGGGCCCGCAAGGACTACGCGGCTGCCGACCGCATCCGCGACGAACTCGCGCACGCCGGCATCACCGTCAAGGACACCCCTCGCGGTCCCGTGTGGACAGTCGACTAGGCGAAGCCTGCGAGCCTTGAGTGTGATCTTGTGATCAGGGGCGAAGCTTGCGAGCCTGAAAATGTGACCGGCGGTGGCGCCCGCATGCCTGAGACTTCAGGCGAAGCCGCCGCCGACGACGACCGAGACCTGGGGAACCGAGACCGATGAGCACCAAGGGTGGACACCCGAACCGCCGCAAGACCTCCAAAGCCGGACCGAAGATCGGTTCCGGCGGCGGCAAGAAGGGCCTGGCCGGCAAGGGGCGCACCCTCAAAGCCGAGGACCGCCCCTGGCACAAGGAGTACCAGGGCGACGACAAGCCCCGCAAGACCCAGTGGAAGCAGTCCAAGGAGCGCGCCAAGGCCGCCGCCGAGGGCCGCACCACCAACATCGGCAGGGCCAAGCCCTCCGGTCCCGCCCGCCGCCGCCGCGACGACGAGCCCGAGCTGATCCTCGGCCGCAACCCCGTCCTCGAGGCCCTGCGCGCCAAGGTCCCCGCCACCGCCCTCTACGTGGCCTTCGGCACCGAGCTCGACGACCGCGTCGCCGAGTCCGTGCGCCTCGCCGGCAACCGCGACCTCCCCATCAAGGAGCTCGCCCGCCGTGACCTCGACCGCCGCACGAACAACGCCCTCCACCAGGGCATCGGCCTCCAGATCGAGCCGTACCAGTACAGCGAGTTCGAGGACCTGCTCCACATCAGCAAGACCTCCGGCACCGCGCCGCTGCTCGTCGCCCTCGACGGCGTCACCGACCCCCGCAACCTCGGCGCGATCATCCGCTCCGCCGCCGCCTTCGGCGGCCACGGGCTCATCATCCCGTCGAAGCGCGCGGCCTCCGTGACGGCCGTGGCCTGGCGCACCAGCGCCGGTGCCGCCGCCCGCCTGCCCGTCGCCAAGGTCGTGAACCTCACGCGCACCATCCAGGCCTGCCAGCAGGCCGGGTTCATGACCGTCGCCCTCGACGGCGGCGGCGACGTGGACGTCTTCGACCTGCCCGTCGCCACCGACCCGCTCCTCATCGTCGTCGGCGACGAGGGCAAGGGCGTCTCCCGGCTCGTCGCCGAGACCTGCGACCACATCGCGAGCATCCCGATCGCGAGCGAGGTGGAGTCGCTGAACGCCTCCGTCGCCGCCTCGATCGCCCTCGCCGAGGTCCAGCGCCAGCGCCGCTGAGGCCGGCCGGCGATACCCGCACACCGGCGTCGGCCGTCCTCGTCCGGCGAACTCGGAAGGCCCCGACGCCCAGGCGGGGCCGCCGGCGTCCGACCACAAACGGTCATCCCGTGACCGCGCGATTCGTCGCATCGGACTAACCTGGAACGACCCTGCACGCCCTAGCGCCCCCGGAGCTGCAACCACATGCCGGCTGAATACCTCCTGAGCGTCGACCTCGGCACCTCCCACACCGTGGCGGTGCTGGTGTGGCCCGACGGCCGCACCCGGCCGCTGCTGTTCGACGGCTCCCCGGTGATGCCCTCGGCCGTGTTCCTCGACCCCGGCGGGATCATCCACACGGGACGGGACGCCGAGCGGCTGGCCCTCACCGCTCCCGAGCGGTTCGAGCCGAACCCCAAGCAGCGCATCGCCGACGGCACGCTGCTCCTCGGCGACCGCGAGGTCCCCGTCGCAGGGGCGCTCGCCGCGATCCTCGCCCGCGTCGCCCGCGCCGCCGTCGAATCGGTCGGCCACCTGCCCAACGCGGTCCTCACCTGCCCGGCCGCCTGGAGTGAGCAGCGCCGCGCCACCCTGCACGACGCGGCCGCCAAAGCCGGGTACCGGCCCGTCAAGATCCTCACCGAACCCGTTGCGGCGGCGCACTACTACACTGCCCGCCTGTCCCACCCGATGCGCCCGGGCCAGGCCCTCGCGGTCTTCGACTTCGGCGGCGGCACTCTCGACGTCGCCGTCCTCGAACGCCGCCAGGACGGCTCGTTCGGCGTCCTCGCCGACGGCGGCCTCCCCGACCTCGGCGGCCTCGACTTCGACGCCGCCCTCGTCGACCACATCGGCGCCACGGTGCGCCAGCGCGAGCCCGAGATCTGGAAGCGCCTCGAGAACCCCAGCGGCGCCAGCGAAATGCGCAACCGCCGCGAGCTCTGGGAAGAAGTGCGCGCCGCCAAGGAGATGCTCTCGCGCTCCTCCGTCGCACCCGTGACGGTGCCGGACATGGCCCAGTCCCTGCATCTCACGCGCGGCGAGCTCGACCAGATCTCCCGCCCGCTCCTGGCGCGCGCCGTCGCCGAGACGCAGCGCGTCTTCGGCCTCACCGGCCGCCGCCCCGACCAGCTCGCGGGGCTGTTCCTCGTCGGCGGCTCGAGTCGGATGCCCATGGTGTCCAAGATGCTCCATGAAGGACTCGGTATCGCGCCGACGGTCCTCGAGCAGCCCGAACTGCCCGTGAGCGAGGGCGCGGCGCTCGCTTTGGCGGGCCCCGCGCCCGTCACGCCTCCGGCCCAGGTGCCTTCACCGCCGGTCCACTCCCCGACGTCGCCGCACGCGTCGCCACCGGTCCGGTCGGGCAGCCTGCCGCCGGTCACACCGGGCACGGACGAGACCGTCACATTGCGCCGCAACGAACCCGAGAGTCCGAAGCGCAGGATCCCTCCGAAGTGGATCGCTATCGCGGCGGTCGTCGCGGTGCTCGCGATCGTGCTGCCGATCGGCTGGTTCTGGCTGACGAACCCGTACAAGCAGCAGCCGTTCGACGAGGAACTGGCCCAGGTCGGCGACGTCACCCCCTTCGCGGCGGAGCCCAACGACGGCATCTTCGAGGTACGCGTCTGGGAGGACAAGACCCTGTTCGCCTACACGACCGCCTCCACCGACCTCAGCGGCGAAGAACTCCACCTGCGCGCCGTCCACACCGACTCCGGAGACCCGATCTGGGAGAGCGACACGGTCATCCCGGGCGAGGGCTGGGACGAGAGCTACTACGTGTCCGAAGACCTCCTGGCGTTCTCGCAGGAGATCGAGAGCGACCGGTACCGCTTCCACTTCCTCGACTGGAAGGACGGCGAGACCCGCAACACGATCGACAGCTCGGACCGCGCGGCCGCCCGCTCGGGCGACTTCCTCGTGATCGCCCCCATGGGCGGCAACACCTTCACCGTCTACGACGGCGACGGCGAGCAGGTCTCGAACTGGGAGCTCGGCAACGCCGAGGAGAACATCACAGTGTCCAATTGGGACCTCGTGGGCACTCCGAAGGACCTCGAGACGCCGTCGACGCGCGCCAACGGCAACGGCCGCGTCTGGGCCGTCACGAGCGACAACGTGGCGCACGTCTACGACCTCGAATCGGGCGAGCCCGTGGCCGAGAAAGAAGTCGAAACGGTCGACGACCTGTACTTCGCATGGGACAACCTCCTCTACGTGGCCGTCGACAAGGAGACCGGCTACGACCTCAACGTCTACGACATCGACAAGAGTCTGTCCCTTGTGGACGAAGAGACCGTCACTTCGGAGACCCCCGCACCCGACCAGGTCAAGGCTTGCGGCGAGCAGTTGGTTTGCGTGCGCGAACCGGTCGAAGGCGTCACGGACGTCTACACCTGGCAGGTCTACAACCCGGAGAAGGAGGAGATCGCACACGCTTTCGACGAACGCGAATACCGGTACATCTCCCCGCTGGGCGACCGCCTCATGGTCGAACTCTACGAGGGCGACGAGGTGCGGACCCAGATCTACGACAAGGGCTTCGACACGGTCGACGACGGCACCGACGACGACGACTTCGAGGCCATCGACGGCGGCAGCGCCCTCACCTGGCCCGCGGCCTCCGGATTCAGCACCAACACCGGCAACGTGGTCGGACTCGGCCGTGACGGGACCCGCACCGCGCTGCGCACCGAACTCGAGGTCTACGCCTGCGACGCCAGTGACACCCGCTTGGCCTGCCTGATCCCCGAAGGGATGCAGGTCTTCTCGTTCCGAGACGCCTAGCAAAACGGGGCCGCGCCGTGCGACTGCGCGGCCCCGTCTCTCACTCCCAGGACGCGAACGCGGCGAAGGGGCTGCGGGCCTCGCTTCAGGCGACGGCCCGGTTCTTGCGGCGCAGCCACCACAGGGTCTGGAGCAGCGCGCCGAGCGCGGGCAGCCCGAGGAAGGCCCAGGCGAACAGCTCGTCCTTCGTCACCCAGTCGATGCCCGGGTAGTAGGAGGTGTCGGAGTAGAGCACCCGCAGCCCGATCCCGAGGATCACGCACGCGAGCGCGGCGGACCCGTAGGCGATCCGCCGTCCCGGCAGCGGCCAGGCCGCTGCGACGAACACCGCCGCAGCGGCGAAGAAGACGATCATGAGCTCGACCGGCGCCGGACCGTCGTTGCCGATCATGTGGATGAGGACCGAGACGTACAGCGCGACGAACCCCGTCAGCAGCGCGCCTCCTTCGGCGATGTAGGTGTCGACGCGCGGCCGCGGCATCCCCCACGACGCCCACAGCAGCCACGGCGCGGGCAGTGCCAGCAGCACGGCGCTGGCGACCACCGATGCGGTCTCGCCGATGTTCAAGACGTCGCCCAACCAGAGCCAGCCGAAGTTCAGCCCGACCCAGACCACGGGCGATGCCGCCCACATCGCGATCGACCCGGCCGGAACGCGGTCGACGGACTTCGTTGCAGTGTTCATGGGACCAGTCTTGCAACCCTGGGCAACGGTTCCGCTACCGATTACGTGCCATCGTCGTAGGGTTCCCACAACAACGCCCCGTCCGCTGTCCGCTTCCGTCCGCCTTTTTTCTAGGTTTCCACCAAACGTCGCGATGGTCGAGGGCGAGGTCGTCAGGCTACGAACGCGTGGCCGCCGACGCACTCAATCCTGCAGTTCCCAAGTGCCGCAGTCCTGTGAAGTGAAGCCCTCGTCCGAGGATTCGATCGTGACGGTGGTCTGCAGGCCCGGCTCGGTGATGCCGTTGGCGATGATGTCGTCGAGTTCGCCGCTGAAGCCGCTGAGCCGCTCCCAGTAGCAGCCGTATGAATCGTCTGGGACCGTGGTCGAGTAGGTGCCGGGCTCGATGTCCTCACCGACCGTCCACTTCCCATCGCCGAAAACGCGATCCGACGCGGCGCCAGGGTCCTCCTGTGGCTCCGGGCTTGTCGTGGGTTCCTCGGTCGGTTCCGCGCTGGTGGTGGGTTCCTCGGTCGGTTCCGCGCTGGTAGTGGGTTCTGCAGTCGGTTCCGACTCGGTCGTGGGCGCCAGCGTTCGGGATGGCGCGTCTTCGTAATCCGCGGCATCGAACGTCGCGCCCGTGATCGCCCCGGAAATGATCATTCCGAGCGCGGCAAGAGAGATGCCGATGATCGCCATGACCTTGTGCGACTTGAGGATGCCGATGATGCCGAGCACGATCGCGGCGACGGCGAACAGTCCGCCGATGAAGAGCCCGGCGAACGGTATGAGTCCGAACAGCAGTGCGGCGCCGCCGAAAACGACGGCGAGCACCGAGATGAGTCTGGGCGGTCCCGATTGCGCGGCAGGACCGTAGTAGGGCGGGCCGGAAGACTGGGGAGGGTTGGGTACCTGGGCAGGTAGCGCCCAGCGACTCCAGGAGACCATGGAATGCCCGGCCCATCGGGGATAGCGGGCTATCCCCGGGGCGGCCCGATTGAGGCGGACGCCGACCTCGCAGGCGCAATGGCCGTGCTCGGCTCGAGAGCGCCCGATCCCGGAACCTTCGCAACGCGGCTCATACGACCCAGACCACCGGAAGCGTCGTCTGGAAGCGTGTTCCACGGTCGGACCTCGGTCACTTCACGTGCCGAGGGCCTGTCGAGTAAGATTGCCTCGGCTCGCCGGGGTACCGGCGCTGACCAGCCGGTGTAGCTTCAATTGGTAGAGCAACGCACTTGTAATGCGTAGGTTGCGGGTTCGAGTCCTGTCACCGGCTCCATACGCCCGGCCTTTGGCCGGGCTTTTTCCTTGTCCCAGTTCAGCTTTCGGAGTCGTCGGGCGCGGTCCGGCGGCACCAGGTCCGGGCTTCTGCGGTCGCCATCGAGGCGATGAGGGCGAGTGGGACCAGGACCAGCAGGGCCAGGACCAGCCAGGGGTCGGTGCCGTCCTGGGCGAGGTTCAGGATCGCGGCGATGATGAGCCAGGCCGTATAGGCCGCCGCGAGGACGAGCGTGGCCCAACGGGCCCAGTTCCGGTGGTATGAGAAGGCGATGTTCAAGGCGCCATGGACGATCGCGAGCAGCATGATCGCTCCCGCCGCCCAGGCCGATCCTTCTTCGGCGAGGTCCGCTTCCTCGCCCGCCAGCGCGAGGAGTCCGGTCGAGCCGACGTAGAGGGCGACGCCGGTGGCGGTCCAGAGGATGAGGAGCGAGGCCACGACCTGGTGGGGCGGCTGCGCGGCGCCGCCGATCCTGGGGCTGTGGCGGGGGGCGTCGCAGTCGCACCAGTCGCGTGCGGGGCGCAGGAGCAGGAGGACGAGGAGCAGGGCGAGCAGGAGGGTCCCGGCGGCGCCGGTGCCCGAGTTGACCCCGGTTCCGGTCAGGATCGCGGCGGCGAGGGCGATCGCGGTCACGATGA
Organism: Glycomyces sp. YM15; assembly: GCF_016918015.1. Lineage (GTDB taxonomy): Bacteria > Actinomycetota > Actinomycetes > Mycobacteriales > Micromonosporaceae > Glycomyces. Next base: position 58,539 of record NZ_JAERMK010000002.1, read on the forward strand.
CGACGACGCGGCGGGCCCAGTCGCGGCCGCTGCGGACTTTGACCGCGAAGAGCCCGAAGAGGACGGCCACGGTCGCGATGAGGGCCGGTTCGACGAATTCCAGCGGGCTCCAGGCGCCGGCGTAGCGCACGCTGACTTCGAAGGCGGTGGCCACTGCCGACACGGTCGCGATCCAGGCGGTGAGGATCGCCAGCAGCCAGAGCAGCGTGATCGCGATGAGGACGGTCGCGGGAGTGCGCGGCTTCGGCGCCTGTGCCGCCTTGGGCGGTACGGGCGGTGCCGACGGCGGCTCGGACTCGGGCGACGCGGGCGGTTCGGCTCGGTCCATGTTGCGGCTTTCCCTCGGCTGTGGGCTATTGGCGATGGGATTCCTTCTGACGTTAGGGCATCCGGCGCGTCCGCACCACGTGCGCGCGCGGATCGGTGCGGGCCGGTTGTGAGTGCGGCTCGTGTTCAGGTCGAGTGGCGGACCCGTGTGGGAGGGCCATCCCATTGCTTCGGTCGGTCGGAGGTGGATGCGGGTGGGCACAGGGGCATGCCCTATGCCGCGGCGGGCTGCTCCCTCAGTCCTCCACCGTCGCCGTACCTGAGACCAGGCCCGCTGCGGCCTCGGCCGCGAGGGCCTCCGCGTCCGCCTCCGCCTGGGCGAGTGCTGCCCGCAGGTCCTCCAGCGCCGTGTAGGCCGCGCCGCGCCGCCGCTGGTCCGCCAGGGTCAGCCGCGGGATCTTCACTGAGAGCAGGCGTCGCTTCGCGCCGGTCGCGGTGCGCTTGGTCGCGGTCGGGAGGCGGGCTGCGAGGGCGGCGGCGATCCAGCCGAGGTCGACGGTCGGTTCGCAGCTCACGGTCCACTGGGTCTCGGTGGCCTCGCCGCGCCCGCCGAGGCGCACCTGCGGTTCGCCGACGGGATCGACGATGACGCACCGCACGTCGCCGGCCGCGCTGGACGCGGGTTCCGCGCCTCCCGGGGTGATGATCAGGTGGCCGTCGCGTTCGAGGTCGGCGAGGCTCGTCTCGGGGGCGCTCTCTTCAGCGCCGGTGCCGAAGCGCGGCAACGGGTGCCGTGCGAGTGCGTCCAGCCGGCCGCTGAGGCCCGAGACCGCTTCGGCGAGGCTGGCGGCGTCTCCGGCGGTGCCGGCGAGGTAGACGGCGGGGGAGATGTCGACGTCTTCATCCCAAAGGCGCATGAGCGGCACGGTGGTCGAGTCGGCGGTGGCGAGCGGGGCGTCGGGGGCGGCGGTGAAGGACTGCCAGGCTTCGGCGAAGTCGCCGCCGCCGGAGACGAGGAGTTGGGTGGTTTCGCCGCGGGGGGCGAGGATCCAGATGTGCGCCTTGGCTTCGGGGGAGTCGACGACGGCGCGCAGTGCGCCCCAGCGGAGCAGTTCGGAGCGGATGCGCCGCCCGGTGCGGCGGTGCGCGACCTGGGCGGGCATGCGTACGACGGCGTGGCCGCCGGGGGCGAGGAGGGCGACGCAGTGCAGGGCCCAGGCGAGTTCGGGTTCGGTGCGGGGCGGGGTGCCGTACGCGAGGCGCGGGTCGTCGCCGATCGCGTACTGGTCCGCGCCGCCGTCCTTGACGTTGAACGGCGGGTCGCACACGACCAGGTCGTACTGTTCGGCCGGGACGGGCCGCAGGAGCGAATCGCCCACGCGTGCTGTCACTTCGGCGTGCTCGTCGAGGAGTCGCAGGCGTTGTTCGGCGATCGCGGCGCGGGGTGCGGAGAGGTCTTGTCCGCTGAGGACGCGGCAGGGGCCGGTGTGTCGCGCGACCTCGGCGAGGAGGTCGCCTTCGTCGCAGGCCGGGTCGTGGACGGCGGGGGTCGCGGTGCCCGCGGTGACGACGGCGGCGATCTCGGCCAGGGGCGCGATGCCCGGCGGGACGCCGGTGCCCGCGGCTTCGCGGGCGCGTTCGATGAAGAACTCGAACAGCGCCGCTGCGGGCGTCTCGCGTCGCAAGTCCTTGAGTTCCTTGACGATCGCGGGTTCGCCGTGGCCGTCGAAGGCCGCCGCGACTGCGCCGAGGGCGGCTCCAGCGGTCGGGTGCGAGCCGGCGAGTGCGAACCAGAGACGGTCGGCGCCGGTGAGGTGCAGTGTCCGGCCGTGCCGTTTCGCCCACTGCTCGAGTTCGTGCAGCGAGAACCTGGGGCGCCGGACCGATTCGTCCACGGGGGAGGGGAAGTCGGCTTCGCGGCGGCGCCAGTTGCTGACGGCGTTGCGGCCGACGCCAGCGAGTCGGGCGAGGTCGGTCAGCGTGATGGTCTCGCCTGAGCTGGCGTCACGGGTGGTCATGCGGCTCCCCTGTCTGGATTTATCGAATCGTAACCCACCCCGCGTTGCGGAGGTTCGACACAGTCCATTATTCTCGTGAAGTGAGTTCACAAGACTTGAGCCACGAACACCACTCCACAGAAGGTAGATCATGAACCTCGAATTCCCCGAGTTCTCCAAGCGCCTCCTCGCCGCTTCCGGTGCCGGCCTCATCGCCCTCGCAGCCCTCTCCGCCTGCAGCCCTGAGGACACCGGCTCGGGCGACACCTCGAGCAGCGCCGACGAAGCCGCCACCGAAGCCGCCGCTGAAGAAGAAGCCGCCTCGACCGGCGACGGCACCAGCCCCGACGCCCCGCTCGCCGCGGGCGCCACCCTCGAGGTCGGCGACTGGACCGTCACCGCTTCGGAGGCCACCCTCGACGCGACCGACGCGATCCTCGCGGCCGACGAGTTCAACGAGGCCCCGGCCGACGGCTTCCAGCAGAGCCTGATCACCCTCGACGGCACCTACAACGGCACCGAGACCGGCTCGCTGTGGCTCGACGTGACCTTCGGCGTCTGGGCCGACGGCACCTTCTACGACAGCATCGACTGCATGAACCTCGTCGAGGACGAGATCACCCTCGCCCCCGACGTCTCCAGCGGCGGCACCTCCACAGGCTCGGCCTGCGTCGAGGTCCCCGCGGACGCCGAGTCCTACCTCCTCTACTTCGAGGACATCCTGAGCATGGACGGCACCCAGTACTTCGTCGAGATCGGCTGAGTACTCCTGAACCGGAGGACGCGGCGACCATTGGGCGGAACCCGCGTCCTCCTTTGCGCCCCAAGAAAACCGACGAAACCGTTGAGGTTCCTTCCGGCTTGACCGAATTGCAACCGACGTGATCCTCGCCATGGATATCGTGTCGCGGTTTCACGGCGGTCGCGAATCCCCAGGTCACCAGCGAGACCACCGCTGTGGTAACGATCCCTGCCGCCTCAGTAGTTGAGTCTCTCCCATATCGTCACGCTGAATTCCCGAACACCGCCCCAACCCGAATCGGCGGTGACCCACAGAAAGCAGCTCATGAACCTCAACACCGAGACCTTCGGCCCCATCCGCCGTCTCCTCGCCGTCGGCGGCGTCGCCCTCGCGGGCACCGTCGCCCTCTCCGGCTGCGGCATCCTCGAGGACGCCGCCTCCGACAGCACGACCGGCAACGAGGTCAGCGACGAGCAGGTCGACGCCGTGGCCGAAGCCGCCGCCGGTGACTGCCTGCCCGAAGAGATGATCAGCACGGGCGACACCTTCGCCGTCGACTGCTCCGACCCGACCGCGTTCTGGACCATCACCGCGATCGAGGCCGACCCGGGTCTCACCGCCGCCTCCGACGGCTCCAGCCTCACCGACCCGCAGCCGATCTACGACATGTGCGGCGAGGAAGTCGGCGCGCAGGTCCCCGGCGCGACCTGGACCGACTGGAGCATGGTCTACGACCAGACCACCCTCGACGTCAACTACATCTTCTGCGTCGAGGCGAACGGCGTCCCCAGCACCGAAGGCGTCACGCCGACCGTGCCCGCCAACGCCGGGGACTGCACCCTCACCTCCACCATGCAGTGGAACTATGGCACCATCGACTGCGCCGCGGGCGACGCCGCGATCCTCGACGTGATCGAGGTGCCCCAGGCCGAGTGGGCGACCGCCGACGTCGACACCATCGCCATGGAGTGCACCGGCTCCTCGTACATGGGAGCTGAAGACCAGTTCGGCCGCACCGCTTCGGTGTTCTGCCTGGAGTAGCACCCCGCCGGGCTTCCGGCCCGGCACTCAGCGCGCTCGCGAAGCGGGCGGCGATCTCGGCCCCGAGGCAGCGCCTCGGGGCCATTTCGCTCGCCCCGCTTACGGAATGAAAACGCAGTACTCGCGAAGATGATGCTCGAAGGTCGGGCTGATCTCGATCACCAGCATCACCTCGCCGAGACTGCCGAACGGCCCCGACTGCTGCACCCAGTCCTGGATCTGCCGAGCGCTGCGCTCGGTCACCCCCGGCAGCGTCGTGAGCACATGCAGCGGAGCGTGGTTGAGGTCGACCAGGCCGCCGTCGTCGAATTGGCGCGGCAGGTCCGGCCGCCCGACGCCGAGCCGCTTGGCCAGCATCGGATCCGCCTCGGCCGTGCGGCGGGCCTGCTCGCGGAGCTTGCGCGCCCGGTCCACCACCTCGTCGCTCGGCAGCCGCGCCACCAGCACCTCAGGACCCGAAGGCGCCGCCCACACAGCCGAGCGGATCACCAGCAGGTGCGCGCTGGAACCGAGCGCCGTCAAGGCCATCGTCGTGCTGAAGATCGTGAGGGCCCACGACGGCATGGGATCGCCCGTCGCGTACACGGCGGTGCACCCCGAGAGGATCAGCGCCGAGTGGACGATCAGCGCGATCAGGGTCAACCGGTCGCGACGTCTGCCGAGCGCCGTGCCGAACGCGATCGGCGCGGCGTACCCGCAAGTGAGGAGCGGCATCAGCGCCCAGAGATAGGTGCCGATCGTCCTGAGTCGGCGGCGGCCTGGAGACGGAGGCTGGTGGACGGGCGGGCGGTACGGACCGAGGGCGGTCATCGAGGAGGACTCCCAGGCGAGGTGTGGGGCGGTACCGGCCATGCGGGACCCGCCGGGGGCGACACGGTCCAGGTCCGCAGCAGCCGTTCGGCTTCGATGGTATCGGCATCGGCGGGACCGAGCGCCGCGGCCATCTCGTGTACCACTGTGGAGAGTTCGCGGTGGGCTTCGGGGCCTCTGCCGAGGACGGCGAGGAGGTCGGCGGCCACGCGGCGGGAGCGGAGGGTGGAGCGGGCGCGTTCGCCCTCGAGTCGGCGCTGGCGTTCGATGACGCTGGTGAGGCCGGTGAGCGCGCTGGCGGCGTTCCCGAGGGCCGCAAGGCATTGGGCGGCGCGCATTTGGCAGTGGAGGGCGAGTGCGGGGTCGGGGCTCTCGAAGTCCTTGGCCAGGGTGCGGAATGCGCTGAGGGCGCCGTTGTAGTCGCCGATGCCGAAGGCCCGGTCGGCTGCGGCGATGCGTTCGCGCCGGTCGGGGGCGGCTGGGACGGGCCCTTGCGCGGCGGCGACGGCGGCGACGCGGGCGGGTGCGAGTGGGGCGCGGAACGGCCAGGTCGGGTCGCCGCAGTCGTGCGCGGGTGCTTTGGAGGCGGGTTCGGCGGCGAGGAGCGCGGCGAGTCGCAGATGGATGTGGGCGGCGTCGGAGCCGCGTTCGGCGGGTTCTTTGGAGAGGAGCCGCGAGACGAGTCCGTCGAGTTCGGTGGGGAGGTCGGGGCGGTGGCGGCGTACGGGGTCGGGGAGTTCTTTGAGGTGCGCGGTCTGGACCTCGTAGGCGGAGCCGCGGTCGGCGAAGAGCCGTTCGCCGGTGGCCATCTCGTAGAGGAGGGCGCCGAGGGCGTAGAGGTCGGCGGCGGGCCCGGCGGGCTGGGCGCGGATCTGCTCGGGTGCCATGTAGTTGAGGGTGCCCGGCTTGTCGCCGGTCATGGTGAGGCGCGAGACGTCGGGTTCGAGGACGGCGGCGATGCCGAAGTCGACGACGTGGACGAGTCCTTCCAGGCCGACGATGATGTTGGCGGGCTTGAGGTCTCGGTGGACGACCTGCTTGGCGTGGGCGGCGGTGAGGACGGAGGCGAGTTGCGCGCCGATGGCGAGGGTCCAGTCGCCGGGGAGGGCGCCGGTCTCGTCGAGGAGGTCGCGGAGGTTGAGCCCGGGGAGGTAGGCCATGACGAGGTAGAGCTCGCCGGAGTCCTCGTCGAGTCCGGCGTCGAAGATCGCTGGTACGCCGGGGTGCTGGATCTGGGCGGTGACGCGGGCTTCGCGGCGGAAGCGGGCGGCGGCCTCGTGCCGCTGAGGTCCGTCGAGGAGGTCGGGCTTGACCACCTTGACGGCGACTTCGCGTTCGAGATGCAGGTCGAGGCCTTGCCAGACGCGGCCCATGCCGCCGGCGCCGACCGGCCGGACGAGCCGGTACCGGCCGCCGAAGACCTGGGGAGTGCTCACGGTACAAGCATGCCGGGCGCGGCGCGGAAGGCGAAGGCCGGACCCTCGGGGAGGCGGGGGTCCGGCCTTCGCGGTCGGGAGGCTTCGGTGGAGCTCTCGTCGTCGCAGGCGATCGGGGCGGGCCGCTCGAGCGATAGCGGCTGATGGCGACGACGTCGTGCCGGAACTGGACGTACGCGCCTGCGCCGGTGTCGTCGTACTTGGATTCGATGGCGGGCGGGTGACGGGGTGCTGGATCTGCAGGGTCTCGGACAGGAAGACGCCGACCGTCGGCCACCGGTTGTCCCACGTTGCAGTGATCTGGATTACTTCGCTTGCATCACACTGGAACTCGAAGGAATCCTGCGTGAACGAAGAGCGGCCGGGCCCGCGGTCGGCGGGCCCGGCGCGCGTCGCTCAGTCGCAGATCCAGACGACGGCCTTGAGGATGTGGACGTCGGCCTCGTCCTGGCCGGCGTAGACCTGGCCGGCGATGATCTCGCCGTCGTCGTCGATCTCGGTGGCGTAGTCGCCGAACCAGTTGCCGGCGGGGGCGACGAGGCCCGGAAGCTCGACGACCTTCCCGTCTGCCTCCTGGAAGACCGCGTGCGGCTCCACCGCGCCCGCGACGGTGCCCTCCTCGTTGATCGCGAGGCCCGTGACCACATCGGTGACCTCGACGGTGCCGTCCTCCAGGTTCCAGCGGACGCCGGTGTCGAGGCCCGCCGAGTACACGTTGCCGCCGACCCATCCGTCGGCGATGCTGGAAGCGGTCAGGAACATTTCGGCCGGATCGGTGCCCTCGGGCGCCGGCAGCTCTTCGCCGGTTCCGTCCGGGTGCCACACGTACGGCCGGGAGAGCCCGTCCTCAGTGTGGTAGGTGCCGACGATCGTGCCGTCCTCGTCGATCGACGAGGCGATTCCGGAGACCGCGCCCTTCGGCAGCGGCAGGGTCTCGGCCTTGAGGCTGTCGTCGCGCCAGACGACCGGCTGCGTGTAATCCTCGTCGGAGTAGCCGGCGATGTCGCCGTGCTCGTTGACGTCGGTCGCCTTGCCGCCGCCTTCCACGCCGAGCTCCCACAGCTCGCCGTCGCGGAAGACATACGGGACCAGAAGACCGTCGACCCAGGTCGAGCCGACCGCGACGCCCTCGGAGTTCACCCCGGTCAGAATCTGGTCGATGCCCGGCAGCGGCACTTCGACGGCCTCGCCGTCTTCATAGAGGTAGGTGGCGCGTTCCTGCCCGTCCAGCCCAGGCGGGTAGACACGGTAGGCGATGACGTCGCCGTCGCCGCTCATGGCGGTGACGATGCTGAAGTACCGGTCCGCCGGCATCGGCAGTTCCCGGAGGACGCAGGCGTCGTCGTCCGCGGGGGCCGCGCTCGCGGCCTGGTAGGGGACGACCGTCGCCGCCGCGGCGGCGAGGAATACACCGCCCACAGCGAATGCTTTGCGCCGCTTGAGGTTTCGATTGGAGTGGCGGTCGACGTCGTGCTCGTGCGTGAACGACACGGGGGTCCTTTCGTCGATGTTCCCCGGGCCCGGACGGCCCGATGCCCTCCAGTACGCGGCCCGGTACGACCCGGGTTGCCCGCGCTTCGCCGGATCGTGCCCGAGCCGCCCGTTCGTTGTCGAACGGTGTCGAACGAACGTAGTTACCCGTCGGTTCGTTTCACCTCTCGGGACACTTGCGACTCACGCGCGGCAGCAGTGAAACACCTGCGTAACCCGTAGATAGAACCTTGAAGATTTCCTCTGTCCGCGTTGACTCGGGCATGTGTCGGACGCTACAGTTCTTCACAATCACCCTTCCTAGTGAACGCGCATTCACCCCCACCGGTGAACCCCAAGTGGTAGGGAGCCCTATGCCGACGGCGATCTCAGACCAGCGAAGCGTTCGACTGCGCACAGTGGACGGGCTCAGCGCGCTCGGCATCCCCGCGCCCCCCGCGCAGTTCCCGCTCCCGTTCCCCGCCGGCCAGCTCCCGCGCATGCGCCCCCGAGGGCACGTCGAGGCCCGCGCCGCGATCCTCAACATCGTCCAGGCCCGCGTCTTCGACATGCCCGAGGAACTGGCGATGCGCTGGCTCCTCGACGCGCACGTCCTCGACCACCTCTCCCCGGACGAATGGGGCTTCATCGCCTGCGGCCGCGGCGAACGCTCCCGCTACGCCGACCAGCTCGAGAGCCTCTACACGGTCTCCTGGCTGCTCGGCCTCGTCGACCACCTCGACCCCGCCGTCCCGTGCAGCGAAGAGCTCCCCGAGCTCCTGCCGGACCTGCGCCGGCCCGAGTCCTTCGGAGCCTGGCGGGACCGCCAGCTCACCCCGACGCGCGACCCCGCCGTGATCGCCGAGATGCTCGACCTCTACTACTGCCTCGACTGGGTCTGCGACCAGGCCCGCCGCGCCGGGCAGGCCCCGCCGCGCGGCGTCGACGACAACCTCGTCTGGCACCGCCGCTGGGCCCTCGAATGGGCCGTGGTCTTCGCCGACGAGCGGCCCGTCCACTGGGACGAAGTCCGGCTGTGAGGCAGGCACGCGTCAGCGGCTGACTATATTCATGGGATGAATTCCACGGCTTCGAACGTCCCCACCCATGACCAGCTCCGCGCGGCACCCAAGGTCGTGCTCCACGAGCACCTCGACGGCGGCCTGCGCCCGCAGACGCTCATCGAGATCGCCGACGCGATCGGCCACACCTTGCCCACGACCGACCCCGAGGCGCTCGCCGACTGGTTCTACGACGCCGCCAACTCCGGCACGCTGGAGCGCTACCTGGAGACCTTCGCGCACACGGTCGCCGTGATGCAGACGGCCGACCACTGCTACCGCATCGCCGCCGAAGCCGCCCAAGACCTCGCCGCCGACGGCGTCGTCTACGCCGAACTGCGCTACGCGCCCGAGCAGCAGCTCCTCGGCGGCATGAGCCTCAGCGAGGTCGTCGAGGCCACCCTCGCCGGCTTCGAGGCGGGCGAGCGCCTCGCCGCCGACTTCGGCCACCAGATCAAAGTCCGCACGCTGCTGTGCGGCATGCGGCACACCGACCGCGCCCTCGAGATCGCGAAGCTCGCGGTCGACTTCCGCGACAAGGGCGTCGTGGGCTTCGACATCGCCGGCGGCGAGATCGGCAACCCGCCCGAACGGCACCTCGAAGCCTTCGAATTCCTGCGCCGCGAGTCGATGCCGTTCACCATCCACGCCGGAGAGTCCGTCGGCGTCAAGTCGATCTGGGGCGCGGTCAACGTCTGCGGCGCCAGCCGGATCGGCCACGGCATCAAGATCATGGAGGACGTCACGTCCGGGACCACGGACCAGCTGGGCCGGGTCGCCGAGTACCTGCGCGACCGGCGCATCGCCCTGGAAGTGGCGCCCTCGTCGAACCTCCAGACGGGCGGCGCCGGATCCATTGCCACGCACCCGATCAACGAGCTCTACCGGCTCGGGTTCAACGTCACCGTCAACAACGACAACCGCCTCATGAGCCGCACCCACACCTCCCGCGAGTTCCAGCTGCTCGTCGAGAACTTCGGATGGGACTGGTCGGATGTCCGGCGCTGCACGGAGAACGCCATGGAAGCCGCCTTCCTGCACTACCCCGATCGGGTGGCGATCCTCGATGAGGTGATCCGCCCCGCGTACGCCGCGCTGGAGTCCGTCCACCCTGAGTAAGCTCGGCTCCATGCACGTTTACACCGCCCCTGTCGTCGTCCCCGTCGCGGACGAGCCGATTCGCGAGGGCGCGGTCGGGGTCGACGACGGGCGGATCGCCTACGTCGGCCCCGCCGCCGACGCCCCCGAAGCCGAAGCGACCACCGCCTTCGAAGGCGTGCTCACCCCCGGGCTCGTCAACGCCCACACCCACTTGTGCTACTCCGCGTTCGCCGACATGTACGGCAACGAGAAGGAGTTCTTCGAGTGGATCCAGGACTTCGCGCGCCGCAACCCCGAGACCGCCGACGACGCCTGGAAGGCCTCCGTGCAGCTCGGCATCGACGAGTCGATCGGCCACGGCGTCACCGCCGTCGCCGACATCGTCACGCCCGCAGCCGGATTCGAACCGCTCTTCGCCTCCCGTCTCGCGGGCGTCGCCTACTGGGAGGCCTGCTTCATCGACGGCGCCGCCTGGGAGGTCCGCCGCAGCGCCTGGCGGGAGATCGTCACCGACAGCCGCGCCGTCAACAACTCCGACGTCGCCGTCGGCATCAGCCCCCACACGCTGTACACGCTGGGCACAGAGGTCGGCAAGAGCCTCGCCGAACTCGCGCGCACGCTCGACATCCGGCTGCACCCGCATCTGGCCGAGACCATGCACGAGGACATGTACGTGCGCCGCGGCTCCGGCCCGTTCGCGTTCATGAACCGCCGCGCCGGGCTCGAGCTCGAACTCGCCGACGGCGGCGCCGGGCACTCCCCGGCCGCCCAGATGGAGAAGGTCGGCTGGCTCGGCTCCGAGTCCCATGTCGCGCACGGCGTCCACCTCGACAAGGCCGACCGCGAACTGCTGCGCAACCTCGGCACCGCCGTCGCCCTGTGCGCCCGCTCGAACGCCCGCCTCGAAGCCGGCGAGCCGCCCGTCGCGGCTTACCGCGCCGAAGGCAACGTCATCGCGATCGGCACCGACTCGCGCGCCTCCAGCCCCGACCTCGACGTCGCCGCCGAATGGCCCCTGCTGCGCAGACTCGCGCTCGCCCAAGGGGACGGCGGCGAAGGCCTCAACGAGTGGCTGGTGCGCGCCGCCACCGAAGGCGGCGCGAAGGCCCTCGGCCGCGACGACATCGGCGCCATCAAGGTCGGCGCCCGCGCCGACCTCGCGGTCTTCGACGTCGACACCGAAGGCGACCCGTACGCCGCCCTCGTGAACGACGCCGCCGGGAACTGCGCCGCCACCGTGCTCAAAGGCGATCTCATCCAGCGGTAGACCGTGAATAACGCTTCGATCTCGGCACTTGTCGATCGGCGCCGCGTCCGCAATGCTGAATGGGGCCTGAACGCAGGCTGAACGACTTTCCGCACCGGAGAGGTCCGCCTCTCTGTGTATCCCCTGGAGAAGGCGGGGCGCGCATGCGCGCCCCGCCGTTTTTCATCCCGGACACCGGCCCGCAAAACGGCGGAACCAGCGGTTATCCGACGAACACATACGAGCACGTCGCACCCTGTGACAACCGGCACTCCATTGCTATCGGAAGGGTTACACGGGATAACGGTTCGGCTTCATAGATCGACATCACAGCCTTCATGCGTCAATGTGGTTCTGTAGCGCAGACCGCACTCGGGGGATCTCTCAGGGTCATCCCAGCCGGGATCGACACCGGTCCGCGCACCGGCGAACCGAAGACGACAAGGAGGCGACGATGCACCGCACACCCGCGTACACCGCAGCGCCTTCCGGTGCGCCCCAGGCGCTCCCGTCCCACCCCGAGGTTCGATCCTCAGCTTCCCTACCGGGCGAGCGCGCGGCCGCACCCTGCTCCCTCTTGGCCGCACGCGTCGCGTTACCCCGCGCGCGCCCGATATAACCCCTTGATCCGCCGGGGCCCACACCGACAGGGCTCCGGCGGATTTTCTGTTTCCCGTGTGCAAGGCTGTGCGAGTGATCGAGGCGAACGAAGCGAATACCCCGCGTAAAGAACCCGGCCGCATCGCGGCGATGTTCGACCGGGTCGCGCCGGGCTACGACCGCACCAACACCGTGATGGTCGCCGGGCAGGACAAGCGCTGGCGCAAGGCGACCCGCGAGGCACTGAGCCTCCAGCCGGGCGAGCGCTGCCTCGACCTCGGCGCGGGCACCGGCGTGTCCACGGCCGAGCTCGCGAAGTCGGGCGCCGACGTCATCGGCGTGGACTTCTCGCTCGAGATGCTGAAGCACCACCAGGACCGCCAGGTGCCGCTGGTGAACGCCGACGCGCTGCGCCTGCCGTTCGCCGACGACGCGTTCAACGCCGTCACCGGCTCCTTCTTCATCCGCAACGTCGTCGACCTCGACGCCTGCCTCACCGAGATCCGCCGCGTCCTCGCCCCCGGCGGGCGCATGGTGCTGTGCGAGGTCTCCCAGCCGGTCTGGAAGCCCTACCGCAAGGCCCACGGCGTCTTCGTCAAGCACGTGCTGCCGAAGGTCGCCTCCCGCGTCGCCTCCGACCCGGAGGCCTACAAGTACCTCTCCGAGTCGACCATGGCCTGGCCCGACCAGGCCGAGTTCGCCGACCGCATCGTCAAGGCCGGCTTCCGCAAGGTCGCCTGGCGCAACCTCGCCGGCGGCGCGGTCGCCATGCACCGCGGCTTCAAATAGGCGGCGCTGCAAGTAGACGGCGCGCATAGGTGCGCCGTCCGGCCGCGAGGTGGGTGCGGCGCGGACGGCGCGTGCGGGCTGGGATTTGACGATCACCTGCCCGCGGCTTTCGAGCCCGCCCCGTGGTCGGGCCGAACTTGTATTCAGTTCAACTGGAACGAGCGCTTCGAGAGGCCCATCCAGAAGCCGTCGATGACGGTGGCCGCCGCCTGCTCCTGCTCGGTCGCGGCCCCGTAGGTCACGAACAGCGGCACGTAGTGGTCCACGGTCGGGTGCGCGTACGGCATCCCCGGCGCCTGCGAGCGGTAGCGGGCCAGCTCCTCGATGTCCCCGCGCGCCAAGGCGTCCGAGGCCCAGTCGTCGAAGTCGGCCGACCAGCCGGGCACGTTCTCGGGGCGGTGGAAGTCGATGAACGGCAGACCGTGCGTCATGAACCCCGAGCCGACCACGAGGTAGCCCTCCTCGCGGAGCGGCCGCAGGCGCGCGCCGATCGCCATGAGGCGGTGCGGGTCGTGGGTCGGGATCGACATCTGGAGCACCGGCACGTCCGCGTCCGGGTACATGACCTTGAGCGGCACCCAAGCGCCGTGGTCGAGGCCGCGGCTCGCGTGCCGGTGCAGCGGCTCGGTGTCCGGCATCGCCGCGGCGACGCGCCGCGCCATCGCGCTCGCGTCCGGCGTCTCGTACCGCATCTGGAAGTAGCGCTGAGGGAAGCCGCCGAAGTCGTACACGAGCGGGGTCCCCGCCGCGGGGCTGGAGATCATGAGCGGCGCGGCCTCCCAGTGGGCCGAGACGATGAGGATGCCCTTGGGCCGCGGCAGGCCCTGCGCCCAGGCGAAGAGCTCGCCCATCCACGCGGCCTCGTCGAACAGCGGCGGCGCGCCGTGGCTCAGGTACAGCGCGGGGAGGGCGCCGTCCTCGGGCGTCCAGTCGCGGCGCTCGGCGGCGGCGGGCGCGGTGGTCTCGAGGAAGGCGTCGAACGCGGCGCCGGGACGGTCAGCGCGCATCTACGGCTCGCGAGCTTCGCCGAGGATCATGGGTCACTCCTGCTTCATTGAACCTTCAACCAACCTAGCGCGGGATCCTTGATGTATCAAGTAGTCCAGTTAAGCTTGTTGCATGAGTGATGAAGCGCCTTGGCTCGACGAATCGGAGATGGCGACCTGGTTGGCGTTCATCGGTGTGGTCATGCGGCTTCCCGGGACCCTTGAAGTGCAGCTGCGCCGCGACGCCGACCTCAACCACTTCGAGTACAGCGTCCTCGTCTTCCTCGAGCACGCCGAGGGCGGCACACTGCGCATGAGCGACCTCGCCTTCCTCTGCAACGGCTCGCTCTCCCGCCTCTCCCACGTCGCCCGCCGGCTCGAGAACGACGGCCTCATCGAGCGCTTCGCCTGCCCCGACGACGGCCGCTCGACCCTCGCCCGCCTCACCGACGCCGGCCGCGAACGCCTCGTGAAGGCCGCCCCCGGCCACGTCCGGCTCGTCCGCGAACTCGTCTTCGACGAACTCGACCCCGACGAGATGCGCCAGATGGGCGAGTTCGCCAAGCGCATCCTCGCCCGCATCCAGGCCTGACGCGCCGCCCCGCCGGGAAACTCGGCGATTTCATACACCCTCTGTGTGGTTTCGAGCCGTTATAGTGAGCGAAAGATTCGTTCCTATTCCCCGAGGACTCGAACCATGCCCCCTGTGCCCCATGTAACTTCGACGTACTCGAAGGCCGCCCATGGCAGGCGCTGAGGTCTTCGTCATGGACCCCGACGAGGTCCGCAAATCCGTCGAGATCCTCTTCGCGATCGAATCGGAAGTCGACGCGCAGGCCTCCGCCATCGCCACCTCGAACGCCGACACCGCCGGGCCCCTGAAGGAAGCCCACACCGCGCTCGGCCCCGCCCTCGAAGCCGCCGGCGAATGGTGGCAGGGCGAGCGCGCGTTCGGCTTCGGCAGCCTCCTGGGCGACACCGGCGAGTACCTCGCCGTCTGCGCCGAAGAAGCCGTCGAGGTCGACGACTACAACGCGGGCGCCTTCGCGTCGGTCGCCGGCGACCTCTACCCCGAACGCGGCAACGCCGACCTCGACGCGCGGCCGGACCGGCAGGGCCCATGAGCGACCTCACCTGGGAACGCCTGCGCGACCTCGACTGCGGTGCGATCCGCGCCCTCGGCGACACCTGGAAGTCCTATGTGGAGCAGCAGCTCGCCCACACCGACCGCCTCCGCGCCGAGGTGATCGACGGCCACCTCAGCGCCGAGCACTTCGAGTCCGACACCGCCACCCGAGTGCGCGAGCAGATCGGCATGACCGCCGACCGCTACGAGGACGACCTCTCCGACTACGCCAGCACCCGCATCGCCACCACCCTCTTCGAAGTCGCCGACGCGTTCGAGAAGGAGCAGAACGAGCTCAAGGAACTCGTCCCGCTCATCGACCAGCACCAGTTCGACATCGAAGGCCCGCACCACGAATACGACGTCAACCTCTCCGGCGACCTCCACCGGGCGATCCTCACCCTGAACCCGCCGCAGTGGCTGTGCGACATGTGCGGCGTGCAGAAACCCGACGGCTTCTGGGACGTCGACACCATCAAGGTCCTCTTCAACGGCGTCGACCTCTACGGCACCGCCATCGGGCTCGCCGGCCAGTACCAGGACTGGCTCCGCGCCGTCATGTCCCGCGCCCACGACGCCGACGACGAAGCGGCCGCGGCCCTCGCCGAAATGCGCGAGAACCCCACCGAACTCCCGCCGCAACTCGGCGCCACCTATGACGACCTCGTCGACGACTACAAGCAAGGCGTCAGCGAAGAAGTCGCCGACGAGGCGAAGTCGATCGCCGAAGGCACCTCCGGCATGTCACCCGAACAGGTCAACCAGTGGTGGGAAGGCCTCAGCGAAACCGAACGCCAGGCCCTCATCGAGGAGCACCCGGAATGGGTCGGCCCGGTCGACGGCATCCCCACCGAGTCCCGCGACACCGCCAACCGCACCCTCCTCGACAACCAGATCGACGGCCTCGGCGTCCAGATCGCCGCCAAAGAGCAGGCGCTCCAAGGCATGGACCCCGACTCCGACGAGTACGAGCGGGCGAAGGAGGAACTCGACGACCTCAAACAGGACGAGAAGGACCTCGCCAAGCTCCAGGGCCGCATCACCGACGACGACGGCACCCCCGCCCTCGCCGAAGGTCCCGAACCGAAGCAGCCGTACTACCTGCTCGGCTTCGGCACCCAGGACAGCGGCCGCGCGATCGTCTCGGTCGGCGACCCCGACACCGCCGACAACGTGAACACCTTCGTCCCCGGCACCACCGCGGACCTCGGCAGCGCCACCGGCATCCTCAACCGGGTCGAGACCATGCAGAGCGACGCCCAGCTCGCCGCCCCCGGAGCGTCGAACGCCACGGTCATGTGGCTCGGCTACGACGCCCCCGACACGATCGTGCCCGAGGCCATGCAGGAACGCTGGGCCGACGGAGCGAGCGACGACCTCGAGCGGTTCACCCGGGGCCTCGACGCCACCGGGCAGCCGGACACCAACCACACGCTCACCGGCCACTCATACGGCACCACCGTGATCGGGCACGCCGCCACCCAGGACGGCGTCAACGCGGACAACCTCGTCTTCGTCGCCTCCCCGGGCGTCGGCACGGACACCGCCAGCGCCCTCGGCGTCGACGAGGACAACGTGTGGTCCACCACGAACTCCCTCGACCCGATCCAGCTCTCACCGGACGTCCTCCACGGCGCCAACCCGGCCGACGACGACTTCGGCGGGAACACCTACCACAGCGACACCGGCGCGTGGAACGCCAACAACCACAGCACGTACTGGGACGACACCAACATGGCCGGACGCGAGACCCTCGCGGACATCGCCACCGGACAGCGATGACGAATGCCGCGCCGACCCCCTCCCGGCCCGCTGTGGCGCAAGGCCCTCGCGTCCCTCGCCTCCCTGCCGCCGGTCCGTTCGATCGTGGAGCACCTCATGGACAACCCGCCTGAACCCCGGTACACGCAGGCCGAGGCCTACGCGCCCATGGAAGCCGCCGCCGCGGAAGCCGTCGCCGCCCTCCCCGACTTCCCCGGCTTCAAGGAGCGGATCTGGTCGGAGCTGCCCGCGACGAGCGGCGGCATCGACGTCCCGGGCTTCACGATCGTCGAGATCACCTATGTCTTCTCGCTGCCCGACTCCGGCACGCCGCTCGTCCGCGAAACCTATGTCGACGTGCTCCGCGAGCATTGGACCTCCCTGGGCTACACCGTCACCCGCGACGCCGTGAAGGAGAAGGCCGGTCGCACCGACCGCAGCCTCGTCGCGATCAGGCCGGACGGGATCGCCCTCTGGTACTGGGCTGCGGGCCACACGGTGCTGCGGGTGCAGTCCGGCCCGGTGACGGTCAGCGAACCCGAAGCGATCGAGTACGTCCCGCCCTCGGGCGGCGTGATGCCGGGCGGCCGGTACGACAAGGTGGCAAGGTACTTCCCCGGCGGGATCCCGGCCGACCGCGACGCGGTGGATCCCTTCGACTCGCCCGACTCCTACGAGGACGACCTGTGAGCCGCGTGAGACTCGCCGGGCCGATCGCGGCGGCGCTCGCGCTCGGGCTGGCTTCGGCTTGCACCGGCCCGCAAGTGAACGAGGAGTTCAACGACACCGAGGCGCTGGCCGCGATGGAGGCGTTCCTGGCGGAGTCGATCGCGCAGTTGGAGGGTTTCCCCGGGTTCCAATCGCGGGTCGTCGAACTGAAGGACTGCCTCCACGGCGTGGACCGCAACGAGGTGCTGGAAGGCCAAGACACCGTTCACCTCTCGTACGTCTTCCCCGAAGCGAGCTGGGAGGATCCGCTGGTGCGGGAGACCTATCCGGAGGTGCTGGCGGATTTCTGGGAGACCGAGGGCCACGAGGTCGATATCGACCGCGACGACACGGGCGCCGTCTCGCATGTGAGCGCCGTCCGCGAGGACGGCATCGGCCTCTATTACATGGTCTGGGGCCAGGTCGTCATGGAAGCCTCGCTCGGCGGCGGCCCGGAGTGCGTCGAAGTGGACGACGAGTTCTCAGTCCCCGCCCCGCTCGGCGGCGTCCAACCGGATCACGACAGCGTCCCGGAAGGCGGACACGACGATGGCCGATGACCTGCGGTTCGGTCTTCGGGGCCGGGCGGCGATTCGACCCGGGTTCGAACTGGCAGCGACGGAAACGCGAGGTAGCACCTAAGGCTCCGTCTCCGGGGCCGGGCGGCGATTCGACCCGGGTTCGGACTGGCAGCGAAGGAGCGGCGGGCGGTGGCCTGGGGGTGGGCCGCCGAAGCGGGGCCGGTGGTCGCTGCTGGCAGAGCCGATGAGGCCGGGCCGGTGGTCGCTGCTGGCCGGGCCGGGTGGGTCCGGCCTGATGCCGCAGCGGCGGGGCGGTTGGCGGCACGGGAGCCGTCAGCCGCCGAGTTCGGCTCGGTTGCGCTCTTGTCCATGTCCGTGTGCATGGTCGTGGTCCTCATGCGCCTGTGTCGCCTCCTTCCCGCTGTTCTACTTGCTTCCCTCGCTGGCCCTGCTGGCCCTGTTGGTCTTGCTTGGGCTTCCGGTTCCGGCCCTTCGGCTTTCGCCTGGCCGCGCGCCTTCCCTGCCGGGGCGGGTGCTGGTGCTTGCCGTCCCTGAGGGAGTGGTGCGGCCTCCCGGCGGATGCCGGTGGCGTGCCCGGTGGTCTTCCGGGTGGTTGCCGGTGGCGGGTTCGCCTCCCGAGGATCGCTTGCCGTTCCTCGGGGTCCGTCCTGCAGTCGCGTGGGCTTGCGGGCGCGGCGCTGCCGGGGCGGAGGTGGTGCTCGCCATGGACGTGCTGGTGCTGCCCGGGCCGAGTCCTGTAATGCTCGGTCTGGCTTCGCCCCTCACGCTGGCGGGTCGTGCTCGGATCGCGTATGCCGTCGTGTACGGCATCGCCTGCTGGTTGGGGTGATCCCAACTAGGATCGTCCACCCAGTCACGGCCCGTCGGGGGCGCGGACAGCTGCGGGCGATGGCACGGGGGTGAGATCGGACGCCTCCAGTGGAGGAGCACCCTGGCTTGCGGGGTCGTCGCCTCGAAACAAGTCGGTTTGTCGGATCGGCCAGAGGCTTGTCGTAGTCTGCTTACACCTACCCCGACACCTGTACAAGTTTCCTGTCCCTGTACGTACCTCAAGTATCCCCCATGCAGCCCCCGACTGTCATCACCCACAAGTGGAGAACATCCTCACGTTCCCCCACCAAACCGACTGGGCCGCAACCGAACCGCGCCTTCGCACCCCGCTCTCGGGCGTGTCACCCGCCCACCCCGCCCACCCCGTCCACCCCGTCCACCCCGTCCACCACCCAACCTCACACCCGCCACCTGACCCCGCTCCACCACTCACCTCTTCGTCGCTGACTGCTTGAACCCCGACCAAAGACCAACCCCGATTGACGACGACGAACGCCCGCCCGGTCTCCTTATGCCATAGGAGGACCGAGCGGGCGCGCGAGGTATGCGGCGAGGTGCGGTGTTAGGAGGCGAGCGCGGCGCGGCCGGCCTTGAGAGCGGCCGCGGTCGCGACGACGCGCTCGGCCTGGGCGGCCGCAGCGGCGAGGGTGGTGTCGTCGATGTCGGCGCCGTTCCAGTGGGAGACACCGTAAGGCGAGGCGTTGGCGAACAGCGTCTCGTTGGCGTAGCCGGGGGCCACGACGATGCCGCCGAAGTGGTGGAACGAGTTGTACAGCGCGAGCAGCGTGGACTCGTTGCCGCCGTGCTTGCCCGAGGCGGCGGCGAAGCCGGAGTAGACCTTGCCGGCCAGCTTGCCCTGGAACCAGAGGCCCCCGAGGGTGTCGATGAACTGCTTCAGCTGCGAGGCCACGTTGCCGAAGCGGGTGGGGGAGCCGAGGAAGACCGCGTCGGCCCATTCGACGTCGTCCGGGGTGACCTCGGGGATGTCGGCGATGTTCTTGACGTTCTCGGCCCAGGCCGGGTTCGAGTCGATCGCGGCCTGCGGGGCCAGTTCGGCCACGCGGCGCAGGCGCACTTCGGCGCCGGTCTTCTCAGCGGCAGCGGCGATGGCGCGGGCCAGGCCGGTGACGTTGCCGGTGGCGGAGTAGAAGGCCACGGTGACCTTGACAGGCTCGGACATGTTCCTACCTCTTCCAAGAGAGCGAGCTTAAGTAGTTCAGATTTGAATTACCCATCGACCATACGGGCCCCTCGGAGAAGTTTCAAATTTGAACGATGTGTCGCTGGCCACGTTGCCCCGCTGATCGATCTGCCTTGCGGCGATTGCGCCCTCGGCGCGTGTTACGAGAGTGTTTCGGGGTGTCCTGTGGTGCAAGGGTATTCGACTGTCGGCTTTATCACTTGCCGAGTGCGCGTCACCTGAGGCGCTCCCATCGCTCGTGCAACTCTGGTTCAAGCACGCCTGTATGCATCGTGACCTCGAATAATGACAACTTAGGCGGACCTAAGTGACAGGGCGCAGTTATCGGAGTTCTAGACTTGCGGCAAACGCTTGTGAAGAGCTTCACAAGCCGGATGGTCGTTAAAAGGATCACCGCCCCGTTCGCCTGAGAGGACGCCCGTGACCACTCACGCAACCCCGGAGGCCGACGTCATCGTCGTCGGCGCGGGACCTGGTGGTTCGGCCGCGGCCTACCACCTGGCCTCCCGGGGGCTCGACGTACTGCTGCTGGAGAAGACCCGCTTCCCCCGCGAGAAGGTCTGCGGCGACGGCCTCACGCCCCGAGCCGTCGCGCAGCTGCTCAAGATGGGCGTCGACACCTCCGAATCCGCCGGATGGATCCGCAACCGCGGCCTCCGCGTCGTCGCCGACGACATCGCCATCGAACTGGACTGGCCCACGCTCCAGGACTTCCCGAACTACGGCCTCGCCCGCACCCGCCTCGACTTCGACCAGATCCTCGCCGACCGCGCCGTCGCCGCCGGAGCCGAGCTCCGGTGCGGCGTCAAGGTCACCGCGCCGGTCTTCGACCTCGCCGGGCGCGTCTGCGGGGTCACCGCGGTGCAGGACGGCGAGCAGGTCGCCTATCGCGCGCCGCTCGTGATCGCCGCCGACGGCGTCTCCGGCCGCCTCGCACTCGCCTTGGGCCTCAAGCGGAACGAGAAGCGCCCCATGGGCGTCGCGGTACGCCAGTACTACAAGTCCGAGGCCAAGCACGACGACGACTACCTCGAGTCCTGGCTGGCGCTGCGCACGGCCGCCGAGCCCGACGTGCTGCAACCCGGCTACGGCTGGATCTTCGGCCTCGGCGACGGCCGCGTCAACGTCGGACTCGGGGTGCTGAACTCCTCCGAGGGCTATGGCAAGACCGATTACCGTGCGCTGCTTCGCGATTGGCTCGCCAACACTCCCGAGGAGTGGGGCCTCGCCGATGAGGCGAACGCCGACGGCCCGGTCCGCGGCGCGGCGCTTCCCATGGGCTTCAACCGGACCCCGCACTACAGCCGCGGCCTCATGCTCGTCGGCGACTCCGGCGGCATGGTCAACCCCTTCAACGGCGAGGGCATCGCCTACGCCGTCGAAGCCGGTGAAGTCGCCGCATCCGTCGTCGCCGAAGCGTTCAAGGCCCGCTCCGTGCCGCGCCGCGAAGCCGTCCTGCGTACCTACGCCGACAAGATGGACGAGCTCTGGGGCTCCTACTACCGCATGGGCGGCATCTTCTCGCATCTCATCGGCAAGCCCGCCGTCATGAAGCTGTGCACCGAGCACGGCCTGAAACGTCCCGCGCTCATGCGCGTCGTGCTGAAACTGCTGGCGAACCTCACCGACCGGCCCGGGCGCGACACCGCCGACCGGATCGTCAACGGGATGCGGATCGTCACGCCCGGCCTGGGCAGTTCGCAAGTCCGGCTCGCAAGCCTCGCCGCCCGAGCCGACGTTCGGCTCGCAAGCTTCGCCGAAAGAAGGGTCTGAGAACGTGGAAGTCTATGTGCCCGTTGTCATCATGTTCGCGATCGGCGCAGGGTTCGGCATCGTCTCGGTGGTCGCCTCACGCATTACGGGCCCCCATCGCAGGAACCGCGCCAAGTACGACCCTTACGAATGCGGCATCGAGCCGGCCCCCACGTCCTCGGGGCCCACGAAGTTCCCGGTGAAGTTCTACCTCACCGCGATGCTGTTCATCGTCTTCGACATCGAGATCATCTTCCTCGTGCCGTGGGCGGTCCACCACGACGTCCTCGGGATCTTCGGATTCTGGGCCGTCCTCATGTTCATCGCCGCGCTGTTCGTCGCGTACGCCTATGAATGGCGTCGCGGCGGACTGGACTGGGACTGAGGTTCCGAAATGGGTGTAGAAGAAAAACTCCCGCAGGGCATCATCCTCACCTCTGTTGAGGCACTGGTGAACTGGACCCGCAAGGCCTCGATGTGGCCTGCCACGTTCGGGCTCGCCTGCTGCGCCATCGAGATGATGGCCACCGGTGCCGCCCGCTACGACACGGGCCGCTTCGGCATGGAGGTCTTCCGCGCCTCCCCGCGCCAGGCGGACCTGATGATCGTGGCCGGACGCGTGAGCCAGAAGATGGCCCCCGTCCTGCGCCAGATATACGACCAGATGCCCGAACCGAAGTGGGTCCTCTCGATGGGCGTGTGCGCCACCTCCGGCGGCATGTTCAACAACTACGCGATCGTGCAGGGCGTCGACCACGTCGTGCCCGTCGACATGTACCTCCCCGGCTGCCCCCCGCGCCCGGAGATGCTGCTCGACGCGATCCTCAAGCTCCACGAGAAGGTCCAGCACGAACCGCTGGGCGACAAGCGCCGCCAGGCCCTCGCCGACCTCCCCGAGCCCGTTGTCAAACCCGGCGCGATGCCCTCCTCCTACCGTTTCGACAAGCAGCGCAAGAAGGAGTGGGCCGAGGCCGTGGAAGCCGGGACCGAAGAGCAGCTGCGCATCCGGAAGGCGGTGGCGAAGCGATGAGCACCGATCCGACCGGGACCGGCGCCTCCGGCCCCGACGACGTGCAGCCCGTCGGCATGCAGCGCAAGGGATTGTTCGGCGTCACCGACTCCGGCGACACCTCCGGTTTCGGCGGCCTCGTGCAGGCCGCGCCGACCGCGGGGGAGATCGTCTCCACCCCCGAACCGCTCGGCGGCTACTTCGACGAGGTCGTGGCGGCCCTGCGCGAGGCCCACGGCGACGAGATCACCCGCGCGGTGGTCGTCGACCGCGGCGAGCTCACCATCCACATCGCTCCCGACCGCGTCGCCGACGTCTGCAAGACGATGCGCGACGACGAGAGCCTGCGCTTCGAGCTCTGCAACTCGGTGTCCGGTGTGGACTACCCGGACCAGCGCAACCGGCTCCACGTGACCTACCACCTGACCTCGATGACCTACCGGCGCCGCGTGCGGCTCGAAACGGCCGTGGGCCTCGAGCACCCGACCGTCCAGTCGGTGACCGAGGTGTACCCGACCGCCGACTGGCAGGAGCGGGAGACGTACGACATGTTCGGCGTCGTCTTCGAGGGCCACCCGCACCTCACCCGCATCCTCATGCCCGACGACTGGGAGGGCTTCCCGCAGCGGAAGGACTACCCGCTCGGAGGCATCGCCGTCGAATACAAGGGCGCGCACATCCCGCCGCCCGACGAGAGGAGGGCGTACAAGTGACCGCCACTGAGAATGCCGCCGACGCCTATGCCGCCGAACGCGACACGACCGAAGGCCGCGTCTACACCGTCACCGGCGGAGACTGGGACGAACTCGTCGCCTCGGTCGACCCGGTCAGCGAAGAGCGCCTCATCGTCAACCTCGGCCCGCAGCACCCGTCCACGCACGGCGTGCTCCGCCTGGTCTGCGAGCTCGAAGGCGAGACCGTCCGCTCGGTGCGCCCCATCGTCGGCTACCTCCACACCGGCATCGAGAAGAACCTCGAGTACCGCAACTGGACACAGGGGACGACCTTCGTCACCCGCGCCGACTACCTCGCGCCGATCTTCAACGAGACCGCGTACTGCCTCGCCGTCGAGAAGCTGCTCGGCATCACCGTGCCCAGGCGCGCCGACGTGATCCGCGTGATCATGATGGAGCTCAACCGCATCAGCTCCCACCTGGTCGCCCTCGCGACCACGGGCATGGAGCTGGGCGCGCTCTCGATGATGATCTACGGCTTCCGCGACCGCGAGAAGATCCTCGACATCTTCGAGGCCGTCTGCGGCCTGCGCATGAACATGGCGTACGTGCGCCCCGGCGGCGTCGCCCAGGACCTCCCGCGCGAGGGCATCAAGATGATCCGCGAGTTCGTCGACTACATGCCCCAGGGCCTCGACGACTACGAGGGCCTCCTCACCGGCAACGCCATCTGGCAGGAGCGCACCCAGGGCGTCGCCTACCTCGACGTCTCCGGCTGCCTCGCCCTCGGCGTCACCGGGCCCGTGCTCCGCTCCGCCGGCCTCGCCTGGGACCTGCGCAAGACCATGCCGTACTGCGGCTACGAGGAGTACGACTTCGAGGTCCCGACCCACAACGGCGCCGACGCCTGGGCCCGCTACGTGGTGCGACTCGATGAGATCCGCGAGAGCCTCAAGATCATCAGCCAGGGCCTCGACAAGCTCGAGCCCGGCCCGGTCATGGTCGAGGACAAGAAGATCGCCTGGCCCGCCCAGCTCGCCCTCGGCGCGGACGGCATGGGCAACAGCCTCAACCACATCCGGCACATCATGAGCCAGTCGATGGAGGCGCTGATCCACCACTTCAAGCTCGTCACCGAGGGCTTCCGGGTCCCGGCCGGGCAGGTGTACACCGCCATTGAGGCCCCACGCGGCGAACTCGGCATCCACGCCGTCTCCGACGGCGGCACGAGGCCGTTCCGCGTCCACATGCGAGAGCCCTCCTTCATCAACCTGCAGTCGATCCCCGCGCTCGCCGAAGGCGGCCTGCTCGCGGACGTCATCGCGGGCGGGGCCTCGCTCGACCCGGTCATGGGAGGTTGCGACAGGTGAACTACCCGGAGAAGATCCGCGAGCAGGCCGAGGCCATCCTCGTCCGCTACCCCGAGGGCCGCGAGCGCTCGGCGCTCCTGCCGCTGCTCCACCTGGTGCAGTCGCACGACGGCTACGTCTCGGACGACGGCATCGCCTTCTGCGCCGAGGTCCTGAACCTCACCAAGGCGCAGGTGCAGGCGGTCTCGACCTTCTACACGATGTACAAGCGCGAACCGGCCGGCGACTGGCTGGTCTCGGTGTGCACCAACACCCTCTGCCAGGCCAAGGGCGGACAGAAGGTCTTCGACGCGCTCAGCGACGAACTCGACGTCGGCCACGACGAGACCACTGTGGACGGCAAGATCACGCTGGAGCACGCCGAGTGCCTCGCCGCGTGCGACTACGCGCCCGTCGTCACCGTCAACTACGAGTTCTTCGACGACATGGACGAGGCGAAGTCCCTCGATCTCGTGCGCGAGCTCAAGGAGGGGCGCCGCCCGATCCCCGACCGAGGCGCTCCACTGTGCACACTGCGTGAGATCTCGGTGCAACTGGCCGGGTTCGACGAGGAGCGCACCGCCGGGCTCGAAGGCAACGCCCAGGGCGACCCCACGCTCGCCGGGGCCCGCCTCGCGGCCGAAGCGGGCATCACCGCCCCGACCTTCGACCCCACCGCGCCCCTGCTGGCCAAAGAACCCGAGGAAGCGAAGTGAGCGTTACCGTGCCCGGTCCCAGGCGGCCCCGCGAGGACGCCCTCAACAAGCTCAAGCCCGTCGTCACCAAGCGCTGGATGTCCCCGGGCGCGTGGAAGCTCGAGGTCTACGAGCAGCTCGACGGCTACAAGGCGCTTCGCAAGGCCCTCAAGTACGCCGAAGGCGACCTGATCGCCTTCATGAAGGAGTCCGGCCACCGGGGGCGCGGCGGCGCCGGGTTCCCCGTCGGCATGAAGTGGCAGTTCGTGCCCGACGACGGCCAGGATCACTACCTGGTCGTCAACGCCGACGAAGGCGAGCCGGGCACCTGCAAGGACCTGCCGCTCATGATGAACGACCCGCACTCGCTCATCGAGGGCATCGTCATCGCCTCCTACGCCATCAAGGCCAGCCGGGCGTTCGTCTACGTCCGGGGCGAGGCCGTCCACGCCGCCCGCCGCCTCCGCAACGCCGTGCGCGAAGCGAAGGAGGCCGGGTACCTCGGCAAGGACATCCTCGGCTCCGGCTTCGACCTCGAAGTCGTGATCCACTCCGGCGCAGGCGCTTACATCTGCGGCGAGGAGACCGCCCTCCTCGACTCCCTCGAGGGCAAGCGGGGCCAGCCCCGGCTGCGCCCGCCCTTCCCCGCGACGCACGGCCTCTACGACAAGCCCACCTGCATCAACAATGTCGGCTCCATCGCCGCCGTCCCGCACATCGTGCTCGGCGGCGCCCAGTGGTGGAAGGACCTGGGCTCCGAGAACGCCGCGGGCACGATGATCTACTCGCTGTCCGGCCGCGTCAAGCGCCCCGGCCAGTACGAGTGCTCGATGGGCACCACGCTCCGCGAGCTCATCGAACTCGCCGGAGGCATGGAGGAGGGCCACGAGCTGAAGTTCTTCACGCCCGGCGGCTCCTCCACCCCGATGCTCTCGGCCGACTCGATCGACGTGCCGCTCGACTTCGACAACGTCGCGAAGGCCGGCTCGATCCTCGGCACCACCGCGGTCATGATCTTCTCCGACCAGGACTGCCCGGTGATCTCCTGCTGGCGCTGGATCAAGTTCTACGCCCACGAATCCTGCGGCAAGTGCACGCCGTGCCGCGAGGGCAACTACTGGATGGTGCGCGTCTACGAGCGCATCCTCACCGGCCAGGGCTCCCTCGGCGACCTGAAACTCCTCGAGAGCGCGTGCAAGAACCTCCTCGGCCGCTCCTTCTGCGGCCTCGGCGACGGCGCGACCTCGTGCGTCACGTCCTCGCTGAAGTACTTCCGCCAGGACTACCTCGACTACATCGAGGGGCACAAGCCCGCACCCTTCGACGCTGCAAAGATCGGAGCGCACTGACATGACCGATCAAGTCACGTTCACCATCGACGGCGTCGAAGTCACGGTCCCCAAGGGCACCTTGATCATCCGGGCCGCCGAGCAGCTCGGCATCGAGATCCCCCGGTTCTGCGACCACCCGCTGCTCAAGCCCGCCGGGGCCTGCCGCCAGTGCCTCGTGGACGTCCCCGACATGGGCAACGGCCGCGGGATGCCCAAGCCCGCCGCCTCCTGCACGACCACCGCCATGGAGGGCATGGTCGTCAAGACCCAGCACACCAGCGAGGTCGCCAAGGAGGCCCAGGAGGGGATCATGGAGTTCCTCCTGATCAACCACCCCCTGGACTGCCCCGTCTGCGACAAGGGCGGCGAATGCCCGCTCCAGAACCAGGCCATGAGCACCGGCCGCACCGAGACCCGCATGGAAGCGGCCGACAAGCGCACGTACAAGAAGGCGCTGCCGATCTCCTCCCAGGTGCTGCTCGACCGCGAGCGCTGCGTGCTCTGCGCGCGCTGCACCCGCTTCTCCGACGAGATCGCCGGCGACCCGTTCATCGAGCTGATGGAGCGCTCCGCGCTCGAGCAGGTCGGCGTCTACGAGGACGAGCCGTTCGAGTCCTACTTCTCGGGCAACACCGTCCAGATCTGCCCGGTCGGCGCGCTCACCGGCACGCAGTACCGCTTCCGCTCAAGGCCTTTCGACCTCGTGTCGAGCCCGAGCGTGTGCGAGCACTGCTCGGCCGGGTGCGCGCAGCGCTCGGACCACCGCCGCGGCAAGGTCCTGCGCCGCCTCGCGGGCGAGGACCCGGCGGTGAACGAGGAGTGGAACTGCGACAAGGGCCGCTGGGGCTCCTCCTACATCGAGGCCGCCGACCGCATCACGAAGCCGCTGGTCCGCGACGAGGACGGGTCGCTGCGCGAGGCGTCCTGGCCCGAGGCCCTGCGCCGCGCGGCGGCCGGGCTCAAGGAGGCGGCCGGCCGGGTCGGCGTCCTGCCGGGCGGGCGGCTCACCGTCGAGGACTCCTACGCGTACGCGAAGTTCGCGCGGGTCGCCCTCGGCACCAACGACATCGACTTCCGCTCCCGTCCGCACTCCACTGAGGAGTCCGAGTTCCTGGCGCACGCCGTCGCCGGGGTCTACCCGTCGAGCGGCGCGGTCACCTACGAGGACCTGGAGAAGGCCCCCGTGGTCGTCACGGTGGGCCTCGAGGTCGAAGAGGAATGCCCGATCGTGTTCCTGCGCCTGCGCAAGGCGGTCCGCCAGCACGGGCAGCGCGTGCACGTGGTCGCGCCGTTCGCGACCCGCGGCACCGCCAAGCTCAACGGGAACCTCATCGAGGCCCTGCCCGGCGAAGAGGCCCAACTCCTCGACGGCTGGAGCCGCGGCGGTTTCGTGCGCGACGCTCTGGGCGAGGACGGCGCGGTCATCCTCCTCGGCGAGCGTCTCGCCACTGTGGAGGGCGCGTTCTCGGCGGCGGTCCGCCTGGCCAAGTCCACGGGCGCGCGCCTCGCCTGGATTCCCCGGCGCGCGGGCGACCGCGGCGCGGTCGAGTCCGGTTGCCTCCCCGGGCTGCTGCCCGGCGGCGGCCTGGCCTCGTATGCGGCCGACCGCGAGCAGCTCGCCGAGTACTGGGGCGTCGCAGCGCTCCCCGACGGCGACGGCCGCGGCGCCTGGGACATCCTGCAAGCGGCGGCGGACGGCGAGATCGACGCGCTCCTGGTGGGCGGCGTCGACCCGTACGACTTCGCGGACGCGCCCGCCGTCGAGGCGGCGCTGTACGCGGCCCGCTTCGTGGTCTCGCTGGAGCTCCGGCACTCGGCGGTCACCCGCGTGGCCGACGTGATCCTGCCGGTCGCGCCGGTGACCGGCAAGCCCGGCGCGTACTTCGACTGGGAAGGGCGCCTGCGGACCTTCGACACGGTGATCCCCACCGATCTCATGTCGGACCACGCGGTGCTCGACACGCTCGCGGCCGCGCTGGGCGTCGAGCTCGGGACGGCCGAGACCCACACGGTGCGTGCGGAACTCGCCGGACTCCCGGACCCGCTCACGCGCCAGCCCGCGCCGGACTGGACCGCCGACAAGCCCGCGCACGCCCCGGCGCGGGTCGACAGCTCGCAAGCGTCGCCGAAGGGGGACGGCAAAGCGGTCCTCGCGACCTGGCGCCAGCTGCTCGACGGCGGCTCCCTCCAGGAGAACAACCCGCATCTCGCCGGATGCGCGCCCGACCCGGTGGTGCGCTTGAGCGCCGCCACCGCGAAACTGATCGGCGCGAGCGAGGGCAACGGCGTCACCGTGGCGACCGCGATCGGCGGGATCACCTTGCCGCTCAAGGTCACCGACATGCCCGAGGGCGTGGTCTGGCTGCCGCAGAACGCGCCTGGTCGCGGGATCTTCCGCCACCTCGGCGCCGGTTCGGGCGATGTGGTCACGATCCGCGCCTACCCGAACGTCCCTCGCCCTGCAGCAGCAGGAGAAGCCGTGGAGGCGGTCAAGTGATGAACGATCCGATCTGGCTCATGCTCGTCAAGGGCGTGCTCGTCTTCGTGGTGCTCGTGCTGCTGGTGCTCTTCACCATCTGGTTCGAGCGGCGCGTGGTGGCGATCATGCAGGTGCGGCCGGGGCCGAACCGCAACGGGCCCTTCGGTCTGCTGCAGTCGCTCGCGGACGGCCTGAAGCTCGCGTTCAAAGAGGACGTGATGCCGCGGACGGCCGACAGGGTCGTGTTCATCGCGGCCCCGGTCATCGCGGTGGCCTGCGCGTTCACGGCGTTCGCGGTGATCCCCTTCGGGCCCGAGGTGAACGTCTTCGGGATCGAGACGGAGCTGCAGCTCACCGACTTCGAAGTGAGCGTGCTGCTGATCCTGGCGTGCTCGGCGGTCGGCGTCTACGGCATCGTGCTCGCGGGCTGGTCCTCCGGCTCCACCTATTCGCTGCTGGGCGCGCTTCGCGCCGCGGCACAGGTGATCTCGTACGAGATCGCGCTGGGCCTCGCGGTCCTGACGGTGTTCTTCCAGTCGCAGCTGATGTCCACCGGCGCGATCGTCGAGGCGCAGGCGCAGGGCCTGCCGCTGAACTTCGGCGGCGCGGAGATCACGCTGCCGGGCTGGTACCTCATCATCCTCGCGCCGAGCTTCGTGATCTTCGTGATCTCGATGGTCGGCGAGACGAACCGCGCCCCCTTCGACCTTCCGGAAGCGGAGTCGGAGCTGGTGGCGGGCTTCGCGACCGAGTACTCGAGCCTGAAGTACGCGTCGTTCTTCCTGGCCGAGTACGTCAACATGGTCACGATGTCGGCCCTGTGCGTGACGCTCTTCCTGGGCGGTTGGGCCGCGCCGTTCCCGAGCTCGTGGTGGCCGGGCGCGAACGAGGGCTTCATGCCGCTCGTCTGGTTCTTCGGCAAGGTCCTGGCGTTCCTGTTCTTCTACGTGTGGCTGCGCGGCACGCTGCCGCGCCTGCGCTACGACCAGTTCATGCGCCTGGGCTGGAAGGTCCTCGTCCCGGTCTCGCTCGTGTGGCTCATGGTCCTGGCGGCCATGAACATCGGCCTCGACACCGAGAACGAGCTGCCGACCCGGATCGCCTTCGCGGGCGGTGCGGCGATCGTGGTCATGGCCCTGATCTTCTTCTGGCCCAACCGCAAGCAGTACGAAGAGCCGGCCGAGCCGGACACCGGCCTGGGCGGCTTCCCCGTCCCGCCGATGGACCTCGCGGTCCCCCCGAACCCGAGGGCCCTCAAGGAACTCGAACCCGCCAACACCAGTGCTCCACAGATGCTTGACTCGCAAGCTTCGCCAAGGGGTCCCATCAACGGCTCGCGCCCCACCGACAAGGGAGAGGAGGAGTAATGTCCGGTTTCGCAAAAGGCTTCGGCGTCACCTTCTCGCACATGTTCAAACCGAAGGTCACCGTGGACTACCCGGAGGAGCCCTCGAAGCTCCAACCGCGGTTCCACGGCCGGCACGTGCTCAACCGCCACCCGGACGGGCTCGAGAAGTGCATCGGCTGCGAGCTGTGCGCCTGGGCCTGCCCGGCCGACGCGATCTACGTCGAAGGCGCGGAGAACACCGAGGCCGAGCGGTTCTCGCCCGGCGAGCGGTACGCCAAGACCTACCAGATCAACTACGCGCGCTGCATCTTCTGCGGCCTGTGCATCGAGGCCTGCCCGACCCGCTCGCTCACCATGAGCAACGAGTACGAGCTGGCCCGCGACGACCGCCGCGACCTCATCTTCACCAAGGAGGAGCTGCTCGCCCCGCTCATCGAGGGCATGGAGCAGCCGCCGCACCCGATGCGCCTGGGCGACAGCGAGAAGGCGTACTACGCCTCGGGCCCGACCAATCCGGGTGCGAGCGAGGGCGCGGAGTTCTCGCTCACGGAGATGCTCTCGCAGAAGAACGGAGGCGTGCAGTGATCGACCTCGCGCAGACCGTCGCCCAGAACGCCTCTGCGGGCGAATCGGTCTTCTTCTGGATCCTCGCGCCGATCGCGCTCGGCGGAGCCATGGGCCTCGTCCTGGCCCGCTCGGCGATCCACGCGGCGCTGATGCTCGCGATCACCATGATGTGCCTGGCGGTCTTCTACATCATGCAGGCCGCCCCGTTCCTCGGGTTCGTGCAGATCATGGTCTACACGGGCGCGATCATGATGCTCTTCCTGTTCGTGCTCATGCTGTTCGGGCGCGACTCGAAGGACTCGATGTTCGAGACGCTGCGCGGGCAGCGCCTCCTCGCCGTGTGCCTCGGCATCGGCCTGGCGGCGCTCCTGGCCTCAGGGCTCGCCCGCGCGGTCTCCGGCATGACGATCGCCGCCGACCCGCGCTGGGCCACTGGCGCCCAGTCGAACGTCGAGGCGATCGCCGAGGCGCTCTTCACGACCTATCTGTTCCCGTTCGAGGTCGTCTCGGGCGTGCTCACCGTGGCCGCGGTCGGCGCCCTCATGTTCGCGCACGTCGCCAAGAAGGGCGGCCACCGCGGGCAGAAGGAGCACAGCCGCGAGCGGTTCGCCTCCGGCGTCTACCCGGGCCCCAAGCCCGGACCCGGCGTGTTCGCGACCTCGGACTCGACCGCGACGCCCGCGCTGCGGCCGGACGGTTCGATCGAGCCGGCGTCGCTCTCGGCCTACGTGCCGCCGCGCCAGCTCACGGCCGCCGAGTCGGCCCCGAAGCACACCGAAGGGCGGGAGTGATGAGCCCCGAGTACTACCTGATCCTGGCCGCCGCGCTGTTCACGATCGGCGCGGTCGGCGTCCTGGTGCGGCGCAACTCGATCGTCGTGTTCATGTGCGTGGAGCTGATGCTCAACGCCGGGAACCTGACCCTGGTCACCTTCTCCCGCACCAACGGCAGCATCGACGGGCAGGTGATGGCGTTCTTCGTGATGGCCGTGGCCGCCGCCGAGGTCGTGGTGGGCCTGGCGATCATCATGGCGATCTACCGGTCCCGGCGCTCCGCCTCCGTCGACGACGCCAACCTGCTGAAGGCCTAGAGGGGAAACAGTGGACGAAATCTCGTACGCACCGGCCGAAGGGCTCCTCTCGCTGGCTTGGCTGCTCATCGCCCTGCCCGCGTTCGGCGCCGCGGTCCTGCTGCTCGCGGGCCGCAGAGCCGACAAATGGGGCCACTGGCTCGGCGTCGCCACCATCGGCGGCGCCTTCGCCCTGGCCCTCGCGATGTTCGCCTCGCTGGCGGGCCTTGACGACAAGAGCGCGAACCTCGACCTGTTCACGATCCTCTCGGTAGGGGACCTGGACATCGAGGCGAACCTGCTCTTCGACCCGCTGAGCGCGGTGTTCTGCCTGCTCATCACCGGGGTCGGCTTCCTCATCCACGTCTACGCGGTCGGCTACATGTCGCACGACCCCGGGCGCCGGAAGTTCTTCGCCTACTTCAACCTGTTCGCCGCCGCGATGCTCGTCCTCGTGCTCGGCGGCAACTACTTCATGACCTTCATCGGCTGGGAGGGCGTGGGCCTCGCCTCCTACCTCCTCATCGCGTTCTGGCAGCTGAAGCCCGCCGCCGCGACCGCCGGCAAGAAGGCCTTCCTCACCAACCGCGTGGCCGACGTCGGGTTCCTCCTGGCGATGTTCACCATGATCGGCACACTGGGCACTGTGGACTTCGCGGGCGTCTTCAACGGCGCCGCCTCGCTGTCCACCGGCACGAGCCTCGCCATCGGGCTGCTGCTCCTCGCGGCCGCCTGCGGCAAGTCCGGCCAGTTCCCGTTCCAGACCTGGCTCCCGGACGCGATGGAGGGCCCGACCCCGGTCTCGGCCCTCATCCACGCGGCCACCATGGTGACCGCGGGCGTGTACCTCATCGCCCGCTCGCACGTCATCTTCAGCCTCAACGCGGACGTGCAGACCGCCGTCGTCATCGTCGGCGCCCTCACCCTCCTCTTCGGAGCGATCGTGGGCTGCGCCAAGGACGACATCAAGCGCGTCCTCGCCTGGTCCACGGTCTCGCAGATCGGCTACATGTTCCTCGCGGTCGGCCTCGGCGGCGGGGCGTTCGCGCTCGGCATCATCCACCTGCTCGCGCACGGCTTCTTCAAGGCCGGGCTGTTCCTCGGCTCCGGCTCGGTCATGCACGCCATGAACGACCAGACCGACATCCGCCGCTTCGGCGGCCTCTGGCGGAAGATGCCGCTCACCTACGCGACGTTCGCGGCCGGATGGCTCGCCATCATCGGCCTGTTCCCGTTCTCGGGCTTCTGGACCAAGGACCCGATCATCGCCTCCGCCTTCGCCCGCGAAGGCTGGCAGGGCTGGGCCGTCGGCGGCGCGGCGCTCCTGGGCGCCGCGCTCACGGCGTTCTACATGACCCGCGTCTTCGTGCTCACCTTCCACGGTCCCAAGCGCTGGACCGATGACGTGCACCCGCACGAGTCCCCGGCGATCATGACCGTGCCGCTGGTGCTGCTCGGCCTGGGCTCGCTCGGCGCGGGCGGCCTCATGGCCTCCTCCGTGACCACCTGGCTCACGCCCGTCTTCGGCGAGGCCCATGAGGTCCACGGCCACCTGAGCCACACGCAGGTCACCGTCGCCACCACCATCGTGGTGGTCCTCGGCGCGGCCCTCGGCTGGCTCCTGTTCCGGGGCGGCACCGACGAGGTGCCGCGCGCCGCCGCCTGGCCGGTGCGCGCCGCGCGCGCCGACCTCGGCGGCGAGGCCGTCAACCGCGGCCTCTTCGAACGCCCGAGCCGCTTGGCCGCCAGCGCTTCGGTCGCCATGGACGGCCGGGTCGTCGACGGTGCCGTGAACGGCCTGGCCGCGGGCGTAGGCGGCACGTCGCGCCGCCTGCTGGTGATGCAGACCGGCTTCGTGCGCTCCTATGCCCTGTCCATTCTGTCCGGCGCCGTCATCGTGGTGGCCGCGCTCATGGTGGTGGTTATCCAGTGAACGAACTCCCGTTGCTGTCGGCGCTGGTCGCCGTGCCCCTGATCGGGGCCGTGGTCGTCGCGTCGATCCGCCGCGAGAACGCCGATGCGGCCCGCTGGACCGCGCTCGGCTTCTCCGGTCTGGTCGCGCTGATCGCGGCGTTCGTGGCGATCGGCTTCGACTACGCCGCAGGAGCCCCGTGGCTCCAGTTCACGGAGTCCTATGCGTGGGTCGAGGCCTGGGACCTGAACCTGTCGTGGGGGGTCGACGGCATCGCGCTGCTCATGGTCCTCCTCACGGTGGGGCTGACACCGATCGCGATGCTCGCGGCCTGGCGGGACCTGGACGCGGTGAAGCGCTCGGTCCCGGCGTTCTTCGCGCTCATCCTCGCGCTGGAAGCGGCGATGCTCGCGACGTTCCTCGCCTCGAACGTGCTGCTGTTCTACTTCTTCTTCGAAGCGATGCTCGTGCCGATGTACTTCCTCATCGGCTCCTACGGCACCGGCGCGAAGAAGCAGTACGCGGCGGTGAAGTTCTTCCTGTACTCGCTGCTGGGCGGGCTGTTCATGCTCGTGGCCGTGATCGCCCTGTGGGTGAACAACGGCGGCGTCTTCGACTGGCAGACCCTTGTGGACACAGAGGCGATGGCCGACGGGACGCTGCAGAACTGGCTGTTCCTCGGCTTCTTCATCGCGTTCGCGATCAAGGCCCCGTTCTTCCCGTTCCACACCTGGCTTCCGGACGCGGGCGGTGCGGCTCCGGCCGCGGTCGCCGCGCTCCTGGTCGGCGTGATGGACAAGATCGGGACGTTCGCGATCCTGCGCTACTGCCTTCCGCTGTTCCCGGATGCGACGCAGACGTTCGCGCCGTGGATCATCGGCATGAGCGTCATCGGCGTGGTCTACGCCGCGTTCGTCGCGATCGGACAGACCGACCTGAAGCGACTCGTGGCCTACACGTCGATCGCCCACTTCGGTTTCATCGGCCTCGGGATCTTCGCGTTCACGCAGGCCTCCGCGACGGGCGCCGTCCTCTACATGTTCAACCACGGCCTCGCGACGGGCCTGCTGTTCATCGTGGTCGGCTTCCTCGCGATCCGCCGCGGCTCGGCGCAGATCGCGGACTACGGCGGGGCCGCCAAGACCCTGCCGGTGCTCGCCGGGATCTTCCTGTTCGCCGGGCTCGCCTCGCTCTCGCTGCCGGGCACCGCGCCGTTCATCTCGGAGTTCCTGGTCCTGTTCGGCGCCTTCACCGGCAACGAGCCGGTCGCGGTCGTCGCGACCCTGGGCATCATCCTCGCCGCCGCGTACGTGATCTGGATGTACCAGCGCACCATGCAGGGCGACCGGAATCCCGCGCTCGACAAGATGCCCGCGATGAAGCGCGACCTCACGTTGCGCGAGAAGGCGCTCGTCGCGCCGCTGGTGATCGCGATCCTCGGTTTCGGGTTCTTCCCGCAGCCCTTGATCGACACGGTCGAGCCGGCGGTCGACAACACGCTCCTCTTCATCTCCGGCGAACCCGGAGACCTGCCCGCCGCCGAAGGAGTCACCAATGAATGAGGCCCAGCAAGCGGGGCTCCAGATCGACTGGGCCGGTTTGGCCCCCATGATCATCGTGTTTGTCGCGGCCTTCGCCGGGCTTCTCGTGGAGGCCACGGTTCTCAAGGCCCGCAGGCTGGTCGTGCAGGTCTCACTCGCGGTGCTCGCCCTCGCCGCCGCGTTCGCCGCGGTGGTCATGAACGCGGGCAAGAACAGCGCCGCCTTCGAGATCGAAGGGGTCGGGATCGGCTCGGTCGTCCTCGACGGCCCCGGCCTGTTCCTGCAGGGCACGCTGGCGGTGCTCGCGATCATCGCGGTCCTGCTCCTGGCCGAGCGCCGCACCACGCGCGGCGGCGACTTCGTCGCCGAGGCCGCCGTGGTCGCCGACTCGGCCGCGGACAGGGCCCAGCGGCGCGAGCCCGGTGCGACGGAGATCTTCCCGCTGACGCTCTTCGCGGTCGGCGGCATGATGATGTTCGTGACCGCGGGCGACCTGCTCACCATGTTCGTCGCCCTCGAGATGCTGAGCCTCCCGCTGTACCTGCTGTGCGGCCTCGCCAAGCGCCGCCGCCTCATCAGCCAGGAGGCCGCGCTCAAGTACTTCCTGTTGGGCGCGTTCGCTTCCGCGTTCTACGTGTACGGCATGGCCATGCTCTACGGCTTCGCCGGCACCGTGGACCTCGCGGGCATCAACCAGGCGGGCACCGATTCGGGCCAGCCGCGCATGTTCCTGTACATCGGCGTCGCGATGATCGCGGTGGCGATGCTCTTCAAGGCCGCGGCGGTCCCGTTCCACATGTGGACGCCCGACGTCTACACGGGCGCGCCGACCCCGGTCACCGCCCTGATGGCGGCCTGCGTCAAGGTCGCGGCCTTCGGCGGTCTCCTGCGGGTCTTCAACGTGGGCCTCGCGTCCTCGGCCTGGGACTGGCACCTGATCCTCACGGTGATCGCCGTGGCGACGATGCTGGGCGGCGCGATCTTCGCCGTGACGCAGCGCAACATCAAGCGGCTCCTGGCCTACAGCTCCATCGCCAACGCGGGCTACCTCCTCATCGGAGTCATCGCCCTCGGCGAAGCGGTCGGCCAGACCATGTTCTACCTGGCCGCCTACGGTTTCACCGTGATCGCCGCGTTCGCGGTCGTCTCGCTGGTCCGCGACGGCGACGAGGAGGCGACCCACCTGGCCCGCTGGGCCGGGCTCGGCAAGAAGTCGCCGGGCACCGCCGTGGTCGTCACGATCCTCATGCTGGCCCTGGCGGGCCTGCCGTTCACGAGCGGCTTCACCGCCAAGTTCAGCCTGTTCAGCGCCGCGCTCCAAGCCGACGAGCTCGGTCTCGTGATCGTCGGCGTGATCTCCTCGGCCATCCTGGCGTTCCCCTATCTGAAGGTGGTCGTCCTGCTCTGGCTCAACGAGCCCGCGCCCGACGCCCCCACCGTCAACCTGCCGAGCCCCATGGCGGGCACCGTCGTCGCCGCGGGCGTCGCCGCCACGCTCGTCCTCGGCGTAGCGCCCGGCTTCCTCCTCGACATCGTCGATCAGGCCAGCATCTTTCTGAACACCTAGACTGAGAACGGCATCGACGCCGCGGGGAGCGATCGCTCCCCGCGGCGTTCGCATTTCCCGCTTCCGCCCGAGCCGGACAGGACCCCGCCTTGATCGACGCCGCTCTCCTCCACAGCCTGGCCTGGGTACTGCCGTTCGTCGCTCTCCTGGTGTGGCGCAAACACATTCCCGGTCTCAACGGCATGGCCGCCTTCAACACCGTGCCGCCGTTCCGGGCCTGGACCGCCCGACCCCATCCCGACGCCGCCATCCCCGTCCAGACAGGACGCCGAGTCGGCGCCGCCGCAGACGACCCGACCCGCGCCACCGTCATCGTCCGCACGGCCTGGGGCGCCTACCCCGGCAAAGGCGAAGGGCCCGGCTGGAGACAGGCCCGCCCGCTCACCCCGGTGATCTACGCCGACGGCCGCCCCGCCGCCTCCGGCTGGGGCACCACCCGCCTCACCCTGGACCCCGGCCCGCACCTCGTCGCCGTCGCGGGCAGCCACTCCGGCTGCTACGAGCACCTCGACCTCCAACGCGGCGAGCGACGCGAACTCGACTACCGGTGCGTCATCGGCGGCAACGCGCACCAGTACGAAGAGGGCTACGCCGGCCACGACCTCGGGACCTACCTCACCGCCCGCTCCCGCAGCCTCCGCGGCGGCAACCGGGTCAAGCAGGTCCTCTTCGGGGCCGTCGGCCTGTCGATGCTGCTGTTCCTCGTCATCTTCATGCTCCCCGACGACTTCCCGATCGCCGACGACAAGCTGCTCCTCCTCCCCGCGCTCGTCGTCCCCGGCATCGCCGGAGTCGGTCTCGCCGTCGCCGCGACCGTCCGAGGCTTCCGCGCGACCCGCCCCGTCGTCGCCGACCCACCGCCTCCGGGTGCGGCCCACCAGCTCCGCATCCTCGACGGCGGCGCCCCCGAGCTCACCCCCGCCCCCGGCTGGGCCGCCCTCGGCCTGCGCCTGCGCTTCCGCGTCGACCCCCATGACGCCGCGACCCTGAGCGCCCTCGCGGGCGGCAGGCTCGGCCTGCTGCAGCGCTGGCGCACGATCCGCGTCGGGGAACCCGAGCTCCCCGCCTGCCGTCCTTGGATTCCCGCACCCGAGGTCCACATCGACGGACGACCGGTCGACACGGGCTGGACCCGCTCCTGGATGCAGCTCCCGCCCGGCGAACACGACGTCCGCATCCGCGTCCTCGCCCCTGAGACCCAGATCGGCCCGCGCACCGCGCTCGACCTCAGCCGCGCCGAATGGCGGCACCGCGTCGTCCTCACCGCCGGAGAGACCCGCGACGTCGACCTCGTCGCCGACATCACCGCGACCCCGAGCCCCGACCGGCGCGAACTCGCGGCCTACCGCGTCCGCCTCTGACCCGGGCGCGGGGGTCACGTTCGAGCCGAAAGCCGCGTGGAGCGATCGCTCCCCGCGGCAGCCGTGCACGGCTGCTAGCCGACCTTGGACGCTTCGTGCTCGGCGGTGCTGGTGAGCTCGCGGTCGATCTCCTCGAAGAGTGCTTCGGCGGCGAACCAGGCCTTGGACGCGCGGGTGCGCAGGAGCAGGAGCGTCGCCGTCGGGAACGACCCGCAGACGACGAGCATCGCGGCGGCGCTGATGAAGAAGGGCGCGTCATCGGGGAACGTCGCGAAGTACGCGCGCCCGAGGATCCAGAGGTACATCGCGCCCGGGATGATCGCGAGGGCCCACCAGGCGGCCTTGACCGCGTGGGCGCGGCGGCGGCCGAGGCGGGCGGCGATGAAGGGCATCGAGACCGTGACGGCGACGCTGAGGAGGATCGTGACCAGCCGTTCGAGGTCGATCGAGCCGATGACGTCGAGCATCGTGTCGTGACTGGAGGAGGAGCTGGTCGCGTCGAACAGGAACCGCACGCCGATCGAGTAGAGCAGCAGGATCGCGGCGAACTGGAGCCAGATGACGCCTTGCGCGGCGAGGACGGTCTTCGGCTTGGCAGAGGGCCCGTGGTGTCGGGGTCGCACTGCGCTCCCTTCTCGGCCGCGAACGCGGTCCGAAGGATCACCCGACGGACTTCGCAGTCGACGTCGGGACTCTGAGCTAGAGGCACGGCTCGCAAGCTTCGCCGCGGCTGGGGGTGCCGCTTCCTGGGGAAAGCGACCTTTGAACGATAGCGAACCCCGGCCACCCGCAGGGACCCGGTGCGATCCAGAACACGTTCCGTGCTCGCATGACTGCGCCTTGACAGGCCAAATTCTGAAAGCTACTGTCAAATGACAGCTACTTCCAGAATTGAGGCGCCAATGGCACCCGCATCCACCCGCCGCCGCTGGTGGGCCCTCCTCTCACTCCTGTTCGGCCTGCTCGTCGTCGGGCTCGACGTCACGATCCTCAACGTCGCCCTGCCGACCCTCGCCGTCGACCTCGACGCCTCCACCGCCGAGCTCCAATGGCTCGTCGACGCCTTCATCGTGGCGCTCGCCGCCCTGCTCCTGCCCGCCGGGCTCCTCGGCGACCGGCTCGGCCGCAAGAAGGTCCTCCTCGCCGGCCTCGCGATCTTCGGCGCGGCCTGCGCCCTCGCCACCGCCGCCGACACCGTCGGCGTGCTCATCGCCGCCCGCGCCCTCATGGGCGTCGGCGCCGCCGTGGTCATGCCCGTGTCGATGGCGGTGGTGCCCAGCATGTTCAGCGGTGCCGAGCGCACCCGCGCCGTCGCACTGCTGACCGCCGGCATGGCGATCGGCCTGCCGCTCGGCCCGCTCCTCGGCGGCTGGCTCCTCGAGCACTACTGGTGGGGCTCGGTCTTCCTCATCAACGTGCCGCTCATCGTGATCGGCTTCCTCGCCATCGCCTTCCTGCTCCCCGAATCCACCGACCGCAGCGCCCCGCGCCTCCAGCCGTTCGCCGCGCTCGCGGCCGTGCTCGGCCTGGCCGCGCTCGTGTACGGCGTCATCGAGGCGCCCGTCGACGGCTGGCTCTCCCCGGCGACGCTCATCGGCGGGCTCGGGGGCTTCGCGCTCATCGCGCTGTTCGTCGTCTCGCAGGCCCGGTCCGCCGCCCCCATGGTCGACCTCGGCCTGTTCCGCGACCGGGCCTTCCTCTGGGGCTCGGTCATCGCCACCGCTTCGTCGATGCTCATGATGGGCGCGCTCTTCCTGGTGCCGCAGTACCTGCAGATCGTCGAGGGCCACAGCGCCTTCGGGACCGGCCTGCGGCTGCTGCCGATGATCGGCGGCCTGATGGTCGGCGGCCTGGGCGCCGAGCGCCTGGCCGTCCGGTTCGGCTACCGGGCCACCGTGATCAGCGGTCTGATCCTCTGCGCGGCCGGATGCGTCGCCGCGATGGCCACCGATCCGGGTACGGGCTTCGGCCTGGTCGCCGTGTGGCTCGGCGTCCTGGGCGCGGGCTTCGGCATGTCCCTCGTGCCCGCGACGGACGCGGTCCTCGCGTCGCTCCCGCCCGACCGCGCCGCGATCGGCTCCGCCCTGATGCAGACCCTGCGCCAGACCGGCGGCGCGATCGGCGTGGCCGTGTTCGGATCGATCGCCTCCAGCGTCTACCTGGCCGAACTCGACCTTCCGCCGCTCCCGCCCGAGGCCGAGGCCGCCGCCGAGGACTCCGTGGCCGGTGCCGCCGCGGTCGCCGAAGCGCTCGGCTCGCCGGAGACCGCGCAGGGCGCGTTCCACGCGTTCACCGACGGGATGGGCGCGGTCTTCCTGGTCTGCGCCGTGCTCGCCGTCGTGGTCGCGTTCGCGGCGGGCCCGAGGTTCCCGAAACGGCCCGAAGCGAGCGAGGCACAATCGCAGCATGAACCGTCCCGGGCTGCGTGAGCGCAAGAAGATCGAGACCCTGCACCGGTTGCAGGAGGAGGCCCTGCGGCTCTTCGACGAGCAGGGCTACGACGAGACGACGATCGAGCAGATCGCCGCCGCCGCGGGCGTCTCCCCCTCGACCTTCTACCGCTACTTCCCGGTGAAGGAGGACGTGGTCGTCCAGGACGAGTACGACCCGCTCATCGTGAACGTCTTCGAGAACCAGCAGGAGGGGACCGCGCCGCTCGAAGCCCTGCGCGCGGTCCTCGCGGTGCTCTTCGCGGCGTTCACCGAGGACGACATCGAGCGGGTGCGGCGCCGGGTCCGGATGATCTTCGCGGTCCCGGCCCTGCGCGCCCGCCAGGTGGCCCAGTCCGAGGCCACCGAGCGGCTCCTCGCCGAGATGATCGCCGAACGCACCGGCCGCGCGGCGAACGAACTGGAAGTCCGCCACTTCACCGCCCTCGTGGTCGCCTCCTGGACGACCGCGATCAGCGCCTGGGCCGAAACCGAAGGCACCAAGGACGACCTCGCCGCCAACCTCGACCGCTGCCTGGCCCACCTGGAAGCGGGCGCCCCGCTCTGAGCGGGTCGAGCGCTCAGTCGTTGAATGCCGAAGTGTCGAGCTCGAAGTCGAAAGGTGCGGGGACCGTTACGGGTTTACCGAATGCGACCGTCGTATGAGTCTGGTAGCCACGCTCTGACGGGTCGGAGTACACCGTCAAATCCTGCTTCTTCATGTCGAATAGCAGGTAGATCGGTACGGATCTGCCGTAGACGTCGAGCTTGACCGTCAGGTCGTTGCCACGCGTGGAGGTCGAGGTCATTTCGCCGACCAATGCGAGTGACCGGGAACGTCCATGTCGTCCGCGAAGACCAGTCGCTCACGGAACTCCCGCTCCGTCTCATCAAAGTCAGTTGCGCCGTTTGTCTCCCGTGCGAGGGCCATGACCATCTTCGCCTCCTCGGTCACCTGCGGACTCAATTACGCACCACGATTGTTGCAGGTCTTTCCCGGATTCGCGTCAGGCGTCGCGTTCGATCATGTAGTCACAGATGTCGACCAGGGCCCTCTGAGCCGGGCCTTTCGGGAGGGCTTTCGCCAGGCCGCGGGCCCGCTGCTGATACTGCAGGAGGGTGGCCCGCGCTTTCTCCAAGGCCTTCGAGCCGCGCAGGAGCTCCAGGGCTTCGGGGAGGTCCGCCTCGGAGACGGGACCCGCCACGAGTTCGCGCAGGCGCGCCTCTTCCGGGTCGTCGTCGGCGAGGGCGTAGAAGACCGGGAGGGTCGGGACGCCTTCAAGAAGATCGGTGCCGGGGGTCTTGCCCGACGAATCCGAGACGATGTCGATGATGTCGTCGGCGATCTGGAACGCCACGCCGATGACCTCGCCGAACTCCTCGGCGGTCGCGATGGTCTCCTCCGAGGCCCCGGCGAACCACGCCCCGAATTTGGCGCAGGTGGCGATGAGCGAGCCGGTCTTCTCGGAGAGGATCTCGAGGTGCCATTCGACCGCGTCGATGCCCTCGGGCTGCGGCATGGTCTCGTTGATCTGCCCGCGCACCAGCCGGGCGAACGTGGCGGCCTGCAGGCGCACGGCCTCGATGCCGAGATCGGCCATCATCTGCGCGGCCTGGCTGAACAGGTAGTCGCCGGTGAGGATCGCGACCGAGTTGTCCCAGCGGGCGTTCGCGCTCGGGGCGCCGCGGCGCACGGCGGCCTCGTCCATCACGTCGTCGTGGTACAGCGTCGCGAGGTGCGTGAGTTCGAGCGCGACGGCGGCGTCGAGGATCCCGGGCCGGGCCGGGTCGCCGAGGTGCGCGCACGCGAGGGTGAGCATCGGCCGGAAGCGCTTCCCGCCGGCGTGGATGAGGTGGGACCCGGATTGGCGCAGCAGCGGCTGGTCGGTGTCGACGGCTTTGAGCAGTCGTTCCTCGACGAGATCGAGCGAGGCTCGGATCTCTTCGGCGAAGGCCTCGTCTGAGAAGGTCAGCGCGGTCTGGGCGCGTCGGGTGGTCACCACAGCCTCACCTTATCTTGTACACGCCCCGGACTGCTCGGCACGGG
This sequence comes from Glycomyces sp. YM15, assembly GCF_016918015.1. Taxonomy (GTDB): domain Bacteria; phylum Actinomycetota; class Actinomycetes; order Mycobacteriales; family Micromonosporaceae; genus Glycomyces. The sequence continues at coordinate 101,384 of NZ_JAERMK010000002.1, forward strand.
AAGCGGGAGTCGCGCGCGCCGCAACGAGGAACGTCAATGCGCGATTCGTTTGCCGACCGTGCTGCCCGCCACGATGAACAGGGCCGACGCCGCCATCGACGCGACCGTGGCCGTCCACCCGACGCCCCAGCCGACGTTGTCCACGATGAGCCCGAAGCAGATCGGCCCCACCGCGCCGCCGAGGAAGATCCCCGTCTGCGTCACCGAGGTCGCCAGCGCCGGGGCGTCCGCGTAGCGCTGGACGACCGCGTGGTTCATCAGTCCCGGCCACGCCCATCCGAGCCCGTATGCGGCGGCGGTGCCGAACGGCAGCAGCCACGGCAGTTCGAACAGGTACGTGGCCAGCCCGGCGGCGCCGGCGGTGAGCATGAGCGCGATGATCTGGAACTCGCCTCCTCTGCGCGCGTCCGCGAGGGCGCCGAAGCCGGTGCGGCCGATGACGCCCGCGATGCCGCCGACCATGAGGACCAGGCCCGCGTAGCGCTCCGACCCGCCGACGTCGACGGTGAAGGTCGTGATGAACGAGCCGATGGGCGTCGCGGCGAGCGAGCCGAGGAAGGTCGCCGCGGCGAACAGCAGCAGCTGCAGATCGAAGGACCGCGCGCCCTTGACCTTGGTCCGCACGGCGGGCCGTCCGAGGCCGGCGAGCGGGATGAGTGCGAGCAGCACCAGCCCGGCGCCGATGACGAACGCCCACCGCCATCCGAGCGTCAGCGCGACGACCGGGACGCTGAGTCCGCCGAGCATGGTGCACAGCGGCACTGAGGCCTGCTTGGCGCCGAACAGGAGTCCGCGGCGGCCTTGCGGCGCCCATTCGCTGAGGACCGTGTTCGAGGCGAGCTGCCCGAGTCCGTTCGCGGGCGCGCACAGCACCATGAACGCGGTGAGCACGATCGGGTCGTGCGCGAATGCGGCGATGCCGAGGAGTCCTGCGGCGGACATCGCGATGGCGACGCGCGCGGTCACGAGCGCGCCGAACCGGTCGACGAGCCGCCCGGACGGCACGGTCGTGACGGCGGTGACGGTGAAGTAGATGCCGGAGATCCAGCCGATCGCGCTGAGGCCCATGCCGAGTTCGCCGGTGATCTGCACGGCGAGCCCGCCGAAGAGGAAGAGCGGGAGGACGGCGGCGACCTGGACGGTCATGGCGGCGGTGACGGTGGTGGCGATCCGGGGCCGAGTGGGGGCGGAGGTGGACACGACGGCAACCGTACTCCGCTTATCTGATAGCCGAATGCCTCCGCACAAGTGAGGATTGCTCTTGTGCGTCCCCCGTTCGCGTGATCTGTCTTGACGTGACCACACAACGTGTGCGACTGTTGCCTCTGCACGACGGCTTTTCCAACTGCAGAGCTTTACGACAGTCGACTTCGGCCCTCAACAGTTGCCCGCCACCAGCGGTTCCGTGCCGGACCCGCCGCATCGCCGCTCTCCCAAGACATCGGGGGCATGCGAAACGCGGCGGCCCTGGTGGGAGGGAGCCGCCGCGTTTCGTTTATTCGAATGTTCCACGGCGGCGACGAGGAAGTTTGGTGGGGACTCGACGCCGCCGCCGCGGTTTGTCCGCGACCGGCGCGAGCCGGACCGCGAACGGTGCTGACACTTAGATAGTGCCCTGTATGCGACGGTGACGCAACCGGCTGTTGTTTATATAGTTAGATCACGGCCGGTCCGACCGGCGTCGTACCCGGCGCCCCACGTTGGATCAACTGGTGCAAATTGGAGCGGCGGCATGGTGGAGCAGCGGCGACCAGGGGACGAACCGCACAGCGGCGTCCCGAACTACAACGGCGTGCCCAGACAGCAGGCGACCAAGAACCGGCCCGCGCCACCGGACCACAAGCCCGGCAAGGGCGCATCGGCGGCCAGCGCCTTCCCGAGCGCGCAGAGCGAGCCGACCAAGATGATCCAGAGCGTCCAGAGGGCACTGCGCATCATGGAGCTCGTCGGCCGCCACGCCGACGGCGTCACCGCCCCGCGCATCGCCTTCGAGTGCGGCCTCAACCGCGCCACCGCCTACAACCTCCTGCGCACCCTCGTCTACGAGCACTACCTGCGCCGTGACGAGAACGGCCGCTACACGCTCGGCCTCGAAGTCTCCGACCGCTACTCCGAGCTCACCCGCGCCATCGCCGGGCCGAGCACCTGCGGCGAGTTCATGCGCCGCATGTCGACCGAGACCGGCTACTCGACCTTCATCGCCCGCTTCGTGGAGGGCCGACCGGCCGTCACCGACGTCATCGAAGGCCACCGCAGCCCGCACGTGGAGGAGCTCATCGTCGGCTTCGACGACGGCGCCCACGCCACCGCGCTCGGCAAGGCCCTCCTGGCCACCCTCCAACCGCACGACCGCGCCCGCTTCCTCAAATCCGCCGGGATGCGCCCGTTCACCCGCCGCACCCTCATCGAACCCGACGCCCTCGAATACGACCTCGCCGTCTACGGCGAGTCCGGGGTCTACGCCGAGATGGGCCAGTTCCGTGACGGCGTCGGCTGCGCCGGCGTCATCGTGCGCGAAGGGGACTCGCCGAACGAGCGGATCGTCTTCGCCGTCGCCCTCCCGCTCGAGGAGATCCACACCTCTTGGCCGGCCCTCACCGGACGACTGCGCGACGCCGCCGTCGAACTCGAACCGCTCCTGTAGGACGAAGCAGGCAACCCGACCGCGAGAGGCACGCGTACTCAGGAAGTCGAAGACGCTTCGACGTCACCTGAGAGGAACGCGGATCGATGCTACGCAAGACCCGAGCCGCCGGCGCCGTCGTCGCCGCGCTGGCACTGGCGGCCGCTGCCGCCTGCTCTGACGATGCGAAAGGCGGCGGCGACGCCGCCTCCGAGGGCGCGGAGGCGGAGTTCGAGGCGCCGCGGCTGGTCGACATGGTCAATGAGAGCAACCGGCTGCTGTACGAACTGGAGTCCGCGGAGGTCCGGATCGTGCAGGCCTGCATGGAGGACAAGGACTTCACGGTCCACGACCAGTTCTGGTTCTCGGTCGCCGAACCCGAGCCGCAGGAAGCCCTCTTCGGTCCCGACGACTGGGGTGACTGGATTCCCTCGGTCGACGAGGCCTCCGAGTACGGTCTCGGCGCGTGGGTCCACGACGAGGACGCGGACCCCGATGAGGTCGAGGAGTACGAGGCGTACCAGGGCCACGACATCGCCGGCTCGCCGGAGGAGGAGCGGGCGATCGAGGGGGGCGGGGGTCTGCCCGACAACAGCGATTTCGAGGCGCTCGATCCCCAGGACCAGTTCGACTGGTACGTGGCCTACCAGGGTGAGGCGGCCGCGCTGGACGAGAACGGCTGGCTGATCGGCGAGGAAGGCCCCGTGGCGAGCGACGATGACGAGGTCTACACCGGCGACGAGTTCTCCTATGTGCAACCCGAACCGGGCGGCTGCCTGCGCGAGATGATCGACGCGCTCTACGACGACCTGCGACTGGTCGAGGACCCCGAGGGCGGGAAGCACCGCGGTGCGTATTGGCACTACCGCCCGGTGAACCCGATCGACGACTTCGCGAACGCGGAGGACTCCCAGACCATGTACGACGAGGCGATCGCCCCGGTCCAGGTCGAACTGGTCGACTGCCTCGACGCGCACGGTGTTCACGGGTGGGAGTTCGACGAGGAGGGCTCCCTGCCGGTGACCGATTACATCTACGAGCTGTACGAGGGCGAGGGCAGCGTGGTGGGCGACCACCCGAACCTGCCCGATGACGCCCCCACCGACTTTGAAGGCAAGAAGGCCTTCGAGATCGCGTTCGCCGTCGAGTTGGCCGAATGCGGGGACGAGACCGGCTACCGCGAGATTGCGGAGCAGGCCTGGGCCGATTCCCAGGAGGCGTTCTACGCCTCGATCGAGACCGAGGTCTACGCCTGGCAAGTGGAGGTCCGCGGCATCTTGACCAAGGCCCAGGAGACGCTCGAAGGCTAAGCGGCGCATACGAAAGCGGGCCGGACCTCGAAAGGTCCGGCCCGCTCGACGTCGCCTACCTAGAGCACGGTCCAGGTGTCGCCCGAGTGCAGGAGCCGTTCGAGGGCCTCCTTGCGGTCGACGCCCGTCGCGGCCTCGTCGACCTGGGAGCGCACGCCCGCATCGTAGGTGGGCCGCTTGACGTTGCGGAACACGCCGATCGGGGTGTGGTCGAGGGCTATCCCCGAGAGCCGCGACAGCGCGAACGCGTAGGCCGGGTCGTCGACGTCGGCCTTGTGCACGACCACGTCGGCCTCGTCCACCTCGGACGCGTCCTTGACCTGGAGCCCGTAACCGGACTGCACGACGACCTTGTCCCCGAACCGGATCGGTTCGCCGTCCTGGAGCCGGATGATCGACTCGTCGCGGGTCTCCGGGTTCTTCAGGACCTCGAACGCGCCGTCGTTGAAGATCGGGCAGTTCTGGTAGATCTCGACGAACGCGCTGCCCTCGTGCTCGGCCGCGGCCCGCAGGACCTCCTGCAGGTGCGCCCGGTCGGAGTCGAGGGTGCGGGCCACGAACGTGGCCTCGGAGCCCAGCGCCAGCGACAGCGGGTTGAACGGCGAGTCGACCGAGCCCATCGGGCTCGACTTGGTGAGCGTGCCCGGCCCGGAGGTGGGGGAGTACTGGCCCTTGGTGAGGCCGTAGATCCGGTTGTTGAACAGCAGGATCTTCAGGTTCACGTTGCGGCGCAGGGCGTGGATGAGGTGGTTGCCGCCGATCGACAGCGCGTCGCCGTCGCCGGTGACGACCCATACCGACAGGTCCGGGCGGGAGACCGCCAGGCCCGTGGCGATGGCCGGGGCGCGGCCGTGGATCGAGTGCAGCCCGTACGTGTTGAGGTAGTACGGGAATCGCGAGGAGCAGCCGATGCCGGAGATGAACGCGATCTTCTCGCGCTCCAGGCCCAGCTCGGGGAGGAAGGACTGGACGGCTGCCAGGATGGCGTAGTCGCCGCAGCCGGGGCACCAGCGCACCTCCTGGCTCGACTTGAAGTCCTTGGCCTTCAGCTTGGGGGCGTCGAGCTTGACGTCAGCCATTCTTGATGACCTCCTCCAGGGCGTCCTGCAGTTCGTTGGAGGTGAACGGCAGCCCGCGCACCTTGTTGTAGCCGACCACGTCCGTGCCGGGGAAGTTGTTGCGCAGCAGCATGGTGAGCTGCCCCAGGTTCATCTCGGGCACCACGACGCGGTCGTAGCGCGCGAGGACCTCGGCGGTGTTCTTCGGCATCGGGTTGAGGTAGCGCAGGTGCGCGCGGGCGATCGGGACGCCCTTCTCGCGCAGGCCGCGCACGGCCGCGCCGATGGGGCCCCACGTGGAGCCCCATCCGAGCACGAGGGTGGTCGCCTCGCCCGCGTGCGGGTCGTCCGGTTCCAGGTCCGGCACGTCGACGCCGGCGATCTTCGCCGCGCGGGTGCGCACCATGAAGTCGTGGTTCTCCGGGTCGTACGAGATGTCACCGGTCTTGTCGGCCTTCTCGATGCCGCCGATGCGGTGCTGGAGACCGGGCGTGCCGGGAACGGCCCACGGACGCGCGAGCGTCTCGGGGTCGCGCTGGTACGGCAGGAAGACCGGCTCGCCGGCCTTGTCGACGCCGTTCGGCTCGGTCGCGAATTCGACGCCGATGTCGGGCAGCTCGTCGGTCCCGGGGAGGCGCCACGGCTCGGCGCCGTTGGCGATGTAGCCGTCCGAGAGCACCATGACCGGGGTCCGGTAGTGGAGCGCGATGCGCGCCGCCTCGAGCATGATGTCGTAGCAGTCCGAAGGGGACTGCGGTGCGAGGACCGCGATCGGGGCCTCGCCGTGGCGGCCGAACATGGCCATCACGAGGTCGGCCTGCTCGGTCTTGGTCGGCAGGCCCGTCGAGGGCCCGGCGCGCTGCACGTCGACGACCAGGAGCGGCAGCTCCAGGGACACGGCGAGCGAGATGGTCTCCGACTTGAGCGCGATGCCCGGGCCCGAGGAGGTGGTGACGCCGAGCGCCCCGCCCCACGAGGCGCCGAGGGCCGCGCCGACGGCCGCGATCTCGTCTTCGGCCTGCACGGTGGTCACGCCGAAGCGCTTGTGCTTCGAGAGCTCGTGCAGGATGTCGCTGGCCGGGGTGATCGGGTACGCGCCGAGGAACACCGGGAGGCCGCTCGCGACACCGGCGGCGGTGATGCCCCAGGCCAGGGCCTGGTTGCCGGTGATGTTGCGGTACGTGCCGGCGCTGAGCCTGGCCGGCGGGATCTCGAAGCGCACGGCGAACGCCTCGGTGGTGTCGCCGTAGTTCCAGCCGGCCTTGAGCGCGGCGATGTTCGCCTCCGCGATCTGGGGCTTGGCCTTGAACTTGCCGCGCAGGAACTCTTCGGTGGCCTCGGTCGGGCGCGAGTACATCCACGAGACGAGCCCGAGCGCGAACATGTTCTTGGAGCGCTCGGCGTCTTTCTTCGAGACGTCGAACTCCTTGAGCGCCTCGATGGTGAGGGACGCGAGCGGCACGGCGTGGACCTGGTAGTCCTCGAGCGAGCCGTCTTCGAGCGGGTTCGCGTCGTAGCCGACCTTGGTGAGGTTGCGCTTGGTGAACTCGTCCGTGTTGACGACGATGGTGCCGCCCGATTTGAGGTCGCGCAGGTTCGCCTTGAGCGCCGCCGGGTTCATCGCGATGAGCACCTCGGGCTGGTCGCCCGGGGTGAGGATGTCCGTGTCCGCGAAGTGGATCTGGAAGCTCGACACGCCGGGGAGGGTGCCGGCGGGGGCCCGGATCTCGGCGGGGTAGTTGGGGAGGGTCGACAGGTCGTTGCCGAGCTTGGCGGTCTCCGCGGTGAAGCGGTCACCCGTGAGCTGCATCCCGTCGCCGGAGTCCCCTGCGAAGCGGATGACGACCCGGTCGAGCTGCCGGACGGTATTCACCTAGATCTCCTCATGCGGGTTCTGGGGCACGCAAGGACTGCGGCGTTCGGTTCGGGGAGCGGGGGCTCCGCCGTGTCTGCTACTTGCGATGCTACGCGGGCGTCACGTCGCGGTGCCAACCCTGCGACTCGGGCGCGATGTAGGCGACACCACTTTCGGCGATCTGGCTCACATGCTGAGACGGGCCGGAGTCCGCAGTGACCTGGACCTCTCGTTTCGGCTTTCCTCAGGCCGCTTTCACGGCCGAGCGCCGTCCCGGATCGTGGACGCGGATCGCGTCGGCGACACGCCGGAGTCGGAAACCCGACGGTGCCTCCGACCCGAACGTGTCTCCTATCAGGACCCGGTGGAGGAGGTCGACTCGGCGGACTCGTCCGCCGTCGGCGTCTCGGCCGGGGCCGGGCTGCTGATGCTCTCGGTCGGCGTCGGCTCGGTGGTCGCGGCCTCCTCGACCCGGGCGAAGGCCCCGGTCTCGGGGTCCCACACGTACCTGGACTCGCCGGAGTGGTCGGGGGCGTTCACGTCGTCCGCGTCGACGGTGACGACACCGTCCGCGACCGAGACCACCGCGACGGTGCCCTCGATCGAATGCGGCTCCCACACCCAGCCGAGCTGCTCGAGCGCGGTGCCGTCCTCGTTCCAGGAGAACGCGGCGACGCCCGCGAAGTACACGATGTCGGAGGGGTCCCGCCTGCATTCGAGCACGGCGGTCACGTCTTCGGCGCCGTCGCCGTTCACGTCGCCGCGCACCGGCCCGACGCCCGCTTCGGCGTCGAACGCGATCGCCCAGGCCGTCTCGTCGGCGAACGTCCAGTCCTCGCGCAGCCCGAACGTGCCGGTCTCGCAGTCCTCGCCCATCGCACCGGGGTCGGTGATGACCAGCGCCGTCTCGGGCGGGATCGTGGCCTCTTCGGTCGGCGCCGCGCCGCCGGAGGAATGCGGGCTCACCGGGTCGCCGAGGCTGAGGCTCTGCGACTCCTGCGAGGTCGAGACCTCGGCGGAGGAGTTCTCGGTGCCGGACGGCTCGGGGCCGAACGCGATCGGGCCGATCGTCTGGGCCACGGCGAAGCCGCCCGCGGTGACCGCGGTGCACGCGCCGGCGATCGCGGCCAGCGACACGAGCCGGCGGCGGCGCTTCGCGGCCGGGGCGCGCCCGAGCAGCTCGTTGACCGGCGGCGGCGGGAACTGCGCGGAGGCGTCCGCCTTCAAGCTCGCGAACGCCGCTGCGACCTTGTCGTCCTCAGGGTCGAAGGTCATGAGCGGTCCTCCTTCACGGAAGCTCGGCGGTTCGCGGCACGGGCGCCGGGGATGGCGCGCTTGATGCGGATCGGCATGGTGTCGGGGTCGGCGGGCGCCGCGGCCTTGGCGGGCTTCGCTTCCGCGGCCTCATCGGTGAGCAGCGCGGCCAGCTCCTTGCGGCCGCGGTGCAGCCAGGACTTCACGGTGCCCTCTTTCGCGCCGGTCGCCGCGGCGATCGCGCTCACCGTCATGTCGGCCATGTAGTGCATGACGAGCGCTTGGCGCCGCTTGGCGGGGACCAGTTTCAGGGCGGCGACGAGCGCGACGTGGTCGGGGCTCGCGGCCGGGGACAGCTCCGGCGCGGAGGACTTCTGGAGGAACTTGCGCGCCACCTGGTTGCGGCGGTGCCTGCTCGTGGCGAGGTTCCACGCGACGCGGCGGACCCACGCGACCGGCTCCTCGTAGCCGCCGACCTTGTCCCAGCGCTGCCACGCCCGCAGGAACGCCTCCTGTACGAGGTCCTGGGCTTCGGTGGCGTCGCCGAGGTAGGCGCATACCTGGGCCGCGAGCTCCGAGAAATGCTTCTCGTAGAGGTCGGTGAACTCCGCCTCCGTTCGCACATCCGCTCCAGCGCAGGTAGGTGGGACAAGGGAATCTTCCGGGTCATCGCGTTCGTGCCCGGCGGCCACTATTGTCGCGTTCGGGAAGGCGGAGATGCGAGGCGGGGTCGTTATGTCGACAATCCTCTCAACGTCCGGACCGTCCGGGACGTCGAAGACGCCGCCGAAGTCCACGGGCCGGTCGAGCAGCATCGTGCCGGACTCGGTGCGGCCCCGGGTCAGCGTCGGTGCGCCGGCGGCGGTCATGTGCGGTGATCCCATTTCCTGTTGCCTGTGCGTTCGCGTGTTCGGTCCCGCATTGGGGGACTTCGCCGCGTTCGGAGTGAATCCTCTTCGTACAACAACACGCCCCTGCGTGCCGGGCGGTTGCGCCCGGTGCGCCGAAGTTCCTCGGAATCGGATCGGAAACGCGTCGATTCGGCCGCGCGCACGGGTATCGCGAGGGGCTGTGCGGCATTAAGGTGTCCTTATGCACACGACCCGGTTGAGCGATTACGCCGTATTCGGGGTGCTCCTGCTCGCCGGATTCGCGTTCGTCGCCGTCGCGATGACCGCCAATCGACTCCTGCGTCCCAGCGTGCCTTCCAAGGAGAAGGGGCAGACGTACGAATGCGGCGTGGACCCGGTCGGGAAGGACTGGGCGCAGGTCCAGATCCGCTACTACGTCTACGCGTTCCTGTTCGTGCTCTTCGCGGTGGAAGCGGTGTTCCTGTTCCCGTGGGCCGCCGTGTTCCGGGCCTTCGGCCCGGCCGCGGCCGCCGAGATGGGCGTCTTCGTGGGCGTGCTCGCCCTCGGCCTCGCCTACGCCTGGAGGAAAGGGGTCCTGCGATGGCGGTGAAACTCCCATTCCCTTCCCGCCCAACGGAAACCAACATTCTCGGCGAGCCCATCCGCTTCGTCCTGAACTGGGGCCGACGCTATTCCCTATGGGTCTTCAACTTCGGACTCGCCTGCTGCGCCATCGAATTCATCGCCGCCTCGATGAGCCGCCACGACTTCATGCGCCTCGGCGTGATCCCTTTCGCGCACTCACCGCGCCAAGCGGACCTCATGGTCGTCTCCGGCACCGTGACGGACAAGATGGCACCCGCGATCAAACGCCTCTACGAGCAGATGCCCGAGCCGAAGTACGTGATCTCCTTCGGCGCCTGCTCCAACTCCGGTGGGCCCTATTGGGACTCGTACTGCGTCACCAAAGGCGTCGACCAGATCATCCCCGTCGACGTCTACATCCCCGGCTGCCCGCCCCGCCCCGAAGCACTCCTCTACGGCATCGGCGAACTCCAGAAGCAGATCGCCGCCGAGCCCCTGCGGCGAAGCTCGCGAGCCGAACCGCCGGCAGCGCGCAAGCCGAGCCTGCGCCCGCCCGTGAGGAGGCCCGATGCCTGACTTCTGGGAGGACCGCGTCCGCGCCGCCCTCGGCGCGCTTCTGGACGGCGCCGCAGCGCTCGGCGTCGACGGCCCGCGCTCCGTGGCCGACGTCGACCCCAAGGACTGGCACGAGGCCGTGCGCGCCTGCCGCGACGAGGCCGGCTGCGACTTCTTCGACTGGCTCTCGGTCGTGGACGAGGGCCCGGCCGAACCCGAGACCGAGGACGCCCCGCCCGGCCCGATCCGCTTCCGCATCGTCGCCCACCTCTGGTCGGTGACCGAGCGGCGCGGCGTGCTGCTGCGGGCCCTCCTCACCGAAGGCGCCGTCGCCTCGGTGGTCGACCTCTATCCCGGCGCGGACTGGCACGAGCGCGAGACCCACGAGATGTTCGGCGTCGACTTCCCCGGCCACCCCGACCTCCAACCGCTCCTCCTCGCCCCCGAATTCGAGGGCCACCCGCTCCGCAAGGACTTCATCCTCGCCTCCCGCGTCGTCAAACCCTGGCCTGGCGCCAAAGAACCGGGGGAAGGGCACGGCACGGTCCGCAAGCGAGCCCCGAAGCGCCCGCCCGGCGTCCCAGAGGACTGGATCGAACCCGCCGGTCCCGCCGACCCGCGCACGGTGCCGATCGACGACTCGCAAGCGCCGCCGAAGGGGCGCCCCGATGCTTCTTGAGGCCGCGGTCAAGCTCGCCGCCGTGCTCGCCGCGTTCCTGGTGCTGCCCTTGCTGGTCGGCCAGACCGAGCACAAGCTCATGGCCCACATGCAGGGCCGCCTCGGCCCGATGCACGCCGGGCGCTTCCACGGCTGGGCCCAGCTCATCGCCGACGGCGTCAAGTTCGCCCAGAAGGAAGACCTCGTCCCCGACGCCGCCGACAAGCCGGTCTTCAGGCTCGCGCCCGCCGTCGCGCTCCTGCCGTACCTGCTCGTCATCCTCTTCATCCCGCTCGGCCCCGGCGACCTCGTCGGATCGAACCTCGACATGGGGCTGTTCATCGTCATCGCGCTCGTCGGCGTCGGCGTGCTCGCGGTCCTCATGGCCGGGTGGTCCTCGGCGAACAAGTACACGCTGGTGGGCGCGCTGCGCGGGGCCGCGCAGCTCATGGCCTACGAACTGCCGCTCGTGCTCGCCGCCGCGTCCGTCGCCGTAGCGGCCGGGACGCTCAGCCTCCCCCAGATCGTCGAGGCCTGGAACCCCTGGTGGCTGCTGTGGCAGGCCCCGGCCGCGATCGTGTTCTTCACGGCCGGGCTCGCCGAGATCCGCCGTCCGCCGTTCGACGCGCCGGTCGCGGACTCCGAGCTCGTCTTCGGCTACCTCACCGAGTACGCGGGGCTGCGCTTCGCACTGCTGCTCCTCGCCGAGTACGTGGGCATCGTCGTCATCTCGGCGCTCACCGCCGTGCTCTTCCTGGGCGGCTGGAAGGGCCCGGGTCCTGAATCGCTCGGCTGGCTGTGGACGCTCCTCAAGACCGGGGCGCTCGCGGCGGTCGTCATCTGGCTCCGCGTGGCCTGGCCTCGCCTCCGGGTCGACCAGATCCAGGCCCTCTGCTGGAAGGCACTGGTCCCGATCGCGCTGGCGCAACTCGTGCTGACCACATCCGTCGCACTGGCCATCTGAGGCGCACCTGTCCCATTGGGAGGCCTTGGTGGCGACGCAACCGTTTGGCGAGCTTCGGGCGTATTCCTCAACATGGAGTCAGGTCGAGACGTTACCGAGACCGAAGATCCCGGCCGCACGATCAACTTGCGGCCCTTGAGGAGACGGCCCAAGGCCGCCCCCGGTGAACCACCCGGCGAGAAGCCCTCTCGGATGAGGCCGAAGCACCGCCGCAAGAAGCGCAAGATCGCCGCACTCGGCCTCGCGGTCCTGGTCCTCGCCGCCGCCGCCTTCGTCGTCGGATCGGTCTTCTACGCCACCGTCGACCTCCCCGAAGCCCTCGACGACGACCTCAGCCAGGGGTCCACCGTCTACTACAGCGACGGCACCACCGTCATGGGCGAGCTCGCCGCTGAGAAGCGCACCTCCGTGGACCTCGACGAGATCGCCGACGACGTCGAGAACGCCGTGGTCGCGGCCGAGGACGCCAATTTCCACAAGCATCCCGGCGTGGACGCCAAAGGCGTGCTCCGCGCCATCGTCAACAACCTCAAAGGGGGCGACCAGCAGGGCGCCTCCACCCTCACCCAGCAGTACGTGGGCCTCGTGGCCGACATCCGCGGCGACGGCTCCTACCTGCGCAAGGCCCGCGAAGCGGCCATGGCGATGAAGATGGAGGAGGAGTTCACGAAGGACGAGATCCTCAACCACTACCTCAACATCGTCTACTTCGGACGAGGCGCGTACGGGGTCGAGGCCGCCGCGCAGGAGTTCTTCGGCCTCTCGGCCGCCGAGCTCTCCACCTCCCAGTCCGCGCTGCTCGTCGCCCAGATCAAGTCCCCGGACGGCCCCTACGATCCGCGCGACCCCTACGGCCAGGGCGGCAACGTCGAGGAGGCGACCGAGCGCTGGGAGTACGTGCTCGACCAGATGGTCGCCACCGGCAGGCTCGAAGCGGTCAAACGCGACGCGATCACCGCGCTCCCCGAGACCCTCGACCCGACGAACGACCCCGAGGGCCTCGGCCCGGAAGGCTTCATCACCAACGGCTTCGTGCTCCGGGAACTCGCGGAGGCCGGGATCGGCACCGACGAGGTGCTGCGCGGCGGGTTCGACATCGTGACCACCCTCGACGCCGACCTGCAGGAACTCGCCGTCGAGCGGACCGGCATCCGCGAGGTCGCCGCCGAGGACGAGAACATGGCCGCCGCACTCACCGCCCTCGAACCCGGCACCGGCGCCGTCCTCGCCTATTACGGCGGTGAGAACGGGGCCGGGCTCGACCTCGCCGCCGACGTCGGCCACCGGCCCGGCACCTCGTTCAACACCGTCGTGCTCGCCGCCGCGCTGGAATTCGGCATCGACCTCTGGTCGCCCGAATTCGACGGCTCCTCGCCCCGGCGGTTCGAGACCTACGTCGACGACCAGGGCGAGCAGATCGACCTCGTGAACATCGGCGGCGCCCAGGACCACGAGGTCAGCCTGGCCGACGCGGCCGCACAGAAGCTCGACACCCCCGTCTACGACGTCGCGGAGGACATCGGCGGCGATCTGATCGCGCAGACCGCCGCCGCCCTCGGCGTCGACCGCATGTGGAACCCGCACGACGTCGACGAGCACGGCGTGGCCGCCGAGATCGACCCGGCCGAGCCGCACGAGGTCCACCCCGACATCGGGATCGGCGCCTACCCGATCACCACGCTCGACGCCGCAGTGATGCACGGAACCCTCGCCTCGAACGGGACCGTCGCCGAGCCCTATTTCGTGGCAACGGTCAACGGCCCCGAAGGCGAGCTCTACCAGGCCGAGCCCGAGTCCGACCAGGACATGGTCGATCCGGGGACCGCCGCCGAGGCCGCGAGCCACATGCACATGAACGCCGCCGAGGCCGCCTTGTCCGTCGAATCCGGCCGCGTCGTCGACCTCGATGTCGCCGTGAACGCCTCCGCGACCTGGCACACCGGCTTCGCCACGGGCCTCTCGCTCGCCGTCTGGGCCGGGGACGAGAAGAAGGAGGGCGACGGCTCCTCCCACGAGGGCACCATCGCCGAGCGGATCTGGTGGCAGGTCATGGACGGCCGCTCCGACAAATACCGCTGGAGCCCCGAAGAGGCGGATGCGGCCTTCGCGGAAGAGCAGCGGGCCAAGGAAGAGACAGAGGAGGAGGAGCAGCCGCCAGCGGGCGAGTCGGTCGACACGGAGGAGGCCCCGGAGACCTCCGACACCGAAGAGGCGACCACGCAGCCGACCGAGCCCACCGTCGAGGAGCAGTCCGAGTCCCCGACCGACGAGGAGACCGGCCTCGGCTGGTTCGGCGGCGACGACGACTGAACGACGAGTGCCCGGCCGCCGAGCGGCCGGGCACTGCACGTTCATGGTTCACGGGCCTCGATGAGGCCCGGCAGCCCGGGTGTCCGAGGGCGGCGTTCCCGCAGGCAAGGGCCTGAGACCCTCACCGGTCAGGAATCAGGCGGCCTTCGCGGCGCTGCCGGAATCGGACTTCGCGGCGGCCGCGGCGGGCTTCGCCTCGCTCTTGCCCTCACTCTTCTTCGCCCCGTTCTTGGAGCCGTTCGAGCTGAGGGAGCTGGAGTCGGTGGACCTGGAGTCGGTGCGGTAGAAGCCGCTGCCCTTGAAGGTGACCCCGACGTTCCCGAACACCTTCCGGAGCGCGCCCTCGGCCTCGCAGCTCGGGCAGTCGGAGAGGCGCGCTTCGGAGAACGACTGGTGTTTGTCGAACTCGTAACCGCACTCCTTGCAGCGGTATTCGTAGACAGGCACGTCCCAGACCTCCAGCAGTCAACACGGATCTCGATCGACATTAGCAGTCAACGCCGAAGAGTGCTAATCCCATCCGCCTGAGCAGTGTGGCCTATCTCAACGAGACGAATCCCCTGGCAGGCGTGACCACACCCGTCACCGGGCGATCGTGCGGCTCGGCCGGCACCATGTAGCCGAACTCCCCGTCGCGCAGCAGCGCCACCACCGGCACGTCCGGGCCCACCCGGGCCAGTGCCCGGTCGTACGAACCGCCGCCCCTGCCGAGCCTGATCCCATCATCTGAGACGGCGAGGCCGGGGACGATGACCGCCGCCGCCTGCTTGATCCCTTCCGGCCCGAGCACCGCCCCGCCCGGGTTCGGGCCGTCGCCGCCCTGCGAGTTCGCGTCCGGTTCCCCTTGCCCCCCAGGGCCTCCGGCCTCCCGCCAGCTGAGGTCCTTGTCCGGCAGGAGGACCGGTTCGAGGACCTTGTAGACCACCGCGAGCCGTTCGGGCAGTTCGGGTTCGAGCGCCGCGCCCGGTTCCGATCCGAACGGCCGGTAAGCCGCCACCACGGCGCCTTCGTCCACGACTTCGATCAAGAAGTCCCGCAACGCCTTCCATGTCGCCAGATCGGCGTATCCGCGCTGCTCCCCGGGCATCGCGTTCCGTGCCGCGAGCAGCTGACGACGCGCCGCAGTCTTCGCCTCTTGCATGCCGTTTCCTTCCTTCGATGGCCGGTGCCTGGGAGGATTCCCCTTAACGGACACCCCCACTCACCCATTCGGGCAGTCCCGTTTACATATGCCTGCCGTGTCGTGTCGAGTCGGTAGCTCTAGGTAGTCTTCTAAGTAGTGAACTTGAGGGGGATTCGGTGTCGCTGCGCTCACGGCTCACCACGGCGTTCCTCGTCGTCGTGCTCGGGCCGGTCCTGGTGGGGGCCGTCTTCGTCGCTGCCGTCATGTCCCATCTAGCGGACTCCCGCGGGGAGGCGCTGGCCAACTCGGCGGTGACGATGGTCGACTCGACGCTCGGCACCATCTGCGAGCGCATCCAGGCTTCGGCCGCTGCGGTGGCATTGAACTACCGTAACGGCGATCAGGAGAACGCGGTCGAAATGGCCCAACTCCTCGTCGACCGCGCGGTGGTGGACGGCGTGGTCTTCTCGAGCCTCGCCAGCGTCGGCACCGACCCCGGCATGGACATCGGCGCGGAGGCCCCCCAAGGCTCCTGGGTCGACTGCGGCGAGACCGTCGCCTACGCGGGCACGGAGCCGATCGTGGCGCTCGGCGCACAGGCCGAGGTCCAGAACGCCGACGGCTCCACGTCCGTGTTCAGCGCCTTCCGCGAGGTCGACCAGGAGTTCCTCGCGCGCCTCTCCCGCGTCGCGGACGCGGACCTCATCCTGCAGGACGCCCGCCCCGCCCCGATCGAGGTCGGCAGCGCCGACGCCGGGCGCTGGGACTTCACGGATACGTTCCTGCCCTTGAGGATCGGCACGGCCGCCACCGATGTGACCCCCATGTACTGGACCCTCGCGGCGATGGTCTTCGCCTCGGCCGTGTGCGCGGTCGCCCTCGCCACCTGGCTGGCCCGCTCGACGACGAGACCGCTCGCCGAGCTCTCGGCCGCCGCCGAACGCGTCGCCCACGGCGACCTCACCGTCCGGGTCCCGGTGCACGGCCGCGACGAGGTCGCCCACCTCGCGTTCGCGTTCAACCGCATGACCGCCCAGACCCAGTCGTACGTCAGCGCCCTCACCGCCTCACGCGACCAGATGCGCGGCCAGCTCGGGCGCCTCGGCCAGACGCTCACCGCGACCCTCGACCTCGACCGCATCCTGGAGGTCATCCTCGACACGGCGATGGTCACGGCCGGGGCCGAGGCCGGGGTCATCATGCTCGTCGACGTGGACGACGCCGACCAGCTCCGCGAACGCGCCGGTGAAGGCGACCTCGGCATCACCGAGCCCGCGACCATCCGCATCGGCGAAGGGATCATCGGCGCGATCGCGGCCGGAGGCGTCCCGGCCCACGGCCGCATCGTCGACGGCCGCTTCGAGGGCCGCCGCCGCGCCGACACCGAGCCCGACGCCCACACGATCGTCGCGGTGCCATTCAGCGGGCGTCAGCCCGTTGATCATGAGTGGAGTAGCGGGCGTCAGCCCGTCGACCATGGGCGCAGCACCAGTCGCCACTCCACCGAACTCGAACGCGGCCGTCCCGCCGACGGCGAGTACGGCGGCGCGCCGCGCACCGACGCCGGGGTCCTCGGCGTACTCGTCCTCTACAACCGGATCGCCGGAGACGACTTCGAGCCCGGCGACGTCGACACCCTCAAGACCTTCGCCGGGCAGGCCTCCGTCGCCGTCGAGAACGTGCTGCTCCACCGCCACGCCGAACGCTTGAGCCTCACCGACCCCCTCACCGGCCTCTGGAACTACCGGTTCATGCAGACCTCCCTGCGCCGCGAGGCCGAGCGCTCCCGTCGCTACCAGCGCCCGTCCGCGCTCCTCGCGATCGACCTCGACCGCTTCAAAGACGTCAACGACACCTACGGCCACCCCGTCGGCGACCAGGTCCTCGCCGAGCTCGCCCGCCGCGTCACCGCGCAGATCCGCGAAGTGGACCTCGCGTTCCGCCACGGCGGCGAGGAGTTCATGGTCCTGCTGCCGGAGACCGACGCGGCCGGCGCCGCCGTCGTCGCCGAACGCCTCGGCAAGGCCGTGAACGCCCGCAAGTTCAAGGTCAACGACGCCTCCGGCGGCCGCGAACTCAACATCACCGTCTCCATCGGCATCGCCGTCCTCGGCGAGCACGCCGACACGGCCACCGGCGTCCTCGCCGCCGCCGACGAAGCCCTCTACGCCGCCAAGGCCGCGGGCCGCGACACCTGGAGGGTCGCGGTGGCCTGAACCGCCCGGCGAGCGGCGGGCACAAGGTTCCCCGAGCTGCGCGGCGCCGACGAAGTCGGCAGGCCCGCATACGGACCCGAGGGCGGTCGAGCAGCCGGGGCCGCGCCGGGCCCGGACGAGAGGCGAGCCTCGGCGCCGTCGCACAGCCTGGGGAACCTTGGACCATCCGACACGAACGTTCACCCGCTGTTCGGGAGGGTGGCTGACCGCCGACGCAGCGTGTGCACGCTACCCTCGCGGTATGTCAGCAAACGCGCCTCGCGCCACCAAAGCCGTCATCCCCGCGGCAGGTTTCGCCACTCGCTTCCTGCCGGTCACCAAGGCCATCCCCAAGGAACTCCTGCCGATCGTCGACAAGCCCGTCCTCCAGTACATCGTGGAGGAGGCCGCCGCCGCCGGCGCCGACGACGTCACCCTCGTGACCGCCCCCGGCAAAGACGCCATGATCGACTACTTCGACGCGCGCGCCGACCTCGACAACGCCCTCAAAGCCAAGGGCAAGAACGAGATGCTCGCCAAGGTCAAAGCCCCCGAGTCCATCGCCGAGATGACCGCCATCCGCCAAGGCGGCGCCAAGGGCCTCGGCCACGCCGTCGGCCGCGCCGCCTCCCACGTCGGCGACGAGCCCTTCGCGGTCCTCCTCGGCGACGAGTGGTGCCACCTCGACGACAAGCTCCTGCCGCGCATGATCGACCTCCAGTCCGAGACCGGCGGCATCGTCCTCGCCCTCATCGAAGTCCCCGACGACCAGGTGAGCCGCTACGGCGTCGCCGCCGTCCAGGCCACCGACGCCGAGGACATCGTCGAAGTCACCGGCCTCGTCGAGAAGCCCGCCCTCGAAGACGCGCCGTCGAACCTGATCCTCATCGGACGCTACGTCCTCCCCGGATCGATCTTCCCCGTGCTCGAGCGGACCGAGCCCGGCAGCGGCGGCGAAATCCAGCTCACCGACGCCATGGAGGCCATGCGCGCCAAGGGAACCCCGGTGCACGCCGTCGTCTTCCGCGGCCGCCGCTACGACACCGGCGAACCCGTCGCGTACCTCCAGACCCTGGTCGAGCTCGCAACCCAGCGGGACGACTTGCCCGGCTTCAACGCCTGGCTGCGCGAATTCAGTGCGACACTTGACTGACCCGGCGACCGCGAGGCGGCGCTGAGAGGAACTTGACCGACGGGGGGATGAGGAGTGAAGGGGACCGGCGAGGCGACACCATTGGCCGACTTCCTGGCGAAGGCGCTGGCCTTGGTGCGACCCCTGCCCCCGGTCGACATCGACATGACCCAGTCGACCGGGTCGGTCCTGGCCGAGAACGCCGTGAATCCCGGCCCGCTCCCCGCCTTCGACTACGCCGCGATCGACGGCTACGCGTGCAACGGCGACGACATCGCCGGGGCCAGCCCCGAACGCGGCGTAGGCCTCAAGGTCCTCGGCGACCTCGCCGCCTCCTCCTGGCGCCCCGTGCGCCTCGTCTCCGGCACCTGCTTCTCCGTGGCCGCCGGCGCGGCGCTCCCGGTCGGCGCCGACATGGTCGTGCCCCTCGCCTGGACCGACGAGGGCATGGCCACCGTCGACGTCCGCCAAGTGCCGCGCCGCGGCCACGGCGTGCGCCGCATGGGATCCGAGCGGCCCTCAGGCGAGATCCTCGCCCACGAGGGCCGCCGCGTCACCCCCAACCTCATCGGGCTGCTCGCCGCCGCCGGCATCGCCGACGTCGTCGTGCGCCCCACGCCCCGTGTCGTCGTCATCGCCACCGGCGACGAACTCGTCGACACCGGCCGCCCCTCGCAGCCCGGCCAGCTCATCGACGTCAACTCCCACCTCGTCACCGCCGCCGCCTCCGAAGCCGGAGCGCACGCGTACCGCGTCGGCATCTGCGACGACGAGCCCGACGCGCTCCGCTCCGTCCTCGACGACCAGATCCTCCGCGCCGACCTCGTCATCACCACCGGCGGCACCGGCCTCGGCCCCGGCGACATGGTCCGCCGCACCTTCTCCCGCGACGGCGCCGTCGACTTCAACCCCGTCGCCGTCTACCTCTGCGAGACCATGGGCTTCGGCACCATCGGCCCCGAAGAGGTCCCCGTCGTGTGCCTCCCCGGCGACCCCGTCGCCGCCACCATCGCCTTCGAGGTCATCGCCCGGCCGCTCATCCAGCGCCTCGCCGGAGCCGAGCCCGTTTTCCGGCCCAGCGTGCGCGCCAACCTGACCGAGCCCGTATCCTCACCGAGCGGGCTGCGCGAATTCCGGCCCGTCCGCGTCGCCGAGAGGCGCGGCGGCGGCTACACCGTCGCCCCGCTGGGAGCCACGTCTTACACGCTCTCCGGACTCGCCGAGGCGACCGGCCTCATGACGATCGGTGAGAACGCGACCCGGGTGCCCGCCGGGTCGACCGTAGACGTGCTGCTCCTGGACCGGAACCGATGATCAACAATCCGCAGTTGGACAACGAATGACCCTCTCCAACCCCGGTTGGCCCGTGCACTTGAACCACGGCGACGTGAGCGTCCGCCCCTTCCGCCGCTCCGACGCCGCCCGCTGGTCGGAACTGCGCCGCGCCAACGAGGCCTGGCTCGCCCCTTGGGAACCAGGCACCGGCACCACCTGGCACGAAGCCCACTCGCCCGCGGCGTTCCGCGCCATGCTCCGCGGCCTCAAACGCTCCATCAAGGACGGCACGAGCTGGCCCCTCGCCGTCTGCTGGCAAGGCCGGCTCGCGGGCGGCCTCACCGTCGGCAACATCGTTCGCCGCGCCTTCGGCTCCGCGTACGCGGGCTACTGGATCGACCGCGGCCACGCCGGGAAGGGCATCACCGCGACGGCGCTGGCGCTCGTGATCGACCACGCGCTCACGGTCGGCCGCCTGCACCGCATCGAGGTGAACATCCGGCCCGAGAACGGCCCGTCGAACCGGGTCGCCGAGAAGCTCGGCCTGCGCCGCGAGGGCCTGCACAAGCGCTACCTCTACATCGACGGCGACTGGCGCGACCACTACGGGTACGCCGTCACCGCCGAGGAGATCGCCACCGAGCGCATGATCGACCGCATGGCCCGCCTCGCCCGGACCGACGCCGAACATTGAAGGTTCCCCCGGCAGCGTGACGGCGCCGGAGGCGCCAGGTCCGCGAAACGGCGCCGAAGTCGACCCGCTCACCGCCGATCACCTCGGCCCGAAACGGAGATGGCCGGGCGGTGTGGTTCGGGTTCATCGGCGGGCCTGCCGACTCCCTCGGCCCCGCGCAGCCTGGTGAACCTTCAGTTCCGCGCCGTCAGGACGATCGGCCCGTCCTCGGTGATCGCGACCGTGTGCTCCATGTGCGCGCCGCGGGAACCGTCGGCGCTGCGCAGCGTCCAGCCGTCCGGGTCGTAGACGATCTCGTCGGTGGTCTGCAGGAACCACGGCTCGATCGCGATGACCAGGCCCGGCTTCAACTTCATGCCCCGGCCCGGGCGCCCGTCGTTCGGGACGTGCGGGTCGCCGTGCATCGTCCGGCCCACGCCGTGCCCGCCGAACTGCGTGTTCACACTGAGGCCGTCGCCGCGCGCCACCGTGGCGATCGCGTGCCCGATGTCGCCCAGTTTGTTCCCGGCCCGCGCCGCGCCGATGCCCGCCTCGAGCGCCCGCGCCGTCGTGTCGATCAGGTGCAGGTCATGCTCGCTCGCGTTCCCGACCACGATCGACAGCGCCGAGTCCGCGACCCAGCCGTCCACTTCCGCCGCGAAGTCGAAGCTCACGAGGTCGCCGTCCTTGATCTTGTAGTCGAACGGCAGGCCGTGCAGCACCGCGTCGTTCACCGAGGTGCACAGCACCTTCCCGAACGGGCTCCCGCCGAACGACGGGTGGTAGTCCACATAGCAGGAGACCGCGCCGGCCTCCTTGATGCGCCGCGCGACCAGGTCGTCGAGCTCGAGCAGGTTCATGCCGACCTCGGCGGTCCGCTCCAGCTCGGAGAGGATCCCGGCCACGAAACGACCGGCCGGACGCATCGCCTCGATCTCGGCGGGGGAGTAGTACTCGATCATGGCGGCCCTTCGGAACTCGGCTCAGCGGTGTCCCCTCCATCATCACCGCTTCCGCCCGCCGCCGCCGCGAGCCCCCGCAAACTGCGACCGCCGAGACATCCCATCATCCTGTAAGGGCCCAGGTCACGCCGCGTCCCGAACGCCGAGCCCGAGGTCGGGGCCCGGGTTAGGCTCTGGCCGTGGACGCCGCGACGCAACTTCCGACGGTGGGCATGATCGGCGCCGGTCAGCTCGCCCGCATGACCCACCAGGCCGCCATCGCCCTCGGCCAGAGCCTCAGAGTCCTCGCGGGCGACCCCGCCGAGAGCGCCGCGGTCGTCACCCCGGCGACCACGCTCGGCGACTACCGGAACATCGACGACCTCCGCGCCTTCGCCAAGGGCTGCACCGTGCTCACCTTCGACCACGAGCACGTGCCCCAGGACGCCCTGCGCGCCCTCGTCGACGAAGGCGTCGAAGTCCAGCCCCGCCCCGAGGCCCTGCTGTACGCCCAGGACAAGCAGGCCATGCGCACCCGCCTCGCCGAGCTCGGCCTGCCCCAGCCCCGCTGGGCACCGGTCGACTCGATCTCCGACGTCGAGGCCTTCGGCCTCCCCTGCGTCCTCAAAGCCGCCACCGGCGGCTACGACGGCAAGGGCGTGTGGATGATCGACACGCCCGCCGACGCGCAGGCCGTGCTCGCCTCCGGCATCCGCCTCATCGCCGAAGAGCGCATGGCGCTCCAGCGCGAACTCGCGATCCAGATCGCCCGCTCCCCGCGTGGCGAGACCGCCGTCTACCCGGTCGTCGAGACCGTCCAGACCGGCGGCATCTGCACCGAGGTCATCGCCCCCGCACCGCGCCTGAGCGACGACACCGCCGCCGAAGCCCGCCGCATCGTCGAGACCATCGCGAGCGAACTCGGCGTCTGCGGCATGCTCGCCGTCGAACTCTTCCAGACCTCCAAGGGCCTGTTCGTCAACGAGCTCGCCATGCGCGCTCACAACTCCGGCCACTGGACCATCGAGGGCGCCCGCACCAGCCAGTTCGAGCAGCACCTCCGCGCCGTCCTCGACTACCCCCTCGGCTCCACCGAGACCGCCGCGCCCTACACCGTGATGGCCAACGTCCTCGGCGGCGCCCCCGGCGGCCCGCGTCTCGACGAACGCCTCCAGCACCTCCTCGCCGACGATCCCGGCGCGCACGTCCACC
This sequence comes from Glycomyces sp. YM15, assembly GCF_016918015.1. GTDB lineage: Bacteria > Actinomycetota > Actinomycetes > Mycobacteriales > Micromonosporaceae > Glycomyces. The sequence continues at coordinate 123,958 of NZ_JAERMK010000002.1, forward strand.
TCTACGGCAAGGCCGTGCGCCCCGGCCGCAAGATCGGCCACGTCACCGTCTGCGGCGACGACCCCGACGTACTGCGGCGCCGCGCCCTGCGGGCCGCCGAACGGCTCCAGGAAGGCGAGTAATGGCAGAGCAGAAACCCCGGGTCGGCGTCATCATGGGCTCCGACTCGGACTGGCCCACAATGGAACCGGCCACCGAGGTCCTCAAGGAGTTCGGCGTCCCCTACGAGGTCCGCGTCGTCTCGGCCCACCGCACCCCCCACGGCATGCTCAGCTACGCCGACTCCGCCGCCTCCCGCGGCCTCCAGGTCATCATCGCCGGCGCCGGCGGCGCCGCCCACCTCCCCGGCATGGTCGCCTCCGCGACCCCGCTGCCGGTCATCGGCGTGCCCGTCCCGCTCAAATACCTCGACGGCATGGACTCCCTCATGTCGATCGTCCAGATGCCCGCGGGCATCCCCGTCGCCACCGTCTCGATCGCCGGAGCCAAGAACGCCGGGCTCCTCGCCCTCCGCATCCTCGGCGCGAGCGACGAGCCGCTGCGCGACAAGCTCTCCAACTACCAGGTCGACCTCGAACGCATGGTCACCGAGAAGGACTCCAACCTGCGCTACCGGCTCGCCCACCCCGAGTGACCCTGCGAAAACCGGTTCCTGCGCAACGGCAACGGCCATAGACTCGCGGTGTGTCTGACACTGAGCTGCACCCCACCGGGGGATACGAGCATGTGACCGTGGTCGAGGCCGGGCGGCTGGCGATGCTCGCCGGGCAATGCCCCGTCGACGCCGACCAGCAGGTGGTCGGCATCGGGGACCTCGACGCCCAGATCGACAAGACCGCCGCAAACAGCCTCGCCGCACTCGCCTCGGTCGGGGCGGCGCCCGACGACGTGGTCCGCTCCGTCGTCTACGTCGTGAGCGCCGACAGCGCGGTCATCGGCGCCGCCTGGCACCGGTTCTCCGAGCAGACCGACCTCGGGCCCGCCTTCAAGGCCGCGAGCACCGTCATCGGCGTCACCGCCCTCGGCTACCCGGGCCAACTCGTCGAAGTCGACCTCACCGCACGCCTTCCCTGACCGCGTCCACCCAAGACGCAGCGAAGGCCGGGAACCGCTCGTGGCGGTGCCCGGCCTTTCTCTCGTGCCGGTGCCCGCTCGCGGCGGTGCCCGACCTCGTCTTCGGATCCTTCGCGGCTCAACGCTCGCTGTCGGGGCGGCGGCCGAAGATCTTCCGGTCCGACTCCTCGATCTTCACGTCGTTGATGCTCGCCTCGCGGCGGCGCATCAGGCCCTCGGCCGTGAACTCCCACATCTCGTTGCCGTGGCTGCGCCACCACTGGCCCTCGTCGTCGTGCCACTCGTACTGGAACGTCACCGCGATGCGGTCGTCAGTGAACGCCCACAACTGCTTCCGCAGTGCGTACTCGTGCTCCCGCTCCCACTTGCGGGCCAGGAAGCGCTTGATCTCCCCACGACCGGACAGGAACTCGGAACGGTTGCGCCACACCGAATCCGGTGTGTAAGCCAGGGACACTCGTTCAGGATCGCGGGTGTTCCAGCCGTCCTCTGCCGCCTGGACTTTCGCGGCGGCGGTCTCGGCCGTGAACGGCGGGAGCGGTGGTCGGGTCTCGGACATTTCGGTATTCCCTTCTGGACGGCGCCACGGGAGCGCGGTCGCGATTGCGGCCGTCCGGATCGACGGCCCGAGACGGCCCGGCGCCGGGTCGTCGCTCGTGCCTAGTGGTCGTGCCGGACGACCGGCCAGTCGATGTCGGTGTCGGCGGTCTTGTTGAAGTAGTTGGTGAACACCTGGAGCGCGACATTGGCGACCACTTCCGCGATCTCCTCGTCGGTGAGCCCGGCTTCGCGGGCGGCCTTCAGTTCGGTGTCGTCCACACCGCCCTTGCCGCGCAGCACGGCGGCGGCGAACGCGAGCGCGGCGGCGGTCTTCGGCTCGTCGGCCTCGCCGCGGCGGGCCTGGGCGATCGCCGTCTCGCCGAGTCCGGCGGTCTTGGCGGCCAGGTAGGTGTGGGCCGAGAGGCAGTAGTCGCAGCCGTTCTCCTGCGCCGAGAGCAGTGCGATGCGCTCGCGGAGCGGGGCGGGGAGCGCGCCGCCGGCGAGTTCGCCGGAGAGGCCGAGGTAGGCCTTGAGGACCGCGGGGCTGTTGGCCATCGCTTTGGCCATGTTCGGGGTGACGCCGAGCTGCTTCTGGACGCCGGTGAGGAGCGCGGCGGCTTCGCCGGTGGCGGTTTCGGCCTGGATCAGAGGGAGGCGTGACATGGTTGGTGCCCTTCGGGTTTAACCGTCTAACTTGATTTAGCCGGTTTAGTAGTGAGAACACTAGCGGCCCGTCCAACCACCTACAAGAGTTTTGGTGGTTACAATTGAGAGATGACCGTCACGCGCCCGCTCATGGGAGAACCCCTGCCGCTCGACCTGCTCGACACCGTCTGGATGGAGAACGGCTCCCTCCGCGATGTCTTCGACACCCCTGGGGCCCTGCAGGGATGGCTCGCCGAGCACGAGTTCCCCGTCGACGCACCCGAGAGGGAAGTGCGCGAACACCTCACCGAGGCCCGCGAGTCGATCCGCGCCTTCCTTCAGAAGCACGACGACGGCGAGGCCAGGCTCAACTCAGTCCTCGCACACGGCACGCGGAACCCGCGACTGGTCGACGGCCGCCCGGAAGTGGTGGACTCCGTCGACGACCCCGCGCACCTCCCGGGTTGGAATTGCGCCGTCGAGTTCCTGGACCTCCTCGAGCGCAAGCCGGACCGCATCCGCAAGTGCGCCAACCACGAATGCGTCCTCTGGTACCTCGACACCACCCGCAACGGCAGTCGCCGCTGGCACTCCATGGAGACCTGCGGAAACAGGGCAAAAGCCAAACGCTTCCATGACCGCCACGCCTCGGAGCCCCCCAAATGAGTTCTGAGACCGCCCGGAATCTCGACGATGTGGGCGCTGGCGGCGAACGCCGAGATCGGTGTGGGAAACCGGCAGCGATGCCATGCGCCCGCGCCCTGTCCCGTACCCGCATCGCGAGGGTGCAGTGCGGCAAGAGCGCGCCAGGGCGGTAGTACGGCAAGACGCTGTCTACCAGTGGCTCGGCCTTCTCCTGGACTGTTTGATGCAGCTCCAGAAGTCGGGGCGAGGGGACCACTCCGAGGAACATCGGAGACTCATCGGTCAGGAAGAACCCGAGTGACGCCGACGGCAGCGAAACTCCGACAGTCTCGGCGAGTATCGGCCGAACATGCTCGGCGACCTCGCCGACGTCCTCGCAATCGAACACCGACAACGTGACATGCGGGTGATAGTCGGCGTCAGGTGCACTCGCCAGCGACTGAATGCCCCCGCATCGAGCGCCGCCCAGATCTGACGGACCCGCCGGTCGGCATCATCGTCGAGGAACAGTTCGATCGCGTACAGCACGGCGCCTAGGCCTCCTGGCAGAGGATCGCGGCGTGGGCTTCTCCCAGCCGCGTCAGCACTAGGGTCGCCTCGTTGTCGCCCTTGAGCTTCAACTGCTTCCTCAGCGCGGCCGGGTCGATTCCCGTTCCCCTCTGCTTGATCGTGAGGCGGCCGATCCCGCGCTCCGCCAGCAAGGCCTTGAGCTTCTTGGGGTGCAGGGGCCAGACCTCCTCGATCTTCCAGACCCTCGCGAACGGGGTGTCGACAAGCCGATCGCTGTACAGGTAGGCGATGGCCTCATGCGCCGTGTGGGCTTCCAACGCTTCCGCCAACTCGGCGACCAAACCCGCACGGATCACCGCTCCGTCCGGCTCGTGCAGGTACTCGGCGACCTCGCCCACCTCGGCGAGCTCCTCGCCGCTGCCCGTCAGCTCGTGCCACTCGCCCGCCTTGCACAAGCTCGCCCTGCGCGGCACCTCTGCCGCCTCGCCCAACCACAGGCAGGCCTCCACGACGTCCCGGTCCACCGAGACCCATTCCGCCTCGGCGCCTTCCGGAATCCACTCGTGGCTGATGCCCGGCCCGAGTTTCAGCGCGGCGAACCCGGTCTTCGACATGTGCGTCAGAAGGTCGTTCAGCGGCGGCGAGTATGCGGCCGGGTTGAAGTTCCTTCCCGCTCCCGACCGCCTGGCCGGGTCCGCGAACGCCGCTTCCAGCAGCGGCGTCTTCAGCGCGTCGCCCACCGCGATCCCGACCGGCAATCCCATCGCCTCGGCGTTCGCCGTCGCGTACGCCGCCGTCTCCTCGCTCATGTCCACGGCCTCGACCCGCAGGCCCGCCTCCGCGAACGCCAGCGCCTCCGTGCCGAGCCCGCAGCACAGATCGGTCACCGCCTCCGCGTGACGGGCGAACCGCGCCGCCCTGCGCTCTGCCACGACCCACCGCGTGGCCTGCTCCAGGCCCGCCCGCGTGAAATAGAGCTCCGCCGCCCGTTCGCCGAACTTTCCCCGGGCCTTCTCCCGCAGCTCGGCCAGCGTGAGGGCCGCCGCCGCGAGGTCCGGTTCCACGCCGGCCTTCCGGAGGGTCAGGGGCGCCCGGTCGCCGTCGCGCCGTAGGGCGTCGGCGGCTTGCGTCTGGAGTTCGGGGCGGGCCCTGATGGCGGCGAGCAGGCTGGTGTCCACGTGCCTCATCGTATGACGTTCGAGACCCCGGGTTGACGCTCCCCACCTGGGCGAATTATCTTACGCCTTAGCACTCGCAGACCGAGATTGCTAAGCGCTATGATCGGCTTGGCACTCTCGCCTAGAGAGTGCCAACAGCCACGGGCCGGTGCCTCGGCACCCGCGACGACGAGACCCGAGCCGTCGTGGCGATATCCGTTTTTGAACACGCAGGTTTGGAGAAACCAAGTGAGCAAGGCTGCCATCAAGCCGCTGGGCGACCGCATCGTTGTTCAGGCGAACGAGGCCGAGACCACGACCGCCTCGGGCATCGTCATCCCCGACACCGCCAAGGAGAAGCCCCAGGAGGGCACCGTTCTGGCCGTGGGCCCGGGCGCCTTCGACGACAAGGGCAACCGCCTCCCGATCGACGTGAAGGTCGGCGACGTGGTCATCTACTCCAAGTACGGCGGCACCGAGGTCAAGTACAACGGCGAGGAGTACCTCGTCCTGTCCTCGCGCGACGTCCTCGCGGTCGTCGAGAACTAGCACGTCTCGGGCCCTTCAGCTGAAGGGCCCTTTCGTGTCTTAGGAAGGGAAACCATGCCGAAGATTCTCAACTTCGCCGAGGACGCGCGGCACAACCTGCTGCACGGCATCGACCAGCTCGCCGACACCGTCAAGGTCACGCTCGGCCCGAAGGGCCGCAACGTGGTCCTCCAGCGCTCCTTCGGCGCGCCGCTGATCACCAACGACGGCGTGACCATCGCCAAGGAGATCGAGCTCGCCGACCCGTACGCCAACCTCGGCGCGCAGCTGGTGAAGGAGGTCGCGACCAAGACGAACGACGTCGCGGGCGACGGCACCACCACCGCGACCGTGCTGGCCCAGAAGATGAGCCACGCGGGCATCAAGGCGGTCACGGCCGGGGGCAACCCGATCGCGATCCGCAAGGGCATCGAGGCCGCGGCGAACGCCGTGTCCGAGGAGCTGCTCCGCCAGGCCATCCAGATCTCCGACCACGAGAACATCGCGCAGGTCGCGGCGGTCTCGGCGCAGGACCCGGAGATCGGCGAGCTCATCGCGAAGGCGATGGACGCGGTCGGCGTCGAGGGCGTCATCTCGGTCGAGGACGGCTCCAGCCTGGAGACCGTGCTCGAGGTGACCGAGGGCATGCAGTTCGACAAGGGCTTCATCTCGCCGAACTTCATCACCGACCAGGACGCGCGCCAGACGGTCTTCGAGGACCCCTACATCCTCATCACCAACTCCAAGGTCGGCTCCATCGAGGAGCTGCTGCCGGTGCTGGAGCGGGTCGTCGAGACCTCGAAGCCGCTGCTGATCATCGCCGAGGACGTCGAGGGCCAGGCCCTCGCGACCTTGACGGTGAACGCCCTGCGCGGCACGCTGCGCGTGTGCGCCGTCAAGGCCCCGGCCTTCGGCGACCGCCGCAAGGCGATCCTGGGCGACATCGCGGCCCTCACGGGCGCCGAGGTCATCTCTTCTGAGGTGGGCCTCGAGCTCAAGCAGGCCGACCTGTCGCACCTGGGCCGGGCCCGCCGCGTCACCGTCTCCAAGGACGCCACCACGATCGTGGACGGCGCCGGGGAGCGGGAGACCGTCGACGCCCGCATCGCGCAGATCAAGCAGCAGGCCTCCACGACCGAGTCGTCCTGGGACCGCGAGAAGCTCGAAGAGCGCCTCGCGAAGCTCTCGGGCGGCGTGGCCGTGATCCAGGTCGGCGCGGCCACCGAGGTCGAGCTGAAGGAGCGCAAGCACCGGATCGAGGACGCGGTCAACGCGACCAAGGCCGCGGTCGAGGAGGGCATCGTCGCCGGCGGCGGCGCGGCCCTGGTGCACGCGATCGCGATCCTCGAGAAGGTCGAGCTCGACGACCCGGAGGCCCGCGTGGGCCTCAGGATCGTCGCCGAGTCGCTCTCGGAGCCCCTGCGCCGCATCGCGATCAATGCCGGTGAGTCCGGCGACGTGATCGTGAACGCGGTCGAGGGCAAGGGCTGGCGCGAAGGCTGGAACGCCGCCACCGGCGAGTACGAGGACCTGGTCTCGGCCGGCATCCTCGACCCGGTGAAGGTCACCCGCAACGCGCTGGTCAACGCCGGTTCGATCGTCGGCATGCTGCTGACGACCGAGGTGACGATCGTGGACAAGCCCGAGGAAGAGGAAGAGCAGGCCGGTCACGGCCACTCGCACTCCCACGGCGGGCACAGCCACTCGCACTAGCGCCGGGCCGGTCTGACCGGCGACGGGAACGAACAGCAAGGCCGCCGACCTCGTCGGCGGCCTTGCTCCGTCTCCGGTCCCGGGTTTAACCGCAGGTCGGACGCGGGCTCGGAACCTCAAGTGTCAACATCCCGACAGTTAGTCGCACTACTGTCGGGAAACCGATAGAGTTCAAGTGCCTTCGCGGCCTTTGGGGATCGGAGCCGCGAAGGCGCTTTTCTACCCAGAAACCGATGGTTCGACCCTCGGTCCCGGCGCCCCCGACCCGCAGGCCCGATCCGCAAGGATCCCGGCCTCATTCGCTCTCGCGCACTCGCAGCTCCCGCATCCGGTTGAGGGTCGCCGCCACCTCGTACCGCCGCGGCACCGCCAGGTCGATCTCCCTGACCCGCAGCAGCTCCGCCTCGCCGCCGGCGTCCAACGCCTCGTCCAGTCGATCCAGGACCTCTTCGACCGTGGCCTCGCCGTCGATCCACCCCTGCCGCACGGCCGCTTCGATCGCCAGGCCGATCCCGGTGGTCATCGCGGGGTCGGTGATCTGCTCCACCGATCGAACATCCACATCGGACTCGCCGAAGCGCAGCCCGTCCGTACCGCCGGCCTTGATCTTCTGCTTCCCTCGCGACGCCGACGACACCGACCGCGGGTCGATCACACGCGCCCGCGGCATCCGGAACCCCTCGGCCTCGACCCGCCGCCCGGTCGGCTCGGCCGCCAAGGCCTTCGCCCGCTCCGTCACGTCCTCGGGCCGGTACGCGTCCATCAAGATCACCCGATCGGCGACGTCCATGTAGTCGCCCGAGCCGCCCATCACGAGGATCGTCGCCACCCCGTGCTCGTCGGCCATCGACCGCACCAGGTCCACCAGCGGCGTCAGCGGCTCGCGGTCCTTCGCCACCAGCTCCTGCATTCGCGCGTCGCGGATCATCAGGTTCGTCGCTGCCGTGTCCTCGTCGATCAGCAGCACCTTCGCCCCCGCCTCAAGGGCTTCGACGATGCCCGCGGCCTGCGAGGTCGAACCCGACGCGTTCTCGGTCGTGAAATGCCGGGTGTCGTCACCGCTCGGCAGGTGGTCGACGAACGCGTGCACGTCGACGCCCGTCACCGCGCGCCCGTCCTCGGCCCGGATCTTCACCGCCGACCGGTCCGCGACCACCAGGTCCCGCCCGTCCCCGGGCACGTGGTCCCACACCCCGGACTCCAAGGCCCGCAGCAGGGTCGACTTCCCGTGGAACCCGCCGCCGACGACCAGGGTCACGCCCGGCCCGATCCCCATGCCCCGCACCGTCCCCGCATGCGGCAGCTCGAACTCGACCGCCATCGACGCCGGGCTCGCGAACGGCACGCCCGACTCCATCGGCCGATCGTCCACACCCGAACGCCGCGCGAGCATCGCCCCGTCCGCCACGAACGCGACCAGTCCCGCCGCCGCCACGGCCTCCCTGAGCGCCTGCACGTCGTCGGCGTGGCGCGTCCACACCAGCACGTCCTCCTCGCTCACCGAGAGCGCCTCGTCGGCCGCGTCGGGCAGGACCTCGCACAGCAGCCGCGCGGCCTGCCGCCCTGCGATCCGCCGCCCGTGCCCGGGGAACTGCGCCCCGAGCCGGAACACCACCGACCCGTCCGCCCCGACGGTGCACGAGGCCCGCCGCAGGATCTCCTGCCCGCCCCCGTCGATCCGCAGGTCTCTCGTGGGACACGCCTTCCGGAACCGCTTGGCGAGCAGCACCGCCAGCGCCCGCCGCCGCTCCTCCGTCGCGTACCAGTCCGCGACCAGGTCAGCGGCCTCCGCGTCGAACTCGAGCGCCACGCGGCTCGGCGGCGCGTACGGGTCCGACTGGACCCGCAGAATGTCCAGAATCGCCGGGCCTGCCCACCATTTGCCACGCAAGGATTTATATCGGCCGTAACTCGTACCTTCCAGGGCCGTTAGTTCGTTAGACAAGTCATGGCGAGGTGGATGTGAACGATGGTCACCAATATCGCGGGACTCGGCTTGATACGGTCGTCCGCCTCTTCGCTGTGTCATGCCCCCAGTTTCCCATCCGGGTCGAGGAACTCGCGTCAAGCGAACCGGAACACCATGCGTATGCGCCCCGGCCCCGAAACCTCGCAAAGTCACTCGAAAAATTCGCGCGAACTCGCGTCATGGCGGCGGACCGCCTGCGTGCTGGTAACAGAGAGCCACGCACGGCCTACCGCAGCGAAAGGTAGAACAAAGTGAGAACCGTACTGGTCTGTGTTAAGACTCCTCAAGCCGGACAGAAGATCTCGGCCTGCGCGACCCGCATGGGCTTGGCGCAGGCGGTCAAGTCGGTTGAGGGCTCGCCCGAGCTCTTCCTCGAACTCGGACGCCGCCAGGTGGACGTGGTCCTGGTCGACGTGGCCCTGGCCGCGCCGGACCCGGTCAAGTTCGTGAAGACCGTCCGTGCCCGCTCGCCCCGGACAGGAGTCCTCCTGTCCGGAGCGGCCGATCCGCGCACGGCGGCCATGGTGGTCGCCGCGGGCGCCCGGGGTGTCATCCGCACCCCGTCCAACAACTCCGACGACCTGCTGGTCGCGCTGGCGCAGGCGATCATGTTCGCCTCGCCGACGCTCCAGCGCGTCACCGAGACCGTGCCGCGGCAGCGCTCGACGCTGCAGGGCATGAAGCTCACGGAACGCGAACTGCAGGTCCTGCGGGGCATGAGCGAAGGGAAGTCCAACGCGGAGATCGGGCGCGACCTGTTCGTCTCCGAAGACACCGTCAAGACCCACGCGCGGCGCATGTTCCGCAAGCTCGGCGCCCGCGACCGAGCCCACGCGGTGGCCGAGGCCTTCCGTTCGGGCCTCGTCTGCTGACCATCCACTGACGACGCACGCGTCCCGACTGGCAGGAGAGGACGCGCCCGTCCCCCGGAGAGACATGCGCGCGAGGCGACGGCGGTGACCGGCAGGGTTACGCACCGGAGTTCGCCTACCGGCGCGGCAAAGCGAGCGAGAGCAGCGCACGCTCGACAAGCACGGCGACAAGCATCGAACGGTGACCAGTGGGGACCGAGGAATCCGCGGGGCGAGGGGCCCCGCGGCACGGCCCGGTCCATGAGGTTCACCAAGCTGCGCGACGGGGCCGGAGGCGCCGGTTCCGCGAAACGGCGCCAAGGGCTTCCTTCGGGCCGCGTTCCGTCCTCGGGTCCGTGCGCGCCTGCCGACTCCGCCGGCGCCACCCAGCCTGGGGAACCTTTCCTCCTCAGGCCAGTTCGAGCAGCCGCTCGTCGCCGCCCGGTGCGGCCACGAGCTGGAGGCCGACCGGCAGACCGTCGACCGTGCCCGCCGGCACGGCCAGACCCGGCGCGCCCGAGAGTCCCGCGATGCACGTCAACCGCACGATCGCCTCGCGGTCGGGCGAACCGCCGATCATGAACGCCGGTCCCGGCGCCGCCGGGATCGCCAGCGCCGTGCCCTCCGGCAGCCGGTCGCGTACGAGGGCCGCCACACCGCTGCGGACCCGCTGCGCCGCAGCCACCTCCGCGCGGTCCAGCTTCGCCGCGTTGGCGAACCGCGCCGCCACGCCCGGCCCGAACACCGGGTCGTTCGCCTCGATCCACGCGCCGTGCGTCTGCCACGCCTCCCACGCCTGCAAGGTCGCATAAGCGACCCGGGCGGTCTCCAGGGGCGCCGCGTCCCCGCTCTCCGGGAACAGCGGCTCACGGTCGATCGTCAGCCCCAGCGACTCGACCTTCGGCATCACGGCCGCCCGCGTCGCCTCCGGGATCTCGCCCCAGACGTCCTGCGGCGCCAGCAGCCTCGTGATCGGCCCGGCTTCCCCGGTGCCCTCCAACAGCACGCCCATCGCCAGCCGCAGCGTCGCCGCCTCCCGCGTGAGCACCCCGGCTGTGTCGAACGACGGCGCCAGCGGCACCACGCCCTCCAGGCTCACCCGTCCGTGCGTCGGCCGCAGCCCGAACAGGCCGCAGTAGGATGCCGGGACGCGGATCGAACCGCCCGTGTCCGTCCCCAGCCCGATGTCCGCCCGCCCCAACGCGACCGCCGAAGCCGACCCCGACGACGACCCGCCCGGCACCCGCCCCGGCGCGGCCGGGTTCTCGGGGGTCCCGTAGTGCGCGTTGGTGCCGTTGAGGCTCCACGCCAGCTCGTCCGTGATCGTCTTCCCGACGACCTTCGCGCCCGCGTTGCGCAACAACGCGACCGCCGCCGCGTCCTCGGTCGGCACCTCGTGCGTCTCGAGCCAGCGCGGGTTCCCCGCGCCCGTCGGCACGCCCGCGAGGTCGAACAGGTCCTTCACCGCCAGCCGCAGACCCGCAAGGGGCCCTTCGCGTCCGGCGTCCTCGATGGTCCTGATGAACGGATCGGTCAAGGTTCAGCTCCTTCGGAAGTGCGCAGTGGACCTTGACGAGCAAGTCCTCGTCGAGCCCGGTCGTGATCCAGTGTTCCCCAGTCTCGGCGAACGGCCCGCCGAGGGACGTCGCGAGTCGGCGTGTCGGAGTGCAGTGATCCGCGCGGGAGCCCCCGCCTACTCGTGATCATCGTCCACACGACGGGGCCGTGACGGGACCGGGACGGACACATGACCGTTCGCCGCAAGCTCTTGGTCGAGGACCACCCCTTCGATCAGGAGCGCCCATGGAAGCGAACGGCCCGCACCGCGACGACGACAACGCCCGCAAGTCCCCGAAGCACGACAAGAAGACCCGTCCCACTGGCCGGTCCGCCGAGGACGAGAACGGCACGGCAGGCATCGGACTGACCTTCGGTGTCGGCGCACCCCAAGCGGCCGACCCGAACGGGGACGGCCCCCACGTCAACATTCCCTCCGGCGAGGCCGCCAGTCTCGGCCTCGACCCCGACCGCGGCGTCTCCGGCAACATCCCGCTCGCCGACGCGCAGATCCCGGTCCCGGCCGGCGACCAGGTCGTCCCGGTGAAAGCCGTGCTCGGCCTGACGCTGAAAGGCTGGGCCGCGATCGGCGGCCTCATCCTCGCCGGCGCCGTCGGCCTCAGCGTCGCGAACGCCGAAGACGGCACCGAACCGGGCTCGTTCCCCGACACCGCAACCGAATCGAGCGGCCTCGGCACCGAAGGATCCGATCCCTGGGGCGGTGACGAGGCGGCCGAGTACGTCGAGCCGGATCCGGTGGCGGAAGCCGGGATCGGCGACTGCTACTACGTCTCCGGCGACCTCTCCGACGTGGAGGTCGACATCGAATCGACCTACTGCGGCGCCGGAGCGTTCGAAGTGATCGACATCGTCGAGGGCACCAACGACCTCGGCGCGTGCGACGGCGAAGAGGACTCCGACCAGTCGGTCACCTCCACGGTCACCGCCCGAGTCCTGTGCATGGCCTACATCGCCATCGACGGCGACACCGCCTACCGCGCCCAACCCGGCGAATGCGTATACGGGCCCAACGACTACAGCTCGGCCTGGACCATCACCGACTGCGACACCGGCGCATTCCGCGTGCTCGAACGATATGAGGGCCGATCGGACACGGACGCCTGCGCCAACGACGCCTACGGCGACCGCGCACGGACCTATGCGGCCGCGGACTCCTACTTCGATGTGACCCTGTGCCTCCAGATCGTCTACCCCGACGACATCGGCTACGCCGAGCAGTACACCTGCATGGTCCTGTACGAGGACGACACCTTCGCGTTCGCGGACAGCTGCGACACCGCGAACGTCCGTGTCGTGGGCCGCACCAGCGACTACGAGGCCTCGGGCTTCTGCGAGGGCTACGGCTGGTCCACCTGGCGCAACCCCGATTTCCCCGAGCACGGTTACACGGTCTGCTGGGAGTGGTACTGAGCCCGCGCCCGTCCCGAAACGGGTTACGCCGCCGTGCCAGGAGGCACGGCGGCGTGAATACATACGGCTCTCAGGCGTTCAGGGCCTCGGTGATCTTGCGGGTCATCTCGGCCATGCTCGGGCTCGGCGCGCCCTTGTGCGCCCGGTTGGCCGCTTCGACCGCGACAGTGACCGTGGCCCGGAAGTTCGCCGCCTCGCTCGCGTCCTGCGCCTCGAGCAGCCGCACCGATTCCGTCAGCGCGGGCAGCACCTGGTCGGCCAGGGCCGCAGCGGACTTCGCCTGCAGTTTGAAGTCGTTCTTCTTCGACGCCAGCACATGACCGACGACGCCGGTCGCGGAGGCGTAAGCCAGGCTCCCATCGGTCGCGACCTTGTGCGCCGACCCGGCGATCCCGGCGTACGACAAGAGCGTGACGGCGCCGAAAGCGGCGGTGCGGATGGTGGTCTGGTCCTGGGCGGTGAGGTCGACGTTCATGTCTTGCTCCGTTTTCGTTTCGGTCTTGCCTGCTGATGAGGCAACTATCGACCGCCCGCCTTGCACTGCCCTGACACCGACCTGACACCCTCACTGACATGAACGACCGACGGCCGAGACTGGTGCTCATGTGCGGTCTGCCAGGTGCGGGGAAGACGACGCTCGCCATGCGACTGGAGCGGGAGATACCCGCGATGCGGATGTGCCCCGATGAGCGCCTCGCGAATGAAGGCTTCAGTCGGTTCGACGAGGAAGCACGGGCCCGCATCGAGCGGCGCCAGTGAGAGGAGGCCCAGGATCTCCTCGTCGCAGGGGGCAGCGTGATCCTGGAGAACGGCTTCTGGGGCCGCGCGGAACGCGATGCGAAGCGCCTCCGCGCCCGCGAACTCGGAGCCGACGTCGAACTGCGCTACCTCGCAGTGCCAATGGCCGAGCTGGAGCGCCGCATCGCAGCCCGGAACCGGGAGCCGGAATCGGTCCCTTTGACTTCGGCGATGCTCCGCCAATGGCAGGGCTTGTTCGAGACCCCGACGCGGGCCGAACTCGACCTGTTCGACCCGCCGCTGCCCTAGTCCGGTTGCAGGAAACTGGAACTAGAGCGGCCGCTCGAAACTGCGCACAGTTGCCGTCCATGAGCGATGGCTGGAAGGGCGAGGAACCCGTCCGACTCACGTCCTGACGCAGGTTCACTTCCTCCAGAACAGGTGGTGCGTCACGCCGCTCGAGCTGGGGACGATCTCGAGGTTGAAGCGGTCGGTCAGGTCATCAGGCGACTCCCAGAGCCGCACACCGGAGCCGAGCTCGACCGGCGCAACGGCGACGTGCATCGTGTCGACCAGGTCGGCATCGAGGAATTCCCGGATCACGGTCGCCCCACCGCCCAGTCGAACGTCCTTGCCCTGCGCCGCCTGCTTCGCCGCTTCGAGGACCGACGCGGGGTCCCCGTGGGTGAAGTGGAACGTGGTGTCCGACAGCGTGAACGAGGGGCGCAGGTGGTGGGTCATGACGAACACCGGCGTGTGGAACGGCGGCTCCTCGCCCCACCAGCCCTGCCAGTCCAGGTTCTCCCAGGGGCCGCGGTGGGGGCTGAACTTGTTGGCGCCCATGATCTCCGCGCCGATGTTGTTCTTGAAGTCGCGGGTGAAGTAGTCGTCGAGGCCGCGGGTCCCGCCGGGGTCGGTGCGGTTGGGCCAGCTCGCCGTGGCGCCCGCCCAGGACATGAACGCCCCGGGATCGGCGTGGCCGAATGGCCGCTCGAGGCTCTGGCCCTCACCAGCGCCGAACCCGTCCAGCGAGACGACGAAGTTCTGGACTCTGAGGAGCTGACTCATGTGTTTGCCTTCCCTGGTGACCGTCGTTGATGTTATTGAGACTCCGTGCTCCCCGCAGACTCATCGCCGCAACGAAGCCGCTGTCACTGGAGAGCGAGTTCATATCGGCTGACCCGAATGGGTGGGCCGAGCAGGAGCCGCTGATCGGGGGCTGTCTTGACGAGCGCGTCGCCGCGATGGACGAAGCCGCGGCTCTCATAGTAGGTGCGCAGTCGGCTGTTCGATGCCACGCAGTCCAGGCGCAGGAAGCCAGCACCGTTCTTCTGCGCGGAATCGGCCGCCCAGTCGAGCATGAGGGCTCCGAGCCCTGCTGCCGTTCGGCGCGTTGCCAAGCGGCGCACGTACCCGGCCGACCTGTCGGCATCGGCCCATAGTGGGTCATCCCAGTCGAGTGTGAGAGTTCCCGCTGGCACGCCCTCGATCGTCGTCAGCCACGTCTCCCCGCGGGCGATCGCTCCCTGCACCCAGGCCGGATCAAACTGTGGAGACCACTGCGTGATGCGGCGCGCGTGGAGCCACGCCGCTGCCTCATCGAGCACCTCCAGCACCTCGGCGATGCGGTCGATTCGGACACGTTCGAAGATGATGTCAGCGCCGCTGTGTCCCATGGTCGAGGGTATTCCCGCAATGTTCGCAGCACCGTCAGCCGGCTGTCGAGCCGATTGCGCTTCGCCGTTTCCGACATTGGCTTTGCTCTGACGGTTGGTCAGAAGTCATCGAGGAGCGGGAGGGTCTCGGTGTAGTCGAGGCTTCGCCCGACCCATGTGGCGAGTGTGGTGTCGGAGGTCAACGCATGGGCGTCCAGACGGATCCATCCACCGAAACCGCGAGAGCTCATGGGTAGCGGCTTGGCGCCGGGTTCGGCCCCGAAGCCCGCGTGGTCGTCCTTCGCGATCCTGACCATGAGCCCGCCGTCGCCCTGCATGGTGACCGCTGTGCGCCCGTTGACGCTCCACTCGTACGTCACATTCGTCCAGGCGCCGTCGCCGTGTGCCCGCTCGGTGACGTTTGGGCGGGCGGCGATTACCTTGCGGATGCGGTGGGCCATCGTGGCGGCTTCGACCATGCACTCATTCTGACATCACTCGCTGGATCTGTACTGGCGGAACGACTCGGCTGAGTATCGACCTCGATATTTCTGAGTCTTTTGTGGTTTGAGTGGCGGCCGGGTGGGGAGGGCTTGGGTCCGTCGCCGTCTGACAGGTTCGATTCGAATCCGGTGCGAACGGGCAGCGACGACAAAGCGGGGGCGGAGCTTGGGCCCATCTCCGGTTCCCTGCCCGATCGAGTCGGGGTTCGGGCGGGCAGCGACTGGCAGGATGAGGGGGTCGGGTCCGTCTCCGACCTTCCGGTTCGGTGAGGGCGAGGTTCAGGCGGGCGGCGACGACAGGGTGGGGTGAGCTTCGGGTTCGTCTCCGGCCTCTCGGCCTGATCGGGTTGGGGTTCGGGCGATCAGCGATGGGTGGGTCCGTGCGGGTGCTGGGGTGTGTTGGGGTGGGTTTCCTGGTGTGGGCATGCCGAGGGCCCGAACCCTCGCTTGGGGGTTCGGGTGGCGCTGCGTGGTGTGGCGGCGCTTCCCCCCAGCAGTCGCCTGCTGGGGCAGGGTAAGAACGGCGGGTCGCCGTAGTCGTCGGTTGCTGCCCTTGCAGCTGTCGCTGTCGCTGTCGCTGTCGATGTCGGTGGTGGGGGTGCCTGGACTGCTTCCTCGGCCCCCGGGGGTTGGCTGATGCTGAACTTGGCTCGGCATTGCGCTTTCGAGTCTCGCATGGCTTTGACCGCCCGGTCCCGGTCGATGGCCTCGGCGATCCCGTCGAGGTCGGGCTTCAACGTTTCGGACCATTCGGTCCGGTAGAGCCCGGTGGGGAACACGTCCCAGTCCGAGCCTGCATGCTCGGCGTCCATGTCGGCATCGGTGCGCCAGTCGGAGCAGCCGCACCCGGCCGAGGCATCGGCGGGGCCGCTCTGACCGGTCCCGGCCGCTGCTGCGTGGCCGTCGTGGTGGGTGATGATCGCCTGGCCGGGGCCGGTCTTCTCCACACTCCACCCGGGGGTGTGGATGCGGCCGTGATGGAACCGGCACAGCAGGATCAGATTCTCCGCGACCGTCGGGCCGCCGTCGGCCCAATGGGTGATGTGGTGCGCCTCAGTCCACGCGATGGGCCGGTCACAACCGTGCCAAGCGCAACCCCCTGGCTGCTCGAGCTCGAGCTTCCGCCGCAGCGCCGCGTTCGGCAGACGCAGGGCCCGACCCAGCTCCACCGCTTCACCCTTGGCGTAGTTGAACACCGAGGGGATGACGACGCCTTCACAGGCCAGCAGCCGCGCCCGGGCGACGCTGATCGGCCGGCCTTCCAGGAGGGGGAGGCGCCCGGTGTCCTTGCCCTGCAACGTCTCGATGTCGACGGTCAGGTCGAGGGTCGCGGTGTGCCCGTGCCGGGTCGCCGCCTGCGGGGAGGACCCGTACCCGGCCAGGAGCTGGTGGAAGGCCTCGGCATGCCGGTTCGCCTGCGGCGGCAGCAGACCGCCGTCCTCAGGGTCGCCCTCATCCTGGCGGGGCGGCGGGCAGGCAGTCTGCAGATACTTGTCGAGCATCCGCCCGGTCGCATTCGAGAGGTGCCCTTCCAGCGCCCACATGCCATTGCCGCACTCGATCAACTCCAGGCGCTGCATCGACTGCTCGCCGAGCCCATCAAGCAGCTCAGTCTCTCCGGCGATCGCGGCCCACAGCCCCTCAAGGTGACGACGCAGGTCCTTGAAGGAAGCATGAGCGCAGTACTCGACCACCATCGCCTCCGGCGTCGCACAGAGGGTCTCGGGGTCGAAGGGGGAGACGACAGGGGCCGTGAAAGGAGTGCGGGCGAACAGACGCATCGCCGGAGTCTGGTCAAGCTGTCGGACAGCGTAGGCAACCTGGTCAATCCGGGCCCTCCCCGACACCGCCGCCGAAGCAAGAAGACGGAACTTCCCCGACAACCGCGCGATCGCGGCGATCGCGCTGGCGGTGTTGAAGGTGAAGTCGAACTGGGACAGGAGCAGGTCGCGGAGGGCGGAGAACCCGAACTCGGAGCGGTGCAGGTTCGCTTCTTTCATCGCGATCACCGAGGCGAGGACCGACGCGTGCTGGGCGTTGATGAGGGCGGCGGCCTCATCGAGGGTCGAGCGGATCGCCGCAGCCTGGGAGCGGCGGTCAGGGGAAGCGGAGAGGAGCGAAGCGGCGGGGAGAACCGGAGCGACCGGGCTGGTGGTGTGGCTGGTGCAGTGGCTCATGGTTCCTTCGCCTCCCTTCCGCTGTTCTCGAATGTCCTGCCAGTTTTCGGTTCCTTGTTCGTAGTTCAATGATGACAGAATGCCGTGCCGGTGTCATCACCCAACCGGGTGACTATTCCATGAGGGACACTCACGACACCCCGCTACTCCACCTGGGGCGCAAAGCAAACCAGGGGCCAAATGGGCCTCCGCCACCCCTCCCCCCGCGCTGCCGGGCAGCCGCACCGCACACCCCACCACCATGCGACCCTTTTGTCGCCGCCCGCCTGAACCTCAACCAAGACGGCGCGGAGTGCGCGCTACGAACTCGTCCGGTGGGTTCCGGCTGCGGCAAAAGGAGATTGGCGCGGTTGCTTCAGGCCGACTGGGTCTCTTCGATTGGTGGGGTCTTCACCGGCGAGGCCGGGGGGAGGCGGGGACGTATGGGTTCGGTTGCGACGGCTACCGCGACACCGATCCAAAGGATCTCGATGAGCGTTCGGATCAGCAGAGGTTGGGGTGCGGCGCCGTTGAGCTCGATGCCGTTGAGGCTCGCGTAGATGTTCGCGGGGAACATCGCGAGCATGAGCAGCGTCAGGCAGATCGCGGCAGCGCGACGAAACGGGCGAACCCAGAGTCCAACGGCCCCAAGCAACTCCAGCACACCGGTCACAGCGACGAGCGCTTCCGGCCAAGGCAGCGCCGGGGGCACCATCGCGATCAAGCCTTCCTTGAATCCGGGGACGAAGTGGACGATCCCGGTCGTAAAGAACAGTGCGGTCAGCCCGCCTCGCATTGCGGGACGCCAGGCGTTGAACCGAGCGAACTTGATCCGCCCGAGCAGTCGCAGCACGAGCGTGGTTGCGACGAGTGAAATCAGGGGTGCCATGACTGAATCTCCAGATCTAGACGTTGTCAAGTTGAAGCCTAGGCGAGAATCTTGTCAATGGAAAGATAGGGGCGAGTGATACGGCCCTCAATGGGGTTGTGAAGTCCTGGGCCGGGAGGTCGAAGATCGGGGAGTCGCTGCCGAGCTTGGAGTCGAGGAGCTCGAAGCCTGCCGGGGCGGGGCGGGCCTCGACACAGTCGCCGTTGCCGGTGTCTGCGCTTCGGATGCTCCTGTGCCAGATTCGCTGCTGACCGGCCCTTGATTCATTCGCGTCTCAGCAACTCGGGGGCGATGCGCTCGGCGCTTGCCTTGGAGCTGAGGGCTACGTCGTTCCATCCGGCAACTTGAACACGGTGCAACGCCTCGGGCTAAGCAGATGCGTTTCGGGGACTGCGCATTGTGGCCAAACGGGCTATCCTGAGGACAATCCGATTCCGCCGCTCCACCGCACACCGAGCGAGGCCGAATTGTCCGATGCATATGCCCACGATGCCGACCGGTACTGGAACGACGATCATCCCGTCCTCGAACTGATCCGATCCCGTGGGGCCGCAGGCTCTGTGCCCGGTTCGCGGGCCGACGGGTTCAAGCTGGGCCTGGCCGTCGAGGGCGGCGGGATGCGCGGGGTCACCTCCGCCGCGATGCTCGTCGCCCTCGACGACCTGGGCCTGCGCGGGGTCTTCGACGCCGTCTACAGCACCTCATCGGGTTCGATCAACGCCGCCTATTTCATGGCGGGCGGCGACTGCTGGTATCCGCTGACGATCTACTTCGACGACCTGTGCACGCGCGAATTCGTGGATATGCGGAACATGTTCACCAAGCGCCCCATGCTCAACCTCGAATACGCCTTCGAGAAAGTCCTGGAGGCGACCAAGCCGCTCGACTTCGAGAGGATCCTGAAGAGCCCGGCCGAGTTCCACGTCGCGATCAGCCTGGTGGACAACCTGACCGCGATCGGCCCGCACGAGTTCGAGTCCAGAGAGGACTTGAAGTCGGCGCTGAAGGCGAGCTGCTGGATGCCCGTCGCCGTCCCAGGCACCGGCGTGTTCCGAGGCCAGCGCGCCCTCGACGGCGGCGTGCTCACCGCCCACCCCTCCCTTCTGGCCTTGGAAGACGGCTGCACCCATGTGCTCTCCCTCAGCACCAAGCCGATCAAAGCCCCGCCCACGCGGCTCTCCCCGGGCCGCCGCTACTCGGTCGCCTATCTCGATCGAATCCGGAAGGGACTCGGCCAGGCTTACGTCGCCTCCCAATTCCAGTACCGCACGCAGCGAAAGCAGTTGCAGCGCTGGATGACCGAGCCCGACCCCGGCCCGAAGGTGCTCGATCTCGCGCCGCTGCCGTGGATGAAGGAGGTCGGGAACCAGACCAGGGACCGCGACGCGCTCATGACCGCCGCCCGCCACGCGCACGCGGTCATGGCCGCCGCGATCCAGGGCATCTCGGTCGAGGAGATCCGGGACGGGTCCTTCCGGTCCGTGCCCCGCATCGTCACCGTGAGGACCGCCAATGGCGAACGCGTCGATTGACCAGCTCTCCGTCGCTTGCGCGCACCTTCACGGCCGCACCGGAAAGCGTGCGGCCACGCCGGATCTCGACGAGTGGGACGTCGAGGACTGGCGCGCCGCGTTGCTCGACATTCCGCTCGACGAGCGCGCCTACGCCGACCGGTTGGGAATCGACAGGTCCACCGAGATAGGCCGGCTCTGGGCTTGGTGGACGGATCCAGGTCCGAACCTGCGGGTCAATTCCGCGACCGCCGGCTTTCTGGGATGCTTCCTGCTGACCCTCATCTCGATGCACCGTTCAGACCGGATGCGGTATCACGGTGAGACCTACGAGAAGGGCGAGATCGCCGGTGAGTCGCCGGACGCGCTGTGCCGCCAGTTGGTCGCCGATCCGGCGGTGCAGGACGCGATCACGCTGCTCTACTCGCCACCCGCATGGGACCGTGAGGCGGCGGCGGTCTGGGCCACGATCGACTTCTCGACCATGGCCTTCCACCGCCAGGGCACCACCTCGTTCATCCTCACCGTGGAATCGATGACCCGTGCCGTCGGCCGAGCGGAACGGTACGCTCTCAAATGCCTTATCTACCCCCACCTGCGCATCCCTGCGATCGTCAAGGCCACCAGGAGTTACCGGCGCGAGTTCGGCGGAGTCCGCCCTGAGAAGTCGCCACTGGTCACGGTGTGGGCCAGCCACGACAGCTGGGTGCTGATGGACTTCGTCGAGGGGACGACCCTCGCGGATTACCTTCGCGCGATCGCGAGGAGCCGTACACCCCCGAAGGCGGAGATCCTGCGGCCCGTCGACATCGAGCGGCTACGGGCCCTCGGCACCCTCCTGCTCGAGGCGATGATCGTGCTCGCGGAGAAGGTCGGACACCACAACGACCTCACGCCGTCGAACATCATCGTCCAGGAGGAGAACGGCACCCCTGTCCGGCTCAAACTCATCGACCTCGGGGTGAATTTCCTCCACACCAGGACGCTCGCCGGTGCCGAATCCCGCGAGTCCGTCTTCATCGCGCCGGAGGTGAAGGCCTCCGGTGCCGGCGGGCCACTCTCGGACCTCTACTCGGTCGGCATGGTGCTCATAGCGATCGGCGGGATTCCGCACGGTGCGCCGGGCACCGTCCCCGACCAGTTCTACGTCGCCTCGGTCGGTCTCGCGCGCCTCCTCGAGGACCTGGTCGACGCCGAGCCGACGCAGCGCCTCGCCGTCTCGGGGGTCGATGCGGGCGACGGCCGCTTCGCCGAGATCCGCGACCTCTTCCTGTGCGAGATCGAAGTGCTGGAGGCTGCCGACAAGGACCGGCCGAAGACGCGCGTCGAGCGGTTGAAGGGCGCCCTGCCCGGTGCGGGCGCGGTCAAGCGGCAGCGCGAGATCTGGAAGGTCCGTCGCAAGCAGGTCGAGTCGACCGACCAGCGGGCGCGCCCGGTGCAGGCCCACCACCTGCGGCAGGCGAGGGGTCTCAAGCGCTGGGCCGTCGTCTGCGCGCTGCTGTCGTGGATGACGCTGGCGCTGGTGCTCACCTGGTGGTCGCGGGACCTCGACTTCTTCTGGCAGGCAAAGTGGGTGGAATACGCCAACGGCCTCCTCAACCGCTCCGGAGACCAGGGCATCCCGCTCCTCGACGACATCCGCGCCGCCGACTACGTGATCCCTGCGGCGTGGGACAACCTGCCGGTGCGGATCGTGGCCCTCGCCTACGCGATTCCGGGCTTGCGGCTGTACATGAACATCTTCGCGGACATGACACCGCATTCGTCGATCCGCAGGCGCGGCTGGAAGGGCGTGCGCACGGCGGCGGCCTCGTTCATGATGCGGGCCTCGGCGGTCTACCCGACCGTGTACATCCTGCTGCCGACGCTCGTGCAGCGGAAGTGGTGGTTCCTGTTCGCCCCGTTGGGGATCATCACGGTGGCGACGATGATCTCGGCGTGCCTGTGGTTCGCGAAGGACGCGAACGCGCGGGCGCGCGCCTGGGACGGCGGCAAGGGCCTCTCAACCGTCCCCAGAGGAGAGATCATGACGCTGCAGCGCTTGGAGTCCTGGCAGCCCGCCGCCTGGCTCTACGCCGTTCCGGTGGTCATCCTCGGGATCTTCCTCTACAACGACCGGCTGCAGGACGAGCTCATGTACGCCATCGCGATCGGCTTGATCAACATCGGCATCTGGACGATCAAGAACACCGGCTCCGACGCTCCGTACGTGCGGGCCGGGCTCACGCGGGCGATCCTCGCGGCCGAGCGGCTCGATGTGCTGGAGGCGAACTTGAAGACGAAGGCGGCCGAGGCGGCCCCGAAGCCCCGCGAGCGCGAACCGGAGAAGGAGGCGGTCGGCGAGGCTGCCGCCTAGTCGGTTTCCTCGCCGTTCGCCTTGAGCCAGCAGTCCGAGAAGCCCCGGGCGTAGTCCCAGGTCACATAATGGGTCGGATCAGGGTCGTAGGCGGGCTCGTGAACCTGCGCGCAGTTGGCCTCCAGGAGGCCGCGCAGGTTCGACATGAGCAGGCCCCAAGTGAAGTAGTGGGGTTCGTCGCAGTCGTCGCAGTCGACCACGACGCCGCGGTAGCCCTCCGGATGGAGGACCTTCTCGAACAGCTCCAGTTCGTGGAGGTCCTCGAGGAGGTCCGCGCGGTCGTCGTCGTCCAGTTCTGGCTCGAACGGGGCGAGCGCCTCCGCGTGGTCGGGATCGTCGGCGAACGGGTCGCGTGGCTCCTCATACACATTCACCAGCCTAACCCTTGGCGACGACCTTGCCGGGTGAGCGCGGTGCGCGGGTGGTGACTCCCGGATGCGTGCCAGCCTCGGCTCCGCGTGCCGACACTGCGCGGTCCGCTCGTTAGCATGGGCCGCAAGTCAACCCGCTAACACTGAGGAGACGGCCATGGACGGCTTCGGCGAGAACGTAGAAGAGATCTTCGACGATGTGGTGGACGGTGTCGCGGACGCCGTGACCGACATCGACGCCACCGAGGTCTGGGAAGACGTCAGCGACGCCGCAGGCGACGCCTGGGACGCCGTGTCGGAGTCGGACGCGTTCGAGACCGTCTCTGAGGCCGTCTCTGAAGGCGTCGAAGACATTTTCTAGGACATACCGGTTGAAGCCGTAACGGGCCTGTCGGCACTGCCGCCGGGCCCGTCCGGTCATCCCTCCAATTCGCGGTGTTTCCGCTGCGAATCACACCTCAAGGGGACGTGTGCGCTTCGGAGCGACGCAGGTTACGGCACTACGATTGGTGCATGGCGTTCTCAGGGGATTTCGGAATTCAGGGGCACGAGGGTGCCGCCGGTGAGCGGGTCGGAGGCACCACGGTGCCGATGGGCGCGGCCAGTGCCATTCCACTCGGCCTGACCTTCGACGACGTACTGCTCCTGCCCGGCGAATCCGACGTGATCCCGTCCGAGGTCGACACCTCTTCGCAGCTCACCCGCAACATCCGCATCTCCGTGCCGCTGCTGACGGCCGCGATGGACACCGTCACCGAGGCCCGCATGGCGATCGCCATGGCCCGCCTCGGCGGCCTCGGCATCCTGCACCGCAACATGTCCGCCGAAGAGCAGGCGCAGCAGGTCGACCTCGTCAAGCGCTCCGAGTCGGGCATGGTCGCCGACCCGGTCACGTGCTCGCCGCACGACACGCTCGAGCAGGTCGACAAGCTCTGCGGCAAGTACCGCATCTCCGGTCTCCCCGTCACCGACGAAGACGGCAAGCTCATCGGCATCGTCACCAACCGCGACATGCGGTTCGAAAACGACATGTCCGTCACCGTGGCCTCCGTCATGACCTCCCGCAACCTGGTCACCGCCCCCGAGGGCGTCTCCAGCGAAGAGGCCCTGGCGCTGCTCAAGGCCAACAAGATCGAGAAGCTCCCGATCGTCGACGCCGAAGGCCACCTCCGCGGCCTCATCACCGTCAAGGACTTCTCCAAACGCGAAGAGTTCCCGAACGCCTCCAAGGACGACATCGGGCGCCTGCGCGTCGGCGGCGCGATCGGCGTCGGCGACGAGCAGTACGCGCGCGCCGGACAGCTCGTCGAGGCCGGGATCGACCTCCTCTCCGTCGACTCCGCGCACGGCCACTCGCGCGGCGTGCTCGACATGATCTCCCGCGTCTCCAAGGACTTCGGCGACAAGGTCGACATCATCGGCGGCAACATCGTCACCGCCGCCGCCGCGAACGCCATGATCGACGCGGGCGCCGACAGCATCAAGGTCGGCGTCGGCCCCGGCGCCATCTGCACCACCCGCGTCGTCTCCGGCGTCGGCGCCCCGCAGATCTCCGCGATCATGGACACCGTCCGAGTCGCCCGCGAACGCGGCGTCCCGGTCATCGCCGACGGCGGCATCCAGTACTCCGGCGACATCGCCAAGGCCATCGTCGCCGGCGCCTCCACCGTCATGATGGGCCAGCTCTTCGCCGGTTGCGCCGAGAGCCCCGGCGACCTGATCTACATGAACGGCAAGCAGTTCAAGTCCTACCGCGGCATGGGGTCGCTCGGCGCCATGCAGTCCCGCGGCGAGGCCAAGTCCTACTCCAAGGACCGGTACTTCCAGGGCGGCGTCGAGTCCAACGACAAGCTCGTCCCCGAGGGCGTCGAGGGCCAAGTGCCCTATCGCGGCACCCTCGCACAGGTGGTCTACCAGCTCGTGGGCGGACTGCGCAGTGCCATGGGCTACACCGGGGCCGGTACCATCGAAGCGATGCATGAGCGCGGCCGTCTGGTCCGGATCACCGCTGCGGGCCTCAAGGAGAGCCACCCGCACGACATCCAGATGACCGTGGAAGCACCCAACTACCACACACGGTAGTTCGGGCCCTGTAGGAGGAGAGACTGTGCGGGAATTGGTCGAGATCGGCCCCGGCAAGATCGTGGCGCGCGGCTGGCGGCTGTCCGAAGTGGCGCTCGTGCCGACCCGGCGGACCCGGGACATCGACGACGTCTCCACCGAATGGCAGCTCGACGCCTACCGGTTCGAGATCCCGGCCATGGCGCACCCGTCCGACGCGACGATGAGCCCGGCCTCGGTGATCGAGATGGGCCGCCTCGGCGGCCTCGGCGTCCTCAACGGCGAAGGGCTCTGGTGCCGCTACGTCGACCCGAGCTCGCTGCTGAAGGAACTCGCGGACACGCCCGCCGAGAACGCCATCGAGCGGCTCCAGGAGATCTACGCCGAGCCGGTGAAGCCCGAGCTCATCGCGGAGCGGATCGCCGAACTGCGCGCGGGCGGCATCACCACCGCCATCCGCTTCAGCCCGCAGCACACCGCCGAACTCGCGCCGCTCGCGGTCGAGGCCGGGGTCGACCTGCTGGTCATCCAGGGCACCATCGTCTCGGCGGAGCACGTCTCCTCCAACGGCGACGTCCTGAACCTGAAGCAGTTCATCGCCGACCTGGACGTGCCCGTAGTCGTGGGCGGGGCCACCAACTACAAGACCGCGATGCACCTGATGCGCACCGGCGCCGCCGGTGTCATCGTCGGCGTCGGCTCCGACGACTGGTCCACCACGGACACGGTCCTCGGCATCGACGTCCCGATGGCCTCCGCCGTCGTCGAAGCCGCGGCCGCTCGCCGCGACTACCTCGACGAGACCGGCGGGCGCTACGTGCACCTCATCGCCGACGGCGAGATGACCAACTCCGGCGCCATCGCCAAGGCCATCGCCTGCGGCGCCGACTCGGTCATGCTCGGCTCGATCCTGGCCGACGCCGCCGAGTCCCCGGCCGCCGGCGCCTGGTGGCACTCCGCCGCCTCGCACCCGAAGCTCCCGCGCGGCCGCTTCCGCCCGGGCGACTCCGGCGACATCGAGGTCCCCGACCTCGAGGCGATCCTCTACGGCCCCAGCAATTCCTCCGACGGCAGCCAGAACCTCTTCGGGGGCCTGCGCCGCGCCATGGCCAAGACCGGCTACACCACGGTCAAGGAATTCCAGAAGGCCAGCCTGGTCACCACCTGACAGCGAACCAAGGGCCCGGAGCGTGAAAGCGTTCCGGGCCTTTTCGTCTTTCGCGTCCGGCCCGTCCTGTGGGAGTATCGGCCGATGCTGAAACTCACCGATTTCATCATCGACTGCCCCGATACCATGAAGCTCGCGGCTTTCTACGCCGAGGTCACCGGTCAGCCGGTGAAAGACGGCAGCACCGACTCCTGGGCCGGGATCAAGTTCGGCGAGATCGAACTGGCCTTCCAGCGCGTCGACGACTTCCGCCCCCCGAGCTGGCCCGACGACGAGCACCCCAAGCAGTACCACCTCGATTTCGAAGTCGACGAAGTCGAACCCGAGCAGCAGCGCGTCATCGCCCTCGGAGCGACGCTCCAGAAGAGCTTCATCAACGACGACGGCTACGGCTGGCAGATCTACACCGACCCGGTCGGCCACCCGTTCTGCCTCTGCCGCAACAAAGGCGTGACCTGGAAAGACGGCAGCCCCGTCTGGCCGTCATGAGCGCGCTGCCTGAGTGGGTCGGTTCGTTCGCTTCGGGCCGAGGCGATCTCGCCGAGCGGCACGAGGAGATCCTTCGCGATGAGCGCGACGAACTGGGAACCTCAGGGCCTCAGGAGGAAGCGGGTTCGGCAGGTGCGTGAAGGCGAAGGTCCTGGCGGCGGCATCGGAGGAGGAGGATAGCTGCGGCTCATCTATGGGCTTTCGTTGTCGGAGACCGATGTCGGACGGGGCTCTGTGAGGGCATCCACGAAGGCGCGCCAGTCCTGCTTGTCGAGGTACCAGCGCGGGATCGCGATGCGGCGCCGACTGCCGTCAGTTCTGATCTGGTAAATCCTTGCGTCGTAGACGGAGTACTCGATGCGGTCGAATCCGCGTCGGGGGTGGATACTCCGCTGGCGCCAGTTTCCCGGCCCGGCGGTGAGCCTTCGGGAAACCGGGTCGAAGACCAGGTATCGATGGGAGCTGAGCAGCAAGACGGTGCCCGGCACGCCAGGGATGAACGCTGTCAACGACGCGACGAGGAGAAGCCACTCGGCAAGGACGTCGTCGGGGCTCTCCGGGTCGACCAGGATGAACAGGAAGCACAACGGCAGGCCGACCGCCGTGACCCATAGGCAGCGGCGCCGGTTGGAGCGGACTGCGATCGGCTTATGGAGATTCGGCGGTGGTGCCGGATCGGCGGAGCCTCGGGCACCCGGATCCGGATTCATCGGACCCGCTCCTGGATCAAGTCGGTGAAGTGCTTCCAGGTCTTGGGGTCAAATTGCCAAGAACCCGTCACCAGCCGCCGCTTGCCGTCGGCGCGCACTTCATGGATGGCGTCGAGGCGGGCCGAGTATTCGAGGTGGTCGTATCCGCGGCGCGGGAACACGCGTCCGCCGGACATGCGTCCTTTGACGACGAGAGTGCCCTGCTGCGGATCGAAGACGGCCACCTGGTTGAAGAGCAGCATGACCAGGCCGAAGCTCGTCAACATCGATGGCAGGACCACGAACAGGCTGTAGGACTCCTGCACTAGGCGCAGCAGTGGCAGGCCCACACATCCCGCGAGGTTCAGGGTGAAACCGGTAAGGAAAGCCCAGAGAAACGGTTTCCGGTTGGAGCCGATGCGGATCGCCGCGGAGGAGGGCGGGAGCCAGTCAGGGCCGGTTCTCCTGATGTGGATCCAGTCCGGAGCGGAGCGTTCACAGCCAGAAAGCAGGCCGTCAAGTTCGGTCCAATCATCGCTGTGTGCCCACCAGCGGGGAAGCGGCAGGCGGCGTGTGCCGTCCGCGCTAGCCTCGACGATCCAACCCTCCTGCATCGAGTACGTGACTCCTGTGCGGCCGCGCCTCGGGTAGGAGCGGCACCACCACCAGCCGCCAGGGCCGCGCAGGACCCGGCCGGCCGAATCAAGGGTCAGGTACGGCTGGTGGAACGGCGCGGACACGCAGAGGATCGACATGCACAACATCGAGGCGGAAGGAACCATCAGCAGGTTCGCCCAGTGAAACGGGGCTTGTTTCGACGCGACTGACAGGACGCACCACAGTAGGAAGCAGCCGACGGCGACGGCCAGCAGCCGCGCTCGGTGGTACCGGACGGTGTACGTCGTCCCGCTCGGTTCGGCGAAGGTAGGCACTTCGGGCATCGGTATCGGGCGTTGAGGTTCGAGGGGTGACGCCATATGGGGGCTTTCGTTCTTGGAGCCCGTGAGGGGTCGACTCGGTTGAGAGGATTTTATCGGCTGGGGGCGGGGCGGTGGGTCCTGCCGGATCGTCCGGTACGGGGCTCGCGGGGGTCGGCCTTTTGGCTGATCGGCCCTCCTGCTCTCGGGGAATTGTGCCTCTGCACACAGGTATCTGTCAGCTAGGCCACGTATCCTTGCCAGCGTGAAGCGCAAGAACCACCCCATTCCCACAAGGAGTGGGGAACAACACACCCTGCCCTCGGCGTTGGTGCTGCTGTGACCTGCCCATTCTGCTCCGTGCCCACCGTGCCCGGCGCGCGCTACTGCCACAACTGCGGAGCACCCCTCTCCCCTGAGGCCACCGCCCCGCAGACCGAGCGCCGCTACGTCACGGTGCTCTTCGCCGACCTCTCCGACTTCACCACCTGGTCCGAGAGCCTCGACCCCGAGCGGGTCTCGTCCGTCACCGACCGTTTGCTGGCGGAATGCGTCTCCGCCGTCAACGAGTTCGGCGGGCACGTGGACAAACTCATGGGCGACGGCCTCATGGCCGTCTTCGGCGCTCCGCTCTCCCATGAAGACGACGCCGAGCGCGCCGTCCGGGCCGCTCAGGCCATGCAGAAACGGGTGCGCCGTCTCCTCAAAGCCGAGTCCGGTGGTGGTCTTCCCATCGGACTTCGCATCGGGCTGCGCTCCGGTCTCGTCGTCGCGGGCATGCAGGCGAACCTCGAGTACACGGTCATCGGCGACACCGTGAACACCGCCTCGCGCATCTGCGCGATCGCCTCCGTCGGCACCATCTGGGCCGGCGAGGAGACCATGCGCTCCACCAAGCACGCCGCCGCCTGGCGTCGCCTCACTCCCGTGCGCCTCAAGGGCAAGCGCGAGCCGGTCGAGGTGTTCCAGCTCCTGGGCCTCGAAGACGAGCCCGGGACCCGTGCCAGCCTAGGCGACACCGCCCCCTTCATCGGCCGGGACGCCGAGATCGGCCGTGTCAACGGTCGGCTCGAAGCCGTCATCGACCGCGGCGAACCGCTCGTCCTCATCCACACCGCCGAGGCGGGGATGGGGAAGACCCGCTTCGCTCGCGAAGTGCGGACCGTCGCCACCGAACGCGGAGCGCGCGTCCTGACCGTCCGCGTCGCGCCCTACGGCGAAGGCCGCCGTTTCGGGCCGCTGGCCGATCTCGTTCGCAAGGCCGCCGGTCTTCGATTCGACGACGACCGCGCCACCGCCGAAGCGAAGCTCCGGCGGATCGCGGACGGCCACGCCGACCACGGCGAATGCCGCCTCAACATCACGCTCCTCCTCGGGCTGCTCGGGCACGGCCGCCCCGGCGCCGCCGACCGCGTCGGCGGATTCACCGGGCAGCAGTCCGACGCCTACACGATCCCTGAAGCCGTCGCGGAGCTCATCACGCACATGGCCACCCAGGGGCCGCTGGTCCTGAACATCGACGACCTGCACACCGCCTCGGCGGCCGGTATCGATGCGCTCGGCGTCGCGCTCTCCAAGATCCACGGGCCCGTGCTCGTGCTGCTGTACGGGCGCCCTGAGCTGACCCGCTCCTCCGGCGTCCTCACCCGGATCTCCGAGGCCGAAGTGCACCCGCTCCCGCCGCTCGCCGGCGCCGATGCGGCCCGTCTGCTCCGCGAGTTCCTCGGCGGCGGGCGCATGCCCAAACCCGACGAGGACCGCCTCCTCGGCTTCGCCCAAGGCAACCCCTACTACCTCGCCGAGCTGGTCACCCTACTCACCGAGCAGCGGCTGCTCGCCGGCGACGGCGAGCACTGGCGCCTCGCCGCCGGTTCGCTCACCGGCCGCGTGCTCTCCCGCGACCTCGCGCAGGTCCTCGGCGCGCGCATCGACGCCCTCACCCCCGCGGCCCGCGCGCTCCTGCGCGCCGCCTCGATCTTCGGCGACGCCGTGCCACCCGAAGCCGCGCAGCTCCTCGAGAAAGAAGTCCCCGGCGAGTTCGACGCCGCCCTCCAGGAACTCCTCGACCGCCGCATGCTGCGCCGACGCTCCTACGGCGGCTACCGCTTCGTCACCCCGCTGCTGCGCCAGGCCGCCTACGCGCCCATCGGCAAAGCCGACGCCGCGCACGCGCACGCCGAGATCGCCCGCTGGGCCGCCGACACCGAACTCGAAGGCCAGAGCGCCGACGACCTCGTGGTCTTCCACGCCGAGCAGGCCGTCACCCTCGCCAAGGAAGTCGAGATCGAAGCGCTCGACGAGGTCTGGAACGTCCTCCCGCTCGCGGTCGAAGCCGTCCGCAAGCAGGCCGCCCGCGCCATGGACGCCTCCGAGCCCGAACGAGCGGTCGCGCTCCTCAACGGCGTGGAACGCCTCGCGCCCCTGTCCTTCGACGACCGCCTCCTGCGCGGCCGGGCCCTCACCCGCCTGGGCCGCACCGTGGAAGCCGAGTCCGAGATCGAGGGCCTCGCCATCGACATCGGCCTCATCGTCCCCAGCGACGACCATGAAGAGCACCCGTCCGGGCGCCTCTTCGGCGACGACTTCGCCGAGGACGAGGCCGAGCTCGTCGCCCAACTCCTGCTCCTGCGCGGACGCCTCCACCGGTACAAGGGCGAACTCCAGGACGCCCGCACCGCTTGGACTGCGGCCCTTGCACTCTCGAGGCGCGAAGGACTCGCCGGCCCCCGCTGCGACGCGCAATGCCGCATCGGCCTGCTCGACTTCCTCGCCGGGCACCTGAACGAAGCGGAGACCCGCTTCCTCGACGCCTACGACACCGCGTTCGGCGTCGGCGACGACAGGCGCCTCGCCTGGGCCCTCCAACACCGCGCGTGGGTCCTCGTGGCCCGCGGCGACTTCGACGGCGCCGACGACGTGCTCCGCGAGGCCGCGAAAGCCTTTGCGCGCCAAATGGACCTGGTCGGCCGGGCCTGGGTGCGCGGAGTCTCCGCGTTCGCGCTGCTCATGGCCGGGCGCTTCACCGAGGCGAAGCGGCTGTCCGATGTGTTCATGCCGATCGGCGAACGGTCGGGCGACGTCTTCGCCGTCGGGCTCCTGCGCGCGATCGGCGCCGCCGCCCAAGTGGCCCTAGGCCACCCGGAAGGGGCCGACGCGGCCGCCCGTGCGTCCTTCCGCGACTTCGAGCGCATCGACGACGACTGGGGCCGCGGTTTCGCGAAGTACGTGCGCGCCCTCGCCGCCCGCTCGATCGGCGCGCTCGACCACGCCCTCGACCTCGCCCAAGGCGCGGAGGAGTACGGCACCAAGACCGGCCATCCGCTCCTGATCTCCTTGGCGCACAACCTGAGAGGCCAATGCGCCCTCGAGCTCGGCGACACGGCCGCCGCCGAGGCCGCCGCGGAAGAGGCGCTGGCGCTCGTCACCGACGACGTGCTCGAGCCGGGCCGCGCGGCCAACACCGCGCTCCTGGCCGACGTGCACGCCGCCAAGGGCGACCGCGCCGAGGCCCTCCGAATGCTCGAACCCATCGCGGCGCACCACGACGAGCCCGCGCTGGGCCGTCCGCGCCGGGAGATCGTGGCCCGCTACGCCCGTCTCCTGGACGAGGACGGCCAGGTCGAAGCGGCCCGCCGGTGGGCGCGGACGACCCTGAAGTCCTTCGGGGAAGACCCGGCGTCGACCGCCTGGGCCGAGGGCTATCTCGAAGCCGCCAAGGTCTCCTGAGGGAACGCACACCATGTACGCCGAGCCTGCTCAGGAAGCTGCGATGCTTGCCGCAGTGTGGGAGACGCAGCGGGTGGACGGGCGGCCCTTGCGGGCCGAGGCCTTGCGGCACGGGGCCCGTTCCAGACGGACCGCCCGTCCTCCCGCGCGCCGCACGGGGGATGCATTCACTATGGGCTACCGGCAGTTCGCCCAGTGGAAGCGACATATCAACCGTTCGGCCAGTTATCGCTGGCTCTTCGTCCAGGGGTATACAGAATCGTGGGCGTGTTGCCGTAACGTTATGCGTCAAAGGTCCCATGACTCGGTTCCCCCAGGCCCGAGTGCCGCGACCTGAGGTCCGGAACAACCCCCGCGCCGATCGGCTCGATCGGCGCACCGACCTGCACCAGGCAAGACGCAGCACGGTTCACACCCGTGCGCGTCGCCGAGAACGGAGGCTGTATCACAGTGGACACCATCTCGTCCTACGGTGCTCCAACCGATCCCCACCTCGCCCCATCCACCCCTCTCACCCCTCCGGGCCCCCGATCCGGGGCCGACCCCGAATCCCTCTTCCAGGGCATCGAGCGCCTCACCGGCTTCCGCGAGATCGACCGCGGCGCCTACTCCATCGTCTACAGCGCCACCCGCTACGACGACGGCTCCGAAGTCGCCGTCAAGGTCGAGGCCAGGCCGCTCACCGACGACGCCGCCCGCGAGCGCTTCCGCCGCGAGGTCCAGACCGCCGGGCGCCTCTCCGACCACCCGTGCGTGGTCAAGATGCTCTCCGCGGGCCTCACCCACCAGGCGAACCCGTACGTCGTCATGGAGCGCTGCCGCGGCACCGTGGCCGACCTCCTCGACCGGCACACGACGATCCCGCCGCACCGGACCATCGAGATCGGCATCCGCATCGCGGACGCCCTCGCCGCCGCCCACGAGGCCGGCATCGTCCACCGCGACGTCAAGCCCGCGAACCTCCTCGTCGACCACCACGGCCACGCCGTGCTCGGCGACTTCGGCCTCTCGAGCCTCATCGCCGCGCCCCGCCCCGGCGAGCCCGTCTCGACCATGGCCACACCCGCGTACGCGCCCCTGGAGGTCTTCCAGATGCGCGAGGTCGGCCCCAGTGCCGACGTCTACTCGCTCGCGGCGACGCTCTACACGATGCTCTCCGGCACGCCCCCGAGGTTCCCCGTCGACGGGGTGCTCGACATCAACGACGTGGCGGCCCTGTTCGATCAGCCGATCCCGGCGATCCCCGGTATATCGCCGCTCCTGCTCGAGATGCTCCGCACGGCGCTCATCAACAACCCCGGCGGCCGCCCGACCGCGGTCGAGTTCCGCGAGTTCCTCGCGAGCATCCCCGAGGCCTCCACCGGGCTCCTCCCGCGCATCACCGACGACCCTCCGCCGAGTTCCCCCGCGCCCCAAGGCGTCGGCGTCTTCGGTGCGTACTCCTCGCCGCCGCAGGACCTCAGCCCCGCCTCGCCCCCCGGCTACGCCCAGCTCGACCCGAGCGCGTTCCCCGACGCTCCCTCGACGCTCCGGCTCGCCCCGAGCAAGCGCCGCCGCGAACCGCAAGCAGCGCAAGCGTTCACGGCCGGGACCGAAGCGCCGTTCACGTCGCCGGTCGTCGCCGACCCGAACGCGCGGATCCCGAGCCCGCCCGTCAGTCCGCCCATGAGCCCCGCGGCCCCCGACCGCGACGTCGCCGCCGAGACCACCGCCTGGAAGTCCTTCGCCTCCGGCGGCAACCGCGACGACCAGGACTCGCGCCTTCCGGTTCCCGTGCCCCGCAACGAGTCCGGCCTGACCCGCCGCGAGCGCCGCCTCAAAGAAGGCGACACCGGATCCAGCGTCGGCCGCCTCATCGGCATGGGCGTGGGCGCCCTCGTCGTCCTCGGGCTCCTCATCGTCGGCGGCATCTGGCTCTTCGGCGGCGAAGAGGCCCCCGGCCTCGAGGAGCAGTCCAACGCCGGCGACTACGTCGCCGAATGCACGCTCACGACCGAAGGGGTCGGCTGCGTCTCGAAGCCCGCCTGCTTCGACGCCGAGTTCGCCTCCGCCAGCTGCGACACCGCCCACCAGTGGGAGGCCTACGCGACCGGTCAGCTCCCCGAAGGCGTCACCGACGCAGACGGGGCCCGCGCCGACGCGACGGTCGCAGCGGCCTGCGTCGACGGCCAGCTCGAAGGCGGACCGCTCTCGCAACTCATCGGCGGCGACTCGTTCAACTGGACCACCGACGTCTACGTCCCCGGCGACGGCACCTTCCAGTGCGTCGCCCAACTGCAGGACGGCTCCCAGGCGACCGGAGCCACCTTCGCCCGCCAAGAGGCCTAGCAAAAGCAGGGAAAAAGGGCCCGACGCCATCGGCGTCGGGCCCTTCACCGCGCATGGGAGAACTTGCGCGGCTTCAGATCAGAACTCCTCGTCGAGGTCGACCTTGCCTTCCACGGCCACTTGGTAGGCGGTCGGGCGACGTTCGAAGAAGTTCGTCAGCTCTTGCACGTCCTGGAGCGCCATGAACGGGAACGGGTTCTCCGAGCCCCACTTCTTGGGCATGCCGAGGCGCACGAGGCGCTGGTCGGCGGCGTACTCCAGGTACGACTTCATGTCCTTGACGGTCATGCCGGGCATGCCCTCGCCGATGAGGTCCTCGGCGAACTGGAGCTCGGCCTCGACGGCCTCCTCCATCATCGCGACGACCTCCTGGTGCATCTGCTCGTCGAACAGCTCGGGCTCTTCCCGCCGCACCTGGTCGACCACGCTGAACGCGAAGTTCATGTGGCAGGACTCGTCGCGGAACACCCAGTTGGTGCCGGTGGCGAGTCCGTCGAGCAGGCCCCGACTGCGCAGCCAGTACACGTACGCGAAGGCGCCGTAGAAGAACAGGCCCTCGATGCACGCGGCGAAGCAGATGAGGTTGAGCAGGAAGGTGCGGCGGTCAGAGGCGGTCTTCAGCTCGGTCATGTCGAAGGCCGAGTCGATCCACTTGAAGCAGAAGTCGGCCTTGCGCTTGATCGACGGGATGTTGTTGACCGCGTCGAACGCCTTCGCGCGCTCCTCCGGGTCGGGCAGGTAGGTGTCGAGCAGCGTCAGATAGAACTGGACGTGCACGGCCTCCTCGAACAGCTGCCGCGACAGGTACAGCCGGCCCTCGGGGGAGTTGATGTGCTGGTACAGGTTGAGCACCAGGTTGTTCGCGACGATCGTGTCGCCGGTGGCGAAGAACGCCACGAGGCGGTGGATGAGGTGCTGCTCCTGGGGCGTGAACTCGGCCAGATCGGTCAGGTCGGACGCGAGGTCGACCTCCTCGACGGTCCAGGTGTTCTTGATGGCGGCCCGGTACTGGTCGTAGAAGTCCGGGTACTTCATCGGTCGCAGGGTCAGGTTCATGCCCGGGTCGAGCAGCATTCTCGGGTCCTCTCTCGTTGCGGTGGGCGGGGTGGCACGGGACGGGCGGGGCCTCGGAAGGCCCCGCCCCTCCGGGGTCTTACTGGCAGGCCTCGCAGCTCTCCGGGTTCTCCAGCGAGCACGCGATGTCGGCCGGGATGACCTCGAGCTCGGTCGGGACGGCCGCGAGCTCGGTCGGCTTCTCGGCCGCGCCGGCGGCGCTCACGGTCGTCTGGTTGATCCGCGTGGCCGGGCGGCTGCGCAGGTAGTACGTGGTCTTGAGGCCCGACTTCCAGGCGTACCGGTACATCGACGAGAGCTTGCCGATGGTCGGCGAGGCCTGGAACAGGTTGAGCGACTGGGCCTGGTCGATGAACGGCGTGCGGGCCGCGGCCAGGTCGATGAGCGCGCGCTGCGGCAGCTCCCAAGCGGTGCGGTACCGCTCCTGGAGGTCCGAGGGGATCGCGTCGATGCCCTGCACGGAGCCCTCGGCGAGCACGATCGCCTGGCGCACCTGCTCGTTCCAGATCCCGCGCTCCTTGAGCTCGGTGATCAGGTGGCGGTTCACCTGCAGGAACTCGCCCGAGAGGGTCTCGCGCTTGAAGACGTTCGAGACGACCGGCTCGATGCACTCGGCGCAGCCCGCGATCGAGGCGATCGTCGCGGTCGGTGCGATCGCGATCATCAGCGAGTTGCGCAGGCCGTGCTCGCCGATCTGCGCCCGCACCGCGTCCCAGCGCTCGCCCAGGGTGATCCGGGCGTCCGCGAAGTGATCGGTGTGCAGCACGCCTTCGGCCGCGCGGGTCTCGTCGAAGTTCGGGTGCGCCCCGAGCTCGGCGGCGAGCTTCGCGGAGGTCTCGTAGGCCACGATCGCGATGCGCTCGGCGATCGCCGTGGAGAGCGCCAGCGCCTCCTCGGAGTCGAAGTTCAGCTTCAGCTTGAAGAACACGTCGGCGAGGCCCATGCAGCCCAAGCCGATCGGGCGCCACTTGCGGTTGGCCTTCTCGGCCTCGGCGGTCGGGTAGAACCCGAGGTCGATGGTGCGGTCGAGGAACTTGACCGCGGTGCGCACGGTCTCCTCGAGGCGTTCGAAGTCGAAGCCGGCCGGCGAGGTGTGCTCGGCCAGGTTGACCGAGCCGAGGTTGCACACGGCCGTCTCGGAGTCGTTCGTGACCTCGAGGATCTCGGTGCACAGGTTCGAGAGGTGGATGACGTTCTCTTTGCGTGCCGTCTGGTTCGAGGTGCGGTTCGCGGTGTCGGAGAAGGTCATCCAGCCGTTGCCGGTCTGCGCGAGGGTGCGCATCATGCGCCCGTAGAGCTCGCGGGCCGGGACGGTCTTGCGCGCCTTGCCCGCGGCTTCGGCGGCCCGGTAGGCCTGGTCGAAGTCGTCGCCCCACAGGTCGACCAGCTCGGGGGTCTCCTTCGGGTCGAACAGGGACCACGGGGCGTCGTTCTCGACGCGGCGCATGAACTCGTCGGGGATCCAGTTGGCGAGGTTCAGGTTGTGGGTGCGGCGCTCGTTGTCGCCGGTGTTGTCGCGCAGCTCGAGGAACTCCTCGATGTCGGCGTGCCAGGAGGCGAGGTACACGCACGCGGCGCCCTTGCGGCGGCCGCCCTGGTTCACGGCGGCGACGGACGAGTCGAGGGTGCGCAGCCACGGCACGATGCCGTTGGAGTGCCCGTTCGTGCCCCGGATCAGCGACCCGCGCGAGCGGACCCGCGACCAGGCGATGCCGATGCCGCCGGCGTACTTCGAGAGGCGCGCGACCTGGCTGTAGCGCTCGTAGATCGAGTCGAGCTCGTCCTTCGGCGAGTCGAGCAGGAAGCACGAGGAGAGCTGCGCGCGGCGGGTGCCGGAGTTGAACAGGGTCGGCGACGACGGCAGGTACGAGAGCGTCGACAGCAGGCGGTAGAGTTCGGCGGCCTCCTCGACCGACTGGCTCAGCCCGCACGCGACGCGGAGCATGAAGTACTGGGGGCGCTCGAGCACGGTGCGGTGCTCGGGGTGGCGCAGCAGGTAGCGGTCGTACACGGTGCGCAGGCCGAAGTACTCGAAGCGGTCGTCCGCGGATTCGTCGATCACGGCGTCGAGCGCGGCCGCGTTGGCGTTCACGAACGCCACCAGGTCGTCCGCGAGCAGGCCGTTCGCGTTCGAGGCCGCGATGGAGGTCGTGAACGAGGTGACGCCCTCGCCCGCGGTCTCGTCGGCGATGTGCTCGGCGAGGAGCCGCGCCGCGAGCTTCGAGTAGGTGGGTTCGGAGGCGACGGTGGCCGAGGTGATCTCGATGGCCCGCTCGCGCAGGGCCTGCTCGGTCGCGCCGGGCCAGAGGCCGGCCTCGATCTGGGCGATGACCTTCTCGGCGTCCACATCGGGCAGACCTGCGGCGTGCACGCGGAGGCGCTCGGCGATGAGGGCGGCGGGACCCGGTTCGGGCTCCCGCTGCTGCGGTGCGGTGGTGGTGGCGGATGGCGTGGTGGCGAGCCCGGTCATCTCTGCATCCCCTCGGTGCTGTGCGTCTGCAAGACGCGGCGATCTGCTGCGGCGGCGCGGCGGCGCCGCCCTCCCCGCGCAGTGGGAACGGGAGCTGACAGCACCGACCTGACAGAGCAGAATCATACATGTAGTGGTCGGCGCGTGGGGTCGCCCCAAGATGTTGCGGTCTTCCGGAGTTTCGTACACCGAACCTGCAGCGTGTCAGCTAGGCTCGGGGGTTTCCGCGGGTCAGCCTAGACCCGCCGGACGACATTCTTCCCGCGAAACCGCCGTACTCGCCCGGGTGTGATCCTCACCGGCCAAACCGGCTGCGATGCCGAGTCCGGCAACTGGTACCATCGTCCCGGTCCGACACGTCGGACGACCGCCTCCGTAGCTCAGTGGATAGAGCACTGGTTTCCGGGACCAGGTGTCGCAGGTTCGAATCCTGCCGGGGGCACAAGCTGCAAGCCAGGTCAGAGGCCGAATTCCTTCCAGAATCGGAAGATCGGACGGTCGGCCCGGGCGGCAATGGTGGCCAAAAAGGGGGCCCATGCGGATTCGCATGGGCCCCTTCGGCTGTCAGCGGGTCGGGGTCAGCTTGACGCGGCGCAGGAGCTGGGCGTTGAGGGCGACCACGATCGTGGAGGCCGACATGAGCACCGCGCCGATCGCGGGGCTGAGCGTGAACCCGGCCCAGGCCAGGACACCGGCGGCGAGCGGGATCGCCACGACGTTGTAGCCCGCGGCCCACGCGAGGTTCTCGATCATCTTCCGGTAGCTCGCCTTCGACAGCCGGATCACCCCGGTCACCCCGCGCGGGTCCGAGGACGCCAGCACCACTCCGGCGGACTCGATCGCCACATCGGTGCCCGCGCCGATGGCGATGCCGACGTCGGCCCGCGCCAGTGCGGGCGCGTCGTTGACGCCGTCGCCGACCATCGCCACCCTCAGGCCCTGCGCCTGGAGCGCCGCCACGGCCTTGTCCTTGTCGGCGGGCAGGACCTCCGCGAAGACCTCGTCGCGGCCCTCGACGAACCCGAGGTCGGCGGCGACCGCTTCGGCCACGGCCTTCGCGTCGCCGGTGATCATCGCGATCTTCTGGACGCCGGCGGCGCGCAGGTCGGCGATGGCCTGCCGGGCCTCAGACCGGACCTCGTCCTCGAGGGCGATGGCCCCCAGGATCTTCGGCGCCTCGCCGAGTGCGATCAGATAGAGGACGGTGGCCCCGCGGCCCGACCAGGTCTGGACCTCGTCGAGCAGGTCGTCGGGGATCTCGGCGTCGAGTTCGGCGAGCAGCGCCGGTCCGCCGACCGCGAGCCTTCTTCCGTCCACAGTGGCTTCCACGCCGCGGCCGGTGCGCGACTTGAAGTCGCTCGCCACCGCGTTCGCGCCGCCGTGGGCGTGCCCGTGGTGGGCGACGATCGCGCGGGCGAGCGGGTGCTCGGAGTCGGACTCGACGGCGGCGGCCAGGTGCAGCACCTCGTCCCGGTCGGCGCCCGCGGTGCCGCTGACGCCGGCGACGGTGTGCTCGCCCTTGGTCAGCGTCCCGGTCTTGTCGAACAGGACGGCGTCGACGGTGCGCATCCGCTCGATCGCGAGCCGGTCCTTCACCAGGATCCCGGCCTTGGCCGACACCGCGGTGGAGATGGCGATGACCAGCGGGATGGCCAGCCCCAGCGCGTGCGGGCAGGCGATGACGAGCACGGTCACGGTCCTCACCACGGCCTCGGGGACCGTGCCGAAGGCCGACCAGAGCGCGAACGTGAGCACGGCCACCGCCATCGCGATATAGAAGAGCGCGGCGGCGAAGCGGTCGGCGAGGACCTGGGCTCGGCCCCGCGACTCCTGCGCCTGCGAGACCAGCCGCTGGATCCCGGCGAGGGCGGTGTCCTCGCCGATAGCGGTGACCTTCACCCGGATCGCCGAGTCGGTGGCGACGGTGCCCGCGACGACCTTCTCGCCCGGGCCGCGCGGCACCGGGCGGGATTCACCCGTGATCATGGACTCGTCGAGTTCGGCTTCGCCCTCGGCGATCTCGCCGTCGGCGGGGACGCGCGAGCCCGATCGGACCAGCACCAGGTCCCCGAGCGACAAGTCCGCGACCGAGACGGTTTCGATTGCGCCGTCGGACCCGACGCGCTCGGCCTCGTCCGGCAGCAGCGCCGCGAGCGCGGCCAGTGCGCCCTGGGCCTGGCCGATGGCCTTCATCTCCTGCCAGTGGCCGAGCAGCATGATCGTGACCAGTGCGGCCAGTTCCCACCAGAAATCGAGGTCGAAGGCGCCGAAGGCGGTGGCGAGGGACGCGCCGAAGGCGACGGTGATCGCGGTGGCGATCAACAGCATCATGCCGGGGGCGCGGTCGCGGACCTCGCGGTAGGCCCCTTCCAGGAACGGCCAGCCGCCGTAGAGGAACACGAACGTGCCGAGGACCGGCCCGACGAAACCGATTCCGGGAAAGTCCAGCGTGTACCCGAACCAGTCCATGATCATGTCGCTGGTGAGGATGATCGGCACGGTGAGGATCAGGCTGAGCCAGAACTTGCGCCGGAACGCCTCCGGGTCGTGCCCGGCGTGCTTGTCGTGGCCTTCATGACCGCCGTGCGCGGTGTGCGCGTCGTGGGTTTCGGTCTGTGGGGCCGCGACGGTGGCGTCGTGTGACGCGTGCTCGCCGTGTCCGGCCTCGTGGCCGTGGTGTTCGTGGTGCCTCTCGTCGTCGCCGTGCGCGTGGTGGCTGTTCACCGGAGGCTCCTTCCCTAGATCGGTATCCGTTCTGACAATATACCCCTAGGGGGTATGTCGCAAGCCTGTTCAACCGCTCCGCCCGCGTCGGTATTCCCCGCCGGTCGCGCCCGAAACGGCGACCCGTCGCGGAGGCCGGGGTTCGGACCGGCGACAGCCGGCCCGCACCCCCGCCCCGCCCCGCGACCCCCCCCCCCGGGTCTCCCGCAGGGGGGCGCGGCAGGGGGCGCCCCCCAACCGCCGCCCCGCCGGGGCGGCGGGGGTTGGGACGGGCGCCCGCCGCCCCCACCCCCGGCCCGGCACGGCTACAGCCGCGCCTGGATCTCCTTCAGGGTCGCGATCTCGGCGGTCTGGGTCTCGATGACCGCGTCGGCGATCGCGGCGGCGTCGGCGTTCCGGCCCCCGGCGTGGTGCTCCTCGGCCATGACGACCGCGCCCTCGTGGTGGACGATCATCAGCTCGACGAACAGCCGGTCGAAGTCGGCGCCCTGAGCGGCCTGGAGTTCGGCCATCTGGTCATCGGTGGCGATGCCGCCCATGGACATGCCGTCGTGGCCCTCCATCGCCGTCGGCTCGCCCCACTCCTCGAGCAGGCCGGTCATCTCGTCGATCTCGGGCTGCTGGGCCGCGGCGATCTGCGCGGCGAGTTCGACGACCTCGGGGTCGGCGGCCTGGCTCTGCGCGAGTTCCGCCATCTCGACGGCCTGCTCGTGGTGGGGGATCATCATCTGGAAGAACGTGACGTCGGCGTCGTTGAAGTCGGCCTCTGCGGAAGCGGACGCCGGCGCGTCCCCGCCCTCGTCGCCGCCGTCGGAGCAGGCGGCGAAGGTCAGCGCGGCGAAAGCGGCGATGCCGGCGGACAGCGCGCGGCGCACGGTGAAGGTCTTGCTCATGATCGTGGATCTCTCCTGTCGAAGGTGTTGTCGCATACGAAGGTCGAAGCGGTCCTGCGGACCAGCGGTTCGGCCTAAATGCGAAACACCGAGAGTTCCATGTGGGACAGCCGGCCTCCGGGAGGAAGCGAGGCCGGCATGTCCGGTGCGGCGCTCCAGGGGCGCGTTTCCCGGCGGCCGTCGGCGAGGAGCCTCGCGAAGCGTCGGATCGCCCAC
Organism: Glycomyces sp. YM15; assembly: GCF_016918015.1. Classification (GTDB taxonomy): domain Bacteria; phylum Actinomycetota; class Actinomycetes; order Mycobacteriales; family Micromonosporaceae; genus Glycomyces. Next base: position 165,512 of record NZ_JAERMK010000002.1, read on the forward strand.
AGCGACACCGCGATCGCGAGTCCGCTGAGGATCGCCATGCACACCTGCATGGGGTTCATGCCCCCGCCGGGATGCTCGTGGCCGCCGCCGTCATGGCCGTCGGCGGCGTGCGGGGTCGTGGCGGCCGCGACGGTGAGCGCGTCGGTGTGGCAGACGCCGTCGGCGCAGGCGTGCCCGGTGGTGTGCATCAGGGCGACTCCGACGGCCACCACGATGAGCGTGGCCTTCCAGAACTCCCGCAACCAGGTCAAGCCGTGCGCCTTCCTGTCGTTCCGATACCCCGAAGGGGTAGGACGCGCTCATGGTAGTCGACCGGCCGAAGCCGTCTCACGGGACCTGAAGTCGGACGCTTCCTATGGCCGGTAAAGGGATCGCAGACTGGCGACGAGGATGTCGGGGGCCTCCTCGGTGGTGAGGCGGCCCGCGGAGATCTCGTCGGAGGCGGCGTGGACCAGGCTGTAGAGGGCCGTGACCATCCACGGGAGCGGGAGGTCGGCGCGGAAGGCGCCCTCGTCCCGGCCGCGTGTGATGAGGTCCTCGACGCGTTTCAGGATCGGATCGTGGCGGGCGCGCAGCCACTGCGGGGACACGTCGCCGACGATGTTGTCGCGCAGGTTCCGGTTGCGCTCCATGAGGTACCACTGCTCGCGCAGGACCCGTTCGAGCGCGTCCCCGGCCGGCCCTCCGGTGTCGACGTCCTGCCAGGCCGCTTCGGTCTCCTCGAACGCCCGGCCCATGAGGGCTTTGGCGAGTTCGGTCCGGGAAGGGAAGTGGCCGTAGAGGGTCACGCGTCCGACGCCGGCCGCTTCGGCGACCTCGGCGACGCTCACCCCGGGCCGCGAGCTGTAGAGCCTGAGCCCCGCGTCGAGGATCTTGTCGATGTTGCGCTGCGCGTCGGCACGGCGCTGCCCGCTGGGCCGCCGTGCCGACGCGGTGGTCTTGCCGTCGGCCATGCCTGAAGGGTAGCTAGTGCCCGTGGGGCCCACCGCTCATCTCGACCTTCCCTCCGGGGACCAGGACCAGCGCGACGAGCGCGGCGACGCCGGAGGCGACCGCGCAGACGAGGAACGCGTCGGTGAACCCCGAGAGCGTCGGGGCGCTCGCGCCGATGCTCGCGGCCGCGACGGTCGACATCACCGCGACGCCCACGGATCCGCCGAGTTCGTGGAAGGTGGTCACCATCCCCGAGGCCACACCGGCCTCGTGCGGGTCCACGCGCGACAGCGCCGTGGCGTTGGCGGTGATGAACAGTGTGCCGAGTGCGAACGCCCCCAACGCGAGTCCCGCCACGACCGTCGCGGAGCCGCTGTCGGCCTCCAGCATCGCGAGCCACGCCGACGCGGCCGCGGCGAGCACCATTCCGGCCACGGCGATCGGCCGCGGCCCGGTCTTCCCGATGAGGTGCGCGGCCAGCTGCGCGCCGATCGTGGTGGCGACCGCGACGGGCAGGAAGAGCAGGCCGGTGCGCAGCGCCGAGTATTCGGCGAAGTCCTGGAGGTACAGCGATCCGAGGAAGAAGAACGAGATCAGCAGCGCGGTCGCCATGAGCATGAGGAACGCGCCGGTGACGACGGTGCGCCGGGCCAGCAGCGCCACCCGCATGAGCGGTGCGGCCGTGCGCCGCTCGACGAGACCGAAGACCGCGTACAGCACTGCCGCCGCGGCCAGAGCGCCGAGTGTCGCGGCCGAGGTCCACCCGTCGTCGCCCGCCCGGACCAGGCCGAAGATGAGCGCGGCGGTGGCGGCGGTGACCAGCAGCGCGCCGGGCACGTCGAGGCGCTCACGCTGCGCGCCATGGACATCGGCCGGGAGGATCGTCGGCAGGAGCGCCAGGATCACCGCGCCGATGGGGACGTTGATGTAGAAGATCCACTGCCAGCCGGGCCCCGCGGTGAGCACCCCGCCGATGAGGACGCCGAGCGCCGCGCCGCCTCCGGCGATCGCCGACAGCAGCCCCAGCGCGCGGTGGCGTTCGGTGCCGTGGAACGCGGTGGTCACGGTGGAGAGGATCGCGGGCGCCATGAGCGCCGCGCCGAGGCCCTGCGCGAGCCGCCCGCCGAGCAGCACCGGGCCGGTCTGCGCGAGGCCGGCCGCGAGCGAGGCCGCGGTGAACAGCGCCAGGCCGGTCAGGAGCATGCGGCGGCGTCCGAAGAGGTCGGCGAGCCTGCCGCCGAACAGCATGAGGCCGCCGAAGACCAAGGTGTAGCCGGTGACGATCCAGGTCAGCGCCTCGCGGTCGAGGCGGAGCTCGGCGCCGATCGTCGGCAGCGCGATGTTGACGACGGTGATGTCGATGATGAGCATCGCCTGCGCGGTGCACAGCAGGGCGAGCATCAACCAGCGCCGCGGCAGCGGCGGCGCCTCGCTCGCGGTCTCGGGGTGGTGGATCGCGGACACGGTCACTCCTTAACTCGAACATTCATGTACGAGTTGTAGCGTACTCCGATCTCGTCATAACTCAAACATCAGTGTTCGAGTTATCAAAGGGAGGTCGACCCGGGCCGCCCCGGGACTGCGCCGATCGGTGCTGAGCGGGCCGCGACTGCGCCGCCGGCGGTACGCCCGAATGACGCCGTCGGTCCGATGTCCCAAGGGACGCAAGGCGAGAGGCTTGCACCCGACAGGCAGTCAACGAAAGCGGGAACGCCATGATCCTCATTACCGGTGCCACGGGCACCGTCGGCCGTCCGCTGGTGGCGGCGCTCGCCGCGCGCGGCGTACCGGTACGCGCCCTGACGCGCGACCCCTCACAGGCCCGGTTCCCCTCCGGGGTCGAAGTCGTCGCGGGCGATCCGTCGCGGCCGGATTCGATCGCCGCGCATCTGGCGGGCGTGCGGGCGGTCTTCCTCAACTCCACGGCGATCCGCGAGGCCACCGGCGAGTTCGCGGAGGTCGCGAAGCGGTGCGGCGTGCGCCGGCTGGTCGCGCTCGCGGCCTACAACGTCGACCAGGACCTGTCGCTCCAGCCTTCGCGGTACGTCGGCGACCGCAACCGCGAATGCGAGGCGGCCGTGGAGGCGAGCGGCCTGGAATGGGTCAGCCTGCGCCCTCAGGTGTACGCGAGCATGGCGGTGCCGCTGTGGGCCGGGCAGCTGCGGCTCGGCGACACGGTCGACTGGCCGTACGCCGACTTCGCCGAGGCCGTGGTCGACCCGCGTGATGTCGCCGAAGTCGCCTCGCACGCGCTCACTTCCGATGGGCTGCTCGGGCGCAGGCCCGTCCTCACCGGACCGGAATCCCTCTCTCACACTGGGATGGTGCGGGTCATCGCCGAGGTGACCGGGCGGAGGCTCCGGTACCGGGAGTCGACGCCGGTGGAGTTCGTCGGGCGTGTCGCCTCCATGGGCCTGCCGCCGGAGATCGCGGCCTCCTTCGTGGCGCGCTACGCCGCGTTCGATGGCCGGGCACCGGAACTCACCGACGAGGTCCCCCGCCTCCTGGGGCGCTCGGCGCGCTCCTACCGCGACTGGATCACCGACCACGCCGCCGCCTTCGCGGCGCGATGACCGGTCCGGCGGGCGCCGCCCGCCGGACCGGTCGCCTGCTACGCGACGTAGCCGAGGGCGGCCATCATGCCGACTTCACCGTGGTAGAGGTTGTGGCAGTGGAGCATCCACAGGCCCGGGTTGACCGCGTCGAAGTCGACCTCGAGGGTCTGTCCCGGTAGGACGATCGCGGTGTCCTTGCGCAGGCCGGTGTCGGCGAGCGCGAACGTGTGGCCGTGCAGGTGCATCGGATGCCACATCGCATCGCCGTTGATGAACCGCAGCCGGACCCGCTCGCCCTCCTCGACCGGGTAGGGGTTCGCGAGGTCGTGCGGGCGGCCGTTGATCGCCCAGTCGAACATCATCATGGAACCGGTGAGCTCCAGGTCGATGGTCCGGTCCGGTGCCTTGCCCGGCAGCGCGACCGGATCGGCCGGGGCGAGTTCGGCGTAGGAGGGGACGTGCCCGGTGAGCTCCGCGGGCGCGAAGTCGGCCGCCGGCGCCTCGCCGCCTCCGGTCCGGACGAGCGCGCGGCCGCGGGCGCTCTTGCCTTCGGCCTCGGCCACGAGCGCGAAGACCCCGTCGTCGAGCGTGACGAGGACGTCGTACCGCTCGCCCATCCCGATCAGGACCGCGTCGGCTTCGACCGGCTCGCATGGGAAGCCGTCAGTATGCGTCACGGTGAGCCGGTGCCCGGTGAGCGCGACCCGGTAGGCGGTGTCGGCTCCGGCGTTGATGATCCGGATCCGCACGCGCGCACCCGGTTCGGCCGCGAACACCTCGGGGTCGGCCGGGACGCGGCCGTTGACGAGATGGTGCGGGTACCGCACGTCCCCGGCGTCGGCGCCCAGGAGGTCGGACTCGGACCCGTGCAGCAGGAACGAGTCGCTCGTCGGGGCTTGGCCGTGGCCGTCGTGGCCGCCTCCGGAGCCGACCTCGCCCAAGTCCATTCCCCGCGCGAGCTCGGCGAGCACGTCGTCAGGAGTGCCGGTGACGCCGTCCATCCAGTCGTCGAGGACCACCGTCCACTCCAGGTCCCAGGTGACGGCCTCGTCGGGGTCGTCCACGATGAGCGGCGCGTACAGGCCCCGGTCGAGCTGGGTGCCCATGTGCGGGTGGAACCAGTACGTGCCCGCGTCGGGGGCCGTGAACTGGTACGTGTACGTCGCGCCGGGTTCGATGGGCTCCTGGGTGAGGTCGGGGACGCCGTCGGCGTCGCAGCGCATCTGGAGGCCGTGCCAGTGCACGGTGGTGGCTTCGGGCAGGCCGTTGACCACGACCGCCTTCACCTGCTCGCCCTTGGACGCCCTGAGCGGCGCACCGGGGATGGCGCCGCCATAGGACCAGGTGGGGACGACCAGGCCGCCGAGGTCGGTCTCGGCGGCGACGGGATCGAGCCGGAATTCGCGGACCGTGCCGGGGTTCCGGGCGGCTTCGGCCGAGGCGACCCGCTCGGAGTCCGGCGCGACGAACGAAGGAGCGGCGGGTTCGTCCTCGCCGCAGGCGGCGAGAGCGGCGACGGGGAGCGCGGCGGCTCCGCCGCGAAGCACGGAACGACGTGTCAGTGCACGCATGATGATCGGGCCTTTCGGATGACGGTGAATCTGGAAGCGGAGGCGTATCCCCTCGGCGGGGGCCGCGTCTAGATCCGCAGCACCGCGATCCGGTTGAGCAGCAGCGAAGTAGGCCTGAGCCTGATCGGTGGACGCCACTGGCGGGTTCGCGCGGGTTCGGCCGCGATCGCCTCGGCGATCACCGCGAGCGTCCGGTCCAGCAGCGGGCGCAGGAACGCCACGGCGATCCGGATCAGCATCCCGCCGCACAGGACCATGATTCCCAGCAGCGACAGCAGCCCGCCCGGTGTCTCGTCGCCGTCCGGTTCGGCTTCCTCTCGGCCGTGATGGGACATGCCCGCGTGGTGCGCCATCGCCGAGACTGAGGCCGGTTCGGTCTCGGTGGCGGCGGTATGTCCGCGCTGACCCCATGAGTGCATCGCGACCAGGCCCACCATGAGCGCCGCGACCAGCGCGATGCGCGCGATCCTGCGGGCCATGGGACCACCTTGACGTTCAAGCGGGGCAGGCGGTGCGATGGACCGCTGCGTCTGCCGTGTCCACCGATCATACCCCTCAGGGGTATGTGCGCGCTATTGCGTCCGGGAACCGCGACGCCGACTACTACTATCACAAATAGTAGATCGGCGGCGCCGACGGGCGATAGGGTTCATCCCGAAAGGGAGGTCCCCATGCCCAGACTCGGCGAGCTGGAAGCCTCGATCATGGCGGTCCTGTGGTCCGCGCCCGATCCGGCCACGGTCCGCGACGTGCTCGGCGCACTCGACAGGGACCCCGAACCGGCCTACACCACCGTCATGACGGTCCTGGACAACCTCCACCGCAAGGGCATCGTCACGCGCGAGCGCGTCGGCCGGGCCTGGGCCTACCGGCCCGCGCAGTCCCGCGAGGAGTTCGACGCCGACGCGATGGCCGCCGTCCTCGAATCCTCCTCCGACCGCAACGCCACACTGCTGCGCTTCATCGGCAAGATCGAACCCGAAGAACTCGCGCGCCTCCGCCGGATCCTCGACACCGAGGACCACCGATGACCGCGGCGCTCATACTCCTCGCCTACGCGGCACTGCTCGCCGTCCTCGCCCCGCGCCTCATGGACCGGGCCGCGTGGCCCGTCGCCGCACCGCGCTTGGCCATCACCACCTGGTTCGCCCTCGCCGCCTCCTTCGTCCTCGCGCTCGTGCTCGCGGGAGCGGCGATCATGCGCCCCACGGAAATGCTCGCCGCCGGAGCCGTCGAGGACTGCGTCACGATCCTGCGCGAACTGCACGGCCCGATCGCCGGCCCGGTCCTCGTCGTCCTCGCCGCAGCACTGACCTGGGCAGTACCACTATGGACGCTGGCGGTCGGGGCGATGGTGGCGCGGACGACCGCAGCCGACCGATCCCACCTGCGACGCGCGCTCGCGAGCGCACCCCTCGACCGAGCGCTCAACGCGGTCGTGGTCGAATCCGCGCGGCCCGCCGCCTACTGCATCCCCGGCAGGGGCGGCCTGGTCGCCGTCACCTCCGGCGCCCTCGCGCTCCTCGACCGGCCCGAACTCGACGCCGTCCTCGCGCACGAACGCGCCCACCTCGCCGGCCGCCACCATCTGCTCGTCGCGCTGGCCCAGACCGGAAAGCGCGCCTTCGGACCGCTGCCGCTGTTCGCGCGCCTCCCCGAGCGCATCGGGCATCTCGTCGAACTCGCCGCCGACGACGCGGCCGTGCGCAGCGCCTCCCGCGCCACCCTCGCCCGCAGCCTCCTGAGCGTCGCCACCGCCCTGGCCCCGGCCGAGGCGCTGGCCGCGAGCGGCGGCGACACCGTCGCCCGCGTCGAACGCCTCCTTGACACGCCCGCCGCTCCCGGACCGGCGGGAGTGGGCACGATCCTCGGCGGCAACGCCGCCGCGGTGGCCGCGCCGGTGCTGGTCCTCGCCGTCCCGATCCTCACCGCCGTCGGCTTCGCCTGCTGCTGATCGACCCTTCGCTCTGCGCGGGTGGCGGCACTCGCGTTTAACTACTATTCTGCCTAGTAGCGAATCGCCGGATGGGGGAGAGCTGCGATGGTCGAGCCGCCGCGGGCACCGTGCGGGACCGGTCGATGACCGAGATGATTCTGGTCACCGAGCCCCGCTGCGGCCGCTGCGACCGCGCCAAAGAGGTGCTCCACCACCTGTCGGCCGAGTTCGAGCTCACCGTCACCGAGATCGACTTCTCCAGCGACGAGGGCCGAAGGCTCGCGATCGAACACGCCATCCCGGTCGCCCCCGGGCTGCTCCTCGACGGCGTCCTGTTCAGCTGCGGCGAAGTCCGCGAAGACCGCCTCCGCATGACCCTGGCGTCGATCCGGCCCATCGGCGACGGCCTCCCCGCGCTGCCGCCGCCCGCGCCCCACTCCGACCTCCCCGAAGGAGCGCCCCGCTCATGAAGCCGTCCTCTCTTCGTCGCAAATTGACCGCCGTCGCCGTGATCGGCGGCCTCCTCGTCTCCGCGGTGGGCTCGGCCCCCGCCTGGGGCCAGCGCGACACCTCGGAGATCAACGACGAGATCGAGGAGACCGACCGGGATCTGACCGCGGCCGTCGAGGCGTACAACCAACTGGCGCAGGAAGCGCAGGACAACCGTGACATGATCGCGCAGACCCAGGAGTCCCTGGACGCGGCCGAGGCGAACCTGGACTCCCTGCGTGGCCGGCTCGCCGACTACCTCACCGCATCCTATGTAGACCAAGGGATCGGCGACGCCGCACTGCTGCTCGAATCGGGCTCCCCTGCGGCGTTCGTCGATCGCCTCGACCGGCTGAACTCCGCGAACCTCTACAACTTCGCGCTCATGGACGAGCTGCGGACGGCGTCCGAGGAGTACGCGGTCCAGCTCGACCTCCTGAACGACCTCCAAGGCGACCTCGACGACCAGGAGGCCGACCTGGCGCGGCAGCAGGACGAGCTCAACGCCCGGATGTCCGACCTCGAGGAGGAGTGGCAGGCCGCCGCCGGCGACGCCGTCACCGACTACGACCTGCCCTACATGACCGATGACGAGTACGCGGTGGTCTCGTTCGCGCTCGACCAGGTCGACAAGCCGTACGTGTGGGGGACGGCCGGACCGGACACCTACGACTGCTCGGGCCTCGTCCTGCGCGCCTACGCGCAGATCGGGATCGAGCTGCCGCACAACGCCGCCGCCCAGTACAACTCGACGGCGAACATCAGCCGCGACGAACTGCAGCCCGGCGACCTGGTGTTCTACAACGACCTTTCCCACATGGGCATGTACATCGGCAACGGGCTGATCGTGCACGCCCCGAACTCCCGCACGGTCGTCAAGGTGGTCGAACTCGACCACGGCAACGTCTACTACGGCGCGACCACCGTCCTCCACTAGAGCACCGCCCCGCATTCCTTGTATCCGCCGCGGGACGTGGTGCGTGTTACAGTCGCGGATGCCGCCGCCGCGATCGGCGACGGCGGCCGGATTTCCGTCGGCGATGCGAGGTGTCCACTGGGCCGCATGCGATTCGCGCTCTGGCTGGTGGGAATCGCCGCGATACTCACGCTCGGTCACCTGCTCGGGCCGCAAAGCGACCTCCAGGCGATCGCCCCGCACGAGTCCGCGAACGACTCCTCGCACGACACCGAGTCGGAGCAGGACCATCCCGAGTCCCCTTCGCACGACCACGGCGCGCACGCCTGCGGTCTCGCGATGCTCCCCGACACCGAGCCCGCCGCCCCCGTCGACGCGACGGCCGACCCGCTCGCGGCGGACTGCGCGTCTCCGGCTGCGCCGGTTGCGGACACCGTCGACGCCCGGGACCGCTCACCCACCGATCCCGTATCCGAACTCCAGGTCAACAGGGTCTAGAAGCGGCCGCCCTCCCCGGGCCGACCGCATCTCCTCCGACCCTCCGGCCGCGCTGCGCGCCGCCGACTGACCTGAAGCGAGGACCACCCGTGAACCGACCCCAAGACAGCGGCGCCCGCGTGCCGTCCGACTGGCAGGTGCCGCGCGCACGCTCCTACGCGCGCGAGCAGTCCGCCGACGACGCCGTTGCGCGCCCGACGCGACGCCGCGGCGCCGAAACCGACGAGCGGCGGCCGAGATACGACCGGCCCGCATCGCCCACCGCCGTGCCGACCGCCGGGTACTACGCCGCCGCGACGCCGCAGCGGCCCGCTCCGCGTACGGGCCGTGTGGCGAATCCGGCCGTCGACGACCGACCGCCGGGGAACCCCGACCTGTGGGCCGACCCCTATCCGGAGCGCCGGCGCGCGGGCGCGCCCGCGCCGGATCGCGGATGGTCCGGGGGAGCGGAGGACGACGACTGGGACACCCAGGTCTTCTCGCTCCTGGCCGATCGCCGTCCCGCGAACGCCGATGACCGCGGCGACCGGAGCCCTCGCTCCGCCCGCGATGCCGTTCCCGGCGAAGCCGGGGAACCCGCGCCGCGCGCCTCCACCCGAACCGAAGCCGGGCTCGCCCGCCACACGGCCGCGGTCGCCAGCCTCGCCGCCGCCGTCGTCCATGCCTTCGCCACCCCGGCCCACTGGGGCGAATGGCCCCTGGCCGGCGCCTTCTTCGCCGCTGCCGCGGGCTTCCAGCTGATCTGGGGGCTGCTGGCGTTCCCGTTCGGGCACGCCTTCCTCCGCGCGGCGGGGCTCGTGGCCAACGTCGGTCTCCTGGGGCTGTGGGCGGTCAGCCGCGTGTGGGGCGTGCCGTTCGGCCCCCACGCGGGTGTCCCCGAATCGTTCGGCGCCGCCGACTTGATCGTCGCCGCGATGGAAGTCGCCATCGTCGTCGGACTCCTGTGGTCCCTCCTGCCGCGCGAGCGCCACGGCATCGTGTCCGCGGGCGGCTACCGGGCGGCCGTCGTGCTCGCGTTCATCGCCTTCGGAGCGATGGCCGTTCCGGGATCCGCTGCGGCGCTGGAGCACAGCCACGCGCACGACGCCGAGACGACCGATCATGACGACGGCCACGACCATGAGCACGGCACCGACATGGAGTCCCCCGCGGACGCCGGGACGAGCGCCGAACCCGAAGCGGAGGCATCCGAACCGGCGGAGGACCACACGCACGCCCCGGGCGAGGAGCACGACTGAGACGGCGCCGCCGAAGCCCGCGCTTCGGCGGCTCGTCGACGCCTTCAAGGAGACTGATAGTTTCCGAAAGTTTCAGGATTCGCTGTCTCGAGCATCGGCGATCGATGATGGTGTGTTTCGAAGGATTCCGAACAGGTATGGGCTTTCAGCACTACTGATGCTTGTTCAGTAGCGATCTTTGCGCCGAAAATCTTCCGATAGTTTTCCGGAAGTCATTGACATGCCTGCACCTGCGGTCCACGATGGTCTCTATCGAAAGATAGATGGCTTTCGATTCGGTTTGCGCGAGTCGCAGCCGGACGGCACCCTTCCAAGGAGTCAGGATGTCCACCTTCAACCCACCGCCCAGCCTCTTCAGCCGCCGGAACCTGCTGCTCGGCGGCACGGGCGCGCTCGCGCTCGGGGCCACCGGGATGTTCCTCCCCAGCGCGGCGCAAGCGCAGCAGGTCATCACCACCAACCAGGAGGGCACCCACGACGGGTACTACTACTCGTTCTGGACCGACACCCAGGGCGCGGCCTCGATGACCCTCGGCGCGGGAGGGAACTACAGCTCCCAATGGAACGGCGCCAACAACTGGGTCGGCGGCAAGGGCTGGAGGAACGGCGGACGCCGCGTCGTGGACTACAGCGGCTGGGTCAACCACGGCAGCAACGGCTACCTGGCACTCTACGGCTGGACATCGAACCCGCTGGTGGAGTACTACATCGTAGAGTCCCACGGCCCGTACAACCCCAGCAGCGGCGCCACCAACCGCGGCACGGCCAACATCAACGGCGGCACCTACACCCTCCTCCACTCCACCCGCTACAACGCCCCGTCAGTGGAGGGCACCAAGACCTTCAGCCAGTACTGGAGCGTCCGCCAGGGCGCCCGCAGCTCCGGCTCGATCGACACCGGCGCCCACTTCGACGCATGGGCCCGGGCCGGCATGAACCTGGGCAGCTTCAGCTACTACATGATCATGGCGACCGAGGGCTACCAGTCCACCGGCAGCTCCAACATCACCGTCGGCAGCACCGGGGGCGGCGGAGGCGGCGGAGGCGGCGGCGCCTGCACCGCGACGCTTTCGGCCGGCCAGTCCTGGGGCGACCGCTACAACCTCAACGTCACGGTCTCGGGCAAGAGCGACTGGCGGACCACGCTGAACATCCCCTCGCCCGCGAAGGTCATCGCCACCTGGAACTGCAACGCCTCGTACCCGACGGCGCAGCAGCTCGTGGCCACCCCCAACGGCAGCGGCAACACGTTCGGCCTCACCATCCAGGCCAACGGCAACTGGAACTGGCCGACGGTCGGCTGCGCATAAGACGATCCTCCGGACACCCCGGAACGGCGCGGCGGCCGCGGGCCGCCGCGCCGCGTCGCCGCCTCAAGCGGGCGGAGCTGAGCGCTCGGCCTCCAGGAACACGTCCGGGGCGCCCCCCCCCCCCCCCCCCCCCCCCCCCCCGGGGGGGGGGGGCGCCCCCCCCCCCCCCCCCCCCCCGCTTCGCCGCCTCAAGCGGGCTGAGCTGAGCGCTCGGCCTCCAGGAACTCGTCCTTCTTCGCGTGGTGGAAGAAGAACGGCGCCAACGGGATCACCGAGCAGACGAGCGCGACGAGAGTGGTGCCGAAGCCCCAGTCGAGGCGGCGGCGGATCAGGAAGGTCGCGAGGACCAGGAGCACGAACAGCGCACCGTGCAGCGCCCCGAGCGGCATGACCAGGTCGATGTCCGAGATGCGGCTCAGCACGGAGCCGAAGACCAGGAGCAGCACGAACGACCACCCCTCGGCCAAGGTGAGCATGCGGTAGCGGAAGACGGGGTTCGCGAGCACGGCAGGGTGTCCCTTCGACGGCGTTCCACGGGGTGACACGGGGTTTCCCGCGGCCGACACTAACACCGCGACCCTGAACCGCCCCTGTGGTCTCGGACGGCCTGAGCCAGGTCACGCCCGCGTCTCCCGTCGGCCCGGCCCCGTTCCCTCCGGCGTCTCCTGCGGGTGTCGACGACGACATAGGATCGGGCCATGCGATCGATACCCCTCGTGGTCACCGCCGGTCTCGCCCTGTTCGCGGCCGCCTGCTCGAGCGGCGGCGACCTGCCCGCCGCCGACGACTTCATCCCCGACACCGCGACCGCCATGCGCGAGGTCGAGAGCGTCCGCTTCGACCTCACGGTCGACGGCGAGGTCCCCGGACTCGACGTGAAGGCCGCCGACGGCGTCGTCACCGCCGACGGCTCCGCCGAAGGCACCGGCACCCTCACCGCGTTCGGCATGGACATCGAAGCCGAATACGTCATCATCGGCGAGGACGCCTGGGTCAAGGGCCCCACCGGCGGATTCCAGCAGATCCCCGTCGGCGACGACCTGCTGCCCTACGACCCGACCCTCCTCCTCGACACCGACTCGGGCGTCGCCACGCTCCTCGAAGCCGTCGAGTCGGCCGCACCGGAGGACACCGAGACGATCGACGGCGTCGAGACCTACCGCTACGCCGTCGAGTTCGACCCGGCCGCCTTCGCCACGCTCATCCCCGCCGAAGGCGACTGGAACGCCGCCACCGTCTGGTTCGACCAGGAGACCTCGCGCGTGGTCAAAGCCGAGTTCGCCCAAGGCGACGCCACCGTGACACTGCTCCTCTCGGACTACGACGAACCCGTGACGATTGCCGAGCCTTAACCGGATGGACCCTGAACCGCAGCGCCCTGAACCGCAGCGCGCCGGCTCGACCCGCCGAAGACTCGCCATCGGCGCCGCCGGCGCCGCCGTCCTCATCGGCTCGATCGACGCGTACGTGCTCGTCTCGGTCCTGGTCGACATGATCGACGAGTTCCACATCCCCGTCAACCACCTCGAACGCGCCACACCCCTGGTCACCGGCTACCTCCTCGGCTACACCGCCGGGATGCCGCTCCTCGGGCGGCTCTCGGACCGCTTCGGCCGCAAACCGATCATCCACGCCTGCCTCGCCGCGTTCGCCATCGGCTCGGTCGTCAGCGCCACCGCCACCGAACTGTGGCCGCTCGTCGCCGGACGCGCCCTCCAAGGCCTCGCCGGGGGCGCCCTCCTGCCCGTCACGATGGCCCTCGCCGCCGACCTCTTCGCCGCCCGGCGGCGCCCCGCCGTGCTCGGCTGGGTCGGCGCCGCACAGGAACTCGGAGCCGTTCTCGGGCCGCTCTTCGGCGCCGCCGTCGCGGCCCTCGTCGGCTGGCGCGGGATCTTCTGGATCAACGTCCCGCTCGCCCTGCTCGCGGCGCTGGCGATCCACTTCGCGCTGCCGAAGGCCGCGGTGCGCCGCGACACCGGACGCGTGGACCTCCTCGGCGGCCTGCTCCTCGCCACCGCCTTGGGGCTCTTCACGATCGGGCTCTACAACCCCGACCCGGAGTCCGCCGTCCTGCCGTCCTGGGGCCTGCCGACCGTGCTCGCCGGCGCGGTCGTCCTGGTCGCCTTCGGGTTCCAGCAGTGGTGTTCCTCCACGCGCCTCCTCGACCCGGCCGGGGTCGCCTGGCGGCCCTTCTTGGCCGGGCTCGTCGCGAGCCTCGCCGCCGGGGCGGTCCTCATGGTCACCCTCGTCGACGTGCAGCTCCTCGCCCAGACCCTCCGCGATCTCGATTCGGCCGGCGGCGCGCTGCTCCTGCTCTGGTTCCTCATCGGCCTGCCGGTCGGCGCGCTCTTCGGCGGCTTCGTCGCCTCCCGTCTCGGCGAGCGCCTCCCGGCCGTGATCGGCTTCGCGGCCGCTGCGGGCGCCTACCTCTGGATCGGCCGATCCGTGCCCGACATCGAACCCGGCCTCGTCCTCGCCGGCGCCGCCCTCGGTGTCACGATCGCCCCGCTCTCCTCCGCCGCGCTGCGCACCACCCCCGAACACAGCCACGGCACCGCCTCCGCCGCGGTCGTCGTCGCCCGCATGATGGGGATGCTCGTCGGCGTCGCCGCCCTCACTTCCTGGAGCCTCCACCGCTTCCAGGACGCCACCGCCGATCTCGACACGCCCCTGCCCTTCGGCGTCCCCGAAGCCGAATACCTTGCGCTCCAAGCGGACTACCTCAAGGCCCTCGACGCGGCCCTCGCCACCCAGTACGCCGAGGTCTTCACCGCCGCAGCCTGCATCTGCGCCGCCGCCGCAGTGGTGTCGCTCGGTATTCCCGGACGTGTGCGAGCCCGCAGACCCTCGCTGACCGGGGCCCGCCCTGGATAGGGTTGCCCGCATGGCGGATCTTTCTGTGGTCGAGAATGTCGACGAGAACCGGTACGAGCTGCGCGACGACGCCGGAGCCGTGCTCGGTTACCTGGAGTACCTCACCCGAGAGGACTTCGTCGTCCTGCCCCACACCGAGGTGGACCGCTCACTGCGCGGCCAGGGCTGGGGCGACCGGCTCGTGCGCCACGCGCTCGACGACCTGCGGGCGAAGGGCGCCAAGGCCTACCCGACCTGCCCGTTCGTGGACCGGTGGATTCAGCGCCACGACGAGTACGAGGACCTGCGCTACCAGGCCTAACCAACGTATGGCTCGCAGGCGTCGCCAAGAGTGCCAACGTATGGCTCGCAAGCGTCGCCAATGTCGGCACCACTGCTGCGGACTGTTCACCTCCGCTTCAACTTCGGGTTCATCCACAGTTCACTTATGGATGAAGCATCTTCAATATGCGTCTCCCGGTTGCCGAGCCCCGGCCCTCGTCCCGCCTCCGTGCGAACGGGGGCCGCTGATGCTGTCCGCCCTCATCCTCCTGCGCCACGTCGCCCTCCCGTCCGCTGAACCCGCGCCGCTCACCGACGAGCAGTCTCGCCGGGCCTGGGCCCTCGCCGACTTCCTGCAGCTCTACAACCCCACCTCACTCCTCAGCGGCCCCGGCCGCGCTTGCGCCGACACCCTCGCGCCCCTCGCCAGCCGCCTCGGGCTCCACGTCACCGTCACCGAGGACCTGCACGCCGCCGCACCCACCCTCCCCGGCCCGGCCCACACCGCGGTCTGGCTGGCCGCCAAGGCGATCCGCGCCCTCCCCGACCCCCGCCGCACCACCGTCGTCTGCGCCGAGGGCATCGTGCTCGCCGCGCTCCTCGTCGCCGTCGCCGCCCGCGACGGCCACGACCTCGCCGGCCACGACCTCACCCTCCCGCTCGACGGACCCGACACCGCCCCACCCGGCACCGGATGGGTCCTCCACCGCGACGACGGCCGTCTCGTAGACGTCAAACCGCTCGCGGCCCGATAGCGCCGTAAATCAATTGCTCCCGCAGGTCAGGCACGGGTAGGCTCGACGGTTCGTCTGCTTCAATCCTGTCCGAATCCACCGGGAGACAAGCTATGGCCAACTCGGCCGAATCCGAACTCCGCGCCGAACTCGACCACCACGAGCACGCCCGCGCCCAGATGGCCGCCATGCGCGACCTCACCGAAGCCATCCACCGCACCTACGCCGGCGACTTCGACGAGTCCGGGAAGAACCTCGGCATCGGCGACGTCGGCGCCGACCAGCACTTCGGCTGGGTCATGGCCAACTACACCGTCCCGCGCCTCGCCGACCTCTCCGACCGGGACATCGCCCTCTTCTTCGGCCGCATCTGGATGGACGACGGCGAGGACTTCCACATCGGACGCCGCCACATCCGCGACGAGAACAACGACCCGATCGTCCTCGACTGGCGCGCCCCGCTCGCCGAGCAGTACTACCACGCCTCCGCCCACGAGCGCCGCGACGTCGCCAAACGCCGCCGCTTCGGCTTCCAAGGCGCCCGCATCACCGGCTTCGAGGACGAGAACCTCCTCCTCGGCGAAGAGGTCGCCTCCGACATCCTCACCGAGGAGATCGAACGCCCCCGCACCGGCCCGATGCGCGACATCGTCGCCACCATCCAGCCCGAGCAGGACGAGCTCATCCGCCGCGAAGCCGCCGTCAACCTCTGCGTCCAAGGCGCCCCCGGCACCGGCAAGACCGCCGTCGGCCTGCACCGCGCCGCGTGGCTCCTCTACAACTACACCGAGAAGCTCGACAAGGCCGGCGTCCTCGTCGTCGGTCCCAACGAAGGCTTCCTCTCCTACATCTCCGGCGTCCTCCCCACCCTCGGCGAATCCTCCGTCTGGCAGGTCACCGTCCACCAGCTCACCGGCGCCCACACCGCCGCCACGGCCGACACCCACGAAGCGGCCCTCCTCAAACACGACGAACGCATGGCCCTCGTCTGCGAGCGCGCCGTCTGGGGCCATGTGGGCACCGCATCCGACGGCGGCGTCACCGCCGATGAAGGACTCCTCATCACCGACGGCGGCTGGCGCTGGCGGCTCGGCCTGCGATACCTCGACGAGGCGATCGCCAACGCCCGCAAGCACACCCGCACGTACACGGCCGGGCGCAAAGCGGTGGAAGACGCGATCGTGCAAGGCGCCCGCCGCCAGGCCGAGATCCGCTCGGGCCATTCGCCGGACAACAAGTGGGCCACGAAGCTCAAGCGCACCGAGTCGGTGAAGGCCTTCCTCGACGCGGTGTGGCCGAGGCTCAACACCAAGACCGTGATGAAGAAGCTCTACGGCGACCCGGCCTTCCGCGCCGACGCGACCCGAGGCATCCTCACCGACGCCGAGGCCGCGCTCCTGACCGGGAAGCCCGGCAGGCCCACCCCGGGGGACCTGCTCATCTCGGACGAGATCGAGTCCCACATGAAGCTTCGCGAGCCGTCGGAGTCCTTCGGCCACATCGTGATCGACGAGGCCCAGGACCTCTCGCCGATGCAGTGCCGGGCGATCGCCCGCCGCTCCGGCAAAGGCTCGGTCACCGTCCTCGGCGACCTCGCGCAGGGCACCACCGCGTGGGCGGCCACGTCCTGGGCCGATCAGATGCGCCACCTCGGCAAGGACCGGGTCGAGCACACCGAGCTGACCATCGGCTTCCGCGTCCCGGCGGTCATCATCGAGCTCGCCAACCGGGTCCTGCCGCACCTCGGCGTCGACGTCGCCCCGGCCCGCTCGATCCGCTCCGACGGCTCCCTCGACACGATCGCCGCTCCGGAACTCCACGAGGGCGTCCGGGAGGCCGTCGCGAAGGCCCTCGCCGAAGAGGGCCTGGTCGGCGTCATCGCCGCCGACGATCGAGCGGAGGACCTGCGGTCCCTGTTCGAGGGCACCGAGCGGCTGGAAGTCGTGGCCGCGAGCCTCGCCAAGGGCCTCGAATACGACCATGTGGTGGTCGTCGAGCCCGCCGAGATCGTCGCAGCACCCGCTACGGGAGGCGCGACCATCGCGGGCGTCGGACTCCGCCACCTCTATGTGGCGCTGACGCGCGCCGTCTCGCGCCTCACCGTCGTCCACTCCCGAGCGCTCCCGCCCGAAATGGAGGCCTGAGGGTCCACCACGCCTCGCCGTTTGTCCGGAACTTCCCGAAACTTGCGCTTTCAGGTGTAACGATGATCCAGTCGCGGGCTCTAGCGGCCCACAGTGGATTCACACACGGGGGAGTGGTCGAATATGCGACCTTCACAAGCGAGGGTCTTCGCCCTCGCCGGAACGGCGCTGCTGGCCGCCGCGGCGCTCGGCGCCTGCGGCGCGGGTGACGACTCGGGCGGCGGCGACACCGACGTCACCTGGGCCGTCAGCTCGGGTTGGGAGTCGTGGAACGAGAACACCGCCGACGGCAACACCTCGTACCTGCACCAGGCGCTGTCTCCGGCCACGACCGCGCTCGGCGACTTCGACCAGGACGCCGAGTGGGTCCACAACGACGCCCTCCTCGCGAAGGCCCCGGAGCTCGTCAGCGAATCGCCGATGACCGTGGCCTACACGCTCAACGAGAACGCCCAGTGGTCCGACGGCGAGGCGTTCGGCGTCGACGACTTCACCTACCTCTGGCACCAGATGTCCGGCAAGGCCGAGCACTGCGACCAGACCCAGTGCCTTCCCGCCTCCACCGACTGGGGCGCGAACGTCGCCTCGATCACGCAGGAGGGCGACGTCGTCACCATGACGTATGTGGACGGCTACCTCGACCCCGAGTGGCAGTACTTCCAGACGCCGATGTACCCGGCCCACATCGCCGAGGCGAACGGCTTCGCCGACTGGGCCACCGACCCGGCCCAGATGGGCGCCAGCGCCGCCTGGTTCACCGAGAACCCGCCCACCTGGTCCACCGGGCCGTACACGCCGACCGACGCGGTCGCCGGCGAGTACGTCACGTTCGAGCCCAACGAGAACTACCAGGGCTCGACCGAGCCGGCCCTCGAGAAGCTGACGATGAAGGTCGTCGAGGGCACCGAGGCGATCATCACCGAGCTGCGGCAGGGCTCGATCGACGGCGCCTGGCCCTCGGAGTTCAGCCAGGAGGAGCTCGACAAGGTCGCCGACGACGACGCCGTGACGACCGAGGTCTACGAGGGCTCGATCTGGCTCCACATCGACACGAACATGAACAACGAGTTCCTGGCCGACCAGGTGCTGCGCCAGGCGGTGTTCGCGGCGATCGACAACGCGGACATCATCAAGAAGGCCTACCCGGACACCGACGTCACGGCCCGCACCAACCACTTCTTCAACGAGCAGTCGGAGTACTTCGAGAACGCGCTCGCAGCGGTCGACCCGGAGTCGGGCTCGGGCGATCCGGCCGCGGCCAACGCGCTGCTCGAAGGCGCGGGCTACACCACCGGCGACACGCTGATGACGCCCGACGGGCAGGCCGTCACGCTGAACTTCCGCTACGGCGAAGGCGACGCGACCCGCACGCTCGCAGGCGAACTCGTGCAGTCCTATCTGGCCCAGATCGGCATCGACGTGCAGCTCGAGGCGATCCCCGACGGCCAGCTCGGCACGGTCCTCTCGGAGGGCGACTTCGACCTGGTCATCTTCGGATGGTCGGGCACGCCCGCGTTCACGACCGCTCCGGCGCAGTACTTCGCTTCGACCTCGTCCTCGAACTTCGGCAAGTACCGGCTCGACGGCCTTGACGAGGCGATCGCGAAGGTGCGCTCGACGACCGACATCGCCGAGGCCGCGCAGTTCGCGAACGACGTGGAGGCGATGGTCGTGCCGCAGGCGTTCACGCTGCCGATCTTCGATGAGCCGCAGTCGATCGTGTACCTCAACGGCGCGCTCGACGGGATCGTCGCGAACGGCAACAGCCAGGCGGGCCCGATGTGGAACATCCAGGAATGGAAGCCCGCGTAGGGCAAACGATCCTGTAAGAGGGCGGTCCGATTCGGACCGCCCTCGTCGTGTATCGGTCCGGTAACAATGATCCGCCAAATTCGTACCGATGCGTTCCCTTCGGGCATGACGCATGGCACTGTGGCACCCAGCACTGCCGAGCGGGCGCCTGGCCCCTCCGCGACCCCTTTGACGGCGACGAAGCCCCAACGGCGCATCGGGCGACCCCTCGGCCGGACACCCTATGGAGGAGACAAGCACATGGCTTTGACTCGTAGAGCACTCGGTGGACTCACGATCGGCGGTTCATCCGCTGTCATGCTGGCGGCGTGCGGCGGCAACGACGACGGCGGCGGCGCGCAGAACGACGAGCTCGTCTGGGCCGTCTCCTGGCCCTGGGAGGCGTGGAACCAGACCACCGCCCTCGGCAACACCAGCTCCTGCAACGAGGCGACCGCCCCGATGTTCGCGGTCGGCGGCGGCGCCGGCTACGACTTCGACCCCGAAGGCAAGGTCTTCTACGACAACAACCTCTTCTCCGGCCCGCCGGAACTCGTGGCCGAGGAGCCGCTGACGGTCAAGGTCCTCCTGAAGGAGGACGTGAAGTGGTCGGACGGCAAGCCGGTCCGGCTGGAGGACTTCATCTTCTACTGGCACTCGCTGTCGGGCCTGCCCGAGCACGCGAACCAGGAGAAGGCCACCCCGACCAGCACGGACTGGGGCTCCAACGTCGAATCGATCACGCAGGACGCGGACGGCTCGATCGTCTTCACCTACAAGGCCGGCTACAGCACCGCCGAGTGGGCCTTCCTCGGCGGCGTCTACCTGCCGAGCCACGTGGCCGAGGAGAACGGCTTCACCGGCTGGGACACCGACCCCGAGGTCATGGGCGACGCGATCCTGTTCTTCAACAACGACCTTTCCCCGGTGGGCCTCGGCCCGTACAAGCCGGTCGACTCCAAGCTCGGCGAGTACGTCATCTACGAGCCCAACGAGCACTACCAAGGCGACAAGAAGCCGGCCTTCAAGAAGCTCACCATGAAGATGGTCGACGGCCTCGAGGCGATCGTCACCGAGATGCGCCAGGGCACTATCGCGGGCTCGGCCCCCAGCGACTTCGACGTCGAGATCCTCGCGCAGCTCGACGAGAACCCGGACTTGAAGTACGAGACGTACGCGGGCGCGACCTGGTCGCACATCGACATCAACATGAACGCGGAACCCTTCAAGGACCTCGCGCTCCGCAAGGCCTTCTTCACGATCATCAACATCGCCGACATCACCGAGAAGATGTTCCAGGGCATCCCGATCCCGTGGAAGGGCAACCACTTCTTCACCGAGGAGAGCCCGTACTACGCCGACTACACCGGTCCCGCCGGCTACGGCTCCGGCGACGCCGAAGCCGCCCGCACGATCCTCACCGCCGGGGGTTACACCTGGGACGCGGATGGGAAGCTGCTCAACCCCGCCGGCGAGATCGTCAAGACCGACTTCCTGTTCTCGGCCGACAACGTCGTGCGCAAGGACACCGCGTCCCTGCTCCAGGCGTATGCGGCCGAGATCGGCTGGGAGATCACGCTCAACGGCAGGGGCGACGACCTGTTCTCGAAGATCGAGGCCGGCGAGTGGGACTCCTGCATCTTCGCCTGGGTGGGCAACCCGCAGTTCACCACCTCCCCGGAGCAGTTCTTCGGCTCCGAATCGTCCTCGAACTACGGCAAGTTCAACGACCCGGCCGTCGACGAGCTCATCACCCAGGTCAACGGCACCCTGGAGATGGACGAGGCCGCCGAGTACGCCAACCAGATCTCGAAGGCGGTCGTCGACGCGGCCTACACGCTGCCGCTCTACAGCAGCCCGCTCTCGCACGCCTACAACACCACGATGGTCGGCAACATCCAGACCAACGGCCAGGCGCAGCTCGGCCCGATCTACAACGTGGTGGAGTGGACGCCCGGCGAAGAGGGCTAGTGCGACGACGATTCCCAAGTCGCATGGAGCCGTAGTCATTACGACACCATCCGTCCTGATAATTCACTGAATTCCCCCGTGGGGCCGATGCCACATCGGCCCCACGGTCCATTCTGTGCACTGCCTTCACGGCGCAAAGTCACGAATTCATCACGAATAAACTCCAGTTGAGGCCGCGACCATGTCAATCCCCTCACGTCTGTGCAAGTGTTTGTCACAACACCGCCGAGGGCGACCTGACGCCCCACCCCGATAGTTCGGACGCGAGGCATCGGCGCCTTCGCGAAGGCCCCTCGGCATCGATACCTGGAGGAGAACACTCATGGCTCTGACCCGTAGAGCTCTCGGCGGCCTGACCATCGGCGGCACGGCCGCCTTCACCCTCGCCGCCTGCGGCGGCAACGAAGGCAACGGCGGCTCCGGCGCGACCGAGCTCACCTGGGCGATCCCCTCGGCGTGGGAGTCCTGGAACGAGAACACCCAGTCCGGCAACAACTCGTACGGTCACCAGGCCATGTACCCCATGCGCTACGGTCTCGACGGCAACACCACCGGCGACTGGGACGAGAACGGCGAGTTCCACCTCAACGACGCCGTCTTCGCCGACGCGCAGGTCGTGAGCGAAGCGCCCTTCCAAGTCGAGTACACCCTGCAGGAGAACGCGCAGTGGTCGGACGGCGAGCCGGTCCGCGTGGAGGACTTCATCTTCCAGTGGTACAGCATCTCGGGCCTCGACGAGCACGCCGACCAGACCAAGGCGCTCCCGGCCTCCACGAGCTACGGCTCCAGCATCGCCTCGATCGAGTCCCCTGAGGCGGGCAAGATCGTCGTGACCTTCGTGGACGGCTACCTCGACCCCGAGTGGAAGTTCAGCCCCACCATCTACCTGCCCTCCCACGTCGCCGAAGCCGAGGGCTTCGCCGCCTGGCAGACCGACCCGGCCGTCATGGGTCAGGCCATCGAGTGGTTCGAGAAGAACCTCTCCGACGTCGTGACCGGCCCCTACAAGCCCGTCGACTTCAAGATGGGCGAGTACATCACTTACGAGATCAACGACAAGTGGAACGGCTCGGTCAAGCCCACCGTCAAGAAGCTCACGATGAAGGTCGTCGAGGGCACCGAGTCCGTCGTCACCGAGCTGCGCCAGGGCACGATCGCCGGCGCATGGCCGAGCGAGTTCTCCCAAGAGGAGTTCGACAAGGCCGCTGAGGACCCGAACCTCTCGCAGTCCATCTACGAGGGCGGCGTCTGGCTCCACATCGACACCAACCTCAACTCGGAGCCGCTCAAGGACACCGCGCTTCGCCAGGCGATCTTCACCGCCATCAACGTGGCCGACGCCATCAGCCGCGTCTACCCCACCACCGAGATCTCGCAGCGCCTCAACCACTTCTTCGGCCAGAAGAACGAATTCTTCCAGGACTTCCTCACCCCGTCCGGCCAGGGCTCGGGCGACACCGCCAAGGCCGCCGAGATCCTCACCGCCGCCGGCTACACCGGTGCGGCCGAGGGCCAGAAGCTGACCAAGGACGGTGCCGAGGTCCCCAACCTCGTCTTCCGCTTCGGCGAGGGCGACGCCACCCGCACCACGATCGCCGAGCTGGCCCAGGCCCAGCTGGCGCTCATCGGCATCACCGTCGACCTCAAGGCGATCCCGGACGGCCAGCTTGGCACCGTGCTCACCGAGAGCGACTTCGACCTGGTCATCTTCGGCTGGTCCGGCAGCCCCACCTTCGTGGCGGCCCCGAACCAGTACTTCCAGACCGGCGTCAACTACGGCAACTACGCCTTCCCGGAAGTCGACGAGGCCATCGCGAAGCTCAAGACCACCACGGACAACGCCGAAGCCGCGGCGTTCGCCAACGAGGTCGAGGCGATCGTCGTGCCGCTGGCGCTGACCCTCCCGCTGTTCGACGAGCCGCAGGGCATCCTGTGGAACAAGAACCTCATCGACGGCGTCAAGGGCAACGGCAGCAGCCAGGGCGGTCCGATCTTCAACTGCGCTGAGTGGAAGGCCCTGTAAGGGCTCACCGAGCTGAGCGGCGGGGCCTCCCGGGGCCTCGCCGCTTCCCTGCTTTCAAGGCCGAAGTTACGGCGATGTCGCTCACCGATGAACGACCGTCGACACCCCTCGTCCCTGAGTTAGCGCTGGCAGACGGTGAATTTTCCACTTAACGGCGCCATTCAGGGAATGAACGTCACGGGAACATAACGAACGAAACTCATCTCGTGTTCGGTTGTCCGAAACCCGGGATTCCCGTGGAAGGCTGTACCTCGCGTCACCCGACCCGCCACCCGATCCGCGCCCGCGCGAGCCCGGCGGCCCGGCCCGGAGCCACCGGCCCACCAAGGTGCTCCCGCCGACCGGTCGGTGACGCAAACCTTCGAGAGGAACCATGAAGCGACACCACAAGGCGGCCGTCGCCGCCCTCGCCTGCACCGCCCTGGTGCTGGCGGGTTGCGGCCAAGGCGAGGACACCACCTCGTCCGGCCTCGACGCGTGCCTCACGGACCCCGCCGACTGCAACGGCGGCGAGCGGGCCGACGGCGGCGAGATCACCTGGGCCCTCGACGGCTCCTGGGGCAGCTGGAACCAGAACACCTCCGAAGGCAACACCGCCTACGTGGCCATGGCGCTCGTCGGCCTGTGGCCCGCCACCGGCCAGTTCGACCCGAACGGCGAGTACATCGTCAACGAGGGCATCTTCGCCGCCGCCCCGGCACTCGTCAAAGAGGACCCGGTGACCGTCGAATACACCCTCAAGGGCGGCGCGAACTGGGGCGACGGCACCGACATCACCGTCGACGACTTCATCTACCACTGGTACGCCACCTCCGGCGACGCGGCGCTCTGCGAGGGCTGCGACCCCGCCAACATCACCCGCGGCTCCCAGATCGAGTCCATCACCGGCGACGACTCCACCGTCACCGTGACCTACAAGGACTCCTACCACTCCGCGGAATGGCAGTACGAGGACGTGCTCTCCGAGCCCGCCCACATCGCCGAGGAGCAGGGCCTCGACTGGCAGAACGACCCGAAGGACATGGCGGCCGCCGAGGACTACTTCGCGATCACGGTCCCCACCTGGTCCAGCGGCCCCTTCAAGATCGCGGACGCGAAGATCGGCGAGCACGTCGTCTACGTGCCCAACGAGGACTGGGCCGGGGAGACCGAGGTGACCCTCGACAAGATCACCTTCCGCGTCATCAACGGCCTCGACAACATCACCACCGCCCTGCGCAACGGCGAGATCGACGGCGCCTCACCGTTCTCGGTCAACGCCGAGACCATCACCCAGCTGCAGGGCGCCGAAGGCCTCGAATACCAGGTCGCGGCCGGGCCCTCGTGGGAGCACATCGACCTGAACACGCAGAACGAGTTCCTCGCCGACCCCGTCCTGCGCCAGGCCGTGTTCACCGCCATCGACCTCGAGAACATCATCGGGCGCACCTACGCGTACGTGCAGTCCGACATCGAGCGCAAGGGCAACCACCTCTTCCGCAACGGCTCCGAGTACTACACGGACCACCTCTCGGCCACCGGCCAGGGCACCGGCGACATCGAGCTCGCCTACGACCTGCTCGCCGAGGCGGGCTACGAGCTCGAGGACGGCGTGCTCCACACCCCCGACGGCGAGCCCGTGGAACTCGACTACCGCTACTCCGAGTCCAAAGAGAACCGCCGCATCACCGGCGAACTCGTCCAGGCCAACCTCGCCGACCTCGGCATCGAGGTCGAGCTGCGGTCCATCCCCGACGCCGACCTCGGCAAGGTCCTCGGCCAGGGCGAATTCGACATGATCGCCTTCGGCTGGAGTTCCGATCCCCTGTTCGTCTCCTCCGCGTCCCAGTACTGGGGGACCGGCTCGGGTTCGAACTTCGGCTCGCTCTCGGACCCCGCGCTCGACGAGCTGATCGGCAAGATCAACGGCACCCTCGACTTCGACGAGGCCGCCGGGTACGCGAACGCCGCGGTCCAGCAGGTCGTCCAAGACGCCTATTCGCTGCCTATCGTGGACACACCGGTCGCGGTCATGCTCTCCGATAGGTTGGTCAACGTCCGCGACAATTGGGCGTCGCAGCAGCGGGCCGCGTACAACATCGCAGAGTGGGGAGTCGAAGGTGAGTGATCATCGGCGACCGCCCGCCCACGACGCCACCGAATGGAGCGTGGCCGCTGAGTGACGTCGAGGAGAAGCCGGGGCGGGGCCGCAGACGCCCCGCCATACGGCGGCAAGAACAGTGTATTTGGAGAAGTGCCAGGGGCTCACGGACCCGGCCGCAGAATGGGGAGTCAGTGAGCCGTAGGAGAAGCCGCGTCGCGACGCGGCGGGACCGGTCGGCAGGCGAACCGGTCCACACCAGAGAAACCGTTAACGAGGCATTATGGTTGTATTCATAATCCGGCGCATCCTGCTGATGATCCCGGTGCTGCTGGGCGCCACTATCTTGTGCTTTGTCCTGGTCGACGTCGCGAACGACCCCGTCCAGGACAAGATCTTCGAGATCTCCCAGTCCACCGGCGAGCCGGTCCCCCAGTCGACCATCGACGCCCTCGAGTCGTCGCTGTACTACGACCGGTCCATCCCCGAGCGCTACTGGATCTGGCTCACCGGCTTCGGTGAGACCAACGGCGACATCGGCCTCCTCCAAGGCGAATGGGGCCCCTCCATCGAGGGCTCCGCCATGGACATCGGCTTCGAGGTCTCGACCCGCTTCTGGATCACCCTCCGGCTGGTCCTGTTCGCGACGCTCGCGTCCATCGGCATCGCCATTCTCTCCGGTGTCGTCAGCGCGGTCAAGCAGTATTCGCGCACCGACTACACCCTGACCTTCCTGGGCTTCCTGTTCCTCGCCATGCCGATCTTCTGGCTCGGCTCGCTGTTCAAGGAAGGCGCGGTGCAGCTGAACAAGATCATCGGCTCCACGTTCTTCCAGACCTACGGCTCCGGCACCACCGGCTTCCGAGGCAACGGCTGGGAGGTCTTCATGGACTCCCTGCCCTTCCTCATCGTGCCGACCCTGGTGCTCATGCTCGGCGGCTACGCCGCGATCTCGCGGTACCAGCGCGCCGCGATGCTCGAGGTCATGAACTCCGACTACGTGCGCCTCGCCCGCGCCAAGGGCGTGCGCAACCGCACCGTCATGCGCCGGCACGCCCTGCGGACCGCGCTCATCCCCGTCGCGACCTTCGCGCCCCTCGCCCTCTCGGGCGCCATGGGCGGCGCGATGGTCACCGAGAGCATCTTCGGCTGGCGCGGCCTGGGCGTGTACTCCCTGGACGCCATCCGGGCCGGCGACACGTTCGCCGTCATGGCCTACGTGCTCATCTCAGGCCTGGTCGTCCTGATCGGCGTCCTGATCTCCGACATCCTGTACGGCGTGCTCGACCCGAGGATCCGCTATGAGTAACACCGCATCGCCCCGCCTCGACGCCGAGGCCATCACCAGCAAGGAGCGCGGCCAGTGGGAGATGGTGGCCCGCCGCTTCTTCCGCCACCGCGCCGCCGTGATCAGCCTCGTGATCTTCATCCTCGTCGTGCTGTTCGCCTACATCGGGCCCTTCCTGTGGAAGTGGGACTACAAGATCCACTCGGAGATCCCCTCATGGGCCGCCCCGAGCCTCGAGCACCCCTTCGGCACCGACAAGGCCGGGCGCGACATGCTCGGCGCGATGATGCAGGCGACCAAGCAGTCGCTCAACGTCGCGCTCGTCGTGGCCATCGGCTCGACCGTCCTCGGCGCGCTCTACGGCGCCGTCGCCGGCTTCTACCGCGGCACGGTCGACTCGATCATGATGCGCTTCCTCGACATCATGTTCGTGATCCCGTTCCTGGTCATCACCGGTGCGCTCGCGGGCGCCATCGACACCAGCGTCCGCTGGTACCACATGGCGATCATCCTCGCGGTCTTCGGATGGACCTCGATCGCGCGCGCCGTGCGCGCCGAGGTGCTATCCCTGAGGGAGAAGGAGTTCATCGAAGCCGCCCGCTCGGCGGGAGGCTCGGACTGGCACATCATCGTGAAGCACCTGATCCCGAACACGATGAGCGTCATCATCGTCTCGGTGACGCTGCAGATCGCCTTCGCCATCCTGTCGGAGACGACCCTGTCCTTCCTCGGTCTGGGCATCCAGAGCCCCGACACGTCGCTGGGCCTCCTCATCGAGGCGGCGGGCGCGTCGGCGTTCAACGAGCACTGGTACCTGTTCTACATCCCGGGTCTCATGATCATTCTCATCGCGCTCACCATCAACTTCATCGGTGACGGCCTGCGCGACGCGATGGACCCGCGGCAGACGATGGTGAGGCGATAGCGTTGACGAACATCTCAGTCGGCACCAACGGCGCCCAGCGCTCCGCGGGAGCCAAGGGCGACATCGTCCTCGAGGTCAACGACCTCAACGTCGCGTTCCCGACCGAGGACGGGCTCGTGCACGCCGTCCGCGGCGTCTCCTACGAGCTGCGCCGCGGTCAGAGCCTCGGCATCGTCGGCGAGTCCGGCTCCGGCAAGTCGGTGACCTCCATGGCGATCATGGGCCTCCTGCCCAAGACCGCCCAGATCACCGGCTCCGCCAAGCTCGAGGGCGAAGAGCTCCTCGGCCTCGGCGACGCCGAGCTCTCCCGCATCCGCGGCAAGAAGATCTCCATGATCTTCCAGGACCCGCTCACCAGCCTCAACCCGGTCTACACGGTCGGCTTCCAGCTCGCCGAGGCCATCCGCGTCCACTACCCGGACGTGAACAAGGCCGAGGCCCGCAAACGCTGCATCGACCTGCTCGACTCGGTCGGCATCCCGAACCCGCAGCAGCGGGTGGACGCCTACCCGCACGAGCTCTCCGGCGGTATGCGCCAGCGCGTGGTCATCGCCATCGCGATGGCCAACAACCCGGACGTCATCATCGCCGACGAGCCCACCACGGCCCTCGACGTGACGGTCCAGGCCCAGGTCCTCGAGGCCCTGGAGAAGGCCCGCGAAGAGGTCAACGCGGCGCTCATCCTCATCACCCACGACCTCGGGGTCATCGCCGGGCACACCGACGACGTCCTCGTCATGTACGCGGGCAAGCCGGTCGAGCAGGGCACCGTGGACGAGATCTTCTACGAGCCGCGCATGCCCTACACGCTGGGCCTGATCGGATCGCTCCCGCGCATGGACGAGGACCGGGGCCACCGCCTCACCCCCGTCCACGGCACGCCGCCGTCGATGCTCAACCTGCCGCCGGGCTGCCCGTTCCGCCCGCGCTGCCCCATGCACCAGGACATCTGCGCGGAGGTCGAGCCGGACCTGCTGCCGGTGAACTCGTCCGGGCACGTCTCGGCCTGCCATTTCCAGGACCAGCTCGAGGGCAAGGCCCCCGACGACGTGTTCTCGCCCGTGGCCACCGACCTGTCGGTCGAAGCGGAAGTCGAAGCCGCTGAAGCCGAGGCCGCCGCGCACCACGAGGAGGAGGAGAAGTGAACGCCATGCTCGACACTCCGCAGACCGCGGCGAGCCCGGTCATCGCCGGGAAGAACCTGGTCAAGGAGTTCCCCGTGCGCTCCAAGGGGATCCTCCGCCGCAAGGTCGGCGCGGTCCACGCCGTCTCGGGCGTGACGCTCGAGATCGGCCAGACCGAGACCCTCGCGCTCGTCGGCGAGTCCGGCTGCGGCAAGTCCACGACCGCGCGGCTGATGATGAACCTCATCCCGCCGACCTCGGGCGAGATCCTCTACGAGGGCCGCGACCTGACGAAGCTCTCGCGCAACCAGATGCGGCCCATCCGCCGGGACCTCCAGCTGGTGTTCCAGGACCCGATGGCCTCGCTCGACCCGCGCATGACGGTCTTCGAGATCATCGCCGAGCCGCTCCGCGTGCACAACATGTTCAAGAACGGCGGCCGCGACCGGGTGAACAGCCTGATCGAGATCGTCGGCCTGAACCCGGAGCACCGGAACCGGTACCCGCACGAGTTCTCGGGCGGGCAGCGGCAGCGCATCGGCATCGCCCGCGCGCTCGCCCTGCAGCCGAAGGTCCTCATGCTCGACGAGCCGGTGTCGGCCCTCGACGTGTCGATCCAGGCCGGCGTCATCAACCTGCTGGAGGACCTGCAGGACGAGCTCGGGCTGTCGTACCTGTTCGTCTCGCACGACCTTTCGGTGGTGCGGCACATCGCCGACAAGGTCGCCGTCATGTACCTCGGCAAGATCGTCGAGGAGGGCACCACCGACCAGCTCTTCGCCGGTCCGGCCCACCCGTACACGCAGGCGCTCATGTCGGCGATCCCGCTCCCGGACCCGCGCAAGGAGCGGACCCGCGAGCGCATCGTCCTCCAGGGCGACGTGCCGAGTCCCTCGAACCCGCCGTCGGGCTGCCGGTTCCGCACCCGCTGCCCGCTGTTCAAGGAGCTGGGGGAGGCGGAGCAGGCCAAGTGCATCGACGTCGAACCGCTCCTGCGCTCCGACCACGCGGGCCAGACCCGCGCGGCCTGCCACTACGCCGAGCCGAAGCAGCTCGTCTAGCGAACGCATCGCAGGGCCGCCCCGCCGCCACCGGCGGGGCGGCCCCGTCTCTTTCCGCCTCATCGGTTCGCGCGCCCCGGCCGTCCAGTGCGAGACTTCGACCATGACCGCATCTGCCAGCGCCACCGTGTCCGCCCTGCTCGCCGAACTCGGCGACCGGTGGGCGACGCCCGAGAAGATCGCCGCCGTCCGGGAACGCCTCATCGCGGACCTCCCCGGCTGGCAGCTCCCCGCCGCTTACGGGCTCGGGATCTACGACGTCTCGGGCGAGCTCGTGTTCGGCCTGAAGAACGTCGGCGAGCACCCGCTTCCGGCGGTCGTGATGGCGACGATCCTCGGCCACGAGGGCGGCTCGAAATCATACGAGGTGAACGCGGCGACCCTGCAGCAGGCGATCCGCCTCCTCGAACCGGCAGAGGCCTGCAAGGCCTACGACCACCCGAACCTGGCGGAGTGGAAGAAGATCCTGAGACTGCTGAAGGGCGACCGGCAGTTGGAGGCGAAGATGGTGTTCGTCGCCGACTTCGCCGACTGGCGCGACGACGACGATGTTGACGACCTGTGCGAGGCCGTCTACTACGCCGCCGAGTCCGACCGCAAAAAGGGACCGGACCGCGGCTGAGCCCGCGGTCCGGCCTTGCGCGACTCAGGTCAGTCGACGTAGTACCCCTGCATGCAGCCGACGTGCGCGAAGCCCCACGTGTCGTGCCAGTCCACCACGACCCAGACCTTCGACCAGGACCCGCAGGTCGTGTGCTTGCCGCCGTCGGTGAACGGCGAGCACCAGGTCCCGTCGACCCAGGTCCCGGCCGGGATGGGCGGGCCGATCTGCCCCGCGGTCGCGTTCGGGAACTCGCGCACCGCGGTCGGCACGCTGAACGCGGCGCTGCAGTACACGCTCTCGGTGTCCTCGGCCGCCTGAACCACAGGCGCTTCGGACCCGACCGGCCCCGCCGCAGCGGGAGCGGCCCACGCCGCACCGATCGCCAGGGCAGCGGCCGCACTGGCCAGAATTCGTCGCATTTGACCACCTCGTTGTAGGACGACAATGCCGCTCCATGCTTGCAGCGGAGAGGGTGCCGCGTGGCCGGAACCGGTGCGGTCGGGATTGTCGGAAAGACGATAGGCGCGACCTCCCGATTCGAGCCGCATGCGGGCTCAGGGTCGGTGCGAGCCGGGGTTCGGTCGGGCAGCGACATCGAGGTGAGGGAGGGGCGGGCCCGGACTGGGCCCTCCGGCTTGACGGGGCGCGGACCTGGCGCCTCCGGCGCCGTCTCGCAGCCTGGGGAACCTTTCTTCTCTGGACATGCTGAGGGGCCCGGTCCCCCTTGGGAATCGGATTGCACCGGCTTTGACCTGCGCTCCCCTCAGCGGTCGCCCGCTGAGGGCAGGTTCAGAACGGAGGGCCGCCCGGGTCTTCCCGGAGGACCACCGGGGTCGCGGGCCTCGCCAGGGCCACCTCGATCACCTTGCAGGCCTTGACTTCTGCGGCATCGGATTCCCGGAACTTCTCCCGGGTTCGCGCGATGCTCGCTTCCATGCGCTTGTGGGCGAACCAGACGCATACTCATCGAGTTGACGCTTCAGGCTCCGAGAGAACGCTTCGGCGGCCTGCCCGTTCGGAAGATCGGCATCGGCTTCCCATTCGGCATCCGCAGCGCCGGTGCGCCTGTGGCGGATCACCACCTGACCGGGTCCGGTCTTCGTAATGTCCCATTTGCCCGTGTGGATCCTGCCGTGGTGGAATCGGCAGAGCAGGATCAGGTTCTCAGCGGTGGTCGAGCCGCCGTCCGCCCAGTGCTCCAGGTGATGCGCTTCGGTCCAAGAGATCGGAGCCCGGCAGCCGGCCCAGGCGCAACCCCCGGGCTGCTCGAGCTCCAGCTTGTGGCGGAGCGTCACGTCGGGGAGGCGCTTCGCCCGGCCCAGTTCGATGGCTTCGCCAGTGCTGTAGTCGAAGACCGAGGGGATGACCCCGGCTTCGCAGGTGAGCAGGCGGGCCTTGGAGACGGCGATCGTCTTGCCGTCGAGGTTCGGGAGCCGCCCGGTCTTCTCACCGCGAAGGGTCTCGACATCGCAGGTGAGGTGCAGAGTGGCGGTGTGGCCGTGCCGCTCGGGAGCCGAAGGGTCGGTGCCCTAGGCGGCCGCCATCTGGTGCAGCGCTTCTGCATTGCGCCCGGAGGCGCGGGGGAGCAGACCGTCTTCGTCGGCCTCGTCCTGGCGGGGAGGGGGAACGGCGGGCGAGCAGGGACTGCTGGTCGAAGAGCTCCGCGCAGATGCGGTCGAGGTGCTCGGCGAGTTCGGGGCGGGTGGAGTGGATGCAGTATTCCCGGATCAGCTCCTGGGCGTGGCGCAAAAGTCTGCTCCGTAAGGGGACTCGACCGGGGCGGGGTAGGGAACCCGGGAGTGCGCGGCCAGCCCTTCTCGCTCCAGGCGGCGCACGGCGTAGGCGATGGCGTCGATGCGGGCGGCCCCGGCGAGGGCGGCCTCGGTGAGGTGCTTGAACCTGGGAGCCAGGCGGGCGATGGAGGCGATCTGACCGGCGCAGGCTTCATTGAGATTGAAGGACTCCTTGATCCAGTCGCGAATGCCGGAGAAGCCGTCGCATTCTTTGTGGAGCCCTTGGGAGGTGTAGGTGATGACCGCTTGCAGGAGATTGACCTCGACTGCGGGGAGCCGATCGGCGAGGAAGTCGATCCGAGGGTGCAGGGCGGCGGCCCGTGTGTTCCGATCTGTGCCATTCATCCTGCTCGCCCCCTCCGGAGTTATCCGATTTCGGTATTGGTGTCACCACCCAAAAGAATGAATGTATGTCCATAAGGGATTTCACGGCGCTGCTCGATCGCTTCGATTCCAGCCTGCAGGCCGGAATCGGAGAGGTGCCGCTTGCTGCCGGTTCGTCGCTGCCGCTTGAACCTTGTGTACACATCATTGAAATCCGCAGTGGGACAATGGAAGCACTCGCACCCGTCACTGCCGCCTGAGCCGCAAGGCGAACAGACCGGCGACTGTCGGAATCACGACACTTTGGCGTTCGCAGAGGTGAAGGGCCCCAAGGCAGAACTTGGGGGGTCCACCGCGCCCGGATTCCCGCTAGCGTGGCAGCATACGGGCCCGAGTGGTGGAATCTGGTAGACACAGTCGGCTTAAAACCGGCCGTCGTGAGACTTGCGGGTTCAAATCCCGTCTCGGGCACGGAGGTGGGATCGACTTGTAGGCCAAGGGGATCGGACGGAGGGGGGCCGTCCGGCCCTGGAGTGGCGTTCCTCGCATTCCCGGCATCGCCGTCCGAACGGGTGATCGCCCTCCGGCGGCGGGAAATCCTCACAATTCGTGTCCACACCGTCGTTGACCTGCTCCGTTAGGTCTGTGAACCGGGAGTTTCAGGCTCGGTACGGACTGCATCGACAGGTTGACTGCGCAGGGCCGCCGTGCTATCCAGGGAGGCGAGCGCTGATACCATTCTGTCGAAACAGCCGGTGGGGACATGGCTTTCCCTTCTGCTGCAACGACCTTTGTCACTTCCCGGTATCGCGGAAGCCGTAGGCCAGTGTCGTGAGGATGGCGATGCCCGAAACACCTCTGTCCACAACCCATACTTTCCAGCCCACCGGTCCGCCTCCCCTCCCTTCCGGACCCAATGCCGAAGAGGGAGCTCGGGAGTCGGCCGATGTCAAGGCCCGACTGCTGCGCATCGCGCTGCTGCCGCTCGTCGCCGCCGTGCTCCTCGGCGTCGGCGTGGTGGTCTTCTACAACCTGGCCCCATCAGACGGTCCCTCATGGACCGCGCCACTCGTGCTCGGCCTCGCCGCGGTCTTCATCGCGCTCGTGGCCTACCTGTCCGCCGGTGCCGCCTCCAAGG
The DNA here is from genome assembly GCF_016918015.1 of Glycomyces sp. YM15. Taxonomy (GTDB): domain Bacteria; phylum Actinomycetota; class Actinomycetes; order Mycobacteriales; family Micromonosporaceae; genus Glycomyces. The sequence continues at coordinate 199,093 of NZ_JAERMK010000002.1, forward strand.
TCGACGCCGACCTGGGCCGTCAGGTGCTCGCGGTCCGTCGGGCCACGGTCGAGACGCACTACAAGGTCTGGCAGGTCCTCGACGATCTGCAGCGGGATCTGCCCGCCGACCAGCGATGGTCCGTTCCGCTCCCCAACCCCTCCGCCAACGCCTCCACCACCAGCGAGGCGGTGCGGCTCCTGGCCGCGGAGGCCCGGCAGCTCCGTGCGGCCGCGGAGGCGGTCGCGGCGCGAAGCGGGCGCACCGCGCCGCAAGCGCCGGCCCGCAATCCGAAGCCGACGATGACCTCGGGCCCGATCGACGCGGTGAGCGCGCATTCGCGCGTGGGCATCTTCGTGAACCTCGCCCGGCGCCTGCAATCACTGGTGCACCGGGAGATCGAGCAGCTCGACGAACTCGAGAACCAGGTGGAGGACCCTGATCTCCTCAAGGGCCTGTTCTCGGTCGACCACTTGGCGACGCGCATCCGACGCCACGCCGAGAACCTGGCGGTCCTGGGCGGTGCGACCTCGCACCGGCAGTGGTCGCGGCCGGTCAACGTCTACGAAGCGCTCCGCAGCGCCGTCGCGGAGGTGGAGCAGTACGCCCGGGTGAAGCTGGTGCGCCCCATCGACGGCACCCTCAAGGGCCACGCGGTCGCCGACGTCATCCACCTCGTGGCGGAACTGGTGGAGAACGCGACGACGTTCTCGGCGCCGAACACGCAGGTGCTCATCCGGGTCGCCCGCGTGCGCACGGGCCTGGCCGTGGAGGTCGAGGACCGCGGCCTGGGCATGGAAGCGCACGAACGGGACCGGTTCAACAAGATGCTGGCGACGCCGGACCAGGTGGACCTGGACGAGCTGCTCGCGGACGGCCGCATCGGCCTGTACGTGGTCTCGTCGCTGGCGCACCGCCATGAGTTGACGGTGCAGTTGCAGTCCAACATCTTCGGCGGCACGCAGGCGATCCTGGTGATCCCCGAGGTGCTGCTGGGCGACGACACGCCGAAGGCCCCCGCGCCGCGTGAGCTGCCCGCGCCGCCGCCGGTGCAGGCGATGCCGGTGCGCCAGCCGGGGGCGGGGGCGCAGTCGCCGCATCTTCCCTCAGTGCAGTTGCGCCCCTTGCCGACCGCGGGTACCCGCCACTACGGTGGGTCTGTGCCTCAAGCTCGCATGGACGGTCCGGTCAACGGCCACAGCACAGCAGCCATGAGGGTCGACACCGGTGCCCTGCCGGTGACGGCCGAGATCCCCGAGGTGGATCCCGATCGCCCGGTCGGGCGCGGCTTCGATGCTGACGCCCGCCCGGAGCTTCCCAAGCGCTCCAAGCAGACGCACTTGGCGCCGCAACTGCGCGATGCCCCGCAGCAGGGGATGCGGGGTTCGGAGACGGGCCACGACCCGGGTCTGATGAAGGCGTTCCAGCAGGGCCAACAGCGCGCGGACATCGCTCCGCAGATCCCCGCATCCGATGGTTCCGTTTCTCCGTACAGGAATGAGGATTTCTAATGGCAGGCGACGAGGCAGGCGCGCAATCAGATCTCAGCTGGCTGCTGGCCGGGCTGGTGAGGAAGGTTCCGCACACGCGAAGCGCACTCCTGCTGTCCTCGGACGGTATCAAGAAGGCGTTCCACGGCATGGGCGTCGACCAGGCCGACCAGCTCTCGGCGATCGCGTCGGGCATGTTCTCGCTGGCGCGCAGCGCGGGCGTCCAGTTCGGTTCGTCGGCGGGCGTCCGCCAGGTGGTGGCGGAGCTCGACGACACACTGCTGTTCGTGTCGACCGCGGGCCAGGGCGCCGTCCTGGCGGTGGCGGCGGGCCGCGAGGCGGACGCGGGCGTCCTCGGCTACGAGATGTCCATTCTGGTCAAGAGCGTGCGCCCGTACCTCGAGACGCCAGTGCGCAGGACCGCGGCCGCCAGTGGTGAAATGGTCGGCTGATGGCCGATTTCGAGCATCAGCCGCTGCTCGACGACGATGCGGGGCCGCTGGTGCGGCCCTACACCGTCTCGAACGGCCGCACCGCGCCGACGAAGAAGATGGACCTGCTGTCGCTGGTCCGATCGACTGGGCAGATGCGGCCGGCGCAGCTGGAGGCCGAGCACGCCGAGACGCTGCTCCTGTGCCGGGAGCCGATCTCGGTCGCCGAGGTCTCGGCGCACATGCGCCTGCCGGCGATGGTCATCAAGGTCTTGCTCTCCGACCTCGTCGACTGCGGAGCGATCATCACCCACGCTCCCGACCCGGCCGTCGACCCCACCGACCAAACCGTATTGGAGGCACTCCTCAATGGCCTACAACGGCGACTCTGACAGCTCGCCCGCACAACAACAAGCCCTGCCCACCGCCATCAAGCTGCTCGTCGCCGGGGGCTTCGGCGTCGGCAAGACCACCTTCGTCGGGGCGGTCTCGGAGATCGAGCCGCTGAGCACCGAGGAGACCATCACGATGGCCTCGATCGGCACGGACGACCTCACCGGCGTCGGGGACAAGGTGACGACGACGGTGGCGTTGGACTTCGGCCGCATCACGCTCGACCGGCAGCACATCCTGTACCTGTTCGGCACGCCCGGCCAGGACCGGTTCTGGTTCATGTGGAACGAGCTCTCGGACGGGGCCTTCGGCGCGGTGGTGCTGGCGGACACGCGGCGCCTGGAGGACTGCTTTCCGGCGCTGGACTTCTTCGAGCGGCGCGGCACGCCGTTCATCGTGGCGGTCAACGAGTTCGAGACCGGCTTCCACTATGAGCCGGAAGAAGTCAGGGCCGCACTGGACCTCAAACCGAATATCCCGATCGTCTGCTGCGACGCACGCGATCCACGTTCCGCGACCTTGGTGCTGGTCACTCTGACCAAGCACCTGATATCGGCCGCTGCTTTCAGCGTCCGGTGAAGGAGCCCAGCATGTCCAATCCCGAGAACGAGTTCCGACTCACGATCACACCCGACGACCCGGGAGCCACCGAGCGGGCCAAGCGCCTGCGCGACTTGGGGATCGGCAACCTGCCCGACCCCGAGTTCGATGAGCTCGCCCAGGAGCTGACCAAGCTCACCGGTGCGCCTTACGCGATGGTGAACTTCATCGACGAGGAGCACCAGTACTTCGCGGGCCTCGCGGCCCCGACTCCGGACGCGGCCAGCCAGGCGATCGCGGGGGCCTCCGACGCCCCCGAGGTGGGCCGGGAGATGGACCGCGACCACGGCTACTGCCCGCACGTGGTGGTGCGCGGCAAGGCCCTCGTCCTGGGGGACGTGTGCGACTACCCCCGGTTCGCGGGGAACCCGGTGGTCGACAAGATCGGCATCCGCTCCTATCTGGGGGCGCCGCTGATCGACGACGAGGGGAACACGTTGGGGACGGTGTGCGTGGTCGACACCGAGACCCACGACTGGGGCCGTCCGGGTCTGGAGATCATCAAGGGCATGGCCGCCAAGGTGATGGACCGGATCCGGGAGCGCAATGCCGGGATCCAGTCCGACAACTCCACGCAAGGGTGAACGAATGAGGAGGCGGCTGACGCTGCCTCCTCGTTTCCGCGAGAGCGATCTTCCGGCCGATCCTCCGGATTTCGCGCTCTAGTGCACCGCGACCGCCTCGCCGTTGACGATGCGCTCGGACCACTGGCCCTTGGTCCGTCCCATCGCCGCCTCGGCGAGGCGCAGGCGCTGCACGTCGGAAGTGCCTGCGGGCGCGAAGATGTGGTACGCGTCCCGCAGGAACCGCTCGATCGGCCGCTCGGTGGTGAGCCCGATCGCGGCGTGGATCTCCATCGCCTCGCGTGCGGAGTCCAATGCGGACTCCACGTTGACGAGCTTGGCGTTCATCAGCTCGATGTCGCAGGGCATGCCCCGGTCGAGCAGGTGCACCGCATGGTAGGCGGTGATCCTGGCCGTCATGAGCCGTGAGGTGATCTGCCCGATCTTCTGTTTGATGTTGTCGAGTTCGGCGATCGGCCTCCCGTACAGCTCCCGTTGGGACGCATAGGCGACGGTCTCGTCGAGAATCGCCTGGTGGATGCCGAGCGACACCGCCGTCAGGTTGGAGCGTCCGTAGAGGATCGAGGACGAGTAGGCCACCGAGAGGCCCTGGCCCTCGTCGCCGAGCCGGTTCGTGGCCGGCACCCGGCAGTTCTCGAACAGGAGCTCTCCGAAGCTGAACCCGTGTAGGCCCATCGTGGACTGCTGCGGGGCCAGCGCGAACCCGGGCCGGTCGGACTCGACGAGGAACGCCGTGAGTCCCTTGGGGCCGTCGCCGGTGCGCACGACCACGCCGTGGAGGTCCCCGACATGGCTGTTGCCGACGAAGACCTTGTGGCCGTTGAGGATGTAGTCGTCGCCGTCGCGTACGGCCTGGGCGCGCATGCCGAGCACGTGGCCGCCGGAGGCGGATTCGGTGACGGCGATGGTGGGGAGGCAGTCGCCGTAGGCGACCTTGGGCAGCCAGGCCTTCTTCTGCTCGTCGGAGCCGAAGTGGAGGATCTTGGCGACCCCGAGCTGGGAGGCCTGCACCATCGCACCCATGGCGCCGGAGACCCGGGCCAGTTCCTCGATGATGATGGTCTTCGCCAAGTGCCCCATGCCCATCCCGCCGTAGTCGACGGGGATGGTGACACCGAGCCAGCCTTGGGCGGCGATGAGGCGGGAGAGCTCGTGGTGGACGGTCTTCTGGGTTTCCATCTCGGGGACGCGCGGGAGCACTTCGCGTTCGGCGAAGGCCCGGACCTCGGCTCTGAGGGCGTCGTGCTGTTCATTGGTGAAGTAACCGGTCGTCAACGGGTAACCCCCTGTGGGCGTCTCGCTCGCCTATGACCGCTCCGCAGCAGTCCCCACCAGTGACGAGCTGTATATGCGAGTTGTATTCGCAGTGACTGTAGCAACCGTTTTCGGATGGGGCAAGGATCGACAATGTGGACACAGGGTTGTGACGGGTCAGTAACAAGCTCCTGTGCTGCAAGGGATCACGTGCGCAAACGTGGGTCCCGTATTGCGAGAGTGAGGGTGCGCGAACTGTCGCCGTGTGCTACGGACGAGTGGCGCTTACTGTTATCCGGGCGTTGTGAAGGCGTTATGCTGCGTTGACTCGGGCGCAATCGTCCCATGATTGGATCAGCTTGGGGCAACCCCGGCCCGCCATCCATCGACCCCCAACGGAGTGCCATGTACACCATCAGAAGGAAGCGCCGCGCCGTGGCCGTCGTCGGCGCCGCCGCGCTCGCCGCGACCACGCTCGCCGTCGGCGCCTGGTCGGCCAGCGCCGGGCAGCAGGACCGCCACCGCGAGGTCGACCTCCAGCTGCTGGCCCTCAACGACTTCCACGGCTACATCGAGGCCAGTGCCTCCAACACCTACCCGATCGACGGCGTCAACACGCCCGTGGGCGGCGCCGAGTACCTGGCGACCCACCTGGAGCAGGCCCGTGACGGCGAGCGGTACTCGACGACGGTGGCGGCGGGCGACCTCATCGGCGCCAGCCCGTTCCTGTCGGCCGTGTACGACGACGAGCCGACGATCGAGTCCCTGAACGCGATGGGCGTCGAGGTCTCCTCGGTCGGCAACCACGAGTTCGACGCCGGTATCGACGAGTTGAACCGCATCATCGAGGGCGACGAGGACTTCGAGGGCGCCGCGTTCCCGTACCTCGGCGCGAACGTCGTCGACGAGGCGACCGGCAAGCCCGTTCTGGACCCGTACTGGGTCAAGGACTTCGGGCGCGGCATCAAGGTCGGCTTCATCGGCATGACCCTCGAGGGCACGGGTGACATCGTCTCCCAGTCCGGCATCGAGGGCCTGGAGTTCACCGACGAGGTCGAGACCGCGAACAAGTACGCCAAGGAGCTCAGGCGCAGGGGCGTCAACGCGATCGTGGTGCTGCTGCACGAGGGCGGCGTCCCGGTCGCCGAGGACACCGGCCACGAGTGCGAGTCGCTCGACGGCACGGCGGTCGGCATGTCCGGCCCGATCGTGGACATCGCCGAGACGATGACCCCGCTCGTCGACGTCATGGTCACCGGCCACACCCACAACGAGTACGTGTGCTCGGTGCCCGACCCGGCCGGGAACCCGCGCATGATCACCTCCGCGTCCTCGTACGGCCGCGTGTTCACGCAGATCGACGCCACGTACGACAGGCGCACCAAGGACATCGTGCGCTCCTCGGTGACCGGTTCGAACACGGTCGTCACCCGCGACGTCGACCCGAACGGAGAGCAGCGGGACCTCATCGCCTCCTACACCGGCGACGGCTACGACGAGGTCGCCAACCGCCTCATCTGCTACATCGCCGAGGACATCAAGCGCGGCCAGACCCGCGCCGAGGAGTTCCCGCTCGGCAGCCTCATCGCGGACGCCCAGCTGTGGAGCACCGCGAGCGCCGACACCGGCGGGGCCGAGATCGCGCTCATGAACCCCGGCGGCGTCCGTCAGGACCTCCTCCACAGCGCCGGGAACCCCGGCGAGGTCACGTACAAAGAGGTCTTCGAGGTCCAGCCGTTCTCGAACTACGTGGTCACCCTCGACCTGACCGGCGCGCAGATCCTCGCCGGCCTGCAGCAGCAGCTGCCGAGCGAGGCCCGCTCGACGACGCTGCAGCTGCAGGTCTCCGAGGGCTTCACGTACACATGGGACAAGACGAAGACCGGCGCCGACCAGATCGTGGCCGATTCGCTCATGCTCGACGGCGAGCCGATCGTCATGGACCAGACCTACCGGGTGACGATGAACTCGTTCCTCGCCGACGGCGGCGACTCGTTCACCGCGTTCAAGGACGGCACGAACCGCCTCTTCGGCGCGCTCGATGTGGACGCGTTCGAGGACTACCTCGCCGAGTTCGGCACGGCCGAGGCGCCGCTCGAGGCGCCGGAGCTCGGCCGGGTCACAGTGATCTCTTAGCTACCTAAGAACATTCACAGCGGCGGAGCAGGGAATGCTCCGCCGCTGTGTCGTGTTTCCGGCAATGACCGGATAAGCTCAGAACCACCCTTGAAACTCCGACGGAGGACCGCAGGTCATGGCAATGCAGAGCAGGAACTCATCCCTTCGAAACATGGTGAAGACCCAGTACAACGAGCAGCACATGGGCGCGGCGTACGGGCCTTACGGGCAGATGACCCAGGCTCCGCAGGCCGAGACCATGAAGATCGACGACGTCATCGTGCGCACCGTGGCCCTCGTCGGCGCGACCTTCGTGGCCGCCATGCTCACCTGGGGCATGTTCACGAGCGGCGACCAATCGCAGCTGGGCCTCGCCGGGCTGCTCATGGGCATCGGCTCCTTCGTCGGCATCGGCGTCATGATCTTCTCGATGTTCAAGCCGATCACGAACCCGTTCGTCGCGTTCGCCTACGCGATCGGCCAGGGCTTCCTCCTCGGCGGCGTCTCCGCGATCTTCGAGGCGCAGGCCGAGGGCATCGTCGTGAACGCCCTCCTCGGCACGGTGCTCGTGTTCGTGGGGATGCTCGCGCTCTACAAGTTCCGCATCCTCAAGAACTCCCCGATGTTCACCAAGGTCATCGTCGGCGCGGGCTTCGGCATCGCCGGTCTGCTCCTGGTGAACTTCGTCGCGAGCCTCTTCAGCGTCAACCTCGGCCTGTTCGCCACCCCCGGCGGCGACCCGACCACCCTCCAGTGGATCATCGCGATCGCCCTCACCCTCTGGGCCGCGTTCTCGTTCATCCTCGACTTCGACATGATCGAGTACTCCGCCGCCAACGGCGCCCCGAAGAAGTACGCGTGGGCCGGCGCCTTCGGCCTCACCGCGGGCCTCATCTTCCTGTACTGGAACCTGCTGCGCCTGCTCTCCTACTTCCAAGGCGAGTAGCCGCGGAAGCATGAAGCACAGTCAGGGCGAGTGGCGCTCTTGAGCACCGAACTCGAGCGGGCGATCGGGCGTGTCGTCGAAGGCACGCGCCACTGGTCGCCCGCTCGCTGGTCTTCCCGGGCCGATGCGATGCACGCCCTCGTCCAGGCCCTCGCCGACATCACCGCCGACGCCGAAGGACGGTCGCGGCGACCGGTCCCGCGCCTCCCGAACGACATGCAGCTCCCCGACCAGCTCCAGGTGATCGCCCTCGACCTCCTCGAAGCGGAACTCACCGAGACGCAGCGCGCCGCCGCCGACGAGGCGATCCGGAAGGTCCGCGCGATCCTCTTCTAGTCGTTCCAGCCCGCCATGAGCAGCGCCGCGTCGTCCAGGGCCTCGACGATGTTGTCCGACTCCCAGCGCAGCACGCTCCGCCGCGTCCGCGTGTCGCGGTCCTCGATCGCGGCGAGGCGGAAATCGAGGCGCTGCACGGCCTCGCTGAGGTCGATCCCGCGAGGCGGGGCCGCACCGCGGGCCAGCGCCGCCAACCGCAGATACGCCGTGTCGAGCGAATCCGCGAACGCATCCACTCCCGCGAGGCCATTCGCCTTGTCCTCACGGCCGAGCGTCGCGTTCACCGCCACCAGTGCCCTTCCCGCCCTTGACAATGCGGCCTCCGCGCCGAGCGCGTCCGCCGAGAGCGGCCCCGGACCGGCGACCGGCTCGGCCTTCGCCTGGTCGGCCGCGCCGGTGAGCGCCGATCGCCGCGCCCTGATGCGGTCGATCGCGGCGTGCATGACCTTCCGGTCGTAGTCCGCCGGGTGCGCCTGGCGGTCCAGGGTGAGCCGGGCGTAGTCGCGGTAGGCGTCAACGAGGTCCCCGAGGAGGTCCCCGAGGCGGCGCGTCTGCCACGTCGGCACCAGCACATAGAACCCGATCGCGAGCGCCGCGCCCACCACCGTGCAGGCGCCCCGGTCCAACGCGGCGGTCACCGGGCTCTCGCCCGCGAGGTCGATCTGGAACACCGTGAACCCCGAGACCGCCGCCGCGAACACGAGCATCGACACCGGCCGCGTCAGGTACGCGATGAGCGCGTACGCGAGCACGATCAGACTGAGCCACAACTGGTCCTGCGGCAGCACCAGCCCCAGGACCGAGGCGAGGACGACGCCGCCGGTCGTGCCCACCGCCCTCGTGGCGCCGCGCGTGAGCGTCCCGGAGAAGTCCGCTTGCAGCACCAGCCAGGCGGTGAGCGGGATCCAGTAGCCGTGGTCGGTGGGCCAGGCGAGACCGATCAGCATCGCCAGCGCGATCACCCCGGCCCGGCGCAGCGCGTGGTGGATCACCGGGTCGCGCCGGTGGAGTCGGGTGCGGAGCTGGCCGAGGGCCTGGCGGGCGGTGCTGGTGGCGTGGGCGAGGGCGGGGTCGGCGATGACGTCGTCGCCGCCCGCGGTGATGCGCTCGGCGAAGCCGCCGGTCTCGTGGAGCGTGCGCAGGAGCCCGCCGATCTCGGTGGGCATCGTGCCGGTGGCGGTCGCCATGGGGTTCTGGGAGAGGCCGTCGAGGAGCGCGTCCCAGTCGAGTTCGGTCGGTGAGCGGGAGGTGATCTGCTCGGCGAAGTGGGTCAGGAGCCGGGCCGCGAGTTCCAGTGCCTCCGAGTAGAACTCGACGGTGTCGCGGTCCTGCGCGTCGGCCCGGGCGCGGGCGGAGGCGGTGCGGCCGATCGCGGTGGAGACGGCGTACAGCTGGCGGCGGGCCTCGAGGATCGCGGCGGGCAGGGCCCGGCGGCGGTCGAGTTCCTGCGCGGCCTCGAAGAGCGGTTCGGTGCGGAACGGCGCGTCGGGGTCGGCGGCGAGCGCCTCCGCTTCGGCCGCGAGCGCGAACCAGGCGTCGGCGAGCGCGCGCCGGTCCTCCGCCCACCGGAAGTAGGGCGGCAGGAGCGCGGTGAGGGCCTGCACGGCCCCGCCCGCGGCGACCGCGAGCGCGGCGAAGAGCACCCCGGTGTGGGCGGTGAGGTGGTCGGCGAGGAAGAACATGATGCCGGAGACGGTGAACGTGACGCCCGCGACGTGGGTGACCGAGCCGATGAACGTGAGCGTGAACGCATAGGCGGCCGCGGCGGCGATGAGCACCACGGGGTCGTCGAGCGAGCCGAGTACGACCCCGAGCGCCCCGGCCGCGCCGACCAGCAGCGGCAGCGAAGGCCCGGTGCGGGTGCCGGGGGTGAGCATCGCGACGCCGCCGAGCCAGGCGCCCATCACCGCGGCTTGACCCCAGGACGGGTGGCCTGCGAACGCGACGGCGCTCATCGCGGCGGCGATGCCGAACGCGGCGCGCACCGCGAGCACCGGAACGGCCTCGCCCGGGGTCCATGACCGCAGGTCCCGGCCGACCCGGCGCAGCGATTCGCGGACCCCAGGGTTGAGCACGTCAAAAGCGTAGCTGCGCCTTCCGGTGTGAGGCCCCTTACCGGTTACGCTGGTGTCATGCGACAAACGGTGCTGGTGGTCGACTTCGGGGCCCAATACGCGCAGCTCATCGCGCGCCGCGTCCGGGAAGCCAACGTCTACTCGGAGATCGTGCCCTCCTCGATGCCCGCGAGCGAGATGCTCGCCAAGGAGCCGGCCGCGATCATCCTCTCGGGCGGTCCTTCGAGCGTGTACGCGGAAGGCGCCCCTCAGGTGGATCGGGCCCTGTTCGAGGCCGGTGTGCCGGTGCTCGGCATCTGCTACGGCTTCCAGGCCATGGCGAAGGCGCTCGGCGGCACGGTCGCGAAGACGGGGCTGTCCGAGTACGGCGGCACCGAGCTCGACGTGCTCTGCGCCTCGAAGCTGCTCGACGGCCTGCCCGAGCACCAGTCGGTGTGGATGAGCCACGGCGACTCCGTGACCGAGGCCCCGGCGGGCTTCGAGGTCGTGGCCCGCACCAACGGCGCCCCCGTGGCGGCGTTCGAGAACCTCGAATCGCGCCTCGCGGGCGTCCAGTACCACCCCGAGGTCGCCCACACCCCGCACGGCCAGGCCGTGATCCGGCACTTCCTGCACGACATCGCCGGGATCAAGCCGAACTGGACGAACTCGGCGATCATCGACGAGCAGGTCGCCGCGATCCGCGAGCAGGTCGGCGACAAGCGCGTCCTGTGCGCCCTCTCCGGCGGCGTGGACTCCTCCGTGGCGGCGGCGCTCGTGCACCGCGCCATCGGGGACCAGCTGACCTGCGTGTTCGTCGACCACGGGCTGCTCCGCGCCGGTGAGGCCGAACAGGTCGAGAAGGACTACGCGCAGCTCACCGGCATCGACGTGCGCGCCGTGGACGTCTCGGAGCAGTTCCTGACCGCCCTCAAGGGCGTCACGGACCCCGAGGAGAAGCGGAAGATCATCGGCCGCGAGTTCATCCGCACCTTCGAGGCCGCCGCGCGCGAGATCGCCGAGGAGCAGGGCATCGACTTCCTCGTCCAGGGCACGCTGTACCCGGACGTGGTCGAGTCCGGCGGCGGCACCGGCACCGCGAACATCAAGAGCCACCACAACGTGGGCGGGCTCCCCGACGACCTCCAGTTCGCGCTCATCGAACCGCTGCGGACCCTCTTCAAGGACGAGGTCCGCGCGATCGGCCTCGAACTCGGCCTGCCCGAGGCGATGGTGTGGCGTCACCCGTTCCCCGGCCCCGGCCTGGGCATCCGCATCGTCGGCGAGATCACCCGCGAACGCCTCGACCTGCTGAAGGCCGCCGACGCGATCGCCCGCGCCGAGCTCACCGCCGCCGGTCTCGACCGCTCGGTGTGGCAGTTCCCGGTGGTCCTCCTCGCGGACGTCCGCTCCGTCGGCGTCCAGGGCGACGGCCGCACCTACGGCCACCCGATCGTGCTGCGCCCGGTCTCCTCCGAGGACGCGATGACCGCCGACTGGTCCCGCCTGCCGTACGAGCTGCTGGCGAAGATCTCCACGCGGATCACCAACGAGGTCGCCGACGTCAACCGCGTGGTGCTCGATGTCACCAGCAAGCCGCCGGGGACCATCGAATGGGAATAGGGACCCGCTGATCAGCCGACCCACTGCAGCTTTCGAACTCGCGCTGATCCACGAGAAGATCAGGCAATCCCGGTCGGACTGGATCGACAAGCAGGTCAAGGCGTTGGTGGGCGAATACCAAGCTCTCTATGTCGAAGACCTCAACGTGAAAGGACTCGGCCGGGGTCGCGCCGCGAAATCGGTCCAGGACGCCGCATGGGGCATGTTCCTGACCAGGCTCGAATCCAAAGCGATCCGAGCGGGACGGACATTCGCGCGGATTGACCGGTATTTCCCTTCGGCACGCATGTGCTCTGCATGCGGAGCCTTGACCGGTCCGAAAGGGCTGGAGGGGCTCACGATCCGGAGATGGGCATGCCCGTGCGGCGCGTGTCACGACCGGGATGCAAACGCCGAGATCAACATCAGACGTGAAGGAAAGCGTCTTGCGGCCGAGGGACTGCCGGACACATAAAACGCCTGCGGAGCCTGCACAAGACCCGGGAGTCCGGGCTGTGGGCGTTGAACCAGGAACCCACCCGTAGACGGTCCGACATCCGTGGACCGCAAGCCGGGAATCTCCGCCATACATGGCGGTGAGGAGGTCAAGCCGTACAGTTGAGGGATGCAATTCCGGATAGCTGCGTACGGGGAGGTCCGTGACGAGAACGGCCGGGTCCTGCTGACGAGAAGGACCCGCGGGCGCGAAGCGGGTCCCTGGCATCTGCCAGGCGGCGTGATAGACCACGGCGAACCCCCGAAGCGCGCCGCCGGCCGACTGGTCGGCGAGCACACCGGCTACGAGGTCGCCGTGGACGCGCCCCTCGAAGCGGTCGCCGTCGCCAGGCGCGGCGTCCACACCAACGCGATCATCTACGCCGCCACCGTCGCCGGAAGCCCCGGCGGCGACTTCGAAGGCGACGCCGCCGAATGGGTCGAACCGGCACGCGCGGCCGCCGAATCCCATTCGCCGTTCGTCTCCGCGTGCCTGCACCTCGCCGACGACCGGCTCGCCGGGCGCGTCGACAAGGCCCCGCAGGAGACCCGGCCCGTCCCGCCCGCGAAGGCCAAGAAGGGCCGCCGCAGAAGGGGCCAGCGCTTCGGCGCGTACGGCGTCGTCGCCGACGGCGCCGGCCGCATCCTGCTCGCCCGCATCGCCGAGGGCTACCCCGGCGGCGGCACCTGGCACCTGCCCGGCGGCGGGGTCGACTTCGGGGAGTCGCCGCGCGCGGCCGTCTCCCGCGAGATCTACGAGGAGACCGGCCAGGAGGCCCTGGTCGGGGAGCTGCTGAACGTCACCTCGTTCCGGCACCGCCGCGCGATCGGCCCCGAGGGATACCCGCTCGACTGGCACGGCGTGCGCGCGATCTACTCGGCCACCGTTCCCGACCCTTCGGCCGCGCAAGTGGTCGAGGCCGCGGGCGGCTCCACCAGCGAATCGCGCTGGTGGGACGCGGACGCGCTCGACGACCTGCCGCTGTCGGCGGCCGTCGAGGACGCCCTCCAAGTCGTCGACCTGAAGAACCTCGCCGCGCAGGCTTAGAAGCCCTAACGCCAGCGAGCCACCACGGTCTCTCCGGCGCGGATCGCCTCGCCCGGGACGACCGCGGCCTCGGCGGCCCCTGCAGGCAGGTACACGTCGGTCCTGGAACCGAACCTGATGAGCCCGTAGCGTTCGCCCTTCGCAACGGCCGCACCGGGTTTGGTGCGGTTGACGATGCGGCGCAGGAGCGCCCCGGTGCGCTGGGCGACGACGACGCGCCCGCGCGGCGTCGACAGGACCGTGTAGCAGGCGGCGTTGTGCTCGGCCTCGGGAGCGCTCACCTTCGAATAGCCGCCGCGCTCGGTGAACACGTCCACGACTTCACCGGCGACGGGCGCTCGGTTGATGTGCACGTCCGTGACCGAGAGGTACGCGCTGATGCGCAGCCACTCGGAACCCGCCGTGCCGGTCGCGGCGCCGAAGCGCTCGTCGACCACGGTCTCGACGCCCATGACGCGCCCGTCCGAAGCGGCGAGCACCGCTTCGGGCTCGTCGTCCTCGCCGCGGAGGTCCGCTTCGCGCTGCGGGTCGCGGAAGAACGCGGCGACCGGGACGGCGGCGAGCGCGGGCAGCACCCACGCTTTCGAGGCAGGCCGGATCTTCTTTGCGGCCCAAGCGGTCCCGAGGAGCAGTCCGGCGGCGATCACGCCGTTCGAGTCGAGGTGCATCGAAGGCGTGACGGCGACCGAGGAGGCGCGCCAGGCCGGGGCCAGATCCTCGGCGGGGGCGATCGCGTGCGGCTCGCCGTCGCGTTTCGCGGCAGAGCCGATGCGGAGCTTGTGGATGCGCACGGGCGGGAGCGACCGCACGATGAGGTCGGTGCCGATGCCGTGCTCGGCCACGAGTTCGGCGATCTCCTCGCGCGCGGGCGCGGTGAGGGTGGCGGCGAAGGAGAGCACCCCGCCCGGGGCCACTTTCGCTCGCAGCAGTTCGATGTCGGCGATGAACGCCTCGGCCTCGACGGTGACCGGCGAGGCGAGCATGACCTCTTCGGCCGGTTCGGCGTCGGCGAGCGCGGCGACGGCGGTGACGTTCCCCGCGGTCCAGGATCCTTCGGCCGCCAGCGACACCTTCAGGTCCTCAATGGATACGGGGTCGGCGACGACGGTGAGCCGGTCGGCGGGCATGAGCGCCTCGAGCGCGGCCGTCAGCACCGGGTTCCCCCAGGCCGCGCCCACGACCAGGCCGGTCTTGGGGCCCCTCCGGCGAGCGAATTCGTCGGTGATGCCGCGAGCGGCGGCTTTCGAGATCGGCATGACTCCGACTATAGAGCGCCGCGCTGACGGGTCCGGGCCGCGCTCGCGTGTTGTCCGCAAGTGAGACGCGACGCTTGTCCCGGTTTGGGCTCGTACTTTCGGAGGGTTCTGCACATCGTTCGGCCGAGTGGCCGCGCCGTCACTCACGGTCCTCTCGTTTCCCCTCATGTCAGGTCGACCCGGCACTCCACTCACGACCCGCCACCTCAAGTCCCGCTCCAGGAGGACCGAACCACGATGAGACTCAAGACGATCCGCACCCCGCTCGCGGCGGCGGCCGCGCTTCTCGCCGTCATGGCGGGCGCTCCCGCCCATGCCGAGGAGCCCGAGCCGGTCTCCGGTGACGTCGTCACCGCCCCGGGCCTGGAGCTGCGCGGGCGCTTCGCCGAGGAACGCTACGACGTGTGGGCCAACGTCCTCGGCCTCAAGCCGCACGGCGGCGAGGAGACGCTCGTCGTCTACTGCATCGACATCCACACCCCGCTCGACACCGAGAGCCCGTACACCGAGGGCGACTGGGAGGAGTCGGCGGTCGCGAACCTCGAAGAGGTCCGCTGGGTCCTGCTCAGCGGCTACCCGAACGTCGGCGCGGAGGACCTCATCGAGGCCGCCGGCGCCGCAGTGAACCCCGACTGGTCCGACGCGGAGGCCGCCGAGGTCGCCTACGCGGGCACGCAGGCCGCCGTCTGGCACTTCACCGACGGCTGGGACCTGCTGGAGGACAACCCGGTCAAGGGCGGCCACAACGGCGAGGACGAGGCCGTGCTCGCGGTCTACGAGCACCTCACCGAGGAGCCCGGGCGCGTCCCGGACCCGTCCGAGTTCACCGTGGACCTCGAAGGCGAGGAGTCGGCGAGCTACACGGACGGACGATTCGGCCCGTACACGATCCGCTCCAACGCCGGGCCGGTGGAGCTCAGCGCCGCAGGCGGCCGCCTCGAGACCGAGGGCGGCGACGAAGTGCAGTCCCTGAAGGACGGCGAGCAGTTCTGGATCGTGCTCGACGAGGGCACGAACGAGATCACCGTCGAGGGCACCGCGGCCTACGACCTCCCGGTGGGCCGGGTCTTCACGGCCACCACCGATGAAGCGCTCACGGGTGACGTGGACAACCCGATGACCGTCGGCGACTCACAGAAGCTCATCCTCGCGCAGCCGCGCGAAGGCGCGCTCCCCGCCGAATGGCGCTTCGCCCTCGACGCCCCCGAGAGCAGCGAGGCCCCCAAGCCGCAGCTCCCGACCACCGGTTCGAGCCTGAGCATCGCCTTCGCGGCGGGCCTGGCGCTCCTGGTGGGCGGCATGACCGTGGTCGTGCTCGGCAAGCGCCGCAGCGCCAATTTACGGCTCGCAGGCTTCGCCGAGAAGGTGAACGACCACTAGGACCTGATGGATGCGGGTGCCCGCTTGCCGATGGCGAGCGCCCGCTGTCGCAGGAGCGTTCCGGACCACGTCGAACGGTCCGGACCCGGGCGCGCTCCGCGGCTCGACACAACGCCCGGTGCATGGTGCGGCCGGGATCGGAGGGCAGCGATCCCCCTCCGGTCCCGGCCACTCTGGTCACTCGGATGTCCAGACGTCACCGTCCATGCTCGAGATCACCGACGATGCCGAATCGTTATAGTGGCGCGGCTCTCCCAGGCCGCGCCATTTCCCTTGCCTCCCAGTCGAAACGCAGGTTGAGGAATTCTCGCCCCGGAATGCAACCGGCAGCGTACCGCTAACGTGTCGCATGAGAACCTCAACGCGTCAATCCCTCGGAAAAGCAAAGGGACTTCTACCAATGATGACCAAAGCCCTGAAAGGGACGCTGGCCGCCGCTGCAGGCGTCGCGCTCGGACTCACCGGTGCGGTCGCCGCACAGGCGCAGGACGACGAGGCGGGCATCCTCGCCGCCGGCAACGTCGTGATCGAGGACGACGGCATTCAGCTGTTCGGCGATGCCAACGGGAAGGACAAGAGCCCCCACGCCTCGATGATCGCCCTCGACACGGGCGACGGCGAGCTCCGCACCGTCTACTGCATCCAGCTCGAGGTCAACCTCGAAGAGCAGTACCTCCACGAGGAGCGCCCGTGGGACGACGTCCCCGTCGAAGACCTCCCCAAGGTCCTCGGCGTCCTCCTCAACGGCTACGACGGCACCAACGCCGGCGAGCTCCTCGAGGCGTCGGGCCTCGCGAGCGACGACTACGGCGACGTCACCCAGGACCAGCTGGCCTACGCCGCCACCCAGTCCGCCATCTGGTCGCTGACCGACGGCTGGGCCCTCGACGAGAACGACCCGACCAACAATGACGTCGCCGACGAGATCGTCCCCGAGCTCCAGGCCTGGCTGCTCGAGAACTCCGAGCCCGTCGACGAGCCCGACCTCGAGCCGTACTTCGACATCGACGACTCCGAGGCCGAGACCGAGGGCAGCACCGTCGGTCCGTTCACCGCCTCGACCAACGTCGACGCGATCAACTTCTCGCAGCCCGAGGGCGCGACCATCGTCGACGAGAACGGCGAGGAGATCACCTCGCTCTCCGACGGCCAGGTCTTCTACGTGAAGTTCGCCGAGGCCAAGAGCGCCGCCGTCACGCTCGTCACCGAGACCTTCACCTGGACCACCCCGGCCGGACGCACCTTCGTCCCGGTCGACGACGCCGGCGCCGACGTCGAGGGCCAGCGCCTCATCCTCGCCGAGGAGTACTCCGAGGAGTACAACGCCGAGATCGAGTTCGAGATCGTGGTCGAAGAGGCCCCGAGCGAATCGCCCAAGCCGCAGCTGCCCGTCACCGGTTCCAGCCTGACCACCGTCGCCTCCGTCGGCGGCGCGGTCCTGCTCGCCGGCATCGTCGCGATGGTGCTCATGCGCCGCCGCGCCGCCCGCGCGGACTGGGGATCGGACGCTTAACGGCAGCCGAATACTGCGATAACCGCCACACGCCCGCTGGTCAGACCGGCGGGCGTGTGGCATACTTGCCGCGTGACTCAGAGCGCGCGATTTTACTTTTACTACGGCCGGAACCGTCCGAGCCGTAGGTCGTCGCGCTGACACACCGACCTACAGGCCCCGGGCGAACAGCCCGGGGTCTTTTTCACGCCCAGGGCCACCGCCCGGAGTCAAATCCGCATTGCTCTTGAGGAGAAGCCCTGATGACCGCATCCGCCGAAGTCGTTCCCGACGAACTCAAAGACCTTCGCACCGAGATCGACTCGCTCGACGCCGAGATCATCCGGCTGTGGCAGCGCCGCGCCGAAGTCTCCAAGCGCGTCGGCGAGATCCGCATGGCCAACGGCGGCACCCGCCTGGTCCTCGATCGCGAACGCGCCATCCTCGAGAAGTACCGCGCCGCTCTCGGCGACGACGGCATCCAGATCGCGATGCTCGTCCTCAGGTCGGGTCGCGGACCGCTCTAAAGAGTGATGCCGCGCCGATGGAGTGTCGTACCCGGCGCGGCATAATTAGGGGCGATGAACGACCTTCTGACCGGCCTCAACGAACCGCAACGCCAAGCCGTCGAGCACGCCGGATCCCCGCTGCTCATCGTCGCGGGCGCGGGCTCGGGCAAGACCCGCGTCCTCACCCACCGCATCGGCCACCTCCTGGCCGAGCGGGGCGCCCACCCCGGCGAGATCCTCGCCATCACCTTCACCAACAAGGCCGCGGCCGAGATGCGCGAACGCGTCGACGCGCTCGTCGGCCCGCGCTCGCGCGCCATGTGGGTGCTCACCTTCCACTCCGCGTGCCTGCGCATCCTCCGCCGCGAAGCGCACCGGCTCGGCTGGAAGTCCAGCTTCACCATCTACGACAGCGACGACGCCCGCAGGCTCCTCACCCAGATCGTGAAGGACCTCGGCCTCGACTCGAAGAAGCAGTCGCCGCGCTGGTTCGCCGCCGAGATCTCGCGGCTCAAGAACGAGCTCATCGGCCCCGAGGAGGCCGCCGGGAAAGCGGACGACGCCCGGGGGAAGCTCGTCGCCGACGTGTACGCGCAGTACACCGAGCGGCTGCGGCTGGCCCAGGCCGTCGACTTCGACGACATCATCGGGTCCACCGTGCACCTGTTCCAGGCGTTCCCGGAGGTCGCGAAGTCGTACCGGTTGCGGTTCCGGCACGTCATGGTCGACGAGTACCAGGACACCAACCACGCCCAGTACACACTGGTGCGCGAACTCGTCGGCACCGGCCCGGACCATGCCGAGCTGTGCGTCGTCGGCGACGCGGACCAGTCGATCTACGCCTTCCGCGGTGCGACCATCCGCAACATCATCGAGTTCGAACGGGACTTCCCCGACGCGAAGACGATCCTCCTGGAGCAGAACTACCGCTCCACGCAGACGATCCTCGACGCCGCGAACGGGGTCATCCGCAACAACACCGAACGCGGCCGAGAGAAGCGTCTGTGGAGCGACGAGGGTCCCGGCGGGCGCATCCTCGGGCACACCGGCGACAACGAGCACGATGAGGCCGCGTGGGTCGCGGGCCGGATCGACGAGCTCGTCGACGCCGGCGAGACCAGCTTCGGCGACACGGCGATCTTCTACCGCACCAACGCGCAGTCCCGTGCGTTCGAAGAGGTGTTCGTGCGCCGGGGCATCCCCTACAAGGTCGTCGGCGGCGTGCGCTTCTACGAGCGCAAGGAGGTCCGCGACCTGCTCGCGTACCTCAAGCTCACCGCGAACCCGGACGACACGGTCTCCGCGATGCGGGTCGTCAACGTGCCCAAGCGCGGTGTGGGCGACCGGGCCGTGGCCGAGGTCGAAGCGCTCGCGGCCCGGCTGCGGCTCTCCTTCCCGGCGGCGCTGCACCGCGTCGACGAGGCCCCCGGCATCTCCGGCCGCGCCCGCACCGGCATCAAGCGGTTCTGCGAGATCATGGACGAGGCGACGGCGCTCGCGAGGACCGCGCCGCCCGAGGAGGTGCTCGACAAGCTCATCGCCGACACCGGGTACCTCGAAGGCCTCGAGCAGTCCAAGGACCCGCAGGACGAGGGCCGCATCGAGAACCTGCAGGAGCTCGTGGCCGTCGCCCACGAGTTCACCGAGTCGGTCATGCGCGGCACGACCGAGGACGACGAAGCCGACCTCACCGCCGACGTGCCGTCCTTCCTGGAGCACGTCGCGCTCGTCTCCGACGCCGACTCGATCCCCGACCCGGAAGCGGAGGAAGGCGGCGTGGTCACGCTCATGACCCTCCACACCGCGAAGGGCCTGGAGTTCGACTCGGTGTTCCTCACCGGCCTCGACGACGGCCTCTTCCCGCACGAGCGGTCGATGAACAAGCCCGGTGACATGGAGGAGGAGCGGCGGCTCGCCTATGTGGGCCTCACGCGGGCGCGCAAGCACCTGCACCTGACCCGGGCCGGGACCCGCAACATCTTCGGGCAGCCGCAGTACTACGCCGCCAGCCGGTTCCTCGCCGAGATCCCCGGCGACCTCATCGAATGGAGCGAGTCGGCGCCGCCGCCGCGCGTCGTGAAGTCGAAGACCACCGCGAACTTCGGCTCGCCGATCGTGATGCGCAACGCCGCCGACATCCCCTCGCTCGACGTGGGGGACAGGGTCACCCACGACAAGTGGGGGCTCGGCCGCGTCGTCGAGCTCAAGGGCTCGGGCCCGAGGGCCCAGGCGCGCATCGACTTCGGCGACGGCGAACCCAAATGGGTGATCCTCCGGCTGGCGCCGGTGAGCAAACTCTGAAGGCGCGGCGGTCCAGACCGGGGCCTTCGTCTCGATCTGGACCGCCGCGGCACCGGACCCCGGCCGCGGGTCAGCGCAGGTCGAGCCCGACTTCCGAGAGGTAGCGCAAGGGCTCGACCGGTTCGCCGTTCACATGCACTTCGAAGTGAACGTGCGAGCCGAACGAGCGGCCGGTGTTGCCCGCGTTCGCGATCCGGCTCCCCGCGTCCACCCAGTCGCCTTCGCTGACCAGGATCTCCGAGTTGTGGGCGTAGTAGGTCTCGACGCCGTCGCCGTGGTCGATGATGACGAGGTTCCCGAACCCCGTCTCCCATCCGGCGTGCGTGACCGTGCCCGGGTACGCGGCGTACACCGGGTCGCCGGTCTCGGCGTCGAAGTCGACCCCGTTGTGGTTGCGGCCCCAGCGCTGCCCGAACAGTGACGTGATGGTGATCTGGTCGAGCATCGGCGTCCACTTGACCTGCGCGTCCTGACCGGTGACCGGCGAGGTCCGTGCGGCGGTGGCGACCTCCTCGGCGGCGGCGGTGCCGAGCGGCGGGTCCGCAGAGGACACGCTTTCGGCGCCCGCCTGCGGGGCGCGCGCCTCCGCGGCGAGCGCGGCGATGTCGGCCACCGCTCGTGACGTGCCGGGCTGCTCCTCACCGGAGGAGAAACCCGCCCCGGTCGCCATGGCGACGATCGACGCCCCGGCGACGGCGGAGCCGACGACGGCGGTGTAGCGGCGTTGCGTCCCCGCCAGGAGCGGGGAGAGTTCTGCCGCCCACGAGGCGCGGTGCTGGCCCCTCGTGCGGTGCGGCCGGGCGGCGTGACGCCTGATTGCCGGCGCGGCTACCGGTCCGGGATCGGACATTCGAGCTCCGAGATAGTGGCGGTGCCCATCGGCGGCGTCGGAGGACTGGGTCAGTCCCGGGGGGCCGTCCGTGGGCTTGGCAACCGCCACACGGTAGCGCCGCGAACGCCGGGCGGGCGAGATTCGTCACCGCGCGGCGTGTCGCGACAATCCAGACATTTCAGGAAGGTAGTGGTCAGGCGTTCGCCGTACGAATTCATGACTCGCAAGCTTCGTCAAGAAGTGCGGCCTTCGATTCGCTGAACAGCCGCACGATCTCCGGTCGGACCTCGGCCCGCTCCGACAGCGGTGCGGCCCAAGCGATCCGGATCGGGACTTCGGCGCCGTCGACGACCGCCGCGAAATCCGCGCCCTCGCCGTCGAAACCGGTCATGCGGGCCGACTCG
This sequence comes from Glycomyces sp. YM15, assembly GCF_016918015.1. Classification (GTDB taxonomy): domain Bacteria; phylum Actinomycetota; class Actinomycetes; order Mycobacteriales; family Micromonosporaceae; genus Glycomyces. Next base: position 220,597 of record NZ_JAERMK010000002.1, read on the forward strand.
GCGCCGCGCCGGCCGCCCGCGCCCTGGCAGATCACGAGCGTGTCGGCCGCATGGTCGGTGTTCATGTGATGGCAGATCGCGGCGACCACCTTCGGCTCGAACGGGTTGCGGCCCAAGTCTTCACCGAGCGCAGAGAGCACGGCCCCGTTGTGGTCGTAGGCGAGGAGCACCTCCGCGATGACCCGCCGCTTCTCGGCCTCGGACAGGTCCACCGCGTCGAGGCGGGCGCGGTACTCCTCCTTGAACGCCTTGAGGCTCTTGATGTCCGCGAACACGTAGAAGGACGCGCCCTCGTCCTCGAAGCCGTAGTTGCGCCGCGCGGCCTTGCCGAAGGCCTGGCCGCCCGAGAGGTCGCCGAGGTAGCGGGTGTACGCGTGGGCGATGTAGCCGCCGGGCCAGTTCGCGGCGACCTCCTCGATCCGGTCCACGTACGCCTTCGTCGCCGGAAGCGGCTCGATCCCCGAGCGCCACTTCGGACCCATCAGGAAGCGCAGGTCGGCCTCGATCGCGGGCACGCGGGCGAGTTCGGGGAACACGAACGGCCCGGCCACCGGGTCGTCGGCGAAACGCGCGGCCGCGGCCTCGATCGCCTGGTAGACAAAGTACTGCTGGGCATGCCAGCGGGTGTAGTCGGCGACGCCGAGGGATCCCTCGAAGAGCCGGTCGAACACGCCCGGGACTCGCTCGGCCTCCGTGTCGGCCGACGGGTCGAGCCCTTGATGGCGCGACCACGAGGCTTCGCGGATCCGGGCCGAGAAGAGGGACGCCCCGGCGTCGGCCGGGCCGTCCACAGCGGCGGTGTCTGCTGGCATGTGCGCATTCCTTCTCGAACAACGATCAAATCCTTGAGTAAGGCGAGCCTAACTTATATGACCGATCACGGGTAGGCATGCGAACGACCGACCCGTCAGCGAGACCACCCCGGGCATCGGCGAGAATGAAGTGAGCCGTGCTCACCCGTTCGGCTGAACCAGAAAGGGCACGAGAATCACGGTCACAAGCCTTCCCCAGGGAGAGCCGACTGTGGCACCATGGGCTCTACTGGTCCCCTTGACAGCACCTACTCAAACCTCACGGGAGGCCTCGTGAAACCGGTCAAACTCTTCAAGAAGTTCGGCGTCGCAGTCGCCACGGGACTTCTCACCCTCGGCATCGTCGCCGGCACTGCGGCGGCCGCCCAGGCGAACTCGTCGGACATCGGGTCGCACGACTCGAGCTCCTCCGAGTTCCTCACCCTCGCCGGGAACTCGTCGGACATCGGGTCGCACGACTCGAGCTCCTCCCAGTTCCTCACCCTCGCCGGGAACTCGTCGGACATCGGCTGACCCCCGCAAGGGGATCGGCCGGCAATCGAGCGCACCCGTGATCCGCGAACGCCACCCACGTCTCTTCGCGGTACTGCCATGGGCGCTGCTCGTCCTGCTGTTCGGTGCCGACATCCTCGGCATCGTCTACTTCGGGCTGCCTCAGTCCTACCCGGTGGCCCAGTGCCTGCTGCTGGTCGCCAGTTTCGTGCTGGCCCAGAACCTCCTGGTGCAACAGCATGTCAGAGGCCACCGGATCTCCTTCAACCTCGCCGACATCCCACTGGTGCTGGCGCTGTTCTACCTGGACCCGTTCCTGGTCGTCGCCGTCCGGGTCGCAGCCTCCCTGATCTACTACTCCGGGCGCTACCTCCGCAGCCAGGACGCCGGAGTCTTCAAGCCGCTCTTCAACATCGCCATGTCGACCTCGGGCGCGGTCAGCGCCTCGCTCGTCGTGCTGTTCGCCGGACTCGACACGGCGAACGACCCGCGGACCTGGATCGTGCTCGTCGCCGCGGTCGTGGCCGCAGGGCTCTTCACCACCGCGCTCCTCTCGCTGCTGCTGTGGATCATCAGCGGCTGGCGCAGCATGGTCCAAGCCTGGATGGGCTTCTCGCTCACCGTGGCCGGCCCCATCATGGCCGCGTGCGTCGGCCTGATCTTCCTCGTCCTGCTCGAGGCCACACCGTGGGCGTGGATCCTCATCGCCTTCCTGCTCCTCACCATCGTGGCCCTCGCCACCAGCTACATCAAGCTGCGCCGCCAACGCCACATCCTCAACGAGCTCAACACTTTCACCCAGCTCGTCGCCGACTCCGTCCGCTCGAACCGGCTCATTGACGCGAGCCTCGGGCGGCTCCGCGAGATCCTCTCCGCCGAGTCCGCCACGGTCTGGGTCCCCGCCGAAGGCCGCTATCCGGAGATCCGGCTCACGTCCGCGGTCGACGACATGGGCCTGACCGACCTCGACCCCGTCCCCGAAGCGCTCCAGCAGGCGGTCATCGAGACCGGCCGCCCTATCCTCATCGGCTCGAAGCACGGCAGCCGCGACGAGAAGGCCGCGCTCCAGAGCGCCGGCCTGCGAGGCGCCATGCTCGTGCCCCTCCGCTCCGGCGACGAGACCTACGGCTGCCTCTCCGTCGCCGACCGCATCGGCGGCGAGATGTCGCACTTCCTGCCGCTCGACCTCCAACTCCTGGAGACCCTCGCCGCGCACGTGAGCATCGCCGTCGACAACTCCCGACTGGTCGACCAGCTCCGCTACGACGCCTACCACGACCCGCTCACCGGCCTCCCCAGCCGCCGCCGGTCCCTCGCCGCACTCCAGGAAGCCCTGTCGATCACCGTCCCCAACGAAGTCGTCGCGGTCTTCATGTTCGATGTGGACTCCCTCCACGAGATCAACGACGCCCTCGGCCACGAGGCCGGCGACACCGCGCTCAAGGAGTTCGCCAAGCGCCTCAGCGGCCACGCGCCCGCCGCCTCCTTCCTCGGCCGCATCGACTCCGACGAGTTCATCCTCCAGACCCGACTCGCCTCCACCGACGCAGCCCTCGACACCGCCCGGCGGCTCCGAGCCGCCGTCCAAGGCCCGTTCGAAGTCGGCGGCGTCGCCGTCAGCCTCTCCGCGGCCGTCGGCGTCGTCACCCACCCCGACTTCGCCGCCGACGCCGACGAACTCCTCAAACGCGCCGACGGCGCGACCCGGCAGGCCAAGAACGCCTCCGACGGCGTGCAGCTCTACCACTCCGGCCTCGAATCCGAGAGCCTGCGCCGCATCGGCCTCGCCGCCGACCTCCGCCGCGCCCTCGACCGGGGCCGGCTCGAAGTGCACTTCCAGCCGAAGGTCCGGCTCGACACCGGCGCCGTGCTCGGAGCCGAGGCACTGGTGCGCTGGCCGCATCCGACGTTCGGTCTGGTCGCCCCCGAGGAGTTCATCCCGATCGCCGGGTCGACGGGCCAGCTCGGTCAGCTCACCGAGACGGTGCTCGACGAGGCGCTGCGGCGATCGGCCGAATGGGCCGGGGACGACGGGCCGCTGCCGATGGCGGTGAACCTGTCCCCGCGCACGCTCGCGGACGCGGGCTTCCCGGACAAGGTCGCCTCGCTCCTGGAGCGCCACGGAGTCCCGGCCGAGCGGTTGACGTTCGAGATCACCGAGGACGACGTGGTCTCGGGAGAGCCGCGGCTCACACCGGCGCTCGACCGGCTCCACGAGATGGGCGTGCGCCTGTCCGTGGACGACTTCGGCACCGGGTACTCCTCGCTCGCGTACCTGCGGCGGCTGCCGGTCCAGGAGATCAAGATCGATCTGCGGTTCGTGCAGGGCATGGCCACCGACGCGGACGACCGGGCGATCGTGGAGGCGGTCCTGGGCCTGGCCCGGCACTTCGCCATCGACGTGGTCGCCGAGGGCATCGAGGCGCACCAGACCGTCGAGCAGCTCCGCGAGCTCGACTGCGAGGCCGGTCAGGGCTACTACTTCTCGCGTCCGCTGCCGGCCGACCGCTTCGCCGCCTGGCTCCACAACCAGCCCGGCGGCCGGGGCCGGGCCCGCCTCCGGGCGGTCTGACCGCAGCGCTGTGGCCCGCACCGCAAGGCGGGCCCCGCGTTCGATCTGGGCGGCCCGTCATGTACTCTTGTCAAGGCCGCGGGGGAAGCCTCGCGATCGCCCCCTTAGCTCAGTCGGCAGAGCGTCTCCATGGTAAGGAGAAGGTCTACGGTTCGATTCCGTAAGGGGGCTCGGAAGCACTCAAGACCATTCGGGTGCTGTACTGCTCACACAGTTCATCTGCTCACGCAGGGCCATCTGGTAGGCAGTGAGCGCACGGCGGTGTAGCTCAGTGGTAGAGCAAACGACTCATAATCGTTGTGTCGGCAGTTCGATCCTGCCCATCGCTACTTTTGTAAAGCGTCGACCACCGAGATACGCTGGTCGACGCTTTGTTTTGTTCAAGAACGGCCCGTCGACCGGCGAGCCGAGTTAGAGGAAGGCACTCATCGTGGCCAAGGCTACTGACGTCCGCCCCAAAATCACCATGGCGTGCGTGGAGTGCAAGGAGCGCAACTACGTCACGAAGAAGAACCGGCGGAACCACCCCGACCGGCTCGAGCTCAAGAAGTACTGCCCGAAGTGCAAGGTTTCGCGAGTCCACAAAGAGACCCGCTAGACCCTCTCCGCGGTACATGCTCAACGCTTCGTACGCAGGCCGGTCCTTGCCGCCCACCGAACCGGTGGTGATCACCCCGGATTCGGTGACCCGTTTCGCCCAGGCCCTCGGCCTCGACGACGACGGAACGGTTCCGCCTACATTCTTGATATCGCTCACGCTGCCCGCGGCGGAGCGGCTCATCGACGACCCCGAGTTCGGGCTCGACTGGAGCCGCGTCCTGCACCGCGAGCAGCGTTTCGCGTACCACCGCGAGCTGCGGGCGGGCGCCGCCGTGTCGTGCGCCTCGACCATCGAGTCGATCAAGTCCGTCGCCGGGAACGACCTCCTCGCGCTGCGCACCGACGTCCACGACGGCGAGGGCCTGGCCGCCGAGGTGTGGACCACCCTGTTCGTGGCCGGAGACCCCGCATGAGCCTGAGCGAACTGGCCGTGGGCCAGACGGTGTTCACCGCGACGTACCCCGTCACGCGGGCCGACCTCGTGGCCTACGCCGACGCCTCCGGGGACCAGAACCCGATCCACCAGGACGAGGCCGCGGCCAAAGCCGCCGGGCTCCCCGACGTGATCGCCCACGGCATGTACACGATGGGCCTCGTCTCCCGCGCGGTGCGCGAATGGACCGCGAGCGCCGGGCTCGACGCGACCCTCACCGATTTCTCCGCGCGCTTCGCGAAGCCCGTGGTGGTGCCTGCCGACGGCGGCGCCGAAGTGGTCGTGGAAGGCAAGATCCGCAAGCTCGACGCGACCTCGGTCGAGCTGGCGATGACCGTCCTGAGCGCCGGCGAGAAGGTCCTCGCACCGGCCCGCGCGACCCTCGTCACGAAGTAACAAGCCAAGGACAACGGCGCTGACCAGCTGGTCAGCGCCGTTGCCGTTCGTCCACAGGCCTGTGGATAACTCGCTGTAGTCGAAGAATCCCCTGCCGCTCTTGCGGCCGATCTCGCCGGCCGCGACGAGGCGGCGCAGCAGTGCGGGCGGGAAGAACTTCGGGTCGGCCGTGTCCTCGTAGATGTTCTCGGTCGCGTGCGTGATCACGTCGATGCCGGTGAGGTCGGCGGTGGCGAGCGGGCCCATCGGGTGGCCGAAGCCGAGCCGGCAGGCGGTGTCGAGGTCTTCGGCGGAGATCACGCCGTCCTCCACGAGCCGGGCCGCCTCGTTCACGAAGGCGCAGATGAGACGGGTGGTGGCGAATCCGGCGACGTCCCGGTTGACGACGACGCAGGTCTTCCCGGCGGACTCGGCGAAGTGGCGGGCGGTCTCCAGCGCCTCGTCGCTGGTGTGGATGCCGCGCACGAGTTCGCAGAGCTTCATCATGGGCACCGGTGAGAAGAAGTGGGTGCCGACGACCCGCTCGGGATGGGTTGCGGCGGCGGCGATCTCCGTGATCGGGATGGCCGAGGTGTTGGTCGCGAGGACGGTCTCGGGCGGGCAGACCGCCGAGAGCCTCCGGAAGACCTCCTGCTTGACCTCGAGGCGTTCGAAGACGGCCTCCACGCAGATCTTCGACCCCGCGGCCGCTTCGAGGTCGGTCGCCACCGTGATCCGGGCCTGCGCGGCCTCGGCCTCCGCGGTTGAGACCTTCTCCTTGGCGACGAAGCGGTCGAGCGAGTTGCGGATCGCCGCCTGCGCGCGGTCCAGCGCGCCGAGGTCCGTGTCGACCAACGTGACGTCCCAACCGCCCAGGCTCGTGACCTGCGCGATCCCGGAACCCATGAGTCCCGAACCGATTACCGTGACTTTTGCCATGGGGCGAGGCTATATGGTCGGTGCATGGCGGTCAATCTCACCAGGATTTACACGAAGACGGGCGACGACGGCACGACCGGTCTCGCCGACTTCTCCCGCGTCCCCAAGACGCATGTCAGGCTCGCGGCCTACGGCGACGTCGACGAGGCCAACGCGGTCATCGGCTCGGCGCTCGCGCTGCAGACGGGCGAGATCGGCGAGCGCGAGCAGGAGATCCTCCTCGCGGTGCAGAACGATCTGTTCGATGTCGGCGCGGATCTCTCGACGCCGGTGTCCGAGAACCCGAAGTACCCTCCGCTTCGCATAGACGAGTCCTATGTGACACGGTTGGAGGGCTGGATCGACGAGTGCAACGCCGATCTGGAGGCGCTGCGGTCGTTCATCCTGCGCGGCGGCACGCCGGGGGCGGCGCTGCTGCACCAGGCGTGCACGGTGGCGCGCCGGGCCGAGCGTTCGGTGTGGGCGCTCCTCGACGCCGAACCGGACACCACGCACGAGGTGCCGGTCACCTACCTCAACCGGCTTTCCGACCTGCTGTTCGTGCTCGCCCGTAAAGCGAACCCGGGAGGGGACGTGCTGTGGCGCCCGCGCGCCTCACAGGCGTGAAACAATAGCCAACCTGCGAATTCTCCGTCGCGTTGCGAAATCGTTACCCCTTGACGACACCTTTACAGCTTGACGAGAGCGATAACACGAGCCAGGATATGAGCGGTAACATGCGTTCACGCAAATATCCAAAACCCTCGTATTCAACACGCTTGAAAGGCGACCCCCAACGTGTTCAAGAAAGCTCTTGCCGGCATCGGCGCCGGTGCACTCCTCTTCGGACTCGCGGCCTGCGGCGGCGGTGACGGCGGCTCCGACGGCGGCGACGACGGCAGCCTCGTCATCGGCTTCGCCCAGGTCGGCGCCGAATCAGCGTGGCGCACGGCCAACTCCAAGTCGGTGCAGGACGCGGCCGAGGCCGCGGGCCACACCCTGAAGTTCAACGACGCGCAGCAGGACCAGGAAAAGCAGATCGAGGCCGTCCGCGGTTTCATCAACCAGCAGGTTGACGTCATCGTCCTGGCACCGGTGGTCGAGACCGGCTGGACCGACGTGCTGCAGGAGGCCGAGGACGCGGGCATCCCCGTCGTCCTGGCCGACCGCGGCGTCGAAGCGGCCGACGAGGACCTGTACGTGACCCGCCTGGGCTCGGACTTCGCCGAAGAGGGCCGCAAGGCCGGCGCCTGGGCGGCCGAGACCTTCGCCGCCGACGCCGACGGCACCAAGATCCTCGAGCTGCAGGGCACCACCGGTTCCGCTCCCGCGAACGACCGCAAGTCCGGCTTCTTCGAGGTGCTCGACGCCGAGGGCCTGAACTACGAGATCGTCGACTCCCAGTCGGGCAACTTCACCGCCGAAGAGGGCAAGGCCGTGATGGAAACCTTCATCACCACCCACGGCCTCGACGGCATCGACCTGCTCTACGCCCACAACGACGAGATGGGCCTCGGCGCCATCCAGGCCATCGAAGAGGCCGGCAAGGTCCCGGGCCAGGACATCCAGATCATCATCGTCGACGGTTCCAAGGCCGGGTTCCAGGCCGGTGTCGACGGCAAGGTCAACTACATCGTCGAGTGCAACCCGGCGTTCGGTCCCCAGCTGATGGAGGTCGTCGAGGCGGTCGCCGCCGGCGAGACCCCCGAGAAGTTCACCCCGGTCGAGGAGGGCGTCTTCGACGCCACCCAGTTCGAGGCCGAACTCCCCAACCGCCAGTTCTGATCGGCACTCTCCCCACGTCCGGGCGGACCGCGAGGTCCGCCCGGACGCAGTCAATCCCAGAGCCCTCCAACCGCACAGCGAAGGTCGAATCCCATGTCTGACGACCCGATCGTCCAGATGACCGGGATCAGGAAGGACTTCACCGGTGTCCGCGCCCTCGACGGCGTGGACTTCACCCTCAGGCCAGGAGAGATCCACGCCATCATGGGGGAGAACGGTGCCGGAAAGTCCACTTTGATCAAGGTTTTGACGGGTGTCCACACCCCGGACGCCGGCGACATCCTGCTCGACGGGAAGAGCGTCCGCTTCCATTCCCCGGGTGCGGCCCAATCCGCCGGCATCTCCACGGTCTACCAGGAGGTCAACCTCACCGACAACCTGTCGGTGGCCGAGAACCTCTTCGCCGGGCGCGAGCCGCGCCTCGGCCCGTTCATCAACTTCCGCGCCATGCGCCGCAAGGCCAAAGCGCTCCTGGACGACATCGGGATCGACCTCAACGTCGCCGCGCCGCTGTCCTCCTACTCGATCGCCATGCAGCAGCTCGTCGCGATCGCCCGCGCCGTCGACATCGAGTCGAAGGTCCTCATCCTCGACGAGCCGACCTCCTCGCTCGACCGCGACGAAGTGGCCGTGCTCCTCGGCGTCATGCGCCGCCTCGCCGAGCAGGGCACCGCGATGGTGTTCATCTCCCACTTCCTCGAGCAGGTCTACGACATCAGCGACCGGATGACGGTGCTGCGCAACGGGAAGCTCGTCGGCGAATGGTCCACCGCGGACCTCCCCGAGAACGAGCTCATCGGGCACATGCTCGGCCGCGAGGCCGTCGTCCTCGAGCAGATCGAGCGGACCGCCGCCGCGCACCAGGTCGAGGACGAGACACCGCTGGTCAGTGCGACCGGCCTGGGTCGCAAGGGATCCATCGCGCCGTACGACCTCGACGTCCGCCGCGGCGAGGTCGTGGGCCTGGCCGGACTGCTCGGCTCCGGTCGCACCGAGACCATCCGGCTCATCGCCGGGGCCGACCGCGCCGACTCCGGATCGCTGGCCTTCGACGGCGCGAAGGTGGGCGGCCACAACCCGCGCACCGCCTCCGCGCGCGGCATCGCCTACTGCCCGGAGAACCGCAAGACCGAAGGCCTCGTCGGGGACCTCACGGTGGCCGAGAACATGATCCTGGCGATGCAGGCCTCGCGGGGCTGGGCCCGGACGATTCCGGTGGCCCGCCGCGACAAGCTCGTCGCCGAGTTCATCGAGAAGCTCGACATCCGTCCCGCGAACCCGGACATGCCCGTCAAGAACCTCTCCGGCGGCAACCAGCAGAAGGTGCTGCTCGCCCGCTGGATGCTCATCGAACCGAAGCTGCTCATCCTCGACGAGCCCACGCGCGGCATCGACGTGGGCGCCAAGGCCGACATCCAGAAGCTCGTCGCGGAACTCTCGGCGGACGGCATGGCGGTCCTGTTCGTCTCCGCCGAGCTCGACGAGGTCACGCGCCTGTCCGACCGGATCGCGGTCCTGCGCGACCGCGAACTCATCGCCGTGCTCGAATCCGAGGCCGACATGACCACCGAGAAGATCGTCGACACCATCGTGGCGAAGGGAGGCGAGCGATGAACCCCTACGCGAAACGCCTCATGTGGCCGGTCCTGATCCTGGTGGCGCTCATCGTCGTCAACATCGCCGCCACCGGCATCGACTTCATCGTCCCGAGCGTCAACGACGGCCGCCTCGGCGGCGCGTTCGTCAACATCCTGCGCCGCTCCGCGCCGCTGATGCTCATCGCGCTCGGCATGACGCTCGTCATCGCCACCAAGGGCATCGACCTCTCCGTCGGCGCCGTGTACGCCATCGGCGCGGCCATCGCCTGCCAGATGATCATCGGCCAGGAGGACCAGTCCGCGGCGGGCCTCATCTTCTCCGCCGTGGCCCTCGCGCTCATCGTCACCGCCGTCATCGGCGCGTGGAACGGGACCATGGTGGCGTACTTCGGCATCCAGCCGATCGTCGCCACCCTCATCCTCATGATCGCCGGGCGCGGCATCGCCCAGCTCATCACCGGCGGGCAGATCCCGAAGGTCCAGGACTCGAGCCCGTTCACGCAGATCGGCCGCGGCGAGATCCTCACGATCCCCGTGCCGATCTGGATCGCCGCGCTCGTGTTCGTCGCGATCGCGCTGCTCACCCGCAAGACCGCCCTGGGCCTGCTGCTCGAATCGGTCGGCGGCAACCCCGAGGCGAGCCGCCTCGCGGGCATCCGCTCCAAGGGCATCACCGTCCTCGTGTACCTGGTGTGCGGGCTGTGCGCGGGCCTGGCCGGGCTCATCGGCGCGGCCAACCTCGGCAGCGCCGACGCCAACAACGGCGGCCTGTGGATCGAGCTCGACGCGATCCTCGCCGTGGTCATCGGCGGCACCGCGCTCCTCGGCGGCCGGTTCTACCTGCTGGGCACCGTCATCGGCGTCGTGATCATCGGGACGCTCGACGACACCATCATCAACGTCGGCCTCTCCAGCCAGTGGCAGTTCACCGCGAAGGCCATCGTGGTCTTCGCCGTCGCCCTGCTGCAGAGCTCCGAGTTCCGGGGCTGGATCCTGAAGCCGTTCAAGCCGAAACCGGAAATCGCCGCGCCCGCGCCCGCCGAGGAGGTCCCGGCCAAATGAGCACCGAGACACTGACTGAGCGCCCGTCGCGCTCGACGCTGTTCGACGGCCTCACCAGGTACATCCCGATCGGCGCCACCGTGGTGCTGCTGCTCGTGATGTACCTCGGCGGCATCGCCAACTTCAGGAACTTCGACAGCCCGCAGGTCGTCGCCGGACTCTTCATCGACTACGCGCCGCTGCTGGTCATCGCCATCGGCATGACGTTCGTGATCCTCTCGGGGGGTATCGACCTCTCCGTGGGCTCGGTCATGGCCTTCTCGACGATGGCGTGCGCGTGGCTCACCGTGGACTCGGGGGTCTCGGCACCGCTGGCGATGGTGCTGGTGCTGGCCTTCGGCACGCTGTGGGGGCTGCTCATCGGCGCGGTCATCCACTATTTCAGCGTGCAGCCGTTCATCGCGACCCTGGTGGGACTCTTCCTGTTCCGCGGCCTGACCCTCCAGATCTCCGACACCGACGTGTCCATGCGCGAGGTCGACTTCTGGCAGTGGGGCATGACCCACGTCGAGTTCGGCGGAAAGGTCCGCGACGGCGGCTTCTGGCTGCCGTACCTGTCCTTCGTGGCGTTCGCGGTCGTCATCGTGGCGTTCGTGGTCCTCCACTACACGCGCTTCGGACGCGGCGTCTACGCCGTCGGCGGCTCGGAGCAGTCCGCGCTGCTCATGGGGCTCCCGGTGGCGCGCACCAAGATCGGCGTGTACGCGATCAGCGGGTTCTGCGCCTCGCTCGCCGGGGTGCTGGCCGCGTTCGCGACCAAGAGCGCCAACCCGCTCGCGAACGTCGGCGCCGAACTCGACGCGATCGCCGCCGTGGTCATCGGCGGGACACTGCTCACCGGCGGCGCCGGGTTCGTCCTCGGCACCGTCGCGGGCGTCATGGTGTGGGGCCTGCTCAACACGCTCATCGCCTTCCATGGAGGGCTCTCCTCATGGTGGGCGCGGATCGTGATGGGCGTGCTCCTGCTCGCCTTCATCCTCCTGCAGCGATTCCTCGCCCGCTCCGGCGAGAAGCGCCGCACCTAGACTCCACTCTTCGCACCGCGAGGGCCGCCCCCCCGCTGGGGGGCGGCCCTCGTCGTCATACGGGTTGGCGGAGTTCTACGGCAAGATGTAGCATGTCTGCTATCAAAGAATGAACTCATGCGACGGAGATGCAGATGGGACACCCCCCGGCTTACGACGGGCCCGCCATCGCCGTATCCGACCTGCGGATGCGCTACGGCGACAAGGACGTGCTCACCGGGCTCGACCTCGAGATCGAACCCGGCGGCGTCACCGCCCTGCTCGGCCCCAACGGCGCCGGCAAGACCACCACCATCGAGATCCTCGAAGGCTTCCGCGCCCGCTCCGGTGGCGACGTGCGCGTCCTCGGCGTCGACCCCGCGGGCGGCGGCGAGGCCTGGCGGGCCGGGCTCGGCGTCGTGCTCCAGGAATGGCGCGACAACGGCAAATGGAAGGTGCGCGACATCGTCGCCCACTTCGCCGAGTACTACCGGCCGTACACCGACCCTTGGGGCGCCTCGGAACTGCTCGAGCTCGTCGGGCTCGCCGACCAGGGGAGGCAGCGGGTCCAGACCCTCTCGGGCGGCCAGCGCCGCCGCCTCGACGTCGCCCTCGGCATCATCGGTCGCCCGGCCCTGCTGTTCCTCGACGAGCCGACCACCGGCTTCGACCCCCACGCCCGCCGCGAGTTCCACGAGCTCATCCACCGGCTCACCGACCTCGACGGCACCACGATCCTGCTCACCACCCACGACCTCGACGAGGCCGAGAAACTGGCCGAGCGCATCCTCATCCTCGCGGGCGGGCGCATCATCGCCGACGGCTCGCCCGACCAGCTGGCCCGAGCCGCCTCGACCACGGCCGAAGTGAAGTGGATCCAGGACGGGAAGCTCCAGATCCACGCCACCGAGGACGCCACGGACTTCGTGCGGAGCCTCCTCGCCACCGACGGCGGCGCGGTCACCGAGCTCGAGATCCACCGCGCGAGCCTCGAAGACGCGTATCTGGAGCTGGTCGCGAAATTCGAGGCCGGGCAGGCCGCATCCGCCGTGGACACCTTCCTTGCCAATTTATGGCTCGCAAGCTTCGCCAAGAGAGGACACCCGATGAGCACCAACACCCTCCACGAGTACCGGACCGGCTGGAAGCGCGCGCTGATCGAGACCAAGGTCTCGCTCACGTCCCCGGGTGACCTGATGGGGTTCGTGATGCCCACCGGCATCGCCATCGTCGTGCTGCTGTTCATGCAGGGCGCGGACTACGAAGGCGCACCGGTCTCCTTGGGCTCCATGAACATGCCGAGCCTCATCGGCATGAACGTGGTGTTCGGCGGGATCACGGCCATGGTCGGAGCGCTCGCGATGGACCGCACCAACGGCACGCTGCTGCGCGCCAAGTCGATGCCCGGCGGCATGACCGGCTACCTCGTCGGGCACCTCGTGTCCACGGCGATGTTCACCGGCGTCACCGTCGTCGCGCTGCTCGCCGTCGGCCTGCCGCTGTTCGACGGCCTCGAATTCGGTACGCCCGACCGGTGGCTGACCTTCGTCGCCGTGCTGCTCATGGGGATCGTCGCGGCCCTGCCGATCGGCGCGGTGCTCGGCGCGATCATCGACAACCCGCGCAACATGGGACTCGTGATCTTCCCGATCATGGGCCTGGTCGCGATCTCGGGGATCTTCTACCCGATCACGGCGCTCCCGGGCTGGCTGCAGGGGATCGGGCAGGTCTTCCCGATCTACTGGATGGGCCTGGGGATGCGGCACGCGCTGCTCCCGGACGCGATGGCGGCCGTGGAGATCGGCGGCGAGTGGCGCACCGTTACCATGTTCGCCGTGCTCGCGGTCTGGGCCGTGGTCTCGATGGCCTTGGCGCCCAGGCTGCTGCGGCGCATGTCGCGGCGCGAATCGGGTTCGGCGGTGGCGGCGCGCCGCGCCGACATGCAGAGGGACTGGTGATCGAGCCGTGGCGGGGGACGAGGTCTACAACCGGATCGCGATGCTGCGCGCCGAACGGGGCGTCTCGCGGCGCCAGCTGGCGGACGCCCTCGGCGTCCACTACCAGACCGTCGGCTACCTCGAACGCGGCGAATACAGCCCGAGCCTCCACCTCGCCCTGAAGCTCGCCGAATACTTCGAAGTGCCGGTGGAAGTGGTCTTCTCCACGAAGCCCTTCCCGCGCATCGGCGCCTGAGACCAGTCGGTCGGCGAAGGAAGACCACCCCGACCGCACTCCGGTCCCGCTCCCCGGCAACACCACGGCGAAGGCCGACCGGGGAGCGGGGCCTTCCGGGTGGCGCGCACGGTGAGCGCGACCTCCGCCCGGTGGCACCGCTGCAGGTGGCGCGTTCCGGCTGCTTCCCGAGGATCGCTGGAATCTGAACGCCCTGGTGTTCATCTTCCGGTCGTCTCGGTGTCGTCCTCGGCTGGTTGGGTGAGGCTTGATCATCGAACCCCACGGTTTTGGAGAGCACCAGTGCAGATTCACCGTCGGCGGCTGCTCGCCGCCGGGGCGGGCGGCGCGATCCTTCTCGGGACTCCCGGGATCTCGTACGCGGCCTCGCGCCCCCAACTCACCCACGGCGTCCAGTCCGGTGACGTGACCGACCGCGGCGCGATCCTGTGGACGCGCGCCGACCGCGGCTCCCGGATGCGGGTGGAGCTCGCGACGCGCCCGGACTTCAAGCACGCCAGGCGCATCGAAGGCCCCGCGCTCACCGCGGACACCGACTTCACGGGGAAACTGCGGCTGAAGGGCCTGCGCCCGGGCCGGCGGTACCACTACCGGATCACCGCCGAAGGCGAGCGCGGCTCCGAGCCGCTCGAAGGCTCGTTCGCCACGGCCGCCTGCGAACCCCGGGACCTCCGCTTCCAGTGGTCCGGGGACCTCGCCGGGCAGGGCTGGGGGATCAACCCCGAGTTCGGCGGCTTCCGGATCTTCCAGGCCATGGCCGACGCCGAGCCGGACTTCTTCCTGTGCTCGGGCGACTTCGTGTACGCCGACGGGCCGATCGCCGAATCCGTCGCGCTGCCCGACGGCACCACGTGGAAGAACACCGTGACCGCCGAGAAGTCGAAGGTCGCCGAGACCCTGGACGAGTACCGCGGCCAGTTCAAGTACAACTTGATCGACGAGAACCTGCGAGCGTTCCTCGCTCAGGTGCCGATGGTGAACCAGTGGGACGACCACGAGGTCGTCAACAACTGGTACCCCGGGGAGATCCTCGACCTGCCGCAGTACACCGAGAAGAACGTCGACGTGCTCGCCGCGCGGGCCCGCCGGGCCTTCGCCGAGTACACGCCCGGCGGCTTCGGCGCGACCGACGATGACGGCCGCATCTACCGCAGGATCGCGTACGGCCCGCTGCTCGACGTGTTCGTGCTCGACATGCGGACCTTCAAGAGCGCCAACCCGGACGCCGACACCGAGTCCGGCGAGATCCTCGGCGCCGCTCAGCTCGAATGGCTCAAGGGCGCACTGCGCCGCTCCAAGGCCACCTGGAAGGTGATCGCGGCGGACTTGCCGATCGGGCTCATCGTCGGCGACGGCACCGGCGCTCAGGAAGGCGTCTCGAACGGCACCGGCGGCGCCCCCGGCGGCCGTGAGGCCGAGATCGCGGACCTGCTCTCGTACGCGAAGCGCCAGGGCGTCAAGAACATGGTGTGGCTGACCGCCGACGTGCACTACACCGCGGCCCACCACTACAGCCCCGACCGGGCGGTGTTCCAGGACTTCGACCCGTTCTGGGAGTTCGTGTCCGGGCCGCTGAACGCGGGCGCGTTCGGGCCCAACCGGCTCGACGCGACCTTCGGCCCCGAAGCGGTGTTCGTGCAGGCGCCTCCGGCCGCGAACACGTCGCCGGCCATGGGCTACCAGTTCTTCGGCGAGGTCGGGATCGACGCCGAGACCGAGATGTTCACCGTGTCGCTCAAGGACCTCGACGGGAACACGCTGTTCCTGAAGACGCTCGAACCCGCCGCGTAGCAAAGGGAACGCCTCCTCCGATCAATTCGGAGGAGGCGTGTCGTCTCAGTCGCGTCCCGAGTAGAACTCGGCCCCGGGCGGGGCCGCTTCGAGCCAGGAGAGGAATCCGGTGACCGCCGAAGTGGTCATCGCGAGTTCCACTTCGCCCGTAGCGCTCTTGCAGCGCAGGATGGCCACTTCGGGCGGGAAGATCTGCGCTTCCGGGCCGACCGGCTTGCGGCGCTCGGAGACCTGGACGTCATGGCGCGGCAGCGAATAGCGGGGCCCGAACGCGAGGGAGAACATCCGGTACCAGCGGAGCGTGCCGTGCTCGTAGACCGCGAAGCCGGGCGCCCAGCCGCGCCCTTCCATGTGCCGGGAGAGCCTGGCGGCCATGGCCACCGAGCCCGAGCGGGACAGGAAGGAGCGGCGGACGTACGTCAGCACCAAGAACACCGCGACGGCCGCCGCCAGTGCGGCGACGACGAGCAGTGCCTTCAGCATGGCTACGCCGAAGCGGGGGCGACCGCCTCGGCGGTCTCGGCGAGGATGGTGACCCCGTCGGTGGTCACCGACAGGAAGCCGCCCTCGATCTGCCAGGCCAGTTCGGCGCCTTCGATCGGCTGCACCCGTACGGTGCTGTCGATGCGCAGCTCGCCGAGCAGCGGCTGGTGGTTCGGGAGGATGCCCAGTTCGCCTTCGGTGGTGCGCGCGTACACGGCCTTGGCCGTGCCGGACCACACCTTCGAGTCGACTGCTACGACTTCGACGTTCAGTTGCCCTGCCACAACGCTCCTTCAGCAGACTCCGGGATGATTACCGGAAGTCTAGACGGACGCGGGTGCGAACGTCGAATCGCCCGGGCCCGGTGACCGGGAGATCACCCTCCGGACCCTGCGCATTTACGGCTCGCGAGCTTCGCCGACGCCCGGAACGGCAAAGGCCCCCGGGCTCAGCCGGGGGCCTGAAGGATCACTCGTGGGCGTTACACGCGGGCCCGGCGAGCCAAACGCTCGGGGTCCATGATGATGACGCTCTTGCCGTCCAGGCGCAGCCAGCCGCGCCCGGCGAAATCAGCCAAGGCCTTGTTCACGGTCTCGCGCGAAGCGCCGACCAGCTGGGCCAGCTCTTCCTGCGTGAGGTCGTGGGTGACGCGCAGGACGCCGCCGTCGCGGGTGCCGAAGCGGCTCGCCATGTGCAGCAGGGCTTTCGCGACGCGACCGGGGACGTCGGTGAAGATGAGGTCCGCCATCGAGTCGTTCGTGCGACGCAGCCGGCGTGCTATCACCCGCAGCAGCTGCTCGGCGATCTCGGGCCGGTTCGCCAGCCAGGGGCGCAGCGCCGTCTTCGACAGGCGGGCGAGGCGGGTGTCGGTCAGAGCGGTGGCGGTGGCGGTGCGGGGACCGGGGTCGAACAGCGCGAGCTCGCCGACCATGTCGGACGGGCCCATGACCGCGATCAGGTTCTGGCGGCCGTCGGCCGAGCGGCGGCCCAGCTTCACCTTCCCGGACATGACGATGTACAGACTGTCACCCGGCTCGTTCTCGGTGAAGACGGTCTGGCCCTTGTTGACGTCGATGTACTCCATCTCTTTGATGAGCGACTCGACAGCTTCGGGATCTACGCCCTTGAACAGGGCGGCCCTGGCCAATACATCTTCCATGTCCGTTCGCACCTTTCTTCAACGCACCGCTAGTGCAAGTACTGAGTCTATGCCTCTTGTCCGCATTGCGGGAGCGAGACCCCCGTAAATCCACATGCGCACCGTAGACGCCGAAATCGACATTCGTATCCGAATGAATGCGTTCCGTCGGTTCCGAGCGTCACCGCGAGAGATTCACCACGCCGTCTCAGCAGGGTATTCGTTCCGGTGAACGGAAAGCGTCGACAGCGACCGGTACAGCCTACCTGCAATGTGACGCCACGCCCAGTATCAGGCAATGGCGTAATCCCACAGGAACCCACAGATCAGGTGCAGGATCCGGTCCCGACGGGCCCCGAGGCGGACCGTCCCGCGTCCAGTACAGGCGCGGACTCGTCCAGTGTCAGCGCGTAACCGGTCTCCGGATCGTCGACCGCGGCGGCGAAGATGACACCGATCACCTCGCCTTGCGGGTTGAGCAGGGGGCCGCCCGAATTGCCGCCGATGATGTTCGCGTACAGCTGGTAGACCTCGCGGGTGACGGTGCCGGAGTCGTAGATGTCCGGGCCGGTGACGATCCGCGCTTCGCGCACCCGCGCGGCCGTCGCCGTGTAGGGGCCGCCCGCGGGGTAGCCGAGGACGATCGCGTCGTCGCCGGAGCCGGCGGTCGCCGACTGGAGCGGCAGCGGATCGGCGTCGAGGTCGGGGACGGACAGGATCGCGAGGTCCTTCTCGGGCTCGAACACGATGACCTCGGCGTCGAGCAGGTCGCCGTCCGATTCGACCTGCACGTGGTCGGTCCCGGCGACGACGTGCGCGTTCGTGGCGACGAGGCCGTCGGCGTAGACGAAGCTCGAGCCCTCGATCTGGCGGTCGCACGACGGCGCCGAACCGTGGACCTTCAGGACCGAGTCCTCGGCGTTCACGACGAGGCCGGACGCCGCGAGTTCGGGGTCGGGCGGTTCGACCGAGCGGGCCTCGGTCGGGTCGAGGCCGGAGAACACGTCCGGCATCCCGGAGGTGTTGAGCGATTCGCGCATCGCCTCGTAGACGCCCTTGACGGCCTCGGGCATGTACTCGTCGATGCCGCTCACGAGGCTCGAGTTGCGGACGGCCGCGGCGACCGCGGGCATCGAGGAGTTCGCGAGCGGCGCGGCGGCGACCCAGGTGACGAGGAGGACCGCGGCGACCGAGACGACCGGCCCGGCGAGGTGGTCGATCCGCTTGGAGCCGTCCGAGCGCAGGCGCCTGCGGAGCTTGTAGCCGAGGGAGGTCGCGAGGGCCATGCCGCCCAAGGCGAGTGCGAAGACGACGAGGAGCGAGGCGATGAGCTTCGCGAGCGCTTCGGTGTAGAAGTCGGCCGCGAACGGCGCGAGCTGGATGCCGAGGATCGCCCCGCCGAGGAAGCCGAAGAACGTGGTCGCCGAGGCGATGAAGCCTTCGCGGTAGCCGTTGACGGCGAACAGGAGCGCCAGCAGCACGATCACGACATCGACGAGGAGTCCCGCACTGGTCGGCTCCATTCGCCCCTCCGTTCAGTGCCGTTCGAGCTCCATCGTCCGGCCGGTGTCCCAGGGGCGGGTCCAGCCGCCCAGGTCCAGCAGCCACGACAGTACCCCGGCGGTGAACCCCCAAATCAAGGGCACGCCCGCGACCTGGAAGCCCGGTCCGCTGCGGCCCGAAGGGAACGGGACGGTGCCGCGCGAGGCCGGGTCGGCCAGGAGCGGCAGCGGCACCTGGTGCGCGGCGGCGACCTCGGAGGCCGCCTGCGGCGCGACCCGGTGCGGACGCGTCCACAGGGCGAGCACCGGCGTGACAGCGAAGCCGGACACGGGGATCCAGAGCCTCGGGAGCGACCGTCCGATGGAGACGGTGTCAGGGTCGACGGCGAGTTCCTCGGCGGCTTCGCGCAGCGCGGTCGCCGCGGCGTCGGCGTCACCGGGTTCGGCGCCGCCGCCCGGGAACGCGACCTCGCCCGGATGGTGGCGCAGTGTGGCGGCCCGCTGCTGGAGCAGCACCGAAGGTCCGTGCTCGTCGTCCTTCAGGAGCACCAGCACGGAAGCGCTGCGGGCGTGCTCCTCTTCGTAGGGGAGGAGGTGGTCGGCGACGACGCGGCCGATCACGGGCGGGCGGGCTTCCTCGGCGGCCTTGAGGAGCGGCGGCCACCAGTCGGGACGGGACTCGGTCATGCCAGGTCCAGTCCGAACGCGGATTCGGCGGTCTCGGTGAGGCTCTCGGCGGTGACGCCCGGCTCCGCGACGAGCTCGGCGACCGTGCCGTCGGGGTTCACGAACGCGATCCCGGGCAGGCCCGGCACTCCTAGCCCGATGCGAACGGCCTCTTCGGGATCGAACACGGAAGGGAAGGTCATGCCGAACTCCTCGGCGAAAGAGCGCCCGACGTCGCGCGTGTCGGCCGTGTCGACGCCGAGCACGTCGACCTGGTCGCCGTGGGCCTGGAAGAACGCCTCGACCTCCGGTGCCTCGTCCCGGCAGGGCCCGCACCAGCTGGCCCACAGGACCACGACCAGGGGTTGCCCTCCCGGGCCGACCGCCGTCGCCGCCTCGTCGCCGAGACAGTCGAGTTCGAGGTCGCCGACCCCTTCGATCGGGGTCGTACCGGAGGCGCAGGCCACGGACCAGGTCGGGTCCTCGATGCTCGGGACCGCGACGCCCGGTTCGGGGGGTTCGCTCGTGCAGGCCGCCAAGAAGCACAGTCCGGCCGCGGCGGTGAGAAGACGCTTCACCGGCTCACCGCATGCTCGATGCCGGCCAGCTTGATGAGCTCGTCCACGTTGTCGCCCTTCAGGAGTTTCGCGGCCTCGGCCGGGTCCGTGGGGCCCTCGCCGTACGAGGGGCAGATCGTCGCGAGCGTGCACGCCCCGCACGCGGGCTTGCGGGCGATGCAGACGCGGCGGCCGTGGAAGATGATCCGATGCGAGAACATGGTCCACTCGCGCGGCTCGATGAGCCTCTGGATCTGGTACTCGAGCTTCACCGGGTCGGTCCCCTCGACCAGGCCGAGCCGGTTCGTGATGCGGATCATGTGCGTGTCGACGGTGATGCCCGGGGCGCCGAAGGCGTTGCCGCGGATGACGTTCGCGGTCTTGCGGCCGATCCCCGGGAGCTTCACCAGGGCGTCCATGTCCTCCGGGAGCCTGCCGCCGTGGTGCTCGACGAGGGCCTTGCCGAGCCCGATGATCGACTTCGTCTTGTTGCGGTAGAAGCCCGTCGGCCGGATGATCGCCTCGACCTCCTCGGGGTTCGCCTCGGCGTAGTCGGCGGCCGAGCGGTACCGCTCGAACAGCGCCGGCGTCGTGAGGTTGACCCGCACGTCGGTGCACTGCGCGGAGAGGATCGTGGCGACGGCGAGCTCGAGCGGATTCGCGTAGTCGAGCTCGCACTTCGCGTCGGGATGGGCCGCGGCCAGGAGCCGGTTGATCTTGCGGGCCCGGCGCTTCTTGGCCAGTTCGCTCTCGGCGCTTCGGTGTGCGGGATTGCGAGCCATAAGTTCATCCAGCGGGCGTCTGCGGCGGTCACTCCGCCATGGTACGCGGGCGGCTCGGCAGTCGACCGCCTCTCCGAGCGCCGCGTCCACCGCGCAGGAGCAGCGCGGACACGCCGAGCAGGCCGCCTCCGGCCGCCGTCGCCGCCGCGCTCCAGACCGGTGAGATCTCGGCCTCGGCGGGCTCGGCGGGGCGCGGCAGCACCTCCGCTTCGACGGCGGCGGCCACGTCCAGGACGCCTTCGCCGAGGTCCGGGCCGCCGTCGGCGGCGGTCTCGGTGAGCGCGCGGCGCACCTGGTCGGCGCTCCACTCCGGGTGCGCCGACCGCACCAGGGCCGCCGCGCCCGAGACGACCGCCGTGGCGAACGACGTGCCGGTGACGGTCTTGTAGCCGCCGCCGGGCTTGGGTGCGACCAGGTTCGCCCCCGGCGCGGCGAGATCGGTCTCGGCGCCGGTGACGGCGGTCCTCCAGCGCTCGCCGTGCTCGTCGGAACCGGTCACGGCGAGCACGTCGGCGACGCGGGCGGGGAACCAGACGTCCTCGTTCGGCTCGTCGTCGTGCTGGTTCCCGGTGCAGGCGACGATGAGCACGTCGTGCCGTTCCGCGTAGGCGATCGCCTCGGCGAACGGCGGCGAGTCGTAGTGGCCGCCGAGCGAGAGGTTCACGATGTCGGCGCCGTTGTCGACGGCCCACTGGACGGCCGCGCCGACCATCGCCGAATCGTGGTACCGGTTCTCGTCGTCGAGGACGCGCACCGGCAGGATCTCGGCGTCGGGGGCGATCCCCGGGTGGGGCGACTCGGCGCTCGCGGCGATGAGCCCGGCGACGGCGGTGCCGTGCCCGACCGGGTCGGCCTGGCCGAATGCCCGCTCGTAGACCGGGCCCGGATCGGAGCCGAAGGCGAGGAGGCGCGGCTGGGCGGCGGGGTCGACGTCGACGTAGCTGCGGCCGGGGAGCACCGACCGTTCGAGCGCCGGGTGGTCGGCGTCCACACCCGAGTCGACGACGGCGACGGTGACGCCCTCGCCGGTCGCGATCGGCCAGGCCTCGGGGGCCTTGACCGCGGCGAGATGCCAGGCGGCGGGCGTGGAGGCGCGGCCGGTCTGCGCGGAGAGCAAGAGCGCCAACAGCGTCGAGCACAGACAGGCGAGAACGTAGCGTGCAGAGCGGTCCCCCATGAGAACCGGATCGTTACACAGCGACAGGCCCACAGCGTGGGAATGACACACGCTCTCCTTTATGAATTCGTTATTCTCGCCCTACTGACGGAAACTTGACAACGCCCTCGCGTTACGGTGACGATCGCGAGGGGACGCCGCGTTCTCTCGACACGCTCGGCGAAGCTTGCGAGCCGTAAATGAGCACCGCCCCATCCAAGACCGGTAGGGGGGAAGGGCTGAGTGGGATCGATGTGGGAACCCAGTAACGAGATCGAGCACCGTCTCCGGGAGGCGCTGCGAGCCGAGGACCAGGACGGATACTTCCGGACCCTGGCGCAGATCGAACTCGTCCTCCCACTGTCCTATGAGGACTCGAACGGTGCGGGGGCCGATACCTGGGCCACCTGGACCACCGACGACCGCACCCATATTCTCGCGTTCACCTCCGAGAGCGCGCTCCAGGTGTGTCTGCGCGATAATGCCGGCGCGTCCCGCCGCGTGTCGTTCGCCGCGCTCGCCGAGGCCTGGCCCGACGAGGAGTGGTGGCTCGCCGTCAACCCCGGCCTGCCGATCGAGGGCTACCTGCCGGCGTGGTTCGTCACCCAGGTCGCCCAAGGCATGACCACCGTCCCGGCCGACCCGGCACCGGCCCCGGAACCCGCCGCAGACCCCTACGGCGACACCTATTCCTCTGGCGCGCAAGCGTCTCCGTTCGCCGCCGCACCGTCGTTCACGCAGGCGCAGTCGGACCCGTTCGCGAACCCGATGGCGCCCGCCCCCGAACAGCGCCGCGAGAGCTTCATGCCCCCGGCCCCGCCGGTGCCCGAGGTCCCGCCCGCACCCCGGCGCTCCTCCGACCTCAACGGCACCGCGCAGCAGCAGTCCACCGTCGGCGGCACCACGCAGGCGGGCCTCCCGCTGCGCCAGCCGCCCCGCGACCCCGAGGCACCCGAAGCCGACCCGTTCAACGGCCACTCCTTCGCCTCCCAACCGCCGCCCGCGCCGGAGCCGTCGCAGCCCCGGCAGCCGGGCTACGGCTCGCAGCCGCGCGGCATGGGTTCGCAGCCGCGCGAGTTCGGCTCGCAACCGCAGGGCTTCGGCTCCCAGCCCCAGGACTACTCCCAGCCGCCCGCCGCGCCGAGCCCGCAGGGGTTCCCCGCCGACGCGCAATGGCCGACCCAGTCGGCCCAGCAGGACCAGTGGCCCGACGCGCCGGACTGGCTGCGCGAGCAGCAGCCCGACCCGTCCACGCTGCCGACCCGCGCGCCCGCGCCGCCGAGCGCCGCGCCCGAGCCGTTCCCGGCCGGCCAGTCCTTCGGGAACGACGCGTTCAACGCGCCGCCCCGAGGCGACTCGTTCGGCAACGACGACTTCGGCGACCACGCGTACGACGGCGATCCGCAGCGCGACGCCGAATCGTTCGCGTCCATGTCGAGCGCGTTCGGCCGCCGTCCAGCGGAGTCCGAACCGCGGCCCGAGGCGCAGCCGCAGTCCCAGCAGCCGGTCGAACTCACCGGTGAAGCGGCCGAACCGCTGCTCGCCGAGGCCGCCTCCACCGGCGACACCGCCGCGTTCCTCCAGACCCTCCTGTGCGCCAGCGTGATCCTCCCGATCGGCGACCCCGAGGCCGCGCACCTGCGCGTCGGCGACCCCGCCTTCCGGTGGGCCAGCGACATCGTCGACGGCATCATCGGCATCACCGTCTACACCACCCCCGAGCGCATGGCCGAACGCGCGGGCGAGGACACCCCCCACACGATCGTGCCCTTCGGCTGGCTCATCCAGCACTGGCCCGCGCAGGACTACGCGCTGTACGTCAACCCGGGCACCTCGGTGGGCGCGAACATGAGCGGCCCCGAGATCGAGCCGCTCCTCAAGTGGGCCGAGGCCAAGGACCTGCTCGGCTTCGCCACCGAGATGGAGCGCCGCCAGGCCGCGGCCGCGCGCGCCAACTCGCCGTCGCACAAGGTCCAGCCGATCCTGTGGCAGAAGACCATCCCGCACCAGCAGGTGCCGTTCTACCTCGAACGCGGATACGACCGCGTCGGCGGCTTCGTGCACCCGGCCGAGGCCGTGGACCACCTGCGCACGCCCGCGCAGCTGTACCTCGCGCTGGGACTCATCCGCTCCAGCGAGGAGTTCAGCCCCACCGACGACTCGGTGCACGTGCTCCGCTGGATCGGCTACCGCACCGACCTCTACCCGGTCGCCTTGGGCGGCAACGACTACGAGACCGCCGAATCGCGCGGCGGCACCGTCGTCGAGCCCAGCCCGTTCCGCGGCGACGGGTTCGCGCCCTCCGAGGGCGACGAGCGCATCCCCGAGCACAAGGTCGACTCGGTACGGCTCCCGCACGGCGCGAAGATCTCCCGGATCGACTCGCGCGGCGAGGTCACGGACATCGCGCTCTACGACGCCGACACCCGCGAATGGACCCCGATCGACGGCGCGTTCGGCGGCCCGGCCGCCATCGAAGCGCCCTCGACGCCGGCGCTGCCCGCCGGTCCCGCGCCGAGCGGTCCGATGGGCGAGGCGTACGGCTACGACGCCACCCCCGGCTACGACAGCGCGCTGGGCGAGGCCTGGGGCGACGCGGACGGGCACTACGACCTGGTGCGTCCCAAGCCCGAGGATCGGGCCGCGAACGTGCTCGACAGCCGCGAATGGAAGGACGCCTGATGCGCGACGGTTACATCGCCCGCTGGAAGGGCGCCGAATACGACTCGAGCCCCGACGGGGCCCATGTGCGGCTCTACTCGCCGACGGGCGGCGACGGCTTCGTGGAGGTCGCCGACGGGCGGTTCCGGCGCGGCGTGCCGATCGGCGAGCTCGAGGACTTCTTCTACGTGCGGACCGTCGCGACCTGGCGGGGCGAGCCGTTCTTCGTGCTCGGTGCCTCGGGGGAGTGGCTGCGGCTCGAATACCGTGGCGGCAGCAGCGACGTGGCCCGTTCGCTCGGGCTCGAACCGTACGACAACGGCGTGTACCAGATCTGGGCGCCCGCCGCCGAAGTCACCGACATCAGCGAGCAGTACCTCTAGCGTCATCTCGTGAGCCCCGGCTGCTCGGCCGGGGCTTTCTCCATGCTCGGAACGGCCCCGTTCCGCAAGGCTCCGAACGCGATATGACCGTACCGCGAAACTGTCCGGAGACCGCTTTCACAAAGGTGTCGATTGATGTATAGTTCAAGAAACAAAGAAAGCGTTTGCCTGAGCTTTGCGAGTTGCTTCGCCGAGGCGTGAGGCAAACGCTTGCGAAGCCATGTTCGGCAAGATCTGGAGCACATCCCTATGGCAGAGAGAATCACCGTCGGCATCGCCCTCAACGGCGTGACCGGGCGCATGGGCTACCGGCAGCACCTCGTGCGCTCACTCCTCGCCATTCGCGAGCAGGGCGGCGTGGAACGCGCCGACGGCAGCGTGATCTGGCCCGAGCTCACCCTGGTCGGCCGCAGCGCCGACAAGCTCGCCGAGATCGCCGGCCGCCACGGCCTGGACAAGTACACGACCAGCTTGGACGAGGCCCTCGGCGACGAGAAGATCGACGTCTACTTCGACGCCCTCACCACCCAGCACCGCCTCACCGCCGTCAACGCGGCCATCAAGGCCGGCAAGCACGTGTACACCGAGAAGCCCATCGCCACGAACCTCGACGACGCCCTGAACCTCGCCCGCGCCGCACGCGACGCCGGCGTCAAGAACGGCGCGGTCGCCGACAAGCTGTACCTCCCCGGCCTGCGCAAGCTCAAGCGCCTCGTCGACTCCGGGTTCTTCGGCCGGGTCCTCTCCGTGCGCGGCGAGTTCGGCTACTGGGTCTTCGAAGGCGACTGGCAAGCGGCACAGCGGCCCTCCTGGAACTACCGCGCCGAAGACGGCGGCGGCATGGTCCTCGACATGTTCCCCCACTGGTCCTACGTCTTCGAAGAGACGTTCGCCAAGGTCAAGTCCGTGTCCGCGCACGTCACCACCCACATCCCCGAGCGCTTCGACGAGCACGGCAACCCCTACACCGCCACCGCCGACGACGCCGCCTACGCGCTCTTCGAGCTCGAAGACGGCACCGTCGTCCAGATGAACTCCTCCTGGGCCACCCGCGTCGACCGCGAGGAACTCGTCGAGTTCCACGTCGACGGCACCGAGGGCTCCGCCATCGCGGGCCTGCGCAAGGCCCGCGCCCAGCACCGCGTGCACACCCCCAAGCCCGTGTGGAACCCCGACATCGACCAGCCGATCCCCTTCCGGCAGCAGTGGCAGGAAGTGCCCGACAACGAGGTCTTCGACAACGGCTTCAAGATCCAGTGGGAGGAGTTCCTGCGGCACGTCGTGGACGACGAGCCGTGGCACCACGACTTCCTCGCCGCCGCGCGAGGCGTGCAACTGGCCGAGGCCGGCTACCGGTCCGCCCGCGAAGGCCGCCGCATCGAACTGGAGGACCTGGAGCTGTGAGCCGCAAGTTCACCTCGCGCGTCATCTACTCCGCGGCCCACGTCGTCGCGGACCCCCTGGCTGACAACGGCCCCGGTCGCCCGGCGGTCGTCGACTGGGACGCCACCATCGGCTACCGCAGGCACCTGTGGGACCTCGGCCTCGGCGTCGCCGACGCCATGGACACCGCCCAACGCGGCATGGGCCTCGACTGGGAGGCCACGAAGGAGCTCATCCGCCGCTCGGCCGAGGCCGCGGGGGCGGACGACCTCCTCGCGTGCGGCGTCGGCACCGACCAGCTCGGCGCCGTACCGACCACTATGGACGAGATCCGCGCGACCTACCTCGAGCAGCTCGCCGTCGTCGAGGACGCCGGAGCGGGCACGATCCTCATGTGCTCCAGGGCCCTCGCCGCGAGCGCCAAGAGCGCCGACGACTACAAGACGCTCTACTCCGAACTGCTCGGCGAGGTCAGCGGCAAGGCGATCCTGCACTGGCTCGGCCCCATGTTCGACCCGGCGCTCGAAGGCTACTGGGGCTCTTCGGACCTCGACGCCGCCGCGGACACCTTCATCGAGATCATCACCGAGAACGCGGCGAAGATCGACGGCATCAAGATGAGCCTCCTCGACGCCGAAGCGGAGATCGCGGTGCGCCGCAGACTCCCCGAAGGAGTCCGCTGCTACACCGGCGACGACTTCAACTACCCGCGGCTCATCGCCGGCGACGAGTACGGCCACTCCGACGCGCTCCTGGGCATCTTCGACCCGCTCGCGCCGCTCGCCTCGAAAGCCGTGCAGCGCTTGGACGAAGGCGACGTCGCCGGCTTCCACGCCATCCTCGACCCGACGATCCCGCTGGCGCGGAAGGTCTTCGAGGCCCCCACCTTCAACTACAAGACCGGCGTGGTGTTCCTGGCCTGGCTCTCGGGCCACCAGGACCACTTCAAGATGGTGGGCGGCCTCGAATCGGCGCGCTCCATCAAGCACTTCGGCGAGATCGTCGACCTCGCACTCGAAGTGGAGCTCTTCCCGGACGAAGCGCGCGCCATCGACCGGTTCAACGCCCTGCTCAAAGTCGCGGGCCAGCCGAAGCGGACCCTCGCATGAGCATCATGCAGCGGTTCTCCTTCAACCACGCCACGGCCAAGTTCTGGGACCAGCGCGAAGCCGTCGAGGCCTGCGCGCGCACCGGTTCCGGGATCGGCCTATGGCGCGAACCGGTGCAGGAGATGGGCGTCGAAGCGAGCGCGAAGCTCGTGAAGGACGCCGGAGTCCAGGTGACCAGCCTGTGCCGGGCCGGGTTCTTCACGGACCCGACGCAGGCCGCGATCGACGAGAACCGAAGGGCCATCGACGAGGCGGCCGAGCTCGGCGCCCCGACCCTGGTGCTGGTCTCGGGAGGCATCCCGGAAGGCGGCACGATCGACAGCGCCAGAGAAGGCGTCAAAGAGGCGCTGTCGGTGCTCGCCCCCTATGCGGGCGAGCGCGGCGTGACCTTGTCGATCGAGCCGCTGCACCCGATGTTCGCGAGCGACCGGTGCGTGGTCACCACCATCAACGAGGCCCTCGACCTGGCCGCGCCGTTCCCGGCCGAGCAGGTCGGCGTCGTGGTCGACACGTACCACATCTGGTGGGACCCGCAGGTGTGGCAGGGCATCGCCCGCGCTGGCCGCGAAGGCCGCATCGCCTCGTTCCAGTTCGCGGACTGGGTCACCCCGCTCCCGGCGGGGGTGCTCACGGGCAGAGGCCAGCTGGGCGACGGTTGTGTGGACTTCAAGCGCTATCTGGCCGAAGTGGATGCGACCGGGTTCATCGGCCCGATCGAGGTCGAGCTGTTCAACGACGCGCTTTGGGCCCGCCCGGGTGCGGAGGTGTTCGAAGAGACCAGGGCCGCGTTCGCGCGGGTACTGGAATAGGAGCATTGCGGGCGCGGATCCGGTAGCGGTTGGGCAATGCCGGAGCGCCCGCGGATGAGCCCCCTGGAATGCCGCGGGGGCGGGGACGGCAGGGGTCAAGAACTCCGTCCCCGCCCCCGCGGTCGTGTTTCGACTTGTTGCCGTTGTAGCGATCGGGCTTCAAGCGGGCGGCGACGACGAGGTAGCGGGTTGGCGGGCGCCTCCATTCGGCTGCGGGGTCCGGTGGGTACGGGTTCAAGCGCGCGGCGACAAAAGGGTCTCATGGTGGTGGGGTGTGCGGTGCGGCTGCCCGGCAGCGCCGGGGCCGGGGCGGCGGAGGCCCATTTGGCCCCTGGTTTGCTTTGCGCCCCAGGCGGAGTGGCGGAGTGTCGTGAGTGTCCCTCATGGAATGTTCACCCGGTTGGGTGATGACACCGGCACAGCATTCTGTCATCATTGAACTACGAACAAGGAACCGAAAACAGGCAGGACATTCGAGAATCGGTGAGGAGGCGAGACCCATGGCCGCATGCAACACCCACACCAGCCCGGTAGCTCCGGTCCTTCCCGTCGCCTCGCTCCTCTCCGCTTCCCCTGACCGCCGCTCCCAGGCTGCGGCGATCCGCTCGACTCTCAATGAGGCCGCGTCCCTCATCAACGCCCAGCACGCGGCGGTCCTCGCCTCGGTCATCGCGATGAAGGAGGCGAACCTGCACCGCTCCGAGTTCGGGTTCTCCGCCCTCCGCGACCTGCTCCTGTCGCAGTTCGACTTCACCTTCAACACCGCCAGCGCCATCGCCGCCATCGCGCGGTTGTCGGGGAAGTTCCGTCTTCTTGCTTCGGCGGCGGTGTCGGGGCAGGCCCGGATTGACCAGGTCGCTTACGCCGTCCGCCAGCTCGACCAGACCCCGGCCATGCGCCTGTTCGCCCGCACTCCTTTCACGGCCCCGGTCCCCTCCCCCTTCGACCCGGCGGTGGAGTGTGCGACGCCGGAGGCGATGGTGGTCGAGTACTGCGCTCATGCTTCCTTCAAGGAC
The DNA here is from genome assembly GCF_016918015.1 of Glycomyces sp. YM15. Lineage (GTDB taxonomy): Bacteria > Actinomycetota > Actinomycetes > Mycobacteriales > Micromonosporaceae > Glycomyces. The sequence goes on from NZ_JAERMK010000002.1 coordinate 249,877, forward strand.
CTGCGTCGTCACCTTGAGGGGCTGTGGGCCGCGATCGCCGGAGAGACCGAGCTGCTTGATGGGCTCGGCGAGCAGTCGATGCAGCGCCTGGAGTTGATCGAGTGCGGTAACGGCATGTGGGCGCTGGAAGGGCACCTCTCGAATGCGACCGGGCGGCTGCTCGACAAGTACCTGCAGACCGCCTGCCCACCACCCCGCCAAGACGAGGGCGACCCTGAGGACGGCGGTCTGCTGCCGCCGCAGGCCAACCGCCACGCCGAGGCCCTCCACCAGCTCCTGGCCGGGTACGGGTCCTCCCCGCAGGCCGCGACCCGGCACGGGCACACCGCGACCCTGGATCTGACCGTCGACATCGAGACGTTGCAGGGCAAGGACACCGGGCGCCTCCCCCTCCTGGAAGGCCGACCGATCTCCCTCGCCCGTGCCCGGCTCCTGGCCTGTGAAGGCCTCATCATCCCCTCGGTGTTCAACTACGCCAAGGGTGAAGCGGTCGAACTCGGTCGGGCGCTGCGCCTGCCCAACGCCGCCCTGCGGCGCAAGCTGGAGCTCGAGCAGCCGGAAGGGTGCGCTTGGCACGGTTGTGACCGGCCCATCGCCTGGACCGAGGCGCACCACATCACCCACTGGGCCGACGGCGGCCCCACGGTCGCGGAGAATCTGATCCTGCTGTGCCGCTTCCATCACGGCCGCATCCACACCACCGGGTGGAGCGTGGAGAAGACCGGCCCCGGCCAGGCGATCATCACCCACCACGACGGCCACGCAGCAGCGGCCGGGACCGGTCAGAGCGGCCCCGCCGATGCCTCGGCCGGGTGCGGGTGCGCGGACTGGCGCACCGATGCCGACATGGACGCCGAGCATGCAGGCTCGGACTGGGATGTGTTCCCCACCGGGCTCTACCGGACCGAATGGTCCGAGACGTTGAAGCCCGACCTCGACGGGATCGCTGAGATGATCGACCGGGACCGGGCGGTCAAAGCCATGCGAGACTCGAAAGCGCAATGCCGAGCGAAGTTCAGCATCAGCCAACCCCCGGGGGCCGAGGAAGCAGTCCAGGCACCCGCACCACCGACAGCGACAGCGACGGCTGCAAGGTCGGCGACCGACGACTACGGCGACCCGCCGTTCTTAGGCTGCCCCAGCAGGCGACTGCTGGGGGAAGCGCCGCACACACCACGCAGCGCCACCCGAACCCCAAGCGAGGGTTCGGGCCCTCGGCATGCCCACACCAGGAAACCCACCCCACCCCAGCCACACACCCCACCATCGCCGCCGGACTGAACCCCGACCCGACCAGGCCAGAGAACCGGAGACGAACCCGAACCCCCATCCACCCCGTCGCCGCCAGCCTGAACCCCGAGCCCGATCCGGCCGGGGGGCCGGAAAAGGACCCGGCCCCGCCCCCACCTTGTCGTCGCTGCCCGCCTGAACCCCGAGCCCGATCAGGCCGGGAAGCCGGAGGCAGACCCGGCCCCTCCCTCACCTCTTCATCGCTGCATGTCTGAGCCTCAGCTCGAATGGACCGAGAGGCCGGAGACGAACCTGGATTCCTCCATCCCTCGATCCCTCTTCGGCCTTGTTGTCGCCGCCTGCTTGAACCAGCACCAGATCGGACCGGGAGGTCGAAGAGCGACCCGAGCGCCGCTCCACCTCTTTGTCGCTGCCCGACTGAACCTGAGCAGGCCCGGACTCGAGTGTCGAAGAGCAGCCCGACCCGCTCCTCCTTGTTGCCGGAATTGCCCTGAGCCGGGTGTGGTGCTCGAAACGCTGTACCGAAACTCGTTGCCGTGGAGGAGTGGAGTTCGTTTTCAGTCGCTGACCGGCGGGTTGGAAATCAGCCAACGGGTCGGCCCTGTGAAGCGGCCCGCAACGTGGCTGAGAATGTAAGGCCCGGTCACTAGGTTGAGGTAATGAACGATGCTCCGCGACTCGAGACCATCACGCCCGCCAATGTTGGCCTCGCCTGCCGAATCCAGGTCGGGCCAGAGCAGGAAGCGTTCGTAGCGCCGGTTGCGGTTTCGCTGGCCGAGGCGTACGCGTCCTTCGAGACTGCGTGGCCGCGTCTGGTGTACCTCGGTGATGAACCGGCGGCGTTCGTGATGGGTGGATTCGATCCAGATGCAGAGATCGAGTTCTTCCGCTGCGGCATATGGCGGCTCAATGTCAGCGCGCGGCATCAACGCGCCGGTCTGGGTCGCTTCGCGGTCGAGGCGGTACTCGGGGAGGCGCGCCGACGCGGCTCGAAACGGGCAACTGTGCTGTGGAAACCCGGCGCGGCAGGCCCTGAGGGCTTCTACCGGAGAATGGGGTTCGAGCCTACGGGTCAGGAGTTCGCCGGGCAGGTCGTCGGGGCGATCAACCTGTGCTGAACCTGCCGATCCCGCAGGAGCAGCATGGGCTCGAGTGCGCCGATTCCTCCCCGTGCAGGGCATAACGAAGGGGCCCAAGGCGGAAAGCCTTGGGCCCTTCGAAGCATGGTTCTGGGAGACGGGTCAGCCTAGACGATCGCCGTGCGTCCGCTTGTGGGCAGCCAGTGGACGCCGACGGTGCGAGTGCGGCGCATCGATACCGCCGTGGAGCGCTCACGGGCATCCACTGGAGCCGCGCCTCGCGGAGGGCACGGCGGTTCTGGGCGTGTTCGCTCGGCGATGCGGACGCGATGATGCGCATCAGCGGGATCGCGCCTCGATGATCGAAGTCAGGCACCGGAACGCCTCGGAACCAGCTGGGCCGGTGCCGGTCAGTCGACTTGGGGTCAGTGGCCTTGGGACACGCAGAACTCGTTGCCGTCGGGGTCCTTGAGGACGGTCCAGGAGAACACGCCGCCGGGGGCCTCGTGGTGGGAGACCTGGGTGGCGCCGGAGGCGATGAGGCGTGCGACCTCCTGTTCGGCGTCGCTGGTGACGAGGTCGAGGTGGATGCGGCCCGGCTGCGTGCCTTCGACGTACTGGAAGGCGAGACCGGTGCCGTCGCCGAGGCCGACCATGACGTACTCGCCCCAGTCGGCGGTGATCTCACCGCCGAGCGCGGCGAGCCACCACTGCGCGAGCTCCTTGGGCCGGTCCGTGTTGACGGTGACGTTCGCGATCTTCAAATCCATGCGGGCGAAGATAACCGGAGGGTCCGACATCCGGTCGTCCGCTGTGCCGTCACCTGAAATGGTCGCGGCCGTTCAGGGGGCGGTCGCGGTCCTTGTCGGTGGCGTCGCGGTGGCCGGTGTAGGTCGCGAAGACGACGAGGTTCTCCGTGTAGTCACCGGATTCTCGGTCGAAGGCGCCGCCGCAGGTGATGAGGCGCAGGGCCGGTTCGGGCTCGATGCCGAAGACCGCTTCGTAGGGGAGGCGCTGCTTGGCGTACGACTCGATCGCGGTCACCTCGTAGGTGACGACGACGCCGTCCTCGCGGGTGACCTCGATGCGGTCGCCTTCGTCGAGTTCCTTGAGCGGGTAGAACACCGCGGGCCCCGAGCGATCGGTGTCGACGTGGCCCATCAGCACCGTGGTACCGAACTCGCCCGGCGTGGGCCCCGCCTCGAACCAGCCGGCCTCGTGGGGCCGCCACATCTTCGGGACCTCGAAGTTCCCCTCGTAGTCGAGGCCGAGCGCGGTGAGCGGGGCGTGCACGCTGATCGCGCCGATGTCGACGCGGGTCGGCTCGGAGCGCTCGAGCCAGGTCCCGCCCGCCGGGTCGGCGACGGCGAACGGGTCGTCGTGGAACGGGTTCCCGAAGTGCGGCATCTGGATTGACGGCACCGCCAGGACGCCGCCGAGCATGAGCCCGAGGCCCCCGGCGAGCACGAACGAGAGGACGACAGCGGCCACCGGCCGGAACGCGGGTTCCGGCCGGTGAGCGGGTCTCTCAGTTCGTTCGTCGGGCGACGCCTCGCCCGTCGTCTCAGGCGGCGGTGACATTGCCGCGGCGCTTGAGCAGCCAGAGCCCCGCGGCGGCCACGAGCACCGCGGCGGCGCCCGTCCACAGGACCGCGGTGGCCGCGTCCGAGGCCGTCGAGCCGCCGCCGGTCGCGGCGCCCGTCCCCGAAGTGACCGTGAACTTCGTCGAAGCGATGTCGGAACCGCAGGTCACCGTCACCGTGTACACGCCGGGCTTCATCTTGTCCGTGACGGTGAAGCTGCCTTGCGCGTTGTTGTCGTTCTTCGGCAGCTTGAAGCTCGTGTCGGTGTTCTCGACATCGCCGGTGGCGTCCTGGTCGCAGTTCGCCGCGAGCACGTCCACCCGGGTGCCCGTGGCGCCCGCGGTCGGCGAGAGCGTGACGGTGATGGCCGCGTTCGCCGGAGCGGCGGTGTTCAGCACGAGCGCGGCACTGAGGCTCAGCGCGGCGAGCATCCCTCGGATGGGCTGCGTCAATCGCATGGGCACGGTTCCTCCCCGAACGGCGCCGGGCCATGCCCGGCACGTGACGTGTCGATGGCTCACGGTATCGGCTCTTGTGGACGCGTCAGGCGGCTTCAGGGGAAAACCGGTCCCCGACGCCACGCCTGGCGAGTCGGGAATCGGACAACCTGATCCGCGAAGCGGACGAGTAGCGCAGCCGCGAAGCGGACCGGTAGCGCAGCCGCGAAGCGGACGGACATTTCAGCCGCGAAGCGCGGCCTCGGGTCTGGAAAAGATCGGTGTCATCTGCGACGATGAGGGCATGAGGCTTCCCGGGAGCGGTCTGGTCAGCGGTCTCGCCGCGACCGCGCGTACCGCCGCGCGCCGCGCCGTCACCAGCCAGTACCCCGAGAACGAACCCGAACTGCCCGAACGCACCCGCGGCGTGATCGCCCTGCACGAACCGAGCTGCACCTCGTGCATGCTGTGCGCCCGCGAATGCCCCGACTGGTGCATCTACATCGACTCCCACAAGGAGACCGTCGAGATCGAAGGCGCGGCCCGCCCGCGCCAGGTGAACGTCCTCGACCGCTTCGACATCGACTTCTCCCTGTGCATGTACTGCGGGATCTGTGTCGACGTCTGCCCGTTCGACGCCCTGTTCTGGGCCCCCGACTTCGCCTACGCCGAAGGCGACATCCGCGACCTGCTCCACGACAAGGAGCATCTGGGGGAGTGGATCGCGACGGTGCCGGAATCCGCCAAGACCGAGGCCGTGAAGGCGGAGGCCGCCGAGTGACGCTCGCCGACGTGCTGCTCCTGGCCTTCGGGCTGCTCGCGCTCGGAGCGGCCCTCGCCGTCGTGACCACGAAGCGGATCGTGCGGGCCGGGCTGTGGCTCGCGGTCGCGTTCGCCGGGATCGCCGGGGCCGCGCTCGTGCTCACCGCCGAATTCCTCGCGTGGGTGCTCGTGCTCGTCTACGTGGGCGCGATCGTGGTGCTGCTCCTGTTCGCGACCATGCTCACCAGGGCCCCGACCGACCCGTCCGACGACCTCGACCGGGCGAGACTGCCCGGGGCGCTCATCGCGGGCGGCGTGGGCCTCGGCCTCGCGGCGGTCGTGACCGGCGCGTTCGGCTGGACCAAGGCCGGTCTCGACGACCGCGAGAGCGGCGGGGCGGCCGTGATGGGCGAGGCGGTCTTCGCCGACTGGGTGCTGCCGTTCGAGGTGCTGTCGCTGCTGCTGCTCGCCGCTTTGGTCGGAGCCGTGGTCGTCTCCACGCGTGAGAGCAACAATCACGTAACGAAGGATTACTAGCCGCGCGGTAAGCTGTCGCCCATGACCTCACCGATATTCGCACTGGCCGACGAGTACATCACCGCGTACGCCCGGCTGCACCCGATGTTCGCCGGGGCCGCCGGCATCAAGGGCGACTTCGGCGTCGCCACCGACTTCGGCCCCGCGGCCGTCGCCGGGCGGGCGAAGCTCGACGCCGACACCCTCGCGAAGCTCAAGGCGCTCGAATCGACCGGCCCCGCCGACGACCTGGCCCGACTCCACATGGCGGAACGCCTCGAAGTGAGCGTCGCCCAGCACGAGGCCGGCGAATGGCGCCGCGCCCTGCGCGTCCCCTACGGGATGCTCCAGAGCCTGGTGAGCTATGTGGACCTGACGCCGCGCCGCACCGAGAACGACTGGCGGCTCAATGCCTCGCGGATGCGCGCCATCCCGCAGATGCTCACGACTTGGCGCCAGACCCTCGACGCCGGGATCGAAGCGGGCCAGACGGTCGCGCTCCTCCAGGTCACCGAAGGCGTCAAGCAGGCCCGCCGCAACGCCGAGTCGCGCACCTTCGACAAGCACCTCGCCGCGTACGGCGACGGCCCGCAGGCCCGCGACCTGCGCGAGGCCGCCGAGGCCGCGTACGCGGCCTTCGCCGCCGCCGCCGACTACCTCGAGCGCACCTACGCCCCGCACGCGACCGAGCGCGACGGCGTGGGCGAGGAGCGGTACCTCCTCGCCGCCCGTTCCACCCTCGGCGCGGTCCTCGACCCCCGCGACGCCTACGACTGGGCGTGGGACGAACTGCACCGGATTGAGGACGAGATGGCCGCCGAGGCCGACAAGATCGTCCCCGGCGCGGGCCTCGAGGAGGTCATCGCCCACCTGGACGCGACCCAGGCCTTGCGCACCCACGAGGAGTACCTGGCCTGGCTCACCGAGAAGCACCAGAGCGCGCTCGAATCCCTCAACGGCGTCCACTTCGACATCGACCCGCGCCTGATGAACCTGGACGTGCAGGTCGTGCACGGCTCCTCTGCCGGATCGGCCTACTACACCGGTCCCAGCGAGGACCTCTCCCGGCCGGGCCGCACCTGGTGGCCCGTCGCCGAACGCGAGACGTTCCGCACCTGGGGCGAGCTGACCACCGTCTTCCACGAGGGCGTGCCCGGCCACCACCTCCAGATCGGCCAGACCAAGGTCACCGGCGACGGGCTCTCCCGTTTCGCGAAGGTCTTCGGCTCGGTCTCGGGCCACGCCGAAGGCTGGGCCCTGTACGCCGAGCGGCTCTCGGACGAGCTCGGCTGGTTCACCGACACGGGCACGCGTCTGGGGATGCTCAAGGGCTCGGCGCTGCGCGCCGCCCGCGTCGTGATCGACATCGGCTGGCACCTGGACCTGCCGCTGCCCGCCGCCGAGGCGAAGTTCCACGGCGAGCGGTGGAGCTTCGACGTCGCCCTCGACGTGCTCAAGACCCGCGGCCGCATCGCCGAGCACCGTGCCTACCCGGAGATCGTCCGCTACGCGGGCTGGCCCGGCCAGGCCATCTGCTACAAGCTCGGCGAACGCGCCTGGGTCGACGCCCGCGCCGAGGCGCAGGCCGCCGCCGGCTCGGCGTTCGACCTGAAGGCCTGGCACACCCGGGCCCTCAACCTCGGCCCGATCGGCCTCGACAACCTCGCGTCCGTCCTGCGCGGATAGGCGAACGGGCCCAAGGCGACCGCCTTGGGCCCGATTGCTCTCGTGCCGCCCCGTGAGCGCGGCGGGGCCGTGCTCACCAGCCGGCCGCTATCGCCACCGTTCGACCATGTCGGCGGCCGCCCGGTCGATCTCCTCGCCCAGCTGGCGCAGGTGCGCCTTCTCCAGTTCCGCCAGGCTCGTGGTGAGCCGGTCGGCCCGGTCCGCGCCGGGCAGGCGCAGCAGCCAGTTCCGTGCGATCACGGCCTGGCGGTACCGGGTCAGCAGGTGCTCGAGGTCCGCCATCGGACCGGCGACGTCCTCGGCGGCCTGACCCAGCGCGGGCACGGCGGCCTCGGCCAGGAAATGCGCCTCCCGGGCCGCGATGCGCGTCTCGTCCCGCGCGAGCACCAGGTCGGTGGCGTGGCTGAGCTTCCCGTAGGTGTCGAGCAGATGGGTCTTGGCCTGCGAGAGCACGCCCATGAGCGAGGACGCGGGCTTGTCGCCGTCCCGCGTGAACCGGGCGTGTTCGGTGAACAGGCGCACCTGGCTGAGCAGGACCGCGACCCAGGTCTGCGAAGCGATCCCCTCGGTCTGCTCGTAGGAGGTGCGCATCTCGTTATCAAGGGCCCCATACCATTTCGGGTACTCGGGGGCCACGAGGCCGAGCTGGTCGAAGCGGTCCGAGAAGTGGACGCGGAGCCGCTCCAGGTCCTCGGTGTGCTTCAGCGCCGTGAGCAGATGGTCGAGCTCCTGACTGCGCGGCGGCGTCTCCGTGAACAGATGCGCGTAGCCGCGGATCACGGTCCGAAGCCGGTGGATGGTGATGCGGACGGTCCCGGCGGATCCGGGCGCCTGACGTTCGAAGGCCGTTATGGCCTGATTGAGCGTGTCGACATGATCGGCGATATAAGCCAGGACGACGACGCCGGCGCGTGTGGACGCCGTCATCGGTTGCGAACCGGCATGTGTCGGCGCTGTGGATGCTGACATGGCTCCTCCCCCCGGAAGACCTGCTGGCTCAAGTATTCCAGCAGGCCTCCGAGGGGAGGAGTCGAAGCGGCGATATTTCGATGATCGTTCGGGTTCCGGCCGGGACGGCGTCACCGTCCCGAATCACCGCCTTGTCACGCCGGCATGCACTCCATCGCGGGCATCGTCGTCAGGTCGCCCGTGACGTTGAAGCCGAAGCTCGCCGTCCCGCCCGACGCGATGGTCGCGTTCCAGCCCGAGGGGCCGGCCATCTGCATGTCGCCCATCGTGCTGATGGTGGTGTTCCACGAGTCCCTGATCGTGATGCCGGAGTTCGGCGGCCACAGCCAGTGGATCATCCAGTCGCTCATGCTCGAGTCGCTGGTGTTCTCGACGGTGATGTTCACCGTCGCGCCGCCGGACCACGAGTAGACCGAGGCGGTGGCGGTGCAGGCGCCCGTCGGGCCGCCGGTGGGCGTCTCGGTCGGGTCGTCGGTGGGCGTCTCGGTGGGCGGGTTGACGACGCCGCCGTCGTTGCCCGGCAGGTTCGCGCCGGGGCGGATGCCGGTGATCTCACCGTTGCCGCCGTCGAACTCGATGTCGGAGCAGGCGTAGAAGTTCTCGCTCGAGTCCGAGCGCACCCAGTGCGTGAACACAATGTGGTACCCGCTCTTCTGCGGGAGCGTCATGTTCGCGTAGTAGTAGTGGTCGTCGCTCCCGGCGCCGCCGTTGGACGGCGGGTTCGAGATGGTCTGGAACTTCTCGAGGTCGTCCCAGGCGAGCGGCTGGCTCGGGTCCCACCCGTCCTTGGTGATGTAGAGGTCGAACCTGCCGGGGTGGTGGGCCCAGTTGTTGTAGCGCCATTCGACGGTGGCTCCGGCGGTCACGTGCGTGCGCGGCCAGTTGCCCGGGTCGTTGAAGGGCGAGAAGTCGTACGGGCCCTTGCCGCCGCCGTTGCAGAGCTGGCCGTCGGGGACGTATCCGACGGTCTGGCCTGCGCCGTTGGAGTCGAGGTTCCCGAACCAGTTGTAGAACGGGGTCGGGCCGACCTCATCGAACGCGGCCTGGCAGGCCTCGTTGTAGGGGTCGAGCGAGCCGTTCTGGGCGAGCGCGTCGAAGTAGCAGAAGTACTGGCGCGAGCCGGGGAAGACCGTGGCGCCATGGGCTTCGGCCTCGTCTCTGCTGAAAAGCCCCGTGATGGTCAGGGCCGCGACGGCGGCCAGGACCATCGACATGACGATGGCGATGCGGCGGCGTCTGCCGCCCAGCGCCAACGTGGCGGTGGTGGACATGGAATTACTCCTCTGCCGGACATGGAGCGCTCCCAACCTGGCTCTCGAAGAGCCAGCGCGATCTTGTGGACAGCTGCTGACGATATCGTGATATTCGAGTGTATCTATATCTAATGACGGAATGCAACGCCTCCGGGCGCCCGGACCTGAAGCGGTTCACTCCCGGAATCCGCGGATAGACTCGGACTCATGGAGACCGGAGACATCGCACCCGCATTCACCCTCGACGACGACCATGGCAATCCCCGCAGCCTCGACGAACTCATCGAGTCCGGCCCCGTCGTGCTCTTCTTCTATCCGCAGGCGATGACGGCGGGCTGCACCGCCCAGGCCTGCCACTTCCGCGACCTCGCCGCCGACTTCAAGGCCGTCGGCGCGACCCCGGTCGGCATCTCCCACGACGACGTCGACCGCCAGGCCGCGTTCGCCGCGAAGCACTCCTTCGGCTACCCGCTGCTGTCCGACCCTGAGGGCAAGGTCGCCGAGGCCTTCGGCGTGCGCCGCCGACTGGGCATCGTCGCGACCAAGCGCAAGACCTTCGTGATCGGCCAGGACCGAACCATCCTGGGGGCGTTCAAGAGCGAGCTGAACATGAACGCGCACGCGGACAAGGCCCTGGAACTGCTGCGGGGCAGATAGCGAACAGGCGGCCCGAAGGCCGCCTCAAGCCGGGTGTGCCGCTAGATCTTCTTCGCGAGCTCGCGGAATGCTTTGCCCCGGTGGGAGATCGCGTTCTTCTCCGCTGCGGAGAGCTCGGCGCTGGTCCGGTCGAAGCCGTCGGGAGTGAAGAGCGGGTCGTAGCCGAACCCGTTGTCGCCCTTGGGTTCACGCCCGACCTTGCCGTGCATCTCGCCGTGCACGACGAGCTCGCGCCCGTCGGGCCGGACGATCGCGGCGGCGCACACGAATTTCGCGCCCCGCAGTTCGTCGGGGACGTCGGCGAGCTGGTCGAGCAGCAGCGCGTTGTTCGCCGCGTCGTCCTTGGCGCTCCCGGCCCAACGCGCGGAGAGCACGCCGGGCATCCCGTTGAGGGCGTCCACGGCCAGGCCCGAATCGTCGGCGATCGTCGCGAGCCCGGTGTGCTTGACACCGTCGCGGGCCTTGAGCAGGGCGTTCCCGGCGAAGGTCAGCTCGGTCTCGGGGGTCTCGGGGTAATCGGCGACGGCGTTCAGACCGACGAGCTCGATGTGCGGGGCGGCCTCGGCGAGGATCTCCCGCAGCTCGTCGATCTTCCCGACGTTGCGGGTGGCGAGCAGGACCCTCATGACGAGAGCAGGGTCCGGGCCTGGAGGCCGGCGAGTTCCTTGCAGCCCTTGAGCGCCAGGTCGAGCAGGGTGTCGAGTTCGGCGCGGTTGAACACGGCCTCCTCTCCGGTGCCCTGGACCTCGACGAAGTCGCCTTCGCCGGTGCAGACGACGTTCATGTCGACCGAAGCGGCGACGTCCTCCTCGTAAGGCAGGTCGAGCACCGGCACGCCGTTGACCACGCCGACGCTGATCGCGGCGACGGAGGTCGTCAGGATCTTGTCGGGCTTGCGGGCGATCTTCTGCTCCTTGAGCCAGCCCACGGCGTCGTGCAGCGCGACGTAGGCGCCGGTGATCGCCGCGGTACGCGTCCCGCCGTCAGCCTGCAGCACATCGCAGTCGAGCGTGATCGTGTTCTCGCCGAGGGCTTTGAAGTCGATGCAGGCGCGCAGGCTTCGGCCGATGAGGCGCGAGATCTCGTGCGTCCGGCCGCCGATCTTCCCGCGGATCGACTCGCGGTCGGAGCGCGAGTGCGTGGAGCGCGGGAGCATCGAGTACTCGGCGGTCACCCACCCTTCGCCGGACCCGCGCCGCCAGCGCGGCACGCCGGTCGTCACCGTCGCGGTGCACAGCACCCGAGTGCGGCCGAATTCAACGAGCACCGAACCCTCGGGGTGGTCGGTCCAGGATCGGGTGAACTTCACGGGGCGCAGCTCATCGGCGGCGCGCTTGTCAGGTCGAGTCATCCCCTCCAGACTACGGGACCCCTGACGCGTGTGAAACACTAGTTGCTGCCCATCGCCGGACCACCCGGCACGGCAACCGGCGCATCGGCGACGATGCCGCCGACCACTTCTGGCGCGAGTGGCGGAACTGGCAGACGCGCAGGATTTAGGTTCCTGTGTCCTCGGACGTGGGGGTTCAAGTCCCCCCTCGCGCACCGACCCTCTTCAACGAACCCGGTAGGCAGGCCTGCCGGGTTCACGGGTTTCCGCTTGCGGATGCAGGAAGAGGACCCGGGTATCAAGCTCAAGAACTGATGCATAACGTCAGTGACGTACGACGTCACTGACGTTATGCATCAGTTACGATTCCGGGTATGGCTTTCGTGAACCGCCGCAGTGAACTGGCAGACCTTGAGACCTGGTGGGCCCGGACCCACCCCCGACCCGCCATGGTCTGGGGACGCAGGCGAGTCGGTAAGACCGCGCTGCTGCAGCGCTTCGCCTCGGACAAGCGATCGATCTTCCATCTGGGGACCGGTCGTCCCGAGCGGGGCGAGGTGGCCCAGCTGTCCCGCAAAGTCCACCAGATCGCACCCAGCCGAGTCCGGAACCTGGCCGAATCGCCGTTTCAGAGCTGGGAGGAAGCCCTGGAATACCTGGACGCGGCCGCCCGAGAAGCACCGCTTCTGCTGGTTTTCGACGAGTTCCCCGAGATGATGTCGAAATCCCCGGAGCTGCCGGGGATCCTGCGCGCCTTCGTCGACACCACCGGCCCCGAGAGCGGCCTGCGGATCCTGCTGTGCGGGTCAGCGATGCGGACGATGGAGGCGATCCAGGAGTATCGGGCGCCGCTGTACGGGCGCTTCGACCTCTCGATGCAACTGCACCCGTTTCGCCCGCATGAGGCCGCCGAGATGCTCCCCGCCCTGAACCCGGCTGACCGCGCGCTGGCCTACGGCCTCCTGGGAGGGATGCCGCTCTACCTGTCGTGGTGGGACGCAGGGGAATCAGTGCGCGAGAACATATCCCGGCTCGCGTGCCGGCCGACCGCACCGATGCTGGTGGAAGGGGACTATCTCCTCGCGACCGAAGCGCGGCACGGTGACCAGCTGGCCGACGTGCTGCGCGCCATCGCGGAGGGCCGGACCAAGCACCAGGAGATCAGCGACGCCATCGGGGCGGACCCCAGCCGAACGCTTCGGGAGCTGCAGCGGCTGCGGCTGATCGAGCGGCTGATGCCCGTGACGGAGACCGAGAAGAGCCGCCGGCGGATCTACCAGATCACCGACAACTTCCTGGCCTTCTATCTGCGGGTCCTGGGCCGCTACCGCTCGGAGATCGATCGCGGGTTGGGTGACACGGTGCTGAACGCCGTCACCCATGGCATCGACGACCACATGGGTCCGGTCTGGGAGACGGCGTTCAGAGACCACCTCCGCAGATATGCCGCCCAGATCCACGCTGAGACGGTGGCGGTAGGGCCGTGGTGGCGAGAGGGACGAGACGAGATCGACGCGGTGGTGCTGGCGGGGCGATCGCGGACTCCTGTCATGGTCGGAGAAGCGAAGTGGGCGCGCAAGGTCGACGCCCGACGGCTGCTCCCGAGGCTGGTGCAGAAGTCCGCTGCGCTTGGTGTGGAAGCCGAAGCGCTGCGGTTCGCGATCTGCGCGCGGGAGACGGTGACCGGGGCAGGCGAAGGCACGCTCACGGTGACGGCGGCCGACATCTTCACCCAGGACACCGGACAGGAACGTCTCAGTCGATAGCGTCCGAGTCTGATCGCACCTTGTCGTTACCAGCGGCTCGGAGTCTGCGGTCGATCTCGGCCGCGTCCGGTGGCTCGGGCAGGTAGTAGGCGCGGTCGTGCTCGCTGACGTATTCGAGGGCTTCGGTGTGGTCGGGATGGGCGGTGTCGGCGAGGGCTTCGCGCAGCCATTGGTGGCGCCAGATCCTGCCGCAGTCCTCCGGGGGAGCGGCGAGTACCGCCTTGCGGGCTCGCACGCACCGCCTCGGCCAGGCCGTCGGCCATTCGGGGCCGTCTTCGTTTCCGGTCACTCCGTTTCGATCACCCCGGTTCGACGCAGTGGACCGGGAGGCGCTGCACGAGGTTGTTGGCGAAGCCGCCGCGGTTCCAGGGCTGGTCCACCGGTTGGGTGTCGCCTTCGGCGTCGGTCGCGCGGGCGCACAGCATGTGCTCGCCGGGTACAGCGGTCCAGTCGAACCGCCAGCGGCGCCAGGCCCAGTGGTGCCCGGTCGGTGCGTCGAGAGCGGCTTCGTTCCAGGTGCGGCCGTCGTCGGTGCTGACCTCGACGGCGGTGACCGGTGCCCTGCCCGACCAGGCGCGGCCTTCGATGAGCACCGGACCGGGGCGGACGACGCGGGCCCGGGACATGAAGTCGGGGAAGCCGGGCGGGACCATGAGGGCGCGCGGGGCGATGCGGGTGACCGGTGTCCCCTCCTCGTGCGGTTCCTGCCGGATCCGGTAGGCCGTGGTCTGCTGGAAGCCGGTGAACGGCTGTTCGGCGATCGTGATGTCGCGCAACCACTTCACGTGGGCCATGCCGTACCAGCCGGGCACGACCAGGCGGAGCGGCCACCCGTGCTGCGGCGGCAGCGGGGCGCCGTTCATGGCGTAGGCGACCAGGACCCCGGGTGCGTCGCCGATGGCCGTGTCGAGCGGGAGGGCCCGCTGGTAGTCCTGTTCGACGCCGCGTTCGATCCCGTGGTCGGCGCCGGTGAAGACCGCGTCGACGGCGCCGTCGCGCACGCCGGCTTCGGCGAGGAGGGCACGCAGGGGCACGCCCGTCCAGTCCGCGGTGCCGACCGCTTCGACCAGCCAGGGCTGGCTCACGGGGCGGGGCGTGAGGAGGGCGCGGCCGTTCCCGGCGCATTCCATGGTGACGCGGGTGGTGACCGCCGGATGCGACCGCAGGTCGTCCATGCTCAGGCGGAGGGGATGTTCGACGTGGCCGCCGATCGTGAGCTCCCACGCCGCGTCCTCGGCGACGTACGGGATGTCGTAGTGGGTGAGGACGTAGTGCAGGCCGGGCGGGGTGCGGTCGTAACGGAGGGCTTCGAGCGGCAGGCCGTGGTTGCGGGTGGCGAGCGAGAGTTCGTCCCGGCCGATGCCCTCCCCGGGCTCGGCCGTCCGGGCGGGCGAGCTGACGTCTTCGATGCGGGCCATGTTCCGATGCTAGGCCCCAGCGCCGCCGCGTGGGCGGTTGTCGGCCGCCGGGCCCCGGCGATCGCCCGCCGGGGCCCGATGACTCACCGCAGGTCGAAGCGGTCGAGGTCCATCACCTTGGACCAGGCGGCGACGAAGTCGCGGACGAAGTGCTCCTCGGCGTCGTCGCTCGCGTACACCTCGGCGACGGCCCGGAGTTCGGCGTTGGAGCCGAAGACGAGGTCGACGCGCGAGCCGGTCCACTGCTTGTCGCCCGTGGCGCGGTCGCGGGCCTCGTAGGTCTGCGAGTCGTCCGCCGCCGGCGCCCATTCGATGTCGAGCGAGAGCAGGTTCCGGTAGTAGTCGTTGTGGAGCATGCCGGGCCGGTCGGTGAGGACGCCGACGGGCGAGTCCTCGAAGTTCGCTCCGAGGACGCGCAGGCCGCCGACGAGGACGGTCATCTCAGGGACGCTGAGGCCGAGCAGGTTCGACCGGTCGACCAGCAGGTACTCGGCCGGGATCGGGTGATCCTTGCCGAGGTAGTTGCGGAACCCGTCAGCGGTCGGTTCGAGCGGCGCGAACGAGTCGACGTCGGTCAGCTCCTGCGTCGCGTCGACCCGGCCGGGCGAGAACGGCACCTCGACCTGGTGCCCGGCGAGCCGCGCGGCCCGTTCGACCGCGGCGCAGCCGCCCAGGACGATCAGGTCCGCGAGCGAGACGCGCTTGCCCGCGGACTGGGCGTTGAACGCCTCCTGGACGCCCTCCAGCGCGCGCAGGACCTCCGCCAGCGACCGGGGTTCGTTGACCTCCCAGTCCTTCTGCGGTTCGAGCCGGATCCGTGCGCCGTTGGCGCCGCCGCGCTTGTCGCTGCCGCGGAACGAGGAGGCCGAAGCCCACGCGGCGGCCACGAGCTGCCGCGAGGTCGGGCCCGATTCGATGATCCGCTCCTTGAGCGCCGCGATGTCGTCGGCGTCGATCGTGTCGTAGTCCGCGGCGGGGAGCGGGTCCTGCCAGATGAGCCGCTCCGCGGGCACCTCCGGGCCGCGGTAGCGGACGATCGGCCCCATGTCGCGGTGGGTGAGTTTGAACCACGCGCGCGCGAACGCGTCCGCGAGTTCGTCCGGGCGCTCGAGGAAGCGCCGCGAGATCGCCTCGTACACCGGGTCGAACCGCAACGAGAGGTCGGTCGTGAGCATCGTCGGCGCGTGGCGCTTCCCCGGGTCGTGCGCGTCGGGCACGAGGTCCGCGGCGGCGCCGCCCTTCGGCTTCCACTGGTGCGCGCCGGCCGGGCTGGACGTCAGCTCCCACTCGTGGCCGAACAGGATCTCCAGGAAACTGTTGTCCCACTGGGTGGGCGTGTTCGTCCAAGTCCCTTCGAGCCCGCTGGTGATGGTGTCGTTGCCTTTGCCGGTGCCGTGCGCGTTCGCCCAGCCGAGGCCCTGCGCCTCGAGCGGCGCGGCCTCGGGCTCGGGGCCGAGGTTCGACTCCGGTGCGGCGCCGTGGGTCTTGCCGAACGTGTGCCCGCCGACGATGAGCGCGACGGTCTCCTCGTCGTTCATCGCCATGCGCTCGAACGTGTCGCGGATGTCCTGCGCCGACTCGACCGGGTCGGGGACACCGCCCTTGCCCTGCGGGTTCACGTAGATGAGCCCCATCTGGGCCGCCGCGAACGCGTCCTCGATCCTGCGGTCCTCGCCGCGGCGCTGGTCGTCGAGCCAGTCGGTCTCGGGTCCCCAGTAGATGTCCTCGTCGGCCTCCCAGGCGTCCTCACGGCCGCCGCCGAATCCGAACGTCTTGAGGCCCATCGACTCCAGGGCCACATTGCCGGTGAGGATCATCAGGTCGGCCCAGGAGAGACTGCGCCCGTACTTCTGCTTGACCGGCCACAGCAGCCGCCGGGCCTTGTCGAGGCTGATGTTGTCCGGCCAGCTGTTGAGCGGCGCGAACCGCTGCTGGCTGGTGCCGGCGCCGCCGCGGCCGTCGCTGATGCGGTAGGTGCCGGCGCTGTGCCAGGCCATCCGGATGAACAGCGGGCCGTAATGCCCGAAATCGGCCGGCCACCAGTCCTTCGAGTCCGTCATGACCGCTTCGATGTCGCGCTTGACCGCGGGGAGGTCGAGGGCTTCGAACGCCGCGCCGTAGTCGAAGTCCGCGCCGAGGGGGTTGCCGACGGCGGGGTTCTTCGCGAGGAGCTTGAGGTTGAGCCGGTCGGGCCACCACCCCCGGTTGCCGCCGCCCTGGACGGGGAGCAGCGCGTGTTCGTGCTGCACCGGGCAGCCGCCGGTGGCCTGGTCGTTCGGTTCTTGCTTGGCAGACATGGGAATCCTTCCGCATGGACGCGTCGGGGAGCCCAGTGCTCGAATGAGGGAGCCCCCATGAGGTCATACCATCACAATGCTTCCTTATGCCAGAAATCGCCCCAGGGTCCAGCCTCGATCGGGGCCGGACCGGCGAGAACCCGATCGGGGGCAAACCGGACATCGATCGTTGTAGCCGCGTCCGGTCCGGTTCACCTCGGGTTCGCCTCCAGGACGCCTTCAGAGTGGACGGTCATTCCATGAACGCTGCTGACAACGGTGACAACGACCTCGCGCGGGTCGCCGCCCTCGCACTCGCGGTGCAGCGCTCCGGCCTGCTGCCGCAGGACGAGCAGGCCGCCCTCCTCGACCGGTACCGGCGCCTGCGCGAGCACGTGCTGCGCACCGGCACCGCCGAGACCGCCCGGCGGCTCCGCGAGATCGAAGACGCCGCCGGGCCGCGCCCGGCGCTCACCCGCCTCTGACCCCGACTCTGACGCTTCTCTGAGGTGCCTCCCAGCGACGCTGCGGCCTGCGAGGATAGAAATACCTGGCACCCCAGACAGAAGGAGTCCAGGTGAACGAAGCGCCCGAGCACAGCGACCGCGTCCTCGTGGTCGACGACGAGGAGAACATCGGCGCGCTCCTGTCCGCCACCCTCCGCCTCACCGGCTTCGAGGTCGACGTCGCCCGCGACGCCGCCGAAGCGCTCCGCGCCGCCGCCCGGTTCGAGCCCGACCTCGTGATCCTCGACGTCATGCTCCCCGACATGGACGGCTTCGAAGTCGCCAAGCGGCTGCGCGCCTCCCGCGACCTGCCCGTCCTCTTCCTCACCGCCCGCGACGCCGTGCGCGACCGCGTCACCGGCCTCCACGCCGGCGGCGACGACTACGTGACCAAACCCTTCGACCTCGAAGAGGTCGTCCTCAGGATCCAAGCGATACTTCGCCGCGCGAAGACCCCCGCGCCGCCCGAAGACCGCGTGCTCCGCTACGCCGACCTCGAACTCGACGAGACCGCCCACGAGGTCCGGCGCGCCGGGCAGCCCGTCGAACTCTCGCCCACCGAGTTCAAACTCCTGCGCTACCTCATGCTCAACGCCGGGAAGGTGGTGAGCAAATCCCAGATCCTCGACCGGGTCTGGAACTACGACTTCGGCGGCAACGGCCGCATCGTCGAATCCTACGTCTACTACCTGCGCAAGAAGATCGACCAGGTCGAGCCCGCGCTCATCCAGACCGTGCGCGGCTTCGGCTACGCCCTCAGAGAGCCCAGGACCCCGAAGTGAGGGGACCGCGACGCTGGCGGCACTGGACCGTCCGCTCCCGCATGGCGTTCACGATCGTGACCCTGTGCACGCTCGCGCTGGCCGCCGCGGTCCTGACCGCCACGATCCTCCTCCAGAACGTGCTCACCGACCGGATCGACTCGCAGCTGCGGACCGCCTCGGCGATGGCGCTCAACGAGGAACCGCGCGAGGGGCAGGACGGCGAGTTCAAACCGCCCGCCCCGCAGCCGGGCCTGCCGGACACGCCCCGCGTCTACGTCTACGACGCCGACGGTTCGCTGGTCCACGCCTTCGCGGACGAGGACGGCGCCGCGCTCGTGGGCCTGGGCGACCTCGCCGATCGCACCGGCGAGGCCTCCACCGTGGAGGACGCGGACGGGAACTCCTGGCGCGTGCTCGTCGAGGAGGCCGACGACACCGACGGGTACGTCGTCTACGCGCTGTCCTCGGAGTACATCGGCGCGGCCACCGAGTCGCTGCTGCTCATCGGCGGGGCCGTGACGCTCGCGATCCTGCTGCTGCTCGCGGTGAGCGCGTTCTGGGTCGCGCGCCTCGGGCTGCGCCCGCTCGACCGGATGCAGGCGACGGCCGACGCGATCGCCGAAGGCCGCCTCGACGCGCGCGTCACCGACACCGACCCGCACACCGAGACCGGGCGGCTCGGCTCGGCCCTCAACACGATGCTCGGCCGCATCCAGGCGGCGCTCGACGCCGGCGCCGCCTCCGAAGCGCGCCTGCGCCAGTTCCTCGCCGACGCCTCGCACGAACTGCGCACGCCGCTGACCTCGATCAAAGGGTTCGCGCAGCTGTACCGGCGCGGCGGGGTGCCGCCGGGGCCGGTGCTCGACGAGACCATCGGGCGGATCGAGGCCGAGTCGAAGCGCATGGGGCTCCTGCTCGACGACCTCATGCTGCTCGCCGCGCTCGACCGGGAGCGGCCGCTGAGCCGCGGGCCGGTCGACCTGCTCGGTGTGGCCGTCGACGCGGTGGGGGACGCGCATCTGCGGGATCCGAGCCGGTTCATCGCGCTCGAATCGCTGGGCGGGCACGCGGGCGACGGCGACGAGGACCTGCTCGACGCGGTGGACGTCACCGGGGACGAGCCGCGGCTGCGTCAGGTGGTGACCAACCTGGTGGCGAACGCGCTGCGGCACACGCCGCCGGACGCTCGGATCACCGTGCGCCTCGGATGGAGTGCGAGCCCGGGGCCGCGCTGCCTGGCGCAGGTCGGGGAGAACCCGGCGCTGCCGGCGGCCGTGCTGGAGGTGGCCGATACCGGGCCCGGTGTCGCGCCCGAGCACGCCGCGGGGGTGTTCGAGCGGCTGTACCGGGTCGACCAGGGCCGGTCCCGCGGCGCCGAAGGCGGCTCGGGGCTCGGGCTGTCGATCGTGGCGGCCATCGTGACCGGTCACGGCGGCTGCGTGCGCCTCTGCGGGACGCCCGGCGGCGGAGCGACGTTCCAGGTGCTCCTGCCGAAGTCCTGACCCGGGTCTACTCGGGGAGGCCGAGCTGCTTCTTGAGGCGCGCAACGTGGCCGGTGGCCTTCACGTTGTACTGCGCGAGTTCGATGTCGCCCCGCTCGTCGATGACGAACGTGGAGCGGACGACGCCGAGGATCGTGCGGCCGTAGTTCTTCTTCTCACCCCACGCGCCGTACTCCTCGAGCACCTTGTGCTCGGGGTCGGAGAGCAGCGGGAAGGTCAGGCCGTCGCGCTCGACGAACTTGGCCAGCGCCTCGGGCTGGTCGGGGGAGATCCCGAGCACCGCGTAGCCGGCGGCCTGCAGACCGGTGAGGCTGTCGCGGAAGTCGCAGGCCTCCTTGGTGCAGCCGGGCGTCATGGCCTTCGGATAGGCGAAGAGGATCACCTTTCGGCCTTGGAGGCTCGACAGGGTCACCGTGTCGCCGGTATCGGTGGTCAGCGTGAAATCAGGCGCCGTCTCACCAGACTGAAGTCGTACGTTCACAGGTCGCAACCCTACCGGTCGTCCCTGACAATCCCCTGGGAGCACGCTTGACGGTCCCTGGTCGGCGGGGGCCGGTTACCTATCCGACACTTCCCGGTCCGGGTTGACGGCACCGAAGCGGCTATTGCAAAATGATTGCAATAGCCTGACAGCGGGCTGTTGATTCCACGCGTGGGCGCCTCGCATCCGGTGAGGCGGCCGCCGCACCCACCCCGGCCCCGCCCCAGGGCCCCACAACCAGTCGAAAGGCGGCACCTGCCCGTGTCAGACCTGGCGCTGCACATCCCGACGGACGTCGTCAACGGACCGATCTCCCTGGCCTTCGCCCTCCTCGCCGCCATAGCCGTCGGCGCCTGCGTCATCATGGCGCGCCGACACCTCGACGAGCGGCTCGTGCCGCTCGCGGGCCTCGCGACGGCGTTCATCTTCGCCGCGCAGATGCTCAACTTCCCGATCGCCGCGGTCGTATCGGGGCACCTCCTCGGCGGCGCGCTCGCCGCCGCGCTCCTCGGGCCCTGGCTCGGGGCGCTCTGCGTCACCGTCGTCATCGTCATCCAGGCGCTGCTGTTCGCCGACGGGGCCGTGACGGCCCTGGGGCTGAACGTGGTGAACATGGCCGTGATCGCCAGCTTCGCCGGCTACGGCGTGATCCTGTTGGCGCTCAAGGTCCTCCCGCGCACCCGCTGGGGGCTCGGCGCCGCGGTCTTCGCGGCCTCGCTCGTCTCCGTCGTGGCCGCGTCGGCCGGATTCGTGCTCCAGTTCCGGCTCGGCGGTGAGGAAGTGGGCCAGTCCTTCGGTGAGCTGGCGGCCGCGATCCTCGGCACGCACGTGCTCGTCGGCATCGGCGAGGGCGTCATCACCGCCGGAGCGGTGACCGCCGTCGCGGCCGTCCGCCCCGACCTCGTCCACGCGCTGCGCGGCACGCGCCTCGCCCAGCCCGCCGAGGAGACAGTGTGAAGACCAAACGCTTCTGGATCACCGGCGTCGTCGTCACGCTGGTCCTCGCCGGGTTCGTGTCCCTGTTCGCCTCCGCCTCGCCCGACGGGCTCGAATCGGTGCTCCTCACCGGCTGCGAGACCGCGGACGGTGAGATCACCGGCGGCACCTGCGTCCTCCAGGCCGCGGGCGAGCACGAGATCGGCGGCGCCTTCGCCGACTACGGGATGTCCTTCCTGGACAATGAGATCCTCGGCGCCTCGCTCGCCGGGATCCTCGGCGTGGTCCTCACCCTCGGCGTCGCCACCGGGTTCTTCTGGCTGCTCTCCCGCGGCAAGAAGAAGGAGCACGCGTGAACCCGGTCGACGGGCTCCACCGGCCCGGCGACTCGCCGATCCACCGCCTGCGACCGCAGGTGAAGATCGTCGCGCTCGTCGCCTTCACCTGCGCCATCGCCGCCACACCGCGAGAGGCGGTGTGGGCCTTCGGGGTCTACGCCGCGCTCCTCGCGGGACTGTTCACGCTCGCCCGCGTGCCCCTGGCCTGGGTGCTCACCCGCAGCCTCGTGGAATCGCCGTTCCTGGTGCTGGCCTTGGCGTTCCCGTTCATGGTCGAAGGGGACCCGGTCCAGATCGGCTTCCTCCACGTCTCCGAACCGGGCCTGTGGGCCGGATGGAACCTGCTCGCCAAAGCCACCCTCGGCGTCTGGGCCGCCCTGCTGCTCGCCGCGACGACCCCCATCGCCGCGGTCCTCGCCGGGCTCTCGCGGCTGCGCTGCCCCGAGATCCTGCTGCAGATCACCGCGTTCGCGATCCGATACGCGCACCTCACCGTGGCCGAGGTGACCCAGATGCGCCTGGCCCGCCTCGCCCGCTGCGACGACCCGCGGTTCCTGTGGCAGGCGGGCGCGCTCGCCCGCAGCCTCGGCGTCGTCTTCATCCGCTCCTTCGAACGCGGCGAACGCGTCTGGCAGGCCATGTCCGCACGCGGCTACACCGGTCGGCTCCCACTCGAAGTCGGCCCGGCACCCGCCGGCGCCCTGCAGTGGACGGCCGCACTCGCCGTCCCCGCGATCGCGGCGGGCATCGCCACCTGGACGGCGGTGTTCGTATGAGCGCCTTGGACATCAAGGGCCTCCAGCACGTCTACCCGGACGGGCACCGCGCCCTCGACGGCGTCGACCTCCAAGTCCACGAAGGTGAACGCGTCGCCGTCCTCGGCCCCAACGGCGCCGGGAAGACCACGCTCATGCTCCACCTCGCCGGACTCCTCACCGCCACCGAAGGCGAGGTGTCCGTCGCCGATGTCAAGGTGGCGAAGCAGACCCTCGCCGAGGTCCGCCGCCGCGTCGGCATCGTCTTCCAGAGCCCGGACGACCAGCTGTTCATGCCCACCGTCGCCGACGACGTCGGCTTCGGCCCCGCCAACCTCGGCCTGCGCGGACCCGAACTCGCCGAACGCGTCCGGGCCGCCCTCGCCGACGTCGGCCTGAGCGACCTCGCCGACCGGCCCCCGCACCACCTCTCGGTCGGCCAGCAGCGCCGCGCCGCCCTCGCCGGGGTGCTCGCCATGCGCCCCGACATCGTGGTGTGCGACGAGCCGAGCGCGAACCTCGACCCCGCCGCCCGCCGCGACCTCGCCCGCATCCTGCAGGCCACCGCGCCGACCCTGCTGCTCGTCACCCACGACCTGCCGTACGCGCTGCAGCTGTGCGAACGGGCCGTGATCCTCGACGCCGGCCGCGTCGCCGCCGACGGCCCCACCGTCGAGATCCTCGCCGACCCCGAACTCCTGCAACGGCACCGGCTCGAACTGCCCTTCGGCTTCTCCCTGGAGACGGCGCTGGCGGCGATGCGGGCGTAGTCCTCAAGGGCCCGCCCGGGCACACGTCGACGCCGACGCCCTTGGGGAGACTCCGGGATCAGCCCGCGTCGATCGCGGCCTGGACCTCGTCGGCGAACGCCGAGTTCTCGACCGCTTCGCCGTCGACCTTCGCGGTCGGCGTCGCGGAGATGCCCTGCTCGTTCGTGGCGTCGGCGTTGCCCTCCTGGACCCAGCCGCGGTATCGCTCGTCCTCCACACAGGACTGCCAGTCGGCGTCGAGGCCGACGTCGTCGGTGCCGATCGCGATCAGCTCCGCATCGGTGAGGCCCTCGGTGTTCTCGGCGGGCTGGTTCGCGTACAGCGCCAGCGTGTAGTCGAGGAACTGCTGCTCGCCGGCGTCGGCCGCGCACACGGCGGCGGCGGCCGCGCGGCTCGAGTACTCGGTGCCCGAGCTCAAGCGGTCGAGGATCGCGAGCGGGTGGTAGTTCACCGTCACCGAGCCGTCGTCGACCCACGACTGGATCTGCTCGGCGTACGCGGACTCGAACTGGTTGCACGCCGGGCACATGTAGTCGATGTAAAGGTCGACCTCGACCGGGCCGTCGCCGATCTGCACCCCGTACGTGTCGGTGACCGACGCGGAGGGATCGTGCACCTCGTACTCGGGTTTGCCGTTCATCCAGATGCCCCATGCGAGGAGCCCCCCGATCAACACCACGGCGGCGCCGATCGCCACCCCGAACACGATCTTCCGGCGCCGCGCCTCCGCCTCCTGCTGCCTGCGCAGCGCCTCGGCGGCCTGTCGGCGGTCGATATTCCGGTTCGACTTGCCCATGTGCCTCGCCCAGCCTTTCTCCGGTCCAACTCTCGATTCACGAAGCGGATTCGAGTACGCTCAGCGGCGATGCGATCCCGATCGAACGACCGCCGCCCCGCCGCCAGAGCGACCCGCTTCGCCTGGTCGTCGCTCGCAACGGCACTCGTCGGCGCGGCTCTCGGCGCACTCTGGGCCTCCGGGGCCTCGGCGCACGCCACCGCCACCAAGACCGAACCCGCCTCCGGGGCGCTCCTCGACGCGCCACCGAGCGAAGTCGTCGTCGAGTTCAACGAACCAGTCACCCCCGTAGACGCGGCCACCGGCGTGGTGGCTCCCGATGGTGACCGAGCCGACACCGGGGTCGAGCAGAACGCCGAACAGACCACCCTCCAGATCAGCGTCGACGCCGACCAGGAGGGCACCTACCTCGTCGGCTACCGGGTCGTCTCGCACGACGGGCACCCCGTCTCCGGCACCTTCACCTTCTCGATAGGGGCCGAGACCGAGGCGCCGAGCGCCGAAGCGCTCACGGCCGGAACCGACCCGTTCGTGCAAGCGCTCCTCTACGGCAACCGCTGGTTCGGATACGCGGGACTGGCGCTCGCGCTCGGCGCGGGCATCTTCCTCGCCCTCGGGGCACGGCCGCGCGAGGTCCCCGCGAAGAGCTGCGCCACCGGCCTCGCGGTCGTCGCCATGACCGCCGTGCTCGGGCTGCCCCTCCAGGCCGCCTACGAAACCGGGACCAGCATCTCCGGCCTCGACGCGGTCGGACTCCAGTCCGTCATGGAGTCGAACGTCGGCCTCGCCGGGCTCCTGCGGCTGCTCCTCGTGCTGCTCGCGCTGCCGCTCATGCGGACGGTCGTCACCAGCACCGAGGAACCGAAGCCGCTGCTCGTGACCGGCCTCGCCGCGGTCGGCCTCGCGCTCACCGCCACCTGGCCGCTCGCCGGGCACCCCATGGCGACCGAACCGATCGCCGTCGCGTTCACCGCGGACACGGTGCACCTCGCCGCTTCGATGGCGTGGGCGGGCGGCGTGCTCGCCATCCTGATCCTCGCGTTCCGCGAGGACACCGAGATCCCGGACGGCGCCGCCGCGACCTGGCTCGCGCTGGTGCCGTGGCTCGTCGCGAACGTCCTCGTCGCCGGGCTCGCCTCCGCGCTGCTCCACATCGACTCGATCGAGGCGCTCACCGACACGACCTACGGGCGCCTGGTGATCCTCAAAGCCGTGCTGCTCGCCGCGATCCTCGGCGCGGGCCTGTTCACGCGGCGCGCGCTGCTGCGCCGCACGGCGGCCCGGCGGCGGCTGCGCGTCGCGGCCGGAGTCGAGCTCGTGTTCCTCGCCGCCGTGATGGCCGCCGTGGCCGTGCTCGTGCAGGCCGTGCCCGCCAAGACCGCGCTGCTCGAGACCGAGACGGCCACCGCCGCATCCACCGAGACGGCCACGCTCGTCACCACCGACGTGTACTCGGCGCAGCTCGTGCTCGAACCCGGGCGGCCCGGGCCCAACAGCGTGCGGATCCTCGCCGACGACCTCGAAGGCGCGCCGTTCCCCGCCGCGGAGTGGACCGCGACCTACGGGCTCGAAGGCGAAGCGGCCGAGGAGATGCGGCTCATCGAGCTGCGCACCGGCATCCTCGCGGGCGAGGTCAGCCTGCCCGCCGAAGGACGCTGGATCTTCACGTTCACCCTCACCGACGCCGCAGGGAACACCGCCACCGCCGAGGCCGCGGTCGACGTCAGCTGATCACCAGGCGCCGAACGCCGCCTCGGTGTTCGCCCACAGCCGCTCGCACCACGACTCGAGATCGCGTTCGAGGTGTTCGGCGAGGAAACGGACCGTGTAGTTCGTGAGCGCCGGATGGTTCCGGTGCCCGCGCACCGGGATCGGGGCCATGAACGGCGCGTCCGTCTCCACCAGCACCAGTTCGGCCGGGGCGACCGACGCCGCGTCGCGCAGGCTCTGGGCGTTCTTGAACGTCACGTTCCCCGCGAAGCTCATGAAGAACCCGCGCCGCGCGCACTCCTTCGCGAACGCGAAATCCCCCGAGAAGCAGTGCAGCACCACTCGATCGGGCGCGCCGTCGGCGTCCAGGATCGCCAGGACGTCCTCGTGCGCGTCCCGGTCGTGGATCACCAGCGCCTTGCCCCGCCGCTTCGCGATCTCGATATGCGCGCGGAACGACCGCTGCTGGGCCGCGCGGCCGCTCTCGTCGGTCCGGAAGTAGTCGAGCCCGGTCTCACCGAGGGCCGCGACCCGCGGCAGCGCCGCGACCGCGTCGATCGCCGCGAGCGCCGCGTCGAGGTCGGCCTGGCGCGGGGCGTCGTTCGGGTGCAGCGCGGCCGCGGCGAGCACGCGCGGATCGGCGGCCGCGAGCGCGGCGGCCCAACGCGACGACTCGACGTCAGTGCCGACCTGCACGACCCGCGCGACCCCCGCGGCGGCCGCCTCGTCGAGGCGGGCCCGCACGCCGGGCGAATCGGGAGCGGGCACCGGGAGCTCCTCCTCGGCGCCGAAGACGTCGACGAGATCGAGATGGGTGTGGCTGTCGGCGACGGGATGCGGCAGCGGCTCGGGCAGCGGCGCGGGTTCGGATCGGTACACATGTCAACGATGCCACGCCTTCGCCGACGCGCGCCCGGTGCTTCCGGCGTAACATCTTCTTCATTTTCCGGACATCCCCGCCTGACACGCCGCGCTTACGTTGGCGGACAGTCGAACCACCGGCTGTGGACAAGCCACTACCGTCCGGCGACAGCACCGCAGACCACACCAGCGATCCACGACAACGCAGTCGCACCGCCGTCGCACCCGCGCAAGACGAATCGAGACGCACATGACCCGCGACCTCGCGTCCCGCCGCAACCGCGCCGCAGCGCTCCAGCAACGCCGCCCCGCCGTCCCGGCCGAAACGACGCAACCCCAGACCATCGTCACCGTCGAATGGCGCGGCGAGAAATACCCCGGCACCCCCTACGCCGACGGCGCCGCCTGGGAACTCTTCTCCGCCCTCCCGCGCCCCGACTTCCTGCCGAACCCCCGCCCCGGCAGCGACTACCCGTACCGCCACTTCGCCCACGCCGGCGAGGTCCTGCGCGACGGCGTGCCCGTCGCCGTCGCCGACGACCGGTCCCTCACCGTGCCCCTCGCGCCCGGCCTCGACCTCGAATACGTGCGCCGCCTGACCCAGACCCCGCACCTCGACCCCGCCGCACGCGTCCTCCTCGACCGCGTCCGCCGCTCCGCCGCGGTCGCCCCCGGCGACATCATGGAGCGACCCGTCACCGCTCCACAGATCGCCCGCCTCATGGAGACCGCCGCCGTCCCCGGCGGCTTCTGCTACCGCCGCTGGGACATCGCGCACCTGCGCACCCCCGCCGCCCGCTCCGTCCTCGGCGGCGAGACCGAACCGAGCGAGCCCTGGGTGTTCGCGCTGCGCTGGCCCGCGGCCGACGCATGGGACTACCAGGCGCCCGTCGCCCCCGAATACGAAGGCCTGACGGCGATGCCGTCCTCCGACCGGCGCGGCATGCCCGTCCTCGGCACCGGTTTCGCGATCTCGACCGCGCACCTGCTCCCCGAGCACGTCACCGCCGACCTCACCGACCTGCCGCTGCCCGAGGGCTCGCGGCTCCTCGCCTTCACCGAGCAGGGCGCCGAACTCGACCTGTTCGCCTACTCGGGTCAGCAGTGGTCGCCGCTCACCCTCGAACGGCGCGTTGACATCCCCGGCGTCGAGCAGGGCCGCGTCCACCAGGTGCGGCGGGTCCTGCGCGAGGCGAACCACGTGGTCTGGAAGGGCATCCCGGGCTCGCTCGTGGACGCCGACGACGACTGGGCGCGCTTCCGCCTCTCCCGCCCCAGCCCCGACGTCCTCTCCCGCTCCGGGGCCGAGGCCGTGCGCCGCGGCGTCTACGAGAAATGGGTGGAGCGCAGCGAAGTCGCCCCGGCGATCTGAACGCACGGAGAAGGGCCCGGCAACCGCCGGGCCCTTCCCTGTGCGCTCCTAAGCGTTCAACCGCTCGATCTCTTCGTCCACGATGGACGGATCGAGTTTGGTGAACACCGGCGTCGGCTTCTCCAGCACCGTGCCCGGGACCAGCGGCACCGACTCCCACTTCGGGACGTCCGAGTAGTCGCCGGTGAGGATCGGGTACGGCCCGTCGGTCGCGCCGCCCTCGTCCAGCTCGGCGACCTCCTCGATGTACGGCATCGGGGAGAACACGCCCTCACCGCCGAGCAGCTCGTGCACCCGCTGCGAGGAATGCGGCAGGAACGGGCTCATGATCGTCTTCAAGTCCGAGACCGCCTGCAGCACCGTGTAGAGGACCGTGGCCTGGCGCTTCGGGTCCTCCTTCATCTTCCACGGCGCGGTGTCCGCGAGGTACTTGTTCGCCGCCGCGACGGCCTTCATCGCCTCGCCGATCCCGGCCCGCACCTTGTTGGCGCCGATCAGGTCGCCCACGGTGTCGAACGCGTCGCGCGTCGCCGCCAGCAGCTCCCGGTCGACCTCCTCGAGCTCGCCCGGCTCCGGCACGGCCCCGAAGTTCTTCGCGGCCATCGCGATCGAGCGGTTCACCAGGTTGCCCCAGCCCGCCACCAGCTCATCGTTGTTGCGGCGCAGGAACTCAGCCCACGTGAAGTCCGAGTCCTGGTTCTCCGGGCCCGCCGCGCAGATGTAGTAGCGCAACGCGTCGGGGGAGTACCGCTCCAGGAAGTCCCGCACGTAGATCACGACGCGTCGCGAGGACGAGAACTGCTTGCCCTCCATCGTCAGGAACTCCGACGACACCACCTCGGTCGGCAGGTTCAGCTTCCCGAGCGCGCCCGGCTCGCCGCCGTTCGCGCCCTCGCCGTTCGCGCCCAGCAGCATCGCCGGCCAGATCTCGGAGTGGAAGACGATGTTGTCCTTGCCCATGAAGTAGTAGGACACCGCCTCCGGGTCCTGCCACCAGCGCTTCCACGCCTCCGGGTCGCCCGAGCGCCGCGCCCACTCGATCGTGGCGCTCAAATAGCCGATCACCGCGTCGAACCACACGTACAGGCGCTTGTCCGGCCGGTCGACCCAGCCTTCCAGCGGAATCGGCACACCCCAGTCCAGGTCGCGCGAGATCGGACGCGGATGCATCTCGTCGAGCAGGTTCCTGGTGAACCGCAGGACGTTCGTCCGCCAGCCCGTGCGCGTGTCCAGCCACGCGTTCAACGCGTCCGCGAACGCCGGCAGATCGAGGAAGAAATGATCCTCCTCCACGAACTTCGGCGTCTCGCCGTTGATCCGCGACTTCGGGTCGATCAGGTCGACCGGGTCGAGCTGGCGGCCGCAGTTGTCGCACTGGTCGCCGCGCGCCGAATCGAACCCGCAGTGCGGGCACGTGCCCTCGATGTAGCGGTCCGGCAGCGTGCGGCCCGTCGAAGGGCTGATCGCGCCGAGCGTCTTCTTCTGCAGGATGTACCCGTTCCCGTAGAGCGTCGTGAACAGCTCCTGCACGGTCCGGTAGTGGTTCCCCGTGGTCGTGCGCGTGAACAGGTCGTACGAGAGGCCCAGCGCGTCCAGGTCCTCCACGATGATCCGGTTGTACTTCGCGGCGGCCTCGGCGGCCGTCAGGCCCTCCGCGTCGGCCTGCACCAGGATCGGCGTGCCGTGCTCATCGGTCCCCGAGACCATGAGCACATCGTGACCGCGCATGCGCATGTAGCGGGCGAAGACGTCGGCGGGGACCCCGAATCCTGCTACATGGCCGATGTGGCGCGGACCGTTGGCGTAAGGCCAGGCCAGCGCGGTCAATACGTGAGTCATGCGCCCCATGTTATCGGTCCAGATATCAGGACCGGCACTGTCCGGACCTCTCGACGGCGCACGTCTCGTCCTCACCCGACACGGCGATCCCGACGCGATTGCGCCCCCGTTCGCGAATTCGGTGATGCAATAACCGGTATGTCTGGAACACACCGCGCGGTCGACCCCCAGCACCAGCCCGCGTCCCCCGGGGCGCCGGAAGCGAACGTGCCCGTTCCCGAAATGCCCGCCGCGTACGGCGTCGTCGGCGAGCACACCTGGGACCCCGGCGCCGAAGCCGCACCCAGGCCCGTCTCCCAGCGCGGCCCCCTCGGCTCCCAGACCGACGGCATGGCCGCCATCCGCGCCGTCTGGGAACGCGCCGGCGAATCCGCGCGGAAACCCGCCAAGCCCGGCCGGGCCCAGCGCCGCCGCGAACCCAAGGCCTTCGCGCCCGCGCTCCTCGGCATCCTCGTCTGCGCCTGCCTCCTCATGTTCTTCGCCTGGACCGCCGCCCCCGCGCTCTGGATCTCCGTCGGCCACTACGACTACGGCACCGTCCAGGTCACCTCCTGCGAGAACGGGTTCGCGCCCTCCTGCACCGGCCGCTTCCAGACCCACGACTGGGCGAAAGACCTCCACCTCACCGGCGAGGTCACGGCCGCCGACCTCGGCACCGAACTCCCCGCCCGCTCCACCGGGCCCGACGCGCACAGCGCCTACGTCGGCGGCACCGCCGGACTCCTGCTCCGCTGGGCCCCCTCGCTCGTCCTCTTCATGGCCGCCGCGTTCGCACTCGTCGCCGTCTCCGGCGCCACCAGACTCTACGAAGGACGCTCCCGCGCGATCGGCCTGTGCTGGGCCTCCGCCGGAGCCGTCCTCGCCGCCGCCCTCGCCTTCGCGTGGTGACGCACGGGTGGTGCGGCGGCCCCGACGCCATCCCTGGCAACCTGTTCGGGTGCGGCACGAGAGCACCGGGACGGCCTGTAATGACGCCCACCCGCATCGGACGGCCCCTCGAGGCGCCGCGCGCGGCGTCGTAGAGTGAACCCGCCCCCGGAACGCCGCTTGACTCGGCGCCATGCCGCGCCCATTTTGCATTGACCGTTCCTACCCCGCTTCGGGGCTCTTCGGGAGACAGCGTGAGTGATTCTTCGAAACCGGTGGCGCAGACCTGGTTCGGACCCATCACGGCCGTGCAGCGGCGCGCCATGTTCGCGCTCGTGCCGGTGGCGGTCGCCTTCGGCCTCGTCGTCGGACTGGCGTTCCTGCCGCTGACGAGCGCCTTCGGCGGGCTCGCGAAAGTCGGCTCCGAAACCGTCCTCGAACTCCCCGACGAGCTCGTGCTCCCCCCCGCGCCCGAATCCTCCACCCTCTACGCCTCCGACGGCGAGACCGTCATCGCCACCTTCGGCGACCAGTACCGCGTGCAGCTCGAATACGACCAGATCCCCGCCTCCGTGGTCAGCGCGCTCGTCGCCACCGAAGACTCGAACTTCTTCGAGCACAACGGGGTCGACCCCGAAGGCGTCATGCGCGCGCTCGTCACCAACATCGCCGACGGCGGCACCTCCGAAGGCGCCTCGACGATCACCATGCAATACGTGCGGCAGGTCCTCTCCTACACCGCGACCACTCCCGACGAGGTCGCCGCCGCCAGCGAGGTCACCGTCGACCGCAAGATCAAGGAGATGGGCTACGCGCTGGCGCTCGAAGAGGAGATGACGAAGCAGGAGATCCTCACGAACTACCTGAACACCGTCTACTTCGGCAACGGGGCGTACGGGATCGGCGCGGCCGCGCAGGTCTACTACGGGAAGGTCCCGGCCGACCTCACGGTCGCCGAGTCGGCGATGCTGGTGGGCCTGATCCAGTCGCCGTCGATCTACGACCCGATCAACGGCTCGTCGGAGGCCGCGCAGGTCCGCCGCGACCACGTGATCAACCGGATGGTCGACGTCGGGTCCCTGACCCGGGCCGAAGGCGACGAGGCGAAGGCCGAGGGCCTGAACCTCAACCCGCAGCAGGCGAACAACACCTCGGGCGGCGCGATCGACTCCGACTACGGCTTCTTCGTCGACTACTTCGAGCAGTGGTGGAACCAGCAGGAGGACTTCGGGGACTCCGAGGAGGTCCGCAAGGCCCGCCTCTACCGGGGCGGCTACGAGATCGTCTCGACCCTCGACGTGGAGCTGCAGCGCGCGGCGCAGGACGCGGTCGAGAAGCAGAAGGAGACCGGCTCGGAGTACGCGCTCGGCTCGGTCGTGGTCGAGCCGGGGACCGGCGGCATCCAGGTGATGGCCGTGAACCGCAACTACTCGAACGACGTCTCCGAGAACGGCCCCAACACCGGCGGCCCCGGCAAGGGCTCGTATCCGAACACCACGAACCCGCTGCTGAGCGGCAACTCGGCGGTGCCGGGCTACCAGGCGGGCTCGTCGTTCAAGATGTTCACGATGCTCGCGGCGCTCGAGGAGGGCTACCCGCTGGACACCACGATCTACTCGCCGTACCAGTACACGTCGAAGTACGTGGTGGGCGACGGCGAGGCCGCGTGCGGCAACAAATGGTGCCCGAAGAACGCCTCGAAGTCGGAGGTCGGGAACTACAACATGTGGACCGGCTTCGGCGAATCGGTGAACACGTACTTCGTGCAGCTCGCGGAGCGGGTCGGCGTCGAGAAGGCGATCAACATAGCCGAGCGGCTCGGCATCAAGTTCCGCTCCCAGGAGGACCTGAACTTCGTCACCAACTACCCGGAGAGCTACGGCCCGTTCGTCCTCGGCGTCACGCAGACCACGCCGCTCGACATGGCGGCCGCGTACGCGACGCTCCCGGCGGACGGCGTGTACTGCCCGCCGATCCCGGCGTCGAACGCGACGACGCTGACCGGCCAGACCATCCCGTTCGAGTCCGCGTGCGACCGGGCCGTGAGCGTCGAGGTCGCCCGCGCCGCGGTGGACGCGGCGCGCTGCCCGACCGAGTACGGTGCGGCGGCAGGGAACTGCACGTGGGGCACCGCCCCGCAGGTCGGCAACGCGGTCGACGGGCCGGTGGCGGGCAAGACCGGCACCACCGACTCGAACTCCACCAACTGGTTCGTGGGATTCACGCCGAACGCGGCGGCGGCGGCGTTCATCGCCGACCCGGACAGCCCGCAGCACTTCGTCGGCAAGGCCAACCTCGGCAAGCCCGCGAACGCGGTCGCCGAGATCCTGGCCGCGCAGTGGGATCTGAACGGCGAAGGCGATTTCACGCCGCCCACGGATCTGGTGCACTGACCGGGGGAGCGAAAGGGCCTGACCGCGACTCGCCACAGTCGGCATTCAGGCCCTAGACTCACCCCGGTGAGCGCCACCGCAGTCCGGCCCGAGCAGCCGCCCGCCGCCTGGCGGCCGACGCCGCTCCCCGGCCCCCTCCCCGCCGTCCGGGCCCGCCTCGCGAGCACCCTCCCGGGCGACTCCCGCCGCGCCCTCTGGGTGACCCTCGTGGTCACCGGGATCGCCGCCGCGCTGCGCCTGATCGGCCTGAACCACCCCAAGGGCCTGATCTTCGACGAGGTCTACTACGCGCAGGACGCGCACTCGATGCTGTCCTACGGCGTCGAATGGGATCCGGGCGCGGACGGCTCCTCGTACGTCGCGCACCCGCCGTTCGGCAAGTGGCTCATCGGCCTCGGCGAATGGGCGTTCGGCTACGACGAGGTCGGCTGGCGCATCGCGGCCGCCGCCGCGGGCGTCATCGGCGTCGCGGTCCTCATCCGCCTGATGCGCCGCCTCACCGGATCGACGCTCCTCGGCGGCACCGCGGGCCTCCTGCTCGCCGTCGAAGGCAGCCACCTCGTGCTCTCGCGTACGTCGCTGCTCGACATCTTCATCGCCACGCTCCTGCTCGGCGCCATGTACTGCCTGGTGCGCGACCGCGACTGGCGCCGCGCGGGCTGGCTCGCCGCGCTCGAGGACGGCCTCGACGTCCGGCGCCGCAGGCCCCGCCTCGGCATGCCCTGGTGGCGGATCGCGTGCGCGGTGCTCCTGGGGCTCGCCATGGCCGTCAAGTGGAGTGCGCTGTGGTACATCATCGTCGTCATCGTGCTGTACATCGTGTGGGACTGGCGGCTGCGCTGCGACGCGGGCGCCCGCAAGCCCTTCCGCGACACCCTGATCTACGAGTTCGGCCAGAACCTGTGGTTCGGGCTCCTCGCGGTCGGCGTCTACACGCTCTCGTGGACCGGCTGGTTCCTCAACGACACCGGCTCCTACCGGCACTGGCTCGCCGACCAGGGCCGGTCCGAGCCGCCCGTCGTCGGCGCGCTCGTCAACTGGATGCAGTACCACTTCAGCGTCCTGGACTTCCACAACGGACTCTCCTCCGAGCACTCCTATCAGTCCTGGCCGTGGCAATGGCTGTTCGACCTGCGGCCGGTGGTCTTCTACTGGAGCTCGGACGTGAACTGCGGCGCGAGCGACTGCGCGGGCGAGGTGCTCCTCCTGGGGACGCCGCTGCTGTGGTGGACGTTCGTGCCGGCCGCCCTGGCGCTCCTCGTCTGGGCGCTGCACAAGCGCGACTGGCGGGCCTGGTTCCTCCTGGCGGGGCTCGGCGCGGGCATCCTCCCGTGGTTCATGTACCCCGAGCGGACGATGTTCTTCTTCTACGCCGCCCCGGCCGTGCCGTTCTTCATCGGCGCGGTCACGTGGTGCCTGGGGTTGATCATCGGCCGTACGGACCTGCGCCGTAGGAACGCGGCCCTGCCGCCGCTCGGCTCACCGGAGCGGCGCCTCACGGGTGCGCTCATCGCCGGGGCGTTCGTGGCGGTCGTGATCCTCTGCTTCGCGTACTTCTGGCCGATCTACACGGGCGAGGCCATTCCGCGCGAGGAATGGCACGCGCGCATGTGGCTCGACTCCTGGATCTGACCGCCCACAACGAGACCCGTGCCACACGCCACCCTCGCGGCGGCCCCCCGCGGCTGTGCTAACCTTGTCGCCGCAAGGGGCTTTGGCGCAGTTGGTAGCGCGTTTCGTTCGCAATGAAAAGGTCAGGGGTTCGAATCCCCTAAGCTCCACCAAAGGGTTCTTACTTGAACCCTGACCCATAGGAAGAACGGCATCAGCCTCCGGGCAGGTGCCGTTTCGCCGTTCCCGGTCCCGGAACGTCACCAGCGGCGCGATGCTGGCAGTGGCTGTGCCCTGGCTGATCCGGGGGTGCTGGTCGGTGTCGGTGTCCACGTGTAGCCGGGTGAAGCAGATCGAGTTGAGCGTCTGCCGGTCCTCGTCTGCCAGCGACTCGTAGAGCCGCCTCGGATCCGACAGGAGCTCCAGGAACGGGGCGATGTGGGCTGCGGCCTGGTCGAGTCGAGGCAGGTCGGTGTCGGCCAGTTGGGTATCGATGGCTTCGCGTTGCGCGGCGATGTCGCGGATCTTGGCGGCGAGTTTGTCGGTGGGCCAGTCGGGGTCGCCAAGCAAGTCCAGGACCTGGTCCTCCAGGGTGTCGAGTCGGGTGCGTTCGCGTTTGAGGTTGCGGCGCAGGGTCTGCGCGGTCCGCTCATCGGTCCGGGCGACCTGCTCGAGCCCGTGCCTGGTCCGGCTCGCTTCGTTGGGCGTGAGCGCGATGGTGGCGTAGTGGGCGCTCACTGCGGCCTCGACATCACCCACGGCGAACCGCGGGAGATCGCAGGTGCCGTTCTCGTTGCGGCCCATGCAGAGGTAGTAGAAGTAGAGGCGGCCGGTCTTGGACTTGGCGCGCTCGACGATCAAGCGGCGCCCGCAGCGCCCGCACCAGACGAGGCCTTTGAGGTAGTGGTCCCACTTGCGTTCGCGCACGCCCGCGCCGCGCTGCTCGGTGAGCACGGCCTGGACCTTGTCGAACAGGGCTCGGTCGATGAGGGCTTCGTGCCGGCCGGGGTAGGCGACGCCGTTGAAGGTGACGGTGCCGAGGTAGTACGGGTCGGTGAGGATCTGCCCGATCTTGTGGATCGAGACGGCAGTACCGGCCGGATGCTTTCGGGTGGGCCGGGTCTTGAGCCCGGCGGTAGTGGCGATTTCGCGGAGTTTCTTGAAGGAGTGCTGTCCCGTGGCGTATCGCTCGAAGAGCGTTTTGACGATCGGGGCGCGTTCGGGATCGAGGGTGACGGTGCGGATTTCGCGACCGTCAATAGTCTCCCGGATGTTCAAGTACCCGAGGGGCGCGCGACCGGGTGTGCCGCCTCGGGCGGCTTTTGCTTCCATCTTGTAGGCGATGTCCTGCCCCGAGACGCGCGACTGGTACTCGTTGAACCCGTCGACCATATGCGCCATCAGATCCCCGGTGGGCGAGTCGTCGGTGGGGTCCTTCACCGACAGGATCGCGACGCCGAGGCCGCGGAGTTCGCGTTTGGTGAGTCCGGCGTCGGTGGCGTCGCGGAACAGCCGCGAGCGCATGTATACCACGACGAAGTCGACATCGCGCTGATTGCGAATCCGCCCCATCATCTTGCGGAATGCAGGGCGACCGTCAATTGAGCGGGCGGACTTGCCCGGCTCGACGTACTCGTCGACAACGGTAAGACCCATGCGCTCAGCGAGCGCCAGACACGCATTCCGCTGGGCGGGGATCGAGTTCCCCTCGGGGTCGTAGTCGGTCTCAACCTGGCCTCGGGAAGAGACTCGCAGGTAGACCACTGCTCGCCCGCCGATGGGCGTCTCGCTCGTCTTGTCAGGTTGGCCGTTCATGCCGCGTCCCTCTCGCTCCGAACATCGTCGTCACGGGCCGCGTCCTGGTCCGGACACCCGCTGTCTGCCGTCGGCGTGTCAGCGGCTTCCTGGGCGCGTCTGGCGGCGCGCAGCAACAGTGCGGCCAGCCGGTCGGTGTCGATGGTTTCCCGCCGCGCCCCGGTGACCCGGATCCGCTTCGAAACCCGGCTCACCGCCCCCACCACCAAGCAAAACTGCAGGTAGCGGCCCTGATGGCGACCGTAGCGCGGACTCGCTGCGGGTACGAGCTTTCGGATGGGCAGATCTGAAACGCTCGATGGAGCACTCGGCGGTGCGTGATTGCAGGCGTAGGCAAGGCGGGCGTCTCGCGCCGTCCTCAGGACCAAGGTCGCTCGAAGGTAGCTCGTTCCTGGATGCGCGTCAAGATCATCGATTTTCGGGCCGGGAGGCCGGTCGGCAGTCGCAGAGCAGGCCTCGCAGGCCGGAAACGCTCAGATTCGGAGTAAATATGTCGGGCCAACTTCTGACCCCTCCACGCATCCGCTATCGCAAGGCCTCTCAACGGCAATGACCTTGTCGAGCGGATGTCACAACCGGGCTGTGACAGGGGTTGCGTCTCATCCTGCATGTCGATGGCGGGCGAGAAGCAAGGTCAAACTCAGGGTGAAAGTCGTGGGGAGAACGGAAGCGGCCACAACACAGGTGCTGCGCGCGGGACGCGTCAGAAATAGCCGAAGAACCGAGCCCACCAGTCGGGCCGCTCACCGTCCAGGGACTCCTGGCTCGGCCCTTCATAGTCGCGGCCCAGCAGTTCCTCGGGAACTACGACGTATCCGAGATCCTTCAGCGCCTGATCGACCCTCACAAGGTCGTCCGCGTGCAGTGCCCTCTCGTCTATCGCCTCGGCCGTACTGAGGAACGCGCCTGGATTGTCGGCGCAAATGAGGGCCAGGTTTCCGAACTTGCTGACGCAAACGACCAGCCTGGAATCGCCTTTCAGCGCCGCTGCAGGCACGTGGATGCGCCCGTATTCGCTGGAATCTTGGGTGTCTTGTTCAGACTCGCAGCGAACCGCAAAATCCTGTTCGAGCCGCGCCACCAGCCGGCCGAAGGGCTCGGCGCACTTCCTGCGCTCGTAGCCCTGTGGCCACTCCAAGTGGACAGGATCGTCAAGCTCGCGCAGCAGCGCCAACAGTTCCGATTCGCTTGAAGGCATGCAGTCATCATCAAGGAGCACTCAGATGGGGCCTGCAGGGGCACAGAAGCGGCTGAGACCCGCCAACTATCGCCCCACATCAGCAACCAGTCCTCGCCCGTCTCTTCCGAGAAATGCTGCTGGCCCGAGTACATAAGTTGCCCCCCATTTGGCTCTGCGCGAGCGCCGCTCCCCTCTCGCCCGGCACCTTAATTGACCTGCGCATCTAGTTGTCACGAACGCTTGGTGACAGGGGCGGCATCTCTCCCGGCACCTGGTTGGCCGGTGAGATGCCGGGTCAGGTGCTGGGGCAAACCTCCGGGTGGAACGGCCACTGTCACAGACGTTGGCTCGACCATCCGGATCGATAGGATTGTCGAGTGCAGTCGAGCATGGTCAGCAGTGCGCGCGCTCTCGCGGAGCGGAAGCTCAGCGAGGCGTTGCCTCGACGATGGCGACATGTTCAAGCGGTGACCGCCAAGGCCGAACGGCTTTCCCTAGTGCTCCGTGTCCAGCAGGATCGCGAGACGCTTGTCGCGTCTGCAGCGCTCCACGACATCGGCTACGCACCCTCGATCGATACGACTGGATTCCATCCATTGGACGGGGCGCGTTGGCTTCGCGAGATCGGGTTCAACGACCGGGTGGCCGCGCTGGTCGCCCACCACACCAATGCACTTGCCGAAGCTGAACAGCGAGGTCTCGACAAGGAGTTGTCCGGGGAGTTCGACCGTGAAGCCTCGCCCGTGGCGGACCTGCTTTGGTACTGCGACCTCACGACCGGCCCTGACGGACAGGCCTTCACGGTCGAGGAGCGGATAGCCGAGGTCCAGGAACGATATGAGCCTGACTCGGTCGTCTACGAGTTCATCACGGGCAGTGCCAGCGTATTTGCCGAGGTTGCGAAACGAGTCGAACCGATGTTGCCGTCAGCTCAACCAATGTAGGGCTCGCCGTCGTTCGCAAAGCCGTGCTCGATTCGGAGCCGCATCGACGGATTGATCGGAAGAGCGTCAAGCTCATCTGCGCCAATCCAGCCAACCTGGGTGGACTCGGCGCTGGTGGCGAGCGATCCGCCGATCGGCTTGGCCCGGAAGGAGATCGAGAACTGCTGCCGGACCTCGCCATCGCTGTACTCGATCAAGTGATCAGGGTCGGTGTAGAGGCCGATGATGCCAGTGACCTCGATGTCCAGGCCGGTCTCTTCCTTCGTCTCGCGGACTGCGGTGTCGGCGATTCGCTCTCCCAGGTCGTGCCCACCGCCGGGTAGGGCCCAGTCGCCGTTGTCCGAGCGCTGGATGAGCAGAACCCGGCCTTCGTCATCGGTCACGAACGCGACTGTCGAGGGCACGACGCTGTTCGGCTCGGGGGCATCGGGGTTGTTGATGTGGTCGATGCGGCTCATGGCCTCACCTTGCCATGGTCGCCGGTCCAGGCGTCGCGCGAAGCGGTCCAGACTCGGTCGAAGCTGTCGGCGTAGGAGTTGAACAGGGTGCCACCGGCGAGTCGGCGCAGATGCATGACCGGGGCGTGCGCTGCCGGAAAGCCGTAGACGTGGGTGTTGACCAGCATCTCGTCGTCATAGCGGTAGATGCTGTTGTACAGCGTCGAAGTGTGGAAGCCGACGAACACGCCTTCGGTGCCTCTGAGCTTCTCGTAGAACGCCAGGACATTGCGGATCTTCGCAGCAAGCGCATCGCCGATGCCCTCCTCACGGCCGCGGACCGCTACGGCTCCACAGTCAGGATCTCCGAGCAGGACCGTGATCTTGGTGCCCGCTTCGGCTTTGCGCTGCAGCGCCTCGATCAGGTGCGGATCATGCTCGGGTAGGAACAGCCCGGAGTACACGAGAATCCCGATCCGCTCGGTAGCGTTGTCGAACAATCGCCGCCACAGTTCCGACGGCACCTGAAAGCGGCGCGGGTAGGTCCGGATCACCTCGGACTCCGACACACGCGCTTGCCGCTCGGCCGTGTCGATGTTGGGCCACAGGTACTCCTCAGCCTCGTCCAGCATCGCGGCGATGGCGGAGCGGTGCCGAGGGTACGGAGTGCGGCCGATACTGATCCACCGTCTCACGGTCTTGGCATCGACCTCCAGCTCGTCGGCCAGCGACTCCGGCGTCATCCCGGACGCTTGCAGGGCATCCTTCAATCGGTCATTCGGCATGAGCACTCCCAATCGTGGACGACTTCGATGCGTGAGGACGTCTCTTCGCGTCCCATTGTGTAGTTCTGTCGTCCCGTTCTGTCAACCACCATGTTCATATGCCGCTTTTCCACCGGGTCAGATGGCTGGGCGGTCAAACGGACGACAGGGAGGAAGTCGATGACGCAAACACAGGTCACGGGTCGGACCGTCCAGTCCGAGGTGCTGGGCGAATGGACTACCGATCACGGCAACCGGCTCACCCTCATGGCCCGCCGGGCGACGGGCTACGCCTCGATCTGGCTGAACCGCCACGGCAAACCAGTCAAGATCGGCTACGCGGTCCACGCGGGGGGCGTGCTCCGCGAGGTCCGCTGGGAACCGCTCTGGAACGAGCAAACCGATGCCTGGAAGACCCAACAACGCAACCACATCGCCGCCCTCATCGCCGCCTGGCATGCCGAAGGCACAGTCCCGCCCGAACCCGCGGCGCTTCCCGCGAGCGTGCTCGGCACCTTCGACTCCTTCGGCTTCCGCTTCGCTGTCGAACCGACCGCCACCGCCGAACACGCCATCCTCAGCATCCTCAACGTGGCAGGCAGCCTCACACCCGTCGCCGACCTCCTCCACGAGCAAGGACGCATCGCCGGCATGTCAACTCGCCCCGGCTGGAAGAGCACCCCCGACGACCGCAAACGCCACTGGCGCCACGAGTCCGAAGCTATCCTCACCCAAGCAGCCGAACGAGGCCGCCTCTAGACCTTCCTCCAACGGGCGGGGCCGCCAGGTGGGTGGCGAGCCCCGCCACCAACTCGCCGCACCGATCCTCCGAGTCTCGAGGGAGAGGGCGAGCAACTCGGAATCTGGCTGCCTCCAGCAGACTTCGCTGTCCTGACAACCCTAGAATTAGCGCTGGAAGCACAGCACGGCGCTCTAACGATCGTCGCCACAACCGCGCTAGGCACAGTCTTCCCCCTACGCCATAGTTCGCCGAAGGAAGGTGGGTGAAGGATGTGGAAGCGTTGAAGCATACGCCCGTGTCACCGCTGGATCCTAGTGGCGCTAAACCAAGCATGACCTAAGCTAGGGTCCTCGAGTTCGGTAGAATTCAGAATCGGGTTGTTCGGAGCCCGCACTCGGCGCAACAGATCCCTGGAGTTACTCGCACCTCCGGGTCAGACATCAAAGTATATCCGGCTGTATATGGAGTGACTACATGGATACAAAAAGTGAGTTGATAAATCGACCTAGGCCTAGCACCTGGAGTATTCCTGAGCTTGTAGCTGAAGCGACTAGTGGAAATCTCAGGATTCCAAACTTCCAAAGAAAATTCACATGGGATCAGAGCGATGTTAAGAAGCTATTCGACAGTATTTGGAGGGGGTTTCCTATCGGCAATCTTCTCCTTTGGCGAAATCGCGCTGAGGCCGGAACTGTCAATCTCGGGCCGATATCGATTCAAGCCGATGCGCGGCCAGATGCCCTCTGGGTGGTTGATGGACAGCAACGAATTACTTCAATTGTTTGCGTTCTTAACAAGGATTTCAAGGCGCAAGATGAACGGTTTCAGATCTACTTTGATCTTCGTCGGAAGCATTTTGTTTCAAAGGGCAAAGGTGTACCGCCATGGTGGATTCCTGTAAGCGAGGCTCTTGAGACTCGAACACTACTTTCCTGGCTGCGCGAGAAATCAGTGGATCTTGAGGAGGATGATCTTACGGTCGCTGACGCACTTGGAGGGGCAATACGAGATTACCAAGTTCCGGCGTATATAGTTGAAGGCAACGACGATTCTTTGCTCCGAGAAGTATTCGACCGCGTTAATTCTGCTGGAAAACCAATCGGACGCGCGGAAACATTCCATGCGCTCTTTGCTAGTGAATCAGAGCCTGGGAGCCCAGCAACGGTAGTCGAGAGTCTGAAAAGACTGCGATTCGGAGAAATCGATGCAGATCGCGTAGTCCAGAGTCTCCTTGCACTAAGGGGCGGGGACGTCCAGCGAGATATTCGTGATGAATTTGATGCTGGTGAGGATCCAGCTGAATGGTATGATCTCGTGGAGGTTGCTCTGGAGCGAGCGATCTCGTTTCTTCGATCCGAGGGAGTCCCGCATCTATTGCTGACTCCTTCTTCATTGCCGCTTCCAGTACTGGCTGTATTCTTTCATCTACACCCGGATCCTGATCCTTGGACAAGACAACTTCTCTCTAAATGGCTGTGGCGAGGCTGGGCACTGGGATTTGGGCAAACGGGGCAAACTCCAGCATTGCGGCAAGCCATTCGGGCAGTCAACCCTAAAAAGAAGCGCAATGACTTGATTCCCAACGAGTTTGACGCCGTATCTGCGCTCATCAAGCTGGTACCTGACGATGAGCCACCGGTTCCCGCCCTTGAGCCTTTCAAGACCAATTCTGCTGCAGGGAGACTGTGTCTCCTCGCCCTCGCATCACTGACACCACTCGACAGGGAAGGCAACCCGGTAGATATTGCCTCGGAGCTTGGCAAGAATGGGTCCGCTGCAATTACAGAACTCGTGCCCTCCAAACGTGCGAATCTAGCTTCCAGAGGATTCTGGCCCATCGAAATGCGGAGGCCAAATGGAAATGAAGACGACAACATACTTATGAGTCATGGAATCGATTCCGTGGCGGCGCACGCTCTTAGAATTGGGAACATTGATGAATTCCTTGAAGCTAGAAGTTCCGTGATATTGCCTGTCATACGGAATTACGTTTCGGTTCGAGTGGATGCGAGGGCCTTGATTCGTCCGCCGCTTTCAAATCTGCTGG
Organism: Glycomyces sp. YM15; assembly: GCF_016918015.1. Taxonomy (GTDB): domain Bacteria; phylum Actinomycetota; class Actinomycetes; order Mycobacteriales; family Micromonosporaceae; genus Glycomyces. Next base: position 292,290 of record NZ_JAERMK010000002.1, read on the forward strand.
TTGAGGACTAGAAGAAATCGAGGGTGCGTGATGGAGACTCGACACATTGCACAACGGTCCTTGCGTGTAGAAATACAGAAACCTGACGGGGTATGGGTCAAAGTCGGGAATCTCAATCATTCTCATGACATAACATGGTTCGAAAGTGATGCGGGCTATTGGGAGACTTCCCAGCGACCAATCTTGGGCCAGATATTCGAAGAGCGAGGACGAAGCTGGAGACCAAGTGCCAGAATGTCGCTGCCCAACTGGTTCTCCCAATTGTTGCCAGAGGGGATGCTCCGTTCCGCGGTTGCTAGGGCTGCTGGAGTCGACAGTAAGCGCGAGTTCTTCTTGCTTGCTCGCATCGGAAGAGATGACCTTCACGGTGCAGTTCGAGTTCAGTTTGATGAGTCAGCCAATTTGAGTGAGCCGCCAGAAGTCTCTGAAGAGCATGAAACTGATGACTCCGACAACCCCTATCTCAAATTTAGTCTTGCAGGCGCACAGCTGAAATTTTCCGTCGTACGAGCTGGGAAAACTGGCCTTACCATTTCGGCGCGTGGAGAAGCTGGAAACTGGATTGTGAAGCTCCCCGACGGGCGTGCAGGATTCGACGGAGTTCCAGAAGCGGAGCTTGGCGCAATGGAACTTGCTAGACGAGTTGGCATCGAAGTTCCTGAGACAATGATGATAAAGGCATCTAATATACCCGGACTGCCAAAGGTCGTAAGTGATATACCGGGGGATTCATTTGCGGTAAAACGATATGACCGTCTGGAAAACGGGGGACGAGTGCATGCAGAAGAGCTTGCCCAGATCCTGGATATTCCAACTGGCAACGAGTTTCACAAGTATCGCCGTGCCAATTTTGAGACAGTGGCATCCGTCATCGGAGGTCTGTGTGGTCGTGAATCGGTTGGCCTTGTTCTCGATCGTATCATTCTCAATATCTTGATTGGTAACGGTGACGCCCATTTGAAGAACTGGTCCGTCGTGTATCCGGATGGTCGTATCCCAATCCTTAGTCCACTTTACGATGTGGTCCCCACGGTTCTGTATATGCCGACAATCGGAACGGGTCTGAACCTAAATCGCTCTCAGTCATTTGGAGTGATACAGCTCAGGAGCTTTGACAAACTGCTGAATCGCGCCGAATGGGAATTGAATGAGGGGCGCAGTCGGATGCGGGAAATGACCCAAAAGATTGAAACTGAATGGAATGTATTGCGGGATCATCTGTCGAAGGAGAATTTCAATAAGCTGACTCGGAGGCGCAATTCCCTCGGTCTTTTCAGAGAGATTCAAAATCTATTGGACTTAATTACCTGAGAGCTGCGGGACCGCTCCACACATATGCAATAAGCCGTTTCATGCCGGATTGGCCCGGTTCTGATGGTTGTCGGTGAAGTGCAATCGTGGGCGCGAAAATCGTGCGGCTCATCGTCATGGCGCACAAGTACTCTTAGCAGGGCACAGACTTACGCAGCCGGACTCGTACTCGGCGCGGACTGCAGTCGCCACCTCAACTCGCATTGAGGAGCCGGTGTACGGCTCCATGAACACATCGCCAAGGAGCAGCCATGGGCAGCATGCCTTCCCCCTGGAAACTGGTTCCAGATTCAAGGCCTATCGAATCGGGTCAGGCTTTTGTCTTCCGGGTGCAGCGTCGCGATGATCCGAAGGTTTATGCGCTCAAACGCTGGAAGAACCCGAAGCGGATGGACCGCTTCGAGCGCGAGTTCACCAGCATGAACGAACTCGCGGCGCTTGAAGTCCCGGTGCCTCCGGTCATCGATCACCGTCTCGATGACCCAAAGCCCTGGTACGTCATGCCCTGGTACGACGAGGGTTCCCTTGACTCGCTGGTGGAGGGAGACCGCTCACAGCGAACGACCCAGGAGCGCATCGAGATCGTGGATGCGGTTGCGCGCGCCCTCTCCATGATCCATGAGCATGGCATCGCTCATCGGGATATTAAACCGGGGAACATCCTGCTGAACGGGATCGGCATTCTAGTTACCGATTTCGGCTTGTGCCTGTCGCTGGAGGACGAACGACTGACGGGTGTCAATGAGGCGGTTGGTCCGAGGCTGTACACCGCGCCCGAGAACCGGTCGGGATTCTCCGAGCTCCTCGATCAGCGGCCTGCGGATTTCTATTCCTGGGGGAAGCTGGCGTGGGCCGTAGTTGCCGGACAATATCCGACTGACGGTGAAGAGGTCCTCCTTCCCGAATATCGGCTCGAGATTCTCCTTCGCGATGACCGCCTCTCCGGGCTTCATGCCCTGTTCGAGCGACTCCTGGTTCGTGACCCGCGGAGCAGGCTTGTGGACTGGGGGCCTGTGCGACGGCAGCTTGCCGAGGTGCTTCAGGAATATGATGGCCGGACGCGCGCCGATGCAGGTGAAGAACGGCCCTCGTTCACTGCGGCGATCTCGACGGCGCACCGCATCGCGTTGAAGGCTGGCGCCGCAGCCCGCATCGCCGAGCGAGAGCGGGTTGCGTGGCGCCACAAGGCTGTTCGCGAGCTTCAGTTGCTAATGTTTCCGGAGATGCACAGAATCATCGGCGAAGACCTTGGATTCTTTAACGATGCGGCCAAACGGGAGGTCGAGGCGAGCCTGACTAGCGGCGGAGATTCCCTTGCTGCGATGCTCTACCACATCGACTTCATTCCTGGTCCCGAGGCGGACCAGCACAGCCTCGATGACAACTCGCACGCCATGATGAGCCTGTCCTGGAAATCTGATCCAGAACGTGAAAACGCCGATATCTTCCTTTTCCTCTCCCACTACACCCTGATCGAAGGCGATTCGGTGAGGCTCATCAGGATTCCGACGATCCATCGAAACGGCGACCCCTCAAGAAAGTTCGAAGGCGTTGAAGGCTTGGTGCACGTTTCCGAACCGTTGCCGCTCAGCCTTGCCGTCACGCAGAATGACGTCGTGCGCCTCATCGGCCAGAGCGCCCGAGTGTTCCGCAACCTCGTCATTCGCTGGGCACAGTTCATCGAAGAGGGCCTCGATCCCTACACCCAAGAAGACTGGACCCTCCCGGCCCACACAGACTGACCGAGACGGCCTACGCGTGCGGATACCGACCTAATTCCGATTACCATTGAGCGCATGGGGTGGTGCCGCCACAACGGCGAGGATAAGCAGATCACCGAGGAACACATCCCGCCGCGGGCTACGGGGAACGACGGCCAGGGCAAGCTCTACGTTGAGAAGCACGGCGGGTTTGACGGCTATGCGACTTTTGGGACGGTCCTGGCAATCGCCAAAGGACGATGAATCGCTCCTATCAGTGCTTGACAATTCCACAGGAAGTATTCGCTGACTATGCTTCGGTTTTCATCTCGCTTACCCTCGTCTTCCGAACGAGGCGCTTGATGCTGGAGAGACTGATCCCGTAGTGGTCTGCGAGGACTTGTTGGTGGACGCCCTCTTGGCACGCGGTCACGATGGCATTCCTGACTTCGTCGGACAGGCGGCGACTCAACGCCCAGGCTTTGGCGGTGCCTTGGGGTGGGATTGCGGGGTCAGGAATCGGGGCGGGCCGGGTGAGCAGGTCGGGGAGCTGGTTTGCGTGGGTGTTGAGCTGGGGTGATGGGTTCAAGTAGGCCGATGCAAGCTCCACCACATCTACCAGGCAAAAGAGGCCACAAGGTTATCCCTTGTGGCCTTTCTGCTACTCGATCTGCTACCGATTGGTCGGCATATCCCCAGGTCAGGGGCTAGATTCTTGTCACCTATGCGCCGTGCCGCCCCCTCCGGGCATCGACCAGTTCCGCGATGCGTTTCACTCGCGCAGTCGCATGCGCCCGCGACCTCGTCATCCAGGTCGCGGGCGTCATACGATGTTGCGGCTAGAGGAGGGTAGTCCACTGCTGGTTGGTGCCGCCGTGACAGGACCAGAGGATGATCTCGGTGCCGTTGGCGCCGGTACCGCCCATCGCATCCAGGCAGAGCCCGTTGAAGTCGTTGGAGATCGATCCGTTCGAGTTCAGGGTCCAGCGCTGGTTGCTGCCGCCGGTGCAGTCCCAGATGACCACTTGGGTGCCCTCGGCGGTGCCCCAGCCATGGGCGTCGAGACACTTGCCGCCGACCTTGAGCTCACCGGCGGGGGTGCGGGTGAACTGCTGGTTGGAGCCGCCGTTGCAGTCCCACAGCTGGAGCTGGGTCCCGTTGGCCGAGCTCGAGCCGGGCACGTCCAGGCACCGGCCCGAGGCCACTCCGGCGATCTGGCCGCCGGTGGCCGTCGAGGTCAAGCCGAAGAAGCGGAGCGTCTCGGCGGCACGGTGCGGCAGGCCGTGGTCGACGCCCGCCATGCTGATCGCCTCGACGGGAGCCTGGCCGCCGGTGCCGCCGTAGCGGGCGCGGGTCCAGTTCGGCTCCGGGGTGTCGGTGTAGTCGGCGGTCTGGTCGGTGCCGTTGACGTTCGTCCACTGGTCGATCTGCTCCCCGAAGTTCGGGTAGAACAGCGCGTCGTCCTCGGTGCCGTGCCAGATCTGCATGCGCGGCCAAGGGCCGTTGTAGCCGGGGTTGGCGCTTCGCACGGCGTCGCCCCATTCCTGCGGGGTGCGGTCGATGTTCCCGGTCGCGCACTCGCTGTTCCACTCCGAGCCGTTGGTGGTGGCGAAGCAGGTGAAGGGCACGCCCGCGTAGGCCGACCCGGCCTTGAAGATCTCCGGGTAGACGCCGAGGAGGACGTTGGTCATCATCGCACCGGAGGAGGTGCCGGTCGCGAAGATCCGGTTCTGGTCGGCTCCGTGGTTCGCGAGTACATAGTCGACCATCGACTTGATGCTGACGGAGTCGCCGCCGGTGCCCGAGAGCGAGGCCTGCGAGGCGACGTCGAAGCACTTGCTCTCGCGGGTCACCGACGGGTAGACGATGATGTAGCCGTACTGCTCCGCCAGTTCGTCGAACTGGGTGCCGCTGTGGTAGACCGGGCCGGAGCCGGTGCAATAGTGGTTGGCGACCACGATCGCCGGGTTCGTGGCCACGTTGTCCGGCACGTACAGGTACATCTCGAGGTTGCCGGGGTTGTCCCCGAAGTTCGTGATCTGCTGGAGTTGTGCGGCGTGCGCGGCCTTGGGGGCCATGAAGACCATCAGCGCTGAGGCTGCGACGAGCGCGATCGCGAAGACCGCCGCCGCGCCGCGGCGCAATCGGATGACTGTAGACATTGCTTTCTTCCTTTGATGAGACTGCTGCGGCCTGAGGCGCCCGGACGACGCCGGGCACCTCGGGCCGTTGGAACCGGGCTTAGGCGATGTCGCCGTAGATCAGTCCGCGGCCGTTCGTCGTGAGGTAGACGCGGCCATAGATCTCGGGGTCGCCGGTGATGGCGGACCCTGCGAAGGCCCACTGGTGGGCGTCGTCGTTGATGCGCTGCCAGCTGCCGCCGGCGTCCGTCGAGCGGTAGATGGCGGCCTTGCCGCCGATCTCCGCCGAGGTGTAGACCGCCGGGTAACCGGATCCGTCGGCGGCCCTGCCGAAGCCGACCGACAGCGCCGTGTCGATCGCGCTGATGCGCGTCCAGGTGAAGCCGCCGTTCTGGGAGTGCCACATGCCTCCGCCGATGCCCTCCTCCTCGTCGCCGCGTCCGGCGAGCCAGACGTCGCCCCAGCGGCCGGGGACGACCCGGAAGTCGTCGACGGCGCCGATCGGCAGGCCGGACGCCCCGGTGTCGGCGAACGTCGCGCCCCCGTTGGTGCTGCGGTAGAACCTGCCGCCGGAGTAGGCGTACATGATCGGCGAGTCGACCCGGTCGCCGCGGATCAGCGCGCCCGCCGGGAGTCCCTGGACGGGACTCCAGGTCACGCCCAGGTCGGTGCTGCGGACCGGCGTGACAGTGGTGTCACTCGGCGACCACAGGATCACGGACGCGTTGGCGGCGATCGCGACGACGCCGGCGTGGCCGCCACCCGGCACACCGGCGAGCGGCGAAGCGGTCCGCCAGGTACTGCCGCCGTCGGTCGAGACGCCGACATGGCCGACCCCGTTGTCGTGGGGGTTGCCCGTGCCGACGATGACGTTCGGGTTCCAATGGGCGAAGTCGACGCTGGTGCCGGTGGACCAGTCGGAGCGGGTCATCGGCTCGGCCCGGTCGAGGTCGGTGTGGACGAACCCGCCGATGTCGCCGAACGCGGAGACGAGCGTCCCCCCGAGCGCCGCGATGTCCAGGACCGCGGTCTCCTCGACGCCTTCGGCGCGGACGCCGACGGTGAACTTCTGGATCGGCCGGGCCACGCGCTCACCGGCCGCGTTCTGGACGACCAGTTCGCCTTGGCTGTCCCACCGTGTCAGCTCGTCGGTGCCCCAGATGGTGGCGCCGGTGCCCCACATGATCCGGTCGGAGTCGTGCGGGTCGATCGCGAGCGCCTCGATCATCCAGCCGTGCTTGACCGCGTACGTGGTCCCGTCGTCCTGGCCGTTCCAGGACAGCCACGGGCTGCCGGTGTTGTCCATGACGAACCGGTCGGTGCGTACGTCCTCACTGACGAGGTCCCAGCTGAGCGACCAGGTCGCGCCGGAGTCGGTGGAGCGGAAGAGGATCTCGTCGGGGCCCCAGTTGTTGCATGTGGACGCCATGAGGGTGCTGGGGTTCTGGCGGTCGACGGTGATCCCGCCGAAGCCGGGGATCGGGCGCCCGGGGTTGTAGGGCGGAGTGACGTCGGTCCAGGCGCCGGTCAGCGTCGAAAGCCGCTGGATCCTGCCGCCCCGGCCGGAGGAGGGCCCGCCGTTGTAGGGGCCGGGGTCATAGCTGGTGATGACGTACAGGTAGCCGTTGGTGTTGTCGACCGCGGCCTGCTTGGGGATGGTGCGGTTGCCGTCGACGTTGCCGAGCGCTGCGGCGGCTCCGGGGACGGGCTGCCAGGTCGCGCCGCCGTCCCTCGAGACGTAGAGCGGGTCGTCCGGGTCGGCGACGCCCACATAGATGTCGCCGCCGATCTGGTCGAACTCGATCCAGAGCACGCCTTGGTTGTCGGCGGAGTAGGGGTTCGAGGGGTCGATGACGAAGTTGCCGGGGTTGGGGAAGTTCCCGACCTTGGACCAGCTGCGGCCGAAGTTGTGCGAGCGCCACAGGCCGTTCCCGCTGGGCGTGCCCAGGTACAGCTCGTAGTTCTTCCCGGGGTGGACGGCGAGGCGTTCGCCCATGCCGCGGCCGGGCATGTTGCCGCCCTGCTTGAACGGCAGCTCGGCGATGCCCCAGGTCTCGCCGCGGTTGTCGGAGTAGAGGACCGCGCCGTTGTCGGGGTCCCAGTCGGTGGTGTAGGTGCCGACGGCGGCGTAGACGCGGTTCGGGTCGACCGGGTCGGTGGCCATGGAGACGACACCGGACCAGCCCCATTTGTCGCGGCCGATCCAGTCGAGGAGGGGCTTCCAGGTCCGCGTGGCCTCCTGCCAGCGGTAGCAGCCGCCGATGTCGGTGCGGGCGTAGATGAGGTTCGGCTCGGTCTCGTTGAAGACGATGCCGGGCACGAAGCCTCCGCCGTTGACGACGACGTTCTTCCAGATGTAGGTGTCGGCGGCCTGCTGCTGGGCGAAGGCCGGGGCGGGCAGGGCGCCCGCCACGGCTGCGGCTGCGGCGGTGGCTGCGCCGAGGGCGGTGAAGGTGCGTCGTTGCACGTTTTTCTCCTTTGGATTGGGATATGGGATATGGGATATGGGGTCGCGAAGCGGCGCGGGGCTCGATGGGAACCCCGCGCCGTTCGGTCGGGTGTCGCCTAGGAGGCGGCGCCGGTCACGGTCGTGCCGGTCTCGGTGACCGTGCAGGGCACCGTGCCGCGTCCCGGAAGTCCATTCGAGGTCCCATCGGTCGATCGGCACGCAGAGGTTGGTCACCTTGACGTTGCCGGCGAGGCCGCCTGCCGTCGGCCGGCGACGTCGTGGTCGACCGCGCAGCCTTGGACCGCTTGGGCGCTCATGGCGCCGAGCAGTTCCGCGAAGGTCGAGAAGTACCGATGTATCGAGGTATGTAGATTCCTGACCTGACGCGGAGTACGGTACAGCCCGCGATCGACTTTGTCAATCAAGCAAACTAAGAAAGCGCCTTCACGGCGGCCGGGCGCCGCCATAGCGGTGGTGATCGTCGACTGCGATCGTTCACATGGCACAGGAGGCGTATCCGGCCCGACTCGCGGGCTGAGGTTAGTTTCTTTACTTGACAAAGTATTGGTGTGGGTTCGACAAGGGGAACCCTGCTTCCCGTCGTCGGCGACCACGAATTTCCCGGTCCTCGCCGACGGGGAGGGCCGGTGCCGTTGGGGCTCAAGGTTGTGCGACGTAGGTGCCGGCTTCGGCCTTCGGGCCGGTGCCGCTGCTGCCATGCGCGGGTTCGGACCGTTCGGTGCCGCGGAGGAACGCGACGGGGTCGCGGGCGGGCCACGCGGCCAGGCCGGTGGCGGCGGCGGCCGCGGCGACGGCCGCGAGCACGGCTGCGGCGATGGCCATGTCGGACGCGGCGAGCCACCCTGCGAGCGGGTAGGCGATGAGGAACCAGCCGTGGGAGAGGGAGAACTGGGCGGCGAAGGCCGCGGGCCGGTCTCCTGCGGCGGCGGAGGCGGTGACGAGGCGTCCGGTGGGGGTGAGGATCGCGGCGGTGGCCGCGCCGAGGGCGGTCCAGGCCGCGAGGAGCCAGGTCCAGTCGAACGCGCCTGTCGCGAGTGCGGCGGCGATTGCGGTGAGGCCCGCGGCGAGGGTGAACGCGGCGGCGGCCATGACCTGGCGGTCGCTCCGGCGGCGCAGCAGCCGCGGGGTCGCGAGCGTGACGAGGATCGAGCCGATGCCATAGGCGCCCAGGGCGATCGCCACGTCTCCGGCGGTGCGGCCGAGGACGCCCTGGACGAGCACGACGGTGTTGACGACGACCATCGCGGTCGCGGCGGCGACGGCCAGGTGCATGCACAGCAGGGCCCGCAGGCGGGGTGTGGCCGCGTACAGCTTGAAGCCGCGGGTGGTCCGGGCCCATCGGCCCCCCGACGGCTCGGTCCGCGGCTTCGGGATGGCCACGGAGACGACGAGGACCGCGGAGGCGAGGAATCCGGCGGCGGTGCCGGTGAACAGCCACTGGTATCCCACGGCGGTCAGGAGCGCGGCGGCGAGCAGGGGGCTGGAGAGGGCCTCGAGGTCGTAGGCGAGGCGCGAGAGCGACAGGGCCCGCGTGTAGTCCTCTTCGCGGTCGAGGATCTCGGGGAGGGTCGCCTGGAACGTGGGGGTGAAGGCGGCCGAGGCGGCCTGGAGGACCAGGATGAGCACGTAGATCTGCCAGACCTCGGTCACGAACGGCAGCGCCAGGGCGGCCGCGGCCCTCGCGAGGTCCATCGCGCACATGAGTGTGCGGCGCGAGCACCGCTCGGCGAGGGCCGTGGCGATCGGGCCGATGAGCAGGTAGGCCAGCATCTTCAGGGCGAGCGCGGTGCCGAGCACGGCGCCCGCGTCGGCGCCGGCCAGGTCGTAGGCGAGGAGCCCGAGCGCCACCGTCGCGAGTCCGGTGCCGGTGAGGGCGACGGCCTGGGCCGCGAACAGGTGGCGGTAGGTGCGGTGGCGCAGGACGGCGAGCACGGCGGTTCCTCGGTCCGGGACAGATGAGGACCCGACCGTAGCATATATGTGCGCACCTGCGCACGCGTCTAATGTGATGGCTATGCGTGCCACGGCTCGCCCGTGACCTGGTGGTCGGCACGGCTGAGGGCTTCGACGACGAGCCGGCGCAAGTGGCCGTCAGTGAGGCTGTAGACCGCACGGCGGCCCTCGCGGCGCGGCTGGACGAGCCCGGCGAGCCGCAGTTTCGCGAGGTGCTGGCTCACGGCGGTCCGGGCGGCCCCGGTGCGCTCGGCCAAGCCCGTCACGTCCGACTCGCCCTGGGCGAGCGCCCACAGCACATGCAGGCGGGTGGGATCGGCGAGCAGGGCGAACACGCTCGCGGCGGTGGCGAACTGCGCACCGCTCGGGGAATCGTGTTGCGACTTCGTTGCAGGAGCAGGTTGCTCGCGTTCGGGCATCAGCCCATCCTACGTGCGCGCCGCGCGCACGAGCCGCTTCAGACCAGGTCGGCGTCGTGCACCAGGAGCGCGATCTGGGTGCGGTTGTCGAGCCCGAGCTTGGTGAGGATGCTCGAGACATGCGACTTGACCGTGGTGACGCTCATGAAGAGCGCACCGGCGATCTCCGCGTTGGCGCGGCCGTCGGCGATCGCGACCGCGACATCGCGCTCGCGAGGCGTGAGCGCGGCGAGCACCGCACGGGCCCGCTCATAGGCGCCGGTCTGAGCGACGGTGCGATCCATGAGCCGCCGCATCACACCCGGGGAGAGCATCGGGTCCCCAGCGGCCACACGGGCGACCGCGTCGGCGATCTGACCGGGCGGGGTGTCCTTGAGGAGGAAACCGCCCGCCCCGGCACGGAGGGCGTGGACGATGTTCTCGTCGGAGTCGAACGTCGTCAACACGATGACCTCAGGCGGGTCGGCCCGGGCGCGGAGCCTCCGCGTGGCCGCGATCCCGTCGACGTACGGCATCTGCAGATCCATGAGGACGACGTCGGGAGCGTGGGCGTCGACGGCCGTGACCGCCTCCCGGCCGTCCCCCGCCTCGCCGACCACGACGATGCCGCCAGTCCCGTCGAGCATCATCGACAACCCGGCCCGGACCAGCGCGTCGTCGTCGACCAGGAGCACTCGGATCACATCGGCCATGGTAGCCGCGCCCGCAGCAGGAAACGCCCCTCGCCGCGCTCGTGATCGAGCCGCCCGCCCGCCAGACGGACCCGCTCCGTGAGGCCGACCAGACCCAGACCGCCACCGGGCACGACCGGCGCATCGCCCTGCGAGGGAAGCGGATTGGAAAGCTCGACCGTGAGCTCAGCGCCCGGCCCGCCGCGCAACACCAGGTCGACAGGGAGCCCGACGGCATGCTTGCGGGCGTTCGTCAGCCCCTCTTGAAGCACCCGGAACGCGGTGCGACCGACCGAAGGCGGCAAGACCTCGACGGGAAGACCGCCCCGCACCGACACCGACTGCCCAGCCGCCCGCGACTCCTCGACCAGCCGCTCCAGATCGGCCACGGCCACCGGGCCACCCGCCCCGGCCGCATCGTCCTCCCTGAGCAGGCCGACCACCTGCCGCAGCTCCTCCAACGCCTGATGCACGCCGACCCGCACCACCCCCGCCGCCATGGCGACCTTCTCGGGCGGGGCGTCCGGGCGGAACTCGAGCGCCCCCGCATGCGTCGCGACCAGCGAAAGGCGATTCGCGAGCACGTCGTGCATATCGCGGGCCAGGGCACGGCGCTCCGCCGCACGGGCCTCCGCCACCCGCCGCCCCTGCTCGGCCTCGGCCCGCTCCGCCCGCTCACGCAAGGAGACGAGGAGCCTGCGGCGGGCGCTGGCCAGGGCGCCCCAGCCGAGCAGCGCGCCGTACGAGACCACGCAGAACAGTGCCCACCACCCGAACTCGAGCGCCGGTATCGGATACCACCGCCACTGCAGGAGATGCGCCAGGACCCCGGCGGCCGCCACGGCCGCGGCCGTCCGGAACCGCCCGCGCCACGCCGCCTGCAGCGCACCGATCGTGGCCGCCGGCGTCGCGACCGGCGACAGCACCGCCAGCACCGTGGCCGCGAAGGCCCCCGCGACGGGCCGCCGCACCTGCACGACCGCCGCCCCCACACTCAGCACCGCGACGGCGACCTCCAAGGGCCGCAACTCGATACGCGACCACAACGCCAACGCCGTCATGAGCGCCACACCGCCGACCAGCACGGCCGCGTCGACGGGGCGGGGACTCCGGCACTCGCTCACGAGCTCATGCTAGCCGCGAACGGACCGGACCCGTCACCTCCGAAAGTAGGAGACGACCCCTTCCCCGGCAGGAGACACCGCGGCCCCCCGACCGATGCGGACACCCCACGACCCCCACGACACTGGTCACATGCACCAGCGCACCCGCCGACTCCTCACCGTCACCACCGCCGCCGCGGCACCCCTCCTCCTCTGGGCCGCGGCCGCCCCGCTCGCCGGCGTCGACCTCACCGTCGACCAGGCCGGCACCCCGCTCACCATCGGACCGACCCTCATCGCCCTCGCGAGCCTCACCGCCGGCTTCGCCGCCTGGGGGCTCCTCGCACTCCTCGAGCAACTCACGGCCCGAGCCGCTCTGATCTGGTCGATCACCGCCGCAGCCGTACTCGCCTGCTCCCTCACCGGCCCCCTCGCCGCCGCCACCACCGCCGCGATGCTCGTCCTCATCGGCATGCACGTCACCACCGGCGGCATCCTCATCGCCGGGCTGGTGCGGCGATGAACCTCCCCTGGGGCTACCTCACCGGCCTGCTCCTCCTCGCGCTCCCCGCGATCCGACTGCCGCGCATGCCGATCGCCCCCGGAACCGCAGTCTTCCTCGCCGGCATCGCCGTCCTCGAACTGCCATTCCTCGCAACGGCCGCCTTCGCCGCCGGCACCGCACTCGCACTCGCCCAAGGCGACCTCGAATCACCCGCGACGATCACCGCCGCCGTCCTCGCGGGAGCCTGCCTGACCCTGACCATACGGCGCAGCCTCCGCGCCCGGCCGACCCTCACGCGCACCATGGGCGACCTCCCCATCGCACACCGCCTGCCGTGGACCCGCATCCTCCTGCTGCCCTTCCCCCTCCGGCCCCGCACCGTCGAACGGATCCCGAACCTCGCCTACGGACCGCACGGCAGACGCAACCTCCTCGACCTCTACCGGCACCGCTCCCCACCCGCCCACGCGCCGGTCCTCATCCACCTCCACGGCGGCTACTACACGACCGGGCACAAGAACTCCCAGGCACTGCCGCTACTCCACCGCCTCGCCGCGCAGGGCTGGGTGTGCATCAGCGCCAACTACCGACTGGGGCACGCGGCGGGCTTCGAGGCCCACCTCCACGACGCGAAACGGGTCGTCGCCTGGGTCCGCGCCAACGGCCGCGAATGGGGCATGGACCCGGACCGGATCGTCCTCTCCGGTTCCTCTGCGGGGGCGCACATGTCGGCGCTGGCGGCGCTCACGCCCGGGCAGGCGCGCTTCCAACGGGGCTTCGAGGGTGTCGACACGTCCGTGTCCGCGGTGGTGGGCCTGGGCGGCTACTACGGCCCCTACTTCGACGGCGGGCCGGACGGCGACCCGCTCACCCACGCTCATGCCGACGCCCCGCCGTTCCTGATCGTCCACGGCGGCAACGACACCGTGGCTCCGGCGGCCGCTGCCCGCCGTTTCGCCGAACGTCTCCGCGGGATCTCCGCTCAGCCGGTCGTCTACGCCGAGCTGCCGGGCGCCCAGCACGGCTTCGACGTGTTCCACTCGCCGCGGTTCGAAGCCGTGGTCAACGCGATCGAGGCCTTCGCCACCAGGGCCGTTGCGGCCGGCGCGCGGCATTAGCCCGTCCGCCGCCGAGGGACCGGTGGTCCCCGGCCCTTCGGCGTTGCAGCCCGGGCGGGCACCGAGACGCGGAGAGGGACCGTCCCAAGGGGGCGGTCCCGCTGCTCCACTGCTGCCGATCAGGCTCCCGCGAAGGCGTCCTTGTTCGCGGCCAGCCATTCCCGGAAGGTCTTGAGCCGCGGGTTCAGCGCCCGCACGGCGGCGAGGTCGCGGCGGCCGGTGAACTCCTCGTCGAACTCGGCGTAGTACTGGAACATGTTGCCCATCTCCTCGGCGGCCGGGAACCCGGCGGCGCGGAAGCCGTCGAACGGGACGGGGTAGTAGGCGACCGGCTCGCCCAGTGCCTCGCTGAACGCCGCGGCGTACTCCTCACCGGTCAGGTGCTCGCCGGCGATGCTGATGGTCTTGCCGACGAGTGCCTTGCCGCGCTTGAAGATCCCGAACGCGGTGCGGCCGATGTCCTCGGCGGCGATCCCGGCGAGCTTGCCCTCGCCCATCGGCAGCGCCAGGACCAGGCTGCCGTCCTCCTGCCGCTTCGGGGGGAAGTAGGCCATGAAGCCCTCCCAGTAGAACGTCGTCTGCAGGAACGTGGTCGGGACCCCGGCCTCGGCGAACAGCGTGTTCGCCTCGCCCTTGACGTCGAAGTGCGGCACCTTGAAGCGGTCGAGGAGCGTCGGCATGCGGTCGTCGTCGAGCGGGACCGAGTCGCGGGTGTCCTCGAGGGTGGACCAGATCGCGTGCTCGACGCCCGCGCGCTTCGCGGCCCGTGCGAGGTTCCCCGCCTGCTCGTACTCGCGGTCGGGGGACATGTGCTCCCAGAAGTTGGTCACCAGGAACGCGCCGTACGCGCCGTCGAAGGCCTTCGCGAGACTCGCCTCGTCGTCGAGGTCGGCCTCGACCACTTCGGCCCCGAGCCGCGCGAGTGCACGGGCCTTCTCGGAACCGGCGTTGCGGGTGATGGCGCGCACGGTGAATCCGGAGTCGGGGTCGTCCAGGATCGCCTGGGCGAGCCCGCCGCCCTGGGCTCCGGTCGCGCCGACGACGGCGATGACGTTCTGCTCGGTCATGGTGTTGCCTTTCGTTGCGGTGTTCCGGGCGTTTTCACTCGGGACGATAGGTCGTCGGCAGCGTGCCCGGTCGCGATTCGGCCGAACCATTTGCATGACGCGTCATTTAACTTACGCTGCGATCGATGATGTGTCAACTACCGGTCTCGGGCGTGACGGACCCTTCTCGCCACAGCGCCCCGACCCGAGACCCCCCACCCAGGAAGTCCGTTCTGTTCAAGACCCCGAGACCGGACCCGCCCTAGCGTGGACGCATGGCACGAATCACCGACTCCATGACCGAACGGGCCGCCGCATTCATCTGGCTGACCGGGAGCACACTCGACCAGCGCCGCCTCGCGCTCCACCTCGGCGACGGCGACCGCGACGTAGTCCTAACCGCACTGGCCGGACACCGGACCGCTGACGGCGGCTACGCCTTCGCACTCGGCGCCACCGCACCGGTACCGACGCTCCTCCAGCCCACGAATCCCGTTGCGACCCAACGATACGACCCGGCGCCCTTCGCCCTCAGGCGCCGACGGGGACCCCGCGGAGGTCCTCCACGACCGTCGCGTACGGGAGGTCATCGAGCGGTTCGCGGGAGAAGAAGCGGGTCATGAGGTCCACGAGCTGCACCGGGCGTTCGAGATGGATGAGGTGGTCGGCGCGGGCGAGCTCGACGTACCAGCTCTCGGGGCAGGTGAACGCGAGCTCGCGGCAGCGCTCCGGCGGCGTGATCGTGTCGTGCTCACCGGTGGTGAAAACGGTCGGAACGGCGGGAGGAAGCGACGGGTCGATGAGGTCACGGGAGAGCAGCCGGTTCGTGTTGGCGATGAACTTCGCGAGGTCCGCGTCGTCGGCGGCCCCGAAACGCATCGCGAGGACGCGGCGGACCACGGCCTGCGCCGCGATATCCGGATGCGGGCTCATGAGCGCCTCCACCGCGGCCGGACCGAACCGCTCCCGCGGGCCCCGTTCCGCAAGCGCCACAGCCGCTCGCATCATCGGACGCGATTCAGGCGGGACGCCGCCCATGGTACCGGCGAGGACCATTCTGGCGATCCGCTCCGGGCGGGTCTGCGCGAGCCGGTACCCCACCGACGAACCATAGGAGCCCGCGAACAGGTTCACCCGTTCGACGCCCAGGTCATCGAGGAGCCGCACCAGCGCCTCGGCGGGGAGGTCCGGCCCGAGATACGGCGGGAGGAGGTCCGCGCCGCCCCAGCCGGGCAGGTCCGGGCAGATCACGTCCGCGTGCTCGAGCAGGCCCTGCTCGACGCGGCCCCAGTCCTCCTTGCGGTGCAGCGCACCGCCCACGAGGACGACGGGCGCGAAGCGCGACGAGTCGGAACGGGTGCGCCGCGACCAGTACGTGTAGCCCGCGAGCCGGTGCTTGTAGACCTGGGGGGTGGCGGCGTTCCGCGGCATGGAGCCTCCCGTTCGAAGTTCACGGCGGCATCGAGGCCGCCGCAGGCACGGGAGATCACCCTAATATCCGAAATGCGAATTTCTGGTATTTTGCCGCACATCGAGGCATGTCCGCCTTTCGCGACGCAGCGGCCCGGGGCACCAGCCCCGGGCCACTCCATGCGCTCAGACCGCCACGCCCTTCCACGCCCGCCACAGGCTCGCATACGCGCCGCCCGCCTCGAGCAGCTCGGCATGACCGCCCTCCTCCGCGATACGGCCGTCCTGCACCACCGCGATCCGATCAGCCGACTCGGCCGCCTGCAACTGGTGCGCGATCGCGATCACCGTGCGGCCGTGCAACGCCGCCGCCAGCGCCGCCTCCACATTCCCCGCACTGCCCGGATCGATACCCGCCGTCGCCTCGTCCAAGATCACCACGTCAGGATCAGCGAGGATCACCCGCGCCAGCGCCAACTGCTGCGCCTCCGCCAGATTCAGCCGGTGGTGCTCGTCGCCGAGCATCGTGTCCAGACCCTCGGGCAAATCCACCGCCCAACGCGCATCGACCGTCTCCAGCGCCGAACGCAGCGCCTCGTCATCCGCCTCCGGCGCCGCGAGATTCAGATTCTCCCGCAACGACGCAGTGAAGATGTAATGCTCCTGCGTCACCAGGATCACCTTGCGGCGCAACGTCTCCAACGGAATATCAGCCACAGGCGCACCCCCGAGCGTCACCGCCCCCGAACGCGGCCGGTCGATCCCGGCCACCAGCCGCGCGATCGTCGACTTCCCCGCCCCCGACGGCCCGACCACGACCAGCCGCTCACCGCGCCGCGGATGCAGACGCAAACCGTGCAGCACATCAGGACCATCGCCGTACCCGAACGTCACCTCGTCCAACCGCACCTCAGCGCCCTCAGGAGCCGCCTCGCGGACCTCATCCGGCATGAGATGCACGCCCTCGACACGCGCCATCGCCGCCCCGCCCATCTGGAACTCGCTGAGCGACATCATCGACCGGAACACCGGGCCGTCCAGACGCAGCGTCAACATCGCCACCGCGACCACCTCGCCCACCGTCACCCAGTCGTTCAAATACCACAGGGCGCCAACGACCGTGACCACCACAGCTGGCGTCAGGAACGTCAAGTCCGTCGCCGGGAAGAACCACGTCTGCAACCGCACGATCCCCTTGAGACGCTCCATGTGCGTCGCCGCCCGCGCATACCCGGCCTCGCCCCGCTCACCCTGCATCCGATACGCGGCCACCGTCGAAGCGCCCGCCGCAGAAGCCGTCGCCGTCTCCGCGATCTCGCTCATCGCCGCCCGCTCACTCAAGAACACCGGGCTCGCCGCCCGCAGATACCGGCGCCCCGCAATGAACAGCATCGGCATCCCGACCACGAACAGCAACCCCAGCAGCGGACTCACCACGAACGCCGCCACGATGATCACCGTGCCCTCGATCATCGCGACCGCCACCTCCGGCGCGGTCTTGCGCAGCAGCTCCGCCACCGCACCCACGTCACCCGACGTACGCGTGGCCAGGTCACCCGTACCGGCGCGCTCCACCACACCCAGCGGCAGCCGCAGCACCCGGTCGATGAACGACTCCCGCAACCGCGCCGCCGCCCGCTCCCCGAGCCGATACCCCAGACGCCGACCCGTGCGCATCAGCACCAACTGCAGCACCACGCATGCCACGATCACCCCGCACACCAGATCCACCCGGGCCGCGGTCCAACCCGACCCGATACCGTCGATCACCTCGCCGAGCATCACCGGCAGCGCCGCACTCGCACCCGCGGCCGCCACGTACAACGCGACGACGCCCGCGAACGCCCGCCGGTCCTCCAGAATCAACCGCTTGATCGCCCCGACCATCGCGGCACGGTCCGCCACCGGCAGACGCCCACTGGTTTCCTCGACACTCATCAGGACTCCTGCCTCGATGTGAGGGACCGGTACTCGTCATGCAGCGAAAGCTCGGCGTGGCTCCCCACGGCCCGCACCTTCCCCTCCCACATCCACACCACCCGATCGGCACGCGCCAGCCACAACGGCGAGGCCGTCACCACCGCCGTCGTCCGCCCCACCCGGGCCGCGGCGACCCGCTCGGCGATCAAGGACTCCGTGTGCGCGTCCACCGCCGAAGTCGGCTCGACCGCGAGCAGGACCTCCGCGTCGGCCGCGAGGGCCCGCGCGAGCCGCAGACGCTGGCGCTGGCCGCCGGAGAGGTTGCGGCCGGCGTTGTGCACTTCACCGTCCAAGGTGGAGCCGAGACTGGAGTGCACGTCGCCCGCGCCCGCCGCATGGATCGCGGCGAGCGCACGCTCCTCGTCGACCCGCAGGGTCTCGCCGAGGGTCTGCGCGAACAGGTAGTCGTCGCGCAAGAGCAGCACGCGTTCGCGCACTTCGTCCAGTTCGAGGTCGGCGAGTCTCGTGCCGCCCCACTCCGCCTCTGAATCCCACTCCGCTCCTGAACCCGGCTCTGCGCCGGACTCGCGGTAGCGGGCCAGGCGCTCCATCGCGGCCTCCGCGGGCTTCGCCTCGGCGCTGACGACCACGGTGAGGCGGCCCGGTTCGATCGCGAGCCCCGACTCGGGGTCGCGGAGCGTCCCGGACGCGCCCGTCGCGGTGCCGTCGTCGGCGATGTCGCTGCGGGTGTTGAAGAACGCGGTCAGACGCCGGGAGGCGACCTGCGCGGCGATCACGGCCTGGGCCATGCCGATCATCGCCCCCGAGTGCTGGGCGACGAGCGCGGTCATGCCGAACGCGGCGGAGAGCTCCCCGATCGTGATCGTCCCGTTCAGCGCGAGGCGCGCGCCGACCCACGTGACGGCCGCGATGAGCGCCAGCGGCAGGCTCGCCCGCAGGCCCTGCACCCACGAGTCGGCCGTCGCCACCCCGTAACCGGCCTCGCGCAGCTCCGTTGAGGCCGCCCGGTACCGCTGCGAGAACTGCGCCTCGCCGCCGACCCCGCGCAGCACGCGAAGGCCGCCCACGACGTCGCTCGCCTGGCCGGTGAGGGTCGCGACCGACGAGCGGTACGCGATCTGGTGGTGCTGCAGGCGGCCGAGCACCGGCCCGACCACGAACCCGATGAGCAGCACTCCGGCCAGCGTGGTCAACCCGAGCGCGGGGCTGGCCCGCCACAGCAGGACCGCCCCCACGGCCGTCATGACCAGGCCCATCCAGCCGAAACCGAGCTGGAAGATGAACGACCCGGTCTTGTGGGCGTCCTCAGTGGAGAGGTTCACCATCTCGCCCGGGGAGATCGCGCCCCGCACCCCGGTCCCGGCCCGGTTCAGGTGGTCGGTGAGATTCCGGACCGTGCGCACACGCGCATGCGACTCGGCCATGAACAGCGACCGGTACCCGGCCACGAACACCCACGAGGACGCGATCGCCACGACGACGAGCACGATCGACCACTCCGCCAGCGGCTCCGCCGAGCCCGCGAGGAGCACCTCGTCGATGATCTTCGCGATCGTCCACGGCAGCAGGATCCAGGCCGTCCCGGAGACGCTGAGCAGCACGAACCCGAGCGCGACCAGACCGGTCTGCGCACGGGCCACGTACCAGAGGTACCGCCACGGGTCGGCTGGAATGTCCCCGGGGGACAAGGCAGGGGGGCGTAGTGGGTTGGGCTTCACAACTCACAAACGTAAGCACGGCGCTTGCCGAGCGGCAAGCAGATATACGACGAAGCGGAGTGTGATTCACGCCCGTCAGGCCTGCAATTTCTTGCGGTCGGGGGGGGCCCCGGGGCCCCCCCCCCCCCGCGCTCCATGGAGGAGGCGGCTCCGGCGGGGACCGCGCGCGGCTGGAGTGCCGCGCGCGGTCTCGGTATGGCGACGTTCGCGAATCCCCTTGTGTCGCCGCCATCCCGCCGGAGCCAGATGGCTTTTTTCCATCTACTACAGCATGTGCGGTAGTCGAGCGGCAACAGCAAGTTTCCGCCTGTGGATAACTCGCCGTCGCCTGTGGACAACTCCGTGCGCTGGGCGCGCGCCAGCGCTTCGGCCGCCGCGTGGAGACCGGCCGTGAACCGCGGGTTCGCGGCCATCACCGGCTCGGCCCGCGCCACCGCGCGCCACGCGTCGTCCTTGTACGTCTCCTCGCCCGTGACCTGGAACGCCTCCAGCATCGCGGCCGCCGCCAGCGCCCAACCCGAGGCCGTCGGGCCGTCGTGCACATCCGCGGGCCGCGTCACCAGCGCCTCCGCGTCAGCGGCGGTGTCGTAGAACCCGCCCTCGAAATCCGTGAAATGCTCCCGGATCTGCTCGATCAGCCCCTGCGCGCGGGCCGTCCAGTCCCCGCCCAACCGCAGGAAGCCGAGCGCGACCGCCGCGTAGTCCTCCAGGATCCCCGGTGCCTCCGAGGCCACCCCCGCGAGCGAGGCCCGCGCCAAGCGGCCGTCAGCGCCGATGTGCACGCGCCGCAGCAGCTCCGCGGCGCGCTCCGCCGCCAGCAGCGAATCCCGGTGGCCCGTGCGCGACGCGTACTCGGCGAGCGCCGCGATCGCCAGCCCGTTCCAGGCCGCGACCACCTTGTCGTCGCGGCCGGGCTGCGCCCGCAGGCGCCGGGCCGCGAGCAGCCGGTGGCGCACCGCCTCCCAACGGGCGCTGTCCCGGGGATCGCGGGGCAGTTCCAGCACGTTCGCGCCGTGCTCGAAGTTCGGATTCGCCGGATCGATCCCGAAGACCTCGGCGGCCCACGCGGCGTCCTCGCCGAGCACCGCCTCCAGCTCCCGCACGGTCCACACGTACGTCAGGCCCTCGACGCCGTCAGTGTCGGCGTCGAACGCCGCCGCGAAAGCGCCCTCCTCGGTTGAGAAGCGCTCGAGCAGGAACGCCGCCGTCTCGTCGGCGACCCGCGCGAACAGCGCGTCCTCGCCGTACAACCGCGCGTACAGCCACAGCAGCTCGGCGTTGTCGTACAGCATCTTCTCGAAGTGCGGCACGGTCCACTCCGCGTCCACGCTGTACCGCGCGAACCCGCCCTCGAGCTGGTCGTAGATCCCGCCGCGCGCCATCCGCTCCGCCGTCAGCTTCACGTGGTCGAGCAGCGCCGCGTCGCCGGTGCGCACGTACGCGTCGCACAGGAACCGCAGCGCCGGCACGCTCGGGAACTTCGGTGCGGCACCGAACCCGCCGTTCACCGTGTCAGCGGACGCCAGCGTCGTCGCCGCCGCCGCGTCCAGCAGGTCCGTGCGGATCGGCGGCGCGGGCGGGCACGGCCCGTCGAGCGGGCACGCCACGGTGACATCGGCGAACGCCGGACCGGTCTGCGCGCTCGCCTCCACGATCGCCGCTCCCTGGTGCTCCAGCTCCTCCCGCTGCGTCGTCCACGCCGTGTGCACGGCGTCCAGCAAGCGCAGGAAATGGGACTTCGGGAAGTAGGTGCCGGCGAAGAACGGCGTCCCGTCGGGGAACGCGAACACGGTCATCGGCCACCCGCCCTGGCCCGTGATCGCCATCGTCGCCTGCATGTACACCGCGTCCAGGTCCGGGCGCTCCTCCCGGTCGACCTTCACTGCCACGAACCGGGAGTTGATCGCGTCCGCGACCGTCTTGTCCTCGAACGACTCGTGCGCCATCACATGGCACCAGTGGCAGGTCGAATAGCCGATCGAGATCAGGACCGGCACGTCCCGTTCGGCGGCCTCCGCGAGCGCCGCGGCGCTCCACTGGCGCCACGCCACCGGGTTCGCGGCATGCTGACGCAGGTACGGGGACAGGGCTCCCGCCAACTCGTTCACCCCCCAAGCCTCGCACACCGAGGAGGGGAAGCGAGCGGGAGCGGCGCCAACAGCGGCGACGCGGGCACACGCGCTCGCCTGCGGGCGGTGGGGCGGGCGGGAACGGGCAGGTAGTGCAGGCCGTACCGAAGGCCGGGTGCTGGCTGGGGGAGCGATTCGGGTGCCCGCGTCACTGATTCCGGATCCCGATTTCGCGAGGCTTACTGCATGATCATTCATGCGCCCCTTGGCGACAGTGCCAACACTGCGACCACCCTCAAGGGACTGACGACGGCCGGTTTCACCGCGCTCGGCGCCGGGTTCGCCGCGATGGTCGTCCTCCACGCGACCTCCGGCCTCAACCCCGTCGAGGTCGTCATCAGCCTCCACCTCTACACCCCGCTCGGCTGGCTCCTGCCCGTCGCGCTCGTCCTCTTCGGGCTCGGCGCCGGCGCCTTCGCCGTCGTCGCGCGTCGCGTCGCGGCCCCGCGCTGGCTGAGCCCGATGCTCCTGGTCTGGGCCGGTTTCCTCGGCCTCGTGGCCCTGTTCCCGACCGACCCGCCCGGACTCCCCGAGGTCTCGCTGGTCTCGGCGATCCACCGGTACGCGGCGTTCTGCGCCTTCAGCACCATGGCGGTCATGGGCCTCGCGTTCGCCCGCTGGGCGCGGGGTACCGACTGCCCCGAGAAGACCCGCAGGTCGATCCTCGCCGCCAGCTGGATCGCCGTCGTCGCGTTGACCGCGTGCTCGGCGCCGTACGTGGCGGAGTGGTTCGGGGTGCCGCGTGAACCCGGCGCGTTCGCGGCGGGCCTGCTGCAGCGCACGACCGTGGGCATGGAGCTGGTGGCGCTGGCGTTCGTGGGCGCCTGGCTCAAGGGCTCAGTAGAAACCCTCGGCCTCGGATTTGGCCCAGGCGTCGCAGGGGGCGTCGTACCGGCGCTCGATGTAGTCGAGGCCCCAGAGGATCTGGGTGACCGGGTTGGTGCGCCAGTCGTCGCCGAACGACGCCATCTTGTTCCCGGGGTAGGACTGCGGGATGCCGTAGGCGCCGATCGAGTTCTCGGCCAGTTCGTTCCAGCCGGACTCCTTGTCCCACAGGAGCTCCAGGCACGCGAACTGCTCGAGGTCGAATCCGGCTTCGAGGGTGAGCGCGCAGCCCGTCGCCTTGTTCCCGGTGAACTCGTCGCAGTCGGACGGGAGGTCGACTGACGTCGGGTTGGTGTTCGCGGCGGCTTCTTCGGCGGCCTGATCGGCTTCCTGCTGGGCGTCGTTCAGGCCGCTCGCCTTGTCGGCGGCGTATTCGAAGACCGCCTCGGCTTTGACGGTGACGTCCGCGCCGGCGGTCGCCGCGATGTAGTCGCGGTGGTGCCCGCGCGCTTCCTCGTACGCCGCTTCGGCGTCGGCCTGCTGCTCGGCGGCGGCCCGGCCGGGGTGTTCGGCGTCGATCCGGGCGGGGTCGTCGGTGATGGCCTGGACGGCGATGACGGCGCCGATCGCGAGCACCGCGAGGGCGGCGATGCGGGCGCCGTAGCGGGTCAGCTGCTGGATCATGCGGGGGTGCTCCAAAAGAACGACCGCTGACCGGGGGACCGGGCAGCGGTTCGGATCTAGTACCAGCCGACTTCTTCGGAGTGGTTCCAGGCCTCGCAGGGCGTGCCGTAGCGGCCCTCGATGTAGCCCAGGCCCCACTCGATCTGGGTGACGGGGTTGGTCTCCCAGTCGGAGCCTTCGCTGGCCATCTTGTCGCCCGGGAGGGCCTGCGGGATGCCGTACGCGCCGATGCCGTTGGCGGCGTATTCGTTCCAGCCGGACTCGCGGTCCCAGAGGGCCACGAGGCAGCCGACCTGCTCGAGGTCGAAGCCGTGCTCCTGCGCGAGGGCGCAGCCGGTGGCCTTGTTCCCCGAGTATTCGCCGCAGCTGCCCGGAATGTCGACATCGGTCCGGCCCGCGTTGGCGGCCGCTTCTTCGGCTTCTTCGGCTTCCTTCTCAGCCTCGTCGGCTTCCTGCTGGGCGTCGTTCAGGCCGTTCGCCTTGTCGGCGGCGTACTCGAAGACCGCCTCGGCTTTGACGGTGACGTCGGCTCCGGCGGTCTCGGCGATGTAGTTGACGTGCAGGTAGCGGACCTCGTCGTACGCCTCTTCGGCGTCGGCCTGCTGTTCGGCGGCGGCCATGCTGGGGTGCTCGGCGTCGCGCTGCCACAGATTGTCGGTCGCGGCCTTGACGGCTATGACGGCCCCGAGTGCGAGGACGAGCACGGCGGCGAGTTTCGCGCCGTAGCGGGTCAGCAGTGGGATCATGCGCTCTACTCCTGTGTCCCGGGCGTCTGTCCACAGACGCCCGGGACACAGCATGCCAGAGCTGTATTCCTAGCCTTCGAGCAGGTTGGTGACCATCTCCGCGATCTCCGAACGCTCACTGCGCGTAAGCGTCACATGGGCGAACAGTGGGTGGCCCTTGAGCACGTCGATCACCGAGGCGACCCCGTCGTGGCGGCCCACCCGCAGGTTGTCGCGCTGGGCGACGTCGTGGGTGAGGACCACTTTGGAGCCCTGCCCGATGCGCGAGAGCACCGTGAGGAGCACCCCGCGTTCGAGCGACTGCGCCTCGTCGACGATGACGAACGCGTCGTGCAGGGAGCGGCCGCGGATGTGCGTGAGCGGCAGGACTTCCAGCATCCCGCGCTCCAGCACCTCCGAGATCACGACGTCGTTGGTGACGGCGCCGAGCGTGTCGAACACGGCCTGGCCCCACGGGCTCATCTTCTCGCCCTCGGAGCCGGGCAGGTAGCCGAGCTGCTGGCCGCCGACCGCGTACAGCGGCCGGAACACGATGACCTTCTTGAACAGCTCGCGTTCGAGCACCTGCTCGAGACCGGCGCACAGCGCCATCGCGGACTTGCCGGTGCCGGCCTTCCCGCCGAGCGAGACGATCCCGATGTCGGGATCGAGCAGCAGGTCGAGCGCGACCCGCTGCTCGGCGGAGCGGCCGTGGACGCCGAAGGCGTCCCGGCCCCGGATGAGGCGGATCTGCTTGTCCACAGTGACCCGGCCCAGCGCCTTCGAGCTGTTGCCGGTGAGGACGAGCCCGGTGTGGCAGGGCAGGTCCACGTCGTGCGGCAGGTCCGCGTCGCCGCCGTCGAAGAGCTGGTCGATCACTTCGTCGGATACGGCGAGCTCGGCCATCCCGGACCACGTGGGGTCCACGGCCTGCCCGTGGCGGTACTCCTCGGTGGGGATGCCGACGGCGGAGGCTTTCACCCGCAGCGGCATGTCTTTGGTGACCAGCACGGCGTCGGCGCCTTCGAGCCCCAGTGCTCGGGTGACGGCGATGATGCGCGAGTCGTTGGTGTCCACGGCGAACCCGGCCGGGAGGCCGGAGGTGTCGACGTGGTTGAGCTCGACCCGGATGGAACCGCCGTGGTCCCCGACGGGGATCGGCTGGTCGAGACGCCCGTGCCTGATGCGGAGTTCGTCGAGGCGCCTCAGGCACTCCCGGGCGAACCAGCCCAGTTCGGGGTGGTGGCGTTTGGCCTCCAGTTCGCTGACTACGACGAGCGGAATGACCACGTGGTGTTCGTCGAACCGTGAGAACGCACCAGGGTCTGATAGCAGAACCGAGGTGTCGAGGACGTAAGTGCGTTGCACTGGCACGGTCGCCTCCCGGGTGTCGATGTGTAGGGGGCGGGCCCCCGTTGGTACTCACACT
Source organism: Glycomyces sp. YM15 (assembly GCF_016918015.1). GTDB lineage: Bacteria > Actinomycetota > Actinomycetes > Mycobacteriales > Micromonosporaceae > Glycomyces. Next base: position 317,588 of record NZ_JAERMK010000002.1, read on the forward strand.
CTAGTTGGGAGGTACGTCACTGCGCCACCGTTAAATGCATCGAAAGCAACACTGGTAGTCACCGCGGCGTCGGAAATCCGACAAAGCAGACACGCCGGGTTAACCCTCGATCACTGCAAGTGCGCACTCCATCGGTGAGAATGAGCCTGTGTCCATCGTGAGCGTCGCCGAACTCAAGTCCGCCATCGCCGCCGCCCTCCAGCAGGTCCGCGACGGCCAGGCCGCCATCACCTCCGCCAGCCAGAACATCGAAGCCGCCCAGGGGAGTCTCACCGCCGTCACCGCAGGGTCGGGCCACGACTCGGTCGCCACCGCCCAGGCCGCGCTCGCGCAGGCGGCCGCCGAACTCGAGCAGTCCCTGGCCGCCACGTTCGCCGCCGCCGAGCAGGCCGAGGCCTACGCCGCGACCCTCTAGACCCTGGAACGGAGCCCCTGTGGACGTCGCCGCCCTCGCCGCACGCCTCAAAGCCCTGGCCGCCGACCTCCCGCTGCCCGCCCTCGACTCCGCCGACCAATGTCTCGAAGCCGCTCAGGCGGAACTGAAAGAGGCCTCCCGGGAGTCGAACGCCGAGATCGGGCTCCACAAGCTCGGCGCCGCTCGCGAACGCCTCGACTCCGCCCGCATCCGCCTGACCGAGGCCGCCACCGCCATCGACGACTACCTCGACGGCATCGGCGCGGGAGCAGCCGCCGCCCCGGCGGCCCCCGCCTCCGAAAGGACGACCGTGCATTCGCCGCCGGTCGACCCGCGCCAGTGGTGGACCGACCGCGTCAACGAGCTCTGCGACCGCACCGGCGCCGCCGACCCGCAGCAGGTGCCGCCCACGCGGCTGTTCAACGAACTGCTCAAAGCCGCAGGCGACGGCAACGCCGAGGCCTACTGCAAGCGCCTGCGCGACGCCGGGCCCCAGACCGGTGTGAAACTGCCCGGCCTCGCCTGGCCGCTCGTGCGCACCCTCGCCGCCGAGCACTTGGGACGGACCCCGACCGCGCGCGACGTGCCCGGCCTGCGCGACAAATGCGCCGACAACGTGCGGTCGCTCGTCCCGAAAGCCGAACCCGACCACATCGGCGCCGCGCTCGCCTCCGCCTGCACCTTGGGACGCAAGGGCACCGACGGCGAAGGCGACGCGGCCCGGACCGCGGCGATGGGCCCGGCCCTGGTCGCGGCCCTGCACCGGTTGAGCAAGAGCGAGCGGAGGGCCTGAGCATGAGCAGCTGGCGGCGACGACTGGTGGTGGCCATGGGCGACGAGCTCGGGCGCGCCCGCGGCGAGGCCCGGTTCCTCGCCGACAGGACCGCGGCCGAGGCCGAGTCCGAGCGGGACAGGGCCGAACAGGCGATCACTGACGCGACCCGTAAGCAAGCGCAGCTCAAAGGCATCCACGAACGGATGCTCGCCACCCTCGAAGCCCGCAAAGCCGCTGCGGTGCAAGACCACCACGACGCCGCACTCGCGGCGGCATCCGCGGCGGCCCCGGCCGCCGCCGGAGCGACATGGAGCGCATGGGAGCCCGCCTCGGGCCTGGATCGCGGCGCGGCCCCGATGCTCCGCATCGGCGACCTCGCGGACTCCGGGGGCCTCCCTCCCTCCCCCTCGCCCACCCACCCCGCCACCGCCTTGCCGGCCGCCGCCTCGACCGGGCGCGCTCCGGTCGAGGACGGTGATGCCTCCGGTGCCTCCGGAAAATTCCGGATTCGTTCCGGTGCAGCGGATGCATCCGCCGGCCACTCCAGTGTGGCAGGAGGGTACGACAATTCAGCACCGTCGGTGACCGCAATCTCACTCCCTGCGCTCGTGCCGCTCCTCGACCGCGCGCACCTGCGAATCGATTCCGCTGCGGCCCAAGCGCTTCCAGGGCTGCTGGTCAGGGCCGTCGGCTCGGTGCCGGCCGGGCTCGTGCGCCTGCATGTCTACGACCCCGAGCATCTCGGCGGCTCGCTCTCCGCGTTCGCCGCCCTCGGCAAGGCCGGACTGCTGTCCTTCATCGGCCCCTCGGGCCTGCGCGAAACCCTCGACTCGCTCGTCGAGAACGTCCGCCGCGTCAACGCCGACGTCCTCGCCGGCGAACACGCCTCGCTCGCCGAACTGGCCGCCGCCACCGGGCGCCGACCCGAACCCTGGCGCGTCCTCGTACTCCTCAACGCCGACCTCGCCTCTTGGCCCGCCCACGACCAGGCTCAACTCGCGCGGCTGCGCCGCACCGGCGTCGCCGCCGGGGTGCATCTCGTGGTCGTCGGCGACGACACCGCCGGACCTGCCGACCTGCCCCGCCTCACCGCGACCGCCTACACCGGACTCCCCGGCGCCGCCATCGAACTCGACAGCCCCCCGCCCCTCAGCACCATCACCGCCGCCGCCAAATCCATCGCCGAGAAGCACAGCGCCGGAAGGGAACCCGCCCGGCTCGTCGACCTCCTCCCGCAGCGGCTCTGGGCCGCCTCCTCCGCCACCGGCCTCTACGCCGCCATCGGCGAGACCGCCGCAGGCGACGTCGCCCGCCTCGCACTCGGCGACAACCCGCCCCACGCGCTCGTCGGCGGCCCCTCCGGCTCCGGTAAGACCAACCTGCTCTACGCCTGGATCGCCGGACTCGCCTCCAGCTACAGCCCCGACGAACTCGCGCTCCACCTCCTCGACTTCAAAGAAGGCGTCTCCTTCGCGCGCTTCGCCTCCGGCCGCCGCGATCCCACCTGGCTCCCGCACGTGCGCCTCGTCGGCGTCAACATCAACGACGACCGCGAGTTCGGCCTCGCCCTCCTGCGCCACCTCAAAGCAGAACTGCGCCGCCGCGCCGAAGCCGCCAAAGCCCACGAGGCCACCAAACTCGAAGAGCTCCGCGCCGCCGACCCCCAAGGCCACTGGCCCCGCATCGTAGCCATAGTGGACGAATTCCAGGTGCTCCTCGAAGCCCGCGACGCCGTCACCGACGAAGCCGTGCAGCTCCTCGAAGACCTCGCCCGCCGCGGCCGCAGCCAAGGCATCCACCTCGTCCTCGCCTCCCAGGACATCGCCGGGATCGAAGCCCTCTGGGGCCGCCCCAGCCTCGTCGCCCAGTTCACCATGCGCATCGCCCTGCCCAAAGCCCGCAGGGTCCTCGCCGAGAACAACCACGCCGCCGACACCGTCCCCCGCTTCCACGCCGTCGTCAACGACGAATCCGGCCACGCCAACGCCAACAAGATCGTCGCCGTCCCCAACGCCGGACACGCCGACGCCTGGGAACCCCTCCAGCGACGCCTCTGGGAAGCCCGCCCCATCGGCAACGAACCGCCCGCGCTCTTCGACGGCGACCACGTCCCCGTCCTCACCGACACCGCGCCGCCCCCCGAGACCGCGCTCCTCGGACAGACCATCGACGTCGCCTCACGCGGCGCCGAACTCGCCCTCCACCGCGCCCCCGGCCGCAACCTCGCCCTCCTCGGCACCAGAGCCGTCGAAGCCGCCGACATCCTCGCCGCCGCCGCCCTCACCGCCGCACGCGGCCAGCGCATCGGCGTCGACCTCTGCTGCCTCGAACCCGACGCCGCCCCGTCCGCGCTCGCCCTCGCCGCCGCACTCGAGACCGAAGGCGCCGAAGTCGACTGGCACGACGGGCTCGACGAGGTCTGCAAGGACTGGGACCGCCGCTGCGACGGCACCCTGCGCCTCAACCTGATCTACGCCGTCGACGCCGGCTCCGCGCGCCTCGACGCCGCCGGGACGGCGGCCCTGCGCGCCATGCTCATCGACGGACCCGAACGCCACCTGCACACCCTCGGCTGGTGGCGGTCCGTGCCGCGCCTGCGCGAGGACCTCGGGGGCTTCTCGGCCCGCTTCGACGCCGTGGACGCCTGGCTCGCCCTCGACGTCCAAGGGCCCGAGCTGGCTCCGCTCTCGCCCGCGAGCGGCGGCCCCGCCTGGTATCCGCGGGTGCGCCGCGGCCTGTACTTCGACCGGGCCCGGCACCGGACGCCGCAGGTCGTCATCCCCTACAAGACGACTGCGCTGCTGCCGCGGCCCGAAGCCGTCCTCGACCTGCCGCAATGAGGTGCCACCCATGCCGATCGACACCGATTACGCCACCGCCGTCGCCGCGTACCTGAAGGAACGCGAGAACGCCGACGCCGAGATCCGCGCCGCCGTCGCCTCCTACCGCGGCGAGGCCGACCGGCTCGCCGCCGCGGTCGAAGCCGCTCGCGCCGCGCGGGAGGAGGCCGACGGCGCCGCCGTGAACGCGGCGGCGCTCGTGGCCGAGACGGACAAGACCGTGGCGGTGCTGTGGCGCTCCCTCGGTGATTTCGTGGGGCACCGCCGCACCGGTCCCACGCCCTCCGCCGGCGACCCGGATCCGGGTCCCGACGAGGAGCGGGTGCGGGCCCGGCTCGAACGCTCCGAGCGGCTGCTCTCCCTCGCCCGGCAGGGCGAACTGCCGATCGAGGCGCCCCGTCACACCGAGGTCACCGCGGCCGCGATCGGTCTGGGCCTCGGAGCGCTGGCGGTGTGGGCGGCGCTGGGGATGCTCATGTCGGGTCGCGTCCCGTTCGCGGAGGCCCTGGCGGCGCTGACGCTGTTCGTGGGCATCGGGGCCGGCCCGATCGTGTTGGGCGCGTGGCTGTCCTGGCAGTACCGGGTGCGGCCGAGGCCGGGCCAGACGCTGGTGTGCGTGGGGGCGGCGATCGTCGCGGTGTGCGCGCTGGCGGGGTTGTTCATGAGGGGGCTTTAGCAGTCGGGGTTCCCGAAGGCACTGGTCGCGAGTGTCGCGGCGGCGGCTTGCGGGCCCTGAGTCGGTGCTGTTGACGTCATGGGGTACACCTGATGCGTCAACGAAACGTGAGGAGTCCCGTCAATGGCCGCCATCGACGACACCGGCTCGTGGCATTACGGCCCCCTGCCGTCCACTGACGACGCCCCCGCCTGGATCTACGGGATCGTCCCGGACGGCTGGATCGCCGGGATGCCCGATGTGACGGTGGACCGCGACGAGATGATCATCATCTGCCCGCTGCCGACCCCGGACCATCCCGCGGACGCGACCGAGTCGGACCGGGCCGCGACGGAGGAGGGCCGGATCTCGCGTTTCCGGGAGGCGACGCGGGACATGCGCGTGCAGATCGCGCAGCAGCTGCAGTACCGGTACCACCGGCAGTCGTCGTGGGGTGCGCGCTGCGGTTCGACGACGATGGTGTTCACGCATCAGTCCCTGCCGGTGACGACGCGGCTGCGTCAGCCCGAGCGGTTGGTGCTGGACACGCTCGTGGGTTCGGGTGTGGCCGCTTCGCGCTCGGATGCGCTGGCGTGGTGCGTGCGGCTGGTCGAGCAGCACGCGGAGGACTGGCTCAAGGAGTTGCGCGAGGCGATGGTGAGCGTCGACGAGCTGCGGCGCCGGGGGCCTTCGGTCTAGCCGCGAGGGCATGTGGAGAGGGCGGGAACGCGTGCGTTCTCGCCCTTTCGTGTGCTCAGTTCAGCAGCAGGTAGGCGAGGACGATCGCCATGATGATGAGGATCGCGATCACGAAGCCGATCGTCGCGTTCCTGGCGCGGTTCGGCTGCGGTTCCGGTTCTCGGTGCGCCATGGACCTCTCCAACGCTTCGACACTCGGATGCGGCTGTGCAGATCTGCATCTTGACCTACGACGCCCCGTGATGCGGCGTTTCAGGGCAAATGGCGATGACTCGTGCTCGAAACGCGATCGCGACGGCGCGCTAACGCGCTCGTTCCATGATTGAAACCGATCGCATTAGTTGTGATGAACGGTCAAATTCAGTCTCGATTGCGCGTTACTGCTTGCTCACGCAGAAACTGCGGGTAGTTGTGCTCGTTTCGAGCTTGAATGCGCACAAGACCAGAATCAGGCGGTGGAGTCCCTGTTCAGGACAGGACCGATCGAGCACGAGTGCCTGCGCGTGCCCGGGTATTCCCGTAGCGTCCGAATGACCGGTCCCGGACGGAGCGATCAGCTCCGGCCCATCGGCACGAACCGACGCGAGCCGCCACGAGCGGACAGCGCGCCGTGCATGAGAACAGCACCGAAGGAGCCACCGTGAGCATCGAAGTCTCCACCGCCAGTGTCGTCGACACCGGCACCGCCTCGATCGGACTCACCGATCCGCCCACCCGCCACCACAGGCTGCTCGCCTGGGTCGGCGAGGTGGCCGAGCTGACCGACCCCGACCAGATCGTGTGGTGCGACGGCAGCCCCGCCGAATGGGAGCGCCTGACCGCCGAGCTGGTCGCGTTCGGGACCCTCGAGCCGGTCCCCGCCAAGCCCGATTCGTTCCTGGCGCGCACCGACCCGGGCGACGTCGCCCGGGTCGAGGAGCGCACCTTCATCTGCTCGCAGGACCCCGAGGACGCCGGTCCCACCAACAACTGGACCGCGCCCGACTACATGCGCGAGACCATGACCGGCCTCTACCGCGGCTCGATGCGCGGCCGCACCATGTACGTCGTCCCGTTCTGCATGGGCTCGCTCGACGCGGAGGAGCCGATGTTCGGCGTGGAGCTCACCGACTCCGCGTACGTGGCGGTCTCGATGCACATCATGACCCGCATGGGCGCCAAGGTGCTCGAGAAGATGGGGAGGGACGCCGACTTCGTCAAGTGCCTCCACTCCGTCGGCGCGCCGCTCGCGCCCGGCCAGGCCGACGTGCCCTGGCCCTGCAACGCCACGAAGTACATCTCCCACTTCCCCGAGGACCGCGAGATCTGGTCCTACGGCTCCGGTTACGGCGGCAACTCCCTGCTGGGCAAGAAGTGCTACGCCCTGCGCATCGGATCCGCGATGGGCCGCGACGAGGGCTGGCTCGCCGAGCACATGCTCATCCTGCGGCTCACCAGCCCCGAAGGCCGGGTCTACCACGTGACGGGGGCGTTCCCCTCCGCGTGCGGGAAGACCAACCTCGCGATGCTGGAACCGACCATCCCCGGCTGGAAGGTCGAGACCCTCGGCGACGACATCGCCTGGCTCCGCTTCGGCGAGGACGGCCGCCTGTGGGCCTCCAACCCGGAGTACGGCTTCTTCGGCGTCGCGCCCGGCACCGACTACAAGACCAACCCGAACGCCATGCGCACCATCGAGAAGGGCCACACGCTCTTCACGAACGTCGCGCTCACCGACGACGGCGACGTGTGGTGGGAGGGCATGGGCGAGGCGCCCGAGCACCTGATCGACTGGAAGGGCCGGGACTGGACCCCGCACTCTGCAGAGCCTTCCAGCCACCCGAACAGCCGCTTCTGCACGCCGATCAAGCAGTGCCCGGTGCTCGCCCCGCAGTACGACGACCCGCGCGGCGTCCCGATCGACGCGATCCTCTTCGGCGGCCGCCGCGCCAGCACGATCCCGCTCGTCACGCAGGCCCGCGACTGGGTCCACGGCGTGTACATGGGCGCGACCCTCTCCTCGGAGACCACGGCCGCCGCCGTCGGGAAGGTCGGCGTCGTACGGCGCGACCCCATGGCGATGCTGCCGTTCATCGGCTACAACGCCGCCGACTACTTCGGTCACTGGATCGAAATGGGCAAGTCCGCCGCCAGCGAGGACCTCCTGCCCGAGGTCTTCTACGTCAACTGGTTCCGCCGCTCCGAAGACGGCCGCTTCCTGTGGCCCGGCTTCGGCGAGAACTCCCGCGTCCTCAAATGGGTCGTCGAGCGCCTCGAAGGCCGCGGCGAGGCCGTCGAGACCCCGATCGGGTACTGCCCGACCCCGGGTGCGATCGACGTCGACGGCATCGACCTGGCCGAGGCCGACCTCAAGGCCGCCCTCGAGGTGGACCGGGACGAGTGGGCCGCGGAGATCCCGCTGGTCGAAAGCTGGTTCGCGCGGTTCGGCGACCGGCTCCCGACCGTGCTCTGGAGCGAACTCGACGCGCTCAAGGAGCGCCTCGGCCTGCAGTGAGCCGACTTCCGCCGCCCGCGCGCCTCCCAGCGCGCGGGCGGCGGCGCACCCGCCGTGACGCACCGGCGGCGAAGCGTGCGCGACCTGATTCGACCTGCGGCTCGAAGCTCGCGAGCCGTGAAATCCCTGCCCACCGCGCAGCTCGCGAGCCGTGGATTCGGCACAGCCTACAATTGCCGGTTGTGGCGATCTCGAACCTGCTTTACCGGATCTACGAGCGTCGGCTCGCACGCGAGCTGACCGGTCAGCCGCTGCCGCGGCACATCGGCGTCATGGTCGACGGCAACCGTCGCTGGGCCCGCGACATGGGCCTGACCGACCCCAACGACGGTCACCGCGCCGGCGCGAAGCACATCGAGCGCTTCCTCGGCTGGTGCGAGGAGCTCGGCGTCGAGCACGTGACGATCTGGCTCCTCTCCACCGAGAACCTCTCTCGCCCGAAAGAGCAGCTCGACCCGCTCCTCGACATCATCGACGAGCTCGCCGGGGAACTCGCCGAGGACGACCAGCCCTGGCAGCTCCGCATGGTCGGCGCCCTCGACCTCCTCCCCGAAGCGCACCAGGCCGCCCTCAAAGGCGCCCAGCAGCGCACCGCCGACAAGCGGGGCATGCAGGTCAACCTCGCCGTCTGCTACGGCGGCCAGCGCGAGATCGCCGACGCCGTGCGCTCCTTCATCCTCGAGCAGGCCGCGACCGGCGCGAGCCTGGAGGAGGTCGCCGAGTCCATCGACGCCGACTCGATCGCCCGGCACCTCTACATGACCGGCCAGCCCGACCCGGACCTCGTGATCCGCACCAGCGGCGAGCAGCGGATCTCGGGGTTCCTGCTGTGGCAGTCGGCGTACTCGGAGTTCTACTTCTGCGATTCGAACTGGCCGGACTTCCGCCGGGTCGACTTCCTGCGCGCCGTGCGGTCCTTCGCCATCCGCGACCGCCGCTACGGCCGATGACGCACTGAAGAAGAACCCCGGTCCGGGTGGGACGCCCGGGGGCGCTCGTTCGTGTGGGGGATGCGGTCGACGCGACCGCGTCGCGACCCCCACAACGAGGAACCGCATGGATGCAGCAGTCGCCACGGAAACGCCCGTCATGGGCACATCACGCGCCGCGCCCGACGATCGGGCGGAGTTCGACGCCTTCTACGCCGGCAACGTCGGGCGGATCACCGCGCAGATCCGCGCCTACGTCGGCGACCACGCCGAAGCCGAGGACGTCGTCGCCGAGGCGTTCACGCGGGCCGTGGTCCGCTGGAAGACCTTGAGCACGTACGACAATCCGGCGGTGTGGGTCCGCCGTGTCGCCTGGAACCTCGCCACGTCGAGACTCCGGCGCGGGGCCTTCGCCCGGCGCTTTTCCTGCGCCGCCAGCGCATCGCCGACGTCGAAGGGCCCCAGCCCGACCGCGTCGATCTCGAACGCGCGCTCGCCGCGCTCAACGATCGGCATCGCAAGGCGATCATCCTCCACTACATCGCCGGGATGACCGGTGCGGAGATCGCCGACCAGGAGCGGGTCGCCGAGTCGACCGTCCGCACTTGGCTCGCCCGAGGCAGGGCCGCGCTGGCCGAGCGCCTGCGCATCGACGACTTCAAGGAGCAGCAGTGAGCATCCCAGACCCGATGGCATCGATCTTCACCGACTACACCGCCGACATCAGCGCCGAGGTGCAGGGGAGCGGCACCGGTCCGCTGCGGCGCAAGGCGAGGCGGCGCCGTATCGGCCGCACGGCCGCCGCGGGCACCGCTGCCCTCGCCCTCATCGCCCCGGCGACGTGGCTTCTGGCCGACGTCGCGGGGGCCGGCGAGCGGTCGCCCCAGCCGTACGCCGGGGCGACCGGGGACGCGACCGTCTCGGAGGAACCGGACGCCTCGCCGGAGGAGCCGGAGCCCTCGATCGAATTCCTGTTCGAGGAGGACCCCGTCGACGCCGGCGACCTCATGGGCGCGACGGTCGACATGCCCTCGTTCGTCCCCGGGAACGGCGAGGTCGAAGCGGTGTGCGGTTCCGGCGACACGGTCGTCGTCGACGGCATGTACCACGGGGCCGGGGAGAGCGGCGAGGTCGAGGAAGGCGAGGCGTTCGTCCTGGTGACCACGCAGGCCGTCGTCACCGCAGAGGACCGCATCGACATCGCGGACGGCACCGCCGCCTACGCGGACCTCAGTCTCGTGGGGTACTTCGGATGCGACTACGGCCGCGAGTTCGTCTTCCAGGTCGTGGTCCTCGAGGCGACCGGCGACGGCACGTGGAAGGCCGAGCAGCTCGTCCACTCCCAGCCCGGAGGCGAGGTGATCAAGGGGGCCATCACCGGCGACGACGGCGAGCTGCTGGTGGGATTCGCCGAGCGGTGGGACCCCGGTGCCGGGCCCGAGGACACCGACACCGAACACTGGATCGAGCACGTGCGGCTGGACGATGAAGGCGCCGCGGTGCGGGAGCCGTCCGAGTACGGGTACTGGTCCCTCGTGATCGATAGCAGCCCGCTCTTCCCCGCCGAGTAGGGCCGGTCGAAGCCCCCGCGAGCTCGCTCGCGGGGGCTTCGTCGTGCCCGAGGCGACGTTCACGGAAGATTCTTCGGATCCGGCTGCGTCATTCGGGTCGCGTGCTTCGTGTGGGGAGTGCGATCGAACCGACCGCACGCCCCCGACCCTGGAATCGAGGAACCGGATGACCGCGAGCCCCATCGTGCAACAGTCCACTGTGTCTCGGGCATCACCCGTGGCCCGCGCCGACTTCGACGGGTTCTACGCCGCGAACGTCGACCAGATCACCGCGCAGATCCGCGCTTACGTCGGCGACCTCGCCGAGGCCGAGGACCTGGTCGCGGAGGCCTTCTGCCGGGCGCTCGCCCGCTGGGGGTCGATCGGCGCCTACGACAACCCCGCCACCTGGGTGCGTCGGGTCGCCTGGAACCTGGCGACCTCCCGGCTGCGCCGCGCCGCCGTGCTGCGCCGGTTCCTGCGGTGGCAGCGGCCCGCGACCGCCGAAGCCCCCGGTCCGGACCGGATCGATCTGGAGCAGGCGCTGTCCGAGCTGAACGTGCGCCACCGCAAGGCCGTCATCCTCCGCTACATGGCGGGCATGACCACCGCCGAGATCGCCGACCAGGAGGGCGTGACCGAGTCGACCGTCCGCTCCTGGCTGACACGAGGAAAAGCGGCGCTCGCCGAGCGACTGCGCATTGAGAACTTCGAGGAGAGCCGATGACCACCCCTGAGCGAGACCCTTTGAACGCCATGTTCGACCGGTACGCCGCGACCACCGCCGCCGAGACCACCCGGGCCACTCCCGGCCAGCTGCGGCGGCGGATGCACCGGCACCGGGCCGCCCGCGTGGCGGCGGCCGGTGTCGCCGCCGCGGTCCTGGCCGTCCCCGGCGGCTGGATGCTCCAGCAGGCCGGAGCGTCCGACGAACCTCTCGGCGCCGCAGACCAGGGCGCGACCTCGGAGGAGCCGCCCTGCGTGGAGGGCGGAAGGTACGCGATCCTCGCCGAGGGCACCACCATCGAGGACTACCTCGCCGCCGAGGAGATGGGCGGGGGCGTGATCTTCAGCCAGTACGAGACCATCGAGGCGCTCGCCGCGGACCCCGCACTCTACAGGTTCGCCTCGCTAGCCGAAGGGGCCGAGGAAGACGCCTTCAAGGGAAACATCGAGGACGCCAAGGAGGTGCAGGAGGAACACGGCGGGTACATGATCGTCGTGGAGTTCTACGGGACCTTCGAGAGGGACGCCCCCGTGGAGGTGCTGTACCCGTGCGAGGAGCCGCCCGTCGATGAACGGAGCGTGTGCGCGGACGTGGACCAGTCGCCCACGCAGGTGCCGTGCGAGGAGTCGCCGACCGAGACGCCTTCCGAGGAGGGCCTGCCCGGCGACGGACCCACCGAGGCCGAGCCGGAGATCGGTGAGGAACCGACCGGAGTCGGTGAGGAACCGACCGGGCCCGACGAGGAACCCACCGAAGCGGGCGACGAGTCGCCGACCGAGGAACCCTCCCCCGGGGATGAAGAGGAGCCCACCGCATCCGAGCAGGCCACTTCCTGATCGCCTGCGCGAGAACGAGGCCCCCGCGAGCTGCGCTCGCGGGGGCCTCGCCGCGTCCACTGTCCCGGATGCCCGACCGCAGTGGGCGAGGCCACTCGATCCCATTGCGGCATCCGCTGCATTACTTTGAGGGCGCCGCTCGTGTATCTAGTGCGGACCCCCGCCATACCCGAGTTGAGGAGCCCCGATGATGACCCGCGACAGTCCAGACGCCATATTGGACAGTGTGTCCGTGGAGCAGCCGCCGCTGCGCGCCAACCAGGATTTCGACGACTTCTACGCCGCCAACGTCCGCGCCCTCACCAGCCAGCTCCTCGCCTACACCGGCAACAAGGCCGAAGCCGAGGACCTGGTCGCCGAGGCCTTCTGCCGGGCGCTCGCCCGCTGGAAGAAGGTGCGCGAGTACCAGAACCCCGTGGCCTGGGTGCGCCGCGTCGCCTGGAACCTCGCCACCAGCCAGCTGCGCCGCCGCGGCGTCGTGCAGCGGTTCCTCAACCGGCAGCGGGAGACCCACGAGACCGCGCCCGACGGCGACCGCGTCGACCTGATGCGCGCGCTCGCCGGGATCACGCCCAACCACCGCAAGGCCGTCATCCTCCGGTACATGGCGGGACTCACCGTCACCGAGATCGCCGAGCAGGAAGGCGCCGCCGAGGCCACCGTCCGGTCCTGGCTCTTCAGAGGCAAAGCCGCACTGGCGGAACGACTCACCATCCAAGACGAGAAGGAGCAGCGATGAGCACCCCGGAAGACGAGATCCGCTTCGCAGCGGCCTTCAACGAGCTCGGCGAGTCCGCCGAACTCATGGTCGAGCCGCCGACCGCCGCCGCCATCCGCGGCAAGGTCCGCCGCCGCCGCGCCACCCGCGTCACCGTGGCCGCGGTCGCCGCGCTGGCGCTCGTCGCCCCCGCCTCGTGGGCCCTCCAGCAGGCCGCGACGGCCGAGGAGCGCGAGGCGCCGTTCATCGCCGAAGAGCGGACCACCGAGGCCACGGCCGGTGAGGACTCCGTGAAGCCCCAGGAGCCCACGCCCTCGGACGAGCCCTCGGCCGAGCGCGAGACGATCGAGTACGACGCGCCGCCCACCTTCGACGAACTGGTCGGCACCGCACTCGACCTGCCCTCGTTCATCCCCGGCGCCGGCATCGACGAGGTCTGCCCGGTCGACGGCGCAGTGCTCGAAGACGGCAGGAACGGCGGCTACATGGACGGCGGCGGGCGGATCGGGCTCCTCGAAGTCGTCCACACCCCCATGGGCGAAGGCAGCAGGGATTTCCCGGTCCTGCTCCTCGGCTGCCGATTCGGTGAAGCGGCGGCGTACCAGGTGGTGCTGCTCGACCAGAGCGAAGGCACCGGCGAGTGGTACACCTGGACGCAGCTCAGCCACTCCGTGATGAACGCCGACCGCCCCTATGACATCGCCGCCGATCCCGACTACGGCGTGCTCATCGGCGTCGCCGAGCGCTACGCCTGCTGCGCGACCGACCCCGACGAACTCGACTACTGGGTCGAGCGGGCCCGCCTCGACGGCGAGAGCGACGTCGTGCTCGAGCGCGTCGAGGACGGCCCACTCACCAACGTGTCGGTCTCGGTCGAGTCGACCGGGACGAACGCCGACGGCTTCACGGAGATCATCGTCAGAGTCCTGAACGAGGGCGACGTCGCCTCGGGCGACTTCCTGCTGAGCGCCTGCGCCGACCCCGAGGAGATCCAAGCGGACTTCTCCGTCCAGGACTGCACCGAGGGCATGCACGTCGTCGAGGCCATCGGCCCGCTGCAGCCCGGCGAGGAGCACAGCACCTCGTGGGAGGTCGCCGCGTCCGGCGGCGCGATCCTCCGCTTCGAGATCGACCCGGACACCTTCACCACCGCGGGGATCGCCCGCGACCTGGTGTTCGCCGACAACTCCGGCTACTACGAGTGGGCGCTCTGAGCACCCCCTGAACGACGAGGCCCCCGCGAGCGCTGCTCGCGGGGGCCTCGTCGCGTCGTGTTCAGGCGAGCGCCACGCCCGCCGCTTCGAGTTCCTTGAGGGCCTTCGCCTTCGTCTCCTCCGCGACCGCAGCCGTGTAGTCGAGGAGGACCGTGGTCGCGAAGCCCTCGGCGGCGGCGTCCAACGCCGTGGCGCGGACGCAGTGGTCGGTGGCGATGCCGACGACGTCGACCGCGTCGACGCCGCGTTCACGCAGCCATTCGGCGAGGCTCGTCTCGCCCGCCGAACCCTCGAAGCCCGAATACGCGGCCTCGTACGCGCCCTTGTCGAACACCGCCTCGGCGACCGAGTGGTCGAAGCCGGGGTGGAAGGCCGCGCCCGCGGTGCCGACCACGCAGTGCGGGGGCCACGAGTCGCGGAAGTCCGGTTCGGCCGAGAAGTGCAGGCCCGGGTCGATGTGCCAGTCGCGGGTGGCGACGATGTGGTCCCAGCGGCCCGGGGCGGACCCGATCAGCTCGGTGACCGCGGACGCGACCGCCGCGCCGCCCGCGACCGCGAGCGACCCGCCCTCACAGAAGTCGTTCTGGACGTCTACCACGATCAATGCCCGGCTCATACTTCGATCCTAGTGACGAGGCCACGGCAGTGGAACCCCCGGTGCGCGCCCGCGCGCGTTTTTCCCTCACCGCGAACGAAAGAAGCCCGGGAGCGAATGCTCCCGGGCTTCCTTACGCGTGCTTTAGTGCCCCTTGACTTCCTTGACCAAGTGGCCCCACTTCTCGTCGAAGACGGGGCGCTCCGAGCGGATGCGCGGGAGCCGGTCGAAGTTGCGCAGCGGCGGCGGGCAGCTGGTCGCCCACTCGAGCGAGCCGCCGTAGCCCCACGGGTCGTTGGTCTCGACGACCCGGCCGGTCTTCCAGGACTTGAACAGGTTCCAGATGAACGGCAGGGTCGAGAGGCCCAGGACGAACGCGCCGACCGTGGAGATCATGTTCAGCGTCGTGAAGCCGTCGGACTCCAGGTAGTCCGCGTACCGGCGGGGCATGCCCTCGGAGCCGAGCCAGTGCTGCACCAGGAACGTGGTGTGGAAGCCGATGAAGGTCAGCCAGAAGTGGACCTTGCCGAGCCGCTCGTCGTACATGCGGCCCGCGACCTTCGGGAACCAGAAGTAGACGCCGGCGTAGACGGCGAACACGATGGTGCCGAACAGCACGTAGTGGAAGTGCGCCACCACGAAGTACGAGTCGGAGACGTGGAAGTCCACCGGCGGGCTGGCGAGCAGGACGCCCGAGAGGCCGCCGAGGAGGAACGTGACCAGGAAGCCGATGCTGAACAGCATCGGGGTCTCGAAGGTCAACTGGCCCTTCCACATGGTGCCGATCCAGTTGAAGAACTTGACGCCCGTCGGGACCGCGATCAGGAAGGTCATGAGCGAGAAGAACGGCAGCATGACCGAGCCGGTGGCGTACATGTGGTGGGCCCACACGGCCATCGACAGGCCCGCGATCGCGAGGGTCGCGGCGACCAGCGTCTTGTAGCCGAAGATCGGCTTGCGGCTGAACACCGGGAAGATCTCGGAGACGATGCCGAAGAACGGCAGCGCCACGATGTACACCTCCGGGTGCCCGAAGAACCAGAACAGGTGCTGCCACAGGATCGCCCCGCCCGTCTCCGAATCGAAGACGTGCGCGCCGAGCTGGCGGTCGGCCATGACGGCGAGGAGCGCGGCGAACAGGATCGGGAAGACCAGGATCACCAGGAGGCTCGTGATGAGGATGTTCCAGGTGAAGATCGGCATCCGGAACATCAGCATGCCCGGGGCGCGCATCGTGATGATCGTGGTGATCATGTTGACCGCGCCGAGGATGGTGCCGATACCCGAGATGGACAGGCCCACGAACCACATGTCGGCGCCGATGCCCGGCGAGTTGACCGCGTTCGACAGCGGCTGGTAGGCGAACCAGCCGAAGGAGGCCGCGCCGCCCGGGGTGATGAAGCCGGAGACCGCGAGGATCGAGCCGAGCAGGTACAGCCAGTACGCGAACGCGTTCAACCGCGGGAACGCCACATCGGGCGCGCCGATCTGCAAGGGCACCAAGTAGTTGCCGAACGCGAACACGATCGGGGTCGCGAACATCAGCAGCATGATCGTGCCGTGCATCGTGAACAGCTGGTTGAACTGCTCAGAGGACACGATCTGGAGGCCCGGCTGGAACAGCTCCGCGCGAATGAGCAGCGCGAGGACACCGCCGATCGCGAAGAACGCGAAGGACGTCACGAAGTAGAGCAGACCGATCTGCTTCGCGTCCGTCGTGCGGAGCGTGCGGGCGAGCCAGGAACCGTTGGGCTCCCGGCGTACCGGCCAGGGGCGCGCGACGATAGGCGTTGGCTCAAGCTTCGGCTCAACCGTGGTCACCTGTGGGCCTCCATGATTCATTTCCAGGTAGCGAACGCAGCATAGCCCCGGGAACGGCCGCCGATGCGGAGGGGGATTGCACTAGCGGCGTGGCGGAGCGTGATCGATTGCTGTGCTCATCGTGGTTGTCGCAGGTGGGCCGTGCGACCGGCTTTCGGTGAGGAGTGGTGCCCGCGGGCGGCGGACGCGGCCCGGCGCCCGCGGGTGAGCAATCTCCTACAGCGTTACAGGCTGCCCCGGGCGTCGGGTTCGAGCGCCGCGTAGACCCGCTTGACCAGGAGGGCGGTCTCGTAGCCGACCTGGCCGAGGTCGCAGCCGGCGTTGGCGAGCACGGCGAGCTGGGCGCGGTCGCCGACGGCCATGAGGAGCAGCACGCCCTCGTCCATGTCGATGACGGACTGGCGGATCCGGCCCGCGTCGAGGACCTTGGCCGCCCCCGTCGTCAGGCTCGCGAGCCCTGAGGTGATGGCGGCGAGCTGGTCGGCACGGTCGGTCGACAGGCCGCGCGAGGCGGCGATGGCGAGGCCGTCGACGGAGACCGTGAGCGCCTCGGAGACGTCCGGGACCTTCTCCACGAAGGAGGTCAGGAGCCAGTCGAGTTCACCGACGTTCTTGTCCTTGTTGTCCATCTCGCTGCTTTCTATTGGCGTTGTTCGTGCGCGGCGGCCGCCGCGATGCCGGAGGCGAAACCGGCGAGCCGGTCGCGGATCTCGGCAGGGTCGAGGTCGGTTCCGCCGCCGCCCGAACGCGAGCTGGGCACGGAGCCGGGGAGCAGCCGGGAACCGGGCGCGCGACGGGGCAGTTCCGCGCCGTTGACCCTGCCGGAGGTTTCGAGTGCTCGGTTCACTTTCCTGAAGGTAACATCCAGCGTCTCGGGCGCAGGCCCCGCAGGTGCGTGGGACCCGTTACCCCCGTTGCGCGGCGCCGGCCCCGGCGAAGCCTGCGAGCCGTAATGAGGCCCGGCCACAGGCAGTGGTTCGGGGGCCGATCCGGCGCGGCGCGGGCGCGGCACGATCGGTTCGACGGCGCCCGGCACGCCCGTGTCGGCGCCCGTCCCGGTCACCGGCAGGTTCGCGGCGCGGGCCGAGAGCGCGAGCTGCGCCGCCGTCCCGGAGCGGTCGCTCGGCGAGAGGCCCACCGGGTCCTCGGCGTGCGCGCTCGCGGGGATGCGCACCAGGGCGAGCGTGCCCTTGCCCATCGTGGAGTGCAGCTGGACGCTGATCGAGTGCTCGGCGGCGAGCCGCCCGACCACGAGGAGGCCCATGGTCGCGGTGAGCTCGGAGTTCAGCTGGGTCGGCTCGGCCAGGCGGCGGTTGATCGCGGCCATCGGCTCGGGGGCGAGGCCGATGCCGTCGTCGGCGATCGAGATGACGATCTCCGAACCCGAACGGCGGGAGGTGACCCGCACCGACTGCGTCGGCGGCGAGTACGACGCGGCGTTGTCGAGCAGTTCCGCGAGGATGCGCACCAGGTCGCCGGCGGGCTTGGTCTCGAGCCTGGCCCCGACCTGGTTCTCGACGACGACCCGTCCGGCGTCCTCGATCTCGGCGACGGCGTCGCGGATGATCGCCTCGAGCCCGGCCGGGTGGTTGTAGCGGCGCTGCGGGTCCCCGCCGGCGAGCAGGAGCAGGTTCTCCTCGTTGCGGCGCATGCGGGCCAGCAGGTGGTAGACGCTGCGCCACTCGTCGGGAATGGGGGCGGCGCCGTCCCGGTCCTCGACGAGGGCCTCCATGACCTGCTGCTGGCGTCGGATGAGGCTCTGGCCGCGGCGGGCGAGGGTCTTCATCATCGCCTCGACGTCGATGCGGAGCAGCGCCTGGTTCGCGGTCTGCCGCAGCGCCTGGTGATGGGCGGCGCTGAAGGCCTCGGCGAGGCTGTCGAGCTCGTCGGCGTAGCGCGAGTCGGTCTGCAGCACCGTCTGCTGCTTCGCGTCCTGGAGCAGCCGGTCGACTTCGTTCGCGTTGGCGGCCTGGGAGACCGCGGCCACCGTCTTCGGCAGCGTGTCGTACGCGGCGGTCAGGGTGGCCTCGCGGACGCCGTCGACGCGGAGGCTGATCCGGCGCGCCAGCATCGCCGCGGAGATGATCGAGGTCAGCGCCAGCACCAGCACCAGCGCGAACGTCGTCAGGAGGGTGCGGGAGGCGCTCTCGCGCATCAGGTTCACGTCGTCGTTCATGTACGCGAGGACGGCGATCTGCGTGGTGTCGAGGGAGGCGACGACGGCGCCCTGCGCCTCCAGGAAGTCCTGGGGCGAGATCGTCGGGATGTTCCCGCGGAGATACACCCCGAGGGCGGTCCGCGCGGCTCGGACCTCGTCGGACTCCATGGCCGTCTGGTAGGTCGAGGCGGTCTCGCTGGAGGCGTTCGACCTGAACTCGACGATCTGCTGGTCGAACTTGCCGGAGAGGGTCGCGACCTGGCCGAGGACCTCGCGGTCGACCCGGATCTCGCCCGTCTGGTCGAGCATCGCCAGGTCGGCGGAGACGGTGAACTGGATTTCGGCGGCGAGGCGGCCGGCCTGCATCACCGCGGCGAGGGAGTCGAGGTGCGAGGAGATGTCGGCGTCGTTGACGAGGCGGGGGAGGATCGCGGCGACGCCGACGATGTGGTCGGCGGCCTCGCGGTAGGAGAGGAACGCGGCGGCCACGTCCTCGTCGGTGTACGCGGCCTCGCCGGTGGCCATCGCGTCGAACGTGGAGCGCGCGGTCTCGAGCTCGCCGACCTTCTCGAACAGCGTCTGCATGTCGTCGTCGAGCTCGGGGAAGCGGGCCGCGGCGGCGTCCGAGATGCCTTGCAGCGCCGTGTAGGCCTTGTCGGTCTCGCGGCGGGCCACGGCCGATTCGAACTGGCCGCCGCCCTGGTTGATCACCGCCAGTGCGAGCGGGCCGACTTCGAGCTGCTGCTTGTCGAGGGCGTTGTTGAGCCCTTCGGAGAGTTCGGCGAGGACCTCGGCGTCGGCGGCGTTCTGGTATTCGTCCCACACCGTCACCGTCTGGAACAGCCCGAGCACCAGCATCCCCATGAGCGCCGCCGCGATCGGCAGCATCAACTGCGCCCGTATCGGGAGACGGCTGGTGCGCTGCCGGCTTTTACGAGCCATCGGGGGCGTCCTTTCTGAGGGGCGAAAGCGCTGCGGCGTGCTGGTGACCATCTTCGCTTGTGCTTTCGGGGCTGTATGAGGCGGGGCTCACTCCGTGACTGGTCCGTTCAGCCCACGAGCGGCCGTCCTTCCGGGTATCGGTACAGGCGGTGGCGGGAGCGGATCGCCAGCGACGTCGCCAGGAGCAGCGGTCCCATGCGGCCGCCGAACATGAGGATGATCGACACCCACTTCGACGGGTCCGACAGCTCGGCGGTGATCCCGCTCGACTGGCCCACCGTCGCGCCCGCCGAGGTCGCCTCGAACATGATGTGCGCCAGGTCGATCTGCGGCTCGAACATCTGCATGAGCAGCACCCCGGCGGCGATGAACGCGACGTACACGAGGGCGACGCTCAGGGCTTGGCGCACCACGGCGCCGCTGAGCCGGGTGCGGAACGCCGAGGCGTCGGGTTCGCCGCGCACTTCCGACCAGATCACCCACAGCAGCACGAAGAACGTCGTCACCTTGATGCCGCCGGCGGTCGAGGCGGAGCCGCCGCCGATGAACATCAGCGCCACGCCCGCCAGCAGCGAGTGGGTCTCCATGAGCCCCACTTGGATCGAGTTGAACCCGGTCGAGCGGAGCATGACGTCCTGGAACAGCGCGGGCAGCAGCTTCTCGTGCCACGCCAGCGGCCCCAGCGTGTCCGGGTTGCCCCATTCGAAGCCGAGGAAGACGAAGAAACCGCCGACGAACAGGACCGTGGTCCCGACCAGTGTCATCTTCGTGTGCAGGGTCCACCGGCGGTGGCCCCAGTTGCGGCGGGCGATCTCGAACAGCACGGGCATGCCGAGCCCGCCGATGACCGAGGAGACGATCACCGGCCACATGATCCACCCGTCGCCGGCGAAGTCCTCCAAGGAGTTCGAGAACAGGCTGAACCCCCCGGAGTTGAACGAGCTGACACTGTGGAAGACGCCCTGCCAGGCCGCTTGGCCGCCGGAGAACCCGTACCCGTGGAGGAACCGCAGCGCCAGGACCACCGCGGTGGCGGCCTCGACCGAGGCCATCACCAGCACCGCGCGCAGCAGGATGGCTTTGACGTCGCCCACCATGACGTTGCGGTTCACCTCGGCCTGCGCCATCAGCCGGGACCGCAGGCCCAGTTTCTTGGAGACGACCAGGCCGAGGAAGACGGCGCTGGCCATGATCCCCAGGCCGCCGATCTGCATGGCGACCACGATGACGATCTCGCCGAACAGCGACCAGTGCACGGGGGTGTCCACGGTGACCAGCCCGGTGACGGTGATCGCCGAGGTGGCGGTGTAGAGCGCGTCCACGAACTCGGTGCCGCTCTGCCGGGCCTGGGCGACGGGCAGCAGGAGCAGCGCCGTGCAGACGGCGATCGCGGTGCCGAACCCGAAGGGGACCAGGCGGACGGGGTGGCGGGTGAACCACGCGAGATATCGGTGCATCTCAGGTGTGCGAGGCGAAGGCTTCGACCTTGGTGGTGGCCCCGGAGACGATGAGGGTGTCGCCGTCGGCGATCACGGTGTCCGGTGTGGCGTAGGTGAAGTCCTCGCCGGGCTGCTTGACGCCGACCACGGTGACCCCGTACTTGCTGCGCAGCTTCGACTCGCCGAGCGTCCTGCCGATCGCCTCCGCCGGGGCCTTGGTCTTGACGATCGCGAAGCCGTCGTCGAACTCGATGAAGTCGAGCATCTTGCCGCTCACCAGGTGCGCGACCCGCTCGCCCATCGCGGCCTCGGGGTAGACCACGTGGTGGGCGCCGGTGCGGTGGAGGATCTGGCCGTGCTTGGCGTTGATGGCCTTGGCCCAGATCTCGCGGACCCCGACCTCCTCGCAGGCCAGCACGGTGAGGACGCTCGCCTCGATGTCGGTGCCGATCGCGACCACGACGTGGTCGAACTCGCCGATGCCGAGCTGGTTGAGCACGGTCGACTCGGTGGAGTCGGCCTGGACCACGTGCGTGAGGGTCTCGGAGGCCCGCTGGACGATCTCGGGGCGCTCGTCGATCGCGAGGACCTCGTGGCCGAGCCGGGTGAGGGACTCGGCGACCGCGGACCCGAAGCGGCCCAGGCCGATCACGGCCACGGTCTCTTCTGTGGGGCTCTCGCCTCTGCCGAACAGGTTCATCGGGCCACCTCTTGGAGGGGCGCTGCCTTGCATATCGGTGCTGACACGGTGTCTGATTCTGCCACCCGCCCGGGGCGGGGGCGGTGTGCACCCGCGCTGCGTCGCCATCGCACCGCCGAAACCCGCGGTCCATTGAGGACCTGCGGGCGAGAAGAAGAGGGGGGCGGCCGATAACCCCTCATGGCCGCCCCCCTCGAACACCCCTAACACTCTCCAAGGATGGAGGAGATTCCAAGTCTACTCCGCGAGGACGGCCCGGAGGAAGTCCTGCGTGCGCGCTTCCCGCGGATCGGAGAAGATTTCGTCCGGGGCGCCCTCTTCGACGATCTGGCCGCGGTCGAACATCATCACCCGGTTCGAGACGTCCCTCGCGAAGCCCATCTCGTGCGTGACGATGAGCATCGTGATGCTGGTCGTGTCGGCGACATCGCGCAGCACGCCCAGCACGTCGGCCACCAGCTCCGGGTCGAGCGCGCTGGTCACCTCGTCGAGCAGCAGGATGTCCGGGTCCATCGCCAGCGCCCGGGCGATCGCCACCCGCTGCTGCTGGCCGCCCGAGAGCTGCGACGGGTAGTTGTCCACCTTCTCCGAGAGGCCCACCAGGTCCAGGAGCTCCTTGGCCTTGACCTCGGCTTCGTCCTTGGAGCGGCCGAGGGTGTGGACCTGCGCCTCGGTGACGTTGCGCAGGACCCGCATGTTCGGGAACAGGTTGAACGACTGGAAGACCATGCCGATCTTCTTGCGAACCTGCCGCAGGTGGCGCTCGTTCGCGACCACCAGCCGGTTTCCCTTCTCCATGTGCGACAAGGGCTTGCCCTCGACCCAGATGACGCCGCCGTCCTTGGCCGGGTCCTTGGTCGGGGTCACGTGCTCCAGCGTCATGAGCAGCCGCAGGATCGTGGTCTTCCCCGAGCCGGAGGGCCCGATGAGCGTCACGCGCTCGCCGGGATCGACGTCGAAGCTCAACTGGTCCAAGACCTTCAGATCCCCGAAGGACTTGTTGACGCGGTCGAACCTGATGATCGGCTCGTTATTAGAAGTGGGATTTGGCAAGGCGGTTCTCCAATCTCCTCATCATGACCGCAACCGGATAGGAGGCGGCCAGGAACAGCAGGCCCGCGAGCGTGTAGCCCTCGAGAGCGCCGGTGTAGTGCTGTCCCTGGTACTGCTTGACCTCTGCGATCATCTCGATGACTCCGATGGCGAACAGCACCGGCACTTCCTTGAACATGGCGATGATCCAGTTGGCAACAGCGGCCGTCGATCGGAGCATCATCTGGGGCAAGATCACCGTGAACCAGGTCCGGTGGGTGGGCAGACTCAGGGCTGTAGCTGCCTCCCACTGCCCGAGGGGGATCGCCTCGATTCCGGCACGGTACGACTCCGAGGTATAGGAGGCGTAGTGGACGCCCAGTACAACGGAACCAACTGCGAAGGCACTCCACTCCGGATTGATGTAGAGACTTGTGGCGTACCAAACGAAGAGAACCTGTACCAGCAGCGGAGTGTTGCGCACGAACTGCATGAATCCGCTGATGGGCCGACGCACCGGCGTTGGAGCAATGCGCCCAACGATAGCGAGCGCCAGCCCCAGCAGCACCGCAATGAGGCCGGCGACGGCGGTAACCTTGAGGACCGTCCAGAAGCCCTCTAGAACCATTGGAAAGATCTCGGAGGCGATCTCATTGTTCCATCCGGAATTCATCAGCCCACACCCTTCGCCGCGACGGCCGGGGTGAGGTGGCCCTTGACGGGTTTCGCGTCGACTCCGATGCCCCGCTTGGCACGGCGCTCAAGTGCTCGCATGCCGGTCCAGATGAGCCAGGCGAGTACGAAGTAGATCACCAGGATCACGGTGAGGTGCGGCAGCGGGTTCTGACCAGCTTCGCCTCCCAGGATAGACGCCCGGAAGGTGATGTCGGCGATGCCGATCATTGAGACCAGGGAGCTGGCCTTGAGCAGCATAATCGCGAACGCGCACAGCGAGGGGATCATCTCGGGCCACGCCTGGGGGATGACTACCAGCCGCATTTTCTGGATCGTGGTGAACCCCAGCGCCGTGCACGCCTCCCACTGACTCTTCGGGACAGCGGCGATCGCGCCTCGCACGATCTCTGAAGAGTAAGCGCCATAGTTGAGTGCAAGGGCGACGACGCCCACCACGATCGCGTAGTCGAACTGAATGCCGAAGAGGATCGGCATCGCGAAAGCAAACCAGAACAACTGCACCACCACGGATGAGCCGCGGATGAGCTCGACGAACGCACGTGCGGGGGTGCGCACGGCAAGATGCCTTGAGCTGGTTGCCAATCCGAGCGTGAAGGCGACGACCAGGGCCAGAGCTGCCGCCGCGACGGTCACCTGGATGGTCACCAGCAAGGGATTGGCGTAGCTGGGGAGTGAGTCGATTACTCTCGACCAGTCCATGGAGGGGCCCTACTACTGGTAGTTTCCGCCGCAGAGTTCCTCGGCGGTGAGGTCCTCCGCCGGAAGATGGAGTTCGACGGTGAAACCGAACTCGCCGACCAGGCTCTCCCAGAGTGCGGGATCGGCGAGAACTTTTTCGAGCTCTCCATTGACCGCGTCGCGGAAATCGGCATCGCGAGGCTGGAACACCGCGGCGCCGGCGCCAATGATCTCCTCGCCGTTCGCGTCAACCGGGTAGAAGCCTTCCGTGGTCTCGAGGTCGGCGTCAGCTTCAGCCTCAAGCTGCAGGTTCATCTGAGTCAGTGCGATGGCGTCGCAGCGTCCGGACTTGAGCTCGAGGATCAGTGCAGACAGATCGGCCTGGGTGTTGATCCGGCCCTCGGGCATGCCGAGTTGCTGGGCGTTGGTCTGCTCGGTCGTGCCGTTCATGACGCCGATGACGGCGCTGTCGTGCTCGGCGATCGAGTTGATGTCGACGAGGCCCATCGGGTTCCCGGCGGGCACCAGGAGCGTGTCGGGCATGACGTAGTCCGGTTCCGCGAACGCCACGGCCTGGCAGCGCTCAGGGTTGATGAACATGCCGGCGATGACCATGTCGTGGTTGGAGCCGAGACCGGGAATGAGGCTGTTCCATTCGGTCTGCTTCCACTCGATCTGGTCGGCGCTGATGCCGAGCTGCTCAAGGAGGTACTTATGCATTGCGACCGATTGCCCGGTGGCGTTTCCTGCGTCGTCAGTAAAGGCGTACGGGTTCTCGTTCGCGTAGGCGACACGGATCGTACCGCCTTCCTGCGCGCTCTTGAGCAGCTTGCCGTCACTATCACCGTTCCCACCTCCATTGGTGCGCGAGCACGCTGCGAGGGCTGTCGCCGCCGCCCCGGCGGCTGCCCCGCCAAGGAGATGCCGACGGTTGAAATGCAGCTTCTTTGACACGATGGTCGCCTCCTAGGGTGAGTCTGTGAGCACTGACCATCCTACCGTTCTATTGTACGTTTGTCGACAATATGATGATCGCCGTTCGGTAACGGCATAGTCGCGTTTAGGCGCCGGGCGAGAAAGAATGCACGTCCCGCCCGGCATCAAACGAGGGCCAAAGCCCGCATCTCGCTACACCCACCATCCGATAGAACGTTATAGAATCGTATCCAGGATGGGTGGGTCGTTCAATGAAGTCCCTCAGTTGAGGCGACACTGGATCGGCGGATAATACTGTTCGGCATCGAGTGCCTCTGTATACCTGTCTGGTCTGTTAAAGGACCCTACAACTTGTCTCTCTATAGACCTCAGATCCGGTTTTGGCGATGAGCCTGGCGCACAAGGATTCGTGTCCACTGCCCGAGATAGCGCTCGTGCTGACGGAGCAAGGGCCTGGATTGCAGAATTTGGACTGGTATCCGAGATTTTCGCCGTTGTCGCCGATTAGTTCGATTTGAAGGGTAATGATTGAACTACCTCGATAGGTCCCATACCCCCAATAGCTGGAGCGTCCATCCTGCTTGTCGACGAATTGCGAGAAGCAGGATGGACTCGTCCCGGTGCAAGATGCAGCAAAGGCTGGGCGGTCCATATGAGGGGAGATTACAAGGGCTGCGATGACAATGAACGCCATTGCGGCCACGGCCGCCAGCCTTTTAATCCCGTATGCCTTCTGGCTACCTGTCATTGAAGATTCCTTCCTTGGTTGGGGCCTGGCTAATTTCACCAGGTCCGACTAGCGGAAGCATAGTCAGTGAATGGCACGAAGGAAATCTGTGTGGTGAAGTAGGCCTTTGCCGTCCACGTGCCTGTGGAGCCTGCGGCAGTGCCGCTATTTGCACTACAGTAGTTGTGCACCGGTTCGCCGCAGGTTCCTATGTTTCGGGCGCGAAGATCGCCACTCTTATAGAGTCGGACGTCAATCTCTGTGAGATTGTGGATCTTGGAATCGCACTTCATTCGTGCAAATGCGTAGGTATTGGTTGTTCGATCCTGTCTATCGATGGTAACGGACACGCTGCAGTTGTTATCGGTGTAGACGCTAGCGTGAGCCGGGGAGGCTGGAAGAAGCGCACCAAGGACGATGGCAGTAATGAGGCCGATCCATACTCGAATTCGGAGGCTGGTCTTGGTCTTATTCGCCTGTTCAGCATTATTGACCCGATGGGGGGAAGTGTTCATGGCGGAATCTTCCTTCTTGATGGTTACCTGGCTGCTGGACCTGTGGCGATGCTGAAAGTTGTTGGGGGCGATGTCAGATCTTGTGGAGTCTGTGATGACCGTAACGTCAGAACGTAGGGTTGTCAACAACTGAACACATAAATTGTTGTCATACTGGGTAGGTAGCAGTCGGCGAGCGCTGCGGCAGGTGCCTCGCGGTTAGAGCATGGCCTGCACGTGGCGATAGGATGCAGCCCAGCAGCGAAAGAGGGGAGCAGGCAGACGTGTCGACGCGCAGCAGCGGATTGAGCGGGCTCACGAGCGCCCGCCAGGTGGGGCGCCTGGCACCGGTGCGACGCACCTCGACGGTGGACCTCATCGCCGACCGGCTCCGCGAAGCGGTCGTGGACGGGTCGCTCCCGCCCGGGGCCGCCCTCGGCGAAGCCGAACTCGCCTTCCAGCTCGGCGTCAGCCGCGGCCCCCTCCGCGAGGCCATGCAGCGGCTCACCGCCGAAGGCCTCCTCGTCATCCCGCGCCGCCGCGGCCTCGCCGTGCGCACCATGACCCCCGAGGACGTGCGCGACATCCACTGGCTCCGCGCCCGCATCGAACCCGAACTCGGCCGCCGCATCCTCGCCCGCCCGATCGCCGAGCGCAAGACCGTCCTCGCCGAACTCGGCACCGAGGTCAAGCGCATGCAGCGCGCCCTCAAGAAGGACGACGCCCGCGCCCTCGGCGACGCCTACCTCGACTTCCACCGCGGTCTCGCCGCCTGGGGCGGCTCGATCCGCCTGGCGCGCATGATGGCCACGCTCCTCATCGAGACGCGCCTGTGCACCTTCTCCATGTACGAGCACTTCGAGGTCGCCGTCGACCTCGTGCCCGAGCACGTGGCCTTCGTCGACGCGCTGGCCGCCGGGGACGCCGAGCGCTTCGAGACGCTGATGTGCGCGCACCTCGACGCCGAGGTCCGGCGCCTGCTCGCCGAACCCGTGGCGGCCAAAGTGGACGACACTGACCGGCTCCTGGCCGAGACTCCGGACGAGCCGCAGCCGCTCGACCGCCTCGACCTCCCCGAGGGCATCTGACCTGCCCGCACATCGCCAGCGCGACACCTTGCCGCGCAAGCGAGAACGACGTTTGTCAATATGCAGACAATCTGCGTTCCGCTGGTGGACCGTCCGTTACGAAACCTATATAAATAGGGCCCCGACCCCCGGGCAAAATTCGAGACGGAGCCCAAAATGTCCCACCCCCGACGAATCTCCACATTGGCGGCGGCGCTGCTCGCCGCCCTCGTGTCCGTCACGGCCCTCACCAGTGGTGCCGCCCAGGCGCAGACCATCGAGTACGTCGCCCTCGGCGACTCCTACGCCTCCGGCGTGGGCACCCGCGACTACATCGACGACTCCTCCTGCCGCCGTTCGGATGCCGCCTACCCCTCGCTCCTCGCCGACGCGATCGGCGCCGACCTCACCTTCGCCGCCTGCTCGGGCGCGAAGACCGGCGACGTCCTCGGCAAACAGCTCGACGGCCTCTCCTCCAGCACCGACCTTGTCACGATCACCGTCGGCGGCAACGACACCGGCTGGACCGGCGTGGTCCAGAAGTGCGCCTACCCGTACCCGTGGACCTGCACCAAGGAGATCGACGCGGCCGAGGCGTTCGTGCGCGACCGGCTCCCCGCCAAACTCCACGAGGTCTACGACGCGATCGAGGCCGCCGCCCCGAACGCCGACGTCATCGTGCTCGGCTACCCGCTGCTGTTCAACGGCGAGGAGTGCAACGCCATCACCCGCATCAGCCCCGGTGAGCAGGCCGCCCTCAACGACGCCGCCGACCTCCTCGGCGACGTCATCGGCACCGTGGCCGCCGGCCACGGTTTCGCTTACGCGGACGTGCGCGCCGCCTTCGACGACCACGCCGTCTGCGACGACACCGAATGGATCAACGGCATCTCCTACCCCGTCGCCGAGTCCTACCACCCCAACAAGTCCGGCCAGAAGGACGGCTACCTCGCAGTCCTGAACGAATTCGTCTGAGCACCTGAACTCCTGACCCGCAACGGAAAAGGGGCCCCGCCGGACATCCGGCGAGGCCCCTTTCAAGTACTGGTTCAGACCTCTCCGCAGGCCTTCCAGATACCGTCTTCCTTGATGAAGTCCATGGTGTCGGGCTCGGCCTCGGTACGCTCCTCGGTCCACCCGGTGATGGACATGCCGTCGGCGCCCATCTCGGGGACCGGGGTGTTGTAGCTGATGGTGTAGTCGACGGTGGCGGTATCACCGTCCTCGCTCGAACCCGTGACCTCGTACGCGAAGTCGACCGCGATGTCGATCTCCGGGACGTCTTCGAGGCCCAGTTCCTCGAACGAACTGCTGAAGTCGAGCTCTTCGGTGGTGGCGTCCATCTCCGACTGCATTTCCGCGCACATGAACGGCTTCATGTCCTCGAGGACCGCTTGCACCCCATCGGTGTCTTGCGCGTACGCGGCTTCGAAGATCTCGCCCATCTTGGGGAGCAGCTTGTTCGCGACGTCCTCAGGGGAATCGGTCTTCGACGGTCCGCCGCCGAAGGGGTTGGCGACCAAGAAGACGATCGCGACGACGAGCACCAGGACACCGGCGCCGACGCCGACGATGAGGCCGGTCTTCGACTTCTTCGGGGCCGGGGGCAGCGGCTGCCCGTAGCCGGGCTGCTGCGGCACTCCGTAGCCCGGCTGCTGCGGCGGCTGCTGGCCGTAACCGGGCGGCGGGGTCTGACCGTAGCCGGGCTGCTGCGGCGGCTGCTGGCCGTAACCGCCCGGCTGGGACTGCCCGTAACCGGGCTGCTGCGGCACTCCGTACCCCGGCTGCTGCGGCGGCTGCTGGCCGTACCCCGGCTGCTGGCCGTATCCGGGCTGCCCTCCTTGGGGCGGTTGCTGGTTCGGGTCGAACCCCGGCTGCTGGGGCGGGTAGGCCATGACGAGTCCTCGGTTGGTCGGGAGTGGGTCGCGCCAGGTTAACACGCAGACGCCACCATCAATGCCCCCCGAATCGGCCGGGGAACGAACGACGCCGGGACCGTCGAGGTCCCGGCGTCGCTCACGCGGCATGCGGCTCTCAGCCGCCTTCCCCTTCTTCCGCCGGGGCGGTCTCGAAGACCGGGACCTCGTCCGCGTTGGAGGTCATCTGCTTCCGCGCCTCGAACGGATCGAGGTTGGGGCCCTTGGGAATCAAGTGGATCATCGTGTCCGGCACCGAGACCGGGTCGACCCCGCCGTAGCCGAGCATCGTCTGGGTCGTGTCGGTCGTGCCGTCGTCCGAGATGCCGTGCCGCACACCCTGGTCGCTGACCATGTACGTGATGCCCGAGATCGTCGCCCCCTGGTCGGTGCGGCTGTCGATCAGCGCCGCCGTGCCCTGCGGGAGCACCGTCTGCGCCGGCAGCCCCTTGACGTCGGAGAAGATGCTGCCGTCCTCGAGGATCTCGACGGACTTCGCGTTGTCGGTGAGGGTATCCGGAGCCGCGTCGTACATCGCGACCCTGATCACCGTCGACTCGTCGTTCTGCTCGCGCGGGTCGTAGACCGCGCACACCGCCGGGCGCTTGGCCTGGGAGGTCCAGAGGCTTTCGCTCAGGTCCTCACGCGGGTAGTTCTCGTCCTCGTACGCAGCCTGGCTGCCGAGGTCGGAGATCGTGGTCGGATTCGCTTCCTCGGTGGGGCCGTTGTGCTTCTCCAGCAGCTTCGCCATGGTGTCCGAGATCCGCGCGAACGTGTCCGTGCCGTTCTCGTTGATGAGCACGTACTTCTGGTTGGAGGCCACCACGGGCACCCCGTAGGTGAGGGTGCCGCCGTCGAGGGCGGCCACCTGCGACGGGGTCCCGAACTCGGTCCGGTCCAGCGGCGCCATCGGCGAGGCCGGCGGGATCGTGTTGATCATGCTCTCGTTGAGCGTCATCGCATCGCTGGTGAGCAGCCCCAGGTCGTCGATGAGGGTGGCGGCCGGGTACTCCTCGGTGTCCTCGATCGGATACCGGAAGCCGTTCCACAGCAGGTAGTACTTCGGCACTTCCTCGCTGTTCGGCTTGACGGTGGTCTTCGCGAGGATCCACTGGTCGTCCCCGAGCCACTCGCTCGGCTCATCCATGTCCTCGACCACGAGCTGCGTCAGCTGGTACTCGTCCGCGCCGCCGTCCTCGCGGGGCATCGAGCAGACGTTCCAGTTGATCTTCTGCAGCAGTTCGCTCTTGTCCGGCGGCTGCGAGGGAATGCCCTGAATGCCGATGGTGAAGGAGCCGCGCGGCACGCCCGCCAACGAGGTCGGCTTGAGGTCCTGGACCTCGGGCATCCCGGTCGAGCCGGGCTTCGCGAGCAGCAGCGCCGACGTGTAGTTCGTGACCTGCCAGAGTCGCGCCGGGTTCTCAACCGGGTCGGCCTCCTCGCCGTTCTGCGTGATGTACACGTACACGGCGTTGGAGCCCTTGATCGTGATGATGTTGCCCACCACCGGCTCCGCGTTGCCCTTGCCGAACAGGGTCGCGATCGCGAAACCGCCGAAGATCAACGCCAGCACCATCACCGAAGCGAAGATCGAGACGCCGATGCGCCGCAGCGGACGCTCGATCGAGTCGGGGTTGGCCAGCACCAGCGCCTGGTTCATGCGCGAGGTGATGAACTTGTGGGCCTCCACCTGTTCACGGCGGGAGCGCATCTGGGCCATTCGAATTCGCCTCTCTCGGAGTCGAGGGACTTGGGGATGGGCGCTCTAGCCGCGCAGCGCGAGGGCGATCGTGTACAGGCCGCAGACCCAGCCGACCAGCGGCAGGATCGACACGATGAGCAGCGCCTCGATGATGTCGAGGGCGCGGCCCCAGGTGGGGGCGATCTTCTTGCCCGCCACGGCGAGGCCGTAGACCATCGCGATGAGCGTGAGCAGCGTGAGCGCCCCGAGGATCACCGTGAGGCGCACCAGGATGCTGTCCTCGCTCGCCACGAAGATCGCCGCGAGCGTCGCGGCCAGGCCGCCCATGCCGCCGGTGAGCATCATGATCCGGGCCGCGCGGTCCTCGATGGAGCGGGACCGGCTGAGCAGGACCAGCGCGATGATCGTGGAGAGGATGATCCCGGGGACCTCGCCCGAGAACGCCAGGGCGATCGCCGAGACGAGCCCGACGACGGCCGCGAACGAGTACAGGGCCTCGAGGTAGTTCCCGGCGTGCTCGGAGAGCTTGAGGATCCGCTTGCCGTCGATGGCCTCGGCGTCGCCCTCCTTGAGCTCCTCTGTGGTCGTCGGCAGCTGCGGCGTGGGCACCATCGCCATGGTCAGCGACAGCGACGGGGCGAACGGCAGGATCACCAGCGCCAGCGGCGCGGCGATGGCCGCGGCCGTGGCGGCGGTGCCGTCCAGGGCCATCATCAGCGCCGTCGAGACGCCCAGCACCACCGCGCCGAGGATCGTCACGATGAAGACCGGGGCGGAGGCCATGTCGCCCACGGCGACCATGGCCAGGACGCTGAACAGCAGGATCGCCGAGGCCGCGATGAGCACGTGCGGGCCTTGGAGGTCGAACAGCCCGGTGCTCTCGGTATCGGCGATGAGCAGGCCGCCCACACCGCCGTAGAGCACCGCGGTGACGCCGAAGTACGTGGCCGCCCGCGAGTCGCCGACGGCGCGCGAGAGCAGCGCCGAAGCGCCGACCAGGATCGCGGCGATCGAGAGGCCGACGATCGCGGAGGCGAGGTGGCCGGTCAGCAGGATCGCGATGGCGCCCACGGTCAGGGCGGCGGTGCCGACGCCGACGCTGAAGCGCTTGGTCGCCAAGTAGTCCCAGCGGTTGCCGCGCTGCTCGGTGGCGGTGGCGATCGCGTCGATGATGTCGTCGAAGACCACCTCGGGCTTGGCGGCGTCGGCGGGGTTGAGGTACAGCATCTCACCGTCGTTGATCCCCAGCTGGGAGCACGAGTGGCCGGTGTCGATCGCCTCTTCGCCGAGTCGGGCGAGGATCCAGCCTCCGTTGTCGCCGGCCTCGTCGATGTAGTACTCGCCGGCTTGGTGCAGGATCGTCGGCAGCAGGTCGGACAGGGGGACGTCTGAGGGCAGTGCGAGGTCGATCCTCGTGCGGGGACTGACGATCGTCACCCTTGAAAGAGTGGCCGACTTGGTGCTCACCGTGCGAACCTCCGGGTCGGGTCGGTGATCGGGGGACCGTTCAAGGATAAATGCCGCATGCAACGGCGGGGGGACCGGCGTGGGCGTACCGGCGCGTGGGAGTGCCGGCGGCGTGGTTGTACCAGCAGAGTGGCGATCCGGCATTACCCTAGTAGTGCGATACTCGACAGAGCGCACTTACATCCTTTATACGACAGCGCTAAGTTACGGCCAGCAAGCGTCCCCGTGGTAGGCGCATCCCCCGGTGAGCACAAGGACCCTCTGTGACGACCAAACTCTTCCGCAGGCCTCCGCGCAAGCGCGGCCCGCAGGCCCCACGCGGTGACATCCTCTTGGAGTCGCCGCCGGACATGCCCGACCCGCAGCCCAAGAACATCACGCAGTACCTGATGATCCTGCCGATGCTCGCGGGCGCTGCGGCCATGGCGATGATGATGATGAGCCGCACCACCGGAGGCGGCTCCGGGGGCAACAACACCTTGCGCATCGCCATGGGCGCCATGATGGGCATCTCCATGGTCGGCATGATGGCGACGAGCATGGGCGGCAACCGCGCCCAGAAGAAGGCCGAGTTCAACGCCGACCGGCGCGACTACATGCGCTACCTCAACCAGGTGCGCCGCCGGGCCCGCAAGGGCGCCGAGCGGCAGTGGCGCGCGGCCCGGTGGCGCCACCCCGACCCGAAGGCCCTGTGGTCGCTCGTGGGCTCCCGCCGCATGTGGGAGCGCCGGGCGAAGGACGACGACGCGCTGGACATCCGCGTGGGCGTCGGCAAGCAGCGCATGACGATGAAGCTGGTCCCGCCCGAGACCAAGCCCGTCGAGGACCTGGAGCCGATGACCTCGATGGCGTTGCGCCGCTTCGTGGCCGCGCACTCGAACGTCATCGACATCCCCCGTTCGATGAAGTACACCGAGGCCGCCCGCGTGGTCCTTCGCGGCGACCGGGCGCTCGTCGTCGACAACCTTCGCGCGCAACTGGTCCAGGGCGCGGTGCTCCACTCCCCGGACGACTTCATCGTCGCGGTGGTCGCGGACAACGAGCGGATGCCCGAGTGGCACTGGATGAAGTGGCTGCCGCACCTCCAGCACCCGTCCGCCGAGGACGGCGCCGGACCGGTCCGCATGTTCTACAACACCACCACGCAGCTGGAGAACTCGCTGCGCGAACAGCTCTCGGGCCGCGGCGCGTGGTCGCCCGGCTCCACCGCGGGGGAGGGGCAGCCGCACCTGGTCGTCATCCTCGACGGCGGCGAGGTCGACCCCACGGGCATCATCGCCGCGGACGGCATGGCCGGCGTCACGGTCTTCGACTTCTCCGGTTACCTGCCGCGCAAGCCCGGTCCGCAGATCAAGCTCTACGACGTCACCGAAGAGGAGATCTACACCGACCAGGCCGGACGTCGCCGCGTGCTCGGCAAGCCCGACCGCATGTCCTACAACCAGGCCGAGGGCGTGGCCCGCTCGCTCGCGCCCTGGCGGCTGACGCTCAAGGGCGCGGCCGGGAAGACCGAGTCGGGGGACGAGGACCAGTCGCCGCTGGCGAACCCGTCGTCGCTGCCCGAGATGCTCGGCTTCAACGACGCCGCGGCGCTCGACCCGGCCGTGCACTGGCGCGAGAAGCCGGTCAAGGACTACCTGAAGGTCCCGATCGGGCCCGGCCCGGACGGCGGCATCGTCGACATCGACTTCAAGGAGTCCGCCGTCGGCGGCATGGGCCCGCACGGCCTGCTCATCGGCGCCACCGGTTCGGGTAAGTCCGAGGTGCTCCGCACCATCATCGGCTCCCTGATCGCCACGCACTCTTCGGAAGAGCTCAACTTCATCCTCGTCGACTTCAAGGGCGGCGCGACGTTCGCCGCCCTCGACGAGCTGCCCCACGTCAGCGCGGTCATCACCAACCTCGCCGACGAGATCGAGCTGGTCGACCGCATGGCCGACGCGCTCGAAGGCGAGCTCGTGCGCCGCCAGGAGGTGCTGCGCGCCGCCGGCAACTTCACCAACCGGTGGGAGTACGAGAAGGCCCGCAAGGCCGGGCAGCCGATGGACCCCATGCCGACGCTGCTCATCATCGCCGACGAGTTCTCCGAGATGCTCGTCGCGAAGCCCGAGTTCATCAACCTGTTCCTCCAGATCGGCCGCATCGGCCGCTCGATCGGCGTGCACATGCTCCTCGCATCGCAGCGCCTCGAGGAAGGCAAACTCAAGGGCCTCGACACGTTCCTGTCGTACCGCGTCGCGCTCCGCACCTTCTCGGCGCAGGAGTCGCGCACCGTCATCGGCTCGGGCGCGGCCTACGAGCTGCCGCAGGCGCCCGGCCACGGGTACCTCCAGGTCGGCACGCAGGACCTCGTGCGCTTCCGCGCCGCCTATGTCGGTGGCTCCTACAAGCCGCCGAAACGCGTCGCCTCGCGCGCCGAGCGCATCGCGGCCGTGCAGCACAAGGTGCAGCGCTTCCTCCCCGGTTTCGTCGAGCTCCCCCCGGAACCCGAAGTCGAGGAGGAGCCCGAGGAAGTGCTGGAGGCGACCGCGGCCGACGACGAGAACGAGAAGCTCTCCGAACTCGAGGTCATGGTCAACAACTGCCTCGGCATGGGCCGCCCCGCCCACGAGGTGTGGCTCCCGCCGCTCCTCGAACCGCCGACGCTCGACCAGCTGCTGCCCCCGCTCGAAGCCGACCCGGTGCGCGGCCTGTCCCCGAAGGGCTTCTCGCTCAACGGGAAGCTCCACGCCGTGCTCGGCGAGGAGGACCGGCCGTTCGAGCAGCGACGCAGCCCGTTCGTCGTCGACCTCTCGGGTGCGCAGGGCACCGTGGCCATCGCCGGCGGGGCCCAGTCCGGCAAGTCGACGATGCTCCGCGGGCTCATCGGCTCGCTCGCGCTCCTCCACACACCGCGCGAAGTGCAGTTCTTCTGCCTCGACTTCGGTGGCGGCACCCTGCGCGGCATCGAGGACCTCCCGCACGTCGCGGGCGTCTTCGGCCGCCAGGAAGAAGAAGGCGTGCGCCGCACCATCCAGGAGGTCACGAGCATCCTGGACGAGCGCGAGAAGTTCTTCACCGAGAACAAGATCGACGGCATGAACTCCTACCGGCGCATGAAGGCCGAGGGGCGGTTCCAGGAGGACCCCTACGGGGACATCTTCCTCGTCATCGACAACTGGATGACGCTGCGCGAGGACTTCGAGTCGTTCGTCGACCAGGTCCGCGCCATCGGCAACCGGGGTCTGGCCTACGGCGTGCACGTCATGGTCACCTGCACCCGCTGGGGCGACATCCGCATGAACATGCGCGACATGTTCGGCCTCAAGCTGGAGCTGAAGCTCTCGGACAACATGGAGTCCGAGATCGACCGCAAGGCGGCGGCGAACGTGCCGAAGAACCGTCCCGGCCGCGGCCTCTCACTCCAGAAGCTGCACTTCCTCTCCGGCGTGCCCCGCATCGACGGCATCCGCGACGGCGACGACCTGCAGCCCGGCGTCGAGGACTTCGTCAAGAAGGTCAAGCAGGCCTGGCGCTTCCAACCCTGCCCGCCGGTGCGGCTGCTGCCGCGCCAGCTCCACGTGGCCGACTTCCTCCAGGCCGTCGACCGCTCGAAGCCGGGCATCCCGATCGGCCTCAACGAGGCCGGGCTCAAGCCGGTGTACCTCGACTTCCAGACCGAGCCGCACCTGCTCGTGTTCGGCGACTCCGAATCCGGCAAGACCAACCTCCTGCGTCACATCGCCCGCCAGATCCAGGCGACGTACACGCCGAAGGAGGCCAAGGTCATCATGGCGGACTACCGGCGCGGCATGCTCGAGGAGATCTCGAAGCCGACCCTGCTCGACTACGCCATGTCCGGCAAGCAGTTCGAGACCTCCGTCAAGAACCTCAAGGGCCCGATCGAGCGGCGGCTCCCCGGAGACGACGTCTCCCCGGCGCAGCTGCGCGACCGGTCCTGGTGGACGGGCCCGGACCTGTACCTGATCGTGGACGACTACGAGATGGTGGCGCAGCGGGTGAACCCGATGGCCGCCATCGCCGAACTCATCCCGCAGGGCCGCGACATCGGCTTCCACGTCATCATCGCCCGCCGCGCCTCCGGCGCGTCCCGCGCGATGATGGACCCGATCGTCGGCCAGATCAAGCAGCTCGAATCCCCAGGCCTGCTCATGAGCGGCCGCAAGGAGGAAGGCGCGATCTTCGGCAAGCTCCGCCCCAGCCCGCAGCCCCCGGGCCGCGGCACCCTGGTCCGCCGCAAGGACGGCGAGCAGCTCATCCAGACGACGCTGCTCCCCCCGAACGGCACTGCCTAGCAGCAGGTCACAGGGCTTGACGCAGATCGCAGGGCCGCCCACCGCAACCGGTGGGCGGCCCTGCGGCGTATTAGTCTCAGAACGGACGCGAACTCCGCTCGCGCCACTGGACACCAAGGCCCCGCATGAAACCGCTGCTCACCCGACCCGGCCCCGACGCCACCACCATCCCCAGTGGCACGGCCGAGACCGCGGTACCGCACACCCGAACGCGGCCCCCGATCAGCGTCCAGACCCTCCGCCTCCTCCTCATCGCCGCAACCGCCACCGTCATCGCGACCTGGACCTGGGCCTTCGAAGGCGTCCAGGCCTACGCCTGGCCCGGCGTCGACAACGACCTCGGCGCCCGCGGCCTCGCCTACCTCGCCATCCTCGGCCCCGCCGTCCCGGTGAACCTCCTCGCCGCGCTCCGCCTCGCCCGCAGCGGCAGACGCACCCGCCTCTACCTCGCGGCCGCGGCGACCCTCGCCGTCGTCCAGACCGTGCTCCTCCTGACCCCCAGCGCGATGCCCCTCGCCGACACCATGAGCGACGGCTCCAACAACGTCGGCATCCGCCACCTCGTCACCGTCGGCCCCCTCCTCTTCGCCGGCCTCTGGCTCGCCACCACCGCCAAAGCCCGCGCCTGGCTCAGCCTCGACCCGAGCCCCCGCCGCAGCCACTTCATCCCCGAAGCGGTCGTCTGCAGCACCGCCCTGGCCGGCGCGCTCCTCCTGGGAACCGAAGTGCGCCAATGGGCCCAGGCCTCCACCGAACCGCTCGCCCCGGGCGGCGAATACACCGAGGCCGGGACCTGGGCCGCCCTCGAACAGGCCGTCACCGAGACCGCCGACGCCATCCCCGAGTTCCCCGGCTTCACCACCCGCACCCTCGACGTCGTCCCCTGCGACTACACCACCCCCACCGGCAACGCCACCTACCGCTACGAGCTCACCTACGAACTCCGCGACGGCGCCCCCGCCCCCATCGCCGCCCGCTGGACCCAGGGCGACTTCACCCTCACCTATGACGGCGACACCCTCGCGGGCAACCGCCGCATCACCGCCGAACGCGACTTCCCCGTCAACGAGAACGCCGCCTATCCCACCGCCACCGGCGTCCACGCCATCACCCTCGCCTACACCGAGGCCGGGCCCCCGACCCTCCACCTCGAGAGCCCCTGCGTCGAACGCGCCACCCCGCCCACCGAATGCATACTGCCCCAAGGCGACCCGACCACCGACACCATCAACGGCATCACCTGCCGCGACTAGCGACTACCAGGTCGGCACGAACTCGGTCAGCGAAAGATCCGCCCCGGTCGGCACGTCTTTCATCCAAATCTCGAGCTCACGGGTCGAATCCCCAGGCGGCACAGGTTCGATCAGGAACAGATTGACACCGCCCACGGGCGTGCCGTCGGCGCGGTGGAAGATCGCCGACAGACTGGGCCTGATCGCATGAGCGGCGGTGTTCGTGATCGTCACAGACAACTGCATCCGCCGGCTCGCTTCGTCCCTTTCGTCGACCCCGTCGAGACGGGCGCTCTGCCGCGACACCTGCGGCTCCGGAGGCATCCCGCCGTCGAGCGCGAACCACTCCAACCGCACGACCTTGATATCGACCACAGGATCGGACGGGAAGTCATCTTCCATGAAGAAGGCCCCACCGACCCGGACCTCGCCCCCCGGCGGCGTCATCCCGCTGTCGAGCGCCTCATACTCGCCGTTCTCATAGAGCTCGACCCCCTCGACCGTCACCTGCAACCCGAAGTTCGCCGTGTACTCGCCATGAGTGTTGCGAATCGAAGCGCCCCAGGTGAACGCCATGTCGTCCACCGAGACGTCATAGCCGAACGCCTCGATCGCCACGGCCGCCACAGCTGGAGGCTCCTCCTCCGGCCGCACTTCAGCGAGCGCCACGTACTCGCCCGCCGCATCGTCCCCCGGACGCACCGGATCGGCCTCGCCCACCGTCTGCGGCTCAACGAAATTCGCGGGGTCAGGCGCCCAGAGCGGGACGTAGACCAGCGCCAGGATCGAGACGGCCAACCCCACGGCGAACGCCCAATCGGGTACACGACGTCGCTCGGGCGCTTCGGGCTCAAGTGAGGGGTTCACCCGGTCATCATAGAAATCCGACGCAACCGTGTGGATGTCCAGCAGTACGGTGAGTCGCGATCCCCGAAACCCTGAGCCGCCCAAGGAACTCCAATGGTCGTCCGCCGAATCCCGCCCGATCCTCGCGCCGTCCAGCACTGGCCCGACGTGCCGATGCGGACCCGTACCCGCCGCCGGATCGCCATCGCCGTCCCCCTGATCCTCGCCCTCGCCGCGGCCGGCTACACCGCGCGCTGGGTGTACACCGACCGCGAGGCGAACGAACCGGTCGAGACCGTGCGGGCCTTCCTCGAGGCCGCACGATCCGGTGAGATCGAGGCAGCGCTGGCGCTGACGACGCACGAGCCCTCTACCGCGAAGGACCTGCTCGTCCACGAAGCGACGAGCACCGACTGGGAGATCCTCGACCTCGACCTCCGATCCTGGTCGCCGGTCGCCGAGTACGCTGACGTCTGGGCCACCATCAAGGGCCCCAACGACACCGAGCTCACGCATCCGCTCAGCGTCGAACTGCTCGACGGCGACTGGAAGGTGGCGGACCCGTTCGCGACCTTGACGGTCGAGGAACTTCCCGTGCCCTACCTCGAAGTCAACGGGATCACCCTGCCGATCGAGACCGCGTCCGAGACCGATTTCGCACTGCTCCCGGGCGTCTACCAGCTCTACGAGCATCCTCCCGCGCTTTTCGAATACGAGGCCGCACCGCTGCTCGCCCTCGGGGACCGTCTCGTCCACGCGGACGGCGCAGAGGCCCCATACCTGGTCGAGGCCGCCTTCGAGGGCTTCACCGTCATCGAAGACGACGAAGCCACGCTCAACGAGCGGCTCACCGCCTACCTGGACGAATGCCTGGCCGGCCCCGACGGCCCCGAATCATTCGGCTGCCCGTTCGGCTTGCAGGAGTATGGCATCGACGATCCCGACTCCACCCTTGGAGACGGCAACCGTTGGGAGATCATCGAATACCCGCATGCCGCGGCCGCCTCCGTCGCCTGGGACACCATCTACCGCCCTACCGATATCGGCCTGCTGACCAGACACGAAGGCCGCGCCCGCGTCACGGCCGTCGAGGCATCGACGAACGAGGAAGTCGTCCTCGAATGTCCGATCACCACCATCGGCCTCTACCTGGTTTTCGACGACACCGGCGACTACAGGATCGGCCCCAACCAGGACCCGAACGCCTCCACCGACCCTGACCGAACCGCATGGGATGACGGCTACCGATCCCGCTGCGAACCGGCCTGACAGCAGCCGATCAGGGCGCAGTGCCCCGGCACGAGTCTGGCCCTTGCCTTGCGGCCTGAACTATCCGAACCTCGGCACCGCGGCTCCGGCTCCGAGCGAAACCTGGAGTCCGATCCGATTCGACACCCCGGACGGCAACGGCAACGTCTCGGACGCACCGGCGGCCTCGTCATGCACGACGACGACAAATGACTACATCGAGGCAGACACCTGGCCCGAGGCCAGCTACTACGACCCGACGCGGCTCGGCGCCTCCACCGCCTAGTCGCAACGGCATAGGCCGAAGGTGAAAACATCGGTGGCGCGGAGGCAGAAGGTCGTCGGCGAACCACGCCGGCGAGATGCACTTCGACGGACACACCGCCGGCTGGCGCGAAGTCCGCATCACCTGGAAGCCGGCCTTGGGGAGCAGGAAACCCACGAGGACATCGCCGTCCTCGTGATCGACATCGATGGCAGTTCCGCATTCATCGCCCTGGCAAGCATCCTGGCCGCTGGCGACGGCCTCTACGAGGAAGCCACCGTGGCCCTCCTCTCCACAACCTTCGCCGAATGAGGGCGGACCGAACCCGAGATGATGACGTTGGCGGGCACATGCTCCAGCGGTTCTCCCAGGACATGTGCCCAGATCAACCGGCCTCGAAAGCCTGGGGTTGGTCCGGTATCTTGTGGGACAGAGCGGACCGCGCTGTAACGACAGGCACACGGAAGGGGTCTCACCCTATGGCCACACCTCTCACGCCAATCCCTCCGCAACCTCGACCGGCGCAACGCAGATCATGCCACCGGGCCGCCTTCGGCGCCGGAGCCGCAGTCTTCGCCACGGCAGCCGTCATTGCAGCCACCCCGAGCGCCGCCTTGGCACAAGACGAAACCTTCACCACTGAAAATGCCTGGGTCCCTGAACTGATACAGGCGCCAGCGGCATGGGAGACCACCAAGGGCAAGGGAATCACCGTCGCGGTCATCGATACTGGTATCGGTGAGCACCCGTACTTTGAGGACAAGGACATCCTTGACGGCTACACCGTATTCGATTCCGAAGACGGCACGGGTTGGCACGATACACATGGACATGGGACGGCTGTCGCGGCTGGAGTCTTGCTTGCGGCCCCGGAAGCGACAATCATGCCGGTTCGCTTGGAGGCTGGGGCTACAGATTTCGGCGGAGCCATGGGCAGCAAAGAGTTCGAGGCGATCCGATGGGCTGTAGACAACGGAGCAGATGTTCTGGTTGCTCCTTGGGGTCTCACTGGCGCCGAAACCGTGTTCACCGGTGAATATCTCGAGACGCTTCAATACGTCATCGACAAAGGTGCCATCGTGGTTGCTGGTGCTGGAAACGACCCAGCCGAAGAAGTGGCCTACCCTGCAAGTGTTCCCGGGGTCGTTGCTGTGACAGGCACTGACAGCAACGGAAGCATTTGGTACGACAACCTCACAACAGGCCCGGAAGTTGTAGTGGCGGGACCTGCAGATGCGATGACGGTTCCTATCCCGCAAGACGAAAGTACGGGGAACACGGAGCTTTACAACCTTATTGGTGGCGGCACCTCGATGGGTTCTGGACTCGTTGGTGGAGTGGCTGCACTAACTTGGGCCGCTCATCCCGAGCTCGACGCGAGTAACGTCATCCAGCGAATCATCCTGACCGCCGGAGACGGTAGCGGCACCCGAAGCGAAGACGCGGGCTATGGGCTCGTCAATGCGGACCAGGCCGTCCATGCGGAAGGCATCGCGGAAGTCTCGGAGAACCCGCTTGGTTACCCGATGGGCGAAGCAGGTGCGAGTGGCGCTTCGCCCGATGACGGTGGCTCCGAGGAGCCTGCCGAAGCCGGAGCTGGAGGAGAGTCCGCAGGCCCGGCAGCTGGTGGTGCCGAAGGTAACAAGGAATCGAACCTCTCGACCGTCATCGTGATCGCTGCTGCTGTCGTTCTGATCGGCGCAGCGGTAGCGGTTTGGTTGGTCCTTCGCGGTCGTGGCAAGAAGAGCGCTGCTGTGGCAGAGGCCGGCGCGTTCAACTCGAATGGCGGTCCGGTTCCGAGCGGATACCACCAGCCGCCGCCCGCGATGCAGCAACAATACAGCGGACCCCCAATGGGTGGCGGCCAAGGCTATAGCCCTCCTCCACCCGGTCCACAAGGCTACAACAGGCCCCCGCGGGGGCAACAAGGGTTCAATCCTCCGTCCGCCGGTGGCGATCAGGGCACGCCCTGGCGGCCGAGTGATCCGAACCGGCAATAGAACGTAGAAGGGACCCGTGCGCAATGCGCATGGGGTCCCTTCTGTTTGCCTTCTGCGAACAAAAGCTTGAGGACGGATGGTCTAGACCATCCGTCCCCAAACCTTGGTCACCGACCGTCAGTTCTCGTCATCGTCGTCGTCGAGTTCCTCGCGACGAACGTTGTTCTGGCTCCAGTCGACATCGTCCTCCCGCAGCCAGGTCTCGCGGGTGTAGGTCTCTTCCTCGTCATCGTCGTTATACCCGGAGCGGGTACCGCCACGAGCGTTGCTGCCGCTGCCGCCTCGGCTGATCGCGTTGCGGCTGGAGGAGGAAAGACGGCTTCCGGCATTGCCCCGGGTGTTGGCACCGGAACGTGCGGGGCTCGAACCAGGCTTACCGCCGTTCGCGCCAGAGCGCGCGGGGCTGCTTCCCGCACCACGGCCGCCGGTCGAGCCGGAACCGCCCTGAGAGGGACCGAACAGTCCTGCGCCACCAGGGATGGCGGAGCCGCCCATGGCACCGGTGCCGCCGACCGTCGAAAAGCCGCCACCGCCGCCGGCGGGAAGCAAGCCGCCGCTGGCGAGTCCACCAGTCACGTTCGAGTCGACGTCGTCGTACGAACCGTAATTCCAGTCGTTTGCGACCGGCTCGAAGTCGTCCGGCGAATCGGCAAAGCCATCCCCGTCGGTATCGGCGGACTGGTTCGCAGGCATGCTGTCGAGCGAGTTCGACCCGCTCAGCGCAGTCTCGGAAAACACACCGCCGGTCGGCTTCGTGTAAGTGTTGTTACCAGGCATGTCGCTCGGGGGAGGGGGAGGAATCTCTTGGAACTCCTCCTTCGCGGTGGCATAGACGTCGCCAAGATCTGCAACGATCTGCGCCATCTCCTGGTGCTTTGCGTTCCGGTCGTTCTGGTATTCCTGCTGCCACTGAGTTTTCTTTGACTGGGCTTCAGCGCTGGCAGGGTCAACATGCTTTGTGCTTTCGACCCAGTCCTCATACTCGTCCAAATAAACCGGATTGAGCGGTGCGGAGGTTTCCTGAGCGTTCTTCAGCGCTTCAGCCAGGGCCGGGATACGCGTTTCACCAGCAGCTTTCATACCGTTCTCAGCTTGGACGCTGTACTGCTTGACGAGGTTCATGCGGTTCTCGAACTCGTCTGAGGCAGGTCCAGTCCACTGCGCACGCAGTCCCGCTACGTGCGTGGTCAGTTCCTCGCGGGCGGCCTTCATGCCACTCGAGGCGGAGACCCAGACCGAGCCTGCGCGCTCGACTTCGTAGTCGTCGCCTTCGTGGAGCATGTCCCAAAGCTGTTGGTGGGTATAGGTGCTCTTGTAGTAGTCGACGCCTTTGCCTTTGGCGGCCATCTTCGACTCCTTCCTAGGGGGTCAGGTCTTCAGCGACGAATCAGGACTAGAGCATCGGAGGCGGCTCCTCAGAACCGGGCTCGTCACCGGTGGCCGGCATATTGTTGCTGCCGTCATTCTCCGAGCGAGCCTCCTCGACATCGTTGGCCGTGATACCGCCGCCTTTGGTGTCGAACTCGCTCTGGATGGTGACCACGTCGGCCGAGACGTTGCCGTCGTTCTCGATGTAACTGTTCTTGATGTCCTCGCTGACCACGCGGCCGGTGTCAAGGCCGTGGTAAACACGGTCGAGTTGCTCTGCGCGCGTGGGGTAAAACCCGGTCCGATACGCCTCCTGCAGCTCGAGCGCGTCGTCGAAGCCGCCGAACTTGGGGTTCTGCGTGTCGATCTCCGCCTGGTAGTAACCGGCCTGGGGATATGCCTCAGTGTACGGACGCGTCACGACGATGCTGCCGCCGAGCAGCTGCTCGCGGAAGGTCGCGAGATCCTCGATCGTGGCACCCATCTTGCCGAAGAACTCGTCGAAGGACTCCTCGGTCATCTGAGTCGTCTGGCCGGTCGAAGTGTTCGTGACCGAGTACAGGTTTTCGCTCGCGTCGTAGCTAGC
This sequence comes from Glycomyces sp. YM15, assembly GCF_016918015.1. GTDB lineage: Bacteria > Actinomycetota > Actinomycetes > Mycobacteriales > Micromonosporaceae > Glycomyces. The sequence continues at coordinate 361,650 of NZ_JAERMK010000002.1, forward strand.
TGTGTAGCCGGAGCCGGCGTCCAACAACGTCATCACCTCGGTGCAATGATCGGGTTTACAGGGGGATATCGACCCGAGCCGTTCGGCGTGACGCGGAGGGCACGGTCGCTCGATTGGTGCTGAGACCAGCATACCGAGCTGGAGCAACCAGGACTGAACAGGTCGTCCCGCATGGCACGAAAGCGGGAGTTCAGGACACACCCGGCCACCAGGGGCATTCCCTGTCTTCGGCGACACCGCTGCGCCCGCGTCACCGTCCGCAGCACTGGACCATTCGCCCCGGTAAGCCTGCTTTGTGCACCCGCTTGCCCCGCAACCGAACGCGCGGCCGAGTGGACTCACCCGATCGGGGGAAGCCTGCCTGCGGAGCTGGCACAAAGTGGGGATACACGGTCGTCCCCGATGCTTGTAAACTCAGAGACGCACCGCCAACCCGGTGAGTTTGCACGGACGGGTTATGGTGACTGCGGAATCGATCAAAACTCACTGGGATACCCCTGCAGGCCTAGGTCGCTAGCGCCTCAGCCCCCGGTTTATTACTTGGAGGTGAAATATGGCCGGTGTCGCAATGGACACAGAAACAGTCGCCCAAGCCGCGACTGACACGGTCAACGCCAAGCTCTCGGTCGACGGCAACCTCGATCGACTGAAGGCCCTCTGCGACGAGCTCGCCGCTTCCTGGACCGGCCAGGGTGCCGCCGCGTTCGCCAACGTCATGCAGGCATGGGACATCGAGGCTGCGAAGCTCCTCGACGCGCTCCAGGACATCGCCGACAGCCTCGACTCCTCGGCTGCTCAGCAGGCAGAGATGGACGCTGAGTCCAGCTCCGACTTCAGCCAGTACGACGGCGAACTCTAAGACTTCCCCCCGAAACTAAGGAAAGAGGTGAACCATGGGTTCTCGTATTGCTATGAGCTACGAGGAGCTCGAAGCGGCAACTGCCGAGATCGCGTCGCAGTCTGGTGAAATGACCAGCACGCTCGCCGACCTCCGCACCCAGCTCGACGCCCTCGACTGGGCAGGTGCCGACAAGGCTGCCTACGAAGAAGCCAAGGCCCAGTGGGACGCGTCCTTCGAGAAGATCAACGACATCCTCGAAGCCGTCGGCCGCGCGGTCGACAACGCGAAGATCCGCTACCAGGAGACCGAGGCCGCGAACGCGTCTCGTTTCGGCGGGTAGCAGCTTCCCCCAGCTCGAAGACCACAGGAAACCCGGGTAGTCCGCCAGGACGGCCCGGGTTTCTTCGTGCCCAAGGGAGAAGCGATACAAGAAACGGCGCCCCGAGGGAACGCGAAAGGGCGGGAACCGCGAGGTCCCCGCCCTTCGTCAAGCCTGCGTCAGTCGGTCGCGGCCTTCACCGGGACCACGTCCGCCTTCCGGGTGCCCGGCCGCCAGCGGCGGTTGCGGCCCTTCGGGATGATCTTCTTCAGCACGAGTACCAGCGTGACGAGCACGATCGCGATGCCGACGCTCGCCCAGGCCATGATCTTCTCCGTGCGGAGCGGGTCGTAGTCCGGGTCGAGGCCGGCGATGGCCTGGCGGTCCTCGTCGGCGATCGGGGCGGTGCTCGGCGATTCGCTCGGGGTCTCGGACACCGAGTCGGAGACGATCGCCGCCTCGTCGACCGGATCGGTCAGCGCCGCTCCCACATTGAGGATGCCGTGGCCCTGGTAGATGTTGAAGTCGTTCGGCGGGTGGATCGCGGTATCCCGCAGCCGCTGCTGGATCCACGCCGGCGTCGCTTCGGCGCCGTACTGGCCCTTGAGGAGGGCGGCCGCCCCGGCCACGAACGGCGCGGCGTAGCTGGTGCCGGTGTCGACGAAGTATTCGCCGGCGGCGTGCGGGAACGGTACGTCGACACCGGGCGCGAGCAGGTCGAGATTGGTGCCGAAGTTGGTGCCCTCGTACCAGTTCCCCTCCTGGTTGTGCGCCCCGACGGCGATGACCTCCGAGTAGTTCGCCGGATAGAACGTCTGCTTGTCGGCGTCGATGGAGTCGTCGTCCATGTGCGAGGTGGCGTTGCCCGAAGCGGCGACGATGACGACGTTCTTCTCCATGGCGTACGCGACCCCGGCGGCGAGGTCCGGGGATTCGAGCATCACCGAGGAGACGTTGATGACGTCGGCACCGTGATCGACCGCGTCGATGATCGCGAGGCCGACCGCCTTGCTCTTGTTAGCGTCCCCGCCCTCGTCCTTGCCGCCGGTGAACACCCGGATCGGCAGGATGTCCGCCTCGGGTGCGACGCCGATGAAGTCCGGGTCGCCCGGGTTGCCCATCGGGCTCCCCGCAGCGATCGCCGCCACCCCCGTGCCGTGGCCGCTCGAGTCGCACTGCCCCTTGGCATTGGCGTCCCACCAGTCGTAGCCTTCCAACAGGCGACCGGTGAACACGTCGGACACGCGCCCCGACGCGACGCCGGAGTCGATGACGGCGATCGTCACCGGCTGGCCTTTCTTGGAACCGGTCTCGAACGTGCCGCGGTTGTACTGCTGCGCCTGCTCGAGGCCGATGAAGTTCTTCGCCCACTGCTCCTTGTTGAGCGGCTCCCCGCCCTCGGCGATCGGGACGCAGGCGGCGTGCTCGTCGTCGGGGACCATCGGCAGACCCCACCCGTCCTGCAACTGCTGCGCCGGAGCAGGAGTGGTCGCCAGCAGAACCGTTCCGACGGTCGCCAATGCGACAGCGGCGGAATAGAGAGGTATACGCGGGAGGAATCGCACCCGGCCAGTCTAACGCCGCAATACCAGCGGTTCGGTCCACCCATATCGGCGCGAAACACCGGAAGGGCGGGGGACCAAGCGGTGGACTCGTCCGCATACGATGGATACGACCACTCACCTTCATCTTGGAGACGTCGCCCATGACGATGCTGCAGGCCCAACAGCAAGCTCGCGGCACCGCGTCCGTGCAAGCCCAGCAAGGCAACGGCCCGGCACCCGGCGAGTCGGTCGTGTTCACGACCCGTTCGACCGGCAGGCTCGGCCCGCTCACGGTCGCGCAGCTCATCACCATCGAGCTGGCGCTCACGCTTGCGTTGGCGTGCCTCGCGTTCGGCATGATCCCCGGCGCCGCCGGCGGCGGTGTCGCGCTGGTCGTGCTCATCATCGTGTTCTGGCGCAAGGGCGACTACTGGTGGTACCAGACCTGGCCGCTCAAGTCCCGCATGAAGCGGCGCATTCGCGCGCTCGACCCCGAGCAGCTCACCGAGGTCCTCCACCGGATCGCCCCCGATTTGGGCATCACCGGCATCGAGGACCGCGACGAGAACGTCGGCATCGGCCACGACAACGGCGGCTGGTTCTCCGTCATCGAGATCGGCACCACCGATGAAGGCACGAAAGCGATCCCGCTCGAACGCCTCGAGCGGCTCTTCGACGAGACCTCGGTGCCCGTCACCGCCGTGCAGCTCATCGGCCACACGACCCCGGTCGGCCTGAGCGCCTATGACAACAGCCCCGCCTCCCGCTCCTATCGTGAACTCCTCGGCGACTACCCCGCCGTGGTCCACCACAAGGCGTGGCTCGCGGTGCGCCTCGGCGCCCGCGACGCCCGCGAGGCCACCGCGGAGCGCGGCGGCGAGGTCGACGGCGTGTACAAGGCGCTGGCCAGCACTTCTCAGCGCGTCAGCAAGCTCCTCGGCAACGTCGGCGTCCCGAACCGCATCCTCGACGCCGAGGGTGTGCGCGAAGCGGTCTCGCAGTCGCTCGGTGTGGCGTTCGCGCCCGTCCCGGGCGAGCGCACCGCCGAGGAGTGGAGCCACTGGTACGCGGACGGATTGCGCCACGTCGCCTATCGGATCACCAAGTGGCCCACCGACGCCGCCTCCCTGCACCGCACCGGCGACGCGCTCTCGGGCGTGCCCGCCGCGTTCGTGACCGTCTCCACTGTGGTCACCGCGGGCGCGAACGGCAAGGTCAACCCCGACGGCCGCGTCACCGGACGCCAGCTCGCCGTCGACGGGATCGTGCGTCTCGCGCTCGACCAGGCTTCGTGGGAGTCGGCCCAGAACCAGCTGCTGAACGTCGCCGACCAGCTCGGCGTCCGCCTGCAGCGCCTCGACGGCGAGCACGGCCCCGCCGCCTACGCATCCGCCCCCACCGGAGGAGGCCCCCGATGAGCGACCGCAACAACGGCAACGGCAACGTCTACGGCGGCGGCACCTATCAGGGGGGCACCTACCAGAGCGGCGCCCACCGCACCGGCCGCCACACGGACGACGACGAAGAGCAGCAGCGTGGCGCCGTGGACGACGAAGGCTCGGGCACCACCAAGATCGGCCGTTCAGGCGCTGCCGGTGCGGCGACGCCGCCGAGCGCCCGTGGCGGCGCGCAGCCCCCGCAGGGAGCCGTCTACGGCGGCCAACCGGGCCAGACCGGCAACCAGCCCGCGCAGCCGCCCGCGCAGGGCCCCGTCTACGGTGCCCCGTCCGCGCGTCAGGGCCAGCAGCCCTCCGCGCCGCAGGCCCGTCCGACCTCGCCGCCGCAGGTGCCCAGCGCCCGCGGCGGAGCGCAACCGCCGCGACCGGCGGGCCAGCCCATGCCGCCGCAGCAGCAGACGCCGCGGCCGCCCGAGATGCGTCCGCCGTCGCAAGGCCAAGCGCCGCAACCGTCTTCGCCACCGCAGTACCAGCAGCCGCAGCGTCCGCCGGCCCAGCCGCCGACGCCGGCCCGGGCCACGCCGCCTCCGGCACCGCAGCCTCAGGCCTCGCAACCGCCTGCGGCGCAACCTCCCGCACCGCAGCCGTCTCGCCCGCAGCAGCCGCAGTTCCAGCCGCCCGCGCCACCGCCCCAACAGTCGCAGCCGTCGGTCGCGCCGGTCTCCGCCGCGCCCGTCAGCGCGCCCTCGATCTCACCGGTCTCGGCGCAGCCGATCTCGGGCCAGCCGATGTCCGGCAGCCCCGTCTCCGGCCAGCCGTTCTCCGCGCAACCCGCTTCGGCCCAGCCGTACTCGGGCATGCCGTACTCCGGTGCGGCCCCGATCACCGGCGGCCCGATCAGCTCCCTGCCGACGTCGGCGGGCCTGTTCGGCGTCGGCTCGGTCTCCGCCGGGCCCACCGAGGGCACCGTCTACGGCCTCCCGGTCACCGACCGCGCCGTCGAGACCGCCAACGACGCGGGACGCCCCGTCGAGGCCGTCAAGTCGGCCCCGCAGATCCCGACCGCGCGGGCCTTGGAGCTCATGACCTCGGCCAGCCCGCCCTCCGGTCTCGTGATCGGCCGCGACGCCGAGCAGGTGCCCGTCGTCGCCCCGTTCTTCCGCCCGGAGGAGACACGCATCAACCTCATCGGCGGCGTCTACCTCGCCCGCCTGCTCGTCTTCCGCGCCTTGGCGATCGGCACCCGCGTCGCGGTCTGCACGACCCGCCCGCAGGAGTGGAACGGCCTGGGCGAGACCGCGACCGGCCGCAACGACCGCCTCGCGGTCCTCCACGGCGACCAGCCCGTCACCGTCGAGGCCAGCCAGCACTCCCCGGCGCTCTACGTCTACGACGTGGGCGAGCGCGGCTCCCAGACCAAGCCGGTGCTCGGCCCCTGGCGCACCCAGCTCACGGTCCTGCCGCGCCTCACCAACTACGCCGACGAGCTCACCGGCGAGGCCCACATGACCGTCCTGCAGCGGCTCACCGCCGAAGAGGCGCAAATCGCCCGCTCGGCGATTCGCGTCAACCAGGAAGTGCTGCAATGGCTTCAGATGCTGCACGACGACATGATCGCGATGCTCCGCAAAGGCCAGAAGGAGCGCTACCTGTGGTGCTCCCCGACCTCGATCGAGGCGCAGATGTTCGGCGCGCCGATGCGAACCTACTGATCAAGGCATGAAGGAAGGGGCGGGGCCGATCGGCCCCGCCCCTTCCCTCATGCTTCGGCTAGCTCGCGTCGCGCCAGTTCTCGAGGTACGCGTTCGCGATCGCCACCGCCAGGTCCGTCAGGCCCTGCTGGTCGACCGCGGTGTCCCCGGACACCGAGATCCGCACCACCGTGTAGGAGTTGTCGTCCTGCACATGGAGGTGGAAGTTCGAGGTCCCCTCTTCGGGGACGCGCGCGATCGCCGCGGACTGATCGCCGATCGACGGCGCCGGGTCCACCAGGGTCCAGGCCTCCTGCTCGCCGATGTCGCCGGTGCCCAGCTCGAAGTTGACGCTGGCCTTCGCATCGGAGTCGAGCACCATGCTGTCGACTTCCACCAGCGCCGTCGCCCGCTCGACCTCGCCGTACGTCAAGTCGCAGGACTGGATCCACCCGCTTCGCTTCTGCTCGGCGTCGCCGACGGCCTCCGGCTCGGCTCCATCCACGATGGACTCGATCGGAGCGGTGTCGACCAGCGAGCACGGCTCCGAGCTGCCCTCGTACGTCAGGTTCGTCTCCGTGCCGCCCGCGCCGTCGCCGCCGTCGTCGTCGCGGTTCATGAACCACCACACGCCGCCGCCCGCCAAGGCCAGCACGACGATCGCGCCGATGATCTTCGGCACCGGGCTCGACTTGCGCGCCCGGCTGCGCACCTTCTGGAAGTCCGAACGCCGCCGCGGCTCCTTCGGCATGTAGCCGAGCCGCCCGATCGTCGTGGTCTCGCCACCGCCGCCCCACTCGCTCCGGGACTCGTCGGCGAACGCGGCCTCCTCGAACGGCTCATCCCTGTGCGGCGGCGCCCCCGCTCCCTGCGGCTGGCTCTGCCCCTGGAACTGCAGCGGGTCACTCGCACCCGGAGGAGGCGAACCCGCCTCGCGCCCGGGCTGGGCACCGGTGTCCCGCCGCGGCGGTGAACCCGCGCCCCACTGATCCGTGCGCGGGGTCGAACCCGTCACCGGCCCGCCCTGCGGGCGCCGCGACTCGTATCCGCCCGGCTGCGGGGAGAACTGCTGCTGCGGAGAGGGGTACTGCGGGCCCTGTCCCGGCTGGGGACCGCGGCCCGCCGAAGGGCCGCCCGCGCGCGGCGCGCCGCCGCGAGGGTCCTGGGAGGGCCGCCCGGCCTGGGGCATCGGGCGCTGGCCGCCCTGAGGGCCGCCTGCTTGAGGTCCACCCGGGCCGCCGACGCGCGGCTGTCCGCCGGCGGGAGTGCGCGGGCCGCCCGGCTGCTGGCCCGGCTCGCCCTGCGCCCCGTGCGGTCTGCCCGCTTGGGGCCGCCACTGGCCCGCGCCCGGCCGCTGCCCGTCCTCGGGCTGCTCGTCATATGCCGGGCCAAAGGGTGGTGTGGCGCTCACGATGATCCTCCGCGAATGATTCCCGGCGTGTCGACTTGACGCCGCGGTAGTCACCGCCAGCTTAAAGGGGGCCGCCTAATTCGCCACTCGGGGGAGCGCGTCGACGAGGCCCGCGCCGAGATCCTCCGTCAGTTGCCGCACATCGCCGCCCTCAGGGGGCACGCCGGTGAAGAACAGATTGATGCTCAACGTCACGTTCGCGATCTGGATGTGGAGCCTGACCTGCGTCTCCTCGCCCCCGGCCACGGTCACGACCGCCGCCTTCTCGCCGATCCCGCTCACGTTCTCGGTCGCGAAGCCCTCGGACGCCTCGAAGTCGAGCACTCCGGCGTGCGCCGCCCGCGCCTTCGCCGAGTCTTCGTAGACCTGCACCGTGGAGAAGAGCGTCACCAGCCGGTAGGCGTCGTCCCCGGCGTACTCGGCCGAATAGGTGCAGTTGAACGTTCGCACCTCCTCCTTGGAGGACTCCTCGGGGTTCCGCGCCTGCTCGGTGTCGGCCCAGGGCGAGAGCAGCTCGGCGTTCACCGAGAGTTCGCACAGGTCGCCGATCTGCCCCGCGTCGACCGCGGGCGCCTCGTCCCCGTTCCCGGAGGTCCAGTAGAGGACGGTGGCCCCGCCCGCGAGCAGGAGCGCGACCACGGCGAGTACCCAGCCCACGCTCGTGAGCTGGCGGAAGAGGTCGGCACCGCGATGCCGCCCCTGGTAGGTGGAGGGTTTCCCGTCCGCCCGGGGTTCCTCGGACTCGTCCGAGTCGATCACCTGGAGTGCGATGGTCGTCGTCCTTACAGTGCCGAAGCTTGCGAGGTACGCGTTGGCTCAGCTGGAGGCTCGCTGCTGACGCGCCAGCCCACAGCTTATCGAGTACATGGGACACGGGCCACGATCGAGCCGTGCCAACCGCGAGGAGTCGTGTTTTCTCACCCTTTCGTGACGGGTGGCACTGAGAGCGGCGGCACCGGTCTGCTGACCGGCTCGGCGAATGACGCAGAGTGTGCGATACTCGACCTTGTCGTACCGCACACAGCTACGGATGGTGCGACCTGGAGATGTCCTGTCCGCGTCCCTCACGACGGCGACGGACTTGACCACTCGGCTGGGGCAGAGGTTGAATTCCCAGCGCGAGTTGAGGCTTTCAGTGCGGCCCGAACGGCATGATTTGAGCGCCGGAGCATGGCTCGCCAGCCTCTTGGGCGAAGCGAGCCGGATGTCGGCCTCGCCACGCCGGGAGGACCGCACTGCTGATGCCGCGCCCGTGCGGCAGCGGATGCAGATCGCATCACGCGCCCGGGCGGCGGCTGGAATGGAGATTTATTCATATGCGCGAGAATGAGCCGCGCGAACAGGTTCCCGTTGTCGCGGTGACCTTCATGGCTCCTCAGAAACCGAAGAACGACGAGCCTCCGGCGGAGAAGCCGCGGACCGAGCGCCCCCGCGCCGCCGCTGCGACCGTCGCGCCGATGTTCGCCCCCCCGCCGAAGGTCCAGCCCAAGGCTGCCGAACCCAAGGCCGAACCCGCCAAGCGCGAACAGCGCGAGGAAGAGCCCGAGCCGCGCCGCGGCCAGGCGAAGAAGACGCAGGCCAAGAAGGCCCAGCCCCAGGAGCAGCAGGCGACGCGCAAGCGCACCCGCAACCGCTCCGAGAACCGGGCTGCAGAGAAGACCGGCGCGGACAGGTCCGCCGCCGACAAGGGCCCCGAGAAGGGCGCCGCCGACAAGCCCGAGCCGAAGGCCGAAGCGCCCGCCGCCGAGGAATTCGACGACGACTTCGACGACGATGACGACTCCGAGGCCGGGCGACGCCGCCGCGGTCGCCGGGGCCGCCGCGGCCGCGGCCGCGGCAAGGGCGTCGACGGCATGTCCGACGACGAAGACGAGAACGACGACGAGGACGGCGCGTCCGAGGACGAAGACGACGAGGACTCCGAGGGCGATGGCCCCGAGGTCACCCGTCGCCGCCGTCGCCGGCGCCGTCGCGCCGGCTCGGAGGACTCCGACCGCTCGCGTCCCGACGACACCGACGACGACGCCGAAGTGGTCGTCAAGGTCCGCACCCCGCAGCGCCGGGCGATGTCCTCCAACGAGGAAGTGCGCGGCGTCTCCGGCTCCACGCGCCTCGAGGCGAAGCGCCAGCGCCGCCGCGACGGCCGCAAGTCCGGCCGCGGCCGCGTCCAGGTCGTGAGCGAGGCCGAGTTCCTCGCCCGCCGCGAGGCCGTCGAACGCCAGATGGTCGTGCGCGTCCGCAACGGCCGCTCCCAGGCCGCCGTCCTCGAAGACGGCATCCTCGCCGAGCACTACGTGTCGAAGTCCGGCACCCAGGGCCTGGTCGGCAACGTCTACCTCGGCAAGGTCCAGAACGTGCTCCCGAGCATGGAGGCCGCCTTCGTCGACATCGGCCGCGGCCGCAACGCCGTGCTCTACGCCGGCGAAGTGAACTGGGACGCCACCGGCCTCGCCGGCAAGGCCCGCTCGATCGAGCAGGCCCTCCGCCCCGGGGACGCCGTGCTCGTCCAGGTCACCAAGGACCCGGTCGGCCACAAGGGCGCCCGCCTCACCAGCCACGTCGCCCTCTCGGGCCGCCACCTGGTCTACGTCCCGGGCGGCAACGCCTCCGGGATCTCCCGCAAGCTCCCCGACCGCGAGCGCACCCGCCTCCGCGCGGCGCTGAAGAAGCTCGTGCCCGAGAGCGCCGGCGTGATCGTCCGCACCGCGGCCGAGGGCGCCGGCCCCGAGGAACTGGCCCGCGACATCTCCCGCCTCCAGATCGAGTGGGAGGAGATCCAGGCCAAGTCGAAGAAGAGCAACGCCCCGGCCGTGCTGCACTCCGAGCCCGACGTGCTCATCCGGGTGGTCCGCGACGTCTTCAACGAGGACTTCAAGGAACTCCTGGTGGAGGGCGACGAGGCGTACGACGAGATCCACAAGTACCTCGAGTCGGTCTCGCCGGAGCTGCTGCCGCGGCTCAAGCGCCACACCGGCACGAAGGACGTCTTCGCCGAGATGCGCGTCGACGAGCAGCTCCTCAAGGCGCTGGACCGCAAGGTCTACCTGCCTTCCGGCGGTTCGCTCGTCATCGACCGCACCGAGGCGATGACCGTGATCGACGTCAACACCGGTCGCTTCACCGGTGAGGGCGGCAACCTCGAGGAGACCGTCACCAGGAACAACCTGGAGGCGGCCGAGGAGATCGTGCGCCAGCTGCGCCTGCGCGACATCGGCGGCATCATCGTGATCGACTTCATCGACATGGTGCTCGAGTCGAACCGCGACCTGGTGCTGCGCCGCCTGACCGAATGCCTGGGCCGGGACCGGACCAAGCACCAGGTCACCGAGGTCACTTCGCTCGGCCTGGTCCAGATGACCCGCAAGCGCGTCGGCCAGGGCCTCATCGAAGCCTTCTCCGAGCCCTGCGAGCACTGCAAGGGCCGCGGGGTCATGGTCCACACGGACGAGATCCTCGGCAACACCCGCAAGAAGGGCAACGGCGGCGGAGGCGGCAACGCCAAAGAGAGCCAGCCCCAGCAGCAGAACCAGGGTGGCGGCAAGAAGAAGCGCGACCGCTCCAAAGGCCAGCAGCAACAGCAGCAGGGCCAGCAGAAGCAGGAGCAGGCCGAGCCCCACGTGAAGTCCGCAGCGGCTGAGACCGCGAAGATCGCGGCCGCGCTCCCCGAGCACGACCACGAGGACCACGAGGGCATCACGATCGTCGACGAGACGACTGACGAGCCGATCGCCTCGAGCGAATCGGCCGAGAATGAGACCGTCGTCGAGACCGAACCCCTGGACTTCGCCGCCGCGACCGAGGAGGCCGTCCCCGCGGACGCCGACGAGGTCCTGGCCGAAGAGCAGATCGCCGCTGACTCGCCCACCGAGGCAGCGGAAGCCGAAACCGAGCCCGGCGACGAGGCCGGATCGGCGGCATCCGAGCACTAGGACGGCCCGGCGCCGCGGACTGTGACGTTCGCGGCGCTGAGCTGATCCCGATGCCGGAACCAGCGGGTACATGACGTACCCTAGTGAGCGGCCTATAGAGCCCTCAGTTTTTCCTCCCCAGAACGACGGGGATGAACGCGGAGCTCGATCGGCGGGCCGGCCCAGGTGACGTTCGCGGAACCGAAGCTGGCAGGTGCCTGGCACCGCGAAATTGACAGAACACCGTTCCCCTGCGGGGAACTCATTTCCCCGCACCGGGGAGGACCCAAGGAGACCGCGTCGACATGTACGCAATCGTCAAGACTGGCGGAAAGCAGTACAAGGTCGCCGAAGGTGACGTCCTCGAAGTCGAGAAGCTTCAGGGCGCGCCCGGCGACACGCTTACGCTGCCTGCGGTGTTGCTCGTCGACGAAGGCACTGTGGTCACCGACGCCTCTGGCGTCACGGTGAGCGGTGAACTTCTCGAGCACACCAAGGGCCCGAAGATCAAGATCCACAAGTACAAGAACAAGACCGGCTACCACAAGCGCCAGGGGCACCGTCAGCCGCTGACCCTCGTGCGGGTCACCGGCATCACCAAGTAAGGGGTTGGACAGATGGCACACAAGAAGGGCGCATCCAGCTCCCGCAACGGGCGCGACTCCAACTCCAAGCGACTTGGCGTCAAGCGTTTCGGCGGTCAGCACGTGAGCGCGGGCGAGATCCTCATCCGTCAGCGCGGCACCAAGTACCACCCGGGCGACCTCGTCGGCCGCGGCGGCGACGACACGCTGTTCGCGCTGGCCGAGGGAGAGGTCCTCTTCTCCTCCAAGCGCGGCCGCAAGCTGGTCAACATCGTCCCGGCCTCCACCGAGGTCGCTGCGTAAGACCGGAGCGGCAACGCTCGAAAGCATGAACAAGGGCTGGGCCCGTCGAAAGACGGGCCCAGCCCTTTCGCGTACCCGCCCCGCAACGGCTCTGCGGTCTTCGGATGCGCGCCACTGCTTCCGGGAAGGCGCCGGCGTATGCACACCGATCGCAACGGGTTGTTCACCGCGACGACCCCGGAATGTCGGACCCTTCCCCTAGGTTCGAACCAGGGACCCCGCGATGAAGCGAGCAAAGCCGGATCGCCGACGCGCGCCTTCGGACGGCGCTTCAGCCGATCCGGTTGCGACGCAGCGGCATCGCCGCAGCTCAGAGCCGTCGCGATCAAAAAGGGGACCCCCTGTTTCGTGCCCTCGAAAAGGCGTGTAATGTTGTCCTAGCCCGAGGGGGAACGGAACAGCCGAAACGGACTGGTCCGGAAGCCACCGGAGACCAGCGACAAACTCACAGAGTTTAGGCGCGGTCCGGAAGCTGAATCTCGGGAATCTTTGAGACTCATAAGAGCCTCAATCGTGTGTGACACGGGTCAATTGACCTGAAGTTTGCAGAGCGGTTTGAGACTGTTAGAGTTGAGAGGTTGCTCCGGCTGAGGCCGAATCCGGTTATGGATCGTCTTGAGTTGGCGTGTTGTTTGAGAACTCAACAGGGTGTTTGGATGGTCAGCGTGCGGGCTGATCGAGGTCGCTGGACAAGGTTTCGGCGGTTCTTGGTTGGTACTGTTTTTGACTGTCTTTTCCTTGGGACACTTG
>NZ_JAERMK010000020.1:0-96703 GCF_016918015.1 Glycomyces sp. YM15
ACCGCTTCGGCCTTGAACTCCTCGGGAAACCGGCGATGATACTTCGAGGTCGACACTCTTCACTCCTTGCAACCCGAACCCTACCGGCCCGGGAGATCAAGGTGTCAACGTCAAAGGGTTAAGCCCCATCCTCATCGGGCCGCAGGTGTTGGGGCTGGTGCAGGAGCATCTGCTGTTCGAGACGGTGTCGCAGTTGGGGTTGGCGATGCTGTTCTTCCTGGCGGGGTATGAGATCGACTTCCGGGCGGTGCGGGGGCGGCCGATCATCCTGGCCTCGTTGGGGTGGGTGTTGTCGTTCGCTGTGGCGGTGGGCGCTTTGGCGGTCGTGGGCGCGGGTGCGGCGGTGTTGATCTTGGCGATCGGGTTGTGTTCGACGGCGTTGGGGACGATGCTGCCGATCGCGCGGGATTCGGGTCTGCTGGCGGGGCCGGTGGGGCCGCATCTGATGGCGGTGGGGGCGGTGGGTGAGTTCGCGCCGATCGCGTTGCTGGCGTTGCTGTATTCGGAGGGGCATCATTCGGGGCGGACGACGTTCGTGATCGCTCTGGTGGGGTTGTCGGTCGCGGCGGCGGTGTTCGGGTCGTTGCGGCGGTCGGCGCGGGTGTCGCGGTTGTTGTCGGCGACGTTGGGGACGAGCGCGCAGTTGGCGGTGCGGTTGTCGCTGCTGGCGCTGTTGGCGGCGGTGCTGCTGGCGGCGGAGATCGGGGTGGACATCGCGTTGGGGGCGTTCGCGGCCGGGGTGTGCATGCATGTGCTGCTGTCGGCGTTGGACGAGCGGGAGGAGGCGTTGGTGCAGTCGAAGTTGGACGGGATCGGGTTCGGTGCGGTGGTGCCGGTGTTCTTCGTCTACACGGGGGTGACGTTCGATCTGGACCGGTTGCTGGGGTCGCCGTTGGCGTTGGTGTTGATTCCGGTGTTCTTGGCGGCGTTCGCGCTGGTGCGCGGGGTGACGACGTTCGCGCTGTTCGCGCGGGTGCTGCCGCGTCCGCAGCGGGGGGTGTTGGCGGCGTTCGCGGCGACGGAGCTGCCGATCGTGGTCGTGGCGGCGTCGACGGCGGCGGAGCGGGGGCTGGTGGACGAGTCGATCGCGGCGGCGATGATCGGGGCGGCGATGCTGTCGGTGCTGCTGTTCCCGCTGCTGGGGTTGCGGTGGGCGCGGCTGGATACGAACGCGGTTGCGGCGGAGGCGATCTAGCGGGGGTCAGCGCCTTGGCGTAGGCGCGGATACGTTCGTGCGCCGATGCGCTTGCGCGGTGCGGGCGGCGACGGTGGTGGCATGTGCGGACTTCGTCGGAGCGCGTATCGGGCGCTCGTCATCGTCCATGTGGTGTCGTCGGTCGCCTGGCTGGGGTTGCGCCTGTGTCTGCTGGTGCTCGGCGTCCGTGCGGCCGGCACCGGGGGGCGGCCGAGCGGTATGCGGCCGGGACTGCGATGTCGGCGCCGGCGGGGGTGCTCGCGGTGCCGTTGGGTGCCGCGGCGCTGGTGTCGGGGGTCGTGCTCATGTTTGGCGCCAAGTGGACGATCGCGTACACGTGGGTGCTGGTGAAGCTGGTGGCGACGGCGATCACGTTCGCGCTCAGGGTGTTCGTGCTGCGGCCGGGGCTGGCCGCGATGGCGGTCTCGCTCGACCCGGATCGTCTGCGGGTGTTGGGCGACCAGATCCTGGCGGGGCCGATCGTGTCCTCGTCGGTGTACCTGGGGGCGGTGGTCCTGTCGTCTGTCAAGGCGTGGGGACGGCGAGGCGGGCGCGTGCCGGCCCGAGTGCCAGTGCCCGCTCGTAGTGGCCGATGAGGGCGTCGCCTTCGGCTTCCCAGGTGCGGGCCTGGACTTTGAGGCGGCCGCGTTCGCCCCATTGGGCGAGGAGGTCGCGGCGGTCGGCGAGGGCCTTGACGGTGGCGGCCAGCGCGGGGGCGTCGCCGGGCGGGAAGTGGGTGCCGTCGACGCCGGGGTCGACGAGTTCGGCGGCGCCGCCGGCGTCGACGGCGACGACGGGGACGCCGGAGGCGTGGGCTTCCTGGATGGTCTGCCCGAATGTCTCGAAGGGTCCGGTGTGGACGAAGAGGTCGAGGGAGGCGTAGAGGCGGGAGAGGTCGGTGCCGTGGAGGGCGCCGAGGAAGGTGGCGTTCGGGAGGAGGCGTTCGAGGGCGCGGCGGCGGGGGCCGTCGCCGGCGATGACGAGGCGGATGCCGGGGGCGGCGGCGAGGTCGGTGAGCCAGTGGAGTTGTTTCTCGCGGGCGAGGCGGCCGACGTAGCCGACGAGGAGTTCCCGGTCGGGGGTGAGGGCGTCGTGGAGGTCGCGGTCGCGGTAGCGGGGGTGGAAGCGGTCGGTGTCGACGCCGTGCGGGAGGACGGCGAGGCCGCCGATGCCTTGGGCGGCGAGGGCTTTGGCGGTGCATTCGGAGAGGGCGAGGTTGACGCGGGCGCGGGAGTGGATGGAGCGCAGGCGGTGCCAGACGAGTTGTTCGAAGGCGGTGAGGTGGTAGGCGCGGGTGTAGGCGGGCAGGTCGGTCTGCCAGACGGCGACGGTGGGGACGCCGCGGCGTTCGGCCCAGACGGCGGCGCGGGCGGTGTAGCCGAAGGGGCTGGCGAGGTGGACGACGTCGGGGCGGTGGGCGTCGAGGGCGTCGTCGAGGGCGCGGGTGGCGAGTCCGGCGCGGAAGTGCTTGTAGGCGGGGAGCTGGATGGAGGGGACGTGGACGACGGGCCAGTCGAAGGCGGGGCGGGGGCCGGGTCCGGGGGCGGGGGCGACGACGACCGGTTCGATGCCGCGGGAGGCGAGGTGGGCGGCGGCGCGGGCGACGGAGCGGGCGACGCCGTTGACCTGGGGCGGGAATGACTCGGTGACCAGTGCGACTCTCATGGTCGGAGCGTAGGCGCCCGGATGGGCGGGTGGGGGAACCCGACATGGCCCGGGTCTGAACCGCAGCCGATTTTCCGGGCCGGGCCGGTTCGGGACCCGGTGGGCGGGTCGTTGTGGGGCGGTGGCGGAGTGGGGCCGGGGCGGGCGTGGGCGACTTCGCCGCGGGGTGGTGTCGTACCCGCAGAGTAGGTATTGGAGGATGCAGCAACCGGCCGGCCCTGGGTCGGCCTCGCGGGCGCCGTTCACTGCGGCGGTGCCTGCCGCAACTTTAGTGAAGGAGCCCCCGATGTCACTGTCGAGTGCCGACATCGCTCATCTCGAAGCGGTGCTGGCGCAGGGAAAGAAGCCGAAGGTGGTGTTCACCGACGCCGCCGGGCAGGTCGCCGGGCGCACCGGGAAGGTCGTCGCGCTCGACCCGGGCGGGGTGGACGACTTCGTCCATGTCGCGTTCGGGTCCGACGAGCTGTCGTTCTCCGCCGCCGAACTGCGCCTGCCCGCGCCCGGCGAGGGTGCGCGGCGCGCGCCGCGCCAGCGCTCGAGCGAGCCCGTCGCGCCTTCGGGCCCGGGCCTGCTTCCCGAGGAGCCCGCGCCGAAACCGAAACCAGTTGTGAGTGAGAGGAAACCCGTGACCGCACCTGAGGCGTCTCAGATCGCCGCCGCCGAGCCTGCGGCGGCCCCGAAGAAGAAGGCCGCCCGGCCGCGCGCCGCGGCCGCGAAGCACCCTGAGCTTTCGATCACGTTGACCTATGAGGACGGCGAGTGGTCGGTCGCGGCTTCCCGCGGGGCCCGCACGGTCGTCAAGGGCGCCAAGGTCGCGCACTCGAACGCGCTGGCGATGTGCCAGGCGTCGGGTTCCGATGAGGTGGCCGAGGTCGTCGACGAGGTGGTGGAGAAGATCCGCTCCGAGGCCGCCGAGGAGGCGTCGCGGCTGCGCCGCCAGCTCGAGGAGGCCGAGGCGCGTCTCGCTGAGCTGAAGTAGCGCAAAGGAAGACGGAAAGCCGACGGGCCCGGTGCGGCGAAGCACCGGGCCCGGCTGTGTGCGGGGGCCGCTCCCCGGCGGCGTGGGCAGGAGGAGCGGGGGCTGTTCGGAGGGCCCGGGTGCGGATGGTCGGGGGGGACGCGGAGGTCCGGCCGCGGTCGCGTCGGGCGGGAGCGCGCTCGAGCGTCTGGGGCGGCGCGTGCATCGGCCGGCGCTCGGGAGGCCTGCTGCCGCATAGGGCATGCCCCTTCCCTCCCGCATCCGCCTCCGACCCACCGAAAGGGACCACACTCCCACACGGGTACGACATTGGAGCGATCCAGCAGCTCACGGGTGGGCTGGCGGGTCAGTCTCGGGCGTGTTTGATGTAGATCATGACCGCTTCGCGGGTGGTCTTGACGCCCAGGGATTGACGGGCCGCGGCGATGCGGCGGTTGGCGGTGCGCAGGGACACGAACTCCGCTTCGGCGGCGGCCGCGATCGTCGAGCCCGCCGCGAGGCGGCCCAGCAGTGCCCGCTGCTCGGCGTCGAGGTCGAGACCGTCGGCGGCCTCGGCCTTGCCCGGCGTCAGCCCGAGGGGCCCGACGCGGCGCAGGTCCGCCGCGAGGCTCAAGGCGAGCGCGCCGGTCGCGACCGCGACGATCCCGGCCCCGCGCGCGGCCGCCAGGACCGCCTGCGAAGCCGTGTGGTCGTCGCCGACGTGGCCGTGGCACACCAGGCGCCGGTCGGCCAAGTCCCAGGCCGGCTCCAGCAGTGCGAACCCGCGGTGCGCCGCCCAGCCGGCGGCGGCGCAGCGGCGCACGATCGCGTCCGCGTCACCGGACGCGCCGACCACGTGCAGCGGCACCTGCTCGCCCGTCACGCCGCACCGCCTTCGGCGGCCGTCAGCAGCACTGCGGCCTCGGTGCGGGTCTTCGCGCCGAGTTTGCGCATCCCCGAGCGGATGTGGGTCTCCACGGTCTCGGCGGTGATGCCGAGGATCTCGGCGATCCGCCGCGACGGGTGCCCCGAGGCGACATGCCGCAGCACTTCGCTCTCGCGGTCGGTCAGTCCCCCGCCGCCGCGCGCGGACCGGCGGTCGCGGCGCACGTCGTGCTTGCGCAGGCCGCGACGGGCCCGTCCGGCCAGGACGATCAGGCCGTGCTCGTCGGCGATCCGCTCGGCCGCTTCCAGGGCCGCGACGGCGGCCGCCGCGTCCCCCGCGTGCGCGGCGAGCGCGAGCAGGCAGCGGACCTGCTCGCGGGCGGCCAGGCCGTCCCAGGCGGTCGCGGCCTGCGCGAACGGGCCCGGCGCGGCTTTGTCCCACGCCGAGAGCGTGGACGCGACCGGCACCGGCCACGGCGTCTGCTCGGCGGCGACCGGCTCCGTGCCGGTGTCGTAGGCGATCCACCGGCCGGTGATGTGCGCGAGCCCGCCGACCAGGCCCGGCTGCGATTCGGGCGCTTCGGGACCGGGCTGGCCGTCGAGCCAGGCCGTCTCATGCTCGAGCCACGCGACGAGCCCTTCGAGCGCGGCCGGGGCGTCCTTCAGCCGAGCCAGGCGGGCCCGCGCGGCGCCGAGCGCGCCCGTGTCGGCCTCGGCGAGGGCGATCGAGGCGTCGATGAGGGTGTCGGCGACGGCCGGGAGCGCATGGTCGGCCAGGGACTGGGCGGCGGCGATGACGTTGTCGAGGCCCGTGCCGGACAGGACGAGGCACCAGGCGGCGGCGGCGAGGAACCGCGTCTGCCACGAGTACGCGCCGGCGGCCCCGGCCCGGTCCGCGGCTTCGTGCGCGACCGCTTCGGCCTCGACCAGGCGCGCGGCGTCGGCGAGGGCGATCACCCGCGACCACGCGCACCAGAACGCGGTGGTCGCCTCCCCCGCGTCGCGCGCCAGCGCCTCGGCGAACGCGAGCGCGTCGGGGTCGTCTCCGGCGAGCGCGGCGGCCAGGCCCGGGTGGGTCAGGTCGGGGTGGGCCTCGCGCAGCAACCCCACCAACGCGTCCTTTTCGGATGGTGGGGCGGTGAGGAGGCGGAGCTGGTCGGCTTCGGGCCCTTCGGGTGCGTGCTCGAGGGCGGCGCGGGCCTGCCCGGGTTCGCCGAGCGCCAGGAGCGCCCAGGCGCGGGCCAGCGCGGTCTCGGGGTCGTCGGGGGCGCGGTCGAGGACGGCGAGGGCCGCTCGGGTGCGTCCGGCCGCGAGGGCGGCGCGGGCGGCGGCGACGGCGTGGGACGGATCGAGGTCGGCGGCCAGGAGGAGCGCTTCGGCGCGGGCCTGGGGGCCGGCGGCCTGGGCCGCTTCGAGGGCGGTGGCGAGGGCGCGGTCGGCCAGGCCGGCGGCGTGGGCGTGGCGGGCGGATTCGACGCCGACGGTGGCGTCGGCGAGGCGCTCGTGCATGGACAGACGGGCGTCGTGGTCGAGGATGCCAGCGGCGACCTCGGCCATCCACGGGCTGGCGGCCCGCAGGTGGGCGCCGTCGGGGACGGCGAGGCCGGCGTCGCGGAGGACGGCGGCGCCCTCGCCGAGGAGGCTCGGGTGCGCGGGGCGGCCCAGGAGGCCGAGCGCGGCCAGCGCGGTGCGGCCCGCTCGCGGCAGATCGGCGATCGCTGCGGCCGCGGCCGCAGCGGGGTCGCCGGGGGTTTCCAGGTCCAGGTCGTCGCCGGGGGTCTCGAGGTTCGCGGCGCGTTTGGCGAGGGCGGTGAGGGCGAGGGGGTTGCCGCCGGCGCGGACGGTGAGGGCGGCGGCGCGCGTGGGCGGCAGCGCGGGCGCGGCTTCGGCGACGAGCCGCGCGGCTTCGGCTTCGGTCAGGTCCGGGACGGGTACGACGGTGGCGTCGGCGAGCAGCCGGGCGAGCGCGGTCTCGTTCAGGCGGTTGGGGATGCGCAGGGCCGCGGCGACCGGGAGGCGCTCGGCGAGGACCGGGAGGACGGCGAGGGTCGCGGCGTCGCACCATTGGAGGTCGTCGATGACGAGGAGGCCGCCGCGGGTGCGGGAGTAGACCGCCTCGGCCAGCAGCGGCAGGTCGTCGGCGGGCATCCGGGCCCGCGTCGCCCGTTCGAGGGCGAGCGCGGGGGCGCCGGAGAGCATCGCGAGGCCGCCGCCGGCGTGGACGGGGCGTTTGGAGGCCTGCGCGAGCCGCTCGAGCAGGCGCGTGCGCCCGCAGCCGGGCGGGCCGGTGACGACCACCAGGCCGGGACCGGCCAGCGCTTCGGCCATGGCGTGGAGCGCTTGATCGCGATCGCCGTGGCCGGGGTCGGCGGGCACGGCATCGGCGCGCGGTCGGGCCAGACCGGGGGTGGGCGGCGGGGCGGCCAAGGGGAGGCTCCTTACGCTGTGGCACGAATGGGGGAGGCGGCCGGGCGGCTGCGGTTTGTATCGTCGTCTTGTCGACGGAACGCCGACGCCTCTCATGATATTGCGGAACCTTCGATGCCGCAGACCGGCGTCGGCGCCCAGGTGCCGAGAGAACGACGAGAGGGCGGACGCGGGAGCATGGTGGCAGGGCAACTCACCACGAGTGTGGCGGGCATGTGCGAAGAGCTGGCCGGCAAGGTCAGCAGCGCGTCTCGCCCCGTGGTCGAGGAGGTGGCCTCCAGGCTCGGGCAGCCGTTGCGCGTCGCGGTCGCGGGCCGGTTGAAAGCCGGGAAGTCCACGCTGGTCAACGCGTTGATCGGGCGCCGGGTCGCGCCGACGGCCGCCGGCGAGTGCACGCGGGTGGTGACCCAGTTCCGGTACGGTCCGGCCGACCGGGTCGACGTGGTCGCCCGCAACGGCATGAAGCACGCGGTCCCCTTGGACGCCAACGGGATGATTCCCACCACGCTGCCGATCCCGGCGGACGAGGCGGCGATGATCGACGTGCAGCTGTCCTCGGACCGGTTGCGGGACTTGACCGTCGTCGACACGCCCGGTCTGCAGTCGGTCAACACCGACATCTCCGATGCGGCGCGCGAGATGCTGTTCGCCGCGCCGATCGCCGAGGACGTCGACGACGACTCGCGGGCGGCGGTCGAATCGGCCGAGGCGATCATCTACGTGTTCACCCAGCAGGTCCGCGCCGACGACGTCGAGGCCTTGGAGGCGTTCGCGAAGGCCTCGCAGCAGATGGCGTCCTCGCCGATGAACGCGCTGGGGCTGTACAACAAGGCCGACAAGCTCGCCCCGGGGCCGGGGCAGGACCCGTGGCCGGTCGCGGGCCCGATCGCCGGCGACCAGGCCGCGGTGCTGCGCCGCTCGGTGTGCGACGTCGTCCCCGTCGTGGGACTGCTCGCCGAGACCGCCGAGGCCGGGCTGCTGACCGCCGCCGACTGCGAGGCGCTGCGGACCCTCGCCGGACTCGACGAGGACAAGCGGGCGCTCATGCTCGCCTCCGCCGGCCTGTTCCTGTCCACTGAGGGGCCGGTCGACAAGCACCAGCGCCAGCGCCTGCTCGAGCGCCTCGACCTGTACGGCATCCACTTCGCGATCGCGCACCTGGGCGCGAACCCGCACCTGGCCACGGGCGAGCTCGTGCGGCTCCTGTTCGCCGCCTCCGGGTTCCCGCGGCTGCGCACGACCTTGCACCAGATCTTCGGGGTGCGGGCCGACGTCATCAAAGCGGGCTGGGCGCTGGGGCGCTTGGACGCGGCCGCCGCCTCCGGGCCCGCCGCCGACCGCGACCTCCTGCGGGGCGCGGTCGAGTCGATCGTCGCCCGCCCCGAATACCACCGGCTGCCGCTCCTCGAGGCCGCCGCGCAAGTCACCACCGGGCAGGTCGCCCTGCCCGAGGCCATGGAAGCCGAAGTCGCGCGCCTCGCGTTGACCGACGACGCCGGCGTCGTCCTCGGCCTCCCCGGCGAAGCCCGGCCGCAGCTGCGCCGCGCCGCGATCGAAGCCGCCGCGCGCTGGCGGGCCTTCGCCAACGGCGGCGCCACACCGGCCCAGGCGCGGGTGGCGAACGTGGTGCATCGTGGTTTCCATCTACTCGCCCAGCGGCTCGGATGAGCCCGAGAACCGGCCCCCCGAACGGGACCCCTGCACGACCGAAGGAGAGCATTGTGACGAATCGATTCGGCGGACCGCTGGTGGGAGCCCTCGTGGGCCTCGCCGCCGCCGGCCTGGGCTCGGTGTTCCTCACCGGCGGGTTCGATCCGGTGACCCTGGCCGTCGCGGCCGGGTCGGTCCTCGTCACCGCCGTCGTCGCCGTCCTCACCGGACGGTCGATCGCGCCCGCCCCGGCGCCGCCTGCGGCGCCGCCGGTCTCCGGCGCGCCCTTCACGCCCGCGCCGTCGGGGCCGATCCCGGTGCAGCAGCTGCAGGAGCCGGCCCGCGCCGCGCAGGCCGTGTCCGACCGCAACGCCCTCGTCGAGGCGTGCATCTGGATGCGGGACCGCGCCACCTCCCCCGCGCTCGCCCAGCACCTCGACGGCGCGTTCGCGCGCGTCGGCGTCAGTCAGGTCGATGCGACCGGGCAGCGGTTCGACCCGGCCGTGCACGAGGCCGGGTCCACGATCGCCGCCGGGTCCCCCGCCGAGGACGGCATCATCGCCCGCACCGAGCAGATCGGGTACACCGACCGCGGCCGTCTCCTGCGACACCCCATCGTCACCGTCTACCGGGGCCAGGTGCGGGCATGACCGACACCGCCACCCCGCCCCCGGCCGCGAAGCCGGCCCCGGCGAAGAAGACCGCGCCCGCGAAGCCGAACCCGGCCCAGCAGATCCACAAGCTGTGCGCCCGCGCCGCGAAGGCCGGCAACGCCTCCCTGCGCACGGTCGACGCGAAAGCCGCCGCCGAGGTCGACGAGGTCTCGCGCTGGCAGCCCGACAAGCCCGTCGCCGTCGTGGTGGGTGAGACGAAGCGCGGCAAGTCCTCGCTGGTGAACGCCCTCCTCGGCATGCCGGGACTGTCGCCTGTGGATGCACAGGTGGCGACCACGGCGTATCTCGAGTTCGCCTGGGCCGAGCAGGCGTCGGTGCGGGCCTGGCAGCCCGGCGCCGCCGACCCGATGCTGCTGGGCGTCGGCGACCTGCGCAACTGGGCCACGCGTCTGGGGACGATGCCGCCGGGCATGGTCCCGCCGCGGCGGATGCTCGTGGGCCACCCGTCGGCGCTGCTCAAACACATGTCCGTGGTGGACACGCCCGGGACGGGCGGGCTCGACCCCGACCACGCGCAGATCGCGCTCGAAGCGGTCGCGCGCGCCACGTGCCTGATCATGGTCACCGACGCGTCCTCGCCGATGGCGAAGACCGAGCTGGACTTCCTCACCGAGGCGTCCAAACGCGTCAACTTCGTCGTGTTCGCCTTGACCAAGACCGACACCTACCCTGGGTGGCGCACGGTCATGGAGGAGAACCGGTCGCTCATCGAGGCGCACGCGCCGCGCTTCCGCAACGCCCCGCACTACCCGGTGTCGGCGATGCTCGCCGAGCACGCCCTCAACTCGCAGGGCCCGACCCGCCAGGCCCTCGCGAAGGAGTCGGGGATCGGGAAGATGCAGCGGGCCCTGGTCAAGGTCGCCACCGCCGGGAAGGCGCTGGTGGCGGCGAACGTGGTCCGCGCGGTCCGCACCGAGTTCCAGCGGCTCGCCGTCTCCGCCGCCGCCGACATGAAGGCCTACGACCCCGACCCTGAGGCCGCCAACCGGCTCAAGGAGGAGAAGAAGCAGGCCCTCGCCTTGCGGCGCACCGAGACGAAGAAGGCGAACCTCGCGCTGCGGGTGGAGACGCAGCGGGCCAAGATCGAAGTCCAGGGCCGCCTGCGCACCCACCTGCAGGAGCTCGAGGAGGCGCTGCTCGACGAGGTCGAGAAGGCCAACAAGGCCGCGCTGGAATCGCTGCCGAACCGGGTCGACATCGCCTTGCAGGGCATCGCGGCGCGTCTCTCGGGCGAGCTGCACCAGCGGTTCGTGCTCCTGGCCGAGCGCGTGCTGCGGCAGGTGTTCAACGACGACGAGCTGCGCCAGGCCACCAACTCGATCTCCGCGGGCCTGCGCACGGCCGCCTCCGGGCGGACCCGCCGCGGCGACAACTCCGACGGCGCGCTGCTCGTGGCGTCCTCCGCGGGTGTGGCGATGATGGCCGGACGCGCGGTCACCATGGGCGCCGGCGCGATCGGCCTCGGCGCCGTCGCCGGGGTCGGTGCGATCGCCTTGACCGCCTCCGGTGTCGGCATCGGCCTCGCCGCCGCCGCGTTCCTGCTGTACCGCCGCAAGATCCAGGGCAACCGCCAGGCCGCGAAGCAGTGGGTCCAGCGGGTCATCGCCGAAGCCAGGGCGAACCTCAACGAGGAGATCAGCTTCCGGTTCACCGAGGTGGAGTTCGTGTTCAACTCCACGCTGGACGACGCCCTGGAGCGCCGCGCCGCCGAGTTCGACGCGCGGATCTCGGCCGCCGAGAACGCCCAGAAGGCCGACCAGGCCGCCCGGGCGAAGAAGCAGGCGGCGCTCAAGCAGCGCCGCGACTCGATGGCCGCCAAGGTCAAACAGCTCGACGAGGTGCTGGCCAAGGCCCGCACCCTCGTCCCAGGCGAGGAGGATGCGTGATGGATGAGTTCGACGCCTTCGAGCCCGACGGGAACGCGGACTTCGACACCGGCGACCTCGACGACGACGCGCCCGCGTTGGACGAGTTCGACGACGGCGACGTTCCCGGCGAGGAGGACCTGGACGGGTTCGCGTTCGACGGGGCCGAGACCGACTTCGAGAGCGACGAGACGCTCGAGGAGGACTTCGCCGTCGACGCCGAGTACGACGAGGACGCGGCCGAGGACGAGGCCGCCGCGGGCGACGAGACGGCGTACGCCGCGACGTACGAGGACATGCTCGTCGACGAGGCCGACAACCCGCCGAGCTTCCCGCCCGAACTGGACCTGGACGTCCCCGAACCGGTCGACGGCTACCCGTGGGTCGACATGGACGTGCTCGGCTCGGCCGAGGCCGAGCCGTGGGTGAACTCCGGCAGCTCGGTCGAGACCTCCGAGTACGCGATCGCCGACGTCGACGACCCCGCCGCGTCCGCGCTCGCCCGGTTCTGGCAGGGCTAGGCCGGCGTCGGCGCGCCCGGCAGCCGCCGACCCCCGCACCCGCCCCGCAGGACCGGCCCGATCGGGTCGTCCGCGGCGCCCCCGCCGCGGGGTTGTTTAGCGGATCGTAAGCAGCATCGCCTGCCGTTCGGCGAGGAAAGCGCGATGATGGAGGGGTGAACACCACGCACCCAGCCGGCGCTCGCGCCTGGGCCCTCGTCGGTTCGGTCTCGGCTCTCGCCGGCCTCGCCGTCGGCCATTTCGCCGCCGCCTTCGCCGCGCCCCGCGCCGCGCCGCTGTCGGCCCTCGCGGACGCCGTGATCGCCGTCGTCCCCCTCGAGGTGTCGCACTGGTTCATCGATCTCGTCGGCACCGCCGACAAGCCGCTGCTCATCGCCGGCCTGGCCATCGGCCTCGCCGTCGCCGGCGCGGTCGCGGGCCTCGCATGGCGCCGCTCCCCGTGGATCGGCCTGGCCGTCCTCGCCGTACTGGGCGCGATCGGCGCGGCCGCGGCGGTCTCGCGGCCCGGTCTCGGCGCCGGCGCCGCGGTCCCGTCGATCCTCGCCGCGGTGCTCGCCGCGCTGGCATTGACCTGGTGGGATCTCCAGAGCCGCAAGCGGACCGTGACCGGCCGCCGCGGGTTCCTCGGCCTCACCGCCGGTCTCGGCGCGGCCGCGGTCGCCGGCACCTGGTGGGCCACCAGGGTCGGACCGGCCGCGATCGAAGCCGACCGCGACGCCATCACCCTCCCCGAGCCCGACGTCCCCGCGGTCGAACCGGGCCCGGTCGCCGATTTCGAGCAGGCCGGCCTGTCCTCGTACTGGACGCCGAACGGCGAGTTCTACCGCATCGACACGGCCATCACCGTCCCCCGCATCGACGTCGACGACTGGAGCCTGCGCGTCCACGGCATGGTCGACGGCGAACGCCGGTACACCATGGACGACCTCCTCGGCCGCGAACTGATCGAACGCGACATCACCTTGTGCTGCGTGTCGAACCAGGTCGGCGGCGACCTCGTCGGCAACGCCCGCTGGCTCGGCGTGTCCCTCGCCGACCTCCTCGCCGAGGCCGGCGTCGACCCGGGCGCCGACCAGCTCGTGTCCCGCTCCTCCGACGGCTGGACCGCCGGATCCCCCACCGACCTCGTCTTCGACGGCCGCGACGCCATGATCGCCCTCGGCATGAACGGCGCCCCCCTCCCGGTCGACCACGGCTGGCCCGCCCGCCTCGTCATCCCCGGCCTCTACGGGTACGTGTCGGCCACCAAATGGCTCACCGAACTCGAGCTGACCACCTTCGACGCCTACGACGCGTACTGGATCACCCGCGGCTGGTCGACCCCCCGGCCGATCAAGACGCAGTCGCGGATCGACACGCCCCGCTCGAAGGCCGACTCGGGCACCGTGGTCGTCGCCGGGGTCGCGTGGGCGCAGCACCGCGGGATCTCGGCCGTGGAACTGCGCGTCGACAATGGCGACTGGCGCCAGTGCGCACTGTCCGATGTCGCCACCGGGGACACGTGGCGGCAATGGCTCATCGAATGGGAGGCCGAACCCGGCGAGCACACGCTCACCGTCCGCGCCACCGACGGCGAGGGGATTCCGCAGACCAGCGAGGAGCAGGGGGTCGTGCCCGACGGGGCCACCGGACTCCACAGTGTCACCGTCACCGTCTCGTGAAACACCGAATGAGACGCATCCGTATGAGAATGTCGGCCCTGGCGACACCCGAAGCGGCAATGCGGCGGTAGATTGACTCCATTACCGTCGAGACCGACGCCCGCCTCCCCTCACGGGCACCGGCCCGTCCCCGCACGACCGACCGGGAGCCGCGTGGTGAACGAACCAGACCACTACCGCGTCCTCGGGGTCAGCCCGCAGGCCCCGAAAGCCGACATACAAGCGGCCTACCGCCGCCGGCTGCGCGAGACCCACCCCGACCGCGGCGGCGACGAGGACGAGTTCCACCTCGTCCAAGGCGCCTGGGAGACCCTCTCCCACCCAGGGCTGCGCCGCGAATACGACCTGCTGCGCTTCGGCCGCCGCGCCGCGCGCCGCTACGGCAAGGCCGCCGCGAAACCCTCGCACCGCAAAGTCCGCGGCTGGAACGTCTCGCCCGCGCCGCAACCCGCCGCACAGGGCTTCCCCGCCGAGGGCGCCCTCGTCACCGTCCCCTGGCACGCCCGGCTGCGCCTCACCCGGCCCGTGCACCGGCCCTCGGCCTGGACCGCAGCCGGATACATGGCCGCCGTCGCCGCCGTCTGGGTCTTCTGCGGGCTCGGCTACCTCGGGCAGGCGCTCGCCGCCGACGGCTGGCTGTTCCTGGCCCTGGCCATCCCGGTCACCATCGCCATCGCCATCATCGTGCTCGTCCAGACCAGCCGGGCCCTCAGGCGCCGCCCCGACACCGCGCCGAACCCGCCCACCGGGCGGCTCGTCATCGCGCTCCTGTTCGCCGCCGCCGTCGTGTGGCTCGCCGGACTGTCGACGCCGTGGGGCTGGGCCCTGGGCGTCTACGTGCTCACCGGCACCGCCTTGGCGTGGACGGTGAAACGCCTGCGGTACACGCTGGCGCTGCGCCGCTCCGTCGGCGGGGCCCTGCGCCAGTTCAACGCGTTCGGGCCCGCCGGGACACGCCCGAAAGCCGACCGGTCCACGGGCAAGCTGCTGCGGGAGGTGCTCACGAACCTGCCCGCGGCGCGCCTGTTCGTCGCGCTGCCGGTGGATCTGGAGACGCGCGTGCCGCACGCGATCGTCTGCGGCGACCGGATCGCGCTGCTGTGCGCTCCGGTGGGACGCGACAGCACCGATGTGGACTCCGTGAACCTCGCCGCGGCCGTCAAGGCCCTCGACGCGGCGCTGCCGGACGCGAACGTGCAGGGCTGGGTGCTGTGGCCGACCCTGCCCGAGACCGCCCGCGCGGGCGAGACCGCCGCCGTCCACGACGTCGCGGTCGGCCAGGCCGCCACCGACATCGGCCTGTGGCTCGCCGCGGGCGGCATGGTCTACGACCTGCCGGTGCTCCAGGCGCTGCGGGTGCGCCTCGCCGCGGTTCCGGCACCGCGCACCGGGGACCGGACGCCGGCCGTCCGCACCTGAGAGCGGCTCCGCCCCAGGGCGATCGACCACTTCGTGAGCAATCGCACCCTCCACAGCGGCGGATTCCGCCAGTACAGTGCAGGCTGTCAAGTTCTCGGCTCCGGCGGACCGAGCTCGCCACCCGATCCGTGAAAGGCCGTGAATGCAAGTGGAGCACGACTGACCGTCGTGCCGGTCCCCTGCGTCCGGTACGGCGCCAGGCCGTACTGGGGCGTTCGACCCGAGCGGAACGAGTCGACTCGGGGCGACTGCGGGCCGTTCAGGGCAGACGGAGGTCCGCCCTGGCGGCGAATCACCGCTCCCTGTTCTGCACTGCAGGGGTCGAAACCCACCCCACCCTGAAGGACGGGACTTCCTTGGAGAACATCAGGTGAACGCCACCGACCGCAACGACGCGACCGGCCACGACCCGACCACCGCCCGGCGCGCCGACGCGATCGTCGCCGGGCGCCTGCGGTCTGCCGCGGCCCGCGAGCCGCTGCCGGGCAAGGCGGCCGGAACCACCGCCGCTGAACTGGCCGCGTCGCTGAGTTCCGGTTCGCCGCATGCCGCGCGGTTCACCGCCGAGATCGACGCAGCCGTTCGCGGCACCGCGCTTGCGCTGGAGGCCGCCCGGCCGCATCCCGCCGATGTGTGGGCGGGCGCCGGCGCGTTCCATGCCGACCCCAGCACGTGGTTCGAACAGGCGGTACTGCTGGGGCATCCGACGCATCCGCTGGCGCGCTCCAGGGGCGAGCTCACGGATGACGAGATCCGCGCGTACGCGCCCGAGCACGGAGCCCGGATCGACTTGGGGCTCTTCGAGCGCAAAGGGCTCGAGGAACCGGCGATCTGGTTGAGCGTGTGCGGGCGGTCGGAGCAGCTGCCGGTCCATCCTTGGCAGGCCGCGCGCCACGGGCTGACGAAACCGGTGCGGACCTTCCGCGATGCGGCGCCGTTGATGAGCCTGCGCACGGTCTCGACCGGGGACCTGCACATCAAGACCGCTGTGGATTTGCAGTTGACCTCGGCGGTCCGGCACGTCTCCCCCGCGTCGGTGCACAACGGCCCGTTGCTCTCGCGGTACCTGGCCGGCTCGGCCGCCGCGCAAGGGATCACGCTGTTGCGGGAACGCGCGGCCATCGCCCGCGGCCGGTCGGGCGAACCGCTGTCGCATCTGGCCGCCGTAGTCCGCCCGGCTCCGCACACTGTCGGCCATCCGCGTGCAGTTCCCCTTGCGGCCCTTGCCGAACCCGACCCGGCCGATGGTCGGCCGATCGGGGCCGCGCTCGCCGGAGACGACCTCGACGCCTGGTGGGAGGCCCTCGTTGCGGTGGCGCTCGCGCCCGTGCGGCTGTTCGAGGCGACCGGTGTCGCGCTCGAAGCGCACGGGCAGAACGCCCTCGCGTCCTTCACCGGCGATCGGCCCACCGGCCTCGTGTACCGCGACTTCGGCGGCGTGCGCGTCCCCAAGACCGGCTGGCCCGCCCTCGAAGGCGACCTGCAGACCGACGACGCCGACGAGCGGCTGCGCAAGCTCACCGCGGCGCTCTTCCCGACCACGTTGACCGCGCTCGTGGACGCACTCGCCACGTGGACCGATGCCGATCCGGGCCGGTGGTGGCGCGCCGTCGACCGCGCGCTGGCCGACCTCGGCGGCAGCGCCGCCCAGGCGCTGCGGACCGAACCATGGACCATGAAGGCCACCACCGCGATGCGCCTGGCCGACCGGCCCACCGAGGACATCTGGGTCCCGGTCGACAACCCCCTGGCGGCGGCGTGAACCTCGCCTCGCAGATCAAGGCCGCCGCGTGGCGTGAGAACCTGGGCGGCTTCCGCGACCGGCCCCTACCCGAAGGCGCCCGAGAGCGGGCCTTCAACCAGCTCGAGGTGGACGGGCCGGACGAGGACCCGGTCAAGACCCTTGAGGCGATCCTCGGCGGGGCGGTGCCCGAGCACCTCGCCGCCGAACTGCACTCGGCGCGCGAGGGCCTGGCGCACGCCCGGACTCGTGCCGAGCGGCGCGGCCGCCATCTCGCCGCCCTCGCGGCGCGGGCCGGGGCCGGGAGCCTCGCCGAGCTCGTCGCCTCGTGCGGGCGCGACGTCCACACGACCGCGCGACTGCTCGAAACCCTCGCCACCGAAGGCCACCAGCTGCATCCGTGCGCGCGCACCCGCCTCGGCTGGGACCGGGCCGACCGGGAACGGTACGACCTGGAGGCGACCCGGCCGATCCGGATCCGGCTCGTCGCCGACCGCGCCGGGGTCCTGGAGTACTCCGGTGAGGACTTCCGCGACCACCCGATGCTGCGCGGCCTCGACCTGCCCGACCGGGTGCTCCCGGTGCACCCGTGGCAGCTGGAGCACCGGATCCTGCCGGGCCACCGGGACCTGTTCGACTCGGGGCGGCTGCACGTCCTGGAGGCGACGGTCCCGGCCTGGCCGACCGCCGCGATCCGCACCCTCGCCGGACACGACGCGCCCGGGTTCCTCAAGCTGGCCTTGGGGATCCACATCACCTCGACGCGGCGCGACATCTCCCCCGCGACCGCGCTGCTGGGACCGCGCCTGTCCGCGCTGATCGGCCGCGTCCACCGTGTCGGCGACGACGGGACCGAGTCGCGGCACCGCATCGCCATGGACGTCGCAGGGGCGTGGCTGCCCGGTTCGCGCGACCTCACCGCGCTCGCCCGGGCCCCGCTCGCCCGCCTCGAGTCCGAGGGGATCGTCTACGTCCCGGCGACGGCCCTCACCGCGACCTCACCGGTGACGGGCCTCAGCCTCGCCGCCGAGTACGCGCGATGGTCCGGCGACCCCGACGCGTGGATCCGCCGCTACACGGACCTGTTCGCCCGTCCCGTGCTGCGCCTCGCCGAAGCCGGCATCGGCCTGGAGGCGCACCTGCAGAACAGCATCGTCGCGATGCGCGGGCCCGATCCGGTCTTCCCGGTCTCCCGCGACCTCGGCGGCGCCCGCGTCCACCTGCCGACCCTCCCGTGGGATCTCGAACTGCCCCAAGGCAGCCCGGTGAACGCTCCGAGCATGGACCAGGTGCGGGCGAAGGTCGCGTACACGCTGTTCCAGAACCACGTCGCGGCCCTGGTCGCGGTCCTCGAACGCGACCTGGGCCTGGACGGGGCGGCCTTCTGGGCCGACCTGGCCGCCGAACTCGGCGGTCGCCTCTCGAAGGCCGAACGCGACGCCTATCTCGCACCCCGGCAGCCCACGAAAGCCCTGCTGACCATGCGCCTGCACCCAGGCGAGACCATCGAGACCCCAGTGGACAATCCGCTCGCCGAAACCCCGGTGCACGGGCACCCCGCCCTCGACCGGCACGTCCGGGCACTGCGATCCCCCGCCAGCGCGTGGATCTACGACCCGGCACGCGTCAGCGCGTTCCTGGAGGCCCTGCGCGAGGCCCTGCCCGGCAGCACCGTGCTGTACGCGATGAAGGCGTGCGCGAACCCGGCGGTCCTGACGGCCGCGGTGCGGGCCGCGCACGGCGTGGAGTGCGCCTCCGGCGGTGAGCTGGCGGCGGCCCGGGCGGCGGGGGCGGCGCGGCTGGCGTTCTCGGGGCCGGCGAAGACACCGGCCGATCTGGCCGCGGCGGCGGCGTGCGAGACGCCGTTGTGGATGCACGCCGAGAGCGCGCGCGAGCTCGACGGGCTCGCGGCGGCCGGGTTCACCGGGCCGGTCGCGTTGCGCGTCAACCGGGGCCGGGCGCTGCCGGGGACGCATCAGATGACGGGCGTGCCGACGCCGTTCGGCTTCGACGAGGCGGAGGTACCGGCGGCGATCGTCCGCGCCCTCGGCCTGGGTCTGGACCTGGTCGGGTTCCATCTGCACGCGGTGTCGAACTGCCTTGAGGCCGAGGCGTACGCGTGGCATGTGCGCGAGTCCCTCGCGTGGTCGCACGCGGCGGCGCGCGGCCGTTTCGAGCTGCGGTATGTGAACGTCGGCGGCGGGCTCGGCTCCGATCCGCGCGGGGCGCGGATCGATCTGGCCGCGCTGGCGGAGGGCCTCCGGGGTTTGGAGGCGGGCGGGGCGGAGCTGGTGTTCGAGCCGGGCCGGTACGCGGCGGCGCCGGCGGGCTGGTACGTGGCCGAGGTCCTGGATCTGAAGACCGTCGGGGGGCAGGCGTTCGCGGTGGTGCGCGGGGGGACGCACCATTTCCGGCTGCCGGCGGCGTGGGGGTACGCGCATCCGTTCGCGGTGGTGCCGGGCCCGCGCAGTGGCCCGGTGTGGTCGGACGTGGAGGTGCGGGTGTGCGGGGAGCTGTGCACGCCGCGGGACGTGCTGAACAGCGGCCAGCGCGTGTCGTCGCTCGCCATCGGAGACCGTCTGGTGTTCGCCAATGCCGGGGCGTACGGATGGGAGATCTCGCATGACCGGTTCTTGGGGCATCCGGGGCCGGAGCAGGTCGTCATCGGCTGATCGGCGGATCCGCGCACCGGTGCGGTGCGTCTACGATGAAGGGCCCGAAGCCGACGCGCCGCCCGACAGTGCCATCAGCGGCGCGCGCACAGCCTCGATCCCTCATTGAGGAGTCCGCATGCCCAATCGGCGCCACGCCCGACGGACGCACCGCGATGCCGCGAAGTTGGCGGCCGCGGGCAACCATCAAGGCGCCCTTGCCATCTACGCGCATGCCGAAGGCGAGTTCCGCGGCTGCCTGGCGGTGCACCCGGAGGACCGGGGCACGCGGAGCGATTTCGCGGAGCTGCTGGCGGATCTGGCGGTGTCGCACGCGGCCGTCGGCGAAGTCGCCGAGGCGTATGCCGCGCAACGGGAGCGGGTGACGATCACGGCGGGCCTGCAGACGGGGACCGTGGAGCGGGCGGCGGCGCGCCTGGATCTGGCCGAGGCCGCGGTGGGCGCGGGGCGGCTGCTGACGGCGGCGACGGAGGCGGACGCGGCCTTGGGGCTGCTCGACGATGTGGATCCGGCGGACCCGGGGAGTCCGGGTTTCACGACGCTGGCGGACGCGATCGCGCGGGCCGCGCGGGTGTTCGCCCGCGCGGCGGACCCGGATCTGGCCGTCGGCGCGGCGGATCAGGCGGCCCGGATGCTCATTGCGGCCCGGCAGGCCGCCCCTGGCGGGTTCGGCGCGGAGGGCATCGGGTTGGACGGCACGGCCGTGCTGCTGCGCGACAGTCTGCGTCTGGCGGCCGCGCTGCATGCGGGCGCGGGCCGTGCGGGGCACGCGCGGGGCGCGTCCGACCTCCTCACACGGCACTTCCCAGGCGTCTCGCCGCCGTCGGCGCCGATCCCGTTGACGCTGCGGGCGGCGTTGGAGACCGCGATGCGCATGGGCGCGTTCTTCGATCCGGGCCTGATCGAGCGGCTGTGCCCCGACCCGGCCGGGCGGGAGGCGCCGGTGACGGTGAGCGCCCGCTGCGATCCGGGGCTCGCGGCCGTCGCGCTCCATACGGTCGAGCCGGCGGTGGAGGCGCTGGCTTCGACGCATCCGAACCTGGCTTGGCGCATCGCCACCGAGGTCCACTATCTGCTGACGGCGGCCGATCGGCTCGGTGAGCGGAACCTGCACTTGAACTTCCGCGATCACGGTCCGGCGTGGCTGGCGATGCTGATGGCGCTCACGGCGACCGGGAAGCAGGGGCCGATCCTCGGCGACCTCGCGGCCGCGCTGGCGGAGTTGTGCGAGCGGCTGCGGACGCGCCATGCGGCGGCCGAACATGAGCCGCTGGTGGTGGCGGCGCATCGTTTCATCACCGCGTACGGGGACCCGAGGCGCTGAGGCGTGGCTCGGTGCCGGTTCACCGGTCGCCGCTGAACCAGCCGGGGACGTCGAGGCGGAGCAGTTCTCCCGGGGCGAGGGTGCGCAGGTCGTTCTGGAGTGCGGCGAGTCGTTCGGGGCCGATGGTTTCGGCCCACTGGGCTTGGATGGCGTCGAAGCTGCGGGCGGAGACGGCGAGCATGTCGAGGCCGTGGGCGGTGAGGCGCACGAGTTTGCGGCGGGCGTCGTTCGGGTCGGCGGCGCGTTCGACGTAGCCGAGTTTCTCGAGGTTGGCGATGGTCTTGCCGGCGGCCTGCTTGCTGACGCCGAGGCGCGCGCCGAGTTCGACGGCGGTGGTCCCCTGTGTGCCGATGGCCTGGAAGACGAAGCCGTGCATGGGTTTGACGTCGGGGTAGCCGTGGCGGGCGAGGTCGTCGTGGGCGGCGTCGATGATGGCGCGGAACGCGGCGAAGAGCTGGAGCGGGAGTTCGTAGCCGGGGGTCGGTTCAACCATGATCGACAACCAGGTTTACTATATGGGTAACCACGTTGTCCATCTTAGGAGACGCCTCTCGTGCGCATCGTCCGCAGTACTGCATCCCGCCGCTCAGAGACCCCCGCGGCGGCCATGACCACCTTCGCCTCCCCCGGCCTCGGCGGCGCGGCCGCGCCGCTGTGGAAGGTCGAGGCCGCCGCCGAGACCCCCGGCCCCCTGCACCACATCGACGCCGAGCAGGTCTGGGTCGTCCTCTCCGGCGATGTCGCCGTGACCGTCGACGGCGCCCACGCCGACCTGTCGGCGGGCGACACGATCGTGATCGAAGCCGACGCGGCCCGCCGGTTCACCCCGGGCCCGGACGGCTTCACCGCGATCTGTACCGGCCCGGCCGGCATGCGGGCCTACATGCCCGGCAAGGAGGACGCGAAGATGACCCCGCCTTGGACCGCCTAGGGCCTCTCCGGTGAACCGGAACCTGTCCGGCCCGTTCGCCGCGTTGCGGGGGCCGCTGCATACCGGTGGTGTATGCGGCGGCCCCTCCGTCTTGCGAGCGAACGGACTCGGATACGGCCTCGCCCTGATGCACGGGGCAGGCCTAGGCCGAGCGGCGCTTCGCGAAGTCGCGGAGTGCGCGCAGGAAGTCGACCTCCCGGAAGCCCGGCCAGTAGACGTCGCAGAAGGACAGTTCGGCGCCGGCGGACTGCCACAGCAGGAAGCTCGAGAGGCGCCGCTCGCCGCTGGTGCGGATGATGAGGTCGGCCTGCGGCAGGTCGGGGGTGTACCGGTGGGCGCCGATGTCGGCGGCGGTCAGTCGCGCGGCGAGTTCGCCGATCGTGGTGCCCTGGGCCGCTTCGGTGTCGAGCAGGGCGCGGACCGCGTCGACGATTTCGTCCTGGCCGTCGTAGCCGATGGCCACCGTGAGGTGCCCGCCGGTGCGGTCGGCGGTGGCCTCGCAGGCGGTCTTGAGGGCGTGCGCGGTCGCGTCGGGCACGTCGTCGAGGCGTCCGGCGATGTGGAGGCGCCACTGGTTGCCGGGCCTCATGAGGCGTTCGGCGACGATCTCCTCGATCATCGCCATGAGGTGGGCGATCTCGCCGCCGTCGCGTTTGCGGAGGTTGTCGGTGGAGGCGACGTAGACGGTGACGTGGCCGATGCCGATCCCGGCGCACCAGTCGAGGAGGTCTTCGAGGTGCTCGGCGCCGTGGCGGTGGCCGACGCCGGGGTCGTCGAAGCCCTGTTGCCGCGCCCAGCGCCGGTTTCCGTCCATGGCGACGGCGACGTGCCGGGGCAAGAGCTCGGCGTTCAGGTTGCGGCGCAAGCGCCTCGCATACCAGCGGTACAGGATTCGGGGTCCGCGCATGCGGCCCAGCCTAACGGGTGGAGCGTGCTGGGGCGGCCCGTTCGGGCCGCCCACGGGTCAGAGGTTGGCCGCGGCGTAGGCGTCCATGGCCGCTCGCATGTAGGCGGCGAAGCCGTCGCCCACCTGGTCGTAGGTGTCCTTGAGGCGGGGTTCGTCGGTGTAGAGCCCGCCGAGCCCCCCGGTAGGCCTCGGCGTTGGGCCGGTCGCCCCAGTGCTCGGCGATGAGCCGGTAGTGGTCGACGACGACGTCCTGCACGTCGGGGTCGTCGGCGGCCTTGCCGGCCCGGCGGCGGGCGTTGATGTCGTTGAACGCCTCGGGAATCGCGCGGCGCTCTTCGGGGGTGAGCTCCTGGAGGGTCTCCCAGGCGCGTTCGACGACGGCCTGGTCGGGCCTGCCGTAGCGGCGCAGGCCGCCGGGGCCGTGGGAGGCCGGCTCGAGGAGGCCGATGGCGTCGTAGTGGCGCAGGGTGCGGGCCGAGACGCCGGCCAGGCGGGCGACCTCGGCGGTCGTCCAGACGTCCATTGATGCGCTCCTTCGTTCGTCGTGCGGTTCCGACGGTAGGGTCTGACGTTGCGTCAGCCGCAAGGATTCCGAAGAGAGACACGGGTCACGGTCATGTGCCGCGACCTCACCGGGCCCGGGTCGTTGTTCACATGGGGCGGCATTACCCACTCACGTGGGGCGTATTTCCCCCGGAGTCTCCCCGCTCACGCGGGGCAGGAGAAACGGGAAGCCCCCCGGCGAGAGCCGGGGGGCTTCTTCACGTTCTCGCTAGGCGGCGCGGATGGCGGCCTTGCGGAAGTCGCGGTTGAGCTTGCCGATGACGTCGAGCCCGATCTCCTTGGGGCACGCGGCGGCGCATTCGCCGGTGTTGGTGCACCCGCCGAAGCCGGCCTCGTCGTGGGCGGCGACCATGCCGAGCACGCGGGTGGCGCGCTCGGGCTGGCCCTGCGGCATGAGGCTCAGGTGGGTGACCTTGGCGCCCATGAAGAGCATGCCGGAGCCGTTGGGGCAGGCGGCGACGCAGGCGCCGCAGCCGATGCACGCGGCGGCGCTGAAGGCGGCGTCGGCGTCCTGCTTGGGGATCGGCACCGCGTGGGCGTCCGGCGCGGTCCCGGTCGGCGCGGAGATGTACCCGCCGGCCTGGATGATCCGGTCGAACGCGGAGCGGTCGACGACGAGGTCCTTGATGACCGGGAACGCGCCCGCCCGCCACGGCTCGATGTCGATCGAGTCGCCGTCCTTGAACTTGCGCATGTGCAGCTGGCAGGTGGTGGTGGCGGCCTGCGGGCCGTGCGGCTGGCCGTCGATGACGAGGGAGCAGGCGCCGCAGATGCCTTCGCGGCAGTCGTGGTCGAACGCGACCGGGTCCTCGCCCTCGCCGATGAGACGCTCGTTGAGCACGTCGAGCATCTCCAGGAACGAGGCGTCCTCGGAGACCTCGTCGATCTCGTAGGACACCATCTTGCCCTCGGCCTGGGCGTCGCTCTGGCGCCAGATTCGCAGAGACAGCTTCACTTGTAGCTCCGTTGGGTGGGCTTGACGTATTCGAACTCGAGGGCTTCCTTGTGGAGGACGGGCGCGTCCTCCCCGAACTCCCAGGCCGCGACGTACGAGAAGTGCTCGTCGTCGCGCTTGGCCTCGCCGTCCTCGGTCTGGGACTCGGCGCGGAAGTGCCCGCCGCACGATTCGGTGCGGTGGAGGGCGTCGATGCACATGAGCTCGCCGAGTTCGAGGAAGTCGGCGACGCGGCCGGCCTTCTCGAGCTCCTGGTTGAGCTGCTCGTTCTTCCCGGTGACCTTGACGCGCCGGTAGAACTCGTCCTTGAGGCCGCGGATGAGCCCGATGGCCTTGCGCAGGCCCTCGTCGGTGCGCTCCATGCCGCAGTACTCCCACATGATCTTGCCGAGTTCGCGGTGGAAGGAGTCGACGGTGCGGTCGCCGTCGTTGTTCAGGAAGAAGCCGATACGGTCGTCGACGGCCTTGCGGGCGGCGACGACGTCCTCGTGGGTCTCGTCGAGGGCGTCGAAGGGCCCGTCGGCGAGGTAGTCCGAGATCGTGTTGGGCAGGACGAAGTAGCCGTCGGAGAGGCCCTGCATGAGCGCGGACGCGCCGAGGCGGTTGGCGCCGTGGTCGGAGAAGTTCGCCTCGCCGGCCACGAACAGGCCCGGGATGTTGGAGGAGAGGTCGTAGTCGACCCACAGGCCGCCCATGGTGTAGTGCACGGCCGGGTAGATGCGCATGGGGCGCTCGTACGGGTTCTCTCCGGTGATCCGCTCGTACATGTCGAACAGGTTGCCGTACTTGGCTTCCACGGCCTTCTTGCCGAGGCGCTCGATCGCGGCGGCGAAGTCGAGGTAGACGCCGAGCCCGCCGGGGCCGACCCCGTGGCCCTCGTCGCACACGACTTTGGCGGCGCGGGAGGCGATGTCGCGGGGCACGAGGTTGCCGAAGGCCGGGTAGCGGCGTTCGAGGTAGTAGTCGCGCTCGTCCTCGGGGATGTCCGCGGGGTGGCGGTCGTCGCCCTTCTGCTTGGGGACCCAGACGCGGCCGTCGTTGCGCAGCGACTCGGACATGAGCGTGAGCTTCGACTGGTGCTCGCCCGACTGCGGGATGCAGGTCGGGTGGATCTGCGTGTAGCAGGGGTTGGCGAAGTAGGCGCCCTTGCGGTGGGCGCGCCAGCCGGCGGTGACGTTGCAGCCCATGGCGTTCGTGGACAGGAAGTACACGTTGCCGTACCCGCCGGTGGCGAGGACGACGGCGTCGGCGAGTTCGGTGGAGATCTCGCCGGTCACCAGGTCGCGCACGACGATGCCGCGGGCCTTGCCCTCGACGATGACGAGTTCGAGCATCTCGTGGCGGGTGTGCAGGTCGACGGTGCCGGCCGCGACCTGGCGCTGCAGCGCCTGGTAGGCGCCCAGGAGCAGCTGCTGGCCGGTCTGGCCGCGGGCGTAGAACGTGCGAGAGACCTGCGCGCCGCCGAAGGAGCGGTTGTCGAGCAGG
The DNA here is from genome assembly GCF_016918015.1 of Glycomyces sp. YM15. Taxonomy (GTDB): domain Bacteria; phylum Actinomycetota; class Actinomycetes; order Mycobacteriales; family Micromonosporaceae; genus Glycomyces. The sequence continues at coordinate 25,500 of NZ_JAERMK010000020.1, forward strand.
CCGCCGTATTCGCGGGCGAACGGGACGCCTTGGGCCACGCATTGGTCGATGATCTCGGTCGAGACCTCGGCGAGGCGGTGCACGTTCGACTCGCGGGAGCGGAAGTCGCCGCCCTTGACGGTGTCGTAGAACAGGCGGTGGACGCTGTCGCCGTCGTTGCGGTAGTTCTTCGCGGCGTTGATGCCGCCCTGCGCGGCGATCGAGTGGGCGCGGCGCGAGGAGTCCTGGAAGCAGTAGTTGGCGACCCGGTAGCCGAGTTCGCCGAGGGTCGCGGCGGCGGAGGCGCCGGCGAGGCCGGTGCCGACGACGATGACGCGCAGCTTGCGGCGGTTGGCCGGGTTGACCAGCCGCCCGGAGAAGCGGCGCTTCTCCCAGCGTTCGCTGATGGGCCCGGCGGGGGCCTTCGCGTCCGCGACGGGTTCGCCCTCGCGGTAGAAGTCAGTGCTCATATCAGTTCACCAGTCCGAACGTGACCGACAGGGGAACGATGGCGAACCCCAGGACGACGATGAGGGCGACGGCCAGGCCGGTCGCCTGCGTGCGCTTGCGCCACTTCGTGTTCGGGCCGGCGATGGTCTGCACGGCCGACCAGATGCCGTGGCGCAGGTGGAAGTACAGGGCGGCGAGGGCCAGCAGGTAGAACACGGTGACCGGCCAGCGCTCGGGGCTGAAGGTGGCGACGACGGCGCCGTAGGCGTCGGGGACGTCCTTGACCGGGTTCACGGTGCGCCAGGTCAGGTCCAGCAGGTGCCAGATGACGAAGAAGAAGACCACGACCGCGCCCCAGCGCATGGTGGCGACGGCGTGGCGCGACTCGCCCTTGGCGGGTTTCTTGGACGCGTAGCGCACCGGGCGGGCGGCGAGGGCGCGGCGGGTGAGGACGACGGCGGACCAGATGTGGACGGCGGCGGCGGCGATGAGGCCGATGCGCAGGACCCACAGGATGCTCTCGTGGGGCAGGAGCGGCTCGCCGAGGGTGCGCAGGCCGTGCGCGTAGTCGTTCATCGACTCGCGGCCCTCGAAGACGTGCAGGTTCCCGGCCATGTGGACGATGAGGAACAGCACGAGGAGGATGCCGGAGACGGCCATGGCGATCTTGAGGCCGATGTTGGAACGCCAGGGCGCCTGGGGCGCCCGGGGGCGTTTGTCGGGCCTTGCGGCGGGGCGGTGTTGCAGATCCGTAGACACGTCCAGAGGCTAGACGCGATGCGGGTCACGGGTCCAATTCATGGCGTGGCGGTCTTTCATGCCGTTAGGTTATGAAGATGCGTCCGCAGCAACTTCAGGCCTTTCTCGCTGTCGCACAAACCCGGCATTTCACCCATGCGGCCGAAGAACTCGGTGTGACACAACCGTCATTGAGCAAGCAGATCCAGGCGCTCGAATCGGAGCTCGGCGCGCCGCTGTTCACGCGTGCGCGGGGCCGGATCGAGTTGACCGATGCCGGGCAGACGCTGCTGCCGCACGCGCGGCGGATCACGGCGGCGGTGACGGCGGCCCGCTCGGACATCGACGACGTGCTCGCCGTCCGGGCCGGGCACCTGCGCCTGGGCGCGACGCCCTCGCTGTGCTCGTGGTTGATCGCGCCGCTGCTGACCCGGTATCTGGAGGCGCACCCGGGTGTGACGGTGACGTTGACCGAGGACGGCTCGGGGCCGCTGACCGACCGGCTGACCGCCGGGGACCTGGACTTGGCGTTCACGGTGGGCGACATGGCCGAAGACGCGGGACTCAGTGTCCAGCCGCTGTTGTCGGAGGCGCTCGTGGTCGCTTCGGCGGCGCACCTGCCGCCGTTGACGAGGCAGGGGTTCATCGGGTTGCCGCAGCTGCGGGAGCAGGCGTTCGTGCTGCCCGCCCACGGCTACGACCTGCGGGATCTGACGATCACGACGTGCGAGGGCGCGGGGTTCACCCCGCGCACGGGGGTGGACGGCGGGGCGACCGACGCGGTGGCGTCGCTGGTGGAGGCGGGTCTGGGGATCGCGCTGCTGCCGGCGATGATCGCGGCGGGGCGACCGGGGTTGCGGGCGACACCGCTGGCGCCGCCCGGGGCGAGCCGCACGATCGCTCTGGCGGCGAGGCGGGAGGCGCCGCTGACGAAGGCGGCGGGGGCGTTCGCGGCGTCGCTGGAGGCGCACCTCACGGACCTGCACGCCTGGGGCCGGCTGCCGCAGGGCATGCAGGCCCTCTGAGCTATTTGAAGGTGTCCCGGTCGAACATCGCGGCGATCTGGCGGGCCGAGGGCGTCCCGGCGTCGGGGTCGGCTCCGGCGTCGAGGAGGGCGGCGACGACGTCGCGGTAGTCCTTGAAGACCGCTCCGGCGAGCGGGGACTGGTCGCGGTCGTTGCGACGCTCCACATCGGCCCCGGCTTTGACGAGGGCGCGGACGGTGTCGGCGTGGCCGTGGTAGGCGGCCAGCATCAGCAGGGAGTCGCCCGAGCCGTTCACCAGGTCGACCGGGAGGCCGGTCTCGACGAAGCGGATCAGCCGTTCGGCCTCGCCTTTGCGGGCCAGGTCGAAGGCGGCTTCGGCTATGTCGTTGAAATCCTCGTCATCGCTCACGCCCCACAGTTTTTCACACCCCGAGGGGTGCGGGACGGGTTCGCCCCCTGGGCCTCCGCAATGGACCGCTCCCAGTGGAGTTCACCCCCGCAGGTGCCGGATCGGGTATTGACACGGCTGGTCGCGGGTGGGAAAGATTGATACGGGCCCGCGGGGGCGCTTCGCTGACACGAGTCCGCCGCGGTTTCCTTTGAACGGTGGGACACAAACGGTGAGGACTCGGGCATGAGCGAGCCGAAAATCCTAGGGCAGTTCCAATTGGAACATCGCACTATCCAAGTGAGCGGCGACGACGGCAATGCCGGGACCGTATGGCTGCGTCGCGTCCACCCCGATCCGCCGATGGCGCTCGGCTGCGTGGTCGAGCTCGACTCCTCGACGCCGCGGCTGCGCCTCTACCGTGCGGAGTGGCCCGACGCGCTGCGAGAGCAGGCGAAGGAGCAGACGCTCGCGATCTGGCGCTCGGCCCGGGCCTTAACGCAGAGCCGCGGCGACGCCCCCGGCCTTCGCTTCGGCTTCGGCCACTTCGGCTTCCGGGTCGGAGCGCCAGGTGATGCCCCCGCCGGACCAGATGTGGGCGTGCTCGGCGTCGAGAGCGACCGTGCGGATCGTGACACCCAGGCGCACCGCCTCACCGGTGAGGTACCCGAAAGCGCCCATGGCCGGGCCCCGGCCGACCGGCTCGAGTCCGCCGACCAGGTCGAGGACGGCGAGTTTCGGTGCGCCCGTGACCGATCCGGGCGGGCACATGGCCCGCAAAAGATCGGCGAAGCCGGTGCCGGGGGCGAGATCGGCGGTCACGGTGGACTCGGCCTGCCACAGGTCCGCCCAGCGGCCGATGTGGAAGAGGTCCTTGACCGCGACGGTGCCGGGCGCGGCGACCTGCGCGAGGTCGTTGCGTTCGAGATCGACGATCATGACATGCTCGGCGCGTTCCTTCACCGACGCGAGCAGCGCGACCCTGCCGTCCTCCGTAGCCGGTGCAGTGCCCTTGATCGGGAAGGTCGCCGCCGTGGAACGGTCGGCGGTGAGAAAGCACTCGGGCGAACCGGAGGCGACGAGCCAGCCGTCGCCGGCCAGGACGCCGCCCCAACTCGCTCCGGTCACCGTGGAGGCGGCACGGGCGATGCCGGCGGGATCCCCGGACCAGCGGGCCCGGCGGTGCCCCACGACGTTGGCCACGTACACGTCCCCGCGCCCGATCGCCTCCTGCACGGCCACGACCGCCCCGGCGTGGTCCGCGCCGGACCACGACGCCTCCCAAGGACCCACGGCGAACGCCCCGAGCGACGCCGCCTCACCCGCGGGCCCGTGGGCGTAGGCGACGAGCGCCAGATCGGGCACCGCGGGGACGGGGCTGGCAGCCCCGATCGCACCGCCGACCATGACCGCCCCCGCAGCCGAGGACACCAGCACGGCGACACCGCAGACGGTGCCGTCCACGCCGGTATGCTCCCCTTCGCCGGGCACGAGGTGACGGGCGCGGAAATCGGCCGCCAGCGCCGCGGGGTCGCCGCCGTCGCCGATCCGCCATTCGAACCGGTCCACTTCCACGAGCCGGTCCCGGCACGCCGCGGGCACCCCCGGCGGAGCGGGTCGGACGGCACGGAAGTTCGGCATGCCTCCAGTATCGCCGGGCCCGCGCCCCGCGGCCCGAGCCGTGTGGCTCACTTCACCGGCCTCAACTGCCGATGACGTCGAGGACGCCGCCCTCACCGGGCGCCTGGACGAACGCGCCGCCCGTGGCCGTGGCAAGCGTCGTCAGGTTCTCCGGGTCGGTCTGCCCGAACCCGACCGTGTACACCACCGTGGGCGCCGCCAACTGCGCGGCGGTATCGGCGGCACTCCCTTCACTCACTTCGTCCCTGCTCGAGTTGGTGAAGACCACGATGATGCTCCGCGCGCCGCCCCCGGCCTGCCCGTTCATGAACGCGCTGGCCGCTATGAGCGTGTCGTACAGGGGCGCGCCGCCGTCGTAGCTGTTGTTGGAGACGGCGTACAGGTCGGTCTCGAGGGTGTCGCGTCCGTCGTCGTCGAGCTCGGTCAGGTCGGTGACCTCCCGGTAGGGCTGCCCGTCCCCCGCGCCGACCCCGTACTCCCACACCCCGACCCGGTAGCTCGACTCCATGTCCCGCACGGTGGCGATGGCCGCCTGCACGGCCGCGTCCCCGGCGGTGAGGTCGTCATCGCCGTAGGCGACGGTCTCGGCGTCGGTGGAGGACGACCGGTCGATGAGGAACAGCACGTGCAGGGCGTCGCGGCCCACCGACCAGGCCTCCACCGCCGCACCCACGGTCTCCGGCGTGGTCTGGGCCAGCGCGGCCGCAGGGTCGTCCACGGCCCGCAGTTCGGTGTCCTCGAAATCGCCGGACTCGACCCGGCCTTTGAGGAAGTCCCCGAACTGCTCGGCGATCGCGGCATCGGAATCGGAGACCCAGCCGCCGCTGAGCACGAGGTAGGTCGCGACGGCGGCGACCGCGGAATCGGACGGAACGAGCGGCACGAGCGGGTCGGCGGGCGCGTTCTCGGCGTTGAAGTCCTCGACCTGGTAGTCCAGGGCGGTGATGGCAGCGGTGGGGTCGGGGCTCTCGCCGTAAGCGGTGAGCGGGTCGTCCGCGCTGTCGGCGAGCGTGCCGGTGCCGGTCGCGGCCCTCCAGGCGGTCATGGCGTCGGCGGAGAACCCGCCCGAGCCGTCCCCGGCGGCGTTGAGCATCGCGACGAGGCCCTCGGTGGAGGTGCGGGGATTGGCGGCCGCGAGCGAGATCTGCCCGCCCTGCGCGGCGGTGAGCACGTCCGTCCAAGTGGGCGCTTCGCCGCCCACCCACCCGAGATCGGTGGCCGTCGAGTTCGGCACGGCCAGCACGGAAGAGGCCTGGCCGAGGACGAGCGGTTCCCGGGTGACGAACCCGGCGGTGGTCTCGTTCGCGGCCAGCTTCGACACCCACGCCTGGGAGTCGGGGACCCACGCGATCGGGCGCGGCCCGAACGATTTCACGTCCCAGTCGCCGGTGAACTCGCTGGAGGCGACCGCGGTCGGCACTTCCCTGATCTCGGCGCCGATGCACTGCCCGGTGGACGCCTCGGGCTGCGTCGCCTCCCATTCCTGCGCCGCGTCGGCGAGGGTCCCGGCGAGGCTCGGTGCGGCCGCGATCGCCACCCGGTACATCGGCCCGGAGCAACCCGACCGCATCAGCGCCACGAAACCCCAGGTGAGACCTGATGCGACGAGCACGCACACGAGCGTGATCACGATCCAGGGGGCCACCACCATACGGTTGCCGCCCTTCTTGCGGCGACGGCCGAGCCGGTGCGACCTCACCTTGTGCGTGGTACCGAAAACCATCAGCTTCACTCCTGGGGGGAATCGTCGGCGCCCAGTGTAAAGCCCCAGCCTCAGGCCCCGCCCACTGTGGTGAGCGGGGCCCGCGTTCGGCTACTCCCCGAAGGCCTCGATCGGCGGGCACGTGCACGCCAGGTTGCGGTCCCCCCACGCATTGTCGATGCGGCCGACCGGCGGCCAGTACTTCGAAGCCGTCACCCCGGCCGGCCAGGCCGCCTCGGCCCTCGAATAGACCCGGTCCCATTCGTCGCCGGTGACGACGGCGGCGGTGTGCGGCGCGGCGCGCAACGCCGAGTCCGCAACGGCGACCTCACCGTTCGCGACCGCGTCGATCTCGCCGCGGATGGCGATCATCGCCTCGCAGAACCGGTCGAGTTCGGCCAGGTCCTCCGATTCGGTCGGCTCGACCATGAGCGTCCCGGCGACCGGGAACGACATCGTCGGCGCGTGGAACCCGTAGTCGATGAGCCGCTTCGCCACGTCCTCCACGGTCACCCCGGAGGCCTTCGACAGCTCGCGCAGGTCCAGGATGCACTCGTGGGCGACGAGCCCGTGCTTGCCGGTGTACAGCACCGGGTAGTGCTCGCGCAGCCGCGCCGCCACATAGTTCGCGGCCAGGACCGCGGCGGCGGTCGCGGCGGTGACGCCGTCGGCGCCCATCATCCGCAGGTACATCCACGGGATCTGCAGGATCCCCGCCGAACCCCACCGCGCCTGCGACACGGGCCCGACCGGCCCGGCGGCCCCGGCCATCGGGTCGGAGGGCAGGAACGGCACCAGGTGCTCCGCGACCGCGACCGGGCCCACGCCCGGCCCGCCGCCGCCGTGGGGGATGCAGAACGTCTTGTGCAGGTTCAGGTGCGACACGTCGGCCCCGAACCGGCCCGGCTTGGCCCAGCCCAGCAGCGCGTTCAGGTTCGCACCGTCGACGTACACCTGCCCGCCCGCGTCGTGGACGCGCCCGCACACCTCGACGATGGTCTCCTCGTACACGCCGTGCGTGGACGGGTACGTGACCATGAGGGCCGACAGCCGATCGGCGTGCTGATCGAGTTTCGCTTCGAGGTCGGCCATGTCGATGTTCCCGGCGTCGTCGCAGGCGACGACGACCACGCGCATGCCGGCGAGGACGGCGGAGGCGGCGTTGGTGCCGTGGGCGCTGGCGGGGATGAGGCAGAGGTCGCGGTCGGTGTCGCCTTGCGCCATGTGCCAGGCGCGGATGGCGAGGAGTCCGGCGAGCTCGCCTTGGGATCCGGCGTTGGGCTGGACGGAGACGGCGGCGTAGCCGCAGACTTCGGCGAGCCAGGTCTCGAGCTGGTCGATGAGCTGTTGCCAGCCGCGGGTCTGGTCGGCGGGGGCGAGGGGGTGGATGTCGGCGAATGCGGGCCAGGTGATGGGTTCCATCTCGGCGGCGGCGTTGAGTTTCATGGTGCAGGAGCCGAGGGGGATCATGCCGCGGTCGAGGCCGTAGTCCTTGTCGGCGAGGCGTTTGAGGTAGCGCATCATCGCGGTCTCGGAATGGTGGGCGTTGAAGACCGGGTGGGTGAGGTAGGTGCCTTCGCGGCGCAGCTGCACGGGGATGCGGTCGGCGGTGGGTTCGTGGAGGTGGGCGCCGAAGGCGTCGCAGACGATGCGGAGGTCCCCTTCGGTGGTGGTCTCGTCGCAGGCGACCGCGACGGTGTCGGGGTCGACGCGGCGGAGGTTGAGGCCTCCGGCGGCGGCCGCGGCGATGATCTCGTCGGCGCGGCCGGGCACTGAGGCGGTGACGGTGTCGAAGAGGGCGGCGCCGACGAGGTCGACGCCGGCGGTCTGGAGCGAGGCGGCGAGCCTCGCGGCGGCGCCGGCGGCGTGTTCGGCGATGGCCTTGAGGCCTTCGGGGCCGTGCCAGACGGCGTAGGAGGCGGCGATGACGGCCGGGAGGACCTGGGCGGTGCAGATGTTGCTGGTGGCCTTCTCACGGCGGATGTGCTGTTCGCGGGCTTGGAGGGCGAGGCGGAGGGCGGGGGCGTCGGCGCTGTCGCGGGAGACGCCGACGAGGCGGCCCGGCAGTTGGCGCTGGAGGGCGTTGCGGACGGCCATGTATCCGGCGTGGGGGCCGCCGAAGGCCATGGGCATGCCGAACCGCTGGGTGGAGCCGACGGCGATGTCGGCGCCGAATTCGCCGGGCGCGGTGAGGAGGGTGAGGGCGAGGAGGTCGGCGGCGACGGCGACGGTGGCGCCGCTCTCGTGTGCGGCCTCGACGGCGGGCGTCCAGTCGGTGACGGTGCCGTCGGCGCCGGGGTATTGGAGGAGGACGCCGAAGGTGCCGTCGGGGATCGCGGCGGGGTCGGTGAGGTCGGCGATGGCGAGGTGGATGCCGACGGGTTCGGCGCGGGTCTTGAGAACGGCGAGGGTCTGCGGGAGGACGCGCTGGTCGACGGCGAAGACGTCCCCGGTGCCGCGTTTGGCCGCGCGGCGGGCGAGGAGCATGGCTTCGGCGGCGGCGGTGGCCTCGTCGAGGAGGCTGGCGCCGGCGACGTCGAGGCCGGTGAGGTCGGTGACCATGGTCTGGAAGTTGAGGAGCGCTTCGAGGCGGCCTTGGGAGATCTCGGCCTGGTAGGGCGTGTACGCGGTGTACCAGGAGGGGTTCTCGAGGACGTTGCGGCGGATGACGGCGGGGGTGTGGGTGCCGTGGTAGCCGAGTCCGATCATGGAGCGGACGGGCCGGTTCTGGGCGGCGAGGGCGGCGAGTTCGGCCTGGGCCTGTGTCTCCGAGATCGCGGCGGGGAGGGCGAGGCCCTCGTGTGAGCGGATGAGGGCGGGCATGCAGGCGTCCATGAGGGCCTCGAGGCTGGGCTGCCCGACGGCTTTGAGCATGGCGTCCTGATCGGCGCTGCTGGTGCCGATGTGGCGGTCGGCGAAGGTTCGCTCGGTCATGGGTGACGCTCCGGTGACAGGTCGACGGCAGTTGCGGTCCCCTCGTCTGTCACCAGCGCCTTGCTAGCTCCAGAGCGGCCAATTCCGGGCGGTCCTGGTACCTGAGAGTTTGAAGCGAGGGACTTGCCCCTTCGGTGCCGTGGAGCGCATGTGGCCCACGATCTCTCCCGCCCGGTTTTCCGGCTCTGCGGCCATGGTAGGTCAGGAGGCGGTGCGTCGGCGACCGGGCACGGTCCCGGTGTGGTGCCCCTTGGTCTGCTCGGGCGGGTGGAGGCGGGTCGGGGTCTTGACGGGGGCTTCGCCGGGGAGGGTGGCGAGGCGGCCCATGACTTCGGTGACGGTGGTGCGGACGGCGATGCCGAAGACGCCTTGGCCGCCGCGGAGGAGGTCGATGACCTCGCCGGCGGAGCGGCATTCGTAGACGGTGGAGCCGTCGGACATGAGGGTGATCTCGGCGAGGTCCTTGACGCCCCTCGAGCGGAGGGCTTCGACCGCTTTGCGGATGTTCTGGAGCGAGACGCCGGCGTCGAGGAGTCGTTTGATGACTTTGAGGACGATGATGTCGCGGAAGGAGTAGAGGCGGTTGGAGCCCGACCCCGAGGCGCGGCGGATCGAGGGTTCGACGAGTCCGGTGCGGGCCCAGTAGTCGAGCTGGCGGTAGGAGATGCCGACGACGCGGCAGGCGGCCGTGCCCCTCCAACCGCGGATCTGGTTGGGGGGGACGGCAGGCCGGCCTGCGGGTTCACTGTGGGCGTCCATGGCTTCCTCCCCTGGGTGGTGTTCAGAGGGTGAGCGTAGCCGCCGGACCCTCCACCATGGTGAGAAAGAGAGAAATGCTCGGGCAGGTCGCGGGTGCTATTGGCTCTCGCCGAAGTCCTCGGGCGTGACGTCTTCGAGGAACTCGCGGAACTTCTCCACTTCGTCCTCCTGGGTGTCGGGGAGGACGACGCCGGCTTCGTCGAGGACGGCGTCGGCGCACCAGATCGGGGCCTCGGCCCGCAGTGCGAGCGCGATCGCATCCGAGGAGCGGGAGGAGACGCGGGTGCGGCCGTCGAGCACGAGTTCGGCGAAGTACACGGTGTCGCGCAGTTCGGTGATCTCGACGGCGGTGAGGGTGACCTCGAGCGCGTCGAGCACATCGCGCATGAGGTCGTGGGTGAGCGGACGGGAGAGCTGCACGTCCTGCTGCTGGTAGGCGATCGCGGCGGCTTCGACGGTGCCGATCCAGATCGGCAGGTACCGGTGTCCTTCGGTCTCCTTGAGCAGGACCACCGGCTGGTTGCTCGGGAGTTCCACGCGGACCCCGACTACGGTCATCATCCGCACCGGTTCGCCTCCAACGGGTGCCGTGTTCCTGAAACGGACCCGCACCGGGTTGGCCCCGGGCGGGTCCTCGAGACTGTCAGCCTACTCGCGGTCGGCGCCCGCGGGGCGGTCGCCGGGGGTTCGAGCGGACGCGGTCAGGCCGCGCCCAGCTTGGGGCCGCTGACGAACACGAGGCGGAACTTGCCGATCTGGACCTCGTCGCCGTTGCCCAGGCCCGCGGTCTCCACACGTTCGCGGTTGACATACGTGCCGTTGAGGCTGCCGACATCGCGGACGGTGAATCCGGCCGCGTCGCGGTGGAACTCGGCGTGGCGCCGCGAAACCGTGACATCATCGAGGAAGATGTCGGAATCGGGGTGCCGCCCGGAGGTGGTCACCTCCTGGTTGAGCAGGAAGCGAGCGCCCGCGTTCGGTCCGCGGCGGACGAGCAGCAGTGCGGTCCCCGCGGGAAGCGAGCTCGCCAAGTTCGCGGCGTTCGTCTCCGCGTCGACCTCGCCGCTCTCCTGAAGAGCGGACAGGTTCATCGTGGCCGTCACATCCGGCGGAGGGAACTCGTCATTCGAACGCGTCATGGATTGCCACCTTCTACAAGTCTGGACCCTCTGGTCACTCCGTAAGCTTCGCATACGCACCGGCGTCGAGCAAAGCAGTGAGCGAGCCGGCATCCTCGACCTCGATGTCGAACATCCAGCCCGCCGCATAGGGGTCGCTGTTCACCAATTCCGGGGATTCCGACAATTCGTCATTGCACGAAAGAATCCTACCGGTCAACGGAGCGTACACGTCGGAGACGCTCTTGGTCGACTCGACTTCGCCGACCACCGCCCCCGCCCGAACCTCGGTGCCTGCCTCCGGGAGCTGGACGAATACGACATCGCCGAGCGCGTTCTGGGCGAAGTCGGTGATGCCGATGCGAACGATGTTCTCGCCGCGCTCCTCGACCCACTCGTGCTCCGCGGTGTAACGCAGTTGCTCCGGAATCACCTGGCGCTCCCCTCTTGGAAACCCCGCCGCATGACGGGTCGGACGATCATGACCGTATCGCCCGGGCGCGGGCCGCCTGCGGCGGGGCCGCGGCTCGTGATCATCGGCGCGCGAACCTCACGCGGTCACGCTCGACTGCGGGCGCCCCGCCCGCAGCAGCCCTGCGGCCTGCCGGAGGTAGACCACCGCGGCGAGCCAGTACAGGCCCAGCCCCCACCACGCCAGGGCCCACCCCAGCGGCGCCGCCCACGAATCCGCGTCCGCCACGAGACCGGCGATGACGAGCACCGGGAACGACATGAACACCATCGCCGTGGCGCACTTGCCGAGGAAATGCACCTGCGGCGGCGCGTACCCGTGCCAGCGCAGCACCACCACCATCGACACCATGACCGCATCCCGCAGCAGCACGACCGCCGCGAACAGCCACGGCAGCAACCCCAGGAACGTGAGCATCAGCAGCGACGAAAGAATGTAGAGCCGGTCGACGAACGGGTCGAGCAGCCGCCCCAGCTTCGAGACCTGCCCCAGGCGACGGGCCAACTGCCCGTCGACCCAGTCCGTGCCGCCGCCGACGGCGAGAATGATCGCGGCCTGCCAGTAGTACTGGGTGGCCAGCAGGAGATAGCACACCAGCGGAATGCCAAGAAGGCGCACGGCGGTGACCAGGTTGGGCCACGTCCACACGCCCCAACCGGGAAGCGGCGCTGCTGCTGGTTTGCTCAAGGCGGTCCTCTCGGCGGGGCCCGTGTCGGCGCGTGACTGCGGTCGCGGCGGCGCGTGCCCTGGGTCGGTCTCCTCTCGCCGGCCAGTGCGGCGGGCGGTTCCGGTCGTTCGAATACTCTGCGGCTCGGTGGGTGTATCTGGATTCTAACCGGAGCCTCCGACACCTGTATCGCCGAATTTACGCCCCGCCGCCAGGGCCGACCGATGCGCGGACCCGAGATCGACCGAGCTGGGACCCGAGACCGCGCCTCCACTCAGGACGCGACACGAGCCGAGCCCACCGCGAAAACGTGACAGGAAACAACCCCGGGCCGGTCCGCGCGGACCGGCTCGGGGCACCAGGACACCCGATACCGGGCACCTAAGCCTCCCGGAGCGCCTCCTCCTCGCGCGCGATCCGACGCCGCCGCACCGCCACCGCCGCACCGATCAGGCACCCGCCCATCGGCACCACCAGCAGCCACAGCGCCCACACGCACGCCGCGAGCACCGCCACTCCGCCCAGCAGGATCCCCGTACCCGACAGATCGCCCCGCGTCTCCTCCATCGCGGCCGCGAACAGCGACCGCCACCGCGACCCGGGCGCCCATGCCGCCGCCGCCCGCAGCAGCACCGTCACCGCCAGGCCCGCCACGGCGAACGTCGCCAGAGCGAACCCCGGGCGACCCGGCACCCCCTCCTGCGCCAGCACCGCCAGATTCAACCCCAGCAGCGCCCCGGCGCCGATCACCGCCAGACCCGCACGCCACGACTCGCGCCACGCGACGCGGAAATCAGCCCAGAAACCGATCCACCCCGACGACTCGCCGTCGACATAGGCCGCCACATGCCGCGCCGACGCCGCCAGCGCCGCCGGCAGCGTCACCACCGGCAGCGCCGCCAACACCAGCCACGCACCGGTCAGCAGGCACTCGGCCAGGAGCGCGAACCCCTCGCCGAATCCCTGCCGCCTGCCAGCCACGGACGCCACGTTAGCCCTTGACACCGGAGGTGGCGATGCCCTTGATGAGGAACTTCTGGAATACCAGGAAGAACAGCACCACCGGGACGAGCGAGAGCAGCGTCATCGCCATCATGCCGCCCCAGTTCGAGACGCCCTCGGAGTTCGAGTAGGCCTGCAGCAGGCGCGGCAGCGGGAACTTCTCCATTTCATAGATGTAGATCAGCGGACCCATGAAGTCGTTCCACGACCAGATGAAGGTGAAGATCGAGGTGGTCACTACCGCCGGGCGCAGCAGCGGCAGGAGGATCGAGAAGAAGATCCGGTAATGCCCTGCGCCGTCGATCGTCGCGGCCTGGTCGAGCTCGCGCGGGATGCCCCGGAGGAACTGCATGAACAGGAACACGAAGAACGCGTCGAGGGCGAGGAACTTGCCGATCACCAGCGGAATGTAGGTGTTCGTCAGGTCCAGTTCGCTGAAGATCAGGTACTGCGGGATGAGCATGACCTGGCCGGGCAGGAGCAGCGTCGCGATGACGATGCCGAGCATGACGGTGCGGCCGGGGAACTGGAGCCTGGCGAGGGCGTACGCGGTGATGGCCGATGAGGCCACCGTGCCGACCACCGACAGTGCCGAGATCAGGAACGAGTTCCAGAAGAACCGCCACAGCGGGATCCCGGCCAGGCCGTCGAAGGCGTTGGCGAAATGCTCCCATGTGACCTGCTCGGGCCACAGTGTCGTGTCGGTGATGATGTCGACGTTGTCCTTGAGCGAGGACGCGATCACCCACAGCAGGGGGTACAGGACGATCGCGAGCACCGCGATCATGCTCGCGTGCCACGCGGCCGACTTCACCTTCGCCGAAAGGGGCCTGCGCGGGCCGGCGATCGTGTGTCCTGGCGCCGTCTTGACGGTCATCGGCCGTCCTCCCCCGCATAGAAGACGAGCCGCTTGGCGGCCCGGAACATGATCACCGTGACGATGCCGACCGCGAGCACGAGCAGCCAGGCGTACGCCGAGGCGTATCCCATCCGGAAGTCGGTGAACGCCAGTGTGTAGATGCGGACGGTGTAGAAGAGCGTCGACCATGCCGGCGCGCCGCTCTCGCCGCCGATGATGTAGGCGGGCCCGAACAGCTGGAAGGCGCCGACGGTCTCCATGAGGACGTTGAAGAAGATGACCGGCGAGAGCATCGGCAGCGTGATGTGGAGGAACTTGCGCCACTTGCTGGCGCCGTCGACGTCGGCCGCCTCGTAGAGCTCCTGCGGGACCTGCATGAGCCCGGCCAGGAAGATGACCATGGGGGCGCCGAAACTCCACACGGCCAGGAGCACGAGCATGAGGATCGAGACCGACGGGTTGCCGAGGAATCCGCCGCCGTCCCAGCCGAAGGCGCTCATGAGTCGGTCCTGGGTGCCGTCCTGGGAGAACAGCGCCTTCCAGATGAGCGCGACGCCGACGCTCATGGCGATGAGCGACGGCATGTAGAACGCCGCCCGGTAGAAGCCCATGCCGCGGCGCTGCTGCGCCAGGAGCATCGCCACGAACAGCGAGGCGACCAGTTTGACGGGGACCGCGATCACCACGTACAGGAGCGTGACCTTGACCGCCCGGAGGAACATCGGATCTTGGAAGATCGCCGTGTAATTGGCCATCCCGATCCAGTCGCCACCGCGGATGAGGTGGTAGTCGGTGAAGGACAGGTAGAGCGACCAGGCCATCGGCCCGATGGTCAGCACCGCTGTACCGACGAGCCACGGGATCATGAAGGTGTAGCCGGCGAGTCGCTCACCTCCACGGACCGCCGAGGAGCGGCGCTTGGCCGCTCCCCGGGGCCCGCGGACGGGTGGCGCTCCGGCCTCACCGGCCGAGCCCGTCTTCGGCTCGGCGGCGGTGGAGGGAGACGCTGACACGGCTGGTGTTTCCTCTGCGTTGGTCGGGATGGTTATTGTTCGGAGGCGAGCAGTGTCTCCGCCTCGGTGAAGAAGGCGTCGGCTCCTTCGGCCGCCGTCAGCTCGCCGTACTGGACCTGCTGGTACAGCTCGCCGAACTTGACCTCGATCGCGCCGGTGGCGGCCGGCGGGGGCGGGGGCGGCGCGGTCAGGTACTGCTCGACGCTGGCCTCGTAGTCGAGGACCTGCTGCGAGATCTCGTCGACCTCCACGTTCGCGCGACCGACATTGGTGGCGGGGACACCGCGGCTGGTGCCGAGGATCGCGATGGCCTCCGGGTCGGTGAGCAGGAAGTCGATCAGCTTGCCCGACTCCTCGGGGAACTCGCTGTTGGCGGAGATGCACAGCTGCATCGAGGGCTTGAGGTACAAGCCGAGGTTGTTCGGGTCCAGGCTCGGCGGCGCGGCCAGGGCGAGCGTGCCGCCCTTCTCGGCGACGGTCGGGGCGTACCAGGCCAGGAAGTTGTCCCAGCCGGGGTCGGCGCCGACCGTGTCGAGGACGAACCCGTTCTCGGGCGCCCACTGCGAGGACACCTCAATGGGCGGAACGGCGCCCTCGGTCCGGAGCGCCTCGGTCGCGCTCCACCATTCGATGAGTTTCGCCCGGTCGAAGTTCAGCGCCGCGCCGTCCGTCGCGTAGAAACTGCCGCCCTGCTGGCGCAGCCACAACTCCATGAAGTGGTACTGACCGGCGTAGTCGCCGCCGCCCCACTTGCCCTCGGGCAGGGTGGCGGTGACGGCCTCGATGGCCGCGTGGTAGTCCTCCCACGTGTAGCCCGGCTCGAGGGTGACGCTCGCCGGGTCGTACCAGTCGGAGCGGTAGATCAGCCCGAGCGTGTTCCCGGCGATCGGGACGGCGACCAGCTCGTCGTTGACGTAGCCGGTGTCGAGGAACCCGTCGATGAAGTCACTGGTGTCGACCAGGCCGTCCAGGGGCGTGAGCAGCCCGTTGCTGCCGAACTGCAGCAGCCGCGAGTAGTCCATGTTCAGCACGTCGGGCAGGTCGCGCGACGCCATGCGGGTGGTCATCGACTCCCAGTAGGTCGGGAAGTCGGAGAAGTTCGTCTGGACCTTGATGCCCTCGTTCTTCTGCATGAAGAGATCGACAGCCTGCTGGGTGACCTCGGCACGAGCCTCGTCGCCCCACCATTCGAAGCCGATCTCGACCGGGTCGTCGGCCGTGCCGGCGGGGCCGTCGTCGCCGCACGCGGCGGCCGCGGCAACGGTCGCCGCCGCGGCCGCGCCGGTGAGCACTGAACGGCGCCGGAGGCCGTGAGGGTTGCGCATCATCGTTGATTGCTCCTTCTTATAAGAGGGGTCCCGCCCCAGGGGCGGGCCTTCGGGATCTATTGAGTTCGCTTGCGCCGCTTGTCAGGCAGTGCAGGTCTGGAACCGCGCCGCCGCACTCGCCCAGGGGGTCTGCGACCCCCGGGGCGCAAAGCGGCGCGGACGTGCGGAGGCGCGGGCGACCGCGCGCCGGGCCTGGGGCCCCGGCGCGATGAGGCCGAGCGCCTGGGCCTGGACGAGGGCGTTGCCCAGGGCGGTGGCCTCGTCGGGCCCGGCCAGGACGGGGCGGCCGGTCGCGTCGGCGGTCAACTGGCACAGCAGCGCGTTGTTGGCGCCGCCGCCGACGATGTGGATCGTTTCGACCGGGTCTCCGGTGAGGTCCTCAAGGGAGGCGATCGCGCGGCGGTGGGCGAGCGCGAGCGAGTCGAGCACGCACGCCGCCACCTCCGCGGGGGACTCGGGCACCGCCTGCCCGGTCTCGGCGCAGCAGGCGCGGATCCGCTCGGCCATGTCGCCGGGGTCGGCGAACCGCGCGTCGTCGGGGTCGACGACCGACCGCAGCCGCTCGACCTTCGCGGCGTCGGCCAGCAGCGCGGCCAGGTCGATGTCCAAGCCTTGCGACCGCCAGGCGCCCACCGCCTCGTTGAGCAGCCACAGCCCGGCGACGTTGCGCAGGAACCGGATCGAACCGTCCGCGCCCCGTTCGTTCGTGAACCCCGCCTCGAGCGCCGCGGCGCCGGTGATCGGGGTGTCGCGTTCGACGCCGACGAGCGACCACGTGCCGCACGAGATGTACGCGGCCCGGTCCCCCTCGTAGGGGACGGCCGCGACCGCGGCGGCGGTGTCGTGGCTGGCCGTCGCGATCACCTTGGTCGACAAGGCGAGCCCGGTCGCCGCGGCGACGTCGGACAGCACCGGTCCCAGGACCGTCCCGGTCGGCGTGACCGGGCCCAGCAGCCCCAGATCGAGCCCGAGCCGGCCCGCCAGATCGGCTGACCAGTCGCCGGTGGCCTGGTCGATGAGCCCGGTCGTGGAGGCGTTGGTCGCCTCCCAGGCCGGGACGCCCGAGAGCCAGTACCCGATGAGGTCCGGGATCAGCAGTGCCCGGTGGGCGCTGATGGTCTCGGCGGCGAGCTGGAAGATGGTGTTGAACGGCTGGGGTTGGATCCCGGTGGCCGCGAAGAGGTCGGCGGCGCTGATCTGTTCGAGGGCTTTGGTCCTGGCGGCGGCGTTGCGGATGTCGCGGTAGCAGACGGGGTTGGCGGCCAGGTGGCCGTCGTGGCCGATGAGGCCGTAGTCGACCGCCCAGGAGTCCACGCCGATCGCGGCGGCGTCGCCGACGGCGCGCAGACCGTCGAGCACGCCGGACCACAGGCCGAGCACGTCCCAGTAGAGGCGTCCGCGCACGTTGACGGCCCGGTTGGGGAACCGGGCGGCCTCGGCGAGGTCGATCCGGTCCCCGCGCACGTGCGCGGCCATGACGCGCCCGGAGGAAGCGCCGAGGTCGACGGCGGCCAGGAGCGTCACCGCAGGAATCCTTGCGGGTTGCCCGAGTCGACGGGGATGTGGACGCCGGTGGTCAGGCCGAGGTCGGGGCCGACGAGCGCGTAGACGGCGTCGGCGACCGAGGAGGGCAGGACCTCTTTCTTGAGGAGGGTGCGGCCGGCGTAGTACTTGCCGAGTTCGGATTCGTCCACGCCGTAGACGGCGGCGCGGTTGGCGCCCCAGCCGGAGGCGAAGATGCCGGAGCCGCGGACGACGCCGTCGGGGTTGATGCCGTTGACGCGGATGCCGTGGCCGCCGAGTTCAGCGGCGAGGAGGCGGACTTGGTGGGCCTGGTCGGCTTTGGCGGCGGAGTAGGCGATGTTGTTGGGTCCGGCGAAGACCGAGTTCTTGGAGGCGATGTAGACGATGTCGCCGCCCATGCCCTGGGCGACCATGAGCCGCGCGGCCTCGCGGGAGACGAGGAAGGAGCCTTTGGCCATGACGTCGTGTTGGAGGTCCCAGTCGGCGGCGGTGGTCTCCAGCAGCGGCTTCGACAGGGAAAGCCCGGCGTTGTTCACGACCAGGTCCACCCCGCCGAACGCGAGCGCCGCGGTGTCGATCGCGGCGGCGACGGCCGTTTCGTCGGTGACGTTGCAGGCCACGCCTACCGCGGTGTCGGTGTTGCCGATTTCGGCGGCGGCCGCTGCGGCGTTGTCGGCGTCGAGGTCGGCGATCACGACGCACGCGCCCTCGGCGGCGAGGCGTTCGGCGGTGGCCTTGCCGATGCCTCCGGCCGCGCCGGTCACGAACGCGACGCGTCCGGCGAGCGGCTTGGGCTTGGGGCGGCGCTTGAGCTTGGCCTCTTCGAGGTCCCAGTACTCGATGCGGAACTTCTCGGACTCGTCGATCGGGGCGTAGGTGGAGATCGCCTCGGCCCCGCGCATCACGTTGATGGCGTTCACGTAGAACTCGCCGGCGACGCGCGCGGTCTGCTTGTCGGCGCCGAAGGAGAACATGCCGACTCCGGGCACCAGCACGATCGCCGGGTCGGCGCCGCGCATCGCGGGAGACTCCTCGGTCGCATACCGCCGGTAGTAGGCGGCGTAGGCCGCGCGGTAGGCCGCGTGCAGCTCCTGCAGCCGCTCGACGGTCGCCTCGATGGAGGCGGTCGGCGGGAGGTCGAGGACGAGCGGGCGGACCTTGGTGCGCAGGAAGTGGTCCGGGCACGACGTGCCCAGGGCCGCGAGTTCGGGCATCCGCGCCGAGGCGAGGAAGTCGAGGACGACCTGGTCGTCCGTGTAGTGCCCGACCTGGCGGTGGTCGGTGGAGGCGAGGCCGCGGATGACCGGAGCGAGCGCGGCGGCGCGTTCGGCGCGGGCCTCCGGGTCCAGGGGCTCGGCGACCGTCGCGCCGAACGGGTCGGCTTTGCCGCGCTCGGCGATGAACGCCTCGCAGCCGCGGATGATCTCGAGCGAGTTCGCTTCGCACGCTTCGGAGGTGTCGCCCCAGGCGGTGATGCCGTGGCCGCCGAGGATACAGCCGATGGCCTGCGGGTTCGCCGCCTTGATCGCGGCGATGTCGAGGCCGAGCTGGAAACCGGGGCGGCGCCACGGGACCCACACCACGCGGTCGCCGAAGCACGCCTTCGTCAAGGCGGGACCGTCAACGGCGGTGGCGAACGCGATCCCCGAATCGGGGTGCAGGTGGTCGACGTGCGCGGCGTCAACGAGGCCGTGCATGGCCGTGTCGATCGACGGGGCGGCGCCGCCGCGCCCGTGGAGGCAGTAGTCGAACCGCTCGACCATCGCGTCTTCCGCGTCGATGCCCGGATAGGTGTCGACCATGGCCCGCATCCGGTCCAGCCGCAGCACCGCGAGCCCGGACTCCGTCAGGGTCCCGAGGTCGCCGCCGGAGCCCTTGACCCACAACAGGTCCACCGGTTCACCCGTCACCGGGTCGGTCTCGGTCCCCTTCGCGGAGGTGTTGCCGCCCGCGTAGTTCGTGTTGCGCTTGTCCGCGCCGAGCCGGTTCGACCGGCCGATCAGATCCCGCACCGCACCCATCCTCAGGCCCCCCAACCGGCGGCCTGGCCGCCCTGGCGGTCGGCCTTGATCTTCTCCGCGTACCCCGATGCCGCGTACGCGGCCATCGGGTCGGCGTCCAGGCCCTGCTCGGCGCGCAGTTCGGCCAGCAGCGGGCGGACGTCGGTGTTGTAGGCGTCCATCAGGACCGCGTTGGCCCCCAAAACGTCTCCGGCCGCCTGCGCGGCACTGAGCGCATCCGTGTCGACCAGCAGCGCCTTCGCGGTCGCCTCCTGCACGTTCATCACCGACCGGATCTGGCCGGGGATCTTCGGCTCGATGTTGTGGCACTGGTCGAGCATGTACGCGATCCCCGAATCCGGGCCGACCACGCCGCGCAGCGCCAGCTCGTGCATGATCCGGAACAGTTGGAACGGGTCGGCCGAGCCGACCATCAGGTCGTCGTCGGCGTAGAAGCGGGAGTTGAAGTCGAACCCGCCGAGCTTGCCTTCGCGCAGCAGCATCGCGACGATGAACTCGATGTTGGTGCCGGGCGCGTGGTGCCCGGTGTCGATGACGACCTGCGCCTTCGGGCCGAGCTTGAGGCAGTGCGCGTACGCGGTGCCCCAGTCGGGGACGTCCATCGTGTAGAACGACGGCTCGAACAGCTTGTATTCGAGGAGGAGGCGCTGGTGGTCGCCGAGTCGGGCGTAGACCTCGGCGAGGACGTCGGCGAGGCGGTCCTGGCGGTCGGCGATGGAGTCCTGGCCGGGGTAGTTGGTGCCGTCGGCGAACCAGAGCTTCAGGTCCGTGGAGCCGGTGGCGTCCATGATGTCGACGCATTCGAGGAGGTGCTCGGTGGCTTTGCGGCGGACGGCGGGGTCGGGGTGGCAGACCGAGCCGAGCATGTAGTCGTCGTCTTGGAAGGTGTTGGAGTTGATGGTGCCGATCTGGATGCCGAGGTCGGCGGCGTGGGCGGCGAGCGCCCCGTAGTCGTCCACTTTGTCCCATGGGATGTGGAGGGCGACGGATCCGGCGGCGCCGGTGTACTGGTTGACCTGGGCGGCGTCGGCGAGTTTCTCGAAGGGGTCGCGGGGGACGCCGTGCTGGGCGAAGACCTTGAAGCGGGTGCCGGAGTTGCCGAACGCCCAGGAGGGCAGTTCGATGGTCTGTGCCGCGAGGACCCCCTTGGCGTTCTCGACGGTGCTTTGCGATTCGACGCTGTCGCTCATTCGCCGGCTCCTTCGCGTGCGGCCTGGGCCAGTTGGGTCTCGAGGTTGAACACTTCGGGGAGGACGTTGAAGGCGTCGTCGGCGTTGGCGCCGCCGGTGCCTTCGAAGAAGGGGGCCATCTCGGCCTGCCAGCGGGCGTTGACCTCGCGGTCGGCCATGGCGGCTCGGGCGGCGTCGAAGTCGTCGGTCTCCAGGTAGCCCACGAGGAGTCCGTCGTCGCCGAGGAAGAGGGAGTAGTTGGACCATCCGGTCTCGGCGAGGGCGGCGAGCATGTCGGGCCAGACGGCGGCGTGGCGTTCGCGGTATTCGTCCAGGCGGTCGGGCCGGACGCGGAGCGTGAAGCACACGCGCGCCTTGGCAGGCGCTTGCAAGCCGTTGGTCGGGGCTGCCAAGGGGTTCCTCCTCGGTGGTGTTCGCGGAGCGTCCGCGGCTGCGTGGTTGTCCTCTGCAGCGGCCGCGCACATTTTGAATCGATTCATGAAGGGGTTTCGATAAGTTAAAACCCCGCGCCTCAGGTTGTCAAGGCACGACCGCCAAGAAATTCGAACACGGTTCGGTATATGCTCCTCAAGCTCCGGGTTCGCCGTTGAACCGTTTCAATTCCGTGACCGGAGCGCCGCCCGGCAGTGATCGCAATCGATCCGTCGATGCGCACCCCTGCACTACCCTGGGCTCCCGATAGCATTCGTGAGGTGACGATGACCACTACCAGCATGAAGGACGTCGCGCGCGCCGCGGGCGTGTCGGTCGGGACGGTCTCCAACGTGCTCAACCGGCCCGAGGCCGTCGCCGAGGAGACCCGCACGCGAGTGCAGGCCGCGATCGCCGAACTCGGCTACGTGCGCAACGACTCCGCCCGCCAACTCCGGGCCGGGCGCTCCCGCACCGTCGCGGTCGTCGTGCTGGACGTCGCGAACCCGTTCTTCACCGACGTGGTGCGCGGCGCCGAGCCGCTCATCGAATCCGCCGGCGGCGTCGTCACCGTCTGCGACTCCGGCGAAGACGTCCGCCGCGAGCGCCGCCACCTCGAGATCCTCGAGGAGCAGCGCGTCCTGGGCCTGCTCATCACCCCCGTCGACGACACCTCCGCGTCCTGGATCGAGCGGCTCTCGGGCCATGACATCCCGCTCGTCCTCGTCGACCGCGGCGCCGGCCGCCACCCGCACTGCTCCGTGGCCGTCGACGACGTGCACGGCGGCCGCCTCGCGGCCCGGCATCTCGCCGACCGCGGGCACGCCCGGATCGCGTTCGTCGGCGGCCCGGTCTCGATCCCGCAGATCGCCGACCGGCTCGCCGGCTGCCGCGAAGTGTGCGAGGAGCGCGGCCTCGCCCTGGAGGTCTTCACGACCGCGGGCCTGAACTTCGCGGCCGGCCGCGAAGCGGTCGAGCAGATGCTCGGCCTCGAACAGCGCCCGACGGCGATGTTCTGCGCGAACGACCTCGTGGCGCTGGGCGCCTTGCAGGCGTTGACGATGCACGGCGTGAAGGTGCCGCAGGAGTGCGCGATCATCGGCTACGACGACATCGACTTCGCGGCCGCCGCGGCGGTGCCGCTGTCCTCGATCCGGCAGCCGCGCTCGCAGCTGGGCCGCACGGCCGCGCAGCTGCTGTTCGACGAGATCGGCGAGGGCGCGGGGCACACCCACCGCAACGTGGTCTTCCAGCCCGAACTCATCGCCCGGGCCTCGACCGCGCAGGAGCTGTGACCGCACCCCACGAGTTCCTGTAACGGTAAAGTTCGGGTCTGGTAGCGTCTCCGAGACCGGCCCGGCAAGCGCTCGCGTGTGCCTTCGGGCCGCCGGTGAGAGACAGCGAACCCTTCACAGGAGGCGACCATGGCCGAACCCCAACGCGCGCGCATCGAGTTCGATCCGCGCTTCACCGTCGCCGACGTGCCCGAGCGGCTGTTCGGGTCCTTCGTCGAGCACCTCGGGCGGTGCGTCTACACCGGCATCTACGAGCCCGGCCACGCGAGTGCGAACGCCGACGGCCTGCGCCAGGACGTGCTCGACCTCATCAGCGAACTGGGCCCGACGATGGTCCGCTACCCCGGCGGGAACTTCGTCTCCGGCTACCGGTGGGAGGACGGCACCGGCCCCAAGGAGGACCGGCCGCGCCGCCTCGACCTCGCCTGGGGCACCACCGAGACCAACCAGTTCGGGCTCTCGGAGTTCATGAAGTTCTGCCGCACCGTCGGCGTCGAGCCGAACATGGCCGTCAACCTCGGCACCCGCGGTCTCCAGGAGGCCCTCGACCTCCTCGAGTACGCCAACCACCCCGGCGGCACGTACTGGTCGGACCTGCGCCGCTCCCACGGCGACGAGGAGCCCTACGGCATCAAGCTGTGGTGCCTGGGCAACGAGATGGACGGCCCCTGGCAGATCGGCCAGAAGACCGCCCACGAATACGGCCGCACCGCCGACCAGGTCGCCCGCTCGATGCGGTACATCGACCCGGACCTCGACCTCGTCGCCTGCGGCTCCTCCTCCCGCGGCATGCCCGAGTTCGGCGCCTGGGAGGCCGAGGTCCTGACCCAGTCGTACGAGTCGGTCGACTACATCTCCGCGCACGCCTACTACCAGCCCCGCGACGGCGACTTCAAGTCGTTCATGGCCTCGGCGCAGGACATGGAGCTGTTCATCGACGGCGTCACCGCCACCGCCGACGCGGTCGGCGCGAAGCTGAAGAGCGACAAGAAGATCAACATCTCCTTCGACGAGTGGAACGTCTGGTACCAGAACGCGCCCACCGGCGAGCGCGAGGAGCCCTGGGCGGTCGCGCCCCGCCAGCTCGAGGACGTCTACTCGG
The DNA here is from genome assembly GCF_016918015.1 of Glycomyces sp. YM15. GTDB lineage: Bacteria > Actinomycetota > Actinomycetes > Mycobacteriales > Micromonosporaceae > Glycomyces. Next base: position 49,079 of record NZ_JAERMK010000020.1, read on the forward strand.
CGATGGACGCGGTCGTGTTCGGTTCGCTGATGATCACGCTGCTGCGCCGCTGCGACCGCGTCACCGCCGCCTGCCTCGCGCAGCTGGTGAACGTGATCGCCCCGATCATGACCGAGCCGGACGGGCCCGCGTGGCGCCAGACCACGTTCTTCCCGTTCGCGGAGGCCTCGAAGTTCGGTCGCGGCAAGGTCCTGCGCGTCAACGCCGACTCCCCCACGTTCGCGACCGACAAGTACGGCGACGTCGACGCCCTCCACTCCGTGGCGGTGGCGAACGAGGACGGCACCTACACCGTGTTCGCCGTCAACCGCGAGCTCGAGTCGCCGCTGACCCTCGAGATCGACCTCGCCTCGCTCGGCGGCCTCGCCGACGTGTCCTGCTCGACGCTCACCGACGACGACCCGAACGCGAAGAACACGCTGGAGGACCAGACCCGCGTCGCCCCGGTCGCCAACGGCGACGTCACCGTCAAGGACGGCGTGGCCTATGTGGCGCTGCCAGCGATGAGCTGGAACACCATCCGCATCGCCTAAGCACGGCAACGACGAGAGGGCCCGCAGCGTGATGCTGTGGGCCCTCTCGCGTCGCTTCGGTCAGGCGCGGGAGCGGCGGACGGCCGCGGCGAGCTCGCCCAGGAGCGCCTCGGTCTCGTCCCAGCCGACGCACGCGTCGGTCACGGACTTGCCGTAGACGAGCGTCTCCAGCGGGGCCGGCTCCTGCCGGCCGGGCTCGATGAAGCTCTCGATCATCAGACCGGCGATGCCCTGCTCCCCCGATCCGATGCGCGCGGCGACCTCGCGCACGACCTCGGCCTGGCGGACGTGGTCCTTGCCGGAGTTGGCGTGGCTCGCGTCCACGACGAGCCGCTGCGGCATGCCGTGCTTGGCCAGGAGCGCCAGCGCGTCCCGCACGTCCTCGGGCCCGAAGTTGGGGCCGCCGCGACCGCCGCGCAGGATGATGTGGCAGTCGGGGTTGCCGCTGGTGGAGACGATGGACGCGTGCCCGTCCTCGTCGACGCCGAAGAACACGTGGTCGCCGGCGGCGGCCCGGCAGCCGTCGATCGCCGAGGCCAGGTCGCCGTCGGTGGTGTTCTTGAACCCGACGGGCATCGACAGGCCCGAGGCGAGTTGCCGGTGGACCTGCGATTCGGTGGTGCGGGCGCCGATCGCGCCCCAGGAGACGGCGTCGGCGATGTGCTGCGGGCTCGTCGGCTCCAGGAACTCGCAGCCGACCGGCAGGCCCGCATCCAGCACGTCGAGGAGCACCTGCCGGGCCAGGCGCAGCCCGAGTTCGACGTCGTGGGAGCCGTCGAGGTGCGGGTCGTTGATGAGGCCCTTCCAGCCGACGGTGGTGCGGGGCTTCTCGAAGTAGACGCGCATGACGACCATCAGGGCGTCGCCGAGCGGGGCCGCGGCGGCCGCGAGGCGCTGCGCGTAGTCCCTTGCGGCGGCGGCGTCGTGCACGGAGCAGGGGCCGACGACGACCAGGAGGCGGTCGTCGGTGCCGTCGAGGACGTGCTGCACCTCGCGGCGGGTGCGTTCGACGAGGTCGGCGCGGTCGTCGCCGAGCGGCAGCTCGGCGCGGAGGACGGCCGGGGCCACGAGCGGCTGGAAGGAGGTGACGCGCAGGTCGTTGGTCTGCGGTGAACGATCGGCGGGCGAGGACATCGGGTGCGGTTCCCATCTCTGTTGCGAGGCGGGTCCTGTCCACTCGAGGTCTTCCCGGTGCCGGCCCGCCTGACGACGAAAGGCAGCGACTCGTGTCGCTGCCTTGTTGGCTCCGGGTGTGTTCGTCGGTCAGCGCGTGCGCCGCCGGGCTCCACCCGGAGCCGGCGTAAAGCGCCAATACTTGCGAACTGCCGTAGACATGGGCCGAACCGTAGCACACCCGTCGCGGGGCGGCCACGGCCCGGGCCCGGGGTCACAGGCCGCTGATGGTCTCCGGGGCCCGTTCGGTGCGGGCGAGCGCGCGCACGAGTCCGGTCTGGCCGTGGCGTTTCGCGGCGAGGCGCGCGAGCATCCACGCGGCCGTGTCGAAGACGTCCTGGTCGAACACGGGAGTCGCGATGCCGACGGAGTAGGCCAGGTCGTCGCCGTGGACGACGAGTTCCATGATGCGGGTGCGCAGGAAGTCGTCGAGGGTCACCGCGTAGGGCCAGCGGGTGTTGCCGCTGGTCGCGGTGCCGTCTATGGCGGGCAGTGCCGTCTCGAGGGCGGTGAGCGCGGCGGCGGTCCCGGCGATGACGGTCTCGGGTCCGGATTCGGCGGCCCGCTCGCCGCCGTCGCGGATGCCGGTGTTGTAGTCGTTGTCGATGTCGGCGGCCAGCCATGCGGCGCGGTCGTAGTGCTCGAAGAGGCCGACGATCTCCTTGCCGCCGTGGTCGGCCTCGAGTGCGGCGGTGACGGAGGTGACCTGCTGGGCGAGGTGGGCGGCGAGGCCGCCGACGGTGAAGCCCGCCAAGGCCGAAGGCTCGGCCCAGGCCTTCGCGACCGCTTCGGCCCCGAGGAGCGCGAGGCCGGTGCGGGCGGCATGGAGGTACTGGTCGCGGATGCTGGTCATCGGCTCACTTCCTAGGGCGGGGACTAGCGCATGGAGACGTGGACGTGGTTGGTGTGATCGGAGGCGGGGTCGCCGCCCGCACCCGAGTAGGAGCGCCACCCCGAGGACGGCGACCAGAACTCGCGGTACCAGATCACGTATTCGACCCCGAGCGCGTCGGCGTTGTTGACATACCACGAGGCGAGCTGGTCGCCGTAGGTCTTGTCATCGCCCTGGGCGTCCTGGTTCTGGAACCCCGACTCGTCGGCGGCCCAGTCGCAGGCGCGGCCGAGCGGGTGCTCACCGGAGCCGCCGGAGCGGTAGCAGGACACGTAGTGGTCGAACCCGGCCTCCTTCGTCTCGTTGTACATGTGGAGGGTCCGCGGGGTGAGGCAACCGTCGGTGGTGGGGTCGTCCTCGGTGCACCCGCCGCCGTCGCCGCCGTAGCCTTCGGCGGAGGGGGCGCCGCCGTCGGAGCCGGGCCCGGAGGCCTCCTCGGCGCGGAGCTCTTCGAGCTGTTCCTCGAGTTCCTCGGCGGCCTTCTCGGCGTCTTCGAGCGCGTCCTCGGCGGTCTGGATCTCGTCGGCGTGCGCGGACCGTTGGGCCTCGAGCTGTTCGAGGAGGGTCCCGGCCTCGTTCATGAGCGCGGCGCGTTCGCCACCGAGGAACCCGGTGTAGGTCATGGCGTCGACCAGGTCGCTGCTGTTCTCGGAGGAGAGGATCGCGTTGGTGGTCTGGAGGTCGCCTTCGGTGTGGAGGTAGATCGCGTACTCGTTGAGGTCGGCGGTGAGCTCGTTGAACAGCGTCTGCGTCTGGGCGATCTGCGTCTCCAGTTCGGCGGCGCGGGCGTTCGCGGCGTCGACCGCGTCCTCGGCGTCGGCGACCTTGTCGATGGCCTCGGCCAGATCGGATTCGAGGGTCTTCTCGTCCGGTTCGGCCGAGGCCGGCACCGGGAAGAACGCCACGAGGGCGGCGAGGAGCACTACGGGGAGGATCTGCTTGCTGCGCACGGGTGGAGGTCTACTTCCGGAGGGTCGGGTCGCCGCCCTGGCTGGGCGGCGGCCGGTTTACAAATCGAGGTCGACCACAAGGGGGGCGTGGTCGGAGGCGCCTTTGCCTTTGCGTTCGTTGCGGTCGACGTAGGCGTCGGTCACCGCCGCCTTGAATGCGGGGTTGGCCAGGGCCAGGTCGATGCGCAGGCCGCGGTTCTTGGGGAAGTCGAGGTTGCGGTAGTCCCAGAACGTGAACGGTTGATCATATTTGAGGGGGCGCGGGTAGACGTCGGCGAGTCCGGCGGCCTGGAGAGCGGCCAGCGCGTCGCGTTCGTCCTCGGTGATGTGGGTCGTACCCGGCCATTCGTCGACATCCCAGATGTCGTCGTCGGTGGGGCAGATGTTGTAGTCGCCGAGGGCGGCGAAGGGACGGTCGCCCGCGGCGTCGGCCTTGACGTCGGCGGCGAGGGCCTTGAGGAACGCGAGCTTGTACGGGAAGTGCGCGTCGGCGACGTCGCGGCCGTTCGGGATGTACAGGGATTGGACGCGCACGGGCCCGCAGGTGGCGGTGATCGCCCGCGGTTCGGTCGCGTCACCGAACATCGGCTGGTCGGTGATACCGCGCCGCACGTCCGCGATGCCGACCCGCGAGAGGATCGCGACGCCGTTCCAGCGGCCCAGGCCCCACGCGGCGGTCTCGTACCCGGCGGCGCTGATCGCCTCCAGCGGCACGTCCGCGTCGGCGCATTTGAGCTCTTGGAGGCAGACCACGTCCGGCTCGGCGGTCCCGAGCCAGGCGAGCAGCCGCTCGAGGCGGGCTTTGAGCGAGTTGATGTTCCACGTGGCCACGCGCATGAGCCACACCCTACCCGCAACCGGGTCCGCGCTCGGCGGACCCGGGGTGCGCGGACTAGTTTCCGCTGCTGGGGGCGGTCGAGACAGGGTCCGGTGTGGCCGGTTGAGCACGTTCGGTGCGGGGCCCGACGGCCACGGCGAGGAGACCGAACCCGAGGGTCGTGGTGAACCCGGTGATGGCGACCCCGGAGTCGTTGACCAGCGCGCCCAGGACCGCGACGGACGTCAATCCGATGACCGCGGCCGCGACCTCGAGCGAGCGGATCGGCGCGCGCTTGCGCCAGATGATGATCGCGCCGATGAGCGCCGCGAGCGACACCCACGTCAGCGGCCGACCGATCGTGCCGATCGCGGCGTCCGCCTTCCGGATCAGGATGTTCGTAGCGGTCCCGTCCAGAACGGACCCGACGAACCGGCCCAGGTGCGTCTGGTCCTCCTGCGGCCGCAGAAAGTCCAGGAACCCCCCCACCGCGAACACCCCGAACGCGATCCCGCCCGCGATGAGCACGGCCTTGACGGTGAGCTTGCGGCCCCACAGCTTCCAGCAGCACAAGATCCCCGCCGCCACCAGCGTCAGCGTCCCGCCCATGTCCCGGCCGAGGTTCGGAGCGCCGACGATGACCACCGCGCACACGCCGATCGCGACCGGCCCCCACACGCGCGCCCGGCCCTTCCAGGGCACGAACGCGATCAAGAGGATCACCGCCGCCGCGAAGACACTGAACGCATAGTTGCCGAGCCCGGTGAACCGGGCCCCGGCCTGCGCCGTGTACCCCATCGGCGTATGCAGCGGCCACGTCGCACCCGACACCTGGTCAACCGCGATGAGCAGCGCCGCCGCCCCCGCGATCACCAACACCGGGCGCGCCCCCCGCCGCGTCCACGGCAGCGACGCCGCGACCGTCAGCACCGCCATGCCCGCGGCGATGATCACCCAGAACGCCACCGACGGATGCTCACCGCGCCACCAATGCGGAATACCCGCCGCGACACCGGCCACCGGCATCGCCGCGACCGCCAAACACACCGCCCGCGCCACACCCCGGAACCGGTCCGAACCGCACAGCAACCACACCGCCGCCGCCACCGCGATCACACCAAGCCCCGACAGGACCGAATAGAACACGAAACTGACCGCGATGACCGACTGCGACGCCGCCGTCTCGTCAATCCCCTGCGCCACCGCGGCCCCGCTCGTACGGCCCTCATCCGGCAGCACCTGGATCGGCGCGCCCGCCACCGTCGCCGGCACCTCCGCACCGACCGCGCCCAGCGCAGTCGCCGTCAAGTCCACCAACTGCACATACCCGTCGCGGCCCGTCGTCGCCGACGTCAACTCGCCCGCCTCGACACCCGCACCCGAATACAGGACCGGGTGCAGCGCCGACGGCGCCGACGCATCCGCCACACCCGCGACCAGCAACCGCCAGTCCTCCGGCAGCGCCGCCTCGACCTCACCCACCGCCGCATCCGCCTCCGCAGCCGCCCGCGCCCGCACCGCATCAGGCTCCGGCGCGATCTCCCCCGCATCCGACTCACCGGCCGACTCGTCCGTGCCGACACCGATATCGTCCTCACCGAGCTGGTCATAGTCCGTGCCCGAATCCGGGGCCTCATCGGCCGTATCGCCCACGACCACACCCGGATCCACGACCACCACGTCGCACGCGGCCATCGCCTCACCCAACGACGCCAAGCCCGGCGCCCAGAACGAGACCCGGCCCTCCGTGTCCGCCGCGGCCAACGCCGCACCGTCACCGATCCCCGCCACACACGCACCCGGATCCGGCTCGACCACCGGCTCACCCGCGGCCTCCGCCTCCAACGCCGCCGCCTCCTCAGCAGCCGCCATCGCCGCCACCGCATCAGCGAACGAACCGAGCCGAGCCCCGTAATTGAACGACTCGTTCGCCTCGACCAACGCCCCCCAGCCGTCGACCGACCAACCGTCACCGTCCTCCACCGGAGCCGGCAACCGCGACTGCGCCGCACACTGCGCATCACGCGGCGCCGCACCACCCGCACGCTCACCCGCGCCCAGACTCAACCAACCCGCCTCAGGACACGTCCACGACCCGATCGTGCGCACACTCATCGACGCCGACGCACCCGAACCCGCCATCGCCCACAAATGCGGCGTCACCGACGCGTCGATATCCGTCCACGCCAACCCCGGCACACCGAACACGACGATCCCCGCGACCTCGTCCTCCTCGGCCGCAACCGCCGCCGGAGGCAACGCCAGCACCGCACACACCACCGCCAGCACGGCCGCGAAACCCCGCACCCACGAACCGCCCCCGCCGCGCACCGGCACCCCCGCCTCCCAAGTCATGCCAGCAGTCTACGGAGTCCCCCCACCGCCACCCGCCGCCGACCGACAGACCTTCGCCACACCCCGTCGCGCCGCGACCGCCGACACCCCCGTACCCGCGTTAGGCTCGCCCCATGCGCACCATCGCCACCGCCAACGTCAACGGAATCCGCGCCGCCGCCAAAAAAGGCATCGTCCCCTGGCTCGAACAGACCCAAGCCGACGTGGTGCTCCTCCAAGAAGTCCGCGCCGACCACACCCAGATCCCCGCCGAAGCCCTCGAAGCCGGCGGCTGGCACTGGCACATCGCCCCCTCCACCGTCGCCAAAGGACGCGCCGGCGTCGCCGTCCTCACCCGCACCGAACCCGAAGCCGCCCGCATCGGCTTCGGCGCCGAATTCGACGACCACGGCCGCTACGCCGAAGTCGACCTCCCCGGCCTCACCGTCGCCAGCCTCTACCTCCCCTCCGGCGAAACCGACACCCCCCGCCAGGTCGAAAAAGAACGCTTCATGACCGTCTTCGCCGAATACCTCGCCGAAGCCGCCAAGAAAGCCGCCGCCGACGGCCGCGAACTCCTCGTCTGCGGCGACTGGAACATCGCCCACGCCGAACCCGACCTCAAGAACTGGAAATCCAACAAGAAGACCGCCGGATTCCTCCCAGGCGAACGCGCCTGGCTCACCGACCTCTACAACACCGGCACCTTCGTCGACGTCGTCCGCGCCCTCAACCCCGGCGTCGACGGCCCCTACTCCTGGTGGTCCTACCGCGGCCGCGCCTTCGACAACGACGCCGGCTGGCGCATCGACCTCCACGTCGCCACCACCGCCCTCGCCGCCAAAGCCACCAAAGCCTGGGTCGACCGCGCCCCCGCCCACGACCAACGCTGGTCCGACCACGCCCCCGTCCTGGTGACCTACGACCACTAACCCCCGCCTGGCCGACCGGCCAGGTGAACGGGCACCATTGAACCCCGTGAGCCTCATCGACTACCTGCCGTCCTCGAACGCACCCGAACCCGACGACGTCTACACGGCCTTCGCACAATGGGCCGAAGACGCCGGGATCGTCCTCTACGAGCACCAGGAAGAGGCCCTCCTGGCCATCTGCACCGGCCAGAACACCATCATCGCCACCCCCACCGGCTCCGGCAAATCCCTCATCGCGGCCGCAGCGCACTTCAACGCGCTCGCCAACCAACGCACCTCCTTCTACACCGCACCGATCAAAGCACTCGTATCAGAGAAATTCTTCGAACTGTGCGAGCAGTTCGGACACGAGAACGTCGGCATGCTCACCGGCGACGCCGCCGTCAACCCCGACGCACCCCTCATCTGCTGCACCGCCGAAATCCTCGCCAACCTCGCCCTACGCGAAGGCACCGACCTCGACTGCGACTCCGTCGTCGCCGACGAATTCCACTTCTACGCCGAACCCGACCGCGGCTGGGCCTGGCAAGTCCCCCTCCTCGAACTCCACCGCGCCCAATTCACACTCATGTCCGCAACCCTCGGCGACACCGAGTTCTTCCAGAACGACCTCACCCGCCGCACCAGCCGCGAAACCGCCGTCATCGCCTCCGCGACCCGACCCGTACCCCTCCACTACGAATACCGCAAGACCCCACTCCACGAGACCGTCGAAAACCTCGTCGCGAACAACCGCGCCCCGGCCTACATCGTCCACTTCACACAGGCCGCGGCACTCGACACCGCCCAAGCCCTCTCAAGCCTCAACCTCGTCGACAAGAACGCCAAGACCGCGATCGCCACCGCACTCGGCGGCTTCCGCTTCACCACCAAGTTCGGACAGACCCTCGCACGGCTCGTCCGCTCCGGCATCGGCGTCCACCACGCCGGGATGCTCCCCAAATACCGACGCCTCGTCGAACGCCTCGCCCAACAAGGCCTGCTCAAGATCATCTGCGGCACCGACACCCTCGGCGTCGGCATCAACGTCCCGATCCGCACCGTCCTCTTCACCGGCCTCACCAAATACGACGGCCGCCGCACCCGCCGCCTGCGCGCCCGCGAATTCCACCAGATCGCCGGCCGCGCCGGCCGCGCCGGATTCGACACCGAAGGCTTCGTCGTCTGCGAAGCCCCCGAGCACGTGATCGAAAACGAGAAGGCCATGCAGAAATTCGGCCTCGACCCCAAAAAACGCAAGAAGATGGCGAAGAAGAAACCCCCCGAAGGCTTCGTCGGCTGGTCCGACGACACCTTCGCCGCGCTCGCAGAAGCCCCGCCGGAACCACTCCAATCGCGCATGCGCATGACCCACGCAATGCTCATCAACCTGCTCGCCCGTCCCGGCAACACCTTCCAGCACGTGCGCACCCTCATCGAGGACTCCCACGCCGACCGGACCACGCAGCTGAAGATGGCCCGCACCGCACTCACCATCACCCGCACCCTCCGCGACGCCGGCATCATCGTCATCGACGGCGGCAAAGTCGAACTCACCGTCGACATGCCCGACCACTTCGCGCTCAACCAGCCGCTCGCCCCGTTCGCTTTGGCGGCCCTGGAGCTGCTCGACCCCGAGTCGGACGAGTACGCGATGGACGTCGTCTCCATCGTCGAATCCACGTTGGAGGGACCCGGTCAGATTCTCGCCGCCCAGCGCAACAAGGCCAAGGGCGCCGCGATCGACGCGATGAAAGCCGACGGCCTCGACTACTACGACCGCATGAACCAGCTCGAAGACGCCGAAGTGGACTACCCGAAGCCGCTCGCCGAACTCCTCGACGACGCGTTCAGCGCCTACCGGACCAGCCACCCGTGGGCCGCCGACTACCAGCTCGAACCCAAGTCGATCCTCCGCGAGATCTGGGAGGGCCGCATGAGCTTCGGCGAGTACATCGGCCTCTACGGCATCCAGCGCGGCGAGGGCCTGCTCCTGCGGTACCTCTCGAGCGCCTACAAGGCCCTCGTCCAGACGCTCCCGGAGGACACCGGCGGCCCCGAGCTCGACGACCTCACCGCCTGGCTCGGCGAGACCATCCGCCAGACCGACTCCTCGCTCATCAACGAGTGGGAGCAGCTCACCAACCCCGCCGAGGACGAGAACCTCGACACCGGACGCCCCAACCGGGCCTTCACCGACAACGAGCGGGCCTTCACCATCGCCGTCCGCAACGCCGCCTTCCGGCATGTGGAGCTCGCCGCGAACGACCGCGTCGAAGCCTTGGCCGCGTTGGACACCGGCTGGACCGCCTCCAAATGGGACGCCGCCCTCGAACGCTACTTCCAGGCCCACGACGACATCGGCACCGCCGGTGCCGCACGCGGCAACGAGTTCCTCGACATCGCCAAGGAAGGGCGCACCTGGACCGTCCGCCAGACCATCGACGACCCGGCGGGCGACAAGGACTGGGCCATGGTCTTCAAGGTCGACCTCGACGCCTCCGACGAGACGGGCACCGTCGTCATGACCCTGGAGGACTTCACCGACTAGCGTTGGACCACAAGGAATCCGAGGAGTCGGTAGCATCTCCTGATGTCCCGACTCCTCCTGCCCTCGGCCTCGTGGTCCGAGTGCCACGCGGCGAGCCGCAACCGCCGCGCACCGCCGTCGCCATCGACGTCCGCTCCTGCGACACCGAACTGCGCAGGTGCAGTAGCGATCCCACCGTCCGCGACGATCCCAACCATCCGGCCGACAGCGGCACCGCTGACGGCCGGCTCCACGAACTGCTTGACTCCGCGCCGTAAACCCCTGCCACGCACGACCATTGATGGCAGAATCAGCCGGTGCTCTCCAACCCGCTTCACTCCCCCGTCGGCTCCCCGATCCACACCGTCGCCGCGCTCCAGCACAACGCCGGGAACCAGGCCACCGGCGGCATCTGGCGGGTCTCCGGGCCCGGCGGGGACGCGGTCCTCAAGCACCTCACGCCCGACGGCGACGGCTTCGAGCACTGGGAAGCCTCCGCCGACCCTAGGCACTGGAACTTCTGGCAGCGCGAGTACCTCGCGTACATGTCCGGGTTCGCGGCCTCCTACGGCCGGGAATCCGGGATCGGCACGCCCGCACTCCTCGCCGCCGGGGAACGGCCCGACGGCAGCCGCGAACTGTGGCTCGAAGCGGTCGACGGCGTCCACGGCCGCCACTGGACCGTCCCGATGCTCGCCGACTTCGCCCACCGCCTGGGCGTTGTCCAAGCGCTGCACCGCGACAGCCCCGAGCAAGCCTGGCATTCGCGGCGGTTCCTGCGCCAGTACGCCGGCCGCCGTGACTACCCCGGCATTCCGTGGGACCAGGCGGCCGCGGCCGCACACTGGCCGCGGGACACCCGCGAGGGACTGCGCCTGATCTGGGAACGCCGCGACGATCTCTTCGCCGTCGCCGAGAGCCTGCCGCAGACGATCTGCCACCTCGACGTGTGGCCGATGAACCTCGTCCAGCGCGAGGGCCGACCAGTCCTCCTCGACTGGTCCTTCACCGGACGGGGCGCCATCGGCGAGGATGTCGCGAACCTCATCGCGGACACGTTCTTCGACGGCCTCCAGCCCGTCGACCGCCTCGCCGAGACTGAAGCGCTCGTCACCGACGCCTACCTCGCCGGCCTCGCCGAGACCGGATACTTCGAGCGCGAAGCGACCCGAAAAGCCATCGCCGCCACCGGCGCCGCCAAGTACTGTTGGCTCGCCCCGGCAATGCTCACCCGCCTCGCCGCGGGCCGACCGATCGCCAGCGCCGACTACGACGCCGCCGGGGACGCGGCGGTGCTCCAGCGGCGCCGCCCGATCTTCGACATGCTCGTCCGCTGGTCCCGCACCGCCCTCGACCTCTGAGAGACCGCCATGCCCGTCCAGATCACCGAGACCGTCGCCATCCCCGACAGTGAACTGCGGTGGCGATTCTCGCGGTCCTCGGGCCCGGGCGGCCAAGGCGTCAACACCACCGATTCACGGGTGGAACTCGTGTTCGATCTGGCCGGCACGAAGGCGCTGCCGCCCGCGCTCGTCGAACGAGCGCTCGCGCGCCTCGGCGACCGGCTCGTGGACGGCTCGGTGGTGATAGCCGCGTCGGAGTTCCGCTCCCAGCTGCGCAACCGCGAGGCCGCCCAGGAGCGCCTCGCCGAACTCATGCGGCGGGCGATCGCCGCACCACCGCCCCCGCGCAAGGCCAGGAAACCCTCGAAGGGCGCGAAACGGCGGCGCCTGGAGGACAAGCGCCGCCGTTCGGACGTCAAGAAGCTGCGCCGCAGCACCGATGACTAGTTCTCGGGCAGGGGCTCCCCGAAGTCGGGCGTGCCGTCCTCGTTCCAGCCGAACGGCTGGACGCGGCAGTGCCGGTCGGGGTTGTCGAGCGGGTCGCCGACGATCTCCTCGTAGGCGCGGGCGTGGAAGACCAGGAGGTCGTTGCCTGCTTCGTCCACGGTGAAGGCGTTGTGGCCGGTGCCGTAGATGCCGTTGGCCTCGCTGGTGGTGAAGACGGGCAGCGGGTGCTTGGTCCACGAGGCGGGATCGAGGAGGTCGGCTTCAGCGTCGGCGGTGAGCAGGCCCAAGCAGTACTCGGCTCCCGTGCCCGAGGCCGAGTAGGTGATGAAGACCTTGCCGTTGCGGACCAGCGCGTACGGGCCCTCGTTGACGGCGAAGCGGATGGTCTCCCACGGCAGTTCGGGACGCGAGAGTTCGACGGGCGCGCCCTTGATGGTCCAGGGGTTCGCGAGTTCGGCGAGGAACAGGCTGGTGTTTGAGCCTTCGAGCCCGGGATCGTGCTGTGCCCAGCAGAGATAGCGGGTCCCGTTGTGGGCGAAAGTGGTCGCGTCGAGGGAGAACGAGTCGACGGGGGTCTCGATCTGCCCCTTCTCGGTCCACTCGCCGGTCAGCGGGTCGGGGTTCCGGTTCTCCAGGACGTACATGCGGATGCGCCAGACGTCGGCGGTGGCCGATTCGGCCTCTCCGGCCGCGAAGTAGACGTACCAGGCGCCGTCGATCCAGTGCAGTTCCGGCGCCCAGACGTGGGAGCCCATGGGGCCTTCGGGGTGCTGAACCCAGATGGTGGTCTCTTCGGCGTCGCGGAGCCCCAGCAGGGTGTCGGCGGCGCGCAGCACGATCCGGTCGTAGGCGGGCACGGTTGCGGTGAAGTAGTACCGTCCGTCGGTGTGCCTGGTGATCTGCGGGTCGGCGCGTTCGAGGATGAACGGGTTCGGCAGCATCTTGTTATCGGTCACAACGGTGATGCTACAGCTCCACCCGGAGCGTCCCCGCGGGCTCCACCTCCGCGGCTCCCGCCGACTGGGACGCGAGCCAGTCCACCAGCAGCTCCACGTCCGAGCAGGCCAGGTCGAAGCGCACCTCGGCACCAAAGTCGACGCCGACGAGGCGCACGTCCTCGCGCAGCCGCAGCAGGCCTTCGAGGCTCCCGGCCAGGCCGTAGTCGACCCGGACGTCGAGCCGCTGCCAGTGCGCCAGCTCGACGACGCCCGCCGCGTCGATCGCGGCCGACACCGCCGCGCCGTACGCGCGCACGAGACCGCCCGCGCCGAGCTTCACCCCGCCGAAGTGGCGGGTGACGACCGCCAGCACGTCGGTCAGGTCGCGCCCGCGCAGCACCTCGAGCATCGGGACCCCGGCGGTCCCGGCGGGCTCGCCGTCGTCGTTCGAGCGGGCAGCGCGGCCGTCGTCGAGGACGTAGGCGGTGCAGTTGTGCGTCGCGTCCCAGTTGGCTTTCCGGTGCGCGTTGATGTGTTCGCGCGCTTCGGCATCGGAGTCGATCCGGTAGAGCGTGCAGATGAACCGGGACCGGTTGACCACGGTCTCGGTCTCGGAGCGGGCGACGGCCAGGGTGCGCATCAGCCCACGACGCCGTGCTCCCAGGCCCACGCCGCGATGCCCACGCGGTTGCGGACCCCGAGCTTCGCGCGCACGGCCTCCAGATGCGTCTTGACGGTGGAGACCGAGACGAACAGGGTCTCGGCGATCTCGGCGTTGGTCTTGCCGCGGGCCACCAGCTCGACGACGTCCAGCTCACGCTCGGTCAGCACGTGCGAGGCCTTCGGGCCTTCGGGGACGGGCTCGGTGAGCCGTTCCAGGAGGCGCACGGTCACCGACGGGGAGATGAGCGACTCCCCGCTCGCGGCCGCGCGGACCGCTTCGACCAGGAGGGTGGGCCCGGAGTCCTTGAGCAGGAACCCGGTCGCACCCGAGCGCAGCGCGCCGTACACGTACTCGTCGGTGTCGAAGGTGGTCACGACCACGATGCGCGGACCGGTGCCGTTCGCTCCCGCCAGGAGCGTGCGGGTGGCTTCGAGGCCGTCGAGGCGCGGCATGCGGATGTCGAAGAGGCACACGTCGGGCTTGAGCCGCCGCGCCTCCGACACCGCGACCACCCCGTCGGGGGCGTCCGCCACGACTTCCATGTCGGGCTGGGCGTCGATGATGGCCCGGAACCCTGCCCGGACCATCTCCTGGTCGTCTGCGATCAGCACTCGGATTGCCACGCCCCGAGCCTAACCGGCGGTGGCCGCTAGGCGGCGGCGCCCGCCAGTTCGCGCTCGCGCACCACAGGCGCCTGCACCGGCTCGGCGACCGGGGCCGGGCGGACCGGCACCACCGCAGTGGCCTCGGCCTCGCGCTCGAGGACGGCCTGGCGCCGCGCCGACCGCTGCCGGATGGCGAAGGTCGTGGTCACCAGGAACAGCCAGGTGCCCTCGAGGAGGATGAGGCCCCAGTCGTGGCCGATGATCGCCGCGGTGAGCAGGATCGAGCAGGCCGAGATGACCAGGAGCAGCGAGGCCGGCTTGGTCGCGTGGATCCGGTGGGTCTGCAGGAGCAGGAAGTTCGTGATGTACAGCAGCGCGCCGATGATCTGGAACATGATGCGGATGTCGAAGTCGTGCATGGAGAATCCTCGAGAGAACGTGAAGCAGGCAGGAAGGCGCCCCGCACCGGCGATGGCGCGGTGGCGAAGAATGAGAGAGAGGAGGACCGAGGAGTTACGGAGTCACGGCCGGGTGGCCGTTCGGTCTGCTCCGCGCGCAGACCTCCAACACGGCCCCTCGCAGGACTCGCGTCTGAAGCGACCCGCAGATGCAGCGGGTCCACACCGTCACACCGGAGGCGCTGTGATGCCGGGACACGGTCGTCACCGGATCATCGTCGGGCCAACCGCAAAACGGGCAGCACTGCATGACCGCGTCCTCCTTACAGGGCTTCGGGTTTCGTTCTAGGAATGAGCGCCGGCCGAACGCCGCCCCCGGCGGCGATCGCGCACTGTTCTCACGCTCAATACGAGGTTAAGGTCCTAATCGTCCGGGCTACAACACCTCGGTGACGCTAGTTTGCGAAACTCATCGTGAAGCGAACACTTAAGCGATTGGGGCCACACCGTGATCGACCTGAGGAGACTGCACGTGCTGCGGGCGATCGCCCACCACGGCACCGTCTCCGGCGCTGCGAAAGCCCTGCACATGTCCACTTCAGCGGCGTCGCAGCAGATCCGGCTGCTCGCCAAGGACCTCGGCGTGCCGCTCCTCGAACCGGTCGGACGCGGTGTCAGGCTCTCCTCGGCGGCGCAGGTCCTCATCGCCCACATCGACGCGATCGAGGCGATGTGGCGCCTGGCCGAGGCCGAACTCCAGGCCACCGAAGGCGAACCGTCAGGGCTGCTGCGCCTGTGCGGGTTCCCCACCGCGATCGCGACGCTGCTCGCACCCCTGGTCGACACCGCCCGGGACCGCTACCCCGCGCTCGAGCTCCGACTGCGCGAGGCCGAGGCCTCGGAGAGCTTCGACCTGCTCTTCGCGGGCGAGGCCGATCTCGCGCTCGTCGAGGCGACGCCCGACAACCCGCCTCCCGAGGACATCCGCTTCGACGCGCAGACGGTGTTCAACGACCCGTTCGACCTCGTCGTACCCGGCGGCCACTGGTGCGCCGGCAATCCGGCGGTGGACCTGCGCGAGGTCGAGCGCGAGCCGTGGATCATCGGCGTGCCCGGGTCGATGCACCGCCGCCACGTGCTCACCGCCTGCTCGAACGCCGGGTTCCGGCCCACTGTCACCGGCGAGGCGCGCGAATGGAACGTCATCGCGGTCATGGTCGCCCACAAGATGGGCGTCGCGCTCATCCCCCGCCTCGTGGACCTCCCCCATCACCTCGATCTGGTGCGGGTCCCCGTCTCGGGGCCGTTCACGCCGTTCCGGCACTTCCAGGCCGTCACGCTGCGCGGCGGCGCACGGCGGCCCTCCGTCGCCGCCGTCATGGAGCTGCTGGACGAGCAGGTGCGGGCCGCGGAAGGCATCGGACCGCTTCCCGAAGCCCCTTAGCGGGCGGCGCTCGTTCCACGTACACCGGTACTGAGCTGGGGCGACCAGTGAACGTGATTGCCTCTACTGGACACTGAACTCCGTTACGCTGAGCGAATGTTCGACTACGGCGGCGAACCCGCGACCACCGGCCCCCGCCACCTGCGCGTGCGCGGAGGCGCCACGCTCAGCGGGTCCATCGACGTGAAGACCTCCAAGAACGCCGGCGTGGCACTCCTGTGCGCCAGCCTGCTCAACCGCGGCCCCACCGTGCTGCGCCGGGTCGCCCGCATCGAAGAGGTCAACCGCATCCTGCGGGTCCTCGACTCGATGGGCGTCGAGCACGAATGGCTCGGCCCTGAGGGCGACCTCCGCATCCAGCCGCCCGAACGCCTCGACCTCACCCGCATCGACGTGGACGCGGCCCGCCGCACCCGCTCGATCATCATGTTCCTCGGGCCGCTCCTCCACGACTACACCGAGTTCGACCTGCCGTTCGCGGGCGGGTGCGAGCTCGGCGACCGCACCGTCGAGCCGCACCTCACCGCGCTGCGCCGCTTCGGCCTGTCCGTCGAACGCTCGCACGGCTGCTACTGCGCCACCGTCAAGGAGAACGTCGAGGCACCCGGCGCGATCGTCCTGACCGAACGCGGCGACACGGTCACCGCGAACGCGATCATGGCCGCCGCCCGCTTCCCCGCGGTCACCGTCATCCGCAACGCCTCCTGCAACTACCAGGTGCAGGACCTGTGCTGGTTCCTCGAGAAGCTCGGCGTGCGCATCGACGGCATCGGCGCCACCACGCTCACCGTCTACGGCCGTGCCGAGATCGACATGCCCGTCGACTACGCGCCTGCCGAGGACCCGATCGAGGCCTGGAGCCTCGTCTCCGCGGCGATCGTCACCGCATCCGAGATCACCGTGCGCCGTACCCCGATCGAGTTCGTCGAGATCGAACTCGCCCTCGCCGAGGAGATGGGCCTGGCCTACTCCAGGAGCGACGAGTACCTGGCCGCCAACGGCCGCACCCGTCTCGTCGACCTCACCGTCCACCCCTCGCCGTTGCGCGCCGCGGCGGACAAGATCCACCCGATGCCGTTCCCGGGCCTGAACATCGACAACCTGCCGTTCTTCGCGCTCATCGCCTCCTGCGCCGAGGGAGGGACGATGATCCACGACTGGGTGTACGAGAACCGCGCGATCTACCTGACCGAGCTCAACCGGCTCGGCGCGCAGGTGCGCCTGCTCGACGCGCACCGCCTCCAGGTCCAGGGGCCGGTGCGGTGGAGTGGCGCCGACATCGTGTGCCCGCCCGCGCTGCGCCCGGCCGTCGTGCTGCTGCTCGCGATGCTGCGCGCGCAGGGCACTTCCGAACTGCGGCACGTCGACGTGATCCACCGCGGCTACGAGCAGCTCGCCGAACGGCTGCAGCGGCTCGGAGCCGAGATCGCCCCGTTCTGAACCACGGTCGCGACGCCCGCGACCGTATGTGACACTTCAATTCATGAACTTGCCCTCCGATGTGCCGCCGCAGACCTTTGCGCTCCTGAGCCTCGTCCAGGCTCACCTCAAGCACCTCGACAAGGTCGCGGGCGAGGTCATCGACAGTCCGCAGTGGGAGGCGACCATCGAGTCCACGAAATCCGTGGTCGCCGCCAAGTCCCCCGGGCTGGCGATCACCGCCGCGGACATCCCGATGATCGTCGGCACCGGCTCGCCCGACCGCAAGCGCCGTCTCTACTCGACGATGCCCGTGCGCCCCGAGATCGCCGCCCTCGCCGACGAGTCCGAAGTGGCCCTGTTCGCCTACAACCGGCGCGGCCGCCTCCAGCCCGCCAATCGCACCGCCGCGAAATCGCAGGCCCGCCCCTGGTACCCGCCCGCGAAGGCCCTCGCCCCCATGCGGATCATCGACGACGCCGTCTGGGAGCCCGTCGTCGCCGCGACCGGCGACAGTGGCCGCCCGAGCATCATGGAGGCCGCCGCCGGATGGCTCGTGCTCCTGGCCGTCATCGCCTTCCTGGCCGCCGCAGGCTATCTGCTCCTCTGGTACTTCGACGTCATCTGACCCCTCGACAGGCCACCACCGAGCCTCCTGTTTCCGCTGCTCAGCACGTGAACCAGGAGGCTCTTCCGTGCGCTGTCCTTCTTGGTGAGTGCGCGGGCGCAGCCCGTGCTCGTGCTTCCAGACGGCGGATCCCGTTGACTGACAACGAGGTTTTCTACCTCGGAGTCGATATATCTTGTCATAACTGCCATAATGGAGGCATGTTGAAGATGGCCATACTCGGATTCCTGCGGGACTTCCCGCTCCACGGCTACGACCTCAAGAACCGGGTCGCCAGCCTCGCCGGACACGTCCGGCCGATCGCCGACGGGACGCTCTACCCAACGATCAAGAAGCTCGAGGACGCGCAGTGCCTGACCCGGCGCACCGCGCCCGGGTCGGTCGCCGCACCGCGCCACATGCTCGAGATCACCCAGACCGGCACCGACCAGCTGCGCCGGTGGCTGCGCGACCCCGAGCCGGGGTTCATCACCGACGACAACAAGTGGTACGTGCTCCTCGCGTTCCTGCACCACCTCGAGAACCCGCGCGAGCAGGCGCTCGTCCTCGCGCGCAGACGCGAATTCCTCGACCATCCCGCGCAGCTGTTCTTCGACGAGCAGGGCGCACCCATCCCGCCCGAGCGGCTCGAATCACCGTTCCGCAAGGGCCTGATGCAGATCCACCGGTCGACGAACCTCACCGAGATCGACTGGCTCGACCGCCAGATCGGGGACCTCAACCGCCGCGCCGGCTTCGCGGTCCACCAGCGCGACGGCGCCTAGCTAGCCGTTGAGGATCGACGAGAGCAGCACGAAGAAGACCACGATCAGGATGATCACGGCCGCGCCGGTCACCAGGACGGCCGGCTCCTGCGTCAGGGGCCGCTTCGCGTTCACCGGGTGCTGCTGCGGCTGCTGATACGCCTGCTGCGGGGCCGGGGCGGGCTGCTGGTAGCTCGTCTGGGGCGGCAGCATCTGCGGGGCCTGTACGGGCGCCTGGACCGGCGGGCGGGGTGCCGACATGTGCCCGGCGGGCGAGACGGGGCCGCCCGAGGTGGGGCGGGTCAGCGGCTGGTCGGCCGGGGCCGGGCCGGAGGCGGCGCGCACGGCGCCTTCGACGACGACGGTCTCGGGCTGCTCGAAGGTCTGCGGCGGCACGCCGAGCTTGGAGTGGATGAGCTGGGAGATCGCGGGAATGCGCGAGGAGCCGCCGACGAGGAAGATGCCGACGAGGTCGGCGGGGTTCATGCGGGCGGCCTGGATGGCGCGCTGGAGGCAGTCCACGGTGCGCTCGAGCGGCGGGCGGGCGATCTCCTCGAACTCGGCGCGGGTGAGGTGGGCGTCGACCTCCAGCGCGGGGAGGTGGATGTCGGCGCTCGCGGTGCGCGAAAGGGTCTCCTTGGCGCCGCGCACGTCCTCGTAGAGCATCCGGCGGTAGCGGCGGTCGCGGTCGTCGGCGGGGCTGAGGAGGCGCTTCCAGTCGTCGGGGTGGGAGGCACCGTAGGTCTTGCCGAGGTGCTCGACGATGCCGTGGTCGAAGTCGAGGCCGCCGATGTCGCCGATGCCCTCTTCGGCGAGGACCTCGAACCCGGTCTGGGTGCGGCGCACGACGGTGGCGTCGAACGTGCCGCCGCCGAGGTCGTAGATGGCGAGCGAGCGCCCGGGCGGGACGGCGGTGCCGAGCACGGACGTGAAGTAGGAGGCCGCGGCCACCGGCTCGGGGATGAGCTGGGGGGCGGGGAGCCCGGCGAGGCGGGCGGAGTCGACGAGGATGGCGCGGCGGCGCTCGCCCCAGCGGGCGGGGTGGGTGAGGCGGACCTGGCCGGGCATCTGGCCGGCCTGGCGCTGGGCCTCAAGGGCGACCTGCTGCAGCACGTACGCGAAGACCTGCGGGACCGGGATCTCGGAGGTCCCGAGGAAGAGGGACCCGTCGTCGATGCGGCGCTTCGGGTTCGGTTCGAAGCGGGCGGGGTCCATGCGGGCGTTGCGCTCGGCGTCGCGGCCGACGAGCATGCGGCCGTCGGAGTTGTAGTAGACCGCCGAGGGCAGGATCGGGGCACCGTCGAACAGCAGGGGTCGTACGCGTCCGTCCGCTGAGCGGAGCACGGCGACCGTGTTCGAGGTTCCGAAATCGATTCCAAGCACGTGCATGTGAGAACTCTCCTTCTCGGCGATGCTTGCGAGCCGTAAATTCGCCGAGTCTGGTGCACACCTTACTGGGCGCGTCCACGACGGATGCGACCCGTTCGGTGTGCACCAGTCGCTCACGCCCCGTTCGCACCCGCCTGACCGGAAGGGGTCGGACGGCGTTTGCCACCGGGGAGTTCCGGCGCGGAACGGGACGAGCGGCATCTCACGTGCTCGGTCGCGCGGATACGGCCCGGTGTTGTGTCACACTTCAAGGGGACGTCCGTGGGCGGCCGCAGGAGCGCCGGGCCACACTTGGGGGTCCGCATCGCGAGCGCGGCGCCTGGGAACGGCGGTGCCGGGAAGGATCCGGCCGCGTCCCGGCGTTGTACGAAAGCGAAAACCCTCAGGAATCGGCGTGATCGGCTGGGGGAATGCGCCGGCCCAGGGCTGACCGGGTCGGCGGCGTGTGGCAAAGCGAATGCTCCAGAGGAAGTGCAGGGGAACATGGGCGACAGAATGCTGAGGGGCTCCCGTCTCGGCGCCGTCAGCTACGAATCGGACCGCAACACGGAGCTGGCCCCGCGCCAGACCCGCGACTACGTCTGCCCGCAGGGGCACCGCTTCGAAGTGCCGTTCGCGGTCGAAGCGGAGATCCCGTTGACGTGGGAGTGCCGTCTCGACGGTTCGACGGCCAAGCTGGTCGACGGTGAGGAGCCGGAGACCAAGAAGGTCAAACCGCCGCGCACCCACTGGGACATGCTGCTGGAGCGCCGCTCGATGGAGGAGCTCGAGGAGATCCTCGACGAGCGCCTGCAGGAGATGCGCGCCCGCCGCGGCGAGCGCTAAGCGGTGCGGGCGTTCGGCGGTGCCGCCGAGCGCTCACGAGAAGGCCAAGCCCTGCAAGGGGCTCACGGGCCCGGGTCGATGGACCTGGGCCCGTTTTTCGTGTCCCCGTGCTTCACCGGCGCATCGGCGTCGAAGCCGCGCTCGCCGGTCCTGCGGTCGTCTGCGCTGCGCTCGTCGATCACGTCGCCGTCGATGATGTCGCCGCCGCCGAAGCGCATCACGGGGGCGCTCGCGGCGAGCCAGCGGCCGAGGCCGCGGAAGAGCAGGCGGGTGGGCGGGAAGAGCAGCAGCAGGCCGACGAAGTCGGTGACGAATCCGGGGACGATGAGGCACGCGGCTCCGGCGAGCGCGTACCCGTTGGGCAGTTCCCGGGAGGGGTCGCCGCCGGAGTTGAGGTAGTCGCGGGCGGCCCGGAAGGACTTCCTGCCCGCGTACTGCACGAGGACGACGCCGAGGGCGGTGGTGCCCGCGAAGATCAGGACGGTGTAGAAGAAGCCGATGAGGTAGGCCAGGCCGAAGAAGGCGGCGGCCTCGGCGATGACCCAGACGGCCAGCGCGAGCCGGAAGGCGAACGGTGCGCGTTTGGGTGCGGCTGGAGGCTGCTGGTAGGTCACCCTTCGATTCTGCCACGCCGGAGGGCGCGCCTGAGTTGGCGTGCGCGGTGGGCGAGGCCCCAGCGGCTCACGTTCCAAAGGGCCTCAACGGTGATGGCGCCGCTCATCTTGGAGGCGCCGGCGCGGCGTTCGGTGAAGACGATGGGGACTTCGCGGATGTCGAAGCCGGCTTTGACGGCGCGCCAGGTGAGGTCGATCTGGAAGCAGTAGCCGACGGAGTTGACGGTGTCGAGTTGGAGCTTGTGGAGCGCGTCGAGGCGGTAGGCGCGGTATCCGGCGGTGACGTCCTTGACGCGGAGGCCGAGCATGGCGCGGGTGAAGACGCCGGCGGCGCGGGAGAGGGCGAGGCGGTGGAGGGCCCAGTTCTGGACGGCGCCGCCGGGGATGTAGCGGGAGCCGATGGCGACGTCGGCGCCGTCGTCGAGGGCGGTGAGGAGTCGTGGCAGGTCGGCGGGGTCGTGGGAGCCGTCGGCGTCCATTTCGACGACGGTGCGGTAGCCGTGGCGGGTGGCCCAGTCGAAGGCGGCGAGGTAGGCGGCGCCGAGGCCCTGCTTCTCGGCTCGGTGGAGGACGTGGACGCGGTCGTGCTCGGCGGCGAGGGTGTCGGCGAGCTCGCCGGTGCCGTCGGGTGAGGAGTCGTCGACGATGAGGATGTCGATGCGGTCGCACCCGGCGAGTGCGGCGGCGACGGTGGTCTCGATGTTGTCGCGTTCGTTGTACGTCGGGATGGCCACAATGGCCGGACTGGTGTCGTTGCCGGCGGGGCACCGGTCCGGTGTCTGGCTCATGGTGTCGGCTTTCTAGGTCTGGCTGCGGCGGTGCTTGAGATTGATCAAGAAGGCGCAGGCCAGGGCCACCAGTGCCGCTCCGGTGAGGACCGCTTCAGGAAGGATACCCACTGTGGAGGCCGGAGTCGAGCGGTCGGACAGGGTGAGGTCCGATTGGATGACGGCGGCGGTGTTGAACTCGGTGGCCTGGAAGACCTCGCCGGTGTGGTCGGTGAAGCCGGAGACGCCGACGGTGGAGGCCATGAGGCCGTCGCGGCCGTGCTCGATGGAGCGGAGCTGGACCATGGCGAGCTGCTGCTTCGCTTCGTTGGCGTCGAAGGTGGCGTTGTTGGTGCCGACGGCCATGAGCTGGGCGCCGTCGAGGACGGAGGCGCGGGTCTCGGCGTCGAAGGCGATCTCGAAGCAGATGAGGCCGGAGAGGGTGTAGTCGCCGACTTCGACGATGCCGGCGTTCTGGCCGTGCTCGAATCCGGCGACGTTGTCGAGGCCTTCGGACATGCGCGGGTCGATCCAGCCGGCGACGGTGCTGAAGAAGGCCTTGTAGGGGACGTATTCGGCGAAGGGCACGGGGTGGCGCTTGGAGTACATGTAGACCGGGCCGTCTTCGGGGTCCCAGACGATGGTCATGTTGGCGCGGGTGCCGTCGTCCTTGTGGACGATGCCGCCGAGGACGATGGGCGCGCCGATGGCGGCGGCGGCCTGGCTGATGCGGTCGTAGGCGTCCTCGTTGGCGAGGGGGTCGATGTCGGAGGCGTTCTCGGGCCACATGACGAGGTCGGGTCGGTCGGCGCGGCCTTCGTTGACGGCGTCGGCGAGGTCGAGGGTGGCCTGGACGTGGTTGTCGAGGACGGCGCGGCGCTGCTCGTTGAAGCTCAGGCCGAGGCGCGGGACGTTGCCTTGGACGACCGCGACGTTGATCTGCTCGCCGTCGGGGGCGGTCGCGTCGATCGGCAGTGCGAGGGGGGCCAGCGCGGTGAGTGCGGCGGCGGCGGTGAAGGCGGCGGCCCGGCGGATGCCGGCGGTACGTCGGGGCGGCGGTGCCGATTCACGGCTCGCAGGCAACCTCGGCGACGCTTGCGAGCCGTGAAGGTGTACAGCGAGCGCGAATCCGGCGGCGAGGAGGAAACCGCCCGAAAGGGCGACGAGGAAGCTGAGGAAGGGCGCGCCGCCGAGCCAGATCGCGGCGGCGGTGGGCGAGTCGGCTTGGCTGAAGGCGAGGTTGCCCCAGGTGAAGCCGCCGAAGGGCTGGCGTGCGCGTAGGGCTTCCTCGGCGACCCAGGCGACGCCGGTGAGGGGGGCCCAGGTCCAGCGGTGGGTGTCGATGAGGCGTGAGCAGGCGGCGAGGCCCATGCCGAGCAGGCCCGTGGCGAGGGCTTCGAGGCCGCACAGGAACAGCCAGGGCCATTGGCCGACTTGGGTGGAGGACCAGGCGAGGAGGGGCAGGAAGAACGCCATGCCGTAGACGAAGCCGACGCCGAGGCCGCCGCGGAGGCGGCGGCGGTGAACGGCGGCGCCGAAACCGGCTACGGAGACGGCCGCGAGGGGCCAGGCGCCGTAGGGCGGGAAGGCGAGCACGGCGAGGAGGCCGGAGGCGATGGCGAGCACGAGCGCGGCGGGGAGGGTGAGGCGGCGGCCGAGCGGGGAGTCGGTCAGCAGGAGCGGACGGCGCTTCGGCGCGGGGGGCGCCGCCTCGGGCGTCGGGGCGGCTTCGCGGTCGATCACGGTGCTCAAG
Source organism: Glycomyces sp. YM15 (assembly GCF_016918015.1). Taxonomy (GTDB): domain Bacteria; phylum Actinomycetota; class Actinomycetes; order Mycobacteriales; family Micromonosporaceae; genus Glycomyces. The sequence continues at coordinate 73,196 of NZ_JAERMK010000020.1, forward strand.
TAGGGCGCTCCTCGCTGATACGCGGTGCTGCTGGGCCGCGGTGCGGCCGTTGGCGAGGGGCCCCTCGCCTAGCCGGTCGGGGCTCTAGCGTACTGCGGGGTACGGCAAAGGGGCGTAGCTGTGTCCGGCTACGCCCCTCGCACGGGTTTCTCCCAGTCCCTGTACGGCCGGTGTCCCCTGCGGCGTCAGCTGGTGACCTTCGGACCAACTCGCACCCGTCTGGCTGAGCGTCTACGAGCTGTTGTCTAGGGATCTCCTGCGTCTGCTGCGGGTCCACCACCGGCGACCGGCTCGCCTTACTCCGCCGACCCCCGCGATCTGGACCTGGCCGCCGGTAGCAGTGCGGCCGCGCTGCCACCTTGTCCAGTCTGCGTGGGAGCAAAGCAAGTCGAGTCGCCCCCGACGTTCGGCGGGCTTCCGATTCCGGTCGTCCGCCGAGGACCAGACCACCGTAAGCCAAACTGCGCCGATGGCGTCAACCGGGTCGGATTTTTGGTCCCACAATTTTTCTCGCGTCAAGCGGGCCGGTGAGTCGTGGCTGGCCAGGCCCCCGACCAGATCAGCAGGCCGTCGGCGATGGTCATGGAGCACTTCGGATCGGGGACGTTCGGATCACCCAAGTCGGGAAGTCCCCCGTCCGTGAGCTCCCACACTGTGAAATTCGCGCGCGTGTTCGGGGCGAGCGCCCCCGCGTCGTCGATGCCGAGGGCCCTCCAGCCGCCCCTGGTGGCCGCGCTGAAGGCCGCGGCCATCGGAAGGCGCGACACCGGGTTGCGGTGGCGCACGGCGGCTCTCACGCCGCCCCAGGGGTCCAGGGCGGTCACCGGGGAGTCCGACCCGAAGGCGAGGGGGACGCCGACGCCGGCGAGCTTCGAGAACGGGTTCGCGGCGAGGGCCCGGGCGCGCCCGAGCCGGGTCGCGTACATGCCGTCGGGGCCGCCCCAGGCGGCGTCGAACGCGGGCTGCACGGAGGCGTGGACGCCGTGGTGGACCATGCGGGCGATGAGCGCGGTGTCGAGCAGTTCCGCGTGCTCGATCCGGTGGCGGGCGTGGCGGATCGCGTCGAGGCCGAGCACGGGTTCGACCGCGTCGAGGCCGTCGAGGACGCATGCGATCGCCCCGTCGCCGATGGCGTGGAAGGCCGCGGGGAGGCCCGCCTCGTGACAGTCGAGGAGGTGGCCGGCGACGTCGTCGACGCTCAGGTACTGGGCGCCGAGGGTGTCGGCGTCGCGGTAGGGCTCTCGCAGGAGCGCGGTGCGGGCCCCGAGGGAACCGTCGGCGGAGAGGTCGCCGCCGCAGCCGTGGGCGCCGAGGTCGCGGGCTTTCGCGGCGGCGCGCAGCTCGCCCCACCAGCCGTGGACCGACGGCGTGTCGGGCCGCTGCCCGAGTTCGACGAGACCTTGGAACTCCTTCTCCCCCAGTGGGTCGGCGGCGACGGGGATGAAGTGCTCGACGACGGCGGCGATGCCGCGCCGCGCGGCCGTGGCGAGCGCGTGTTCGGCGAGTGCGAGTCGCTGGCCGACCGGGACGCGGGTGCCGAGGGTGGCGCGGGCGGCCTTGTGGGCGGCGCGGGTGAGCACGCCGGAGGGGTCGTAGCCGTCGTGCTCGGCGAGTTCGGGGTGCTCGGCGAGGAGGCGCGGCGTGGCGATGCCGGTGTGCCCGCAGGCGCGCGAGAGGTAGGCGAGGCGCCCGCCCGCGGCGCGTTCGATCGCCGCGCCGGACGGGAGTGCCGGGTCGCCCCAGGTGGTCTCGTCCCAGCCCCCTGCGAGGATCAGCGCGTCGGCGGGCGTCGAGCGGGCGAACGACTCGAGGTGCTCGAGCACGGCCGCGGCGGAGCGGTCCTCGGCGAAGTGCAGGCCCGCGAGGGCGCCGCCGGTGGCGGTGAGGTGGACGTGGGAGTCGACGAACGCGGGCGTCACGAGCCCGCCGCCGAGGTCCTCGATGCGGTCGGCGGCGGGAGCGTCAACGTCGGGGCCGACCCACTCGATGCGGTCGCCGACGGTGAGCAGGGCCGTCGCGTCGGGACTCGTCGGGCTCAGCACGCGGCCGCCGCGCCACAGGACGCGCGGTGCCGTTGCAGGACCGGTCTTCTGGAGGAGGCTCATACCTCCCATGATGTCAGTCGACGGGGTGCAGGACGCGGTGGAGGAAGGTGCGGGCCCGTTCGGTCTTCGGGTTCGAGAGGACGTCGGCGGGCGGCCCGGACTCGACGATGACGCCGCCGTCCAGGAACAGCACCCGGTCGGCGACCTCGCGTGCGAAGCTCATCTCGTGCGTGACCACGAGCATCGTCATGCCTTCGGCCGCGAGGCCCTTCATGACCGACAGGACCTCGCCGACGATTTCGGGGTCGAGGGCGCTGGTGGGTTCGTCGAAGAGCATGAGCCGGGGTTTGACGGCGAGCGCGCGGGCGATGGCGACGCGCTGCTGCTGCCCGCCGGACAGCTGCGAGGGCTTCGCCTGCTCCTTGCCTTCGATGCCGACCTCGGCCAGGAGCCGTCGGGCTTCGGCGACGGCCTGCGCTCGGGGGATCTTGCACACCCGCACCTGCGGCACGACGAGGTTGTCGAGGATCGTCATGTGGCTGAACAGGTTGAAGTGCTGGAAGACCATGCCGATGTCGCGGCGGGCGAGGTCCAGGTCGGCGTCGGGGCCGGTCATGTCGTGCCCGGCCGCGATGATGGTGCCCTCGGTGGGGGTCTCCAGGAGGTTGACGCAGCGCAGGAGCGTGGACTTGCCGGACCCGGAGGGGCCGATGAGGCACACCACTTCGCCTTCGGCGATCTGGAGGTCGATGCCTTTGAGGACCTCGTTGTCGCCGAAGCGCTTGTGCAGGCCCTCGATCTCGACGATCGGGGTCGCTTCGGTGTTCATCGGGCTTCTCCTCGCTTCTCCAGGCGGCGGGCCAGCAGACCGAGCGGGATGGTCAGCAGCAGATAGAGCAGGCCGCCGACCAGCAGCGGGGTGGCGTTGGCGTTGGCGGTCAGCTCGTTGCGGGCGAACTTGGACAGCTCCATCGTCGAGGTGGTGACGCCGAGGACGAACACGAGGCTGGAGTCCTTGGTGAGCATCACGAGCTCGTTCGTCAACGGCGGGATGACGATCCGCAGCGCCTGCGGCAGGACCACGGTGATCATGGTGCGGGTGTGGCTCATGCCCAGCGACCGGGCCGCCTCGACCTGTCCCTTGGGGACGGCCTGGATGCCGGCGCGGACGCTCTCGGCGATGTAGGCCGAGGAGGTCAGGCCCAGGCCGATGGCGACCTGGCCGTAGACCCCGCCGGGGTACTGGATGCCCGGGAAGGCCTGCGGCACACCGAATCCGACGAGGAACAGCACCAGCAGCGCGGGCAGGCCGCGGAAGATCTCGACGTACGCGGTGGCGAACCACCGGTAGGGGCCGAACGCCGAGACGCGCATGAGCGCGATCGGCACGCCGACGACCATGCCGAACACGAACGCGAGCGCGGTGTAGACGATCGTGTTCCAGAACGGGGTCCACACCGCCGGGAACATCGCGGCGGCGATGTCGATCTGGAAGAACGAGTCGGCGATGCGGCCCCAGTCGGCCACGACCGCCAGCACGATGACGATCGCGGCGAGCACGGTGTACTGGACGGCGCGCGCGAGTCGCTGCCGCCGCGCGGGCGTCATGCGGCGGTCGGCGGTTTCGGTGTCGGCGTCCACTACTGACCGGCGTCCCCGGTGTAGGGCTCACCGATCCACTTCTCGTAGAGCTCGGCGTAGGTGCCGTCCTCGAAGGCCTGGGTGAGCATGGCGTTGACCTCGTCGAGGAGCTCCTTGTCGTCCTTCTGGACGGCGAAGCCGTAGTGCTCGGCGGTCTCGATGGGCTGGACGAGCGTGAAATCGGTGCCGTCGCCGATCATGGCGCTCCAGGTGGCGAGGTCGGCGATCGAGGCGTCCACGGAGCCCGAGGAGAGCGCGGAGGCGATGTCGCCCATGGTCTCGAAGGCGACGGGCTCGTAGCCGTACTCTTCGGCGTGCTCGTTGGCATAGGTCTCGCCGGTGGTGCCGGACTGGACGGCGACCTGCAGGCCGGAGAGGCCGTCGAGGCCCGCGACGGCCGAGCCGGCGGGGACGACGAGGGCCTGGTCGGCGCGGTAGTAGGCCTGGGACATGCCCATGGCCTCCTGGCGCTCCTCGGTGATGGTGAGGCCGGCGGCGGCGATGTCGCAGGTGCCGGCGTTCAGGGCCGAGCCCGAGCCGATGGAGTCGAAGTCGATCTCGACGACCTCGACGGTCTGGTCGAGCCGCTCGGCGAGGAGGTTCATGAGGTCCATGTCGAAGCCGACGTACTCGCCGCCGTCCAGGTATTCGAAGGGCTCGAACGGCACGTTCGTGCAGACGGTCAGGGTGGAGTCGTCGCCGGATTCGGACGTGCATGCGACGGCGGCCAGCCCGGTCCCGATCAGGGCCAGGGCGGCGGCGGCGCGACGGGCGTTGGTGTTCACCTGAGGGCTCCTCATAGTTCGCTGATGCGCCGATCATTCCGGTCGGACCCTCCCATCGTTGTTCCAGCTGGTGGAAAATGTGGCAGGTTTCGCACGAAAAGAGCCGGCCGAATCGGTGTTCTCACGCAGCGTCAGGGCCGCGGCAATGCCGATTCATGGCTCGCAAGCATCGCCAAGGATGCGGATTCACGGCCCGCAGACTTCGCCGAGCGTGCTTGCGAGCCGTATCTGCGCGCAGCCGTGAGACAGTGGTGGGCATGCTGATGCTCATCGACGCCGCCTCGCTGTGGTACCGCGCCTACTACGGGCTCCCCTCCTCGATCAAGGCCCCGGACGGGCGCCGGTCGGGGGCGGTGCGGGGCTTCTTCGACGGCCTGGCCGTGCTGGCGCGCAAGTACTCCCCCACCGGGATGGTGTGCTGCCTTGAGGGGAACTGGCGGCCCGAGTGGCGGCTCGAACTGCTGCCCGCCTACAAGGCCGCGCGGGCGCTCCCGGACGGCGCGGAGGACACCCCCGAAGGCCTCGACGACCAGGTCGCGGCGATCGAGGCGCTGCTCCCGGCCCTGGGCGTCGCGACGGCCGCGCATCCGCGGTTCGAGGCCGACGACGTGATCGCGACACTGGCGGCGCGCACGGCCGAACCGGTGGTCGTGGTGACCGGCGACCGGGACCTGTTCCAGCTCGTCGACGATGACCGCGACCGCAAGGTCGTATACCTCGCGCGCGGGATATCCAAAGCTGAATTGTTCGACGGCGAGGCCGTCGCGACCAAGTTCGGCGTGGCCCCGGCGCACTATGTGGACTTCGCGGTCCTGCGCGGCGATCCCTCCGACGGCCTGCCCGGCGTCAAGGGCATCGGCGCGAAGACCGCGGTGACGCTGGTGAACACGTACGGCGGGATCGCGGGGCTGAAGGCCGCCGCGGCCGATGACGGCTCGGACCTCCCTGAGCGCCACCGCAAGGCGATCACCGAGTCCGCCGACTATCTCGACCGGGCCGTCGCGACCTCGACCGTGGTCACCGATGTCGACGTCCCGCTGGTCGACGCGACCCTGCCGGAATCCCCGAAGGACCCTGCGCGGGTCGACGCCCTTGCGGCCGAATGGGGCGTCGCGTCGGCGCTCAAGCGCTTCCACGAGGCCATCGCCCTCGAAGCGGCCTGAACCGCCGTGCGTTCAGGCCGCCCGCCGTGCGGACGGCCTGAACCGTCGGGTCTCAGACGTCGGCGACGACGCCGCGGCGGATCGCGTCCACCGCGGCGTAGGCGGCGTCGGCGAGCTTATTGGATGACTCGGTGCCGATATATCTTGCAGCAGTCCCCATTTGATGCAGCAGGTCGGCCGTACGCCGCGCCCACCGCACGAAGTCGCCGCCGGGCATCGGCCAAGGGCCGTCGGCGGCGGCCAGGGCCTTCGACAGCTCCTCACCGTTGGTCCACCGGTAGATCGGCCAGGCCAGCCCCATCTGCGGGCGCGAGATCAGCGACAGGCCCCGCGTGTTCTCCGCGCGCCGGATCGCCTCCCAGCGCCGCACGGTCTTCTGGACGGGCTCGGTGATCGGGCCGGGCACCGCCACGAAGAACTCGTCCTCCTCGAAGCGGGACTCGTAGATCACCGTCGACGCGATCGCCGCGAGCGAGGGCGCGTCGAGGCCCTCCCAGATGCCGTCGCGCAGGCATTGCGCCACCAGCAGGTCGGTCTCCACGAACAGGTTGCGCAGCAGCCGCCCGTCGCTGGTGACGGTCTCGCCGTCGAGGTACCCGAACTCGCTGAGGACCTCGCGCACGGCCGTGAACTGCCGCGCCAGGGAGTGCTCGCGGCGCTCGGAGCGGCGGCGCAGCAGCTCTGCTTCGCGTTTGAGCCGCGACCAGCGGGAGGCGTGCACGGTGTGCTGCCCGGCGTCGGGGCAGGTGCGGCACGGGTGGGCCTTGACCTCCTCGCGCAGGCGCGCGATCTCGGGGGTCTCGGCGGCGCCGCCGCGGCGGGTCGGCCGCGAGCGGTCCCGGGTGGCCTCGCGCAGGCTCGAGGCGAGGTCGGACCGGGCTTTGGCGTCGCGGCGTTCGAAGCGCTTGGGCATCCGGATGCGGGTGGCGACCTCGACGCCGCCGTCGAACGCGGCACTCTCGAGCGTGCCGGTCCAGCCGTCGGCGGTGAGCACCGCCCAGCGCGGGTCGTGGTGGCGCGAGCCGCCGGTGGGGCGCAGGAACACGGCCCAGCCGGTGCGCTTGCCGCGGGAGATCCAGATGACGTCGCCGGCGCGGAGCTTCTCGAGGCTGGTGCGGGCCTCGTCGCGCAGGGCGCCTTTGCGGCGCTTCTGGGCGCCGCGTTCGGCCTGCGAGAGCTGCTGCGTGAGTTCGTAGTAGGCGAGGAAGTCGCCGAGGCGGCAGGCGGCGCCCTCGGCCGCCTCGGCCGCGCGGCGGTTCAGCGTGCGGGCCTGCTCGGCGATGTGGACGGCTTCGGAGTCGGACTGGAACTGCGCGAAGGAGGAGGCCAGGACCTCTTGGGCGCGTTCGACTCCGGCGGCGCCGATGAGGTTGACGGCCATGTTGTAGGAGGGCGCGAAGCTGGAGTTGAGCGGATAGGTGCGCTTGGAGGCGAGCCCGGCGAGCTCCTTCGGGCGCACGTCCTCGGCCCAGACGGTGACGGCGTGGCCCTCGACGTCGATGCCGCGGCGTCCGGCGCGGCCGGTGAGCTGCGTGTACTGGCCGGGGGTGAGCATGACGTGGTCGGAGCCGTCGTATTTGATGAGCCGCTCCAGGACCACCGACCGCGCGGGCATGTTGATGCCCAGCGCGAGCGTCTCGGTGGCGAACACGGCTTTGAGGAGGCCGCGCTCGAAGAGCTTCTCGACGACCTCCTTGAACACCGGGAGGAGCCCGGCGTGGTGGGCGGCGATCCCGGCCGCGAGGCCGGCGAGCCACCGGTCGAAGCCGACCGCGTCGAGGTCGGCGGGGTCGATGTGGGCGACGGCGCTCGTCGCGTAGTCGACGATGTCGTCGCGTTCGCGCCCGTCGGTGAGCCGCAATCCCGCGCGAACGCATTCGTCCACGGCCGCATCGCATCCGGCGCGGGAGAAGATGAAGTAGATGGCCGGAAGGAGCGCGGCCTGGTCGAGGCGCGAGACGACCCGTCCGCGGTCCACATAGGGTCGTCCGCCACGGCGGCGCCCGCCGGTGCGGCCCTCGTTGCGCTCGCGCGCGCGGGCGTCCTTTTTGAGCAGTTCTTTGGAGACGTAGTCGCCATCGGGCTCGAACAGGTCGAGCAGCGCGCCGCCGATCATCATGTGCTGCCACAGCGGTACCGGGCGCGTCTCGGAGACGACGACCTCGGTGGAGCCGCGGACGCTCTTGAGCCAGTCGCCGAACTCCTCCGCGTTCGAGACCGTCGCCGAGAGGGAGACGACCCGGACCTCTTGCGGGAGTTCGATGATGATCTCCTCCCACACGGCGCCGCGGAAGCGGTCGGCGAGGTAGTGCACCTCGTCCATGACCACGTAGCGGAGTCCGCCCAGGGTGGAGGAGCCCGCGTAGATCATGTTGCGCAGCACCTCGGTCGTCATCACGACGATCGGGGCCTCGCCGTTGACGACGGTGTCACCGGTCAGCAGCCCTACGTTCTCGGCGCCGTGCGCGGCCACGAGGTCGTTGAACTTCTGGTTCGACAGCGCCTTGATGGGGGTGGTGTAGAAGCACTTCCTGCCTTCGGCCAGCGCCAGGTGCACGGCGAACTCGCCCACCACGGTCTTGCCGGCGCCCGTGGGGGCGCACACGAGCACGCCGTGGCCGCTCTCGAGGATGCGGCAGGCCTCGACTTGGAAGTCGTCGAGTTCGAACGGGTAGTCCCCTGCGAAGGCCGCCAGCTGCGGCCACTGCCGGCGCGCCTGCGCGGCGGCGTGGCGTTGGGCCGGGGAGCGGTCGTCGGCGTAAGGCACGTCGGCGGTAACCATGGCCTCAACACTAGTCTGCCGCCCCGACAAGGGCACTCCGGTAACGCGCTTCCGCACCCGCCTGTGACGACGCCTACACGGCCGGGTATCGTCCGTTTGTGCACCGGGATTCCTCACCAGGAGATGACGATGCGGGACGCGGAGGGGTCGACGCGGTCCTGTTCGATTTCCACGGCACCTTGGCGCAGCTCGAACCGCTGACCCGGTCGGTGTCGCTCGCGGCCGAGTCCTGCGGGCGGCGGCTCAATCCGCTCGCGGTGACGGCGCTGGCCGACGCCATCGGCGCGCAGGGCTGGCTCGGTTCGGGCATGGAGCCGCGGGTGCGACCGGACTTCGCCGACGCCTGGGCCGATCGCGATCTCGACGAAGAGGCCCACCGGGAGGCGTTCACCGCGCTCGCGGCGCAGGCCCACGGGGTCTTCGAGGGCCTGGCGGAGGCGCTGTACGACCGGATGGCCTCGCCTGAGGGCTGGGTCGCGTTCGCCGACACGATCGGCACACTCGTTTCGTTGAAGGCCCAGGGGTACCCGATCGCGCTGGTCTCGAACATCGGTTTCGACGCGCGGCCGATTCTGCGCCGCCTGGGCATCGACCGGTTCATCGACGAGTGGGTGCTGTCCTACGAGGTCGGCTACTGCAAGCCGGACGAGAAGATCTTCTACGCGGCCTGCCATGCGCTCGACGTCGAGCCGGGCCGGGTGCTCATGGTGGGCGACAGCATGGCCGATGCGGGGGCGGCCCGGATCGGCGCCCGCTGCTACCTGCTGCCGCACGCCGAGGCGGGCCGGATCGTCGGTCTCGACGCGGTACTGCGGCTGGTGCGCAGCGGCTGCTAGAGCGCACTGACAGACGATGGAAGGGCCCCACCGCGATCGCGGTGGGGCCCTTCCTCGATGCTCGACCTTCGTCCTCAGCGGACTCAGGTGATGTCGTCGTAGCCTTCGACGCGGCGGCCGAGGCGGTTTCGCCGCTCGGGTTCGCCGGGATAGTCATCGTCGTCGAGGCTGCTGGCGCCGACGGTCGCCTCCGCGGTCATGTGGTCGGAGGGGCCGATGTCGCTGGCTTCCTCGTCGTCCCACTGGTCCTCGTCCGTGATGCCCTTGCGCTTGTCGTTCAGCGTCGCGACGATGAGCGCGACGCCGTACAGGAGCAGCATGCAGATCGCCAGCGCGGTCATGCCGAACGGGTCGGGCGTGGGCGTGAAGATCGCGGTGAACGTGAAGCTCACCAGGACCACGATCCGCCACCAGCCGCGCATCCGCTTGGCCGTCACCAGGCCCATCACGTTGAGCATCAACATGATCAGCGGGAACTCGAACCCGATCCCGAAGACCATCATCACCGCTACGTAGAAGTTGATGTAGGCCTCGAGGTCGAGGTTGATGTTCATTCCTTCGCCGATGCCCGACAGCAGCATGATGAACTGCATGCCGTGGGAGACGACGAAGTACGCCAGGACGGCGCCGCCGAGGAACAGCGGCGCGGCGATCCCGATGAAGAAGTACGCGTACTTCCGCTCGTTCCGGTGCAGACCGGGGGCGATGAACGCCCACAGTTGGTAGAGCCAGATCGGAGCCGTGCCCACGAGCGCCATGTACAGCGAGATCTTCAGGTACAGGCTGATGTGGGAGATCGGGGACTGCAGGTTGAAGTTACAGCCCACCAGGCCGTCTGCGGTCTCCTGGACGGCGTGCTGCGAAGCGCAGTACGGTTCCGCCAGGAACACGATGACGTTCTTGGAGAGTGCCAGTGAGGCGGCGGTCCCGACCAGGATCACTACGACGGCGATGAGCAGCCGGGAGCGCAGATCGGCGAGGTGCTCCATGAGCGTCATGGAGCCGTCGGCGGCGCGCTGGAACTTGGACGGCTTGCGTTCTCTCCTGGCGCGCCGCGGCGGTGCGTCAGCCATGTGCGTAACGACCGGATCCGGGCTAGCGGGTCTTCTTGTGGTCGACCGATTCGCCGTCGATCACGGACTCGTTGACCGGCGCCGGCGGGTCGAGCGGCTCACGCGTGTGCTTGGGCTCGGCGCGGGTGTCGCCGTCCTCGTCGGGGTTGGCCCCGTCCTTCTTCATGGCCTCGGTCTCCGACTTGAGGATCCGCATGGAGCGACCCAGACCACGCGCCATGTCGGGAAGCTTCCTGGAGCCGAACACCAGCAAGATGACAACGACGAGAATGATGATGTGCCAGGGCTTCAATGCACCCATTGTTCGGTCCCTCCGGATATATGTCGGTGACGTTAACCATCGTATGCCGCTTGGAAGGCGGCTGCCACGGAGGCTGAGTCTCGGCTTGGTACCAGGTTCACCTGCAGTGGCGTGGCTACGACATCGTCGAGCCGGACAAGCATGACCGACGTTTGACACTTCCGTCAACACTGGAGCCTTCGGGAACCCTGATCTTTATCAGAATGTGGCGGCGGTGACGGTGCCGCGTCACTTCTTGGGCAGTGCGGCGGCGGTCCGTTCGGCTTCGGCGAGCGTCGCGTTCAGACGTTCCTGCAGGTCCTGTAGCTCGCCGGCGCGTTCTTGGACGCGTTCGAGGCCGAATCGGAGTTGTTTGAGGCCGCCGATGAGGCGTGTGGCCGAGACCGCCAGGAGCACGAGTCCGGCGAGTGCCAGCACGACCGATATCGCCCAGATCATCGGGTCAGTCTAGCCCCGGGCGCCGCTGCACTCGAGCGGGCCCGGCGGCGGGTCGGCGGCACTAGGCGGTCTGGTACCGGGCCAGCGCGGCGCCGGCGGTCTGGCGGACGGCGTCGCGCAGTTCGGCGGGGGCGAGGACTTCGGCTTCGCCGCCGAGGCCGAGGACGAAGCGGCGGGCCCAGTCGAGGTCGCGCACGCGCATGGTGACGCGGCGGCGGCCGTCGGCCTCGCCGACGATCTCATCGCACGGGTAGGCGTCGGTGACGGTCTTGGCGCCGGGCCCGAGCAGCAGTTGGATACGCGGCAGTTCGGAGGCGAGGAACGCGGTGGGCGCGGGCTGGTCGGTGAGGCGCAGCGGCTCCGAGGGCTCGTCGAGTTCGGAGCAGGCGTCGATGCGGTCGATGCGGAACTGGCGGATCTCCCCCGCGGTGCGGCACCAGGCGCGCAGGTAGGCGTGGCCGTCGGCGGCGACGACCTCGATGGGGTCGACGACGCGTTCGGAGGTGGTGTCGCGGCTGGCCGAGTAGTAGGTGATGCGGGCGGCGTGGCCGGAGGCGACGAGGGCCGCATAGCGTTCGGCCTGCGGGTCGATGACGGTGTCGCGGACGGTGACGTCGGCGGGGATCTCGCCCGCGGCGGCGGCGAGCTTGTCGAGCGCGGAGGCGATGGCGGCGCGGTCCCCGACGCCGGGCGTGTCGGCGAGCACCCGCAGGGCGACCGAGAGCGCGAGGGCCTCGTGGGCGGCGAGGCGGACGGGGCGGTCCATGCCGGCGGCGAAGAGGACGCGGACCTCGTCGGCGTCGAAGGCGATGTCGATGAGGTCGCCGGGCCCGTAGCCGGGCAGGCCGCACATCCACAGCATGGTGAGGTCGGACTGGATCTGGTCGGCGTCGACGCCGAAGTCCGCGGCGAGCTCGGCGATCGGGACCCCTTCGGGGCGGGCGACGAGGTACGGGACGAGGTTGAGGAGGCGGGCGAGCCGGTTCGAGGTCACAGCGTTCACTCCGGTTCGGGGAATCGACGAGCGAAGCGCGTCGGCTGGGCGGGGCGACGGGTGCGGGTCACGGTGTCTCCTTTTCGTCGGCGAGGGCCTGCAGGCACGCGATGGTCTCCTTGACCAGTTCGGGCGGGGCGGTGACGAGGACGTCGGCGCCGAACGAGGCGAGCCAGGCGGCGGTCGCGGCGGTGTCGGTGTAGGAGAAGCAGGCCTGGTCGCCTTCGGCGGTGCGCGGGCCGATCTGGTCGGCGCGGCGGCGCACGCCCCAGGCGCGCTTGGGCCGGACGAGGACGGTGGCGCGGTTCGGGAGCTGGTGGTCCTCGGAGGCGGAGGCGAACGCGAGGACGTCGACGCCCTCGGGGATGGTGAACGCGCCTTCGGGGCCGGTGAGGCGGACCTTCCCGCTGATGCGGGAGAGCCGGAAGCAGCGCTGGGCGCCGCGGTCGAGGTCGTGGCCGGCGACGTACCAGCGGCCGCGCCAGGCCGCGCAGCCCCACGGCTGGATCCTGCGCTGCTGGGCGGCGCCGTCGCGCGGGCCGAAGTAGTCGAAGACGACGGTGCGCCGGGAGGCGACCGCTTCGAGGAACGGCGCGAGGGCCGCTTCGGCGCCGGGCAGGGACGTGACCGGGGACGCGGCGGCGTGCGACTCGACGTCGATGCCGGCGGCCCGGAGTTTGCGGAGCGCGTCGGAGGACCCGGACTGGAGTTCGGGCTGCTGCCACAGGCGGGCGGCGGCGGCCACGGCGGCGGCCTCGGCGTCGGTGAACTCGATCTGCGGCAGCTCGAAGTCCGAGCGGGCGATCCGGTAGCCCGGTTCGCCGTCGCCGAGGTAGTCGATGCCGGACTGCAGCGGGATGCCGATGCGGCGAAGCTCGGCCTTGTCGCGTTCGAACTTGCGCTGGAACGCGTCGTGGGCCTTCTTGTCGTCGTGGTTGTGCTCGTAGCCGGGGACGGTCCTGGCGATCTTGGCGGAGGTCTGGAAGCGCCGCGAGGACAGCAGGCAGAGCACCAGGTTCACCAGTCGTTCAGTGCGATCGTTGGACACCCGCCCAGCCTATGCCAGGTGGCGCAGGCGCTGCCAGCACGCCCGCCGGTGCGCGAGTCGCCGCGCGGCGGCCGGATCGGCGCGGCGACGGGGCGGGCTCGGCGTGCTGCACCGGTGCCGTTGGCGCTTGATAATGTCCGGGCGTGATCAGATGGCGATACGGGACCGTCACCGGTGTGCGCGGCGGTTGGCGCGGCTGCACCGAGCTGGAGGTCGACGTCGAGGCCCGCGAGGGCGAGGACGCGTTCTCGTGCCGGGGCCTGGCCTACGACGAGCTCGTGGGGGTCCCCGAACTCGGCGACCGGGTGCTGCTCAACTGCAACGCCATCGCGAAGGGCCTGGGTACGGGCGGGTACGCGCTGGTCGTGGCCGTGCCGGACCGGCTCCCGGCCGACGTCGACGCACCGGGGCACATCGTCAAGGCCCGGTACACGCCGATGCAGGCGATGCGCCTGGCCGTGGACGAGGACGACTCGCCGCACCGCGCGGCCGTGGAGGCCTGCGAGGACCTCGGCGGGATGCCCGTGGTCGTGGCCGACCTGCATTCGGCGCTCGCGCCGGTGCTCGCCGGGATCCACGCGACCGCTCCGGACGCGCGGGTCGCCTACGTGATGACCGACGGCGGTTCGCTCCCGGCGTGGTTCTCGCGCCAGCTCGACCAGCTCTCGCCACGGCTATGCACCACGGTGACGGCGGGGCAGTGCTTCGGCGGGGACCTCGAAGCCACCAACGTCCACAATGCGCTGATCGCGGCGCGGGTCGTCGGCGGTGCCGACATCGCGATCGTGGCGCAGGGCCCGGGGAACCTCGGGACGGGCACCGTGTGGGGCTTCTCCGGGACCGCGGCGGGCGAGGCGGTCAACGCGGCGTCGGTGCTCGGCGGCAGGCCGGTGGCGTCGCTGCGGATCTCGGAGGGCGACGCGCGCGAGCGCCATCGCGGGATCTCGCACCACTCGATGACGGCGTACTCGAAGGTCGCACTGGCCTCGGCTGAGGTGCCGGTGCCGGACGAGCTCCCGGCGGAACTCGAGGGCAAGATCCGGCGGCAGCTCGCCGAGCTGCCCAAGCGGCACCGCCAGATCGAGATCGACTGCTCGGGCCTGGTCGAGGCGATGGAGGCGCTGCCGGTCAAGTTGTCCACCATGGGAAGAGGCCTCGACCGCGACCGCGTCTACTTCGTGGCCGCGGCGGCCGCAGGACGACACGCGGCCCAGATCGCGACCCGCCGCGACTGACGCACCTCCCCCACCGAAGCCACGCACGGCACCCGCACCTCAGCGTGCTCAGCGTCGTCCCGCTGTTCTCCTCGGACTTGGACCGAGCGGAAAGCGATTGACGGCCTCGTAGTGCCACGGTTAGGTTCGGCCGATGCCAATGCCTCCCCCTCCGAACGTCCTCAACGCATTTGCAGCAGTCGGCGAACCGGAGCTGCTCGACGGCGGGCAGGGCGGGACTTGGCGAGCCGGCGCCGTCGTGCTGAAGCCGGCGGGCCTGGCGGCGGAGGCCCGATGGCGGGCTTCGACGCTTGATGCGATTCCCGACTCCGACCTGGTCCGGATCGCCCGCCCATTGCGTGCGGTCTCCGGCGACTGGCTGCACGAGGGCTGGGAGGCCTGGCGTTACACCGCCGGCCACACCGACCCGTCGCAATGGGACGCGGCGATCGCGACCGGTGCGGCGTTCCACGAGCTGCTCACCGCCGTGCCGCGACCCGACTTCCTCGACGGCCGGGACAACTGGTGGAGCCGCAGCGACCGCATCGCATGGGACCTGACCGCCGTCCCGGAAGCGCCCCTCCTGCGGCGACTGTCGGAGGCGCGAGCGCCGATTGCGGTCCAGGAGCAGATGGTCCACGGTGATCTGCTCGGCAACGTCCTGTACGAGCCGGGTCTGGCCCCGGCGATCATCGACTGGGCGCCGTACTGGCGTCCGACTTCGTGGGCTGCGGCGGTGGCGGTGGTCGACGCGCTGTGCTGGCATGGCGCCGATCAGTCGCTTGTGGATCGCTGGTCGTCGCTCGAGGCATGGTCGCAGATGCTGCTGCGCGCCTTGCTGTACAGGATGATCACCGACCTTGAGGCCGCCTGCGCATCAGGCGATGACTGGCAACCCCATCCGGCCTATGAACCGGTAGTGCATCTGGTCCTCACCTGCGTCGAGCGGGGATAGCCGCACCCCGGCGCTTGAACCCTGAACGAATGTCGCCGGGGCACACCGAATGATGTGCTCGCGCCCCACCTGCGCCGGTCTCGCCGGTCCGGTTCCCCAACACCGATCGGACACTCGGCGTGCGCCCGAACGCGAAACGCCCCGCCCGCGCTCTCACGCGGACGGGGCGTTGCCATTCGCCGCTTCACTAGAGCACGTACAGGACCAGGATCCAGAGGCCGATGACCCCCGCCAGCGCAAGGGCGAGGACCCAGGTGGGGACCGTGTACTCGCCTCGCCGGTTTCGCGCGATCTCTTCGCGGATCCGCGTCGTGCGCCGCTCGTATGCGGCGACCGGGTCGAGCGAGCTCAGCGGATCCGCGCGGCGCCCGGCCGGGCTTCGCCTCTCCTCCGCCGGCTCCTCGGCCCGCTGCGGCTCGGCCCCGCCGTTCCGATCAGTCATCGCTCGCCTCACATGCTGGCGATGAGCTTGTCGACCCGCTCGTCCCGCGACCGGAACGGGTCCTTGCACAGCACCGTGCGCTGCGCCTGGTCGTTCAGCTTCAGGTGCACCCAGTCGACGGTGAAGTCGCGGCGCTTCTCCTGCGCCTTGCGGATGAACTCGCCGCGCAGCCGCGCCCGCGTGGTCTGCGGCGGCACTTCCTTCGCCTCGAAGACCTCCACGTCGTGCGTGATCCGCTCGGCCTCGCCGCGCTTCTCCATCAGGTGGTGCAGGCCCCGGCCGCGCCGGATGTCGTGGTACGCCAGGTCGAGCTGCGCCACGCGCGGGCTCGAGAGCGCCAGGCCCCGCTTCTCGCGGTAGCGCTCGATGAGCTTGTACTTCGCGACCCAGTCGATCTCACGCGAGACCGAGTCCAGGTCCTCGGACTCGACGGCCTGGAGCACCCGGCCCCACAGGTCGATGACCCGCTTGGTGCCGGCGTCGGCGCCGCGCTGGTCGACGAAGTCGATGGCCTTCTCGAGGTACTCGCGCTGGATGTCCAGAGCGGACGCCTCGCGACCGCTCGCCAAGCGCACCAGGCGCTTTCCGGTCGTGTCGTGGCTGATCTCGCGGATCGCCCGGATCGGGTTCTCCAACGTGAGGTCGCGCATCGTCACACCGGTCTCGATCATCCGCAGCACCAGGTCGGCCGAGCCGACCTTGAGCATGGTGGTGACCTCGTTGATGTTCGAGTCGCCCACGATGACGTGCAGGCGGCGGTACCGCTCGGCGTCGGCGTGCGGCTCGTCGCGGGTGTTGATGATCGGCCGCGAGCGGGTCGTGGCCGAGGAGACCCCCTCCCAGATGTGCTCGGCGCGCTGCGACAGGCAGAAGCGCGCGCCGCGCGGGGTCTGGAGGACCTTCCCGGCCCCGCAGATGAGCTGGCGGGTGACCAGGAACGGGATGAGCACCTCGGCGAGGCGCCCGAATTCGCCGTGGCGGCTGACCAGGTAGTTCTCGTGGCAGCCGTAGGAGTTCCCGGCCGAGTCGGTGTTGTTCTTGAACAGGTAGATGTCGCCCGCGATGCCCTCGTCGTGGAGGCGCTTCTCGGCGTCGATCATGAGGCCTTCGAGGATGCGCTCACCGGCCCGGTCGTGTTTGACCAGGTCCTCGATCGAGTCGCACTCAGGTGTGGCGTACTCGGGGTGGGAGCCCACATCGAGGTAGAGGCGGGCGCCGTTGCGGAGGAACACGTTGGAGGAGCGGCCCCAGGAGACCACACGCCTGAAGAGGTAGCGGGCCACTTCGTCCGGAGACAGGCGGCGCTGTCCCCTAAAAGTGCAAGTGACCCCGTATTCGGTCTCCAGTCCGAAAATGCGCCTGTCCATGTCGAAACCCTACCCCGATTCGGTTGAGGAGAACACCCCTCGCGGTCGAACGGTTCCATACCGCGACGGGCACTATGGAGATTGTTCGATTTACGGCGGTATGCACCTGGTTCGATGCGGTCCCGCCGGGACGGACCGTCCATTTGAGAGGGACGGTAGGTACTCGAAGGAGCGTCGCTCGGTCGTATGCGGCGACCGCTTGCGGCGGTTGCCGACCGGGCCGGTCGGGCCCGCGAGGACGCGGGTACCCGCTCGGCCCGGCCTCAAGCGGCGGACGGCCGGCGTGCGGTCGTCAGGAATCGTCGGTGTCGGGCGCCTCGTCCACGGTCGTTTCGGTCTCGGGCTCCGCTTCGGCAGCCCGGCCCGTCATCAGCGCGTCCAGGGCCAGACCCTCGATACGGCGGAAGGCCCGGCCGGGGCGGGCCCGCTCCAGGACCGCGACCTCCAGGACCTCCTTGGTCAGCTCGCGGGGCGTGCCGTTGCCGCCGGAGCTCGAGAGCGCCCGCAGGGCCAGCGCGAACGCGTCGGCGAGCGGTGCCTCGAAGTCGTGGCCCTCGGCCAGGACCTCCTTGAGCTGGTCGGCGTCGCCGCCCATGGCGAGGTAGCCGGGCTCGTCGTTGATGGAGCCGTCGAAGGTGAGCCGGTAGAGCTCGTCCTCCTGGGGTCCGGAGCCGACGCCGGCGACGCAGATCTCGACCTCGAAGGGCTTGGTCTGCTCCGAGAAGATCGCACCGAGGGTCTGGGCGTAGGCCTTGGCGAGACTGGCGGCGTTGACGTCGCGGCGGTCGTAGGAATAGCCGCGCAGGTCGGCCATCCGGACGCCGGCGGTGCGGAGGTTCTCGAACTCGTTGTACTTGCCGACGGCGGCGAAGCCGATGCGGTCGTACAGCTCGTAGACCTTGTGCAGGGCCGAGGAGACGTTCTCGGCGACGAGGAGGACGCCGTCGGCGCAGGAGAGCACCACGACGTTGCGGCCCCGGGAGATGTTCTTGCGGGCGAACTCGGCCCGGTCCCGCATGATCTGTTCGGGACTGGTGTAGAACTGCATGGCCATGTCCGGCTCCTCTCCTTATCCGTAGGGGTTCTCGGTGCGGGCCGCGATGACGGCGCGGGCGACGTCGGCCACGACGGCCTCGTCGATCCGCTTGGAGCCTTCGGCGGTGGCGGTCATGACCACGGGGTAGAGGTCGCGGGTCGGGTCGGGTCCGCCGGTGGCGGAGTCGTCGTCGGCGGCGTCGTAGAGCGATTCGACGGCGATCTTGACGGCTTCCTCGGTGCCGATGTCGCGGCGGTAGCGCTTCTTGAGGGAGCTCTTGGCGAACATGGATCCCGAGCCGATGGAGTCGAAGTCGCGTTCGGCGTAGATGCCGCCGACGACGTCGAAGCTGTAGATCTTGCCGGCTTCTTCGATGGCGGCGGCGTCGACGTCGAACCCGGCGAAGAGCGGGACGACGGCGAGGCCCTGGAGGGCGATGCCGAGGTTGCCGCGCAGCATGGTGGCGAGGCGGTTGGCCTTGCCGTTCAGGGTGAGCGGGGCGCCTTCGATCTTCTCGTAGTGCTCGAGTTCGAGCTGGTAGAGCTTGACCAGCTCGATGCCGAGGCCGGCCGTGCCCGCGATGCCGACGAGCGAGTAGCCGTCGGCCGGGAAGACCTTCTCGATGTCGCGACTGGAGATGTAGTTGCCCATGGTCGCGCGGCGGTCGCCGGCCATGACGACGCCTTCGGCGGTGCGCAGGGCGACGATGGTGGTGGCGTGGGCGCTGACGGCGGCGAAGTCGCCGGGCGGCAGGGGTCTGCGCCCCGGCAGCAGCTCGGGTGCCACCTGCATGAGGAACTCCGAGAAGGAGGAGGTTCCAGCCGTCATATACGCGTTGGGCAGTTTGCCTGGGAATCCTTGACCTGTCACGACATGACCTCCCTAGTCCTCTATTTAGTAAATGCGCCGATGATACGCGGCTGGCCGCTTCGGACCCGCGGGGCCGGAGGGCTGCGGTGGGGCAAGGCCCCCGATGCGCCTGTAGGCGTCGCACCAGGTGGCCCTGTCACCGGCAGGGGGCTGCTACTGGCCGCCCTTTTGCACGAACGAGCGGACGAATTCCTCGGAGTTGGTCTCCAGGACTTCATCGATCTCGTCGAGCAGGTCGTCTACTTCTTCGGTGATCGCTTCGTGGCGTTCGGCAATCTCGGGGTCTACAGCGGCCTCGGTGGCCTCGGCGTCTGTTTCCTGCCGCGACCGCTGTGACTGCGACTGCCCGCCGGAGTCCTTCGCTGCCATAGCTGTTCCCTTCTACCTCGACGGTGCCTAAACCGTACCGCGAGAGTACGACAGCACGCCAGATACGACGCTGCACTGCCGCGCATTATTCCCGCGGACGAAACAGGGGCCTCATTCGGCCGTGATGATGTCGAGCAGGTCCTTCGCGGCCTCGCAGCGATCGAACAGCTCCCCGACATGGGCTTTGGTGCCTTTCTCAGGCTCCATCATGGGCACTCGCACGAGCGAGTCGGCGCCGACGTCGAAGATGACGGAGTCCCAGGAGGCGGCGACGACCTCGGAGGGATAGCGGGCGAGGCAGCGGCCGCGGAAGAACGCGCGGGTGTCGCTGGGCGGCTCGGTCATCGCGTCGATGATCTCGGTGTCGGTGAGCAGGCGCTTCATCTTGCCGCGGGCGACGAGGCGGTGATAGAGGCCCTTCTCGGGGCGAACGTCGTGGTACTGCAGGTCGATGGCCTGGAGTTTCGCGGCGCCCCAGTCGAGGTTCTCGCGTTCGCGGTAGCGGTCGAGGAGCGAGAGCTTCGCGGGCCAGTCGAGCATGTCGGACAGTTCCATGGGGTCGCGGGCGAGCGCGTCGAGCACGTACGCCCACAGGTCGAGGACCTCACGGGTGTCGGGGTCGGCGTCGTCGCCGCAGTAGGCCTCGGCCTGCTCCAGGATGGACTGCTGGAGTTCGATGGCGGTGAGGCGCTTGCCGTTGCGCAGTTCGATCTTGTGCTTGAGGCTGGGGTCGTGGCTGACGGCGCGGAGTTCGGCGACGGGTTCGGCGATGCCGAGGGTGCCGTCGAAGGCGCCGGACTCGATCATGGACAGCACGATCGAGGCGGTGCCGACCTTGAGGAAGGTGGCGTGCTCGGCGAGGTTGGCGTCGCCGATGATGACGTGGAGGCGCCGGTAGCGTTCAGCGTCGGCGTGGGGTTCGTCGCGGGTGTTGATGATGGGACGCTTCAGCGTGGTCTCAAGGCCCACTTCGACCTCGAAGAAGTCGGCGCGCTGGGAGATCTGGAAGCGGTGCTCGGAGGCGTCCTGGCCGATGCCGATGCGTCCGGCGCCGCAGTAGATCTGGCGGGTGACCAGGAACGGCGTGAAGTGGGCGACGATGTCGGCGAAGGGGGTCTGGCGCGACATGAGGAAGTTCTCGTGCGCGCCGTAGGAGGCGCCCTTGTTGTCGGTGTTGTTCTTGTACAAGTTGATCGGACCGATGCCGGGCGTGTGGGCCGCGCGGAGCGCGGCCTCGGCCATGGTCATCTCGCCGGCCTTGTCGAACAGGACGATCTCACGCGGGTTGGTGACCTCGGGGGTCGAGTACTCGGGGTGCGCGTGGTCGACGTAGAGGCGTGCGCCGTTGGTGAGGATGACGTTGGCGAGCCCCGAGTCCTCATCGGCGAGGTTCTCGGCCGGGTCGTAGAGGGCACCGGTGTAGGTGAAGCCGCGCGCGTCGCGTAGGGGGGTCTCCTCCTCGTAGTCCCACCTGGCGCGGCCGCCCTTGGAGAGCTCCGGGCGGGCGGCGTAGGCGTTGACGATCTGCGAGGAAGTCACCATCGGGTTGGCGCCCGGCTGGCCCGGCACGGAGATCCCGTATTCGATCTCGGTGCCCATAATGCGGCGTACGGTCATGCTCTCGAGCCTAGTCCCTTCGGGCGCGGCGGCGCTCCCTCCGATCGGAGACGTTTGGTTTTCCGGGCCGCCGAGTCTCGCACCGTTGAGGTTCTGGGTCTTCATGGCGATCGGTTACCCGTCGCAGCGTGGTCTGACACGTTCGGAGGTGCGCCGATCGGCCGACGGGGGTGCCGCCGGCCGATCGAAGCAACGTTCTTACAGGCGGTGCTTCCGGTACCATCCGCTTCGCCACAGGCGGTGCTTCCGGTACCATCCGCTTCGCTACAGGTACTGACCGGTGTTCGACACGGTGTCGATGCTGCGGCCGGAGTCGGGGCCCTTGCCGGAGACGAGCGTGCGGATGTAGACGATCCGCTCGCCCTTCTTGCCGGAGATGCGGGCCCAGTCGTCGGGGTTGGTGGTGTTCGGGAGGTCCTCGTTCTCGCGGAACTCGTCAACGGTGGAGTCGATGAGGTGGCTCAGGCGGATGCCCTTCGACTGGTGCGTCAGGAAGTCCTTGATGGCCATCTTCTTCGCCCGTGCGACGATGTTCTCGATCATCGCGCCGGAGTTGAAGTCCTTGAAGTAGAGCACTTCCTTGTCGCCGTCGGCGTAGGTGACCTCGAGGAAGCGGTTCTCATCCACTTCGGAGTACATCCGCTCGACGACCGCCTGGATCATCGACTGCACGGTGGCCTCGCGGTCCTTGTCGTGCTCGGCGAGGTCGTCGTCGTGCAGCGGCAGGGTCGTGGTGATGTACTTCGAGAAGATGTCCTTCGCCGACTCGGCGTCGGGCCGCTCGATCTTGATCTTGACGTCCAGGCGGCCGGGCCGCAGGATCGCCGGGTCGATCATGTCCTCGCGGTTCGAGGCGCCGATGACGATGACGTTCTCGAGGCCCTCCACGCCGTCGATCTCCGACAGCAGCTGGGGGACGATGGTGTTCTCGACGTCGGAGGACACGCCCGATCCGCGGGTGCGGAATATTGAGTCCATCTCGTCGAAGAACACGATCACGGGCATGCCTTCGCTGGCCTTCTCGCGGGCCCGCTGGAAGACCAGGCGGATGTGCCGCTCGGTCTCGCCGACGTACTTGTTGAGCAGCTCAGGGCCCTTGATGTTGAGGAAGTAGCTCCTGCCGGAGGCCTCCTCGCCGCGCATCTCGGCGACCTTCTTGGCCAGCGAGTTGGCGACGGCCTTGGCGATGAGCGTCTTGCCGCAGCCCGGCGGGCCGTACAGCAGGATGCCCTTCGGCGCTCGCAGCTCGTGCTCGCGGAAGAGGTCGGCGTGGAGGAACGGCAGCTCCACCGCGTCGCGGATCATCTCGATCTGGCCGTCGAGGCCGCCGATGTCGTAGTAGTCGACGTCCGGGACCTCTTCGAGGACGAGTTCTTCGACCTCGCTCTTCTGGATGCGCTCGTACGCGTACCCGGCGCGCGGCTCGATCATGACCGAGTCGCCCGCCCGCAGCGGCGAGTTGATGAGCGCGTCGGAGAGCAGCACGACCCGCTCCTCGTCGGCGTGGCTGGTCACCAGGGCGCGGTCCGGCGGACCGCCCGGGGTCTCGATGAGCTCCTTGAGCGTCACCACTTCGCCGATGCGCTCGTAGTCGAGCACCTCGACCACGTTCATGGCGTCGTTGAGCAGGACTTCCTGGCCGCGTTCGAGCTCGTCGACGTCGATCGACGGCGCGAGCGAGACGCGGAACTTCCTTCCGGAGGTGAAGACGTCGACGGTGCCGTCCTCACGGGCCCCCAGGAACACGCCGTAACCGGACGGCGGTTGTGCGAGCCGGTCGATTTCCTCTTTCAGTGAGACGATCTGCTCGCGGGCCTCCTTCAAGGTGGCCACGAGCCGCTCGTTCTGCTCCGACAGGCGGTCGATCTGGGATTGGGCGGCGGCGAGCCGCTCTTCCAGAATGTGCATGTGTCGGGGCGTTTCGGTGAGACGGCGTCGGGCAGCGGCCAGTTCTTCCTGGAGCTCTTCGACCTGTCCTGACAGTTCGTCGTGCTCTGAGCCCTGGCTCAGGTTCTGTCGACGGTCATCGTTGCTACGTGCCACGGGTCACACCTCCCGAGTGAGGGTTGTCCTACTCCAACCGTAGCTGGCTGGGGACGCCAATAGTAAGACTCGACACCGACATTGCGCCAGCTTCTTCGCGGCAATTAATCTGGGGGGCATGGCTGAGGAACGTGAACTCGAGGTATCGATCGACCAGGACGCCTGTACCGGGGACGGGCTCTGCGTGCAGTACGCGCCCACGATCTTCGAGTTCGACATCGACGGTCTCGCCTACGTGAAGGATCCTAACGGTGAGCTGTTGA
The DNA here is from genome assembly GCF_016918015.1 of Glycomyces sp. YM15. GTDB lineage: Bacteria > Actinomycetota > Actinomycetes > Mycobacteriales > Micromonosporaceae > Glycomyces. Next base: position 96,478 of record NZ_JAERMK010000020.1, read on the forward strand.
CTACGGCCGGTTCGCAAGTCGACGTGCCCGAACACCTGCGTCTGGACATTGTGAACGCCGCCCACGACTGCCCCGGCGAGTGCATCTACGTCCGCGACCGCAAGGACAAGACCGCCGTCGCGGGCCCCGGCGCGGACGACTAGCGCAGCGAGATTCGGGGGGGGGGGGGGGGGGCGGGGCCCCCCCCCCACGAGATTTTGGGCGAGTAAAAGACGGTGTAACGCCC
>NZ_JAERMK010000020.1:96713-112672 GCF_016918015.1 Glycomyces sp. YM15
CCCCGGCGCGGACGACTCGCGCCGCGTGATTCGGGGGGGTGACGCGATCGCGTCACCCGCCCGAATCTCTTTTCGGCACTTGAAAAGTCGTGAATCCGACTCAGACTGTGACCGGATCGTTACGAACCGGCGGCGTCGTCCTCAGTGGCTCGCAGCGCCTCGGCCGCGCGGGCGTCGGCCTCGGCGGCGATCCGCTCCTTGCGTTCGCGCAGCGCCTGCTGGCCCTTGGAGGGTTTGAGCTTCCGCATCGGCGCCACCGTGCCGGGAGCGAGCTTGCGGGCGGTGATGAGGAACGCGGTGTGGGCGATCATGCGGTGGTCCGGGCGGACCGCGAGGCCCTCGAGGTGCCAGCCGCGGATCATCGACTCCCAGGCCGAGGGCTCGGTGAAGGTCTTGCGCTCCCGCAGCGCCTCGACGAGCTCCGACATCTGCGTGGTGGTGGCGACATACCCGATGAAGACCCCGCCGGGCCGCAGGTTGCGCTCCACAGTGTCCAGCACCTCCCACGGGGAGAGCATGTCGAGCACGACCCGGTCGACCGGTTCGAGGTCGGCCTCGGCCACGTCGCCCACGGTCAGGGTCCAGTGCTCGGGGACCTCCCCGTAGTAGCCCCGGACGTTCTCCTCGGCGATCTTGGCGAAGTCCTCGCGCAGCTCCCAGGAGTAGACATGGCCGGTCGGGCCCGTGGCACGCAGCAGCCAGTTCGTCAGCGCGCCCGACCCGGCACCGGCCTCCACGACCCGCGAACCCGGGTAGATGTCGCCGAACGTGAGGATCTGCGCGATGTCCTTGGGGTAGATGACCTGGGCGCCGCGGCGCATCGACAGGCCGTAGTCGGGCAGGAGGGGGCGCAACGCCAGGTAGGCGGTGCCGCCCTCGGTGGTGACCGTGACGCCGTCGGGCTTGCCGATGAGGTCGTCGTGGAAGAGCCTGCCCCGGTGGGTGTGGAACGCGCCGCCCTCCGCGAGGGTGATCGTGGCCATGCGGCCTTTCGCGTCGGTCAGCTGGACGCGGTCGCCCGGCCCCAGCAGGTCAGATGCCACTTCGGTGTACTCCTTGCTCATCTACGGCTCGCGAGCTTCGCCGAGTCCGCTCATCTACGGCTCGCGAGCTTCGCCGAGTCCGCTCAGTTGCGGCTCGGAAGCTTCGCCGAGGCCACTCATTCACCGCTCGCGAGCGAGTCTCGCCGAGACCGCACACTTGCGGCTCGCGAGCTTCGCCGAAGTCGGTCACGTGCGGCCCGCGGGCGTCGCCGGGCCCCGGTAGGTCCGGAGCATCTTAACGGAGGGCCTTGACCACGTCGGCGGTGTAGAGCAGCCCTGTCAGGCGGCCCTCATCGACCACGAAGAACCGCTCCGCGCCGCTCTTGCCGATCACGTCCACCAGGGCCTGGCCTTTGAGGTCGGCCTTGAGGCCCGGGACCTGGGCGGCCGCGCGCAGCAGCCCGGCCAGCGGCATCGCGGCCACCTGGTCGGCCGGGACCGCCTCGGCGGCGGCGCGGTCGAGGACCCCGACCGGCTTGCCGTCGACGGCGATGATCTCGCGCCCGTTCGCGGCGCTCAGCGCCTCCCCCAACGTCGCCGAAGCGGGCACGAGGACGATCGGGCGGGCCAGCGCGGCGGCGTCCAGGGCTTTGACGCGCGGGCCCATCCGGGCGGCGCGGATCGCGCTGGTGGCGCCGCGCCACAGTTCGAAGGCCACGAACAGGAGCAGGATCAGGCCGAACGCGGAGAACCAGCTCGAGGCGTAAAGCCACAGGCCGCCAGCGATGGTGCCGACGGCGACGACGCGCCCGGCCCAGCCCGCGACGCGGAAGCCGGTCCAGCGGTCGCCGGTGGCGGCCCAGATGCCGGCTTGGAGGGCCTTGCCGCCGTCCAGCGGCAGGCCCGGGAGCAGGTTGTAGACGGCGACGAGGAGGTTGGCGACGCAGATCTGGAAGGCGAACTGCCAGATCAGGGAGCCGGGGGTGAAGAGGAAGAGCCCGGCGAGGCCGATGCCGCCGAGGACGGCGGAGACGGCGGGGCCGGCGAGCGCGATGGCGGCGGCCGTCCCGGGCCTGGGGGCTTCGCGGTCCATCTCGGTGAAGCCGCCGAGGGCGTCGAGGTTGATCCGGCGCACTCCGATGCCGGCGCGCAGGCTGACGAGGGCGTGGCCGAGTTCGTGGAGGAACACCGAGACGAGGAGGGTGACGGCGAAGAGCGCGGCGACGATGAGTGCGGCGCCGGTGCTCAGGCCGGGGACCGAGCGCTGCACGATCGGGGCGTAGACGATCACGACCACGGCGGCCAGGAGCAGCCAGGTGTAGCCGAGGGTGACGGGGATGCCCTTGAAGCGGACGAGCGTGAATCCGGATCGGCGGAAGGCCAGCGGGTTTGCAGTCGACATCGGCGGCAATGCTACGCGCCCGCCCGCGCCGGGGGTCTCGGGAACCGCTGGGCGGGCCCGCTTGTGAGGATGCCGATGGCTAGGCCGGGCGGACGCGGAAGGCGTAGGTCTTGTAGGGGAGCGCGAAGGTGTCCTTGCCTTCGAGGTCGGGGTGGTGGTCGAGGATGTCGAGCACGTCCCGGGTGATGCGTTCGCGGAGTGCGTCGTCGGCGGTGAGGTAGTAGGAGCGGGATTGGACCAGGCGCAGCACGCCGGGCCGGTCGAGGAGGCGCTGGTGGGAGAAGACCCGGTGTTCGGGCTCGGCGAAGCCGTCGCCGAAGTAGCCGGGTTCGAGCGCGGCGTAGGCGTCGCGTTCGCCTTGGGAGGAGTCGATGGCGGCCCACACCGCGGCGACCCAGGGGGTCTGGGTGTCGCGGATGTTCCAGATCGGGGCGAGGACGCCTCCGGTGCGGAGGACGCGGCGCAGTTCGGGGAGGGCCTTGGGACGGTCGAACCAGTGGAAGGCCTGTCCGGCGGTGATGACGTCGGCGGAGGCGTCCGGGAGCGGGAGGGCTTCGGCGGGGCCTTCGTGCCCGGCGATGAGGCCGGGGCTGGCGGCGGTGAGCTTGGCGAGCATCTGCTGGTCGGGTTCGACGGCGGTGACGTTGTGGCCCAGGGCGATGAGGCCGCGGGTGAGGAGGCCGGTCCCGGCGCCGACGTCGACGATGTCCTTGGGGGCGGCGCCGGCGAGCCAGGCGAGGGCCTCGGCCGGGTAGGTGGGGCGGATCGAGTCGTAGAGGTCGGCGGCGGGGCCGAAGGAGCGTGCGGCGTTCGCGTCGAAGGTCATGCCCTAAACCGTACACGCGTTATGTTAGATGTGGGGTGCGGTCGACCGGAGTGTCGGCGGTCCGTCCTATGCTCGGAGGATGCCGCACGCCGCCCGTCCGACCCAGCTCTCTCCTTCGCGCGCCGGGGATTTCAAGCAATGTCCGCTGCTGTACCGGTTCCGGGCGGTCGACCGCCTGCCGGAGCCGCCGTCGAAGGCGCAGGTGCAGGGCACCCTCGTGCACTCGGTCCTCGAGCGGCTCTACGAGCTGGACGCGGGCCGGCGCACGCCGCGGCAGGCGCTCGCCATGATCGAGCCCGAGTGGGCGAAGCTCCAGGCCTCGGGCGAGTACGCGGAGCTGTTCGACGGGCTCGACGACGAGTCGGCGTGGCTGCGGAACGTGCGGCGCCTGGTCGAGACGTACTTCGCGATGGAGGACCCGCAGCGGCTCCAGCCGCATCGCACCGAGTGTCTGGTGACGACGACCTTGGACGACGGCACGTCACTCAAGGGGTTCATCGACCGGGCCGACGTCAATCCTGACGGGCTCGTGCGGCTCGTGGACTACAAGACCGGCAAGCGTCCGCCGGACCGATTCGCGGACAAGGCGCTGTTCCAGATGAAGTTCTACGCGCTGGTGTGGTGGCGCACCCGGGGCGCGGTGCCGACGCTGCTGCGGCTCATGTACCTCGGGGACGGGCAGACGCTCGACTACGCCCCGAACCAGCGCGAGCTGGAGGGGTTCGAGAAGACGCTCAAGGCACTGTGGTCGGTGATGCGCGAGGCGATCGCCACCGGCGAGTTCCAGCCGCAGAAGTCGAAGCTGTGCGGCTGGTGCGCGCATCAGGCCCTGTGCCCCGAGTTCGGCGGCGAGCCGCCCGCGTACCCGCTGCCGACGGTCCTGCCGGGTCTGGCGATGCCGGTGGACGATCCGCAGCCGGTTGCCGGGCCGAGCGACGCCGATCCGTTGCACGGCACGCCTCCTACCTGAGACGTACTCGCGGATCATTCTCGCGTTCGATGAAACGGGCGGGAACGGCGGATACGGTGTAGAGCGTGCACGCCGCCTCCACTTTCACACGCCTGCAGCGCCGGCTCCAGGAGCAACCGCTCCTGGCCGACACGCTGCTGGCGATCGCCTCGGCCGCCGGTTACCTCGGCCTCTTCGCGGTCTCGGCGGCCGTGGCGCCCGAAGTGACGCTCACCTGGGGCCAGGCCGGTCTGATGGCGATCCCGTTCGCGGCGATCGGCCTGCGGCGCAAGTGGCTGTGGGGCGGCATCGTCTTCTCGCTGCTGGTACTGGGCGCCGCGTTCTTCATCGGCCCGCTGGAGAGCATGGCGCTGGACTCGGGCATCGGCATGTTCGTCCTCACCTACACCGCCGCGGTCTACCGTCCGCTGCCCCGGGCGCTGGTGGCCGCCGCCGCGATCTGGGTGCCGGTGGCGCTGTTCATCCAATCGGCCGCGTTCCGGGGCGGCGACCATGTGACGAGCCTGCTGCTCACGTTGCTCAACTGCGCCTTGGCCGCCACGGTGTTCTGGATCGGCTGGGTCGTCCGCAACCGGCGCGAGCACGTCGTGGAGCTCTCCGACCGGGCCCGGCTGGCCGAGGAACGCCAGGAGGCGCTCGCGGCCCAGGCGGTAGCGGACGAGCAGCGGCGCATCGCCCGCGAGCTGCACGACGTGGTGGCGCACCACATCTCGGTCATCGGGGTCATGTCCGAAGGGGCCAAACGGGTCCTGCGGTCGAATCCTGAGGCGGCCGAGGAGGCGCTCACCACGGTGAACCAGACCGCGCGCACCGCGCTGCGGGAGATGCGGGACATCCTCACCGTGCTGCGGCAGGGCCGCGACGAAGGCGGCGGCGCCGACCTCGAGCCGCAGCCTACAGTGGACTCGCTGCGGGCGCTGGTGGCCCAGACCAAGGACGCCGGCCTGCCGGTGCGCTACACCGTCCGCGGCGAGGAGTACCCGCTGCCGACGGGCGTGAGCCTGGCGGTCTACCGCATCGCCCAGGAGGCCCTCACGAACACCATCAAGCACGCCGGCCCGCAGGCCAGGGCCGGGCTCGTGGTCGACTACGGCGAGAACGAGTTCCGGATCTCCGTGGGCGACTCGGGGCACGGCGCGCCCGTCGTCTCGGGGTTCTCCGGCGGCCACGGCCTCATCGGCATGCGCGAGCGCGCCACGCTCTACGGCGGCACCCTCGAAGCCGGGCCCCGGCCCGGCGGCGGCTACCTCGTCGAGGCCCGCTTCCCCAAGAACGCCCACCTCCAGGGAGTCACACGTTGAACGACCGGCCGATCCGCCTCCTGCTGGCCGACGACCAGCAACTCCTGCGCGCGGGCTTCAAGATGGTCCTCGGCGCCGAGACCGACATCGACATCGTCGGCGAGGCCGGCGACGGCGTCGAGGCCTTCGAGCTCACCCGGAGGCTGGTCCCCGACGTCGTCCTCATGGACATCCGCATGCCCCGCCGCGACGGCGTGGCGGCCACCGCCGACATCGTCCAGGCGAACCTGCCCACCCGCGTCCTGGTGCTGACCACCTTCGACCTCGACGAGTACGTCGTCGGCGCGCTGCGGGCCGGCGCCGCCGGGTTCCTCACCAAGGACGCGCCCGCCGCCGAGCTGGTCGAGGCCATCCGCACCGTCCACAGGGGCGGGGCGGTCGTCGCGCCGCACATCCTCTCGACACTCCTGGGGCGCTTCGCCGAGCAGCGCGGCAGCGACCGCGACGCCAAGCCGGCGATCGTCGACTGCCTGACCGCCCGCGAACGGGAAGTCCTGCTGCTCTTGGCGAAAGGCCTTACGAACGCCGAGATCGCCGAATCGCTCACGGTCGGTGAGACCACCGTCAAGACGCACGTCGGCCACCTCCTCACCAAGCTCGGCGTCCGCGACCGCGTCCAGGCCGTCGTCCTCGCCTACGAGAGCGGCCTGGTCAAGCCCGGCAGCACCGACTGAACCCCCGACGAAGGTCATACCCGGGTACCGCCCGCCTCCGCCTCACGACGTAGACGAAGACCGTCCGCGAAGCGGATGCGCGCAGGCCCGGAGTCCAATATCGTCGGAACACGACCGCGAGCACCACGACGCCAAATGACATCAGCTATGATGTCACAATCAGGCGAGTCGACGTCACACGTTCACCGCTCGACTGACACCACGACTTCGCGAGCGCCGCCTCGCGGACCAGAAAATCAAACACACCGAATCCCTCGGCACATCGACACCTTCATCGAAAGCGAGAGCGTCGTGTCCACCACGTCCCCCGTCAGGACCACCGCCGTATCGGCCGAAGGCCTCTGGAAGGCCTACGGCATGGGCGAAGCCCAGGTCGTCGCTCTCCGCGACGTCTCGGTCCAGTTCGAATCCGGCGCGTTCACCGCCATCATGGGCCCGTCCGGGTCCGGCAAGTCCACCCTCATGCACTGCCTCGCCGGACTCGACACCACCGACCGCGGCACCGTCCACATCGGCGACACCGCCGTCACGGGCCTGAACGACAAAGCCCTCACCAAGCTCCGCCGCGACAAGATCGGCTTCATCTTCCAGCAGTTCAACCTGCTGCCGACGCTCACCGCCGAGGAGAACATCACCCTTCCCGCGGCGATCGCCGGAGCGAAGGCCGACCCGGCCTGGCTCGACCAGATCATCAAGACCCTCAACCTTGCCGACCGCCTCTCCCACAAGCCGACCGAGCTCTCGGGCGGCCAGCAGCAGCGCGTCGCCTGCGCCCGCGCCCTCGCCACCCGCCCCGAGGTCGTCTTCGCCGACGAGCCCACCGGCAACCTCGACACCCGCTCGGGCACCGAAGTGCTCCGCTTCCTGCGCACCAGCGTGGACGACTTCGGGCAGACCATCGTCATGGTCACCCACGATCCGTCCGCCGCCGCCTACGCCGACCGCGTGGTCTTCCTCGCCGACGGCCAGATCGTCGAGGACATGTCCGAACCGACCGCAGACAGGGTCATCGACAAGATGAAGCACTTCGAAGAGCTCGTCGCCGCTGCCCAAGGGGAGCACGCCTAACCATGCTGCGCGCCACCCTCAAGGGCATGGCGAGCCGAAAAGCCCGCCTCGTCCTCACCAGCCTCGCCGTCGTCCTCGGCACGATGTTCGTCGCCGCCGCGATGATCCTCACCGCCACCATGGAGAAGTCCGTGACCGGGGTCATCGCCGACGCCTTCACCGACGTCGACGCAGTGGTCTCCTCCGCGGACGACCCCGCCGCCGCCCAAGGCAACACGCCCAGCGCCACTCTCATCCCCGCCGACGTCCTCGAGACCGTCGCGGGGGTCGACGGCGTCGAAGCCGCCGACGGCGACGTCACCGGCCAGGTCAACGCCATCGGCGACGACGGCAAGCTCGTCGGCGCCTTCGCGCCGACCATCGGCTTCAACTGGACCGACGCCGACACCGGATTCAATGAGATCCGCGAAGGCCGCGGCCCGGAGGCCGACAACGAGGTCATCGTCTCCGCCCGGTTCGTGTCGGACGCCGGACTCGGCCTCGGCGACACCGTCACCGCCTACTCCTACACGGCCGACCGCGCCGAATACGAGATCGTCGGGGTCTTCGGCCTCAGCGGCGACCGCGACTCGCTCGCCGGCGAGACGCAGATGGGCTTCACCACCACCGCAGCGCAGCGCCTGCTCACCCAGGGCGAAGACGCCTACATGGCGATCTACGTGGACGGCGACGTCTCCACCGACGCGATCGCCGAGGCGGTCGGACCCGACTACCGCGTCCGGACCGGTGAAGAGGCCAGCGAGGAAGCGGCCCAAGGGTTCGCCGTCGTCGCCGACATCATGGGCTACATCTTTCTCGGCTTCGGCCTCGTGGCCGTGTTCGTCTCGGTGTTCCTCATCATCAACACGTTCACCATCATCGTGGCGCAGCGCCAGCGCGAACTCGCGCTGCTGCGGGCGATCGGCGCCGCCCGCGGCCAGGTCGTCGGATCGGTGCTCGCCGAAGCCGTCGTCATCGGCGTCATCGCCTCGATCGTGGGTCTCGGCCTGGGCGTCCTGCTCGGCTGGGGTCTGTCCCAACTGGTCAGTTCCACGGTGATGGGCGGCCTGCCGGTCCAGCTCCAGGTCCCGGCCACGGCTCTGGGGGCGCTCGCGGTCGGCATCGGCGTCACCGTGCTCTCCGCGATCATCCCCGCGGTCAAGGCCTCCGGCGTGCCGCCGGTGGCCGCCATGCGCGATGCGGTCAACCCGCCGAAACCGCTGCGCGGCATCACGATCGCCGGGATCGCGGTCACCGCGGTGGGCGGCGTCCTGGTGGCGCTCGGTCTCACCGACAATCTCGGCGACCTCGGCCTGGGCGGGTTCCTCACCGGTGTCGGCATCGCGTTCGTCGGCATCACCCTGCTCACCCCGATCCTGTCGCGGCCGCTCGTGGCGCTCCTCGGCTCGGTCATGTCGTGGACGTTCGAGGGCCGCCTCGGCAAGCTCAACGCCGGCCGCAACCCGCGGCGCACCGCGATCACCGCCTCCGCGCTCATGATCGCCGTCGCGCTCGTCACCGGCATCGCCACGCTCGTCTCCAGTTTCAAGGCCACCACCGAGGAGCTGACCGACCAGAACCTTGAGTCCGACCTCATCGTCATGGGGCAGCAGGGGGCCAACATCCCCACGTTCTCCCGTGAGACCTTGGCTGAGATCAAGGCGCTGCCCGATGCGGCGGCCGTCGGGGACCTCTACGGCGAGCTCTTCGGCGCCGAGGTCGACGATGAGCCGACCACGCTGTACGCGAGCGAAGACCTCGCCACCAGCCTCGCGGTCTTCAGCGGCACCGTGGCCGAAGGCTCGGTCGACGACCTTCCCGACGACGGACTCGCCGTCAACGAGTCCGCCGCCGAGGACCGGGGCCTCGCGCTCGGCGACACCGTCCAGGTGGCATTCGCCGACAACACCACCGCGCAGCTGGAGATCGCCGCGATCCTCGACGACTCCCAGCTCACCGATGGCTGGTGGGTCGCGCCGGCGCAGATCGAGCACTTCACCGTGCCGAAGCCGATGCAGGCCTACATCCAGGTCGCCGAGGGCGCCGACATCGCGGCGGTCGAGGACGAAGTGGACTCGATCCTCGCCGACGAGCCCGAAGTGAACGTCACCAACAACGCCGAGTTCGTCGAACAGCAGACCGGCCAGCTCGACGTCCTCCTCGCGTCGGTGCAGATCCTGTTGGCGCTGGCGATCATCATCGCGATCATCGGCGTCGTCAACACCCTGGTCCTGTCGGTCCTCGAACGCACCAGGGAACTGGGGCTCCTCCGCGCGGTCGGCATGACCCGTGGGCAGGCCCGGCGCATGATCACCGTAGAGAGCGTCATCATCTGCCTCTTCGGCGCGGTCCTGGGCATCGCGGTCGGCATCGGTCTCGGCTGGACCGTGCAGCGGGCGCTCGAGGAGGAGGGCCTGACGAGCTTCGCGCTCCCGTGGGCGCTCATCGTCTCGTACCTGGTCGCGGCTGTCGCCGTGGGCCTGCTCGCCGCGATCGCGCCGGCGGCGCGCGCGGCGAAGCTCAACGTGCTGAGCGCCATCGCCTACGAATAGCTCTCCACCGGAAACCAGGTGAGGGGCGGCGTTGTCAGACGCCGCCCCTCCCGTCTGCCCGGGAGCCTCCGGAAGGCCGAGCTGCCGCCCCTCGGGGCCTCCGTCTTTCGGCCGATCGGGCGCCGGGAGCTCCGCCCCGGGGAGGACGGAACTCCGGCCCGCGGACCGAAGCGCCCGGAAGCGCCGCTCAATAGCCTTGGGGGAACAGGAAAGACTCCCGATCAGAAAGGCGCTCCCGTGCCACTCAGCACTCCCCCCGCCCCGCAGAGCGTGCAGCAGAGCCGCGGTCTCCAGCAGCGCAGCCGAGCCGCCGTCACCGCCACCGGTCTCTGGCGCGCCTACGGCTCGGGCGAGGCCCAGGTCGTGGCCCTGCGAGACGTGTCCGTGGCGTTCGCCTCCGGCCAGTTCACCGCCATCATGGGCCCCTCGGGCTCCGGCAAGTCCACCCTCATGCACTGCCTCGCCGGGCTCGACACCACCGACCGCGGCAGCGTCGACATCGGCGGCACGGTCATCACCGGTCTCGGCGACAAGGCCCTCACGAAGCTGCGCCGTGACAAGATCGGCTTCATCTTCCAGCAGTTCAACCTGCTGCCGACCCTGACGGCGGAGGAGAACATCCTGCTGCCGGCCTCCATAGCCGGCGCGAAGGCCGACCCGGCGTGGATCAGCCAGATCATCCGCACGCTCGACCTCCAGGAACGCTTGTCGCACAAGCCGACCGAGCTCTCGGGCGGCCAGCAGCAGCGCGTCGCCTGCGCCCGCGCCCTGGCCACCCGCCCCGAAGTGGTCTTCGCCGACGAGCCCACCGGCAACCTCGACACCCGCTCCAGCGGCGAGGTGCTGCGATTCCTGCGCAAGTCCGTCGACGACTTCGGGCAGACCATCGTCATGGTCACCCACGACCCCTCCGCCGCCGCCTACGCCGACCGCGTCGTGTTCCTCGCCGACGGCCAGATCGTCCGCGACCTCGACCGGCCCACGGCCGACTCGGTCATCGACACGATGCGCGGCTTCGAGAACCGCGTCCCTCTCGCCGGAGAGGCCGCCTGAACCCATGTTCCGCGCCGCATTGAAGGGCATGGCGGCCCGCAAGGCCCGCCTCGCGCTCACCAGCCTCGCGGTGGTCCTCGGCTCGGCGTTCATCGCCGCCGCCCTGGTCCTGACCGCCTCCATTCAAGCTACTGTGGACGAACTGAACGCCGAGTCGTTCGCGGGATCCGATGTCCTCGTGCAACCGGTCGCACCCGAGTCGAGGGGTGACAGCCTCGTCCAGCAGGGCGTCTCCGCCGAGACCCTCGCCGCCGTCGAAGGCACCGCCGGCGTCGAACGGGTCGGCATCACGGTCGCGGGGGCGATCAACGCCATCGGCGACAACGGCAAGGTGGTCGGCGGGCTCTCCCCCACCATGGCCGCCAACTGGGCCGACGAAGCACACGACCGCGAACTGCGGGAGGGCCGCGGACCCGAGGGCGACGGTGAAGTCGCCGTCTCCGCCAAATTCGCCGACGACGCCGGCCTCGGCCTGGGCGAGTCGGTCACGGCGTACTCGCAGACCACCGGCCAGACCGCGTACGAGATCGTCGGCGTCTACGGCTACCCCGGCGGCCGCGACTCCCTCGGCGGCGCCACCGAGATCGCCTTCACCACCGCCGAGGCCCAGCGTCTCGTCTTCGACGGCGACGACGCCTACTCGGCCCTCGCCGTCCACGCCGCGGACGGCACCGACGCCGACGACCTCGCCGCCGCGCTCGAACCCGTCGTCGGCAGCGAATCACAGGTCAGGACATGGGAGGACTACAACGCCGAAGCGACCGCCCAGTCCGCTGAACTGACCGGGCTCGTCGGTAACTTCCTGCTCGGGTTCGGCCTCATCGCCGTCTTCGTCTCGGTGTTCCTCATCGCCAACACCTTCTCGATCGTCATCGCCGGTCGCCTCAAGGAGATCGCGACGATGCGCGCCATCGGCGCCGGACGAAGCCAGGTCGTCCGCTCGATCCTCGCCGAGGCCCTCATCCTCGGCGCGATCGCCGCCGTCGTCGGCACCGCCGTCGGGATCGCGGGCGGCGCCGGCCTGACCGCCGCGATCGCGAATTCGTTCCTCGACGCGGGCCAGGTCAGCCTGGCCGTGCCGGTCTCGGCGGTCATCGCCGCGCTGGCGGTCGGCATCGGTGTGACCGTACTGGCGGCCCTCGTCCCCGCCGTCCGGGCCTCCAAGGTCCCGCCGGTCGAGGCGATGCGCGCCGCGGTCAAGGCCGACCGGCCGATCACGGTCATCACCGTCGTCGGCACGATCGTCACCCTCGCGGGCGGCGCGGCCATGGCCTTGGGCCTGACCCACAACCTCGGCGGCGACAAGGCCGCCCTCGCGGGCACCGCGGTCGGCGCGGGCCTGGTCTTCGTCGGCGTCACCATGCTCACCGCGTGGCTGTCCAAGCCGCTCGTCGGCGCGCTCGGCCGGCTGTGGTCCTGGAACTTCGCCGGAAAGCTCGGCCGCCGCAACGCCGCACGCAACCCGCGCCGGACCGCGGTCACCGCCTCCGCGCTCATGATCGGCGTGACGCTCGTGACCGCCACCGCGACCCTGCTCACCAGCGTCAAGGCCAGCATCGAGGACTACTTCGGCGAAGCGGTCAAGGCCGAGCTGTTCGTCACCGGGCCGGCCGTCTCCGAGCTCCCCGCCTCCTTCGACCCCGCGGTCATGGACGACATCCGCGCCATCGACGACGTCGACGCGGCGGTCGAGATCTACTACGACATCGCCGACATCGACGGCACCGAGCAGTATGTCAACACCACCACCGACTTCGGCGGGATCATCGACCTCTTCAGCGGCGAGTTCGCCGAAGGCGGGACCGGGGAACTCGCCGACGACGAGATCGCCGTCAACCAGTCGGCGGCCGACCAGCTCGGCGTCGGTATCGGCGACGCCGTGGCCGCCGAGTTCACCCGAGGTACCGAGGCGCACGAGTTCACCGTCGCCGCGATCCTCGTCGACAACGAGAACACCGACGGCTGGTACGTCGCCCCGGTCTACGCCGACGAGTTCTACACGGTCAAACCGATGATGGCCCTGGTCGACGTGTCCGACGGCGCCGACATCGACGCCGTCACCGCGGCCGTCGACGACGCGCTCGCCGGAGAACCCGAGGTCAGCGCCCAGAACCACGAAGCGTTCGTCGCAGAGGTCACGGTGTTCTTCGACTTCGCGATCATCGCGATCCAGCTCCTCCTCGGCCTGGCGATGATCGTCGCCGTCATCGGCGTCGTCAACACGCTGATCCTGTCGGTCCTCGAGCGCACCCGCGAACTGGGAATGCTCAGGGCGATCGGCATGACCCGCGGCCAAACCGTCCGCATGGTCATCGTCGAGAGCGTCACCATCGCCCTCTTCGGAGCGGTCCTGGGCATCGCCGTGGGCCTCGGCCTCGGCTGGGCGCTCCAGAACGCGCTGGCCGACAGCGGCGTCGACGTCTTCGCCGTGCCGACCGCCCTCATCGCCGGGTACCTGGCGGCGGCCGTCCTCGTCGGGCTCCTCGCGGCCATCGCCCCCGCGACGCGGGCCGCCAAGACCAACATCCTCGGCGCCATCGCCTACGAATAGCCTTCCACCACCAGGAAACCGTTGAGGCCGTCCCGATCGGGGCGGCCTCAACGCAATGCCGGGCAGACGCGCTAGTCGACGGTCCGGTAGGCGCTCTTCTCGAGCCGCTCCATGTCCTCCAGTTCGACGCCCTTCGTCTCCTTGATCATCTTGCCGACGAAGAAGAACGAGATCAGCGCGAACGCCGCGTAGAGGCCGTACGCCAGGAACAGGCCGGTCGCCGCGAGCTCGGGGAACGAGACGGTGATGAGCCAGTTGCTGATCCACTGCGCCGACGCGGCCACACCGAGCGCCGAGGCGCGGATGCGGTTGGAGAACATCTCCCCCAGCAGCACCCACACGACCGGGCCCCACGTGAATGCGAACCCGAAGACGAACACGTTCGCCGCGAGCAGCGCGATGATGCCCTGCGCATCGCCGAGGATCGGGTTGTTGCCCGCATCGACGTCGGCCGTCGCGAAGATGACCGCCATCGTGCCGAGCGCGAAGAACATGATGAGCGAGCCCCACATCAGGAGCTTCTTGCGGCCCACCCGGTCCACCAGGTAGATCGCGAGGATCGTGCCGGCGATGTTCACGGCCGAGTTGATGACGCTCGTCAGGAACGCGTCGTTCTCGCTGAAGCCGACCGACTGCCAGAGCGAAGTCGAGTAGTAGAAGATGACGTTGATGCCGACGAACTGCTGGAACATCGACAGGAAGATGCCCACCCACACGATCGGCAGCAGCCCGAAGCGCGGGCCGCGCACATCGGTGATACGCGGCGGGTGATCGCTGTGCAGCGACTCCTGGATCTCCACGATCTTGGTGTCGACGTCGCCGCCGACGTACTTCTCCAGGATGCGCTTCGCCTTGGCCAACTGCTGCTTCGCGACCAGGTACCGAGGCGATTCGGGAATCTGCAGCGAGCACATGAAGTACACGAACGCCGGAATCGCGGCGGCCGCGAACATCCACCGCCACGCCGTACCGCCCCACGGCACCTCACCGCTCGCACCGCCCGCCGAAGCCTGGATCGCGTAGTTCACCAGCAGCGCCGAGAAGATGCCGAGCACGATTGCGAACTGCTGCAGCGAACCGAGTCGTCCGCGCATGTGCGCCGGTGCGATCTCGGCGATGTACGCGGGGGCGATGACACTCGCCGCGCCGATCGCCAGACCGCCGCACACGCGCCAGAACGTCAGATCCACCGGACCCGTCGCCAGAGCGCTGCCCAGTGAGGTGATGAAGAAGACCATCGCGGCGATCATCATGACCCGGGGACGTCCGATCTTGTTCGCCAGGGACCCCGCGAACCATGCGCCGACCGCGCAACCCAGCAGCGCTGAAGAGACGACCACGCCGGTCTCGACCGAATCGATCCCCCATTGCACTTCCAATGCGCCGGTGGTCCCGTTGATCACGGCAGTGTCGTAGCCGAACAGGAACCCTCCGAGGGCGGCCGCGATCGAGACGAACACCGCCGAACCGGTCCCCACGTGGGTGTGGCGCTGTATCAGACCGTCGTTGTCCGTCGCCATTTCTCACTCCCGCTGCCAACTCGAAACCGGTACCAGACGTTCCGAAATCCTAAGCCGCGTTCGCCCGGTAGAACCCCAATTGCCGTGATTCGCCGACTACCCCTGAAGGCAGGGAGATCAACCGGAAAGCCCTTCGTCGATCCGCACATCGAGCGCTCGCAGCATCCTCGCCAGGGCGATATAGGTGGCCCCGGTGACCGTGAGCTCGGTCTGCTCGGCCGGACTGAAACAGGCGTCGAGCGCGGCATCGTCTCGAGGCGCCCCGGAGCCGAGATGCTCGGCGTACCCGAGCACCGCCCGCTGCGGCGCGCTGTAGCAGTCGGCCTCACCCCAGTGATCGAGCGCCGCCAGTTGCTCGGAGTCCAGACCGGACTCGGCTGCCATCGGAAGGTGATGGGCCAGTTCGTATGGCGAATTCTCGATCTGCGCGATCCGGCAGATCATCAACTCCCGCAGACCCCGCGGCGGTCGCATCGAACCGCAACGCGTGGATGAGGTCGAGCACCGGCACCAGAAGCGCCGGCGCGTGCGCGAGTGCCCGATGCAGGTTGATCGGATCCCGCCCGACGGCCGCCAACCTCCGCGAGGCCGATGGCGGCAGCCCTGTGTCAGGAAGACGCGAAACCGAAGCTCTGCTCATGACTGTGACCTATCTAACTTGTGACGCGTGCTACGTACCATCCAGCGATGTGGGACAATACCTGAAGGGCATATTCCCACCCGACGAGCCTGCAACGGAGGAGGCCACGTGAGCACATTTTTCAGCGTCGTAGGAGCGATCGGTATCGCGATCGTCCTGGTGACCGTCTCGCTACTGACATTCCTGGTGACGGGGGCGATCTTCGGAATCGGGGTCGGAGTAGCGAAAGTGAGAGACGCGCTCTCGACTTCTTCCTGAATCAGGGCATGCAAAAGTGCCCCACCGCGATGCGGTGGGGCACTTTCTCTACGTAAATGTTTGGCGGTGTCCTGCTCTCCCACACCCTCTCGAGTGCAGTACCATCGGCGCTGGAAGCCGTAACGACCGGGTTCGGAATGGGACCGGGTGTGTCACTTCCGCTCTCACCACCAAACAAACCC
>NZ_JAERMK010000021.1 GCF_016918015.1 Glycomyces sp. YM15
GGCTGCTGAGGTTTGCTTCATCACTGGGGATTGCTCCATTCGTGTTTGTCCGTGAGCCTTAAGCATAACCACGAATGAAGGCAATTGCATTCAATTCTGAGAGTTGTAGTCGAGACGTTGTCAAGTCACGACAAGCGCGATATCAAAAACAGTTCCAGCTAATGAAGTGCCTATCGTCGCAGTTCAGAGTCCCATTTCATAGAACATTATGGATCTCATTGGCTTACTTGACTACCTTGACAACAGCTCGACTACAACTCATTCAAATGCCCCGTTTCCGTTTGCGATTGTGGGTATGACACGACAGTATTGACCTAAAGCAAGCACCGTTGTTTGACAATTCAACAGGGGAACTACGAATGGTTACGCAACACGCAACCGCACCGCGACAGCGTCGCGCTGGCAAACCCCGGGCCCTCCCCGGGTACATGTGGGCAAACACGACCTACGCGTACGGCACCTACCAGCCGCCCACGGTCACCGAACCCGAAGCGTTCGCGACAGCCTGGGTGTTCGACTACCTCGCGAGCGAATACCCGTACGGACTCTGCGACGACTGCGGCCGGTTCGACCCTGAAGAGGCCGCCGCGATCGTCTTCCGCGAGGCCCTGGGGAACCGGGCCTCTGAAGCCGACCACCGCACATGCCGCGACCCACGCAACCCGACACTCACCACCGAACACCTCGCGCACGTCACCCTGCGGCTCGTCGCCGCATGCGAAACCGAAGTGATCGCGCAGGAGTCGGCACGCGAGCCGTGGCTCTGGGTGCTTGCCGCTCACGCGGACGAATGCCCGGTCGCGCTCGCCGACGCTGACGACGACGCATACACCCGCCGCTCGGCGAACTTCTACTAACGACTGCGGCGGCCGGTCACCAACCGGCCGCCGCTCCCTCACCGATGAACGGAGACCACCCCATGGCCGCAACCGCTCTCGTTTGCATTGACGCGAACACCGCGTACGAATACGGCCCCTGCCAAGGCCCCGTTCACGAATACGACGCCCTGTCAGGCTCCGGCTACACGTACGCCCGCTGCACGTTCCACTACGACGCCTACTGCGACCGCATGGCCCCGATCCTCAAGCGCTGGCCGGACACGCCACACCCGCCCGCATGGTTCGACCCGACATACGCCGGTGAGACCTGGGACGAGGACTACTAAGCCACACCTGAGCCGGTTCGGCAGTCATCGGACTGCCGAACCGTTGACCACTCCCGTGGTCACCGACGCCAAAACACGACCTGGCGGACTGACTCACTGCCGCCACCGACACGGCGTAACACCACACCGGCCCGGAAGGCCACGCCCTTCCGGGCCGCCCACCTCCCGCGCTGGCAACCCGAAGGAACGCTGCACACAATGACCGCTCACCACACCGTGACCGTCGAACCCGGGACGTGGCAGGCACCGCCAGGTGCGTCCGCCTCCCCGGTCCCATGGCTGCGCCTCGCATGCACCGCATGCGATTGGACGGCCGCGTTCACTGACGCCGGAGACGTCCGCCTGGCCGACGTCGCCGCCTGGCACGACACGAACCCCGCTACGGTCGACCCGAACTTGACCATCACACCCGACCTGAGCGAACCCAGCGAATGGTGGATCCCCGACCCGGCCGTCCACATCGCCTGCCTGGCCGCCGCATGCACGTTCGAGCGGGACGTCCCCGGAACGCGCACCATTGACGAACTCGCCGCAATCGCTGACCATGACCACTGACACCAGCATCCGCGGCAGCCGGGCCGCCCGGCCGCCGCGCACCGAACCCTTTGGAGCCACCCGCTCATGACCACCACCGGCACCACCACGATGCGCGTCAACGTCCGCATGAACACGCGCTTGTCAGCGCATCTCACCGAAGAGGCCGCCTGGCGGTCATGCACTCGGTCCGAACTTGCGGCCGCGCTCATCCGCGCACACCTGGGCTACGGCCCGGAACTGGCGCCCGCGGACCCGCCGCCGGCCCGGCCAACCGTCGCCGGCGCTCCGACGCACACGAGCTTCATGCTCCCGCCAGCCCTTTGGGAGGAGTTCCAGGGCGTGTGCCGCGCCAACGGCCGCACCGCTCCCGCGACGCTCACTCGACTCATCCGGTGGCTGCTCGGCGACGAAACCGCGCCAGCGGTGCTCACCACAGCCCGGTAACCACGCCCGCGCTGGCGACACGAAATGAGTGGCTGGGGGAGTGGAGCATGGCGCCCCGGCCTGCTCACGGACAAACAACGAACGGCGTATCTGACGCCTCTCGCGCAGACCGGGGCGCCGACAACGATAACGCAACACGCGCCCCGGAGCCGCTTCTCCCACCGCCACACGCACGCATTGACGTGCCCGCGGCCGCGACGATACGATCGCCAGGCATCCCCAGCCAGTCCACACAGGCACCGACAACCTCGATGCGCAGCAGGCACCATGGCGAGCCTCCCACCAGCGTCAACAGGCACCGCACAGCAGCGAACATGGACACCACCCCCAAGGTAAGCCTCCCACCAGGGAAAACGCGTCTCCACAGTGTCCGGCGGGCATCATCACGACACGGCCCCTGCCATCGGAACCCCGACCGCCTCCACGCCAACACGAAACGCTGACACAACACCCTGGGCGCGGTCTGTGCGATCATGAATCCATGGCCTCCCCGACCACCGCCCCGGCACCTCCCGCCACCGCCCTGGTCGCCACCGTCGCCTTCGACAACCTCCCGTTCCACCACACCGGCACCCGCGAATACCAGATCCCACCCGAGCTCGCTGCAGACACCGCTATCGGCTGCCGCATCAAAGCTCGATTCGGACGAGGCACCGTACGCACCGGCTACGTCACCGCCATCCGGCCCGCGGCCGAGGACGACATGACACTTCCGGCCATCGCCGAGCTCGTGTCACCCGTCCCCGTCCTCACGAGCGAAACCATTCGCGCCGCCAGCGCCATCGCCGACCGGTACGCCGGGACGCTCGGCGACATGCTCGACCTCACCGTGCCCGAGCGGCGGATCAAACCCGAACGCGACAACACGACAAGCCCCCTCCCTGTCACCGCACCGAAACCCGCCGCATGGGACGCCTACACGCGCGGGCCCGCGTTCCTCGCCGCTCTCCACGCTGGCAAGAACCCCCGGGCCGTATGGAACACGAGGCCCGCTGAAAACTGGGCCGAACGCTTCGCTGAAGCCGCCGCAACCAGCGCCGCCGCAGGGAAAGCCGCAGTGCTCATCGTCCCCGACCAAGCCCGCCTGACGCTCCTCGATGCGGCACTCACCAAGCTGCTCGGCCGCGGCCGCCACGTCACCCTCACCTCGAGCATGGGCTCAACACCCCGATACGCCGCCTATCTCAAAGCCGTCCGCGGTGACGTCCTCATCGTCGCCGGCACCCGCTCCGCCGCGCTCACACCAGTCACCGACCTCGGGCTCGTCGCCATCTGGGACGACGGCGACATCGCCCACATCGAACAACGCCAGCCCTACCCGCACGCCCGCGACATGCTCCTCACCCGAGCGCACCTCGTCGGCGCCGCTGCCCTCATCGGCGGCAACGCACGCACACCGCAAGCACACCAACTCGTCGAAACCGGTTGGGCGCAAGCGATCACGCCCGCCGCACGCGGACCGCAAGGCCTGCGGGTGCTCGCCACCGGATCTGACGCGCACCTCGCCAGCGACGGCACGAACACACGCATCCCCACGTTCGCGTGGAAAGCCGCGAAGACCGCGCTGGCAGCCGGACGGGCCGTCCTCGTGCAAGTCCCACGCACGGGCTACATTCCCCTCCTGTTCTGCCGCGCCTGCCGCACACGCGCCACGTGCCCCGCATGCGGCGGCACGCTCGCCCGAACGAACAACCGGACTGCACCCAGTTGCACCACATGCCACCGCACGGACGCAGGCAACGGCTGCCCCGCCTGCGGTGCACCGCACCTGTCCGCCACCGTTATCGGCACTGAACGCACCGCGTGGGAACTGAAGCGCGCCTTCCCCGACGCGACCGTGGTCGAATCGACCGGGGAGCACCGCCTCACGGACACACCCGACCGTCCCGCCGTCGTAGTCGCCACCCCGGGCGCGGAACCGTCCGTCCCTGGCGGGTACGGTGCCGTCATCCTCCTCGATGCCTGGGTGCAGTTGAGCGGAACGAAATGGAACGCCAGCGAGCAAGTCGTCCGGCAGTGGATGAACGCCGCCGCGCTCGCAGCACCCAAAGCCGCCGTCGCGGTCGTCGCCGACGAGTCACTACCCCAAGTGCAAGCTCTCGCGCGCTGGGATGCCGGTTGGTTCGCGGAACGGGAACTTGCTGAACGTGCCGAGCTTGGTTTCCCTCCCGCGGCACGATGGGCGGCGATCACCGGACCCATCGGAAACACTGACATCGCTGCGAAGACCATCCCCGAGCACCTCGGCGCTGACCTCCTCGGGCCGTTCCCTGCAAGCGATGACACTGAGCAGCTGCTCGTTCGTGTCGACCGCGCGAAGGGGCTCGCTCTCGCGGAAGCGCTCGCAGTAGCGCGGAGCACGTGGACGGCTGAACACCGCAGAGGCATCAGTGTCCGACTCGACCCGCTTACCATCACCTGATCGAACACGTGATGCGGTCACGACGGTGACCATCGTGGGCAATGCGACCGCAGCATCGCCGAACAGTCAAGGCGCAGACGGCCTTCAGAGGCTCGCTACCGCTTAACCCGTCCCTGGTTGCCTCCGCGCGTTGTTCGTGCCTCAGCGGCTGCTCTAGGCCCCTGAAATGACGGCTGTAAAAGCCAAGGCGAGACCCCTCGCGTGTTCGAACTGAGTGCGCACATCGCACCGTCGACACAGGCCCGATCACCTGCAAAAACGCTCGAAACGTTCTGTCCAGCCGCAAGCCGGAACGCCCTCGCGCGCGGTCTGTGGCCCGGGACGGTGGCCCGGGAGGACTCCTCTACCAACTTCTTCGTCAGGAATCTTGTGGGCCGCAATCCACGTCGCCTCGACCGTTCCGAGGGTCAACACCGACCGCAACCTACTGACTCAAGATCCCTATGTCTTTCAGTTCCTATCTGAGTTCAAGATCCCTATCTCCTACCAAGGTCCCTATCTCCTTTATTGGGTGAAGCCAGTTTCACCACCCCCTGGTGCAACTGACTGCACCACCCCCTGGTGCAACGAGCTTCACCAGGCCTGGTGAAACCGGATGCACCACCCCCTGGTGCAACCAGTTTCACCACCCGAGATTCCGCCCGCAGACCCCTGGTGCAACCAATTTCACCACCCATTTGATGCCTGGTGAAATCAGATGCACCACCCTGGTGCATCTCATTGCACCAGGGTGGTGAACTCGGTTTCACCACGCTCGAATCCCTGGTGAAATCCACTTCACCAGGGTGGTGAAACTGAATGCACCACCCATCGAGACCCTGGTGCAACGAGTTTCACCACCAGGTTGAGCTGCGAACGTGCGAGCCTCCACGGCAGCCTGCGGATGGAGTTGCGTCGACGAGATTTCTCCACCATCTAGCAGTGGGGCCAGCGAGGCACCACCTCGTCCGCTGTCGGTCCGGCATAAGCACCCATGCCCACGGTCCGCCGCAGGCACAGCAAAAGGCCCGCAGTCGACGTTGGTCGACTGCGGGCCCTAAGACCAGCCGCTAACTTCGTAGGTTTGCTCGAACGGCCCTTGCGGGGCTTCGCTCCCGAAGCGCCTTGCGTCTTCTTCTCGCGCTCCTTCTCGGCCTTCTCCTCGCGGCGGCGCACCAGCTCAGCCTTCACCGACGCCACTACGTCCTTATGCCGGAACGCGTGCGCTGGTTCCTCCTCAGGCTCCTGAACGACCTTCAGCACGTTGTTCTCGTTCTTCTTGTCGTTGCTCTCGCTCTTGCGGAATTTCCGCTTGAGCAGGCCGAGCTCCTCCAGGTGGCTTTCGTAGTTCTGGATCGAGCGGTCCGAGACCTTGCACGCCGCCGCCATGAACGGCACGGAGTACGTGCAGTACCCGCGTCCGGCCGCGAAGTACATGAGCTTGGCGTAGAACAGCACCTCGCCAGGAACCAGGTCCGGATGCCACAGGACGTGGTCGGGAAGCTGCCGGAAGTTGTACCGGCGCTCCTCGAGCACCACCGTGTGCATTTCTTCGCTGTCGTCGGCAGGTTGACGAGGCGCCGGGCCTGAATAACCGTTCGCAGGTTTCGCCGGCGGAGCGTCTAGCGGCTCAGCGTCGCCACGGCCGCTCGCTTCGAAGAATCCGGTGTTGTAGAAGAGCGTGTCGGGCAGGCCCACGCCCGTCTCCGTGGTGTCGGTCATGGCTTTCTCCACATCGGTTGACGTGGAAGTTGCCGACCCTGTAGCATGGCGACTCGAACGTAGAAGAGTTCGCGGATGCTCGGTCCGCAACTTCCCGAGGGCTGGTGTTGACGCACCAGCCCTCACGTGTTTCTCGGATAGATCCAGTCGCCTTCCGCGCGCTCACGTGGAGCGAACGCAAGGAAGAACGCACTGGCAGCACAGTGGCAGGACGGTTCGCAACCGTCCCCTGAACGTCGCGCGAGGCAACGTCATGTGGGCGCGTGAAGATCGAACGCTGAAGCGAGACATGAGCAATGCATTGCACGGGCTTTGCCGCGGTGACACGTGCGGCACGTGAGGCACGTGAGGCGCACGACATGCGGAAACCTGTCGGGTTGCATCGACGTCGCACGGCAACGTCATGTACGCTGGCAGACATAAGACCTCCCTTCGCGGGGGTTGAACAACCTTCTTGCGAAGGATCTCAAGGAATTGAGCGGGGACTGCCGGCCAAAGCGACCCCGCTCTTTTTCTTTGCTTACAGTCAGCACAGCATACACATCCACCAGCTCGTTCAGGCTTCCGTGTCCGTTTTTGAGGACCGTGCACGTTTGCTTGCCAGACAAGGCGACACGCGCATTGACTGGTGTGAACGCCGCTGAAAGCACTCCCGGCTGCACGGCCCGATAGTTCACGCGGTGAACTTTCGACGGCTGCTGTGCGGAGGTCCGAGGAGAAAACCGGTAGACCGTGTGACGTGCCGGGGCAGCGTCATGTACGCTGGATGACAACAGGGACCTCCTTCCGGTCGGTTCAGGTTGCAATCCCGTCAGGCCGATGACCGCCAAATCACTCAGGCCGAGCGGGATTAACTTTTGTCTTCAAGTGGATCTTGACTGCTGATCTTACACAGTTGTGATCCGTTTACACGGGCCGAGTCCGGATTTGAGGTGGCAAGCCTCCCGGACTCGGCCCGTTGTGCTAGGTTGCGCGGTTGCGCCGCAAGCGCTTCGCGTTCACCCGCGGCCTCAGTGGACGAGCCGTCCGGAACGACTTCGACCGGGCCGCAGCCGACCGGGCCGAACGCCACTCGTCGATCGTCAACGCAGGGCCCGCATCAGAGCGGCTGCGCAGGTACCGGACGTACTCGAACTCGTCCTTCGTGTCCTCAAGACCCATGACCCGGCTCCGTTAGTCGAGCACGTACTCGACGAGGCCGCCCACAGCCAAGTTCTCAGTGGCGGCCAGGACCTCACCGGACGCGGTGTCCTTCACCGTCCACACCTCACGGATCAGTGCCGTGCCCTCGTCGACGGCGAGCGCGGCCGCGGTCGCAGCGTCGGCGTTCACGGCGTCGATCACGCTTCGGGCCACGTCAAGTTCATGTCCTGCCTCTTCCAGACGTGCGAGGAACCCGCCAGCGCCCGTGTTCGCTTCCGCGAGCACCGGCAGCGCCTCAGCGACCTTGTCCGGAAAGTACGTGGCCGCGATCTGGACACGCACCCCGTCGACCGCCTGAACTCGGAACCGCGTCAGCACCTCCTGCGACGCAGTAACACCCAACGCGGCGGCAGCCCGCGCCGACGGGGCCCTCCGGGAGAGGTCCTGCACCTCCAACGTCACTTCCGCGTCGGCGTACACGCCGCGCTGGTCCGCGGGAGTTTTCCGGCCGCCGATCGTGCGACGCAGCAATTTCTCACTCATAGTCGTTCCTTCCTGTTGTTCTGTCGGTTAGAGCGTGCCGACGCCCATGCGCGCGGCAAGATCAAGCACATCACGGCGCGTGCCTGCATTTCGCAGTGCCTGCCGGACGATTTCACGTGGGATCACATGCCCGCGAACTTGCTCAGCAGCGAACGTTTCCGTTTCCAGCAGTGTCACTACAGCTCCGGACATGTCACCAGTGTCAGCTTTCGCGCGCGCGAGCTCGAAACTGTGCCGGGCGCGACGTTCAGTCGGAAGGCTGGTCGTGTCGAGCGCTTCGCCGAGCACGATGGCCCGCTGCGGGTTGCCCATCTCCGCTTCGGCAGCGACCTGGTGAATGACGACGTTCGACGGTCCGAACGCCGAGTAGCCCCAGTTCGCGTCAGCGCCGAGCCTGCCGGCGGCACGGTTCGCTTCGGACAAGAACGCGGTCGCTTGCGCACGGTCCTGCGACCGCGCGGCGCCGAGCGATGCGACGAGCCACAGCATGCCCCACATGGACAAGTCGAGCCCGGAAGCGTCCCCGCGCATCAACTGCGGCTGCAACTGGATCGCGGCATGTTCGCACAAGGCCGCCGCGCCTTCGAAGTCGCCGACAGCCATCATCGTGTGCCCGTTCGACCGGTACAACGCGGCGATCGCCGCTGCGTCGTCTGCTTCGTAGGCGAGGTCGAGCCCGCGGTTGGCGGCAAGGAGCGCCAAGTCGGCCTGGCCGACCTTCGTCAAGAACACGGCCGACAGTTGATGCGCTGACGCGGCGAGCCGCTGTGCTGAACGGCGTTCCGCGCCACGGGAGGCGCGCACGGCAGCGCCGGTCGCCGCCAGAAGCTCCGGAAGCCGCTTGTGCATCCGCTCATACTTCGAGTCCTGGTAGTCGCGCCACACGTTGTCGGTCAGCTCAGCCAGTTGCCCCAGCGGCAGCGGCGTTTCCACATCAACTCGAGGGAACCGGGACCGCCAGTCGACCAGGGCCGCACGAATGCCGGGGACAGCGTCGGCCACTGACCCGTTCTCGGCGGTGCTCACATCTTGATCGTCGAGGAGTTCACCGAGGGACACATGGAGCTTCTGCGCGATCGTGCGGATCGTGTCGATGTTCGTCAGTGCGCGGGAGCCGTCCTCCCAGTGGCGGATCGAGTTCGCGTTCGCGAAACCGCACAAGCCGGCGAGCTGCAGGCGGCTCAAGCCGCGGCGTTCACGGAAGTACCGGACGCGTTCGCCGATGGTCAGGGAAGGTGCTTGGCCTCTCATGCCTAACAGTCTCCTGACGATTCCAGTCCAAGGTGCCACAGATTGTGGCACTGGGTTCTCTCGAACGGCCATACGTTTCCACCAGTTCCCGCTGACACGCGCAGGGACCTGGTGCCGGACTCAGCGGACGCACGCGAGAACCCTGGCGTTGAGAACTCCACAGTGTGACTTGCCATGGCGCGGCTCCGGTCAGTCCGACTGGAGCGACCGGAGCCGCGCCATGGCCCAAACAAAAAGTTCCAGCGCCGGCGCACCTTCCAGCGCGTCAGCCCATGACAGCTCCATAGCTTGACGGAGCACGTTCACGTTCGGGCCTTCCACGCGAACGTCCGCGCCCATAGTCTCCTCAACACCAACGTCGTCGAACAGACTGAACGGCACTTTGGGCATGACCCGCAGCGGCCGGTCACCGGGGATCACCCCGAGCCGGACTGTCGGCGCCCCCGCGAGCTGCTTCACCCGGTCCCACTGGCTCAACATGAGCCCGGGACTGCCGACCAGGTGCATGAACATGGGGTCGTGGAGGACGAAGTCGAACCGGCGGCCCGGTTCGTACAGCATCTGCTGACGGGCCAGGTTCTCGGCAACGACCGCTTCCACGTCCTCATCGGCCAGGTCCCGCCCCAGGAACAGACTGGGGGCCACTGCCTTCGTGTAGTCGGGGATTTGCAACATGTCGGGCACGATGACGACCTGCAACGACCGGATCCACGTTGATGCCCTTGTAAGACGGGTGCGCTCCCGGAACCGGTCCACTGGCGATCGAGGGAGCCGTGCAGGGCGCGATCGGGTTCGCGAAGGAAGCTTGGCAACCAGCGCATGCAGTTCTTCAGCGACAGCCTGGTCTGCCTTGCAGGCCCGCACCCACGCAGCAATGTCGTCTTTCGTCGGACGTTGACGGCCTGCAGCCAGTTTCGATGTCTTCTGCTCGGACAGGCCTGACGCGACAGCGAACTCGCGGTTGGTCATGCCGGTGCCGTCACGAAGGATTCGCAAACGTTCCGCAACCCCACCTGGGTCCTGCAGCGCGAGGGTTACCGGTGACGGCGAGTTCATGGCATCAACATCCTTGTTCGGCGGTCTGGGTGACGAGCCTGGTCGCGGCACGTTCCAGTGCCGCCGGTGGTCGGTCAGGCGCGGCACGTGCACCGCCATGGTCTCACCTGGCGAGTTAGCTCGCAACACGCTCACATGTCCACCCTTACCTCGCCGCTATCGCGGTATCCCTCAACACGATCATAACTTATCTCGATAACATCTTGACTTATCGCGATAACAACGTCATGCTTGGTTCCGGGAACCACGAAGCCCCGGCCGTGCAGCAACACGAACCGGGGCATCTCCCGGACACCAACACCAGCACTACACCCGTGAAAGGAGTGCCGATGTCGCGTCCTACCCGCAATTATGAAGGCCTCAAGGCTTGCCACGACGCTGACCCGGAGCTGTTCTACCCGGCCGACAAGCCCGAGAAGCTCTCCCCGACCGAACTCGAGGACTACATCCGCCAGGTCGAGGAAGCGAAACACCACTGCGCCGTGTGCCCCCTCAAAGAGGCATGCCTGCGAGCCGCCCTCGACCGTGAAGAGCAGCACGGCATCTGGGGCGGCACGACTCCCCAGGAACGCAAGAAGCTCAGGGGCGGTGTCGAATTTCTGTTCGACCCGTTCGACGAGGAAGCGTTCGATGCCGAAATGGCGGTGGCCGCGTAATGGACATTCTCGACCTCCGCGACCTCACCATCAGCGCCTACTGGGAAGACGCCAACTGCCTCAAACCCGGAACGGACGCCAACGACTGGACCGCTCCCGACGTCAAAGACCGCACCGCCAACGAGCGCGCCGCCGACCGCGAACACGCGCAGGCCCTGTGCGCCGGATGCCCGGCCGCCGTCCGCTGCCTCCTCGGGGCCGCAATCAAGAAGGACACCGGCACTGTCGTCGCCGGCAAGTTCGGCGCTGACCTGAAGAACGCCTACGCCGCGATCGCCGCCGGCGCCGACCCTGAGTCCCTGATCGGCGGTGACACCAAATGATGATCGCCAACCGCACCGAGCGACGCAAGCGCCGCTGGCGGAACCTGGACGACAGGGCCATGCTCGCAGACCAGATCGTGAACCTCCAGGAGTACGTGGCCCAGCTCGAACACGAGCGCATCCACGACGACCTGTGCCCGGACCTGTTGAACAGGAAAGGCTTCGACGAAGCCGCCGCCGAACTCCAGCACCGCGTCCAAGACGGCGACTCGCGCGACTACTGGGTGGGCGTCGTCGACCTGGACAACTTCAAGTCGATCAACGACAACTACGGGCACGCTTTCGGCGACCTCGTCATCCAGGCCGCGGGTGCCCGCCTGGCTGAACTGGCACACAGGGACGACTGCATCGCACGCCTCGGCGGCGACGAGTTCGGCCTCCTCCTCAGCGGTGCGGGCCTGGACGGAATCAACACCGCGCACTACGCCGACGACCTCAAGTTCAGCGTCGACCACGGAGTGGACGGACGTCCCATCGAACCGGTCACCGTCACCATGTCGATCGGCATCGCCGCCTACAACCCGTGGGTCCCGCTGGCTTCGACGCAGCACGCCGCTGACCTCGCCATGTACGAAGCGAAAAAGGTCAAAGGCTTCCTCGTCATCCACTCGTCCATCAACGGCGCCGACGTCCAGGACCGTCCCCTGCACCGTGTCCGTGACCAGCGGCACCACGAAACGGAGGCCGCGTGATGGCGAACCAGCACTTGTGGGACGGCAAACCGCCCGCGCCCAA
Organism: Glycomyces sp. YM15; assembly: GCF_016918015.1. Classification (GTDB taxonomy): domain Bacteria; phylum Actinomycetota; class Actinomycetes; order Mycobacteriales; family Micromonosporaceae; genus Glycomyces. Next base: position 11,977 of record NZ_JAERMK010000021.1, read on the forward strand.
GAACGACACCGAGCGGCAGCAGAACACTGTCGACATCCTCGCCAGCGCCGACATGCACAGCCTGTGGATCTACGTCGAGCGCCACGGCCTCTCCAAACCGCACCTGGAAGGGGCCCGCAAGCAGATCCGCATGCCCAGCAACGAACTCACCGACCACATCCGGCAGTTCCTCGCCGACGCCAGCCGGACCGTGCAGGACTCGAACGGCGCACGGCTCCTCAAAGAGTGGTACCTCGGACAGCCCGTGCAACTCGAGCTCGTCAGCGCGGAGGCCCACCAGTGACTACCGTGTACGACCGCATCGCCGGGGGCCTCCTCGACGACGACCCTGCCGCGCACGCGCTCTGGTGGGGTGCCGTCCAAGACGAAGACGACCGCGACATGAACGACATCACCGACCATCCGATGCACTGGCTGGCGATCACGATCGCTCGCGGCATGCCCCGATTTGGAGCCGACCGCCGGGCCCGCATCGTTGACGCCGCGCACGACTGGCTTTCCGGCGTTGCTGACGGCCCGCTCATTCCCCTAGGTCGCGAACCGGGGAAGTGGCTGTACCTCCTGGACCACCACGGCCTTGAACACGTCGACGACGCCGACCTCCGCGTTGACGCCGGATTCGGCAGATGCGTCTACCTCGACACCGGTGTCGTGACGTTCCTGCCGTGGCGCACCCCCGGGGCGCTCCTGGCTGACGTGCACGAAGCCCACCAGCGGGCGCTCGCGCATCGCGTTGCTGGCCGCGGCTCCATGGCCATGCACATCTCCATGGCCGAACTTGCCGAACTTGACCTCGCCCCGGCGCTCGCGCCCGCCGACCCGTACCCGACCTACCGGCCTCTGGCCGTTGCCTAGATGGGAGAGACACCCATGAACGAATACCCTGGCGCCGACCCCATGGTGTCGCGCCTCGCGACGCGGGCCGTCCTGCGGACCACGATCGAGCGTCGCCGCGAGCGTTCCCGGCAGGCGTTCCTCTTCCTTGCCAGTTCGACCGTCACCGTCCTTGGCCTGTCCCTGTTCGACCCCGAACCGCACCTCGCCGCAACCGTGTTCGCAGTGTTCGCCGTGATCACCGGACTCATGGCGGCCGCCCTTGTTGTCGCGCTGCTGGTGTCCTACCGGGACGTGGGCCTATGGGTCTGCGCCGCGGTGATGACGGCACAGATCGTGGGAGCCAATGTGTTCCAAGCCGAGTTCGCCACGCTCTCGCCCCTGGTCCAGTTCGGGTTCGTTGCTGCTGCGACCGCGACGTCCGTGATCGGCATGGCCCGGAAGTCCAGTCTCGACGCGGCTCAGGTTGCCGAGCACGCGTCGCTGGCCGCCGGAAAGGAAACCACCTGATGACCACCGTTGACAGCACTCTCCACGTGGGCGACGACGACCAGTGCCCCACGTGCAAGACCGCTCGCGGCGCGGGTCGATGCTTCGAATGCCTCAGCGTTTCCTACGAGACCGCTGAAGCGCCCGAACCGGAACCGCTCCAGGCAGAGCCGGTCCCTGAGGTCGAGCAGGCTAGTCCCGACGCTCCTTCCACGGCGCCGGGCCCAGGCCAGAGCGAACCGCATGGCCGCGCGAACTGGCTGACCGGTTTCGTCCTTGCCCGAGCGGAAGCGAAGATCGCGAAAGAGAACGCGAAAGTCGACCGGGCCGCACGCGCCAACGCCGCCAAAGCCGCAGCGGCCGAAGCGCGGAAGACCGCGCGCGCCGCGCGCCGGAAAGCATCTAAGGACGACCGCGCGGACGACATCATCGACGCCGCGTTCTACCTCGTGTTCCTCGGCGGGGCGCTGTACGGCCAGTACGGCGTGTACACCGAACTGTTCCACCTGCCGCCGTACATCGCCGGGCCGCTCTCCGTCGCGCTCGAGCTCGCCGGAGTCAAGTTCGCCCGCGAAGCCGCGAAACGCCGCGCTGCCGGCGAAGCCGGACTCGTCATGCTGTCGATCGCGTACGCGGTCGCTTCCATCGTCATCGGCATCAACGGTGTCGGTCACTGGTGGCTGGGCAAGCAAGCCGAAGCGATCATTTACGGCCTGCTGTCCACGCTCGCGTTCGTCTCGTTCGTGTCCCGGTCCGAGTTCAAAAAGCGGGAAGCGGACCGCGCTGACGGCCGCCGTGCGCTGACGCGTCCCATGTACGGGATCAGGTGGATCACCAACCCGACGTTGACGTTCCGGGCGTGGCAGCTCGCCGGTGCGGACGCAACGCTTGGCCTCCACGGTTCGCTTGCGAAAGCGCAGCAGCAGTTCGACGCTGAACGGGACGCGAAGCTCGACAAGGAAGACGACCGGCACATTGAGAAAGTCCTCCGCGGCTTCTCCGAACGGGACTTCGAAGAGAACCCCCTGTTCGCCGAAATCGACTACCGACTGGCAAGCCCCCGCAAGATCCGAATGCTGCTGCGCGCGAAGGTTGACCATGACGCCCGCGCTGATCGGATGTGGGCGCAGATGGAAGCCGAAAGGGAACGGACCGAGCAGGTTCGTCAGGCCGAAATCGACGCCGAAACGGAAGCGGAACGGCAGGAGCGCATCAGTCAGGTCCGCACCGAATATCGCGCCTCGATCGGTGCCGAAACGGCGAACGAAAGCGAACCGAATACGTCACGACAAGCCGAGCCTGGTCTGTTCCGAAAAGGCATCCGGAAGCTCGGCCTTGCGAAGACCGAAACGCCTCCCGATGCTGCGCCGAAAACGGCCCGGGGACGCGCCGTCGTAGCCGAACCGAAAACGCTCGAGCTGCCCGTGCAGACGCCGGTTCCTACCTCTAAGACTTCGGGTCCGAAGAAGTCCCGAGAGACCGCGTATGAACCGGTCATCCCTGTTGAGGTGAGCGAATCCGAGATCGCAGGGATGACGTTCCAGGAAGCCGAGCAGGCAGCTATCGCCTGGCTGGCCGCGGAACTCAAAGCCGGAGGTGAGCCGTCCGCTCGGTTCGTTGAGATCCGCTTCGGGTTCGAGAACTCCAAAGGCAAGAAGGGGCCTCAGTTGATCAGCAAGGCCCGCACTCAGATTGAAAGCGAGGTGAAAGTTCGATGACTTCGAATGTCGATCCAAACTGGACGCCGTACAACGCTGTATCGAGCGTCGTCGCAGATGACGGGCGTGACACGGCACGTCCGGTACCCCGCGCTCGCCACGACGCCCGCGGGGACGGTGACACCAACGGCACCACACACCACAACTACCCGGACGGCTGGCGCGTCGTCAACGGCGGCCCCACAGGTCACACGGAGCCGTCCCCCGCTGAAACACCACAGACCACAACGCCGATTGTGGTCCCCGGCCCCGCTGAGGGTGACCCGGTTGTGGTCCCGGCCGAGGACAAGCCGCAGACGGCCCCTGCAGCGCCGCGGCGGACGGTCAGGGACACCCTCGTGGACCTGTACGGGAACCCGCTGGACGCGTTCTACCGTGCGCAGCCCTCCATTTATGAACGCGGCCAGTACTCGAAGAACGCGTCGTGGACCAAGAAAGATGGAGCGCTCCGGAAAGGCGGTATCTGGTGGTGGAACTGCATCGGATCGCCCGGGGTCGTTACCGGATACCTGTACTCGGAAGCGAACTCGCGGCCCGCGCATTGGTTGAGCGCGTTTGTTATCGGCGGCGGCTGGCACATGACGATGATCCAGTTCAACTGGCATCTGGGATTGGGCTGGTTCTTGACCTGGCTTACGTTCCACGTGACAGTCGCACGGACCGCTTACGTCATCGGAAAGCGACCGCCGAAACCTTACGGCACTGATTCGGAATCCGGCTCAGCGACCTGATTCGGACGCCAAATCGGCCGCTACGCAAACCTATTCGGAACGATAGAATCATAAGCGAGTCGTTTCCTTTCGGGGCCGTCCCTGGAAACCCGAACTACTGCAATCGAAAGCGGTCCATCGCGCTGCCCGAAAGCGGCATGCACCTGCCGCTACCACCCTGAAACCACCGATGATTCGGCACTGCCCGAATCGCAACTACCGTGACCACTCGCGCGGCCCTGGAAAGGAGCCCCACATGGAAGCCCTACTCAGCAGAATCCCAGGCGAATACCTCGCCCTTGCCGGTTTCATCTGCATCGTCGTGTTCGTCAAAGACGGCATTGTTCACCCCGCCCGAATGGACGGAAAGTTCGCACAACTTTCAGCCACCACGCACCCGAAATGCCAGTACGTCATGCTCGCCATCGCCTCGTTGTTCTACGGAACCACCGGCAAGGTCGGCGACTGGCTTGCAACCCTCCGTGGTTGGCTCCTCGACGGGTTCGCACGGGGTGGCGAATACCTGATCGGGTTCGGGATCGGCGCAGCCGTATTCGCTGTCCTCATCTGGGTGTGGATCGACATCATCGTCCCCGGCGGTCTCGAACCAAGCGGGCGAGCGTTCGACCACTTCGGCATGTGGGTCGTCAGCTTCATGCTCTTCCCGATGCTTTCCGTCGTCAACCCGAACATTTCCACGACCCTGTTCGCCGTCGTGTTCATCGGAACCTGGGTCTTCAACAAGAAACACCGTTCCGGCGGCGGTAACCGCTCCATGGCCGGTGCAGGCGCCGGCGGCGGCCGGTCCTTCTAGACATCCCAAGCACTCAAGAAAGGAGGTAAGCCATGCCCATCATCATCATCGCGGTAGTGCTCCTGATCGCGGTTCCCATCGGTAAAGTCGCCGCTGACAAGATGAACGAGCGCGCCTCGATCATGACCGGCAACGCTCGCCCCGAACCGCGCGGCATCGGCCGCTACTGGGACAACTACTGGCAGCGGACCGCAGCGAACCACGAAGCTGCAAAAGCGCGGAAGGAAGCAGAACGCGCTGATGGCCACCGACTGACCGCAAAGGACGCCTGGGACGGCACTCGGACGCTCGCACGTCAGAAGAGCTTGCAGATGGCCCGGCTCAAGAATGACGAGTTGATCGCCCGAGCCGCAGCCATCCACCGCATGCGTGTCGCCAAGATCAATGAGGGCATCGACCCGGACACGAATGAGCCTCTGCCGATCAATCAGCCGGTCCCCAGGCACCTACGCGGCCTCGTGAAAGACGCGGCGAAACTGATCAAGTCAGCCAGGTCTGACAAGAACGCCACGCCGCGGCCGCCGCTTCCCGACGTCGAACCGGCCGAGAAGGTCACGCCTGCCGACGATCCGTCCGTGCCGTCCGAGCCTGGTCCGACCGTGGACGCGGTCGACGGCGCGTTCGACAGTGTTCCGAAGAGTGACCCTGACGCGATCGCTATCGACCCGAACTCGTTCGGATCGACCAGCAGTGCTGAACGCCCCAGCGCGAAGCAGTCGTTTTCGCCGTTCACGGAGCCTGGAAACGGACCGCGCCCGGCGCCGCCGGCAAGCGTGCCCGCGTCGGCCTCCCCGAAGCCCGCGACCACCTCCGCTGACACCAGCGAGAAGAAAGCTGCGGAGCCTACTGAAGCTGAACGTCTCGACCGGTTGCAGGAGGCACGAGCCCGCGTCGACGACTTCAAGCGCGGCAACTTTGCCTACCTCGACCGGAAACCCAACGGTGAAGACGCTGCCGTGCTCCTCAAACACGGCCTCAACGATCAAGACAAGGAGCTCGCCGACTGGGCCCTCCAGCCGCACTCTGACCTCGATGCGCAGTGGGAAGAAACCGCTCAAGCGCATAACGATGTCAAGGAGGCCGAGACCGACGCAATGTTCTGGGAGGTCAATGCCTCCCTTGCCCGCCGCAAGGCCGCCGCTGCGGCCACCGGGGAGCACGCCGGCACTGGCACGACCGTGGCCGACGAAGCGCCGAACGATGCGGGCGTCCACAACCACGCCCACCCGGGCAGCGTCGTCGGCGTGCAGGCGCGCGATGTCGACAACGCCACGGTCGTGATGGGCGGCTCCGGCATTCCCGTGCAGTCCGCGCAGCACCCCGAACCGGCCGAATCCGGCCTGTCCACCGAAGCTCGTGCCCGTATCACCGACATGCAAGCGGCCTTTGTTGAAGCGCCCATCCCTATCAACCAGAAAGGCACCACGATGACCACCGGAGAAATCAACAACCGCGAAGACGCACGAGCGTTCGTCGAATCGGTCGAGGCCGCCCTTGAAGGCCTCGAGCGGTTCCGTGACTACCTGGAAGGAGCTGCGGCCAACGCCGAGGGCGTAGTCCGTGCATGCAACGGCAACGCCCGACTCAGTGAGAACGCGGCAGCGACCGCTGAATCGTCCGAGCAGGGCGTGAACGTAGTCAACGCCGTCAAGGGCATCGGTGTTGTGTTCTCCAACTTTGCCGGGGGTGCGACGACGGTGCAGGAGTTCAACCAGGACACCGTCGGCAAGGTCAACGACTTCATCACGTCGATGCGCGCCCAGATTGCGCTCCTCAGCGAAGCGGTCGGCAAGCAGGACGGGGTCGCGGACGCCCGGCAGGCCGCCGGCACTGACAACCTCGCGAAGGACAAGGCGCTCGACTAGCGCAAGCCCGGGCGGCCGGGCACTGGTCCGGCCGCCCGCTTCGAACACCATCTCGAGCACTCATCAAGGAAGGAGGTCGGGCATCCGATGGGACAGTCGAAAGTCGACCAGCCCCGCACCGCCGGACGGTTCGCGGAGAAGACCGTCAAACCGCACTTCATGCCCGTCTGGGCGTACGCGGGGATCGTTGTCGCTGCGACCGTGCTCTACTGGATCTCGACCGCAGCCGGACTGCTCGTTCCCCTCGGGCTGGTCGCTGCCGCTGGTGCCGTGACGCTGCTCATCATTCGTTCTCTTGCTGCCCGCCGAAAGTGGACCAAGAACGGCCGTTTGGCCGCCATGATCGCTGCCGTCGTCGCAACCGTGTGGGCCCTCGCGTGGATCCTGTTCGTCCCCTCCTGGTTTTGGGCTTTCGCTGGATGCGTACTCACTGGCCTGACCGGCATCCCCTGGTGGCGGAAGCACCACATTGCCAACGTTGCCGCGAACACCCCCGAGCCTGAACCTGAACCGGCCGAGGATGAAGCTGCCCCGGCCCCTGCGCCTGAACCGACCGTTGACGACATCATCATCGGCAAATGGAACACCCGCATTGCCGGCGAAGGACCCCTTAAAGGCGTTGGCCTGGAACACCTCGACACTGACGAACGCGGCTACGTGCACAAGTTCATCGTGAACTTCGTCCCTGGCAAGCAGACGTACTCGACGCTGCTAGCAGCCCAAGCCCATATTGCGTCCGCGCTTAACGTTCCCGAACCGAACGTCATCACGGAGAAGAACGACGAGGACGCCTCCAAAGGCTTCGTCACCGTCGTCACCGGTCTCGACCTCGGCCGTGTTAACCGCTGGCCCGGCCGGTGCATGTTCGACCCCGCGACCGGGACCGTCTCCGCCGGGACGTACATCGACGACGACGCCGCTACGCTCCTGTCTGTCATCGTTCCCAACGGCATGTACGGGGCCGTTTTCTGTGGCGCGCAGGGTACGGGAAAGTCGCAGTGCATGGAGCAGGTCGTCCTGTCGCTCCTCGCCTCCGGTTTCTTCAGCCTCCTGTACATCGACCCGCAAGGCGGCATGTCGTCCCCGATGCTCGCCGAAGCGGCCACGTGGTCGGCGCCGTCCGTTGAAGACGGCATCAAGATCCTCCGGAACCTCCCCAGGCTGCGTCAGTACCGGCAGACGAAGTTCGGCCGGCGGAAGCAGAAGGGCTACCAGCTCTCCCGCGAGTTCCCGGCAATCATCATCGCGATCGACGAGTTCCACGAAGTCGCGGAAGAACCCGAAGCGAAGAAGATCCTCAAGAAGCTCGCGAAGACCATCCGCAAGATCGGCGCTGGCCTGTTCATTGCGACGCAGGACGTCGGCTTGGACGCGTTCGGCGGCGACCAGTCGCTACGCACCCAGCTCATGGCGAAGAACGTCATCTACTTCGCGACGCCGTCGAAGGTCCAGGGCCACTTGTCAGGCAACAACGAGTTCGACCCGAGCACGTTGCCGATGGTTCCCGGTTTCGGGTATGTGAAAGAAGTCCGCGGCGACCGTGGCGAGCTGCTGACTCGAGCTGCGCCGTTCCGGGCGTTCTACCTTGGTGACGACGACGAGTATGGCGAGAACTCCGGCATCCACTGGTTGAAGAAAATGCGGCAGCAGTGCTCGTTCGCGGAGCTCGACCTGGGATCCGCGGGCGCGCTCGGCCCTGACTTTGCGAACCGGAACAAGGTGCGCGCGGAACAAGCGGTCGCGGACGACGCGTTCATTGCCGCGTGCGAGCAGGCCGGTGCAGGCGCGATCGACTTTGACGAACTGGACCTGCTGACCGGTGCTGCACCGCAGGCGAACGCCGCTGGCCCCAGCGTGAACGGACGGCATGACTTCGGTATTGCCATGGGCGGTACCGCGCCTGTCGCAGCGCAAGGCGACCAGCTCGCTGGCCTGACGGAAGCCGGACGGGAAGTCGTGTACGCGATCCGGTCCGGTGCGGCAACGCCCGCCGCGGTCGTGCGACGCATTGCCACGCGTGGCGGCACCGTCTCGAAATCGCGAGTAGAGCAGCTGCTCAACCCGAAAATTCCTGGGAACGTCATCGAGCCCGGGTTCGTGCACAAAGTCGAACTTGGCCACTACCACGCGCGCGGGTTCGAAGCTGACTGTGACCGGTGCAAGAGCGAGCAGGCCGACCCGGGCGCGGACGGCCCGCAGGCTCGCCGTTTCGCAGCGGAGTCCGACACCAGCGAGACCTTCGACGCCGTAGCGACCGCTGTTGACGCCGCGATGGACGCCGCCGATGCCAGCTACTGACACACCCGCCAGCGCCACCCGAACCCACCGGATCGCAAGCCTCCAGGAGACACCAATGCCCAAGGGCGACTTCAGCACTGAAATCCGCATCTACACGAAGAGCCGGGCCCTGCTCGTAGAACTGGAGGCGAACCCCAGTGCCCACCCGGAACTCATCCGGGCTCTCCCGCAGATCCGTACCGACGTCGCCGATCGTCGCGAGCGGTTCCTGAACCAGTTCCGCGAACGCGACCGGTCCATTGTTGACGCGCTCCTGGCCGTGGCAACGGCAGCACTCGACGCGAAGCACGACGCGCAGGAGCGGACCTACCGGTGGTGGCCGCCAGCGGCCCGCCGAGCCGAAGTTGACCTTGCAGCAGCCAAGGCGAACCTGACCGAGGCCGTCGCGCAGATGCAGGCCATGTGGCCTGAGCCTGACACCAACCAGCCGCCCGTGCGTTCGCGGACCGACAGTCCCACCAGTGCCTACACCACCAGCAAGGAGTCCACCAATGCCCGCTGACCTGCTTGCCACGATTGTCGTTTCAGCGGTCACCGCCGCGGCGATTGTTACCGGGATCTTCTACACGCGATACCGGATCGCCTACCGGCGCGAACGAGCCCGCGCAGGCCACCCGACGAAGGTCACCACGACCCGGCGGTGAGCAACGGAACCACCGACACCAACCACCCACGGAAGGAACTACGCCCATGACCGCGCCCATCACCAGCGCCGATGAAGCAGCCAGCGACCCTGTGTCGCAAGCGATCGAACTTGTTCTCGACGCCGCGGCCACTGACGGCGACCACCACAAGGACTGGTTCTTCGACCAGATCCTCAAGACGCTTGCCGCCGACCGCTACGACGAGCTCGTCACCCAATGGCAGCACCAGGTCGGCCACCTGTGGGAGACCGGCACCGCGCCCTGACGTTCACAACGGGGCCGGTCCCCAGACCGGCCCCGCTCCAGACCGTCTCCACCCAACCCAGAAGGGGTCCTCGCATGGACACCGAACGTCGAATTATCGACACAGAAGCCAACGACACCGACACGGATACCGCGGCGCGCGTCGACGCGATGGCCGACACGCTCGCCGCCGCCATGTACTGGGCGCAGTACGACGGCGTCGACTGGCAGCGCCGAAGCACGCTCCAACGCCACGCCGAACGGCTCGTAGGCGACGGCCGCGAACCCACCCGCGACGAAATCGACCTTCTCGCCGAGGCCCTGCATCGCGACGACCGCGAGCACCGCGATGTCCGCTCATGGATCCGCGACCGCGGCGCCGTCGAACGGATCGGCCACTACAACGCTGACCTGATCAGCCAGATCAAGTTCATGCGCGCGTGGGACATCGCCCTGACCGCGATCATCACCGCCATCGGCGTGCTCTTCCTTCAGGGCCTTGCCGAACTCGGCGCGCTCATCCTGCGCGCCCTGACCTCGCTATTCACCTGACCTGGCGAAACACGCTCTCGCGATCGCTTGCGGGACGTGTCCGCTGGGAGGTGGATCCACCAGCGCTGATGATGCCAAGCCCTACCGCGAAAGGCACTCGATGGTCCTTTACAACACCACGCCGAAAGACGGACCGGACCCCACGCACCCGCTCGACATCAACTGGCCCGTCCGCCAAGCCCGTGCCGTCGTCCTTTTCAAGATCGATGAGCACGGTCTGCCCGTCAACCCTGACGAGACCGTTACCCGCGAAGGCCGCGGGGACCTCTGGCATTGGGGAGAAGCCGCGAATGCGGATGCGTGCGTGATCGTGATCGACACCGAGATGCGCATGTTCCTGTGCCTGGTTGAGCGAGACGACGGGCACGGTTGGGCACTTCCCGGCGGCGGCATCGACCCAGGCGAGACCGCGGCGGAAGCTGCCGCGCGCGAACTCTGGGAAGAAACAGGCCTCCAGATCGACGCCTTCCAGTTCAAGGCGCGGCCCGGCCGGTACGTTCCCGACCCGCGCGCCGGCCGGAGGGCGTGGATGACCACCGTCCCCAGCGTCGTCGTCATGCACCGGAACGACCTGCCCGAGTTGCACGCCGGTGATGACGCCCGCGACGCCGCATGGCTGCACGCGAACACGTTCGCTGACCTCGAGACCGCCGTAGCCCAGCGCGGCGGCCAGATCTTCCCCGCGCACGTCGGGCTCCTTCGCGACCTCCTCCGATAGACCACACCACCCACCGAACACACCGAACGAAAGGCACACCGCAATGACTACCAACCGCCGCCACATCACCGTCACCCAGCACGTGTCCAACGTCGACGCGACCTCCACCGTCGTCGGCTACGTCGGCGCTGCGAACGACGACACTGACGTCGCCGTTTCCCAGTCCGCCGAGAACATCGCCGCTGGCGCGACCGTCATCGGCGCCGTCTTCGGTGACCACCAGGCCGACACGGGCCGCCTGACCATCCCGATCGCCCAGGACCAGTAAGCAGCCAGCGCGGCAGCTCCACGCGGCTGCCTGAGGGCGCACACCCTTCAGGCGGCCGCTGCAACCGAGCCAATCGACCCAGCAGCCGAACAGGAAGCGAAACCCGAATGACCTCCCCGAACCTCCGCATCAACGGCGACGCGGTCGCCGTCAACCTCACCGACGACCACCCAGTGTGGATGCCGTTGCGCCACACTCACGGACGCGTCCACAACACGGCGATCACCGGCCCGGCCTACTCCGGGAAAACCCGCATGCTCGCCTACTTGCGCCTCGCCGCGCACGACGCCGGCATGGACGTGCGCGCCATCGACCCGCTCGACGCCGCCGCCGGGCCTGCACACGACGTGCTCGAGGCTGCAGCCGTCGACCTCGACCAGCGGATCGCCGGCGGCCACCGGCAGCCCTCGATCATTACCGTCGACAACACCGCGCACCTCGTCGACGACTTCCCGTCCGGACGGCGCCTGGCTCGCCTGATCGAACTCGGACCGCAGCTCGGCATCGGCGTCTACTACACCGCCGAGACCGTGAACGGGCAGACGAAAGGCGTCCACCTCGGCATGAGCAACGTCGACAGCGTCATCGCACTTCGCGAGGCCGCGTTCGGGTTCGGGTTCCGCACCGTCGACCTCGCCCACTGGCCTGCCGCGTGGCGCAGCGCCGCGACGAGGGAAACGACCGGGTTCGCACCAGCCGCAGCGGTCAACCAGCACGCCTGAGACGCCTCCGCACCGAGACGCAGTAACACCGGCCCGGCCGGAGCCATCCCGGCCGGGCCGATCTCCCTATCAGGTTGACGAACCAAAGGACGCTTCCATGACCTCCGGGGCCACCGACGCCGACGCTGACCTTCCCCGCGGCACCGAGTACGACGCGATGAGCAGACCCGATTTGCTGGTACGGCTGCAGACTCTCGACGCTGACCTCCGTGCGGAGCAGACCGCACATGCTGAAACTCGGACGCGGCTCGACACGAGCGAGCAGGCCCGGGACCGTGCCGTAACCGGCCGCGACATGGTCCTTTCCGAATCCAGGGCAACGAAAACGAACCTGCAGGAGGCGCAGCTTGCTGCGTGGCGCGCCAAACGGCAACTCCGGTACGCCCGCTGCTACGCCGCCGCAGCGGCCCTAATCACCATCGCCGCCCTCATGTACGCCGCCACCGACTGAACACACGAAACGGAGCCTCACCCCATGGACACGACCGACACTCTCACGCTCGACCTTGACGGGCGCGCCATACCGTGGCGTACCCGCAGCCCCGGCCGCCTCCTCGGCGGCCTCATCATCGGACCGGACAGGGCCACCCGCACCGCCGCGGCCTCCCAAATTGCGGCGCACATGAGCGGCTTTGCCTCCGTAGCCTTCGGCGACCCGAGCGGTAACGTCGGCGCCGACGACTACAGCGACTTCGTCTACGAAGCTGACAACATCGAGCAGATGAACGCGGCACTCACGCACCGTTTCACTGACCCGGACGGGCCGAACCGTTGGGCTTCACAGATCCACGTCTGGAATTCGGTGCTTATCGTCGAAGACACCGCGAAAGTCCTCGAGCACCCGGATGCGGGTCCCGGCCTGGAACGCTTGGCGCTCTGGGGGTCGAAAGTGGGCATGGCCGTGGTGGCGCTGGCCGAGACGCTGCCGGAGGCGAGCGAGGGCATGCGGGCGCTGGCAGCGCAGAACTTCGTGGAGCTGCGGGCCCCGGTCGTTGCGGCGTAGGGCCAACGGTGCGGACCGGGATCCACAATCGGCAGTCGCCAGGCACACGGTTGACGTGGTGTTTTTCATCCGAACGTACCAATAACGACCGTGATCCATGCAACACATTGTTGTTATATCGAGTGCGAGGCATAGCGCCTCCTCTCAGCCAGCCCGGCGCAGCCGCCCCGAATAAGCACGATCCGGGCTGCGCCCGGAGCAGCCACACAGAACCAGCCCGCCAGCACACGACTTCCCAAGGGCCTCACCAGCAGGTACGCTGGACGCCATGTCCGAACAGTTCGAGTTCGACCGTGAAGAGGCGTTGTGCGCCCAAGCGGAAGGACAACTCAAGGCGGCGCTGAGCAGCCTCGAGACCATCTTCGCGTCCCAGCAGCGCAACCGCAGTCTGCTCAAGAAGGTCCTCGGTGACAAGCTGCCCCAGCACCGGAAGCGGTCCGCCAAACTCGTCCGAGATGCGTTGAACGAACTCGCCGCCCGACCCGGGCCGCTCCCGGCCGAGATTCCCTACCCTCCGGTCGCCGACCACCAGCCGGGGGAGTTGCGGTCGCTGAAGCCGCTGACGCCATTGCGACCCCCTGTCGAGTAAGACCCCGAACGCACGAAAGCCGGTGGGCCACACGCATGTCGCGTGTGGCCCACCGGCTTTCACGTGCCTGGGGTTAGTTGACCTCGCCCATGAGGCGACGATGTTCCCCGATCAGCGTCGCCAGCTCTTCGAAGCTTTCAACGGGGTACTGGCGGACCAGCTCGACGACATCCACGTCGGCTCGCACCGGACCTTCGGCGACCATCTCTCGCAGCACTTGGGACCGCAGCATCCGCGTTACGGCCAGCTGCGCCCGCAAGTCGTACTCGCGCCGGCACAGGTCGAACGCGACGGCGCGCTTCGAGTTCGTGTCGCCGATAGTCGTATGCAGGGAAGCCGCATGGACGTCAGCGAGTTCGCTGAGGGCTGCACGCAGGGTCGCGATCTCTTCGGGGTCCGTGCCCCACTGTTCAGCTCGGTCAGGCAGCAGGTCAGTGAAGTCTGATTCGGTCATCCATTCTTTGCCGGGCAGCGCAGTCAGATAGATGTCCGGGTCCCGGTCAGGTGCCTGGTTCCGTTCGTTGGACATGTCGTTGAGGATGATGAGCGTTCCCGTCGAGCGGTCCCACCGGACATCTGACTTCATGTAGGTGGACAGCGCGGGGAGAGACTCGGCGTTGGGCCAGTCGCGTTCAAGCGCCGTGGTGGCGTCCTGGAGGACAGTGAACGATGCGTCGGTCATGGCCCCAGCTAAAGCTGCCGCCCACCACCTGTCAACCCTCAATGAGGCTTGCGCTTCCGCGCGAACAGGTGTCCCCGCACAAATGCGAGGGAATGAGCACTCGGTCAGGGTCGCGACTGACGATCGTTGGCAGACTGGTGCGGAGCGGTAAAGCGACGACGTGTGTACAGTGCGAAGGGTGCCAGCCAGCAACAGATGATCGCGGCCGCAGCGGACGGCGGCCACGATCCGGTCAATACGACCAGTGCGACGGTCACGAGCGCAGCGCCGTACATGAGCGTTTCCCGAAAGTGAATGTCGTTGCCGCTGTTCACGAACATGGCGACGGCGTACAGTGCCGCGACGACGCCGATCAGCATCAAGGACGTGCCCACCGACAGTTCAAGGACCCACTCGCGGACAAGGTCGCAATACCAGCCGTACGCGCGAGCGGCAGCGTCGAGGAAACCGGCGATTGCCGGCCAGAGGTCCCGCAGCATCGGCCAGGTGGTACCGACGATCGCAGTGATCGTGCCGACTTTCGTCCAGGGGAAGGCTCGAATCGTCGTGAGGTCGGCCTGCCGTTCCAGACTGTCGGGGGCTACCGTGCGGGTGTCCGTTTTCATTAGTGGAGTCTGGCATGCGCCCATTCTGTCGCTCATGGACGTTCACCCGTTGGTGTGAGGACTGTTGGCCGTCCAGGATGTACAGAAAGGCCGCGCCGCGCATGAAGCGCGGCGCGGCAGGGACGTTCCAGTTACGGGCGGGGCCACCGGGTGACGGTCTGCACCTCAACGACGCGGCCGTGCTCGTCGTAGACGGGCTTGGACGCGGTGAGCGCCTGGTCGCCGTACGCAGGTGCACCAGTCGCGCCGAGGAGGACACCGAGGACCGGCCACTTCGCTTCGAGAGCGAGGGCGGCCGTGTAGTAGACGGCGGCCACGGCACCGGTAACGCCGATGGCGAGGGACGTGGACGTGTGCTCGTCAAGGACGATGCCGTATTCAGTTGCGGCCCATGTGAGGGCGACACCGACGCCGAGAGGGACGTGGGTGCGGATAAGGGCGATGAGGGCGTTGGACAGCAAGGACTACTCCTGGTCAGGTGGTGGGTTCGGGCGGCGGTAGCGGCGGAAAAAGTGGACGGCAAGCCAGGCCGACAGGGCACCGATCGCAGCCGCTGTGACCTCGCCGGGCAGGTGCGCGGTGATGTAGTCGGTCCACGGGACCGTGTCGGGGTTGGAGTCGGCGGACGCCCAGATTTCAAGCCCGAGAACGATCGCGGTGAGGCCGAGGAAGACCGCGGTCCAGATCGTGCGGCGCATCAGCGGTGCCTTCGCCTGGTGCGTTCGGGCCAGCCCCAGCAGCCGGGCGTCGGGCCGAGGTGGAAGTCCCGGTGGGCGACATCGAGAACGACGTAGTCGTCCCCTTCCGGTGTGAGGACCCGCAGGTGTACGTGCTCCCTGCCGGACAACGCGGGAACGGCGCCGCGTGGCGCGCCGGCCGGGTCGGCGGTGTCCGCAGTTGCGGTGACGATCGCCGCGCGGACGAGTTCCCTGCCGCCTGGTTCGCGGTAGTGAACGATGTTGCCCAGTTGCGGGGGCGGGTCGGTGGAACGGTGGGTCACAGGGCTGGGCCTCGCGTGAAGTCCGGCCACGCCCAGCAGCCCGGTTCGGGGGTGCCGCCGCGGCCGGGACTGTACGGGACGTTCTGCTCGGGGAAGCCGGTGTGGCCGGGCGTGAACACGTGAAGGTGAACATGCTGCGGGGAGTCGAGCCCGTCGACGGTGCCCGCAGCAACACCGCGGGGGTCGAGTGTGTCGATGGTCGCGGTGATGACGGCGGCGCGGACCGTCTTGAGGCCTTCACGGCCGCGGTAGTGCACGATGCGGCCGAGAGCTGGATGGGGCATGAACTGTCTCCAGTATTTTCGAACGTGTGTTGGAGGTAGTACTCGCGGCCATTCGCGACCATGCCGTACCCGGTAGTGAGCTCCACTGGAGGTCACGGCCTCTGGGGTACTTCGGTCGGCTGGGCGCGTCGGAAGTGACTGTCGGGGCGCTCGACGACGGCCGCTGGTTCATGCGGCACGTCGCGCATCCGATATCGGGACCGCTGCAGGCGGGGCTGTACGCAAGCGAGGCGGAGGCGACAACGGCCGCTCGATCTGTCATGGCTGCAGCGGAGCCCCGCCTGGTAGCGGCGGGCTATCGGCCTTACGTGGAAATCTGGCCCAAGCGGAAGCAGGCGTTAGGTCGCGCCTGGGCCGGACTGCTGATGTGCGGCAGGGTCATTGATGTGGTCAGTGAGCTGATGTTCGATCCGGTCGGCGACGTCGCGGAGGCTGGAGCCGTGGTTGGGGTGCACTTGAGCGTCGAGTCGTTCCAGGCGGGCGAGTACACCAAGACGGGCAGGCACGCCGGGTCGGCCTCCCTGCCCGTTCCAGTCCTCCAAGAACGTCTCGAAGCCCTTGAGCCGCTTGCGGGCCCAGCGGACGGCGAGGCCGATCGCGGTAGCAGCGGCAAGGATCGCGGATATGGTCAAGGCAAGGTCGCGCACAGGCTCGTCCTTACGTGACCGGGTTTTCGAACGCGGCACGCCACGTCACCGGCCCGATGAAGCCGTCCTGGCGCAGGCCCTGATCGGCCTGGAACGCCTTGATCAGCCGTTCGTACTCGGGCCCGTACTTGCCGTCGTTCCCGTACCGGCCGAGGTAGGTGCGGCCTTTGCCGACAGACCAGCCGCGCTTGGCAAGCTGACCGGCCCACACCTGCAGCCACTCGGTGTCGTCCTTGCCGTTGAACTGTCGGCCGTAGTGGCCGGACACGGAGTGTTTCCCGCCGGACTTCGGACCGAAGTAGTAAGCGCTCGAAGGCAGCGGGAATTTGACCTTCGGGCCGGGAGCGGGCTTCGACCCGGTCGGCGGCGACGGCTTCGCGGGGGCCTTCCCGCCTTCGAAGTACCGGCGGAACACCGCGAGCTTGTCGCGCTGTTCAGCGTCCCGGTGGAACGACACGTGCGTGTGGTACCGGTGCGACGAGTCGCCCGTGTCCGACTGGTGCAGCCGGTCCCACCGTTTGACCTTGTAGCCGTCCGGCGTGTAAATGACTTCGCGAATGTCCTGCGTGTCCGCGGTGCCGTTGCGGCACTGCTCAACCAGCCACAGGGAGAACTTGCGGAGCTCGTCGAACGAACCGATGTCGATCGCCGACGCCGCGTCAGTTTTGCGGCTCGAGTCTCGGGACGAGTCCTGCCACGAGTAGTCCGCGAGGTCGCCGTCGCCGTCCTTGCGGCGCCGGTCCCAGCCGCAGTGGTAGCCGCCGCGGTGGTTCTTGTCGCCGACGACGCCGAGCGCGGCGTATGGCAAGCCAGTTTTCGCGTGCAGGTAGTCCTGAAGCGCGGACAGCTTCGAAGGCTCGTACGTCACGATGGGTCTCCATATGCAGTTGTGGGTGTTGCGGGTGGTGTCTTACATGGCGGTGAAGTAGGTCGTGAACACGCGGAGGGTGTGCGCGTTCGTGATCTGCGAGTTCGTGTGCGCGGTCATCATCGTGACGAGCCCGGACGTTGAGATGACGTACGTGCCGCCGGTCAGCGACGCCGTGAACGACCCGAACCATTGCGCTGGCGGGTGGAACGCGGCCGGGAGGGTGAATATGGCCGTGTCGGCGATGTTTCCGGCCGAGTCCGCAGTCAGTGTCGCGCCGGTGCGCGACATGGAGACCGCAATGGACACGATCGGTCCCCACCGCCAGTACGCCGCTTCGCTGACGGCCCAGCCGGAAGCGGCGGTGATCCCCTGAATCGGCTGTTGAGCGATACGCGACTCAAGGGCGTTGAGCCTGGTGTCATGCGCTGCCAAGCGGGTGTCGTGACCGCCGAGCCGGTCGAAGACCGAGTGCATGTCCGCGTCGACGAGGTCGGGAAGGACCGGTGCGGTCCCAGTCTGGCCGCCGTGGAGGCTGGACCCGGCTTCGTCTACGAGACGCTGCTCGACGGGGTACTGGCGGTGGCGAGTCAAGCGCATGTGCGTCCTTGGGAGTCAGAAGGGTTCAGCCGGTGAGGGAGAGTGCGAGCCAGGAAAAGCCGACGTTGGTCCAGGCGGTTGCGGCACCGGACGCGTTCGAGTAGACGAAGAACGTGAACCCGGTCGTGCTCGTGTTGATCGCGCGGGCATCCCAGCGGGCCGACGCGGCAGGGGCAGCGTCGATGTTCGGGAGGACGATGGGCGCGTTCGCGAACGCGGCTTGGAACGTGACGGGGTGCGAGTGCGCGTCAGTGGTCGCGAACGACAGGCTCGACCGGCCGGTTTGGATTTTCAAGTTCGGGAACTGGTCGATGAACGCTGTGATTGACGAGAGCAGGCCCGCGTGTTCGGTCGCGAGCGCGAACAGGGCGGCGACGTCCGTGTCAAGCGCTTCAGGGAGGCGTTTGGCGGTGCCGTCAGCGCCGCCGTGCAGTGACGCTCCCGCTTCGTCAACGTGGCGTTCCTCAATGGGGTACTGGCGGTGGCGAGTCAGACGCATGAGAGTCCTTGACGGAACGTAGTCAGGGCGGTCATCCGAGGGTGATGGCCAGCCACGACACGGGAATGTTGGACCAGGTTTGCGCGCTTCCGGCATCGTTCGGGTAGCAGAACAGCGTGAACCCGGTTGTGGTGATGTTGAACGGGCGGACACCCCACCGGGCCGTGGTGCCTGCCCCGGATTCGAGACTGCAGAATACGTTCGGGGCGATCGTGAACGCTCGCGGGAACGTGATCACGCGCGTGTATGTGGACACGTTGCTGAACGACACGGCGAGTTTCCCGGTCTGCAACGCCAGGTTCGGCAGTGTCCCCTGGAATGCTTCCAAAGCAGTGAGTCTGCTGGTGTGGCTGTCGAAGCGGGAGTCGTGCTCGCTGGTCCGGTCGGCAAGGCGTTGCACGTCCATGTCGACCGCTTCAGGGAGGATCGGCGCTGTACCGTTCGCGCCGCCGTGGAGGGACGACCCGGCTTCGTCAGCGTCTCGCTGTTCGACCGGGTAGCCGCGGTTCCTCGTGTACCGCATTAGAGCGCGAACACCACCAGACTCCGGTTGTAGATGTACACGATGTCCTGAGCGGGCCCGCGGCGGTACTTCGCCGTGAACGTGTGCAAGCCAGGGTTGAGCGAGTCGAACAGGACAGCCCGGGTCACGGTTGCGGTCACGACGTTCTGGCTCGCTTGCTGCGCGGTCGCGTCGACGGACGTGGCGTTGAGGTACGCCGAGTTCGGATCGGAAGCGGCGATCGACGTAGCGCCGGTGACTTCGACGCTCATGTGCCCGGTCTGTGTCGTGTTGAAGCTCGAACCGGTGGCGGCCTGCATCAGGCCGCACATGAACACGACGGCTTTCCCCGATTCGGAAATCTCCACTTCGGTGACGGCGGGCCCGGCGCTCCCGGACGTGGGGTCGCCGTACGTGGTCGAATTTCGCGTGGCGACATCTTCGGCGACGGCCGTGCGGATCCGCTCGGCGAAGATCCGCGCCGACAGTGCCTTCGCCAGGTCCGATTCGAGAAAGTCGAGCGACTGTGCGACAGCGGCCGTGCCCGGGATTGTGATCCGTCCGAGTACAAAATAGGCACCGGAGCCGCCGCCGGGCGTGGACGACATGATGGCGACTTGGTCCCCGGGGCGGATGACGAGCATGTCCGTTGACGAGAACACGGGCGGGTCGATTAGTTCCACGCCCCGGTAGCGGACGACGGTCCCGCCGGGCGTGAGCGGATCCCACGTTTCGACGGTGCCCTGCCCGAGTTCAAGGCCCGCCGAAGCGGCAATGCCGGGGCGGGGCCCGGCTTCAGCGGACCAGTGCGGGGCGATGAGGCCAGCGAGGTCGCTTGCGGCGTCAGTCATCTGGTGCAGTCCCATTCGTATGCAGTTGTGAGTGAGCCGGTCAGGGCGTGTACGTGCGGACGGTGACGTGTGTCTGCTCGGTTGTGGTCGCAGTGAGGGCGTCTTCAACGGACAAAGGCACAGTCACGGTTTTGAGGATGTGCCGTTCCCGGTCGCCGTCTTTCGTGGTCACCTGTACGGGGTCCCACGGCCGCACCGCGGGGTTGCAGACCGCGGTCAAGTTCGCGTTGTGGGGGACGCCGAGCTGGTTGGCGAGCATCGTGGCGGCGGCCGCGCGCGCTCCGGCGTCGTCGGCGAGCAACGGACTCGAGTAGAACCGGGGCACTTGACCGAACCGGCCGGTGAAATACGTTGGCGAGTCGGGGTTGTCGTCAATGGCGATACCGAGCGCCGCTGCTTCTTCACCGGCGCCTTCACCGCGGGCGACGACGGCGTTGTACACGTCGCGGCGGGACACGCGCTGCTCCGCGCGAATGAGGACACCGTTCGCTCCAGCACCGATTCGCCAGCGCGGCACGGAAGCGGCCGCGGGGGTGCGGAACTGGAGGATGCCGTACCCGTCCCAGAACATGACTTTGCCGAGCGATTCGGCAAGGTCGGCGAGGAACTGGTACCGGTCCCTTTCAACGATGATGTCGCGTTTGAGCGTCCCGAACTCGGCGGCGTCGTCGAAGGTGACTTCGGCGAGCGGGTAGACCTCTTCGACGAGGTCGCGGACGACGTTGCCGACTGTGCGGCCGCGTTTGAGGACCCGGGGGGTGAGGAACCGGGCGTCGATGAGGCCCGCCATGCGGTCTTCCAGGCCGAGCCGGATGATCCCGTCGCCTTCACCGGTCGGTTCGACGATCCTGAAGTATCCGAGTTCAGCCCAGATGGTTCCTTGCGGGCCGCCGAGGTCGACGCCGCGGCGGAGGAAGACCTCGTTGCCGTATGGGGCGAGCGGCGAATGGGCCCACCGCGGCCATGCGCCTTCCGTGGTCAGTTCTGCTGTCGCGAAAATGTCAGCGCCGGCGTCGTAGGTGACGTCGCCGCCGGAGACGACCGTTGGAGTGCCGTCCGGGTCCGGTCCGGTCTGGTATGCGGTGATGATCCGCGCTTCAATGCGGGCCCGGTGGGAGCCGCCGGTCGCGTTCTCGAACAGTGCGTCGGGGACAACCATTTAGGGGACCACCAGGTTCGACGGTTCAGTGACTGTGGCGGCGGCCAGCTGCGGCCATGTGAGTGCGCCAGCGGCAGCCCATGTGCCGTGCTGGTGGTTGATGGCCGCCCACGTCGGTTCGGCTGCGGCGATGGACGGGTCGGGTGCGGCGGCGATCCGGCACTGCACTTGCAGAAGCCGGGACTGCTCGGCGGGGCCGCGTCCGGCGTGGCGGATCTCCAGCGGTTCAACCCAGCCCGAGGGAAGGTTGCTGCCCGCAGGCGTTTCAAGGAGGACGGTCCCGGCGTGCGCAAGCACGGTCTCAAGCGCTTCCGTTTCAGCGAACGTGTCGAGTCGGAACGTGACCGTGAACGTCTTGGACGCGTGCACGTCAGCGACGACGACGGGCACGGACCGGCCCGCAACTTCGAACACGCCTTTCCTTGCGGCCCTGACCGTTTCGGACACGTCAGCGACACGCACGGTCCGGTTCAGCGACGGGTACTGCGGCCATTTGAGCCACACCCGGTTCACGGTCGGCGCGGGCGTTTCGGTCGTGACCGGTCCGGTTTCGACGTCCCACGTCCGGAGGTGAATACGGCCGTGACCGCCGAGACCGGCAGTGCCGCCAGCGCCTTGACCGCCGCCGCCCGCGCCGGGCACCGGGCCGTGCTGCCCGGACGCGCCAGTGGCACCACCGATGCCGCCCTGGATTCCGCCGAGCGCGTGCACGCCGGTGACGGCCATGACCGTCAGGAAGTTGTCCGTAGCGGCACCAGGAGCAACGGTGACCGTTTGCGGCCCGGCGGCCGTGACCTGCCGAGCCCACACGGCGGTGCGGGACGTGGTCGTACTGACACCGGTCGCGGTGAGCCGGTACCAGGGCCCGCCGGAGGGCGCGGTGTCGAACGCGGCCGAGTTGCCGTTGTCGTGAGCGGTGACTGCGATCAGCCACGCCTCAGCGGGCACCGTCGCGAGCGTGACCGTGGCCGCAGCGGAAGTCGCCAGGGTGCGCCCGGACGCGGCCACTTGCACGCCAGTGCCGTGAACGAACACGGTGGCGGACGTGTACCGGTCGGTGACCGCAGCGGTTGCGGTCCGCGACCCGGTTGATCCTGCGGCCGTGCGGGTCTCGGTCGCGACGGCGTGGGTGGCCCACGTTCCGGCTTGGTTCGTGACTGCTGTCATCGACGCGGGGAGCGTGTAGGCGCCGTTGCGTTCCCACGTGGTCCACGCGGTGACGAGCAGGCCCGGCCCGGTCGACGTCACGCCGTTGGCGACGTGCGATGTCGTGGTGCTGCTGCTCGAACGCAAGGTGGACACCATCGGCCACGCGGCGCGGCCGCCTGGCCCACCGGTCCCGGCCGTACCGGAAGCGCCCGGACCGCCGTGCCCGGCGGTCGTGCCGGGCGCGGCACCGCCGCCGCCCGCGCCGGTCGCCGATTCGCGAAGGCCGCCGGGCCAGCCCCATTCGGTCCGGTTGCCGATCGACTGCGGAAAGTTCGCCGAACCGCCAGAGCCGGGATTGCCCGGGTCGGTGACGGATCCGCCTGCGGCTGCGAGCACGATCTGCTCCTCGCCGCGAATGAACGCCGTTCCGACGCCGGGGGTACCGGCAGCACCGGCTCGGCCGACACGGAGCTTGAGCGTTTCGCCGGGAGTGACGGGAATCGTGGACGACGCCCACGCGCCGCCGCCGGCACCGCCGGAAGCGACGATGCCGGTCGCGGCGGACCCGCCGGGGCCGGTGCATTCCACGGTGACTGCGGTGACGCCGGCGGGGACCTGCCATGGGGTGCCCCAGGTCTGGTCTGTTGACGGCGTGACCTGGTCGTACCAGAGGGCCGCGGTGACGCGGTATTCGTTGGCGACGCCTGGCGTGTACTCGTAGTCGGTGACGGTGAGCGACCCGGTCGCGGGCACGGCGAGCGCTGTAGCCCCCCGGACGGTGCTCCACGTCGTCGCTCCATTGGGGCGGCGTTCGAGGCGGACGTGGCCGGTGCCGTGGTCGATCAGGCCCGTCGCGGTCACGGTGACCGCCGCAGTGGCCTGGTCGAACGTAGCGGTGAGGTTCATGGTCATCCGGTGGCTCCTGCGAGGGCACGGCGGCGTACGGCCCGGTTCCGTTCTGAGATTTCGACGCCGACGATGTCGCGAATTTCGCGGTCGCCGAGGCGGACGGTGACGTCGATCTGGTTGTTGACCTGCTGCTGGCCGCTGCCGCCCAGGCGGTCGAGCGGGTTCACGGACGCGCCCTTAGGCAGGTGGAGCACTTCAGGGCCCCGCTCGCCGACCATGGCCAGACCCGAGCGGGTGATCGTGCCGCCTTTGGCGAGGTACGGCATCTGTGGGAAGCCGAGCGAGTTGCCGCCGAGGCCGGGCACCCATGAGGGCACTTCCCAGCGGATCGAACCGAGGCTCGCGTTCCACAAATTCGATACGGCGTTGAACGCCGACTTGAACGGCGACAGCAGGAACGAGCTCAAACTGGACAGTTTGGACTTGATGTTGCTCGGCAGGTCGCGGAAGAAGTTCAGGATCGAGTCCTTGTGCTTCGCGATGGCGAGGACGGCTAGGCCGATCGGTCCGGTCAGGATCGCGAGCAGGAGCGGCCAGTTTTGCTTGACCCACTGGAACGGCACCTGCAGCCACGATGAAACTTTCTCAAATGCGGCTTTTGTGAAGTTCACGATGGAGTCCCAGTTCGCGAAGATCAACGCCGCCAGGCCCACGACGGCTGCGATCACCCACCCGACCGGGCCCATCGCGAGCACCCACCCGGCGTCCATACGCGCGCCCTGCAGAAGCGCCTGCGCGCCCATGAGGACCCAGCCCGCGACAACCCGCGCTGCAGTCGTCGTCGCCATCGCCGCCATGCGCAAACCAGCGAGCGCGAACTGCCCAGCGGCGAACATGACACGGCCCGCGGCCGCTGTCGCTCCGGCGATGATCGAAGCGAACGTCATCGCCCACTTGACCATCACGAGGACGGCTTTCACCGCGGCCAGACCGGCAAGGAACTGCATCGCGACCGCGAGCGCACCCAGGAACGTGATCGCGTTCTGGACCGGGCCCGGCAGCGCGTCGATCGCGGCGACGATCCCGGCGAAGGTCGAGGCGATCAGCGGAAGGATCGTCATCAGGTGCCCGGCGATGTCGCCGAGGACGGACATGATCGCGACGATCTGCTGCTGCCCTTCGGCGCTGTGCACCCAAGCGGCGAATTCCGCGGTCAGTGACTCGATCGTGGACAGCAGACCGGAACCGTCAGCGGCCGTGAAGATCCCGTACAGGGCGGACGTGAGGTTTGACGCGATCGACCACAGGGTCCCCATGACTTCGCGTGCGGTGTGGAACCACGAGAGCGCCTGCCCGGACGCTGCGATGTCGCTCATCCACTGGCCCCACCGGGCCAAGCCGTCACCGACAGCGTCACCAGCGTCGTCGATGCTGGGGATGAACACGCCGATGAGGTCACCGAGGCCCTTGAGCCACGTCCCGAAGCCGCGTTCGGCGTTATCGATCGCCTGCGCAGTCCCTTCGAACAGGGCGGTGACACCCCGGACGGACTCGGACTCGTTGACGAGCGCCATAGCGTACGCGGTCAACTGCCCAAGCTCCCCGGCTACGGAAGCGATCCCGGTCCGGACGGGCCCGCCCAGCTGGGACGCGAACTGGTCCGCGCCGTGCGACACCGGCCCGAAGAACGCTTCCTGTGCGGTTTCCTGCAAGTTGAAGAACGCGCCGCCGACCGCGCGAGCGGTCGACTGCGCCGCCGGGGACAGTTCCTCAATCGCGGCGTTGAACGCGTCAATGTCGCCGGAGACGGCTGCGCCCATGGCTTCACCGACGCCGTCGACGGCCAGCGACAGGGACACGAGCCCGGCCGCGGCGACACCCGCGACCGCCGGGAGCGCGACGAGCGCGCCCGTTGCAGGCAGGAGCGCTGAAGCGAGCGCGACCGAACCGGACGCGATGAGGGCGATACCGAGCTGGGAGCCAGACTTGGCGAACGCGGTCGCTTTCCGGTCCAGGACGTCGAGGTCTTTCCCGGCGGACGCCATGCCTTTGTTGAAGCGGCGCACGTCCATGTCGAGATCGATGAACAGGTCACCGGTCTTCAACGCCATACGGATTCACCTTCTATGCAGTTGTGGGGGAGGGGGGCCGGGGCGGGCGGGCCGCCCCGGCTTCCGCTGGGGTCCGGAACGTCGACCGGGACTTCTTCGCAGCGTCGTGCTCGGCGGTGAGGATCGCGTTGATTCGTGACCCTTCCGCAGCGAGCAGGCCCGTGATGCGGACCCGCAGCCACCGCCACGACCTCGTCGCGAGCACGGACGGGTCCGCTTCCAAGTCGATGCCGTAACAGTCGGCGAGGTCCGCTTCGATCAGTGCCCAGTGGCGGAGGAGGTCGGACCAGGAGACGGAGCGCCCGACGCCGCGGGCCGGCGCGGCCGCCGCTTCCGGTTCGGGGCCTTCGTAGTACTCCCAGAGCCCGGTCGCGGCGTCGAACTCGCCCCTGCCTTCAGGTTCGAGACGGGCGCCGCTACCGCTTTTCCCTCCCACACCCGCTGCGCTGCATCCCGGTCGAACGCGATCCACACGATCGCCGTCAGCGCGGCGTGCTTCACGGCTTCGATCGAGACACCGTCGTCTTCCATCGCTTCGAGGGCAGGCCCGAGCACGTCGCGGTACAGGTCGAGTTCAGCGGCGTCGTCCAGGACCTCCTTGTCGAACTCGATCTCGCCGGAGTCCTTCAGCGCTTTCGACTGGGCGGCCATGAGCTCCTGCATGAACGCCTGGACTCGCAGACCGACCCCGGCAGGCGGGGAAGCGATCGTGTACACAGTCCCGGCGATCGGGAGCTTCAGGTCCGAGCCGCGGTCAAGTTCAGCGAAGTCCTTGAACTCGCTCATTACGGCGTCACCGGCGCAGTCGGGTTCGTGATGGCCACGAGCGGGCCGTTACCGGTGAGGGTCACGGTCACCCGGTCGGGGTTGGTGTGCTCCCCGCCTTCGGGCTCCCACGTGACGAGCGCTTCGCCTTCCCAAGCGTCGTCAACGGCGCCGTTCCGGTCGAAGTAGCGGATCGGGACGAGCGAACCCGCCCCGAACGCCATCGCGGAGTTCCGCAGGTGACGGTGTACCGAGTTGTAAGCGCCCGTGGCGGCGTCGACGCGGTGCGAGATGACGACTTCAGCCGACCAGGCGAGGCCGGTGCGGACGTTGCCGACCCAGCCGTCGTGCTCGTACAGGGAGTCGTCCTCGTGCGTCGGCTCGATCGTGGGGGAGAACTCGCGGACGCCGAGCAGACGCGACCACGTGGGGGTTTCGGCAGTGCCGGTGTTGACTTCGATGGCGTAGCGGCGCGCGAGCGCGGTCACTTCAGACATGCGTCGTTCCTTTATTCAGTTGTGTATGCGGTTGTCGCAGTGCAAGTTCGGGGCGAACTGGGCCTGTTAGCGGTCTGCGGTTGCGGGTGTGGGGCGAACGAGGAGGACTTGGTAGTTGTCGGTCACGTGGTACCGCCAGTTCTCGTCCGTGCCGAGCGGCAGCGGCCCCGATTCGTGGATGACGCCGGAGACGGCGTAGCCGCCGATGGTGACGCGCTCCAGGAACGACAGCCGGTCCCGGATTTCGTCAGCAACTTCCTCGCACGAGGCGAGGTCGTGCGGGAGGCCGCGGACACGCACCTGGACGCGGACCGTCTCGTCCCCCTGCCCGTCCGAGACGAACCCGTACACGCGCAGCGCGACCGCCCGGTCCGGTTCGGCCGGGAGGTCACCGGCGGCAATGCCGATTTCGCTGTCCTGGTAGACGCCGTGAGGCCGCCACACGCAGGCGGTGGTGGCCGCGAGGTCGTCGGCGAGACCGGTGATGAGGGCAGGGAACAAGGGACCTCCAAGGTTGGGGGAGTGGGTGTTAGCCGCCGAGCATTCGGCGCAGCGGTTCCGCGGCCGCCCGCAGCATCGGGCCCTGTTCGGCGTGCGCGGCGTTCTCGAGGAACTTCGCTTCGCCACCGCCGGGATGCTCGAGCGTGAGGTCTTCATGCTGGACCGCGGCATAGTCAGTGCCGAACGCGACGGCAGCGGCGCGGCCGCCGTTCTCGGCCGAGACGGTGCCGGTCTCGGCGAGCTCGTTCGTGTCGCGGGGAACACGGTCGAGCGCGCCGTCCAGGAGAACGTCCGCAGCGGCCGTGTTGCCTTCGCCCGCTTTCGCGTGCACAAGCTTCGCGACCGCGCGGCCGTTCCACGTCTTTCGCACTCGGGATGCCATCAGGTGCACCCGATTTCCCAATGGTTCAGGCCGTCCGCGAGGCCGCCCGTGTCACGCCTGAGAACCGTTTGCACGGTCCCGGTCGTGCCGTCAGGGAACGTGATCCGGGAAGCGACCCGGAGGCCGTCGATGGCTTCCACCGGGAGGATTACCGTGGCCGTCACCGTGATTTCGGAACCGTCGGCGCGTTTGACGAGCCGGTTGCCGCGGTCAACGAACCCGCGGACGGCGACAGCCGGACCGAACACGGGCCCGGTCCCACCGGAACCCAGATACGGGTGGACGGTCACTTGGTGGCGGCCGAGCGCTGAAGGGAACAGCATGCGCGGCCGCCTATCCGATGACGTGCGGCTGGCTGCCGGCCAGGCCCGCATCGTGCAGGATCCGCAGCGCTTCGGCAGCGAGCGCGGTCGTGTCGCCGCGTTTGACGCGCACGGACCCGACAGCGACTTCGGTGCCCGTGGCGGCGCCGGTCGTGTCGCCCAGGTCGAGCAGGTACGCCGCGTGTGCGCACACGGCTTCCTGCAGGGCCTCGGTCACGTCCGGGTCGAGCGGCTGCCCGTCTGCGCCAGTGTCATACCGGGCGGTGACGGTCGCCGAGCGGACGGCGCTGCCCGCTGCGGTCAGCGCCCGGCCGAGCCCCGGCGGGGCAGAGTCGAGCTCTGCCCACGCCAGGTAGTCCGCCGGGGTAGCCCAGACGACCGTCATCAGGCGGCCGGAACGATCTTGACCGCGCGGGCCGCGTCGAGGACCTTGACGCCGTACAGGCAGTCGATGGAGATCCTGTCTTCCTTGCGGTCCATGTCGTAGCCGTAGACGACACGAATGGACAGCCCGTTGTAGTTCTCCACGGCGGCGTTCTGCGCGCCGCGCGGCAGGTCCAGCGGGCGGCAGACCAGAGCGGCGGCGGTGCGGTGGAACGCGAGCGCCTGGTCCGGAGTCTCGTTCTGCGACATGAACGTGTCGAAACCGCTGGCGCGGCCGATGGACGCTTCACGCAGGCCTTCAGTCGAACCGGCGCGGTCAGCGGAACGCCAGGTGCGCTCGGCCGCCCACGCGGCCTTGATGTTCCGGCCGGCGATGACACGCCGGTCGGTGAACGGGACCTTCGCGCCGTCGAGGGCCGCGGCAGCCTGCACGAGGACGCGCGAGTCGGAGGCGGGGAAGACGCCGTTGTAGCCGTTGTAGTCCTCACCTTCGACGTTCGCGGCGACGCCGCCGACGGTCGCGGTCACGGAAGTGTTCAGCGCGGCGATGATGTCGCGGTCGACCTTCTGAATGATCGCTTCCATTGCCGGGGTGAGGAACTGGGCGTCGAAGTCGGTGATTTCGAGCGACATTTCCTCCGCGGTGACCGCGAAGCTGACGTCGGCGAGGTGGTCGAGGGTCACGTCGACGAAACCCTCGTTCGCGTCCTGCATCTGGACGCCGTTCTCGCGGTCGAACTCGTTCGCCTGGAACACGGCGGGCTTGCGGACGCGGACGGTCGCGCCGGTGCCGGAAGCGAAGTCGTTCTCGAAGTCGCGGTGGACGAGCTGCGCGGCGACCGCGGTCTCGTACAGGTTCGCGAGCGCCTGACGGGCGATGGTCTGCGCAGTGAGCAGGGTGTTAGGCATATGTAGTTGTCCTTATTGAGTTGTGAAGCAGTGCACGTTCAAGGAAAACGGGCTTTCCTTGAATACGGTGTGGTCGTATTCAGGTTGGATTGAATCCGGGTCGCGGCGTTACAGCTTGCGGCGGGCGGCGCGAGCTTCGCGGAGCTCGTCGACGCTCATCTGGTCGGCGCGTTTCGCCGGTTCGGCCGTGCCGGTCACGTCAGGCCCGGACTGGACCGGGACCTGCGCGGCCTGGCCGGTGGTGAACCGGGGGTCGGTGGCCGCTTCGCCGATGAGCGCGGCCAGGTCGCTCTGGTACGACTCGGTGGCGTGGTCGAGGCCGTTCACGCGGTCCATGAACGACCGCGAGTCGAGCAGGGCCGCCGCGTCGAGACCGGCATTCCCGGCGTTCTTGTACACGGCCAGTTCAACATCGCGGGCGCGCAGAGCCGATTCGGCTTTCGCGAGCGCGTCAGCGGCCGACAGCGCCGAGGTGGGCGGGGTAGCGGGGCCGGGCGCGGGCGGAGTGGGGTCGCTCAACGGTGCTCTCCTGTTCTCGAGGTAGACGTAAGGCCAGGACCGTGAACGGGCCTGGCCTTACGAAAGCGTGTGTTCAGTTGATGGCGTTCGGCGGCAGTGTCACTCGCCGTTGGTACGCGCCTGGTACTCGTTGCTGTACTTTGTGCGGATCGCGGCGAGCGCTTCGTCCAGTTCAGCGCGGACTGTCTCGGGCACGATCAGGTCGTGCGGTTCACCGTCCGCGACACTGTCAGGGTCGGCCGGGTACGTGCCCGCGTACTTGTCGAGCCACGCCCGCGTCGCTGCGTCCATGTCACGCAGCATCGCGATGCGCTCCGGCGACGGGCGCTGGGCAGGTTCGGTTCCAGCCGTTGGGGATCGGTCAGTCATTGATCCATTTTACACCGTGCCAAGACGTCGCGATCAGGGTTTCCTTCCCGATCCAATGCTGGTCACGTGTCGCGTTCGCTGGTCTACCGATTTCGGAAACGTCGTACGGCTGTGGATAGTTCGGGTCGCCCCACGGGGTCTGGTCGACTCGTTCAAGGAACGCGAACGCTGCCTGCGCTTGCGCTTCGAGTTCGTCAGCGCGAGCGAGTAGGTCCGCTGCGCTTGCTGGAGGCGTGTCCCGGTGGGCTGCCTGCCGGCGGCGAGCAGCGGCCATGGACCGGTACGCGGTCGCGGTCTGAGTGAGCGCCGCGAACATCTTCGTTGCTTCGCTTTCCCACGCCCATTCGAACTCTGCTCGCGCCCACGCGTACCCGCCTGCTTCCAAAGCCGCGTACACACGGATCGACTCGACACCGGAAGCCCGATACCAGTCGGTCAAGTGCCGGTTGAACGACGTGGCGATGCCACTGCCGTGATACTCCGGCTCAATGCTGAGGAAGTCATGATGGACGGTGATCCGGTCCCCGTCCGCTTCCAGGGAGCGTTCGAAACTGCCGACCGAGACACCGTCGACGAGCAGGTCACCTTTGACCTTCCAACGTTTCCCGGTCCGGACCGCCGATGCGACTTCGACCGTGAAACCGTCATAGTCATGCTCTTCGAGCAGCGCGTACATGCCGTCGCGGACCGCGTCGAGACTCCCGCCGAACATGTCGGAAGCGAGCACCGGATAGCCGCGCCCGCCGATGGCCCCGGCAGGAACTTCACGCTGCCAAGCGTCAGCGAACTGGGCCGCAATGTCATCGATACGGTCGTCCCCGCCGACGTTGACGGCACGCGCGTACGTGACCTCGACAGTCTCGGCCTGGTCGCTCGTGCCGGTGACGCCGATCCGGAACCGTCCGGCAGGTTCGGCGTCGCCCGGGTCGGGAAAGTGCAGAAAGTCGACGTACGTGGTGGTCCCGACAACGGTCAAGTCGTCGAACTCGACGTAGTCGCCGAACTGGTCCGCGTACGCTTCTGCGGCTTGTTCACCGACCGAACGGGCATAGTTCACGGCGCGCGCGTCACGGCTGGTCCCTTCGAACAGGACTCCAGCCGGGTCGACGCCCAAGGTTGAAACTCGTTCGTCAGGCGAAGCAGCGCTTGAGGCGTTCCAGGCGTCCACGAAATCGGTAGCGAGGCTTCGCACGTCGTCAGCGAACGTCGGGTAGTCCTGGTAGGCGTCAGCGGCCGACAGGGTCACTTCGGGCCCGTCGCCGCCGTCGGTGACGAACACGGTGATCGCGCCGAACGGGTCGTCGTTCTCGTCAAGCACCTGGTACGTGACGGCAGTCCGGGACGGCTGCGCTTTGACGGCAGTCATGCGCAGGAGGTAGTCGTCCGGGTTCAAGTTCGGGTTGCTCGTGAACGCGTCAGCGGCATCGGAAGCGGCCTGCCGGAGCCTGCGGAGCGTCCGGACGTCCTCCGGTGGGTCACCGCCGGCGAGCATGGCTGCAGGCGGCACCCCAAGGGACGGCACAGCATCCGTACCCGGCTCAAAGTCAGCGTCACGATCAGTGTCGGCGCCGCGTGTGGACGGCGACTGGAAGATCGCGGCCAATCCCGCAGCAAGGTCAGGCGCCTCGGCCGGTTGAGCAGCGGCAAGGAACCCGGATGCGACCGCGCGATGCTCGGTGAGCTTCGCCCGCCATTCGTTCACGCGACGGGACGCCGAGAGCCGGTCCAGGCGCGTCAACGCCAGGTCCGCTTTCCGTTCCCACTTCTCGATAGCGCGTTCGATCTCGCGTTCACGCTGCGCCGCTGCATATCCGCCGGGGTTGTCCGGGCCGCGGTCCGGCAGTGCGGTCACGCCGGGCATCCACGCGGACACTTCGTGACGGCAGTACGGGTGGAACAGGCCCGCAGCGACAGCCGTAGCGAGCGTGCCTTTCGGGACGGGCCGACCGCCTGCACGTGTGTATGCGGTCAGGGCGTCGTCGCCTGTCGCGAGCAGTCGGCCTTCCCACGGGCGGCAGATCGTGCACCGCTCGAGAGAGACGGACACGACGACGCATTCGATGCCGGCCTGGCCCGCGAACTCGAGGTACGCGTCCGTTGCCGTCTGCGTCAGACGCGTCTCGCACAGTGCCTCTGCCCACGAGCCCAATTGCAGGTTCCGGCCCTGATTGTCAGGGATGGTCAGGCCCCGGTCCAAGAACCGGTTCCATGCCGCGTTCCGCAGCGTCTCGCGTGCCAGACCGGTGAACCCGGCCTGATTCGACGCTTCCCGGATGGCCCGGTCGAGGCGCGCAGTCGCGGCCGTGAAAGCGCCGTCCAGGTCGACCATGAGGTCAGCCGCGGCTTCCCGAACTGCGGCGTTCACTGTGGGAAGGTCCGACGCGGCCTGGTCGAACGTGAGCGGCCCACCGGTCGTGTACTGCTGCAATGGGCTGAGCGGCGCGCCGAGCTCGTTCGCCGTCGTTTCCGCTCCGGCGTTCACCAGTTCGGCCAGGAGCGCGTCCGCGCCGGTCATGTACGCGGTCGCGACCGCAGGTACGGCCTGGCGCAGCGCTTCGCGAAGGTGCTGGCGTGCCCTGCGGGACGCTTGTTCAAGTTGCAGCCACGCTTGATCGGGGGCGTCGTCGAACATGCCAGCGCCCAGGAGGCGACCGGCAAGACGCATCAGCGGCTCGGTTGCGTCGGTGACCGCGGCCGCGAGCGGTCCGGCAGTGCCGGTGACGCTGCTACGGCCGACAGGCATGCGAGCCTTCCCATGACCTGTCGCGCACGCCGGTGTCCTCTATGCAGTTGTAGGGGTAAGCGAAAGCCGGGTCCGGCAGTAGGGTTCGGACCCGGCTTCAGCGTTCAGGGACGGGAGTTACTGGTTCCCGACGCGTTCGTTGTAAGCGGCGGTGTGCCGTTCGCGAATGCGAGCCAGTGCAGTTTCGAGCTCGGCCACGATCTCAGGCGGGGCGAGCAGGTCGAGCGGTTCGCCGTCTTCGTCGAGTGCGTCCGGGTCGGGCGGGTACTGGTCGCGGTACTTCGCAAGCCAAGCGGCCTGCGCGGCTTGCTGCTCGGCCATCATCGCGATAGTTTCAGGTTCGGGCCGTGCCGAACGCTGTTTCGCCCTAGGGGTTTCAGGTTCCATCAATCCATTGTACTCCGTTCCAAGGCAGGCTGAGCAGGACTTCTTTCCCGATCCACTGTGCTTCACGCGACCTTCCAGGTGGCATGCCCACCTCGGAGAGGTCCTTCGGGCTCGGGTAGTCCGGGCTGCCCCAGGCGGCGGCGTCAACGCGTTCCAGGAACGCGAACGCCGCCTGTGCCTGCTGCTCGAACGCGTGAGCTTCCGCCCTCAAATACTCGGCCGCTACCGGGTCGGCGGCGTACGCGGTGGCTTGCTCGCGTTTCGCTGCCGCCAAGTCCTGGTACCGGCGGGCGGCTGCGGCGAGTTGGCGCCACATGTCGTTCGCGTCGGCTTCTTCCGCCCAGGTGAATCCTGCGCGAGCCCACGCGTATCCGCCCACGTCGAGCGACGCATACACTTCGACGCGGCGGACGCGTGAGGCCCGGTACCAGTCGAAGAGACGACCGTTGAACGCTTTCGCAATGCCGCGGCCTTGAAACTCGGGCCCCAGGTGCAAGTACGTGTGGTGGACGTCGATGCCGTCGTCACCGCGAACGATCGTCCGGGTGAACGGCCCCGCGTTGACGCCGTCAACGATGAAGTCACCGCGAATCGTCCACGAGTCCCCGGCCTGGTTGACACTGGCGACCTCAACGCCGAACCCGTCCCAATCACCGAACTCGAACACGTCCGCGACTGCTTCGCGCACAGCCGGAAGCGGCAGGTCCGATGCGAACAAGTCGCTCGCGAGGATAGGGAACTGCTCGTTGCCGAGACCGGGCAACGCGTGTGGGCCCGACGCGTTCGCGGAAGGCGCAGCATCTGGGACTGGCGACCGGTTCCATGCTCCGACGAACGCTTCCCCGAGACTTTCGAGGTCGTCAGCGAACGCCGGGAAGGAAGCCGCCGGATACGAGTCGGTGAGCGCGGCCCCGTCAGCGCCTACGCGGACGATGATCGTGCCAAGCAAATCGTCATCTTCATCAATGACGTCGAACTCGATGCTGGTGCTGGTTCCGGCGACGTCAAGCCCGACGCGTCTGAGCGTGTACCCGTCAGGGTTCGCGTCACTGTCGTACTGGAACGCGTCGGTCGCGTCAGCGACCGCTTGGCGAACCCGTCGCAGGAACGGCGAGGCGGCCGGGTCGACGCCGCCGGCAAGCACTGCGGACGGGTGGACGTCAAGTCCAGGTGTGGCGTCCGCGTCAACCTGCCACTGGAGCGCGAACGCTTCAGCAAATTCACGAACGGGCCCGGAGACCGCTGTGTTCGTCAGCTCAAGGATCGGGTCCGTGTCGTCGCCGCGCGCCGTGTATTCGGCAAACCCTGCCCAGTTCCCTGCCGTGTCGACCACGTTGTACGAGAACGTGGTTGCGCCGGTTTCAGGCGTAACTGCGGCGTCGGTGAGCCGGTACGGCGCATCGGGGTGCACGGCCGCGTACTCGCGAGCCGCCTGCTGCGCGAACCCTTGAACCGCTGCCACTTGCGGTTGTTCGCCTGGGCTGGTGAGCAACTGCCCGATCGGGACCGTGATCCTGTCCGCGGCCGGGCTGTCGTCACTGCTGGCGTCAGGCTCCGGCGTGGCCTCGTCCGCGCTGCCTTCCGCGCCAGGGTCCGCATCCGAATCAGTACGGGAGGTGGGTGTCCGGTTGAGGAACATGATGCCGTCCCAGCCAGCGCCGATCATGGCGTGCTTCCCC
This sequence comes from Glycomyces sp. YM15, assembly GCF_016918015.1. Lineage (GTDB taxonomy): Bacteria > Actinomycetota > Actinomycetes > Mycobacteriales > Micromonosporaceae > Glycomyces. The sequence continues at coordinate 46,708 of NZ_JAERMK010000021.1, forward strand.
AGATGCTGGGAGTAGATCTCGCCAGTGAGGCCGACTGGTGCCGGAATGCTCCGGCCGATGGACGCGAACTCGTTCGGGGTGGGGAACCCTGGGGTGCCGAACTCGTGCGTTTCCGCGCGGTCCAAGATCGGGTCGGCGGCGTCGAGCTGCGCCTCCATCCACGCCAGCCCAGCTGCTTCCGCTTCCGTCAACGGCCGTTCCCTGGACGTGCGTCGCAGGTCTGCCGCGTATTGGTTGAACGCGCGCCGGTTCTCGTTCACGCGGCCGATGACATGGTGCGCGTCGTCTTCGGTGAGGAACCTGAACCCGGCTCTCGCCCATGCGTACCCGCCGATGTCGGCTGTGGAGACGGTGACGGCGTCGACGTTTGATTCCCGGTACCAGCCGAACAGCCGGTTGTTGAACGCCGCGGCGATTCCTTGCCCGCGGAAGTCATTGTCGACGGTGAGACTGCTGTGGGCTGCTTGGAGCATGCCGTCTTCGACGTAGATCGAACGGTCGAACCGGGCGACGATGGTGCCATTGAGGCGAAGGTTGCCGTTCGCTTCGACGCCGGTCCGGTTGACGATCACGGTCTTGAGGTCGCACGTGAGTTCACCGAGTCCAGGCACGAGCCACGGTTCGTTCTCGAAGAGGGCCTGGACGGCTTCGCGGCGGGCGTCGTCGGGGAAGGGACGGGTGAGGTCGGCGGCCGATACCGGCCAGTTGCCGGGGCCGGCCGGGAGTTCGCTGGGGCGAGGCGGCGCGGTTGTCGGTGCCGCGGCAGGTACGGCGTTCCCGGAGTTGCGTTGCGGCGCCAGATATTTGATGCCGTCCCAGCTTGAGCCGAGCAGGGTTGCTTTCCCGATGTGGTGCTCAAGCCCGATGTCGGTGAACCCGTCCGGGAGCGGGTGCGTGCGTCCCGCGTTCGCGATGTCAGCTGGCGTCGGGTACGCAGGCGTTCCGAAAGCGGCGCTGCTGGCACGGTCCCGGACCGCTTGGCCCGCAGTGATTTGCGCTTCCATCCAGGCCAGGCCGGCGGTTTCACGGTCGGTTAGCTGGCCGTCGTCGTGCGCGGCCCGCAGCGGCTCCGCTAGTACGTCGAGTTGGCGGACGTGGTTGTCGAGTCGTTCCAGGATGCGTTCGGCGTCGTCTTCGTTCACGAAACCGAATCCGGCGCGAGCCCACGCGTACCCGCCGACGGTGTACCCGGCAGTGAGGGTGAACGCGTTGACGTCGGAGTCTTCGTACCAGTCGAGCAGGCGGCCGTGGAATGCCGACCCGATCCCGTTCCCTCGGTAACCGTCGAAGATGACGAGTTCGTCATGCCGGGCTTCGACTGTGTCGCCGTCGCGGGTGATGCTGTGGTCGAACGAGCCGACGACGTAACCGGGGCCGCGCAGGTCGCCTTTGAAGGAGATGTGTGTATCCGAGATGGTCACGTCCTGCAGGTCGACGGTCACGGGCCCGAACCCGGGCACGTCCAACGGTTCGTCTTCCAGGAGCTCGTGAAGGGCTTCGCGTCGGTCGCTGGGGTTCCACGGCCGGACGAGGTCGGCGGCGGAGACCACCCAGCCGTTCGGGCCTTCCGGCGGTGACTGGTCGGCCATGCCGTCCAGGTCAGCGTCGAGACTTGTCGCTGGCGCAGTGGGACGCAACGCCTCCAGTTCGGTCAGCGCCTTGGCGGCAGCAGCCGCCGCACGGCGGCCCGTGGACGTTTCGATCGCGTACGCGGCTTGCCGTTCGAGACGCCGCACGCGCCGTTCGGCTTTGCGGACTTCGGAGGCGGCCGCTGGCTCAGGCTCATCTGGAGTTGGTGCGGCCGCAGTGGAGGCACGCAGTCGATGCCGGCAGTTCGGGTGGAGCAGGCCAGCCGTGCGCGCCTCGGCGAGCGTGGCCGTCGAGCTGCCCGGTGCGGTCTGGTCGGCTCCTTCCGGGGTGAGCGCGAGCGTGCGCCCTTCCCAAGGCGCGCAGACGGGGCAGTGCTCCGCTGATACGGACACGGTCACTGAAGCGACCCCGCTGCCGGTGAGGACGTGCAAGTACGCGTCGACAGCGGTCGTGCCGCTAGCGGTTCGTGCGGCCATGTCGGCGTACTCGGTCAGTTCCCACGTGCGGCCGTGGTCGTCAGCGGCCGTTCGCACGCCTTTGGCGAGAAACTGGTCCCAGGCGCGGCCGCGAGCGGCCTCCGGCTCCGGGCTGGCGTTCGCCGCTTCGTTCACTGCGTGCATGGCGTGTTCAGTGCCCGCGCGAGACGACTCGGCCGCATCCTGCAGCGCGTGCGACAGGTCGCTGGCCGCAGTGCGTACCGCCGCGAGCTGCGGCACTTGGCGTTGCAACTGGAGGAACGACTGGTGGCTGGAGCCGTCCGCGAACGCCCGCAGGGCCGTCACGTCGTCAGCGTCCAACCCGGTTGCGGCACCGGGAAGGTCGCGCCCGGCCGCTGCAGCACCGGCTGCCCACGCGCCAACGAGAGCGCGCAGGCACGACAGGTGCAAGCCTTCCAGGTGCCGGGCGCCGTCCTGGTAGGCACGCAGCATCCCGGAACGGCCCATGGCCGTGCCGTCGCGCAACGCTCCGGTAGCGGCGGCGAGGACCGAGTCAGTGAACGGCACCAGGTGCGCCGCGACCGGGGCCGCGAACGGTTCCCCAGTGAGACGGGAGACCGGCATCAGGCCCCGGTGAAACTGCCCGGGTCACCGATCGGGCCAAGGCCGCGCTCAGCGGCGACCGCGGCAGCTTCCGCGTCGACTTGCTCAGCGGTCCAGTCCGGGTGGAGGAGGGCCACGCGGGTGCGCACTGACGTTGCTTCGGCAATGTTGAGCGCCTGGAGCGTCTGCGCGTCCTCCAGTGCGGAGTTCGGGACCGCGTCAGCAAAGTCGACGAGGACCGGGCCGGGCTCGGGGGCGGCGTCCGCACCGAACACGGCGCGCGTGACGTCCATGAGCGCTTGCGTGATCTGCGCGAGCGGCGGCGCGACATACCGGGTCATCTTCGCGCGCGTGGCGAGCGACGCGGACTGGCGGGCGCGGAACTCCGTCGCCGTCACGGCCGCGGGCCCTTCCGATTCGTGCCCGAACGACGCAGGCGAATACCCGGCTTTGCGAAGGATCTGATGCATGAGTTCACGAGCGGTCCGCGAGTGCTCCTCAACGCGGATCGCGAACTGCGTCGCGGTGATCTGCGGGCCGCCATCCGAGGACGGCAGCATCCGCAGCGGCGTGAACACTTCCTGGTCGGCGTGCCACGTGGCGCCTTCACCGGGCGCGCCGGGACGCAGATAGTCGTGGGGGACCATGAGGCGGGCTTTGCCCAGCCGCAAGTCCCGCATCCACGACGACCACGTTTCGTCGAACGCGTCCAGGAGCGGTTCCGAACCGGCAATGTCAGCGCGGCCGAGCCCGGCCGCGGTCGGCACGTGCCGCCACAGCGGAGCCGGGCGGACGTTCGGCAGGTACGCGATCGCGAGACCGGTCGTCCCGGTCGCCACGGCCGCTTCACGTTCCGAACCGGTCGCGAGGCCCGCAGTGACGGGGTGCGCGGTGAGCGGCAGCTGCCGGCCCAGGCGAGTAGCGGTGCCTTTGTACAGGCCGTGGAGGATGACGCCCGGCTCGTACCGTTCCAAATGCCGGATGACGGTCGAACCGTCGTGCTCGAGGACGGTGGGGACGGTGACGGCCGCAAGGCGTCCCCATCGCCATTCAGGAAAGGCCCGGTCGGCGTCGACCGTGTCCAGCCACGCTTCACCGGCAACGTTCCGGTCCCAGCAGATCCGCAGGAACACGCCGCCGAGCGCCGACTTTGCTTCGCCGGCTTCCATGAGCGTGGCCGCGAGGCCGCCCGCCATCCGGTCGGCAAGCCACGCGGTCGCTTCGGGGTTTCCGGTGACGGTGAGCGTCGGCGGTTTCGCGAACAGGAGCTCCGCTGACTTCGCGGCGATGTCGGCGGCGAGCGGCACGTGCAGTTTCGTTCGCTGCTCGCCCACGGGGAGAGGCTGGCCCCACCACATGCGCGCGAGGGTCCCCTGGACGCCGCCGCGGTACTGCGCCGGGTGGTTGTTCAGGGTCGTGGAAGCCTGACCGCCGTAGATCGAGGCCAGGGCCTCAGCGTCACCGGACCACCAGGCGCCCCATTCGGCGTGTTTGACGCGGACAGGTTCGAGCGCTTTCGGCGGCCACGGTTGATCGGCGGTAGGCAGCGGCATGAGCGAAGGTCTCCATATGCAGTTGTGTGGCAGGTCGTCAGCGGACGCGTGCAGTTCCGGCCGGAGGTGGCGGCGTCAACCGGCGGCGCATGAGGTCGACGTACTCGGGGTGGATGTCGACGCCCGTGAAAGCCCGGTCTTCAATGAGTGCGGCAACGCCGGTGGAGCCCGAACCGGCGAACGGGTCGAGAACGCGGCCATCGGGCGGGCAGATATAGCGGAGGATCCATCCGGCGAGCGCAGGAGGGAACGGCGCGGGATGCGCTACGTCGTCACCAGTGATGTTCTGGCCCAGGCGGAAGCGGGCAATGTCGATGCCGCGTGAGATCGGATGCGGAACGTACGGTTTCGCACGCAGCTTGTGGCCGCCGTACCCGTTGCGGAACAAGCGGCCCTGCATTTTGAACGGCTGCGTTTGCGGCCTGCCGTTCCCGCGCGGGTCGCACCACGGGCGGGTGGTGCCGGGAGCGAACCAGAGAATGTGTTCCCATGACCGTCTGGGCCGGTCGTTCGGCGCGGTCGGCATGCCGGAGCCTTTGTCCCAGATCCACTCGTCAATTTCCGCCCAGCCGCGTGCACGCAGTTCCAAACGCGTCCGCAGGACATAGTCGGAGAGCTGCCCGTTGCGAATGTGCGGGCGGATCACAAGCGCTACGGAAGCGCGCGGTGTCAACGCGGTCCGGGCGGCGTCGAGCCGGTCGGCCAGCCACGCCGGGTACTCGGCTTCGTCGACGCCGCCGTAGGAGTCTCGGCGCTGCTGCGCGTACGGAGGGGACGTGACGATGCAGTCCACACTGCCGGCTGTCAGCTGGGGGAGTACGTCAAGCGCGTCACCGCAGTGGAGGTTGATCGCGGCCACGGGATCCTTCAACGCTGTGAGGAACATCCGGAGCGGCGTGCCGCTGCCCGGGTGCTCGTTGTTGGTGAACTGGCTTCGTGAACTGGAATGCCCTCGCGGCTGCTGCGAGTCTCGTTGCCGCTCTTGCTGCTGTCGCGTCCGTATGGTTCACGGCGCGAATGGCGGTGCTTGCCGCCCGGGAGCGGGACGCGGCGGTGCTCGCGGAACGTGACCGGCGGCAGCCGTACGTGCACGCTGACGTTCGCGCGATCGCCGACCGGCTTGCGGTCGTTGTCACGAACTCGGGGCCGACCGTGGCCATGCGCGTCGCGGTCTACTTCGACCCGCCGATCGTCCGGGTGCGGCCAGGCGCGTACGAGATCGTGCACCGGCTACCAGTCGGCATGGTGCCGCCCGGTGCCCCGCGTGTCTTCCCGCTGGCGGCCGCAGGCCGATACTTCGCCGACCCGGTAGCGCCGAGGCGGTTCCACGTGACCGTGTGCGGCCGCGGCCCGGACGGGCCGATACCGGCCGTGTCGTACCCCGTAGACGCGATGGCGTTGCGCCAGACCGTTCTCGAGCGGCGCCACGGTGAGCCCGAAGTCGGGTCGACGTGGCCCGCGTTCGACACGGGAATCGACGGCTTCGGTAGTGAACAGAGGCGCGGGCTTGTGTGACCTCAGACGTTCACGAGTTCGGGCTTCCCTGGCGGTTCAGGCTCGGCCGGTTCGCGAAGCCTGCCGTTCCACACGCCCCGGGTCGTGAACACGGCGTACCGCGCGGCGTCAACACCGTGATCGTCAACCTTCAACGGTGTCTCGATCCCCAACTGCATTTGCTTCGGATCCCACGAGTACGACGCGAGCTCGTCAATGAGCGCGTCACAGGAGACGTGCACACGCAGCCGGTCGGTCGCGATCAGGGAAGCGAACGTTCGGATGCCGTCAGCGACCGCGTTGTCAGCACGGACGGGCGTGAGGAGGTCTTCGTTCAACTGCGTGATGAACGACGCCGCGGACGGGTCCACGATCACCCACGGGTCGCCGAACTTCCCGGCGGCCATCCACGACCGGAGCCGACGCGAGTACTCAGCGTCCGTGAGCTGCCGCTGTTCGTCTTTCGACGCCCACCGCCACTCGGAGGCGATGTGGAGGCGCTGGTCAGCGCCGAGGCCGAGCGCGACCGCGGCGAAGTCGTTCTTCGTGCCGTAGTCGACGCCGATGCTGACCCATTCGGTGATAGCCGGCAGTTCCGTCGTGACGTGCACGTCGGGGTTCCACGCGTCGAAGATCGCGCCGGAGGCGACGACCCACGCACCGTCGATGAAGCGTTTGCGCCACAAGCCGGTGTATTCGGCTTTGAGTGCGGCAACGTAATCGGACGGGAGGGACGGGTTGTCGGCCAGGCGGAACTGGAACCGGGCGAGCGACAGTTCACCGGCCCGGTCAAGGAACCCGGTTTTCAGCCAGTGTTTCGGCCCGTCCGGGTTCGTGGTCGCCAACAGGCGTGCACCGGGGACGCTCAACCTGGCGAGGAGCTGCCGGAAGAACGCTTCCGGGACGAGAGTCGCTTCGTCGACGTACGCCAAGTACGCCGTCATGCCGCGGATTTTCTCTTCCGCTCTCGCATCGTTCGCGCCGACGAGATGCACCGTCCGGCCGAGGATCTTCGCCGTTCCGGCACCGGTCGTGTGCTTGACCGTGAGCGCGGCAGGCCCGAACAGGGTGACATCCTGCAGAGGCGTGAGCACGTTCCGCTCGATCGCCTGCAGGGTCTTGCCGCTGATGACGATCAGGCCCTGTTCGGGCGCGGCGGCGACCGCGAGGAGGAACGCGAGCAGGCTCGCGATCGTCTTCCCACTTCGAACGGCGCCGTCCCACACGTTGATGCGGGCGGTGGCGTCACGAATCGATGTGAGCTGTTTCGGGCTGAGCAGCAAGATCAGTAGGGGCGGAGCTATTGAGTTGTGCCGCCAGGCCCTCGAGGAGGGACGTGGCGTGTTCAAGTCCGGGGCCGTCGCCGCCGACGAGCGACAGGTACCGGTCGACCGTGGTCGCGTACAACCGGATGAGGTCGCGGGCTTCAAGCTCGTCAATGCGGGAGCGCAGCTTCGTGAGGACTTCCGTGGCGGTGTCCAAAGCGACGTTCGCGGCACGGCCGCGTGCGGACCCGGGCACGGCCGCTTCAGCGGCCGTGAGGAGGGTGATGCCGGCGCGGCGGGCAATGTTCGAAACGGTCGTGGGGGCGACGCCGTGCCGTTTCGCGATTTCGTTCCTGGAGAACGCCCGCTCACGCAAGTCGGCGAGGATGGCGTCTCGTTTCGCTGCGGGAAGGCCAGGGTTCACGGGCTTCTCCCTTGCGCGATATTGAGTTGTGGGCACACTTCCGGCCAGCGAGAGAACACTATCGTGGCAGACGCGAGAACGCCAAAAAGTTCATCACCAACTATGTTGGGCAGCAAAAACAGTCGCGTTTATCAACCAATGTGGACGATGGTTGACGACAATGGAGGTCGATTTCACGTTCGACGCTGGTTGCGGTCGCGCTTGGCAAGCCCTACGGTTGGCAGCGCCGTACGGTGACCGTGACGCCACGCAAATGGCGTTGAGGTTGCTTCGACTCCTCTCGAGAAAGGCTGCGCATGCGATCCCCCCGCCGCGTCACGTTCGTCGACGCCCGCCGCCGCGCCCGGCGTCGACCCGGCACGACAAAGGGCACAGTCCTTACCCGCACCGTTCCCCCTGCCAAACCGACGACCGGGCCTGAACGGCAACGGCCACCCGCGACGACACTCCCAGCTGACGTCGTAGCCATCCTTTTCGAACACCTGCGCTCCGGCACCACCATCAAAGACGCCGCCGCGGCCGCCGGCACCGACTACTCGACTGTCTACAAGTCCGCCCAGCGTGACACCGCGTTCAAATCCCGGCTGGACGCCGCCCGTGCGGAAGGCAGGTACCGACGCACACCGATCCTCAACGCCGACGTCCAGGACCGGATCATCAACCTGCTGCGCGTGGGCCTGTCGGTGCAGAAAGCAGCAATCGCGGTCGGCCACTACCCCGCGCAGGTGCACAAGCTCGCCCAGCAGAGCCTACGGTTCCGTGCCCGCATGGAGGAAGCGCGAACCGCTGCGGCGTCACGAGCGACCGTGACCCTCACTGCACTTGCCGACCCGGACACTGTCACAGTGGTCGACGCGGGAACGGCGGCGTTCCTTCGGGCGAACCCTGATGTGGCCGACCGGATCATGCAAGTCCTCGTCGCGGGCGGCACGCTCGCTGAAGCCTGCAAGGCCGCGCGCATCACGCCAGCGCAACTCGATGAGGCACGGAACGCCGACTCGGTCTTGCACGCGCCGCTGCAGGCCGCCGAATAGCGATCACCGATCACATTCTGGAGGTCCTGCGCTCCCTTTGCGCTAAACCAGGCAGTCGCGCCAAACGATAGAATGAAGACCTCCTGACATCCCGACTGACCTGGAGTGAGACGTGCGCGAGACACCAGCAGCAAGGCGGATTTGATGCTCGCTCCGACGCCGAACGTTGTCCTCTGGCCGGACGCTGCAAGGTTCCCTGCTGACACGCGGCATGCGCTCGCGGCCGCGTTTCGAACCGCTGGGTACACACTTGCCGTACAGGAACTCGCAATTGACGACCAGGTGGCGCAGATCGACTCGGATCTCCCGACCTGGGCGGCCGTGACCGTGTACAAGACCGGTGCGGCCCACTCGTTCACTGGCGCATCGCCGCAGGGCCTTGCCCGTGAGCTTGCCGCGTTCATCGACAACGAGCGATACCCCACGTCTGGGAGCCATCCTGGAGACCTCCGAGCATGACCGACTCCGCGAACCGGCCTGACCGGATCGTTCCCTGGCCCGCAGCGGCCGAGTTCTTCTCCTTCATCCACCGTTAGGGAAACAGGACTATGTACAGCCCTTGGGAAATCTGTGTCGACGCACTCGCGCCCGTCAACGTCGACGAACTGTTCCGAGCCGCAGCCGCCGCTGTGAACGCGCCTGAACCGCTCGACATCGGCGAAGAGACTGGACGAATGACGGCACGGCTCGAGCTGCCAGCCGGGGCAGTGACGCTGGCGCTGGAACACCGAGGCGGCGAACCGATGAGCGACGGCAAAGGCAAATACCGCATCGACGACGGCGAGATGGAGCCTTTCGGGCCGTTCTGGGCACGTGTCGCTCTGCTGCCCACGTACGTTTCTGAAGGCCACCTCAGCGCCCGGTTCGTCGTCGATGTCACCGGCTGGCTTGACGACCACGGCATCGGATGGGCGTGGCGGTCGCTGTCAGACCCGCGCCGGGAGACTCGCACGAGTCTCGAAGCGCTGCAATACCTTGCGGACTAGAACCGGCGCTTTCGCTTGAACGACGAAGGAGGCGGGAATGCCCGTTGGCGGTAAGGAAGGCTCCGACAGGTCCCTGTCGAACCATGACATTTTCGAGAGCGTCTGGGACCCCGTCAGCGACGGCATGCTCACGTTCACGACCGAGTTCGGTCGTTCGCAGCGCCGGACGCGCGTGTGGCGGTATGACGGGTGGATGCTCGCGGTCGTCTCCGAGCATGACGTCGACCCGGGGATCGGGTTGGGGATCGCACCTGAGGCGGTCGTCGACGCGGTGCGTGACGCCTTCGGTGTGGAAGCGGCTGTGATTGAGCACCGGCCGGGCGTTCGGGGTGTCCGCGGCCCCCGGTTCTCGTGGGTGCTCATCCTCGGGCCCGGTCAATCGCATTGGACGCCACTGGACCCCGACCGGCTCGGCCGGGCGCTGCCGGGCCTGCTCGACGGAGAAGTTCCCGACCGGAGCTAAGCCGACCGCCCGGAATCAGCCTGCAACAGCCGCGGGCGCGAACTCCGCGTTCCAAATGCCGACGAACTTGGTGCCGTGCCCATACCAGGAGTCCTCGCGGACCTCGACGTGAACGTCATCGCGGGCATGCCACTCGTCCAGGACCGCTTGACCTTTCGGGGTGACCTGGTACGGCTGGAAGACCACGACGGCGCGACTGCCGTTCCGTGTTGTCCACATGCTCATGTGATCCCACGTCGAGTCTGACAGGTAGAACTGAGTGCCGTTGTGCCCGCACTCGCACCTCGTCAGACGCTTCGACGTCGGCCAGCAGACACAGTGCAGTTTCGGGTAGGTGCTGGCGCGCTTGAGACCATGGGATTCCGCCCACTCGAGCAACGCGATGCGGGAAGGCACGTAGAAGTGCGCGCTGGCAGGCCAGGACATGACGCCGCGGTCGTCGTCATGTTGCATTCCGATGCGGGCACCACGAGCTTCGAGGTCTTCAACGAGCGCGGCCTGGTCAGGCGTGTAATGACGGCGGCACACCCGGACCGGTTTCTCGGTGAACGAGATGCCTGACTGTTTCCCGCGTTCGCAGCAGTGCTCCATGAGAGGCCTTCCGTCCGTGTGACACCTTGTGGACTCATTGTGCTGGAGTCAGTGCCGCAGTTCAAGGCACCGGGCCGCGCGCAGGCGCCCGAAGTGGGCGACCGCCCCGCTAGACATCCTGCCAGCGGGAGCTATCGACTGCTCGGCTCTCCGTCGGCGCCGAATACGTGGCACCGGCGGCGCGGCATTCACGAGCGAGGTCCACGTGCAGGCGGGCGATGTCGATCGCGCCGCGCATGCGGGCCAGGCGCTCTTCGACGGGCATGTCGTCGTCGCTGGCTGGCCACTCGGATGGTGACGTAGCAAGCCAGCCTTCGGCTTCGGTTGTGTAGCGCTCGGCGAGTCGCAGGTGGTTGTCAGCGGGGGTTGCGGTCACGGGAGAACTCCTTCACGATGGGAATGGGAGTTCAGGATCGCCTGCGTCCCGGTTGCGGCGCAAGAGATTGAGACGCCTTCGGCGCGTCGCGTCTGGAATGGGCTACCGCCAGCCAGTCCACCAGAACTTGGGCGTTTCCTCATACCGGCCTCGAGACTCCATGCGTCCGTCTGACAGGTCCATGGCCCACGAGCCGATGCACACGACCGGGTCGACGTCCCCGTAGGCGCCGTGCTGCCATGCACGCGCCGCCCAAGCCTTCAGTGTGTACATGTCCGGGTCGGCCACGTTCCGTTCAACGATCGGCCGCTTGTCGGCGTCGACGGTGCGGCGCCCGTAGCAGGCCGCTTCGAGCTCGCGCATGACGTTCAACGCGACTGGTGGTAGCAGGAGCACTTCGTCACGCCGTTCGACGAGCACTGGTGTGGTGATTCGGGAGCCGCGGCCACGGCCGTCGTAGCGGGCGTGATGCTGTTTGCACAGCGGGACGACGTTCCAGATCTCGTTGAACCGCTCTCCGAGCGCTTCGTAGAGGTACCGAACGGTGCTTGGCGGTGGATCCTCGTAGCAGGCGACCTGTTCGACCATGTGCCGATTCCAGTCGTCAGCGCAGAAGGCCGCGATCGTGGCCGGCCAGTCGGTGAGGTGCGCGCATTCGATGACCGGCCGGTACGTCGTGTGGTTGCCCAGCAGGCACACGGGCCCGAAGATCCGGTACATGAGCTCGCGTGCGCGAGTGTGGTCGACGCGGCCCCATTCGCGGTTGCCGGAAGGAAACCGTGCCTGGATGGCTGCGGTCATCTCAGGGACGGTGAGGGTGCGGCGCGCTGTGGCGCTGGCGCGCACTGGCAATGACACAGGGCTGCGGTCGCGGACCGGTTCGGACACCGCGGCGGGGAAAGCCGCCCTTTCGTCGATCGTTACGTCGGGGTGGTGCACACCCGAAAGGACAGCGATGGGTTTCCGGTGGCGCGTGATGACTGCAGTGACGTCGTCGCGCTCGTGCGCGGTCCGGACCATGGCGTTGAACGTCTTCCGTGCCTCCGATACCGACACGGTCGGCGTGACGTCGAGACCGCCGAAGTCGCGAGCGGATACGAGAAACGCGACGATGTTCTCAGCGTCGCGCACGCAGATGTTGACGAGCAGGTTCTCGTTCTCGATGCGGTGCAGCAGCGTTGGTAGCTGCGCGGCGGCGTCGGAGACGGTGTAAGTCGGCACGTCGCGAGCCTACATGACATACTCAAAAATCATGAAAATGAGGTACTATAGAACCTCAAAGTCTTGTTCTGCGCTTCAGGCTTTCCCAGGTCAGATGCCTTCCACCCCAGGAGCAACGTTGACGTTCGACACGCAGATTTTCACGCTCTCTCCCGCTGACCCCGCCGCACTATGGGCCGCGGCCGTCACGGCGATCGGTACCGTCAGCGGCACGGACCGGGACGCGGTCACCTACCGGCACCAGGAGACCAGTCCCGGCTACTGGCGGTACGTGACCGACGCGCAAGGCCTCGCGGCCAGCTTGGACCTGCAGTACGCCGCAGGCGGCAAGTGGGCGCGCTACGACGAGGGTGAAGGCACTGAGCTGCCTGCCTGCTGGGCCGAAATCAACATCGCGACTTCCGGGATCGGCGACCGCCAAGCGCGTCATGCCGAGTTCGTTCGCCTCCTGGCCGCCTACTTCACGGCCGAGGACATCGACTGGTGCTGGATGTGGAGCGGTGACAGCTTCGCCGACCTCCACACCGGATTGAAGGGTCTCGCCGACCCGCTGCCTCGCTAGTCTGACCACCTTCGTTGAAAGGACACCCGCTGGGCATGGAACAGGACGCGCTGTTCAGCAAGGACGCTTTTACCGGGTTCACCGCGACCCCCGAGCAGACGGCCATCGTTGATGCTGTTGCCTCCGGTGAGAACACGGTCGTTGAAGCGCTCGCGGGAACGGGCAAGACCACAACGATGCGGCTCGCGGCTGAAGCCCGGCGCGGCCGCGGTCTCTACATCGTGTTCAACAAAGCCGCGCAGGAAGACGCGGAGAAGACCTTCCCGAAGTCCTGCAAGGTTCGCACCGCGCACTCGCTCGCGCACCGGGCCGTTGCTCCCACACACGGCTCGAAGCTCCCGAAAGGTCGAGTCCGGCCGTTCCCGGCGCGGGAAGCTGTTGCCGCGTTCGGCATTGAAGGGTTCAGTTTCGACAAGGACCGCGTCATGCACCCGAACACGATTGCGAGCATGGCGAAGTCGACCGTGACGCGGTTCTGCCAGTCGGCTCACACGGAACTGGTGACCGAGAACGTCCCGTGGGTGAAAGGGCTCGGCCCCGTCGACTGGCGGGCGCTCGCGGCGCATGTCCTCCCGTACGCGCAAGCGATGTGGAAAGACATCGCTCACCCGGAAGGCGTGAAAGTCCCCGTCGCGCATGACCACTACCTGAAAATCTGGGCCTTGACCGAGCCCGTCCTCGCCGCCGACTTCGTGATCGTTGACGAATGCCAGGACACGAACCCCGTCCTTGAACACGTCGTCGTCGCCCAAGACACTCAGCTTGTGGCCGTAGGCGACCGTCTGCAGACCCTCTACGGGTGGCGTGGCACGTCGAACCTGTTCCGTCGCATTACCGGAGCGCGCCGGCTTGCCCTGACCGAGTCGTGGCGGTTCGGGCCCGACATTGCCCGCGAAGCGAACATCTGGCTCGGCTTGCCGGTCATGGACACGGACCTTCGCCTTACCGGCCGCGGCGGCCCGTCCACCGTAGCCGCCCTCGAGGAACCTGACGCGATCTTGTGCCGGACGAACGCGGCCGCGGTCCTCGAAGTCATGGCCGCGATCGACGCCGGCACGCGCGTTGCGCTCGTCGGCGGCGCGACCGACATTGCCGCGCTCGCGCGCGCCGCGATCGACTTGCAAGACGGCCGGGGCACCACGCACCCTGAACTGGTGGCGTTCCCGACCTGGGACGCGCTCCGCCAGTACGTCGACGAGGAAGACGACTCCGACTTGGGTGTCCTCGTGAAACTCATCGACAAGCACGGCGCGGAAGCGATCATTACGACCGCCGATCATCTCGTTCCCGAATCTCGCGCGCAACTGACCGTGTCCACGGCCCACAAGTCGAAAGGCCGCCAGTGGCCTCGCGTCAAAATCGGTGACGACTTCCGGCCGCCGCCACTTGACGAGAACGGCAAACCGAAACCGATCGACGCTGCTGAAGCCATGCTCGCGTACGTTGCCGTCACTCGCGCCGAGCGCGTCCTCGACCGTGACGGCCTCGAATGGATCGACGACCACCGGCACGGACGGCCGACCGCGAAACAAGCGGCAGCGCACCAGCGCCGCGGGCCGAGGACTGCACACCAGAAGGAACTGACCTGATGCCGTTTCACCTCATTGACGACGCCACCCTCTTGTACATTCCCGCGAACGGCCTGCCCGTTACGAGACGCGTCCGCGTGTGGGAGCACCCCGACACCGGTGAACGCCGATGCGTCGTCACCGAGCGGCCCGAGGACGAAGGCACGTCGATCACGAACGCCGCCGAAGAAGTCGCCGACACTGTAGCCATGCACTGGGGCGCCGACTGCCAGATCATCGAGCACTACACGGACTACGGCCCCAGCGACCCGGAGCATTTCGACGAAGTCGTCGTCGACGGTCGCGGTGCACCGACATGGCGCCGACTCGACAAGGCCGTCCTAGCGAAAGAACTCCCGGGCCTGCTCAGCGCGTCTGCGGCGATCACCGAACACGACGAGGCCGCCGATGGCGAGTAGCGCCGCGGCCGCGCTCGCGCCGCGCCTCAGCGACATTGAAACCGGCACGTGGACGCTCACCGACGACACGGACCTGACGTACCGGCCCGCGGCCGGCGCTGAGGCGCGGCGGCGTGTTCGCGTATGGACCGGGACCGGCCCGTGGCGCATCGCCGTCGTCACCGAGACCGGGGACGAACCCGGCCTTGCGATCGCTGCTGTCCCGGACGTCGCGCTCGCCGCCGCCCGTGCCCAGTTCGGTCCCGGCACGCTCCTGTTCGACGACTACGAACCTGCCGGCGACTCGTACATGCAGCCGACGCGGTACTCGTGGCTTATTCACGACCGGACCGGCCGCCCGTACTGGATCGCGTTCCGCCCCTCCACGCTGCAGGCACTGCTCCCCGGGCTGCTCGGTCCGACCAGTCTCGACGCGACCGCACCGCCGAAAGGAACCAGCTCATGACGACCACCACCGCACCCACACGAGTCCGGTACACCGGCGACCAGGCTTACAACGCCGCCACCGGCACGATCAACCTCGGCCCGCGCCTCGACACTGGCGGCCCCGCACCGTGGCAGATCCACAGCGCGACCGGCATGCACGGTGGGATCATCCTCGGCGATCCCGGCATGGGCGCCTCCCGTCTCCTGGACGTGATCGCGCTCGGCGCGATGGCGTCGACCACCACCGCCGTCTGGTACATCGACGCGCAAGGCGGCACGTCCTCGCCCGCGCTCGCTGACGCCGCGGCCCGCACTGCGACGACACCCGGCCAAGCGCGCGACATGATCGCTGACTTGGCCGCGCTCGTTGACTCCCGGTTCACCGCCAGCTATGACCCGATCCGCGTCACCGCCAACCGTCCCGGCGTCCTGATCCTCATCGACGGTCTCGCCGATGTGCTCCGCGACTCGCACGTGACCGGCACGCTCGAGCCCGTCGCCCACGCCTGCGCGGCGAACGGTGTCGCCGTGGCCGGCACCGCACGCGACTTGAGCTTGTTCTCGTTCGGCGGTTCGCAGCCGATCCGGGCCGCGATGACCAGCAACATCGTGGACCTCTATCGTGGCCCTGCAACGGGTTCAAGCCCGCTCCCGCAGCAGCGCGAGGCGCTTGGGCCGATCCCTGGCCGCGCCACGATAACCGCGCCGCGCACGGGCGGCCGCCCCGGAACTACGGGTCCGTTGCACACCTTCCAGGCGTTCTACGCGGGTACTGGTCGCGATGCTGAGCCGTGGTTTCGTCAGTTCGCGGCAGCCCAACCGGCCATTGACGAGCGGACCTGCTGATGGGACACGTCATGGTGAAACCCGTCGCTGACGAGGACTTCTACGCCTTGTACTCCGACATTGTCGACGGCTTCGTCGAATACGGCACCCGCGAGGATTTCCTGCAGATCCCACCTGGAGAAGGCACATCGTGGCTGACGAAGCAGCGCAAGATCCTCGACCGCGCTGACGATCACGGCACGTCATCCCACGCGTTCAACGAGCCCGACCACATGGGCTGGCGCGACGACGTGATCCTCATCCGCGACGGTCGCGCCGAACTGCGTCGCCTCCCGCGCGCCGACGTCCGCGCCTACCTTCAAGCGTCCCGGATCGATAGCGACGCCGCGTTCAACGCACTGGAACGAGAAATCGACGACGACGAACCGCCGATCCAGTCGCACACGATCGAGACACTGACTGCATACCGCCGCACCCAGAATGGAGCTACCACGTGAGCACTCCCATCGACCTTGACACCCTGACGTACGCCGAACTTGCCGACCTGCTTACCGCGACCCAAGCCGAAAGAACTTCCACCAGCCGGTACTGGGCCGCCGCCGCCGTTTTCACCGCGACTCCGCGCTGGATGGTCCCGGGCCTTGTCATCGCCGAGCAGCACACTGTCGATCACCGCTCGGCGCACATCAACTGGGACAACGTGGCCCGGCTCCTCAAAGAAGGTACCGGCGCCTCCACCGGCGAAGTGTTCCTTCTCAAGCTCGCGTACAGCATCGAGAAAGGTGCCACGCCTGCAGGTCTCGACATGTCCGAACTTGTGATCCTCAGTCGCGACGCCAGCGAACGCGTCATCAGTGCGCTCGCGCGACTCGCCGGAGTACGCGACCCGGAAGGCAACCAGTGACCACGATCCGAACCATTGACATCGACTGGCGTGAACTTGCCGCACTGCTCGTCAAACAGTCGAGAGCAGGTTCGCGGCAGCGAGCAGCAGTAACGGTCCTCGGCGCTACCCAGACCTGGGTGCACCACGCCGAGCTCGTCACGGTCACCGAGCAGCCGTTCGGCGATCCGGCCGTCACCGTGAACTGGGACCTGGCACCCTATGCCCTTCAACAATCCGGTGAAAGCCCGCACGACCTGTACCTCCTCGCTCTCGCGTACCACCTCGCGACCAGTCACACCACATCGGAGTTCACCCTCGGCGACATCGACCGTCTCTTTCCCA
Source organism: Glycomyces sp. YM15 (assembly GCF_016918015.1). Taxonomy (GTDB): domain Bacteria; phylum Actinomycetota; class Actinomycetes; order Mycobacteriales; family Micromonosporaceae; genus Glycomyces. The sequence continues at coordinate 63,734 of NZ_JAERMK010000021.1, forward strand.
CAACTGCGCAGATCGTTATCGCCGCGCTCGCGGAACTCGCGGGCGTCAACTCTCTCTGCCAATAGCGGCGTGACCTCGCGAAACTGTCGGACCCATACGACAACATTGACATAGCAATGGCTACGTCATGAAAGGAAACCAGCATGGCTGGAGAAACCACCATCACCGTCGTCGGGAACCTCGTCGACGACCCCGAACTGCGGTACACGCCTTCGGGTGCTGCGGTCGCGAAGTTCCGGATCGCGTCCACGCCGCGCACGTTCGACAAGGAGACGAACGGCTGGAAAGACGGCGAAGCGATGTTCCTGTCGTGCTCGGTGTGGCGCCAGTACGCCGAAAACGTCGCCGAGTCCCTGACGAAGGGCACCCGCGTGATCGTCCAAGGGGCGTTGAAGCAGCGCAGCTACGAGACGAACCAGGGCGAGAAGCGCACCGTGTACGAACTCGACGTTGAAGAGGTCGGGCCTGCCCTGCGGTTCTCGACCGCTCGGCTCACGAAGGGCGGTGCCCCCGGCCAGAAAGCCGCGGCTTCGAACGGTGCGAGCGGCGGCGGTGACCCGTGGGCCGCTGCCGCGCCGAGCCCCGGTCAGCAGTTCGCTGAAGACCCGCCGTTCTAGGCGAACGAGCAAGGAGCGGTCGGGTGCCGCGCAACTTCCACATCACTCGGCACCCGGCCGCGAAGACCCTCAGTTCACTCCCACGCTGCCTGCTTGCAGGCGGGCAGCGAACGGAACCGAAGGAGCCACCATCTTGACACGCCCCATGCCGGGCCGCGAACTGTACGTCGCCGCTTGGCCGATCACGGACGACACCCGCAAACTCCACGTCCTGCAGGCCGAAGCGGTACCGCGCCTGGACGCCCGCATTCGCGACGCCGGGTGCATCCTCGCCGACTCGCCCGCGTGGGCGATCTGCGCCGACTGTGAAGACCTCCCGGCGAAAGCACACGCGCTGGCCGCGTCCATCGGTGTCACGTGCGCGGCGCTTCCGGCCGCGTTCGCGAACCCGCGAGTGCGGCCCACACTGCTCGTTGCCGCGCCCGTCCTGCGGGCCCTGCCGCCGACCGCGATCGACCCGATGCCTGCCATGTCGGACAAGGTCCGCGAATACAACCAGTGCGGATGGTCGACAGCCCAAATCGCCGAACGCATGCGCGTTGCCCCTGAACGCGTCGACTTGGTCCGTGCGGCTTGCCGGATCGCGTACCCGCTCGGCACTGACGGCCTCTAACGCCATCTCGGCTCAGGAACCACTGCACGCCGGGCGCAGGCGCGCCCTCGGCACGGCTGTGACCGGCCATTAGAGACACCCGCGACGCTCCGACGTCATCGAAAGGGCAACCCGTGACCAGTACCTGCAACCCTGCGCTCGCTCACCCCGCGACCATGACCGTTGTCGTCCCTGACGAAGTCGCAACGAAAGCCACCTGCCGCCCGATCATCAGTGCGGTCACCATTGCCGCGACCTGCCCCGAATGCGGCGGCCCGCGCGGTGAAGCGACGCGTCACAGCCGAACTGTCGACGGGGTGCTCTACAGCGTCGATCAGTGGACGAACGAGTGCGGGCACGTCGACTATTACTCTGCTGTGCTCGCTGAAGCGCGAGCGGAGGCCAGTTGATGTCCACGCTCGACTTGCAAGCGGACGTGCACGAACTGTGGGACACGCTCGTCAAGTCACAGTTTGAAGAGTCCGAATGGGTCGGTGAGCGCCTGGCCGCTCTGTTCGGCGCTCACCTGCTGATCGCTGCGGACGCGTTCGCGTGGGGCTTCGACCACGACTGCGGCCTGGTCGCACCCGTCGAAGCAAGCGTCTGCGACGGCTTCGCCGACCAGGAAGCTGCCCGGACGTTCGCGAACGCCACGAACATGCTCAACGGCGGCAAATACCAGACGGAGCCGATGGGCCGCGGCGTCGAATTCCTCTTCGGGCGCCGCATCGGCGGTGTCCGCGTCGTCTTTTCCTTCACCGTGTTCAACCGCGCCGACGTTCCCAGCGCGCAGCAGTTCCTGACCGCTGCGGTCGCTACCCACCGCGCCACCTGAACGCCCCGACCCACAGTTCCTCCACCGCAACGAAAGGCAACCCTGCAATGAGCAACCTCCCTGATTACGTTCCCGACCCGAATGAATGCCCGAACTGCGGAGCGCCGACCGGCGGCGGCCCGTGTGGGAACTCGAACGCGAGCGGGTTCTCGTGCCGGAACCTCATCGAACTTGCCGCCGCTGAGGACGCGCAGGACTGGAACGAGTACGAGCGTCTGGCCGCCGAAATCATCGAGTGCTACCCGCAGACGGCTGCGACGCTCGCCGCTGATCTCACCGCAGCGAAGGAGCGGGCCGGTGTCCGCTGAACCGAACGTCAAAGCAGACACGTACGAAGTCGCACGGCGTCGGTTCCACGCCGAAGGCCACGGCACCCAAGTGAGGATCCTCGGCACCGTCGCGGTGCACCCCGGTGAGCCCGTATGGAACGACCTTGCACGGATCCTTCACCCGAAGGACATGCACGCGGGCGGTATCGGTGTGGTCTTGTACGACGAGCCCCTGTCATGCGGCGCAGTCATCACCACACTCGACCAGCTCGCGACCGTCCGCGCCGACATGGGCGCGGGCAGGCCCGTCGACTTGCGCGACGCACCCCCGTACCGGTACCTGTTCGCGAGCGGCAACGCCTGGGAGCAGACCATCACGGACCACTTCCAGCCGTGGCATGCCGGCCGCGGCGGCGTCATCGCCGACTCGAACCACGGCGTCGTCGTCTACGAGTTCACGAACGACTCAAGGGAGCCGGGCGTCGCCTGGCACTGCCGGGTCTGCCACGCCGAGCCTCGCCACGGCAGCCGAAACGCGTTCGTCTACAACAGCCCGATGCTCAGGCTCCAGGCCGCCCATGACGCGGGCGTGCACCTGCGTCAAGGCCACAACGTCAACCACTCGACGCAGCTGCTCGTGAACCGGCCGTGCGCCACGTGCGTCGACATTGACGCCAGCACCGGCACGTCCTGAACCGGCGGGCCGGGAACACCGCACCGTTTCCGGCCCGCCCCAACCGCTTCCCCCGCTACTCGAAAGGATCCAAGTGTTCCGCCCGCATGCAAGCACCCGCAGCCTCGTCCAGGCCCTCACCGACCGACGCGAAGACGGACCGTACGCGCACCTGCCGCTCGCCGACTGGAACGTCCACGCCGCGGCCCGCGACACGACCGTCCTTGAAGCCGTCATCGCACCGACCGGCCCGACCGGCATCAACCTGCGCCTGTGGGGACGGCCCGGTGAAGCCGCCGAACGGTACGGGCGCCTCCTTGCGCGCCTGTGGCCAGGCAGCCTCGACAACGACTGCGACCCCAAACCAGGACTCCTGCTTACCGTTGAGCGATCCGATACGTCCATGACCGTCACCGGCCCGTCCTGGATCGAACCGTCAGCCACAGTCGAAGCGACCCTCCGCGGTGTCGACATGGCCGCCAGCGGACCGCTGATTGCAGGCGCGCACCGGTTCGAATGCGTCCAGGTCGCTGCGAACTGGGAACAGGACCACGCGGCCGGGGTGACACGGTGACCGCCGTCCGACGCGTCCTTGTCGCCTTGTGGGACGTGCCCCGCGGTTGCCGAGATTCACGCACCAGACGCGCGGACGTCGCGAGTGCGCTCGCTGACTACGCGCGCGACATCGGCCTCATTCAAGTGGACCCGGTGGTCATCGGCTACGTCGACGACGAGCCGTCACCGTTGGGTGCCATCCAGGCCGCGGCCGCGTCGGCCGGAGTCGACGTGGCAACGGGCGACCTTTACGCGTTCGCGCAGTCGACTGGGCAGCGTGTCCACGTTGGCGTCTGCCCTGTCGTCGACCCGATTGCCGTCACCGCCGTCGACCCGGCCGCTGGCATGTCGCCGCGCCTGCGGGAACTGCTCGAGAGCGGCCAGCGCGCCGCCTGGATCGCCAACAGGACCCGCACGACCGTCGAACGCGTCGACACGCTCCGTGCCGCGCTGCGCCTGCCGTACCAGTCTCCCCGGACGACGGCGAACGGCCGCGTCCTGCAGGCCGCCGGAAGCCGGTGAGCCGCATGCCCATGGACCGAGCGCTCTACCCCGACGACTGGGACGAGATCAGCGCCGGCATCAAGTTCGGTCGTGCCGAAGGACGATGCGAATGCGCAGGCGAATGCGGACGCGACCACGGTGTCCGCTGCCCCGACCGGCACGGTGAGCCTGCCGCTGACACGGGGAAGACAGTCGTCCTCACGTGTGCCCACCTCGACCACATCCCGGCAAACTGCGACCCTGAGAACCTTCGTGCGTTCTGCGCCCCATGCCACCTCCGGTTCGACGCTGCTTTGCATGCGCGCAACGCCTCCCACACGCGAGCGCTGAAAGCTGCCGCGGGTGCCGCGCCCCTGTTCAACCTGGAGGTCTCATGCACGCTGTGACCGGCATCGGATATCAAGGCCTCGCCGACACGGCCGCGCTCATCGCCGAGCTGCAGGACCGCGGCGTTGCCATGGTCATCGATGTTCGCGAATCGCCGACGAGCATGCGCACCGGGTTCGCCAGCGTCGAGATAGCAACCGCGTGCCTGGACGTGGGCATCGAGTACCGGCATGAACCGGCGCTGGGCAACTCGAGTGACAACCGTCAAGGGTTCAAACACGCGGGGCCCGGTCGTGAGAAGGCGCGAGCGACCATGACGGAGCGGCTGGGCCGCCGTGCCGCAGGGGCAGCAATGAACCGGATCTGGCAGGCCATGCACACCGGGCCGGTCGCTCTGCTGTGCATGGAACGGGACGAGGAGGCTTGTCATCGCCGTTGCATCCTCGAAGCGTTCGCCGCCAAGGGCTTCAACGTGGAGTTCGCACCGACACCGCCGGTGCCGCCCTCCTTGTTCACTGCCGCCGCTGAGGAGCGCACCGTTGAACCTCGTTGACGACACGCGCTTCACGCGCCCGCTCGCGAAAGCGTTGACCGGCCACGTGGACGCGTTCCAACGGTCAATGGCCGGTCCCGCCTCAGTCCACGGCGCGCTGGAAGCGGCACGGCCTGCCGCAGTCGCGTGGGTGTACTACACGGTCCTCATCGCTTGGGCTGAAGACCACGGCCTGATCGACCCGTGGCTGCGGAAAGAAGCCGTCGACGCACGCGACGCCGTGCTCGCCGGCGGGATACCGCCGACCGGGTGGATCGCTATGGGCATCGGGAAGCTCACCGTGCATCCCGCGACGTGGTGCCTCCTGGACCCGCGGTATTCAGAGCTCCGGGCGGGCACCCCCGGCGAGACTGAGGCGTTGGCGTTGCTCGACTGGTGGGCGGCTGAAGCGCCGTCGCTGCGGTACGACGTCGACAAAGGCCCCGCGTCGATCACCGGGTGGCTCCCGGGCGACTTGCTGCAGGCCCTCTCGGCCGAGCGGCGCAAGCAGTTCGCGTTCTGCCAGACGCCATGGTGGGTCGCCGATTTCCTCCTCGACCGGACGCTCGTGCCTGCCGTTGACGAGTTCCGGCATGAACCGGTCATTCGCTCGATCGACCCGACGTGCGGCACGGGGCATATCCTCGCGCGGACCGTCGACTACCTGTGGGAGTGGTACACGACCGGTGCACTCCGGCCGCGGCAGGCCACCGGCGGTTTCGCCGCCGCTGGCGGAACGGTCCTCGAACCAGCGGACGCGATCCGGAGGATTCTCGCGGGCGTGCACGGATGCGAGAAGGACCCCCTTACGGCCGCCGTCGCTCGCCTCCGCATGACCGTGATCGTCGGCGACCTCATGCACCGGTCCGGCATGATTTCGCGTTTGCGACTCGATGCGCTACCGCCGTTCGAACCGGTGATTGCCGTGGGCGACTCGCTTCTGGCGGGCATCGTGACCGAAGCCGAATATGCGACCGTGCATCCGCGCCTAGCCGACATTCAGAACCTTGGTGTGCCCGGCAGTGTAGGGCGACCACGCGTGTGACGCGGCACTGATCCGCAGTTCAGAGGCATTGTGAGGCAACGTGAAATGATATCATTGACTCACCTCAAAGGACTTTCTGCGCGTAATCTCGGAGGTTTTTCCATGCCCGAAGCGCACACTCCAGGAATTGAGATCGCGCCCCAGTCATCGGAGGACTGGTATACGCCAGTGCCGCCGGTGGGCCCCGAACGCATCGCAGCGATCCGAGCCCGGCGTGCCGCGGCGACACCTGGGCCGTGGCGGTACGAGAACGGCGCTGAGATCCACGGACCCGGCGGCGAACGAACGCGCCCGACGACGTCACGTTCCTCCTCGACTGCATTGACGGTCTCGAGACTCGGCTCAACGAAGTGTCGATCAGCCGCGACCGGTTCGAAGGTGAAGCGTCCGACTTGCGCCTGTCCTGGAAAGCGAAACATGAAGTGTGGCTGGAAGCGCGAGCGGAAGCCCAGCGGCTCCGCGAACGCCTTGCCGCCGTCGAACCCGCGCAGGAGGCATCGTGACCGGCGTTCCCGTGCTGGTGGTGGTCTTCTGCGACGACTGCGGCGTTGAAGCCCGCGGTGACTACCTCGGGCCGAGCAGGGCCGCACGCATCGCCGGCGCTCGAGCGTGGCTTGCCGCGAACCGCGGGTGGCTGATCGCGCCTGGCCTCGACTTGTGCCCTACTTGCCGGCCCGACGCTCCGGCGGCGGCCAATGACGTGAGGACCGCTTCCGACCTGCCCGACACCAGCGCGAACGAAAGGTCCTGACGATGGGGCGAGTACTGCGGCGTGTGCCGCTTGACTTCGACTGGCCGCTGAACCGGACGTGGGACGGGTTCATCAAACCTGCCGAGCTGCGCGAGCGGCCGTGCCCGGACTGCGAACGCGGGTATGCGCCGGACGCTGAACGGCTGTTCGACCTTTGGTACGGGCAGGTGCCGTTCGACCCGGCCAGCAACGGCTGTACACCGCTGACCGCCGTGACTCCCGCAGTGCGCGCGTTCGCCGAACGGAACATTGCCAGCGCGCCTGACTACTACGGCGATGACGAAGCCGCGATCGTGCGCGAAGCTGAACGTCTGGCCCGCCTGTGGAACGGCATGTGGAGCCATCACCTGACGCAAGTGGACGTGGACGCGCTCGTCGACGCGGGCCGTCTCTACGACTTCACTCACACATGGGTGCCTGAGCACGGTTGGCAGCCAAAACACCCGCTCGTGATGCCGACTGCTGCGGCCGTCAACGAATGGTCCCTTCACGGGTGGGGACATGACGAACTCAACGCGGCGGTGGTCGTCAAAGCCCGCTGCGTCCGTGACGACCTCACGCTCCTGTGCCCCACATGCGAAGGACACGGAGCTGCCGAGCGATATCCGGGCCAGCGAGCAGAGTCGGCAGCGTGGGAACCCACCGCGCCGCCTGAAGGTGACGGCTGGCAACTGTGGCAGACCATCACGGAAGGTTCGCCGGTCTCACCCGTTTTCGCCGCCGCGGACGCGCTCGCGGGATGGATGGCCGCCAACGATGAGGCATCCAGTTTCGCTGCCGCGCAAGCGTTCATCGCTGAAGGCTGGGCGCCCACTGCAGGAACAGTCGGAGGGCTCCACCTTCGCGGAGTCGAATACGTCGCCGCGACGGCGCCGAAACACAACGAGGAGAGCGACTGGCCACCCGCAGGCCTCGACTTTCCTGACGGACGCCAGTAGCCCCCGGAAAGCCTTCGGCGCGGCGTTCCGGTCGCCGCACCGGTTGCCAACTACAAACCTTCGAACCTGAACCAGGAAGCACCATGACGCTCACCGTCAACCGCACGACTGAAGAACTCCACCGACTCCACGATGCCGTCATGAACCGGCTCGCGGACCTTGCGCCGTGGCCCTCTACCGCCGACGCCGCAACGGGACGTGCAGTTGTCGACTGGCATGCCGCCCAAGGCTCGGCGAAACACTGGATGCGCGGCGTCGCGCTCGATACCGATCACGACTGGGCCTTGCAGCTCGACACGGAAGCGCACCAGCATTACACCGTTGCCGGGCTCCTCTCGTACCTCGCCGGGCACGCCAGCACGGACGCCGCCGACACGGCCGCCCGAAGCCTCTACGCGGCCCCGGCCGGTACTGACGCCGCCGTGCACCTCCTTGATGCCGTCCGCGTCGAGCTTGGCGACGACGCGAGCGAACAGGCCGCGTCCGTGCTCGCTGCTGAGACTTCGGACGGGTCGTGGTCGTTCAACCTCGGCCGTGCCGCTAAGGCCTACAACGTCGGATACTGGATCGTCCTCGACGACGCGAAAGCTGACGCTGGGATCACCTGGTGACCGGCCAGGGCGTGCCCGGCGGCGAGCCGCAGCGGACCGTCGACATTGTCGCGATCGCCGGGACCGGGCCTGAACGCGACATGCTGCTGATCCGACGCCAGGCGTCCCCGTACGAAGGGCTCCTGGCGCTGCCTGGCGGACGCGTGCACGCGGATGAAAATCCCGTCGACGCTGTAGTTCGCGTGTTCGGGGACGCGACCGGGATCGTCATCGGCCGGAACCAGCTGCGTGAAGTCGGCCAGTTCGACGCTGTCGGCAGAGACCCGCGGGGCCCGTCGATCACGACGGCGTACAAGGTGCGGTTCCCCGACCGCGTGAAGCTTGCTGGCAATGGGAACGGCGCCGCGTGGCATCGGGTCTTGAGCGTCATGTGCGAACCGCTGGCGTTCGACCACGCCGACATCAGCAGCCACGCCGAGTTCGCCTGGACCCGCGCAGGCTCGCGGTAGATGCGGGCGGCCCGGCGCAAGCTGGTACCTGGAAACCGGGCCGCCATTCCCCAGATCCATGAACATGAACCAGGAGAAGGACAGCATGGCAGAACCCGCGAACGAACCGGTCCCGTTTCCTCTAGCGATCCCCGACGACGAGCTCCGCGGCCGGGTGCGCGACATCTGGGAGGCCCGCTGCAACGTTCAGATCTGGGCCGACCCGCAGCGGATGGAGGAGTCGACCGGGTGCGGCGCGACGTGGGGCACGGACGGGCACAAACGGGGGACGCTCACATGCGGGCCATGCGGTGCGCGCGGCATCGTCGACCGGTTGAGCAGCTACACGATCGACGAGTTCACGCACGTCATCGGGGTCCGGTCCGGGTGTCAAGCCCATGCTCACGTGCCTACGTGACACGACAACATGGACGTGACTGCGAATGAACGTCACGAAAGGACACCCGTGAAAATCTCTGAACTTGTTGCAGGCCTGGAAGAGTTCGCCACCGAGCACGGTGACGTCGAAGTTGTCCTCTCCGCCGACTCTGAAGGCAACCGGCATTCGCCTGCGAAAGGCATCGGTGACGGCTGGTACGTCGCCGGGACCGGCTGGAGCGGCGGCCACCTGGTCGACCCGGACGCGCCCGTGAAAGACCCGAGGGCCGTCCCGGTCGCCGTCGTGTGGCCCACCCACTAGCAGCGTCACCCCAGGCGGCCTGCCGTGTCCGAGCACGGCAGGCCGCCTGTTTTATGCCCAGCGACGTGCCCGTTCAGGTGAGACACGACCGGACGTCTCCCGAGCGTCAGACCCGCAGGGAATACTGGACGTTGCACCACCAACACTGTCCCGGAACGAAAGAGGACGTATGACCGCAGCGCAACCCCGTACGACCACCACGAACAACCGCCACCGTGACGCCGACACGAACACGGTCGACGCCCCGCTGTTCCTCGCCCCGCCTCCCACCGACCAGGCTGTCGCGCGCGCCGCCGCCGACGCTGAGGCCCGAGCTAACGCCGAACCAAGCGCCGCGCCCGTCCTGCGATTCTCCGCGGGCACATGACTTCACCGCACGTCAACGCCGCTGCCGTCTTTGACGGCCCGAACGGCACGTTCGCTACCGAGACCGTCAAGCGTGCCCTCTACGCCCACGCCTGCGAATCCGCCGACCGTGCCTGGCCGGCGTGGTCGAGGCGCGAGGCCGTCGCTGTCGCCATCGTGCTAATGAGTCGCGAGGTACTCCTGCATGACGAAGACATGAGGTTTCGCACGCTTCCTGACGCCGCCCGGTTCGTGTCGGATAGCTTGCTGCACCCGCTGGGCACCGACGATGACATGAGAGCGTTCTTCGCCGCGATTCGCGCCCAAGTGGACGCTGAACGCTTCGACTTCGCCTGGGAAGGCCAGCCCCGCCAGTACTCCAACTGCTGACGCAAGACGCAGTGTCCGCGTCACGGGGCGCTAGGCGCCTGCCATGCGTTGAATGCGACAGTGAAACCCTGAGCCCCAGTGAACAAGAGAAGGAGAAACGAGCCAGCTATGACCGAACGTGAACTTTCGCTGGATGACCTCCCGCCGATCCGCCAAGGTGGGGTCGGAAAGACCCAAGCGATGCTGCGCCGCAAAGCGTTCGATGACTATCGAAATGGCGTTGGCCGCTCCATGACCATCCCCAGCGAGCAGATCGAGCCGTTCCTGCGAGCGCACGGAATGGAGCTCCGCATCCTGAGCTCCGACGCACACAAGCCAGTCGTCATCGACATGCCACCGCACAGCATGGAAGAACTCCGCGCTGACATGGCCCGTTTCGTCCGCGAGCAGCTTGACAACGGCGGATTGCGATGAGCGCTGACAACACCACCCCGGGTATCACTGACACCGACCAGCAGCCGATCCTGCGCGACGACTACGCGGCCTTAGTTCTGCGGTTTGAGGGTGTCTCGATGTCCCACTGAAGCTGTTTCAATCTCAGGGCCTGTGGTGAGAAGATTCTTCGATGGAGATCGTCGAAAGGAGCAGCGTGGGCCCGGTCTACTACGTGCGGTTTCAGTCCGCGCACCGGAATCAGCGCGGGTACTTCACTGGAGTGTTCGGGTTGATCAACACGCTCGCGAAGCAGGGGAAACTGACTGACGAGCAGGAGTCGTTCCGCCGCAGCAACAACGACTGGTACAACGCGGCATACCCCGACCCCTCGACGGTGGACCCGACCGTCTACGACCATGAGGTCCACGCAGGCGCTGCTGCCTGGTTCAAACCCTCGGCCACGCACCTCCTCGAGCGCGTGCCCGGCTACCTGGAGATCCTGACCGCCCACGATGTCGAGTGCGAAACCGTTCGTTCCGCCGATCCTGGTCGCGTGATCTACGAGGACGAGGTACAGGTCGTAGTCGTGCCGCACAGCAGGGCGGTTTCAAGTTCCGTGGACGTGTAGAAAGCCTGGTTGAGACTGGTTGGGGCGCACAGAATTGGTTTCAAGCTCGTCGCCCATCCCTTCATTGGGCATCGGCTTGGCTTGTGCTGCGCAGCCACATCGGTACAGTCGTGGGATGCGGTGGCTGGAGGTTCGGCGGCATGCGCCGACGAAAAAAGGGGCGGCTCGTGGCCGCGGTTCGCATCTGTCGGGACAGGGGGTCGCGCTCGCGCGCGCTGTCGGCGCGGGGTCGGGGCCTTTCGCTCGGGTGGTGACCAGCTCGTCGCCGCGCGCGATCGAGACGGCGGTCGCCATGGGATGGGCGGTCGATGACACGGTCGAGCTGCCGTCCGGTTACGTCCCAGGCGAGGTCGAGCACCACGACCAATGGGGTTGGCCCCGGCCGTTCGTCCGCTACGCGGAGTTGATCGCGCGGGGCGGCGCACTCGCCGCTGTGGCAGAGGAGCACCGCAAGAACTGGATCGAGGTGGTGCGATCGGTCCCGGACGGCAGCGCCGCGCTCGTGGTCTCGCACGGTGGTTCCATCGAACCCACCCTGGTGAGCTGCTTGCCCGACGCGGATCACGCGTCGTGGGGTGCGCCATTCAGCCATCTGGATGGCATACGGCTCGACTTCGAGGACGGGCGATTCACCCGTGCCCGTCTGCACCGCGCTCCGAGCACACCGTTGGAAGCAGCCGGGTGAGTCGCATCCTCGTCTACGCCACCAGTAGAAGATTAGCGCTGATCAATCAACGGCACCGCCAGCTCCGGTCCCCTGGGCCCTCAGGACTCCGCGAGGAAAGAAACCAGTTCATAGCGCGCCCCGAGCCATGGCCGTCTTCAGAAACCTCGCCAACATCGCCAAGACCACCCGGGCAATCGGCGCTGAACCCGAACGCGCCCTGCGGATCTTGGGCATCAGATACCAACCGAACCCTTAATGAACTTGAAGAAGCCCTGGCCGCACAGCGAGTCAGCGACTGCACACTAGACCAGATAGCACCGGCCGATCAGAGAAAGGTTGAGCGGCCCGGCAGGTTGAAATGACCTCACGGTCGTGGGTGTTGGTGGCCGGTTAAGAACCCAGTTCACCTTAGGGTCGTGTGATGATCCTGCACTTTTTCTCCCGAGCGGGCTGGGAGGACTGGGACGTGGGCAGGCAGCCGCTGATCGGCGAGAAGATGCCGGTGCTCATCGACGACGACCTCAAGTTCGAGGACGACGGGGTCCCGCGCGCGACAGTCGCGATGAACCGGTGGCTTCGGGAGCTGCCGATCAGCGGCGCACCCGCACCGAAGTCCTGGAAGGCATACGCCCGGGTGCTCAAGGCCTGGGTCGAGTTCCTGAACATCCTCGGCATCCATCCCTTCGCCGACCGCCGGGAGCTTCGAGACGCCCTGTCCTGCTACGCCGAGCACCGCCTGTCCGGACCGCTCACGGCACGTTGGGGGTCCGCAAGCTGGAACCAGGCCGTGACGGTCCTCGCGGTCTTCTACCGCTGGGCGGTCGAGGAGGACTACGCTCCGGCCGTCCCGTTCAGCTTCGCTCAGCAGACGCTGTTGCGCCCTGACGGCACCCGGGTCGAGATCGCCCGCAACCTCGCCGCGGTCCGCGGCGGCAACGCCCACGCCACCCGGCGATACCTGGAGCAGTCCTACGAAGACCTGCTCCGGCACGCCCTCGCCGGCTACGACCCGTCCGGCGACCGCGACACGCGCTTCCGGGGCAGGGAGACCGGGCGCAACGCGGCGGTCGTCGGCTTGGCGTTGTCGAGCGGCCTGCGCCTTCAGGAGTTCACGTTCTTGACCGTCCATGAGGTCCCGCCGATGCCTCGCCGCCGCACCGGCGTCCCGCAGCCGTTGATCCTGGCCCCACCGACAGCCAAGGGCGGCAGGGGAAGAGCGACCTGGATTGAACATGATGACCTTGCCGCGGTCTGGGACTACATCACCATGGAGCGGTCAGTCGCGGTCGAGCAGTCCCGCTGGCGCCCTCGCGATCCGCTGCAAGTCGAGGACCCCGACTACGAAGGCGCCCGGGTCAACGGGATCCGGCGCCGTTGGCGAGAGCTGACCGTCGACGAGCGGGCCCGTCTGGTCGAGCCCGGCGGCGGCAGCGTCCTGCTGGCGGTCCAGGCCGGCGGGGAGCCGTTCGTCGACTGGGCGACCGTCCTGAAGCGGACGGCGGCCCGCATCAGGGACCGCTTCGAGCCCGCGTTTCCGCACGTCCACCCGCACATCACGAGGCACACGTTCGCTATGAGGACCTTGGAGCGGCTGGTCCGCGGCTACTACCGGCAGGCGGCGCAGCTCGAGCACGATACCGGCGGCGACGACGCCCTGGCGCTCTACCTGACGAAAGCCGATCCGCTGCTGGTCCTGCGGGACCTGCTCGGCCACGCCAGCGTCGCCACCACCCAGGCCTACCTGCACCTGCTGGATACGCAGCGGATCTACCGCGAAGCTGCCGAGCACGCCGTCGACGAGCCGGCGGCTGCCGCGGCGTTGGCCGAGTTCGAAGGCGAGGACTGATGCCCGCCGAGATCCGTGAGCCGTTGAGCGTCGTGTTCACCTTGCCCGGCGGAGTGATCTACGAGCGGAAGCTCCATGACCTCCCTGACCAGCAGTTCGCCGCCGATCTGGCTGCCGGACTGGCGGCCGCGACGCACCCGCACGGCCCGATCCGAACCTGGTCGGTCGCTTCCAAGTACGTCGCGATGATGCGGCGCATGGCCCGTGACCTGCACGCTGACGGGTTCACCGGCGGTTTCGGCGACTTGACCCCAGCGCGGGTCGTTCAGTACTGGCTCGCTTGCACCTACCACCGCGAGCGGACGATCCGCGTCGTGTTCGACGCGTTCAACAGGGAAGGCGGCTCACTACACCCGGGTATTCGCGCGCACCTGGACGGGCGTCGCATCAACAAGATTGTGAAGAGCACGCCGAACGAGCCCTACAGCGATGCTGAGTGGCAGCGCCTCGCCGCCGCCTGCACGGAGACGATCAACGCCGACCAGCTCGCGCAACGGCAAGCGCTGCAATCGGCTGAACGAGGCAGTGACCCTGCCCTGCACGGCATCAGCACCGACAATCTTGCCTGGCTGGCGATCCATAAGGGACCCGCTCCGACCGCGAAGCTGCTCGAATCCGCAGGGCTGAAGTTCGATGGACGAGGCCGACGCTACGGCCCGCTTCACCGCGAGCTTCGCGAGCTGCACCGGGCGCTCTTCGGTGACCGGCGGGCCGCGTTCGCCTACAATGTTCTGTTCGCGATGCGCTCCGGGATCGTCCCCGACGGCATCGACAAGCTCACCACCGTCGACTTGCATCGCACCGGCGAGCACACGGCCCTGCTGTCCTACGCCAAGGGCCGCACCAGCGCAGAGTCGATGAACCTGCCACGCAATGCACTCAGGCTCCTTGACCAGTGGCTCAAGCGATCCGAGCTGCTACGGGGCCGCGCGGGGGACCTCGCCGACCAGTTCTGGATCCACCTCCTGCCCGGCATCACCCGCTCCTGGATCAACGCTGCTCCACGAAAACAACAGATGCGCCGCGAATGGCCGCTCGAGGCCGGACTGACCAGTGACCAGGGCGATCCGCTGCCGATTCACGGCGGTCGCATCCGGGCGACCTACCAGCACCGCCGCGACCGGTCGAACTGGACCGGACGCACCACGATCGACCCCAACCACACGCCCCAAGTCGAAGGCGACCACTACCTGAGCTTTCACACTCCGGCCCAGATGGACGCCATTGAAGGCGTCATCGAGCAGGCTCAGGCCGACCTGCTGCGCAAGGCCGAACCGCCGGTCGTCATGACCGGCGAGGACGCCGCACGCTTCGCGGGGGAGTTCCCGCGCCTGGTCGAAGCGGCCGGACTCGACATCGACGCCGTCAAAGCGCTGCTGGCCGGCGAGCAGGACGTGTTCGTCGCCGCCTGCGCCTCACCGCTGAACAGCCCGCATGCTCCGGCGGGAACGCCCTGCCCGGCGCGGCCATGGGTTTGTCTGCTCTGCCCGCTCGCGGCGTTCGCGCCGCGGCACCTGCCGAACCTGTTGCGGCTCAAGGACTTCTTCTCCCGCCAGGCGATGCAGATGACGACCGCGCAGTTCATGGCGGTGTTCGGCCCCTACGCGGCGCGGTTGGACGAAGACGTGCTTCCGCGGTTCGGATCCGCCGCGATCGCGGCGGCCGCCGAGACTGCCGCGCTGCCGCTGCACTTGGAGGAGATGCCGCGATGACCGATGCCGCTCATGCCGTCAACGCTGGTGTTGCAGACGGCCACCCGTTCCGAGGTTTGGATGTCCTCGCCGCCGCCGGCCTTGCGGTTCGACCGGGCGGACCGCGACCGCGATTTGACCAGGATGTTTGGGATTTTGTCGGTCTTGCCGATGCTCCTGTCGTCATGTCCCGACGCCAGAAGATCCTCGACTTCTCCACCATTGCCAATCCACGATGGCGCCTGGTCGCCCGCGAGTACTTCATGTCCCGGCTCGCGCCGCTGCATCCGGCCGTCGCGGTCTTGCCGCGGGCCTTCCGGACGCCGCTCGATCCGACGAGCGCCTACCACCTCCTGCGGCCCCTGACGGCCTGGTTCGCCTACTTGACCAGTGAGGGCGTCACCACCCTTTACCAGGTCTCCCAGACCCATTGCGACACCTTTCTGCAGGAGGTCTCACGGACGAAGACTGATCCGGGCAGGTCCGTTTCGCTCTCGACGTTGACCGGTTACGTCAGGTCCACACAGAACCTCACGCTCTACTCAGAGATCCTCAGCGACACCTATCGGCCCGGCTTCCGCCCATGGGGCAACCGCAGCGCCCCCGAGGTCACCGGGTACTCGAAGCCCACCGCGAACTTGGTTCCACCGGTTCCTGACGAACTGCTGCGGCCGCTGCTGGCCGGCACTCGCTACCTGTTGGAGGTTGTCGGCCCGCACCTGGCGGCCGAAACGCGAGCCGTCCGAGCCGTCGACCGCGGCGAGGCAACGTTTGGTTTCGTGGTCAAGCCCAACGACCGCGAGGGCTTGCGCGAGACCATCGAGCGACTGCGTCTCCAGGGCGTCCCCGCGCCGCGCATCAGCCCGAGCGGCTTCGCCCACCGGGCCCACCACGGATGGGATCCAAGCGACCCGCTGTTCCATCTGTCTTGGCACCCCGCCGTCGTTGACACCGGCGGGACCATGAAACACCGACCTGACCTGGAGCAGTTCAGGCCCGAACTAGAGCGATGGATCGCTGAATGCGGCATCGAGCCACCCTGGGGCCGCGGCGCGGCGCAGGTCGCTCGCGCTGACACCGGCGAGGCGGTCCCCTGGACATTGCCGATGGACCGCATCGCGTTGCAGCACATGGGCTACATCGTCCTCTCAGCGGCCTTCTTCGTCACCGCGGCCCTTTCCGGCATGCGGCCCTCTGAACTCCACGAGTTGACCGCCGGCGCCCATCAACGCGAAGAACGGCCCGGCGGGACCCGCTACCGCGTCGTCTCGAGACGTCACAAGGGCGAGGCCTTCGGCGGCGTCGAGGACGCCTGGGTCGTCATCGAAGACGTTTATCGGGCGTTGGAGATGGCTCAGCAGATCACCGGGTTGGCGCCCGGCGAGCTGCTGTTCGCCAAGAGCTCCAACACCGCGCACGTCCGCTACACCCGTATGCGCCAATGGATCAACGGCCCTTCGGGTCGCCGCCTTGGGCTCGAACCGATCCCCGACGGGCCAGTCCACCCGCAGGCGCTTCGTCGCACCCTGGCGCTCATGATCGCGCAACGCCCGCACGGCCTCATGGCCGCAAAAGTCCAGCTCAAACACATCAGCGTCGCCACCACCGAGGGCTACGCCGCCCGGCCGGGCGGGCACCAGGCGGCGTTCCTCGCCGAGGTCTCGGCCGTCGAGGAGGCCGAGCACACTCGCCTGACCGTCGAGGCCTACGACCAATACCGGCAGGGCATCCTGCCCACCGGGAAGGGGGCCCGCGACCTGATCGCGACGTTCCAAGCCGTTGACCACGCCCTCGACCGGCAGGAACCGGGGCCGGTCACCGTCATCGACGACCGCCGCGTCGAACGGTTGCTCAAGGCCAAAGCCAAGAACCTCCACGTCGGCGTCGGCAACTACTGCTGGTTCACTGATCCGCGCAAGGCCCTCTGCCTGACTCTGGCCGGCAACACCGAAGCGACCGAACCCCTGCTGGGCCTTTGCGATTCGGCCCGCTGCTCACAGGCAACACACCATCCGCGCCACCGCGAGGTCTGGGCCGACCACGCCGAGCAGACCCGAGTCGTGTTCCTCGGGAACCCGCGCCTGTCGAAGCACGAACGGGACCGGGCGCAGGCATCGTTCGACCGGTCGATACGAATCGTCAACGAAATCGACACGGCCGCAAGCGAACAGGACGATCCCGATGGGCAGTGAGCGACAAGTCCAGACCGAGCAGCGGCTTCGGGAGGTCATGGCCCAACTGCTCGCCGGGGACATCCCCGAGGGCATGAAATGCGACGTCACCAGCCTCTGCTCGCTCGCCGGCGTCCCGCGGGCGACCTTCTACCGCACCTACCCGCACGTCCGATCCGACTTCGAGGAGCAGCTGGAGCGGCACCGCGCCCGAGGCAGTCAGCCTGATCCGCGCGCTGAGCAGATCGAACGACTCAAGCAGGAGGTCGCCAGACTCCGCAGACGTCTCAGCCAGAGGAGCAGCGAAGTCGTTGAGCTGCAAGCCTTCCGAGAGACTGCTCTCTCCCAGATCGCCGCTCAACACGAGGAGATCCTGGCCCTCCGCAGGCCCCCGGCCGACGTTCCCGCGCCTCGCCTCCGAGCGGTCACCGGAATTCATCCTTAGTGGATCAAGCAAGCATCTGCGCCAGCAGCAAACAAGTTGCGCTGCCACCGACGTGATCGCTAGCGTCCGACGAGGCCCTGCGCAGCTCTAAGCGCTGCACCTGTCCAGACCTGGGCCGCAATGGAGTGAGCATGGCGGACGAAGATTTCCTGGCGCGCAGTTACGAAGCATTCGCGCAGGTTGAAGAGGAATACAAGGAACTCCTGGATCAGAGCCTCAGCCCTCGAGGTCCCAGCATGCTCTATGAGGTTGCGGCGCGGCTCGGGCTCGAACCGGGCTCGGACGCTCTCGATGTCGGATGCGGCGAAGGCCGGCACACTCTTGAACTGGCGCAACGCTTTGGCTGGCGGATTCGTGGCATCGACCCGGTTCAACGTCACATCGACATTGCCCGGAAGGACCTTGCCGACCGCGCTCAGGCTCAACCAGAACTGGAAGACGCGGTGTCCTTCGACCTCGGGAGAGCCGAGTCGCTTCCGATCGCTGACGACTCGATGAGCTTGATCTGGTGTCGCGACGTGTTGGTCCACGTCGACGCCCTTCCTACCGCATTCGCCGAGTTTCGCCGGGCACTGGTCCCTGGAGGCCGGGCGTTGGTCTACCAGATGTTCTGCACGGACAGGATCGAGCCGCGCGAGGCAGCTTGGCTGCTGCCGACGATGGGATGCGTCGAGCAGAACATGCGGCCGAACTTCGCAGAAGCCGCGATGCACGCTGCCGGACTGCAGATCGATGAGTGCCACGTTCTCGGAACTGAATGGGGCCAATACGGCGAGGAACATTCGGGCAAAGGCAGCAGGAATCTGCTCCACGCTGCCCGGCTCCTGAGCGACCCAGACCGCTACATCCAGCGGTTCGGCGACGACAACTATCAGATCGCGCTCGGTGACTGCCTTTGGCATGTCTACCGGCTCATCGGCAAGCTCAGCGATCGCATCTACGTACTCTCGCGCCCCATTGAATCTTGAGCCGCGACGTCACCGGACATGTCTCATGCCGGGATAACGTGCGTACCTCAACAAGAAGCTCGACCGAGCGAGTCATGGCGAAGCGCCCGCCGGGCCCAAGTTGAACCAAGCCGAAGGCGTCGTCGTTGCCGAACTGCTCGACGTGCTCGCCGCCGTGTACCCCGGCGAAGACCTCGGCCGTCTCGCCCGAGCGATGGCCGTCCGCCTGTACGACCGCTCTGGAATCTGAACCCTCATGGAAGGCCGCCATGTCAGACCTGAACGACTCCGAAGAACGTCTCGCCGGCGAACTCCTCGCACTCATCGACTTCACCTCCCGCGTCCTCCACACGACGCACGGGACCGAATATCAGCATCAGAAGACCGGTCAAGTTGCTCGAGCTGCCGAACAGTTCCGGCTCAAACTCGGTGGTGACCAGTGGGAAGCCCTCCCGGACCCGATCGACCAGGACAAAGTTGAAGCGTTCGTTGCCGCGAACTCACAAAAGTACGCACTCGGCCGGGCCCTGTACCCAGGTGGCAAGCCACGAGCGATCGTCCCCCTTACGGGGTTCGAGCGTGTGTTCGCCACCGAGACCGTCGAGCGGGCCATGGTCGCCCTCGGGTGCAACAAGCAGGGCAAGCCATGGCCGGAATGGTCCGAGCATGAATGGGTTGCCGTAGCGATCGTCCTCGGAGACGACGACCGGCTGGCGAAAGCACACTTCCACAACATGCTCGGCCCCGTTCGTACTGTAGGTGCCGCCATCGGTGTCCGCTACGCCTGCGTCATCGACGCAGAGCCCCTGTTCAACACCATCCGCGCCGACCTCGACGCCCAACTGTGGGCCAAGGACTGGATGCGCATGTGCTTGTAGCCCTGCGCAGGTAGGGCCCTCACCACACGAGTTGCGTCGGTGCGGGAGCACGCCGGCGCACGCGCCACGGCTGGACCAGTTTGGAAGCGGGCGCGTCGAGCCGCAACCGATGCTCTCCAGCGGGGAAGCGCTCGTCGAACTCGACCGCCATGGCGATCTGGTACATGAGCTCGTACAAGTCCTCCTGGCAGCCCATGCACGCGGGCACCCACCAGCCCGGCCCGCCGTACAGCCACAGCGTCGACTTCCCACATTTCGTGCACTGATCGTGGGGCTCGTCGCGGGGCACGATCGTCCACCCTTTCGCGAACGCCACCAGAGGAATCGCGCGTTCGGCGTCCTTGCGGAGCACCCAAGCGACCTCGACCGGTTTCAAAGGTGCTTTCGCAATGTCGACACACGGTTCATCCAGGGCAACGGGAATGACCGTTCCAGCGAGCACGGACCAGATGACGTGATCGAGCGCGACCGGGTGCGCCGCCCGCCAAAGGACGTTGCCGCGGCGGCGGCCTTTCCACAGCCATGCGGGAACGGTGAGCGGCCCGAGCCGGTCGGGGACCGTACCGGCCGCGAGCAGACGCCTCCACGTCCACGCGGGCCGCTGCTGCGCCACCTGGTCCCCTTCGACTTTCGGCGGCGGCTCGAACCGGCCTGGCCTGACCGCATGCAATTCGCCGAGCGGCTTGCGGATGAGGGCCCGTGCCCCGTCGACCACCGTCCAGTTCCCGTTCTCGCCGGGATCCAGCAGCAGCGCCGGAACATGCCCGAACCAGCCGGTGCGTCGCAATGTCACCCACACGACTTCGACCCCTGCCGCCGCGTACCGGTCTGAGCGTTCCTGGATGTCTTTGATGGCGCTGTTCGCCAACTGCACTTCCCACGCGAGACGGCGCCCGCCCGGACCGGTCGCGAGCACGTCTGCGCGCCAGTTTTCCCCGGACGCTTCAACTTCGGCCGACCAGCCTGGAACGGTCCGAGTCAACACCGCCAAGTGACGTTTCAGCTGGAAATGCTCCTCACTCTCCCCCGCCGAGAGCCAGCAGCCGGACGCTGCCCGATGCCGGAAGAAGAACTGCCGGTACCGGTTCGACGGTGCATGCACCGCGTCGACTGGGGCGCGGCAGGACCGGCACGTCAACGGTGCTTCCGTCCGGTGCACGACTTGCCACCATTCGGCGGGGCTGCCAGCGACGAACTCGGTCACGTCCAGGACCCCGAGGTCGGCGTGCAGGGCTGTCAACGCCATCGCGTGTTCCGGCACCGCATCAACCTGGCACATCGGGCCGCTATGGGGCTGCGAGCCGCCGAACTCGGAAGGAGAGGCATACGTTCACTGTCGCATATGGCTGGCCTGGTCACATCCTCCACGAAGCGGCGTCATAGCGTGTGGGCGGCATGGGACGCCGCCCACACGCTACATCGCCATGCGCTGGCCCATGCCGAAACGAGGTTCCCGCGGCGCACCCGGCATGGCATGCAATCAAGCCGTTGCCGCGTTCGACTACCGCGAAGTGAGGTCGTCGCCGTCGATGGGCATCGGGCGCGGCTTGCGGTCGGCCCGTCCCAGCATCTCATCGGCGACATTCTCCCCGATGTTCCTTTGTATATCCTGGTCGTCGCGAAGGCGGCGAAGATCATCCACTACCTTACGGTTGATGTAAGCGGTTTGCATCCACGATTGCGTACTGTCGACGAGTTTGAGAATGACGAAGAACATGGGAAGGAGCAGCAGCGTCACGATCCCAAAGCACATCAGTGTCCCGTAGACGCCTTTCGCGTACGGAAGCTGCTTAGCGGCTTTGATCGAGAATCTCGTCTGGATGAGCGCGAGTATCAGTGCCACCATGTGCGTAATCGCGTATGGAAGAAGCGCCTGGCAGAATCCGACCTCGCCGACGGAGACCAGAAGGTTCATGCCCCATGAGTCAATACCATCAACTCCGGTGAGATAGTCTCGCAGGTTTGATCCTTCGTGCAAGAAATCAGGATCGAACATGCCGCTCTCGCCTTTCACGGCGAGGCCCTTCAGCATGCGCCAAGCGCCTGCGGCGAATGCCACCATGACGATGACGACCAGGCAGCCGGTGAGCGGACTGAGGCGCTCTCGCCGGTAGAGTTCCATCATCTCCTTCTGCAAGGTTTCTCGATCGTCCTTATATCGTTCCTGGAGTGCCTTTATGGTCGGATTGAACCGGTTCACCTTGGCGCGGCTCCGGGCGCCGCGCAACTGCATCGGGAGCATCAACAGGCGAAGGAGTATCAGTAGCACGATGGCGGCCAAGAGCACCATGGAAGTGCATGGGGGCGTGGGGATAAGTGATATTGCTGTAAACGTTCCCTCAAGGCCGTAGGCAAGCACCAACGCCACAGGAGTGGTAATCCATACAAGTAGAGCAAACGGCGCGACGATCCATCCGAAAAACGTCTTCATCGCATCAAAGAACGGGCCCCACGATTGCATGACGTCGCGCAACCGATCGATCGAGCTGTCGATGCCGCGCGTGAACGGGCTTCGCCCAGTTCGGACTTGCCGGGCGCAGTGGGGGCGGGTGGTTCACATGTTGATCCGCACATTGAGCGGCCTGTCTCGCTTGAGGGCGGTGCACCTGTACAGGAGTTGGTGCGTTGAGGGGTTGCAGCGGACTTCCGGGGAGCGGGGGCGACGTGCGGGACTCAGGAGTAAGGATTCCTGATTGCGCACTGGTGTTGCGAGGTCACCGAGGCCGCACGTCGCATCATTGCACAATCGACCGACTCGCGCGTCCCCCGAACGGTGCACGCTGCCTCCGTGAACCCGTACCTCCCGACCCGTAGGGGATGTCGGTCCCCTCGTTTACGATTACCGACATGGGCCTTTGCGCAGGCCCGTGCCCTAGCAGGGGCCGTCCACGCCGGACCTGCGTCGAGGCCAAGCCGTCACTGACGCAGCGCCAACAGAGTAAGGCCGCTGTATTGCCGATTCGATGTCGCGGCCGGGCGTGGAACGGTCGAGAACAGGAACCCGATGTCGAACACCACTCGTGCCACAGACCGCACAGTGAAGGCATTCCAAGCCCGCCATGGCCTCCCGTACATGGAAGCCCGCCGTGCCCACGCAGCGCTCGCGCACACCCTCGCCGACCCCACCCCAGCCGACATCGCCGCAGCCCTCCGTGCCTTCATCGACGACCTCGCCGCTTTCACCGATCTGGACCGGGCGGACTTCGGCAGACTCCCGGACCGCCCCGCCCGATTCGCAGAGCACTTCGAACGCGGCCGCGAACTCGCCCGCGAGGCCCTGGCCCACCTCGACGCCGGCGACGTCCTAGCGACGGCCGAGCGCATGAGCGGAGGCGGCAAGCATCTCTCGTACGCACATCGGTTCTTGGACCGAGCCGCGAATCGGTTCCAACGGCAGGTGGCCCGATTCTGGGCAGTCACGCGGCAAGCCAACGCGGTCGCGTCCGGGACGTGCCTGCTCGGGCTCGGCTCGGAGCGGCGCTGCACCGGAACCGCGCGCGTTCGGCTTGTCATCTGGTACCCCGGGGACCTTCGCCCGCACCCGTCCGAATCAGGATGCGTCGGCCACACCGCCGCAACGCGTGACTCGTACGACCTGCGGGTCGTTGATGTGCAAGTGGAAGGACTCGACCAGGAAGCGGTCCGTGAGGTGTACCAGCTCGGCCGTGAACACTCCAGACGCCGGTCAGGCGGCTACGGCGACTTCGGCAACGTGGCCTGCGGGCACCCCATGGCCCGGTTCTGCCACGGCTGCAGCACCTGCAAAGTCTGCGACGCCTGCTACTGCAATGAAGGAATCGAGGAAGCATGATCGGCAGCGACACCGAGACCAGCGTGACCGTCGAGAGCTGGCAGACGACCGATGACGGCCTCCCGGTCTTCCACACCCGGTACGGACCCCCAGTTCCGAAGACTTGGTGCACCCGGCGGCAGTTGCGCGCCAAAGGCCTCTCGACCGCAGGCCTCAAACCCGTCGGGCTCTTGAAGAACTCGTACAACGTCTACGCCGACCTGTTCGACCCCGCGGGCGCCCGGCCTGTCCGCGCGCTGACCGAGCGGCAGCAGGCTGCGCTCGCCGCGGGCCGGCAGCGGCTGTACGAGCAACGGTTCTGCGAGACGTGCACCGAATGTGGGAAGCTCGTCGACTCGTACCAGATATGCGAGACCGACACCGCGACATGCTGCCCCGACTGCGTTCCGAAGGTGATGGACCGCGAAGCGCGAGAGCATCAGGCCATGCTCGCCGCCGACCGCGCTGAAGCCGCCGCGTGGGCGGCCACCGTCCTCGCCGACCCAACGGCGGTCGTCCTCGACACGGAGACCACGAGTCTCGACGGATTCGCCGTCGAAATCGCCGTCGTCGAGGTCGCCAGCGGCACCGTCCTGTTCGACCGGCGGCTCAACCCGGGTGAGCCGATCAGCGAAGGCGCCAGGCAGATCCACGGCATCAGCGACGCCGATGTGGCTGACTGCCCGAGCTTCGCTGCTGTCGCTGGAGAGCTCGCGGCAGTGCTCCGCGGCCGCCGGGTGGTCATCTACAACGCCGATTTCGACCTTGGCGTGCTCGCCCGAGAAGCCCGCCGGGCCTCGGCCGCCGACCAGACCAGGGAAACGCTGTGGGCCGAGTTGCGAGGCATTGATGCTGAATGCGCGATGATGCACCGATCCGCGTGGGTAGGCAACTGGCACGACTACTGGAAGAACTACTCGTGGGTGCCGCTCGGTGGCGGCCACGACGCCCAAGGTGACTGCTTGGCCGTGATCGAGCGGATTCGCGAAATGGCGGCCGACGTCAAACGCGATGCTGACACCCGGTCTGCATGACCGCGTTACGTACTCCGCTGCCTGACTGCGTGAATGAGCGGCGTTGCGGGTCGCCGCGGCGACAGGGCTTTGCGATACTCACGCCATGACGGACGCATACGGTTCCGCCGGACCTGACTCGACCTGGATCGAAGGCGTGCTGGATCCGGACATGTTCCGGTACGCGCTTCTGTTTCCGTTGACGCCGCACGAATGCTGGATCGACGCGGAATGCCCGGAACAGTGCATGCGAGGGCTGGAGGGTTGCTCGGCATGCGCATGTACCGACTGCCCGGTCGACTTCACGCCCCGCATGGCGCACCTGATCGACATCGGCCTGGCTGTCATCGCCGACTACGCGGCGGCTGACCTCGCACAGCACGGCGACCGGCCGATTCGGGAGGACACCGACGAACTCTGGAGGTTTTTCGACCAACTGCCGAAGCTGACATGGGGCATGAACGGAGCCTGGCGGCAGCGGTTCGTCGAGAGTGTCCGCTTCCTCGCTGACGACGTTGCGTACGGCAGGTGGCCGAAGCCAAGGAACAACGCTGAGGAAATCGCCATGCACCTCGCGATCGACTACGCGAAGAGCCTCTCCGAGGACGGGCTCGAGGAAGTCTGGCCCGAACACGAGCAGCTGCCGCGAGCCCCCGGTGACTATGACTTCGAAGTCTTCATGACTGTGCTGCTTCAGGACACCGACATCTTGTTCCTGTACGACGACGAGACCGAGGCGTTCGCTGACCCGGCGCATCCAACGAACCGCGCCATGGCCATCGGGGACCTCCGCCCCGTGAGCTGGTTCGACTACTTCGCCAACGTCGAACCCCGCCCGCCAGCATCGTAGGTTGGGCGACGAAGCTCAGCGAAGCCGAGCCCGGACCCACGGATGATCTCGCGTCGGATCCTAATGCATAGGCTTGGCATCCTCACTTCTCCAAACAGAGAAGGTTTCCGGCTACCGTGCAGCTGAAGCGGCACGGGTACGGTCGGGTTCCTCGTTCTTCCCCTTGCGGGACTTTCCAGGTCTGCCAGGTTTCCCTGGTCTGACGTCCTGTCCGGAGGCGTTTTTCGTCTCCGCCTGCCCGGCGGCGACCTCATGCTGTGAGCTCAGGAGCCGTTGTCCCTCGCGGCGAATGTTGATTTCCGCGTTCTGGTCGCGGTCGTGAACGGCCCCGCACCCGCACTCCCACTTGCGGATCTGAGCCCTTCGAACCCTTTCGGGCCTGCGAGCACACCGCAGTTGGAGCACATCTGGGTCGAAGGGAAGAAGCGATCCACCTTCACGAACGTTCGCCCGGTGCGTGCGGCTTTCGCTTCGAGTCGGGTCAGGAACATGCCGAACGCGGCATCGTGCATGGATTTGGCCACCCGGCCCCGGTCGAGACCACCGACTGCGAGATCTTCAACGTAGAGCGCTTGGTTTTCGCGCACCAGCATGAGGACCTGTTTGTCCAGCCAGTCATCCCGACGGTTCTTGACTTGCTCGTGAATCTTCGCCACTTTGAGTCGGGCCTTCGCCCGGTTCGCGCTTCCTTTCTCCTTGCGTGACAGCGCTCGCTGCGCTTTTTTCAGCTTCCGTTCCATCTGCCGGAAGAACTTCGGTGACTCGATCGCGCGACCGCCGCGGAGCACCGCGAAGTCTTTCAGTCCGAGGTCAATGCCTGTTTCCGCGTCCACGTCTGTCAGTGGCTCGAGAAGGTCAGTCGATTCGTCGATGTTGACCACGAAGCTCGCGAAGTACTTCCCCGTGCGTGTTCTGATGACCGTCACTGAACTCGGTGGAGCTGGCAGTTCGCGAGACCAGGCGACCTCCAGGTGACCGACTCGAGCGACGTACAACGTGCCCTTTCGCGTATTGAACGACGCTCTCGTGAACCTGGCAGTCTGCGTACCCGATCGTCGCTTGAATTTGGGTGGGCCAACGCGCTTGCCAGCCCGCTTCCCTTTCATTGACTCGAAGAAGTTCCGATATGCGTCGTGGCAGTCTCGCAGCGCTTGCTGAAGCGGCACGGTGGCGACGTCAGCCAGCCAAGCCCGTTCCGGTGTTCGCTTCGCCTTTGTGATGAGGAGCTTGTCGAGCTCCGCTGTGGTCGGGTACGGGAGACCTGCAGCGAATGCGGTGGTCCTGGCTGCGACTGCGTCGTTGTACACGGTGCGAACACACCCAAACAGGCGCGCCAACGTCTGACGTTGGGGCCTGGTCGGGTAAATCCGGTACCGGTACCGAAGGTGCACAGGGAGAACGATATCGCTCGCCACCGTCCTCGAGTTGCCTGAGACAGACGATTTCGACAGCCTCGCGCGCAGGCGAAATTGCTGGAACGCCCTGTGCCGCTTCGTTAACGACAGCGGCGGTGGTGGAAGGGTCCGGCTTCCCCGATCCTCCGCGTTCACCCGAACGGAGGATCAGTGCGGTGCTCGCGGGCCAGCGTCTAATGACCCTGGCCCGCGCGGCCTGGTTAGGCGGTCTCAGGATCGAACGGCGGCGTAAACCCGTTGTCACGCGCCGCTTCCAGGTCGCGTCGGGACAGGACTGTGCCGTCCGGCCACGGGAACTGACATAGCTCGTGCAGACCCGGGTTCGGCTTGCCGTGGAGTTGCGGCCGCGACGCCATGTCGTCGAGGAGGCGGCCGAGGGTGACCGCGAGCGTGAACGGGCCGCCACCGCCGTAGCCCCATGCGACGCCGTCGCCAGCGAGCTCAGGCGCGATCCACAGTTGCCCGTCCGTGTCGCGGATCCACACGCCGGTGTCGCCACCGGACAGAATCACCGAGTCCAGCGAAGCCATCGTCGGGATCGCAGCGGGGACGAGGGTGCGAATGATCTTGCGGGAGTCTTCAGCAGCGACCGCACCGGACGCCGGATCGACAAGGTACTGCTGGATCGGCCACTCTTCGAACAGGACATGCGCGGCTTTCCACGATGACGGTTCGAGGCGTGCGAACCACTCGGCAGCCCACTGGTTTTGACGAGGGTCGACGCTCGTGAATGCTGCGTACGGCATTGTGCCGTCTCCGCTCGTCCAGGACCGCATAGTCTGTAGCGCGGCCGCGGCCGTGTCGTCGTTGCGCTCGAGCACGTCGAGCCATCCTGCGCGAGTCGTGGTCTCGTCGAGTTCGCCGGGTTCAGGGACCGGATATGGATTGGCGCCCCAGGCCAGGTCGTGGTGCTTGCAGGCGTCGATCAGCTCGGCGATGTCGCTCTGTGCGTACTTGTAGTCCCTCCAGAGCGCTTCTGCAGCGAATTGCGTCAACGCGCGGTGCGCTGGCGTGTCCGGCTCGCACGTGGCGGCTGCGATGAGGACTGGAGCGACGTCGATGTCACGCGCGAGCGCGCTCACGGGCCCCTGATCGGGCTGCCACCGCTTGATGATGTCGAATGTTCGCAGGTTCGCTGGGAACAGCGGCGGCGCGAAGCCGAGCACGTGGGTGATTTCTTCCCACCGGATGAGGGGTTCGTTGTGGTCGGGGAAGTGGTCTGTCCACAGTCGCAGTTCGGGCGTGGACGCCCAGATGCCGCCACTGCTGTAGACGACGGCTTCAACGTCGCCCAGTTCCTCGCGCCAGGTGCGCCATTCGGACATGGACCGCCCGGGGTGGACGATGGCGACGCGACCTTCAGAACGCGACCAGACTTGCGCTGTCGCGCCGCCGAGGTCGTAGGCGCCTTCGTACGGCGCGGGTTCGATCAGCGCGGGCCAGGTGCGGGGGTCGACGGTGGTCGGTTCGGGAGTGGTACGGCGTCGGAACAAGTGCGAGCCCTTCTCGAGGTGCGATCAACCGCAGGCTCAAACCTTCATCGAGTGTGGTGCTATTCCTTACGCACGCCAGGGAATGCCCGCTGTCGTCTACCCGACAGGCCACCCCTGGGGGATAGCGCTGCTCTTACGATGAGCTGATGCAGACCCCAAGTCAGGTCATGGCCGACCTGGGCATCGTCCAAGACCCCGCGGTGATCCTCCGTCAGGTGGCGCGACGCTTTGACCTCCCGCGTGAAGCCGACAGGGCCAGGCAGGTCGCCGCCGACCTGGAGGCTACCGCCGCGCGTATCGCCCGCGTCCACGACTTCACCGGCAAAGGCCGCGGCCTCGCCGCTTCGCAGATCGGCGTGGATGCCGCTGCGGCCGTGGTCTACCCGCCAGGAACAGCGGCGCCGCTGGTCCTGCTGAACCCGGTCGTGGTCAGCTCAAGCGCCGAGACGGACCTGCAATTCGAAGGGTGCCTGAGCTTCTTTGACACCCGCAGCCGCATCCCCCGGCCGCTGTCGGTCCGGGTTGAACACGCCGACTTCGAAGGGGCGATGCACGTCACGGATTTCAAAGACGGCCAGGCTCGGCTTGTACTCCACGAGGTCGACCACCTCTATGGCGTGCTGTGCAAAGACCATCTGCCGGAGGGGCAGGAGCCGACTCCGGTCGAGGAGTACCGCGGCACCGGTGCCGCCTGGAAGTACGCCGAATAGCTGTGGGCCGGTCGCTTTTGCGGCGCCGTTAACGGACGAGCCGACTGGTCGAGAGGCGTGCGAAGCACCTGCGGCCCCGTACATTGTGAGGATGACGGACGGCTCGCATTCTTGGCTTCCTGAACACCAACTCGGAGTTGCTGCGACACTGTCGCACGCGGACGACTTGATCGGACAAGTCGGTGACCTGCTTTTCGAGTACCAGCTGCAGCCAGATGTGCTGCGATTGGCCGAGGTGCCAACGGGCGCGTTCAGCAAGACGGTCGTGGAACGAGTAGCGCCGATCCCACGGAAGGTGCCACTGCTCGTGGCCGATGCACTGGTGGCGCTGCGAGCTGCGCTCGAACATGTACTGTTTGCCGAGGTTGAGTTCTTGGACGGTTCGCCACTGGACAAGAAGGCGGCACGACTCATCGAGATGCCCGCGTCAACGACGTGGGAGCACTTCGAGGAATGGAAGAAGCAGCGACGACGTAACGGTCCGCCTTCGCTGCGGACCGGCGGGGCCCTGCTGCGGCGCATCGGCGGGTTGCAACCGTACCATCGCCCACACGACCCGCACGAGCACCCGTTGGCCCGCTTGACGCTTCACACGAATCACGCGAAGCATCGGATGCCTGCGGTCACCGCGGTCCGCTTGGCTGCCATGTACCGGGACGATCAGCGGCCCCGATCCCTCAAGGATCTTCCACCGCGGCCGGAGACTCCAATGCGCGTCGGTGATGTCCTTGCTGAGACTCCGATCGGCGTGCAAATCCCCGTCAGCTTGTTCCCGACAATCGGTATCAATCGGCCGGACACCGATCGGTGGCCGGTGCTGATGCACGAACTCGACGAGATCTTCCATTGGGTCCGAACCCAGGCGGTACCACGCCTGATCACGAGCACCGACCCGCCCTCGCCCGCACTGCCGACGCATTACGAGATCGCTGTCGGGCACGAAAACGAGCGTCAGGCAATAGCCGCGGGGTCGACCACGTCGGCCGCGGAACGCCACAGCAACCGCACGAATGCGGCGTGGGCTCGGGAGGAACTCGTCCACCTGATCGGGCAGATGCCGAGTGCACCAACCTGCGCCCAGATCGTGGCATGGCTCGACCACTTGACCGACGAGGAAGTTGTTGCACGAGTGAAGCGGCTGCATCCGACCGACAGCCAGTACAACGCTGCGGTCATGGCCGGATTGCGCGCGGAAGCTTCCGACTTCGAAGATGACCAATCCGCGTCGGCGTGATGTCGTCGAGGAATCCTCACTGATCTCGCGCCCTCACCGGTAGTCGCGCGACCCTACGGCTACCGCGCCGATGTCGAGCAGCGTGAGCTTGTCCGCGATCAGGTTCGGCATGGCGCCGGGTGCGGCGTCTACAGCAAACTCGACCGTGCCGCGGATGACGAGTGCTTTCGCGAGCGTGGCCGTGTCCCGCCAGCGCTGCCACAGTCCGGCCGAGCAGATGACGTTCGCGATCCCCGTTTCGTCTTCAAGGCTGAGGAACGTGACGCCGCGCGCGGTTGGGGGCCGCTGCCGGTGGGTGATGATCCCGGCGATGCTCACGCGCGCACCGGCTTCGGCGGTACGGAGGTCGCTGATGAGGGTGACATGGTCGGTGTTGAGCGCGGCGCGGGCGAGGCTGATCGGGTGCGTGTTGACGGAGAGGCCGTAGCCGGCGTAGTCGGCGCGGGCGAGGTCGGCGGCCGACATGCCCGGGAGTGCGGGCGGCGGGGCGGCTGGGTTGGTTCCGGCGATCATGCCGGGCCGTTCGAGCGGGAGGCCGGCGGACCACAGGGCGGCGCGTCGGTCGGTGGTGATGGAGGCGAGCGCGCCAGCGGTCGCGAGGTGTTTGAGGTCGCCGCGGTTGAGGTCGGCGCGGCGGGTGAGGTCGGGAAGGTCAGTGAACGGGCCGTTTTCGGTGCGGGCGTCGGCTATCCGCACTGTGGCGGCCGCGGCGAGCCCGTGGACCATGTCGAGGCCGAGGCGCAGGTCCGCAGACCCGCGCACGGGCTCGACCGCACCGCGGTCGGTGGTCGTGAGGATCGTGTCGGCGGCGCTGGCGTTCACTTCGGGCGGGTAAGCGGTGATGCCGTGCCGCTGCGCGTCGGCGATCAGGCTCGCGGGCGAGTAGAACCCCATGGGTTGGGAGTTGAGCAGACCCATGTAGAACGCGGCCGGGTAGTGCACTTTCATCCACGCGGACGCGTACACGATGTGGGCGAACGACGCGGAGTGCGATTCGGGGAAGCCGAAGTCGGCGAACGCTTTGATCTGGTCCCAGTATCGGTCGGCTTCGTCGCCGGTGATGTCGTTGGCGGCCATGCCGTCGTAGAAGCGGGCCCGGAGGGCTTCCATTCGTTCGGTGGAGCGTTTCGCGCCCATGGCGCGGCGCAGCTGGTCGGCTTCACCGCCGGAGAAGTCCGCGAGTCGCATCGCCATCTGCATCAACTGCTCTTGGTAGAGCGGGACGCCGTAGGTTTTCGCGAGGACGGGCCTGATGAGGGGGTGGACGAGGTGTTCCCACGGCTCGCCGTGTCGGCGGCGCAGGATCGGGTGGACGGCGCCGCCTTGGATCGGGCCGGGCCGGATCAAGGCCACTTCCATGACGATGTCGGCGAAGTTGCGCGGGCGCAGTCGCGGCAGGGTCGACATTTGCGCGCGGGACTCCACTTGGAACACACCGACAGTGTCGGCCGCGCACAGCAGGTCGTAGACCGCTGCGTCGTCCGGGGGGAGCATCGCAAGGTCCACCTGGTCGCCGTGGTGTTCGGCGATGCCGTCGACCATGTGGTGGAGCGCTTCGAGCATGCCCAGGCCGAGGAGGTCGAACTTCACGAGGCCGGCGAACGCCGCGCCCTCTTTGTCCCACTGGAGGACGGTGCGGCCTTTCATACGGGCGGGTTCAATGGGGACGATCTCGGAGACGGGCTGCTCGGTGAGGACCATGCCGCCGGGGTGGATCCCGAGGTGCTGCGGCAGGCCAGTGAGCGCTTCGGCGAGCGCTTGGACGTCGGCGGGGATCGCGGTCGCTTCGCTCGCATCGACTTTCCGGTAATGGGAGAGGCGCTTCGACCAGGTGACGGCCTGGTCCGGTGGGTGCCCGAGCGCTTTCGCGGCGTCGCGCACCGCACTGCGCGGCCGGTACGTGATCGTGTTGGCCACCAAGGCGGCGCGGCGGCGCCCGTACCGTTCGTACACGTACTGGATGACTTCTTCGCGGCGGCCGGACTCGATGTCGACGTCGATGTCGGGCGGGCCGTCGCGTTCGGGCGCGAGGAACCGTTCGAACAGGAGCCCGAAGCTGACGGGGTCTACGTTGGTGATGCCGAGGGCGTAGCAGACCGCGGAGTTGGCGGCCGACCCGCGGCCTTGGCAGTAGATGTTCCGGTCGCGGCAGAATTGCACGAGGTCGGTGACGATGAGGAAGTAGCCGCAGAAGCCGAGGTCGCGGATGACGGCCAGTTCGCGGTCGAGTTGCGCGTACGCGCCGGGGACGCGTTCGGCGCCGAGCGGCCCGTACCGTTTGCGGGCGCCTTCAAGCGTGAGCTGCGCAAGGAACGAGTAGTCATCGTGCCAGTCCGGCACGGGGAAGTGCGGCAGCTTCGGAGCGAGCAGCTGGAGGTCGAACGCGGTGTCGGCGCCGATCCGGGCGGCGTTCGCGACCGCTTCGGGATAGTCAAGGAACCTCGACAGCATCTCCGGGCCGTTCCGCAGGTGCGCGGCACCGTACGCGGGCAAGTAGGGGTCCATGTCCTCAAGCGACCGGTTGGCGCGGACGGCTGCGAGCGCGGCCGCGACGGGGGCGCGCTCAGGGCGGGCGTAGTGCGCTCCGGTCGTGGCCACGAGCGGCAGGCCGTGGCGGGCCGCGAGCGCGGCGAGGACATCCATGCGTTCAGCGTCAGCAGGCTGGGACGGGAAAGCGACCTCAACCGCGAGATTGTCGCCGCCGAACCGGTCGGCCAGGTCGGCCAGGCGCGCGTCAGCTTGATGCCAGCCGCCGGCGTCCAGGGCCCGGCCGAGAGGGCCCTTGCGGCCGCCGGTGAGGATCTGCCATTCCCCGGCTCGAGCGTCGTCAGCGAGCGCGTCAGGGTCATACGCCGGGAGGTCTTTCTCGCCGCCGGCGAGCTTTGCTTCAGTGATCGCCGCCGACAGCCGCCGGTACCCGGCGGGCCCGCGCGCGAGGACGATCAGGTGCTCCCCGGCAGGGTCGGGCTGTCCGCGGCGAGGCCCAGACATGCCGAGGTTCAGTTCCGCGCCGAACACGGTCGCCAAGCCGTTCTCCGCGGCCGCGGCCGCGAGTTCCGGGACGGCGTAGAGGCCGTCGTGGTCGGTGACGGCGAGCGCAGACAGCCCCAGGCGGGCCGCTTCGAGGGCAAGGTCAGCGGGGGAGTCCGCGCCGTCGGCGAACGAATAGAAGGAGTGGGCGTGGAGTTCCGCGTACGGCACCGTCGTCATGGCAGCCTGCCGTAGAGCTGCGGTGAGTTCCGGGAGCGTCGTCGACGCGTCGAACTCGCCGGTGGCCGGGGAATGTCGGAGGTGTCTGGCAGTGTGTACCGCGCGGGTATCCCCGCCCCAGCGGCCAGCGCCGCCGGGGCGGGTGCCACGTCGCCGGTACGCCGAAGACCTATCCCGGCAGCGAGCACTCCCAGAAAGGTGCGCACAGCATTGCCAGCCGACATGATGGCAACCCCCGTAGCCGCAGTATCGAACTCTTGTTCGATAAATCTATCGCGAAGTGAACGGTCTGTCACCTGTACTGCAATGCAAGGAAACAGCGTTGCACCTCTGAGCGCACAAGCCGCTGACCTGCACTTATTGTGAAGAGTGGCCTCGATCGCAGGCCAAGGTCAAAACGCGGTTGCGACACGCGCGCGGGTGATGCCCGGTATCGAGGACCAGGCTGCATAGTGGGGCATGGACCCCACCATCCTCGTCTCGGACTGGCCCGCACGGATCTACCCCATCACGCGAGCCCTCGTGGCCCTGGCCAGCCTTGACCTCACGGGACACCTGCAAGCGGGCGCGCCGCGGCCGCGAGCGACACCACCAGCGATCGCCGCGTTCGAGTACACCACCGGCTGCCGTCTCGACGCCGGCCACCGCCGTTTCCTCACCTACATGAACGGCTGGCCCGTGCTGTGGCCCGTCAACCTGTTCGGACTGCCTGAACTCAGCGACCGGCACCGCATGACGCGGATGACGAACGAACTGGCGGCGACCGGCGATCTTGCCCCCGCGGGGCTCGAGCCTGCTGACGTGTACCCGGTCGCGTGGGCGCGTGAAGGAGGCACGGCAGTGATCGTGCGTCCTGGCCGCCCCCGCGCGGGCGAGGTCATGTGGTGCGAAGGCGTGACCACGACCGTCTACAACAGCTTCACCGTGTTCTTCGACGCGGCTGCGGCGCGACTGCTCACGATCACCGGACCGCTCGCTGGCGGCACCGAGGCCGACGATGAGGACGAGCGGTTACCGCTCGGACTGATTCGGTGCGGTGATGCCGATCAGGCCCTGGTCGCGTGCACGGGTGATCCACCGGACCGCGGTGCCTTTCGGGACGTTGA
Organism: Glycomyces sp. YM15; assembly: GCF_016918015.1. Classification (GTDB taxonomy): domain Bacteria; phylum Actinomycetota; class Actinomycetes; order Mycobacteriales; family Micromonosporaceae; genus Glycomyces. The sequence continues at coordinate 98,315 of NZ_JAERMK010000021.1, forward strand.
GCCGTGCCGCGACTTCCTGCTGCGCAGGGAAACCGCACGCGGTCGCACGCAGATACCAAGCGGCAACAGCGTTCAGGACGGCGTCGGTAGGGCCCGCCGAAGCGTCGACGGGCGCCGGTTCGGGCCAGTACTGCGGAATGACGTCACGGACGCCGGCAGCGGTGATGCCCGCGAGCGGTACCGCCCGCAAGTCCGAGGCACTGACCGGGCCGTCGTCACTCGAGGACACGGCGACGTTCCGGGCTCCGTAGACGCCCGCGGTCTCCTGCCACGCCGCGGAGATGGTCACCGCCGCACCGTTGCTCATGACCGCGGAGATCCTGAGGTATCGCGGAAGGTCGACCCCGGGGGCAGGGGTGACGATGTCGCCAGTGACTGGCTCGGCGGTCGTTTCGAAGTCTGGCACGGCCACACCATACCCGTTTGAGATAGCGCCGTCAAAGTTAATGCACTATACTTGACAAGAACATCTCATTGTATTGCCGAAGCTCTCTGGGCCGACGACTGTCCTGAAAGGCCATTGACATGCCCCGTGTCGAAAACGCCCCCGACATCATCGTGAACCTCAACCGCAGGTTCGCCAAGCAGGCGATTGCAGCACTGAGCGAAGGCATCGGGCATTTGTACGATCAGGATCAGCAGGTCGAAATGGCAGCGCTGCAAACGCTCCGGGACAGCATCATTTCCGCGGGCGAACCGAATTTCGGCACCGGCTGGCACCAGGAGTAGCTTGCGATGAACGGTGAGGCAAAGCCAAACACCAGCGGGACCGACCCCGTGACTCGGCCGCTGTCGCCTGAGGAGCACGCCGTGATGGCCGTGCTCACCGGCGAGTCTGAGTGCTCGTGGCATGTCGGATGTGACCCCGTCGAATGCTACGAGCCGCGAGCCCGCGCCATCGTTGCCGCGCTGCGGCCACTGATTGGCGCGGCTGCCCTGCGCTGGGTCGCCGCCGAACGCGACCGCTGGGCCGGGTACTGCTGCCACGACCACATGGCCGAAGTCGTCATGACCGCCGCCGACGAGATCGCATCCGGTACGGCCGGCAAGACGCCCGTCGACGCGGACGATGCCCGCCGTGAGCGTCAGGCGCAAACGCTGCGGTCGCTCGTGTTCGGCCTGGACTGGGACTCGATCGAACCGTTCCTCGACGATGGAGCGGACCCGGAAGAACTGACGACTGTTGACGCCGTAACCGCGTTCCGCAGCTACGTCGAAGCCCAAGCCGCCGCCCTGTGCCGCTCCGCTTCCGAGGTTGCTCAATGACCGCCTCCGAGATGAAGGGCCCCTCCACGATGGCCGACGTGCCAGCAGACACCCGCCACAACGTCATGGTCGAGTTCGAGGGGTCCTTCGCGGAGGTCACCATCGAACGCGACTGGGAAGGCTTCCTGCAGATGGAAGTCACCGGAAGCACCGGCCGTGCCCACACCAGCGTTGACGTCCCCGCCTTGGAAGTCCTCCGGGACTTCCTGAATGACGTCATTACCAAGGAGACCCCTCGATGACCGAGCCGCTATCCCCCGCTGAAACAGCTGTCGCGGCCGCGCTCGCGCGCGACTTCAACCTCCACCACAGCGACGGCATCGCCCGCTTGGGCCCAGCCGACTTCACCGACGCGGCTCGCGCAGCCGTGGCCGCCGCAGCTCCCCTCATCCTGGAACACGCCGCCGCGAGCATCGAAGCGCAACGAGCAGAGCTGCGTTCCATCGCTTCGCGCCTGCTGGCACAAGGTGACACGCGAGCTGACGCCCGCCTGCAAGGACTCGACGAAGCAGCGCAGATCGTCCGCAGCCTCACCGATCATCGACCCGACACAGGGAGCTCCAGTGCCTGACACCCGACTCACCCTTGACACCCTCATGGACATGCGCGGACGGCAGCGGCTCCTGGCCGAGAGCGGGATCGCTCCTGCCGCCGCGGCCGACATTGACGCGCTCCTGGTGGAAGTGGCCCGTCTGGATAACCACGCTAAAGCCGGTTGGGAGCAAGCCGACCAGGCAGCACGAGAACGGGACGCGTACAAGAAGGCCAAAGAGGAGAACGACGAGCGGTTCCAGCTCGCCGCCGCCGATGCCCGGCAACAGCATGCGGAAGCGCTCGAGCTCGCCCGTGAACTCGAAGGGCATCTCGCCGCGTCGCGGTACCGGCACCGTGCCTACCCGTCTGCCGACAACCCGAACGCGTACTGCCTCTCGTGCGTGACCGGCAAGAAGGAACCCCATTCGAACTTTCCCGAGTACGTGAAGTGGCCGTGCCCGGATGCGGTCGACCTTGGACTGGCGGAAGAGGCCAAGCGTGGCTAGCGCGCGCGTACGCCGAGAAGCCCGGTACCGGATCGTCGACATCGTCACGGGCGTCCTCGAAGGCGACGACCGTATCGCCGTCGACCACGGCTACACCGATGAGGAATACCGCGACATCTGCGACGAGATCCGCCGTGTGCTCGCCCGTCACGAGCGGTACGCCGCCGAGCTGCAGGAACCGGCTACTGCGGTTCGGGGAGGATAACCATGAAGCCATGTGCGATCGGCGTGCACGTCCGCGACATTCGGACCGGCATCGCCTACCGCGTGACAGGCACCTGCGACTGCGCCGTGCAGAACTACGGTGCGTACGTGGACGCGTTGCACTTGAACGCTGACGGCGTCCGCGAGTCACGCTTCCTCGAGTGGGAGGTCTTGGAGCCGTTGAACGCCGAGGACGGTGCCGGGGATGGCTGAAACGAGACGAGCCACCAAGCGCGGCAGCACGACCGTGGTCATCGCACCGCCGTCGACAATGCATCCCGGCCCGCGCCTCCCATGGTGGCACCAGGAACACTGCGCGATCGGCCCCACCGAGCCGTGCAACTGCAGCACCGCAGAGCGACTACGACCGTAAGGAGAAGTGCTGTGCCCGAGTATGAATGCCCGAACTGCTACCGGTGGGCGCCGTGGACCGACGGTGAGCTGGAAGCCGACGGCGACGGCCCCGACACCTACTGGTGCCAGACGTGCGGAGCGGAAACGCCGGTAGCAGCGATGGCCTCCCGCAACTTGGCTTCCACTGGCCCGGGCGGCAACCGGGCATGAACGTGGAACCGATCCGCCAGCGCTGGGCGAAGGACGAGACGCGCGCCGGCAAGGATGTCCGCCGGATCCTGGCCGTGCTCGACCGTACGAGGGCGCTCCTGGTCGACGCTGAAGCGGGCCTCGCGAAAGCCCGCGGTGAGCACGGCCAGACTTGCCTTGAGATCGTGTACTGGGACGACGGCGACTATGAAGGCGAATGCGAGCTGGCGAAGTTCCACGCCGGGCCGCATTTCGACGGCCTGTACTGGTTCGACGACTACCGGGAGAAGGTTCCGGTGCCTGCGAACACGCAGGTCGTTCCGTGACTGGCTCCGAATACCGGATCGTGTTCCAGATCGAGCAGCGCCACCCTGGTGAGTACGACTTCACCGAAGTCGGGTTTGGATCCTCAACCACTTGGGACAGCATCGAAGATGCACTCCATGATGTGGACGCGATCGTGCAGAACCAGTTGTGGGAGAGCCCGCCCGACCACCCCGAAGACTTTGAACGGAGCACCAGTTGAGCGCCATCATCTTCCACACCCCGAGCGGCAAGGCCACACTGTTCGGTTCTGAACGCGCGTGGCTTCGGCAGCTCGTGTTTCGGCACGCTGACGGCCACTGGGGTTTCCACGCCCCGATGGACGGGACGGCTCGAGCCCTTGCACTCGTCGACATGGCTGGTGCCGCGAATCTGGAACGAGCCGGTTCGGAGTACCTTCTCGAATACGCGGCCCAGCTGCGGCGGCTGGAACGCTCTGGCCCAACGGGTGGCCCCGGTGAGGGGTACTGGCAGGAGAAGCACCGGTTCCTTGACGTGTTCGCCACGGCCATGCGTGCCGGAGGGTGGTTCTTCCAAGCTGCAGGCGCCGAGCTGCACACGGATGATCTGGCCTACAACACGGTGCTCGTGACCGGCTCAGACCCGATCCGTCTCGCGGCGAAGATCGAAGGCCGCTGCAACGTGCACGGCTGGTTTGAAGGCCCCGACCGGGCTTGGGCTGCCGACCTGATCGATGAAGGCCTTGAGACGGGTCTCTACCGGCGGACGTTGGCCCGGCAAGATGTTACTGGGGCAACAACCTCGATCGACTCGCAAGGGTGGGAGGACGTCCAAGCGCTCTTGCGTGAACGCGACGACGAACCGGTCGTCATGTCGTACACGGTGGAAGGCGGGTTCCCGAACGTCGACTGTTCCGACATGGCCTGGCAGTGGCCTGAAGGTGTCGAGGTAGGGCAATGGGCGGCCCTCACCGAAGCCCAGATCGTTGAGCGAGAAGCCCGCGAAGAAGCTTGGGACCGCCTTCCGGCCGCCGAGCAGTGGGACCGCAGCATGGCGTGGCTGCTTGAACACCGACCGTGGGGCCGCACCTGCCCGGACACGCTGGCTGCGCAAGGGTTCGGGCCGTTCAAGACGATCTTCGACGTGTTCCCGCCCGGGAACGTGCCGCGCCTGCCTTCGATAGTTGGTGCCCGGTGAGGGGCGCGAGCTACGGCCATGCAGGCCGCCGCAACACCGACCACGAAGGGGCGGTTGGTCCTGAGCTGACCGAGAAGGGGAAGGCGCCAATGACGAGTGATGGCGTGGCGCCGTGTAGAACCGAGGCAGTCTTGGGTGACGTCCGCGACGAGCGCGTTCGTCAAGACGAGCGGTGGGGTGAGCAGCACCACCCCGATTACGACCCGCACGACATCCCCTCAGTTGTGCGCGGCGAGTACGCCTTCCGCGCCGAACGCTGGAAAGCGATCAATGCGCAGCGCGCCGATCCCGGATGTGAAGTCAAGCACCGGCGTCCAACCGTGTCGTGCACCGCTTGGGACGGCATACTCCTCGAGGAGGTCTTCGAAGCGCTCGCAGAGGAGGACTCGGCGAAACTCCGCGCCGAGCTTGTTCAGGTTGCGGCTGTAGCGTGCGCATGGGTGGAAGCGATCGACCGGCGAGAAACCAGCTCTGGAGGACCACAATGACGCGCATTGACACGGCGGCCATCCGCGCCCGCCTGGACGCCTCCAGCCCCGGGCCTTGGTTTGCCAGTGGCCAAGGACCGTATGACGACGACTGCACGGTCACCGTCGGAGAAGACGCTGATGAGCTTGCCGTCTGCCCCGACTGCGGTACCCGCGGCGGCATGACCACCGCGAACGCCGCGTTCATCTCCCACGCCCCCGAAGACATCGGAGCGCAGCTAGCCGACCGGGAACGCCTCGTACGCGACCCCGCAGCCGCGACAGCGCTGCTCGAGCACTACCAGCCAGCACGATGACGTCGATTCGGCTCCGCGGCACTCCGGAGGACAACCAGCGGGTGCACGACCACCTTGCGGACGCGTTCACGATCGTCAAGTCCAGCGCTGACCTGAAGCGCCGGAACCGAGACGGCAGCGAGTTCTGGGACCGATACCTGGTCGTTGGACTGCCCGATACGGACACCGACGAGTCCGCAACCTGACAGCTCGGCCGGCGCCGCTCCCGTAGCGTTCCTTGTAATCGTGGGTGAAGGAGCCGTGAGCGATGAACGAAGTGACCCCGTGGCGCAAGTCGAAGTGCAGCAGCGGAAACGGCAGCACGAACTGCGTCGAAGCGCGCTGGCGGAAGTCCAGCCGAAGTGCCGACAGCGGCAACGGCAACTGCGTGGAGGCCCGCGCGCACGACGGTGCGTTCGACGTCCGCGACTCGAAACTCAACGACGCCTCACCGATCTTCACCATTCCCACCGGCGACTTCCAGGCGCTCTTGGACACCGCGAACCACCGCCCTTGACGGGGCCGCGCGTGTGCGGCGATCACCGCACACGCTCCGACCAGGGGCTAACGCGCGGAGGTGTCTGGAATTCTGGCTTGATGGTCACTCCCACTGCATGACCCGGGGCGTGCCGTCGTCGTAGCGAGGATCGGGTTCCGTGAACGCCGTCAGAAACTGCAATCCGCCCTGGTTGACGCAGTCGGTTGCGAACTCGATCGCTTGCGCTTTGATGCCGGCTTCGTCCGTGTCGGTGTCGACGGTTGCCTCCACTGGCGTGTACGACGCCAGAGGAACAGACCCGTCCGTGTACGCGTACCCGAAGTTGTCCTGCCCGGCAATGAGCAAGCGCTCGCTGCCTTCCCATTCGACCCCGAGGCGCACGTCGTACGAGTGCCCGCCGAAGTGGTCCGCGGCGGCTTTGACGAGGCCGAACAGGTCGCACACGAGGGTTTCCAGGCGCCACGCCCGGAACTCGTGCGGCTGCCATTCAGTGTTGTTGGGCCCTTTGTGTCCGCCGAGGGCAGCAGTAATCCAGATCGCGCCGTCGAAGTGCACGCCCGCGTGCGCATGCAGCCATGGTGCCGCTTCGCTCTTGTTGTTCCTGGCGACCCAACGGCGTAGACCAGGACGCGGATTGCGTTCGTCGACCGACGTCAGTGGGTGCTGGTGCTCCTGCGCCATGCGGTACCCGATGCCGCGAGCAGCCCCCACGACATTGGCGGCGTCGTCCCTCGCGGGTTTGTCCCGTAGCGGCGCTGGGACACGCGGCCTGGCGACAGCGACGCCCCATGCAAGTTCGGACGGGGCAGTCCACGCGGCCGCGTCCGCGTACAACCGGTCGAGCGCGTCGGCAGCGTTCCGACGTTCAGCGAACCGGTCCCGGTAGGCGGCCTCCAGGTCACGTTCGCTCATCCACACGGTGTCCGCGCCGTTGCGCACCGGCGCCCGGAAGCCGTCCTTCGCAGTTCCAATGAGGTGGGGACGTTCGGCGCTTGCGGGGACCACTACGGCTACCGCCCGCTGCGTGTCCGAACCCATCGGGTACGCCTTGACGCCAAGCACGGAGGGGTGCGCGTGCGACGCTGGGATTTGCGTCAGGGACCGCTCGAGACCCTCAGACCATTCCCCCGCGTGCATTCGTGTTTGCGCCGCGCGTTTCTCTTCCTGGACGCCGTAGACGAGGACCCCGCCGCGGCCGTTCGCGAACGCTACGACGTCCTTGAGATATTCGGAATCTGGAGCTCCCAAGCCTTTTCGCTCGGGAAGCTGACGCTTCCAGTCGAGGTCGTCCGTTTCGGCAAGCTGCTCTGTGACGGCGTCACGGAGCAGGTCATCGTCAATCGGACCGGGTGGACGGTTCAAGAGGCGATGCAGGGCTGTGTATTCCATGCCTGATTCTTGCACCGAGCGTGGTCGTGCAGCGGCCAGGACGGCTGCCGTGGCCACGGTCCAGATCCGTTCTGCGGGAGCGGCGACGCGCCGCGACACGCTCACAGATTCCGCCGATCACGGTGGGCAGGATCGACAATCACTCGCATGTCGATCACACCGAACTGCTCTGCTAGAACCCTTGCCCGCTACCGTGTCACGGCCGTGGTGACACTCGGACTGATGGCCGTTGGTTGCTCCGCCGCTTCAACCTACGACGAGCGGATCGAGTATCTGAACACGGTGTCTGCACGCGGCGTCGAACTGCACGATTTGATCGTCGCCGGTGACGGAGACCCCGATGACGAACGATGCAGGGAGCTGTACGCCGGGCTTGAAGAGGAAGTCCCATCGTTTGAAGACTGGGGCGTCTCGAACTGGGAGGAGGAGGAAGCGTTCATCGCGCAAGCTGAGCAAGTCTTCGTCGACTCGTGCCTTTCGGGGAAGGCCGCGTCGGCGGACCTCCTGGACGTGATGGAGTCCCCGACCCCGACCACGCCAGCGACGCCGATCGAGAGCGCCGCAGCTGCCAAGTAGCAGTGTCTCAGACGCGGCACTGGTCGACGAGTGCCCCGGCGATCCCCGCGCAATACGCGCTATTCAGGTCGTGGCCGTCAGGGCAGTCGACGACGACCGCTGACGGGACGGCCTCGCGAATGCGGTCCGTGACGGCGGCTGCGGCGCCGGCGTCATTGTGCGGCACGACCAGGCGCACGAGCTGTGATGCGGCGAGCCGGGGTACGAAGTCGTCCTGCCAGCCTTCAACGGTCGGGATGCCGATTGCGGGCACGCCGTGCATGAACGCTGTCATCGTGTCGATCTCGTTGAAGCACACGGTGACTGGTGAACGCTCGTAATAGTCGTCGTTGAACAGCTTCGGGTACTTCATTGGGGGTCCGGTGACCGGCGCGTTGCCCTTGTGCGTGCATTGCGGTGTCACGCACGCGAAGCGGAACGCGACCGTGTCGCGGCCGTTCGGCAGCGCCCTCGAGTACGGGATCACGAGCTTTCCGGCGTACGCGGCGTGGCCTCGGGCGGGCTTAGCGACGTAGCCGAGCCGGAACCATTCCCTGGTCGAGCAGCCCCGGAGCCATATGTGTCCCAGGCGCTTGCTTGCGATGAACTCGGCAGCTGGGGACCGCCAGTACGCCTTCTGGTACTGGTCGGTGAGGGCGTTCAGAGGTCCGCCGGGCTCTGACGGGAGTTGCACGATCCCGCCTGAGTTGGGGTAGAAGTACATCGGCATGAGGAGACGCTAGCGGACGGCGGTGAACCCTGCCCTACCCGAACGGTCCCACCCGGTCCAGAGACTCCAAGTAGTTCCGCGCCCGCCGATACGATCGCGCATTTCGGACTCGAGCTGGATGCACTCCGGCCTCAGGCACCTTGAGCCCCGGCTTCGAAAACAACGGCGCAACCTCCCGGCACGGCACCCGCGGGGTGACTCCGCACTGGCCGCACCAGAATCGCGTCGCAGCTTCGACATCAACGGTAAGGAACCGCTGGTCACGCCGATACTTGTCGTCCCACACGCTCGCGCGTTCACGCGTGAACGCAGCCTTGTCGGGACCCTTACTGCGACTCCAGCAGGTTTCATGCCATCCCCATGACCGTTCAACAAGGTAACTGGTGCAGTGCGGGCATCGTTCAGCTTCGATTTCAGGAATGTCTTCAGGCCGGGATGGGCAGACGATCACGCCGTTTCCCACGTCGATAGCTTCGGGCCCTGCGCATGGAGTGCCAGGCTCGGCAAAGCACGTTCCGCATTCGATCAGCATTGCCAGTTCCAGCCAGTCGCTGGTGCGGAGATTGAAGGGAACGCCGGCACCGTCAAGCAGCTGATAAGGAGTGGGCGTCGGCTGCCGTTGCGGCGGCGGTGGTGGTGAGGCGGCCGTGACCGCAGGCGCTGGAGGACGCTCCCGGTAGGTCTGGATTGCGAAAGCGGTCGCAGAGGCGGGCATGCCGGCTACGCCAAGGAGCGCGAGCCTGGCCCGCACCGTTTCTGGATGACGCCCGAACTCTTCCGCGATGTCCGTGATGCCGACGCTTTCGTTCCACAGGTGCAGCATGCGCTCGTCATCACCGTGCGACCACGGGTCGTACGCGTTGGCCCACGCAGCTCGGAACACGCTGACACTCGGTGCATCGGGTTCGTCGCCTGCGTCGCCTGTCCATAGCCAGCGGCCCGAAGCGTCCCGGATCGCATGGCAGTGCTCCGCTTCGTCCGCGCTCAAATGAGCCCAGCACACCACCACAGGCAGCGGACAGCAGGGAAGTACAGGCCATTCCGCCGCCGTCTCGCTGCATCGCTGACCCTCGACACCCCTCCAGGTGCACCGCGGCGTGTATTGCTGGTACATGCACGGCACGGTATCGGACCACGGTCGCGAATGGAACCCGCGCGCCGAGTCTGCCGCAGCGTTTCTCTGCCGCGTCAAGCGAGCCATGCCAGCGCCGCTGAGTTGATGACAAGATGCATCGTGTTGTCCGCGACGATGAGCAGTGCGACAGCGAACCCTGTGTCCTTCTCCGGCGGGTAGCCGGTCGCATGGCATTTCGTCCACGGCGGGTTCCAGCCTCGCGGCGCGATGTGGTTCTTCAACCACACCAGGTGCCGGGCGAGCCGGTACCGGTCGATGACGATGTGCGTGCCAGCGATGACGGCCAGCGCCCACGGCGACTGCGTGAGGAACAGGAACGGCAGCGTGTACGTGAGGCCGTGAACGACCGCGGGCCACCACCGTTTGGTCTTCTCTGTCGCTGCCCAGTCGCTCTGCAGGACGTAGTCACCGACGAGATGCGCAATGAAGCCTTCAACGATCACGACGGTCCCTCACGCGGCCAGGGCGACCGTGGCCGCGGTCACGACGAGGATGACGACGGCACCGAACCCGGCCATGGCGAAGCGAAGCCACCGGAATTTCCGCCGGGCGATCTTGCGGACTGCGGTCAGTTCCCGGTGGAGCGCGGCCGCGTACGCGTCGTCGTCGGCCACGAGAGCCGCCAGCGCCGGAAGAGGCAGCCCCTCGAGTTCAGTTTCAGGCGAGCCCGGCCGTGGCCACACCGTGCATCCCAAGAATCCAAGGACCACGACGGCAAGTCCGGCTGCGGCCCACGCCAGCCCGGTGACACTCGCTGGTGGTTTCAGGACCGAGCCGAGGCCGACTGCGACAGCGGCGCCGGCGAGGAGGGCCGCGCCGAGCACTTGCGCTTTCACGTCCGCTCGGTCGGTCTGTGCGCGGGCTTTGTCCAGGCGCTGGCCGAGGAACGCCACGAGGGGCGACTGCGTGGGTGCTGCGGAAGGCGCGGGGGCGCTGGTAGTTCGGGAGAACAAGGTGACGTGCATGGGGTGGTCTCCAGGTCGCGGTGGCAGGTATGAGTTCAGCTTTCCCGTTGCACTGCACGGCCGTAGTCCGATTTTGGACACCGACCCTGGTGTCGACAGTTTCCTGAACCTCTCGTATCAGGTTGTGGCACTTGGGGAAACGTCGGTACGCAGCACTGCGTACTTTGGTGCATGACGTGCATCACGGATCGAGTTGTCGGCTCATACGCTGATGGTGCGGCACTTAAGGCGCGAGAGGTGAGAACTACTTCTCAGGTGTGAGCATGATCTTCGTCGCTGAGGACCGTGGGTGGTCTCCGGACCGGCTCCATGCCACATGGTCCATTGCTTACGCTGGGCTGGCTCGGTCGTTCCCTGACGGCTGGGTTCGGACTTTCTGACGCACCGAAGGCGACTGCCGATGGAATTCACCACTGGTTTCCCGAGCCTGGACAATGCCCTGCAGCACTTCACGCCAGGCAACCTCATGACCGTGGCCGGGGCACGCTCGGAAGAGAACTCCGTGCTTGTGGTCAACATGATCCGGCACATGGTCTTCCACGCGGGGGCAGCCGCGCTCGTGCTCCTGCCTTCGCAGAAGACTGACGCGTTCGACGCCCACCTGCGCGGCTGCTCAACCGGCGTCCCGCATCAAGCGGTCATTAACGACAAGCTTACCGAGGCGCAGCAGGCCGCGATCGAACACCACGAGAAGGCACGTCGGGACGTGCCGCTGTTCGTGGAGAACCCGAAGTCGCTCCCCGTCGACGGACTCGACGAAGCGGTCGAGAACGCCAACGCGCGGTACGGCGACCTGGACCTGATTGTCGTCGACGCGGTGCAGCTCCTTGACGACCCTGACCTCGGCTTCGACGAATGGGGTGCGCCGCGGCGGGAGTCGCGGATCGCATCGCTTTCACGCGCATCGAGAGCGTTGAAGCATCTCGCGTTCAAGAACGACGCGACCGTGATCGCCGTCGGCCGGCGCGTCTCCCGGCACACGTCGGAAGCGGAGAAGGCGCTCGCGAACGCGGACAACTCCGCGGCGGCGTTCGAGGCTTTCCATCAAGACTCTGACCAGGTGATTGAGCTGTATCCGGCGAAAGCAGCCGTTCGCGCGGAGGACACCAGAAGGGTCGTCCTGGTGCGGAAGAACCGGTGGGGTCCCGGCGGCGACTGGGTGCCGCTCGGCTTGGAGCATGGGACGTCCACGATCGTCGACCACGGTTCACGGAAGCGCCGGGGGTAACTGTCGAATCAGGCAAGGTGCGACGCTGCCGTGCTCCGATACGCTGACTCGATGGAACTCATTCCGTTGCAGCTCGGGAGCGTTCGGCAGCAGGACCTGTTCACCCGCGTTCACACCGACGGCGCCTACTTCACCCTCACGGAAGCGTGGACCGGTCGGCACCTCGCCGTGCTCGGCCCGGCCGTGGACCTACCCGAAGCTGACACTGTCGGCATTTCCGAGCTGCACGGCGACCGCTGGGCGTCGCTGGTGCACCGCGTCCACGAGACCGGCCGGGAGGTGATCATTGCCCGCAACCGCCGCCCGATCGCCGCCCTGCGGCCTCCCGCCGACCGGGAGGCTGCCGAACCGCGAGATCCGGAATTGTGGGCGCACGCCGAGCGAGCCTGTGCCGCAGAGATGGCAAAACGATCGCGGCTGGTTGCTGGCATGGCCGACCCTGCCGCAGTCGCCGAGCTCGCCACCGAGATCGCCTACGACCTGTGGGGACGTGTTCGACCGGTATGGCATCAGCCGAAACACCGTGGCCACGACCGAATGCGACGTGCCGCGCGCAGCTGTGAACGCCGCCGCGTTGACTCTCCGGTAAACGGAACGCCAGGAGACCATTCCGCGGTCGGCATCGCTGTCCGCCGCGGTCACGCGATCCGCGGCCGAAACAGCCGCACCGTCACCGGGATGCCTGCGACTCGTTCTCCAAGCATGTGCAACCGAATCGCCCTCGTCCACGTGCAACTGCTCGGCATGTTCTGGATGGCGGTCATGGGCCCGCTCGCGCTGGTCGCCTGGTTCGTCAAAGGTGAAGCTGCCCCGTGGGACGCGAAAGCAGTCGCGGCACTCACGCTCGTGTGGGTCCTGCTGACCGGGCTCGGTTGGGTTGCACGGCAGATCCAGTCGACAGCCGCAGAGCGATAAATCGCGCTCACGGAGCTTGCTTTCGCTCACTGCCGCGCCCGCAGTTCGAACTTCGGCAGTTCCGCTTCCACTTCGGCCTCGGTGACCGTCAACGTCGCGGGGTCGACACCGTTCGCGAGCGCTTCGGTCAGCTTGCGGTTGTACACGCGCGTTATCCCGGCATTAGACGTGTCTCGGTGAGCTAGGGAGTCGGATCTTCATCCTCTGGGCTATCGTCGCCTTCGATTTGGCGCTGTGGGAGGCTTCCGCCGGGTTGAGCTTGTCGGATCGTTTTCT
>NZ_JAERMK010000022.1:0-62203 GCF_016918015.1 Glycomyces sp. YM15
AGAAAACGATCCGACAAGCTCAACCCGGCGGAAGCCTCCCACAGCGCCAAATCGAAGGCGACGATAGCCCAGAGGATGAAGATCCGACTCCCTAGCTCACCGAGACACGTCTAATGCCGGGATAACGTCGGTAACCCATGGCGGTTCCCCCGGTGGTGTTCGAGTGCGAGGCGCTGGCGGCCGGTGGCGGTGAGGGCGAGTCGGTCGATCCGCCAGGGCTGGTCGGTGCGGCAGTGCTGTTTGAGCCAGGCTCGGGCGAGCCGCTCGATTCGGTGGAGCTTCTCGCCGTCCACTGCGCCGAGCGGGCCTCCGTACCGGTGGGATCGGCGGGTCTTGACCTCGCAGAAGACGACCGTGTCGGCGGAGCGGGCGATGAGGTCGAGTTCGCCGAGGCGGTGCCGCCAGTTGCGGGCGAGGATCTGCATCCGGTCGCGTCGGAGGTGTGCTGCGGCGAGCCGCTCGCCGAGACGACCGAGCTGGTGGGGGCTGAGCCGTCTCAGGTTCACGGTGGGTTCGGTGCGCGGCGGTGCGGGCGCGAGCGCGGTCGGCGCGGATCGGTTCATCGGCGGGCCTCCGGCCTGCCGGGGCGGGGGAGGAGGCGGACCTTGCCCATGCCGAAGAGCAGCATCGGGTCGAGGTAGAGCGGGCCGCGTTTGAGTCCGAGGTGGAGGCACGTGTGGCCGGGGCAGGAGGCGTGGCCGGTCTGGAGGCGACCGATCGTCTGGCCGGCGGTGACGGTCTCGCCGGCGGCCACGAGCGGTTGGACCGGTTCGTAGGTGGTGCGGAGTCCGTTGTCGTGGACGATGCTGACGACGCCTCGTCCGGCGAGGTCGTCGGCGAAGACGACCGTACCGGGGCCTGCGGCGGTGACGGGGAGGTCCGCTCCCGCGGCGAGGTCGACGCCCCGGTGACCCGCCAGCCACGGTTCGGGCGGAGGGTCGAAGCGGGTGAGGAGGTCGAGGGCGCCGACCGGAGAGCGCCAGGGGCCGGATGCGGGGGTGTGCGGGGCGCCGGCCGGTTCGGCTCTGGTGATGGTGGGTGTGAGGATCGCGGCGGCGGCCAGGAGCGATGCGGTTATGAGACTGACGATCATTGCGTTGTGTAGTTGTCGCATGACTCAATGCTGACGCTGGTGCCCGGTTTCGGCAACAGAAAGTTCTCCGGCTGTGGATAACGCTGTTCGCGTGGTCCTCACCTGCTCGGACGCTTCATCATGTATCGAATTTCTTGAGTCTTTCGGCGTGCGCGGCCCGCCCTGGCCGTCCATTGCGTCTGTCACTGCGGTCCACCGCGTTCGTGGTGCGCGGGCGGGCCTGAGTACACTGATCGGAGCGGTACGGAGCCTTTGTGCGCCGAACCGACTTCGCGCGCTCACCGCGGCCCGACCTCCATCGCACGTCCTTCAGGGGCGCACTGCGATGGGCGCGGTCCGGCCCTAGCGATCTCCCAGGTCCGGGACTTCCCGGTTGCAGATCGTCGGAGGCGAGCGCCAGGCGCGGGACGCCCGGACTTCGGGCGCCTCCCGCGAATGAACCAGGGAACGAAAGGAACACAACCGTGTCGGTTGTCACTATGCGCCAGCTCCTCGAGAGCGGCGTGCACTTCGGTCACCAGACCCGTCGCTGGAACCCGAAGATGAAGCGGTTCATCCTCACCGACCGCAACGGCATCTACATCATCGACCTGCGCCAGTCGGTCGACTTCGCGGTCAAGGCTCACGACTTCGTCAAGAACGTCGTCGCCGAGGGCGGCGAGGTCCTGTTCGTGGGCACCAAGAAGCAGGCCCAGGAAGCCGTGGCCGAGCAGGCCCAGCGCGTCGGGATGCCCTTCGTGAACCACCGCTGGCTCGGCGGCATGCTCACCAACTTCCAGACGATCCAGAAGCGCCTCATGCGCCTCAAGGAACTCGAGATCATCGAGGCCAACGGTGCGGCCAACCGCACCAAGAAGGAAATGCTCCAGCTCATGCGCGAGAAGGACAAGCTCGAGCGCACGCTCGGCGGCCTCCGCGACATGGAGAAGACCCCGGCCGCGATCTGGATCGTGGACACCAAGAAAGAGCACATCGCCGTCGACGAGGCCCGCAAGCTCGGCATTCCGATCGTCGCGATCCTCGACACCAACTGCGACCCCGACGAGGTCGACTTCCCGATCCCCGGCAACGACGACGCCATCCGCTCCGTCGCCCTGCTGACCAAGGTCATCGCCGACGGTGTCGCCGAAGGCCTGCTGGCCCGCTCCGGCGGCCAGGTCGAGAAGGGCGAGGGCGAGCCGCTCGCCGACTGGGAGAAGGAACTTCTCTCCACCGACGCCGCCGAAGCCGCCGTCGAGGCCGCAGAGACCACCGAAGAGTCCGTGAAGGTCGTCGAGCCGTCCGGCGAGAAGACCGTCGAAGACGAGAAGTAAGAAGGGGAGCAATGGCCAACTTCACGATGGCTGACGTCAAGAAGCTCCGGGAAGCCACCGGCTCCGGGATGATGGACGTCAAGAAGGCCCTCGAAGCGGCTGACGGCGACTACGACGCCGCCCTTGAGGCCCTGCGCATCAAGGGTGCCAAGGACGTCGGCAAGCGCGCCGAGCGCACCACGGCCCAGGGCCTGGTGGCGCAGTCCGGCAACACGCTGCTCGAGCTGCTGTGCGAGACCGACTTCGTCGCCAAGAACGGCGCGTTCATCGAACTCGCCCAGACGCTGGTCGAGCTGGCCGACGAGGTCCGCCCCGCGGACTCCGAGGCGTTCGCCAAGGCCGAGCTGAACGGCAAGTCCGTCGCCGAGGTCGTCGCCGAGGAGTCGGTGAAGCTCGGCGAGAAGATCGCCCTCGGGCGCGTCGGCTCGCTCGAAGGCGATGTCGCGGTCTACATGCACCGCAAGGCCGCCGACCTCCCGCCGGCCGTCGGCATCATCGTCTCGTACACCGGTGACGCCGAGGCCGCCCGCCAGGTCGGTATGCAGGCCGCCGCGATGCGTCCGAAGTACCTCACCAGCGACGAGGTCCCGGCTGAGATCATCGAGGCCGAGAAGCGCGTCGCGCTCGAGACCGCCAAGGAAGAGGGCAAGCCCGAGCGCGCCTGGGACAAGATCGTGGAAGGCAAGGTCAACGCCTACTTCCGTGACTTCGCCCTGCTCTCGCAGACCTCGGTCCTCGACAACAAGAAGACCGTGTCCCAGGTGCTCGCCGAGGCGGGCACCGAGGTCACCGGATTCATCCGCTACGAAGTCGGCCTGGAGTAGCGAGTAGCCCGCACGCGCGGACTACACTGGCTCCAGCCGTGAGCAAGGAAGGGGCGGCGGCTCAGGCCGCCGCCCCGTTCCATGCCCGGGGAAAGCAGCCCCGGAACGCATCGCCGCCGCCGAGAGCGGCCGAAGCGAGCCGGGCCGGGCGCGGGCAGTACGGTCAACGGCAGCGCAGCCACCGAGCACACAGCAGAGCAGGGGAGTGCCATGAGTCAAGACACGTATCGCCGGGTCGTGCTGAAACTGTCCGGTGAGGCCTTCGGCGGCGGCGCCGTCGGCGTCGACCCCGATGTCGTCCAAGCGGTCGCGCGGCAGATCGCGGCCGGTGTGGCCGCGGGGGTCCAGGTCGCGATCGTCGTCGGCGGCGGCAACTTCTTCCGCGGCGCCGAACTCCAGCGCCGCGGCATGGACCGCGCCCGCGCCGACTACATGGGCATGCTCGGCACCGTCATGAACTGCCTCGCCCTCCAGGACTTCCTGGAGAAGGAAGGCGTCGACACCCGCGTCCAGACCGCCATCGCCATGGCCCAGGTCGCCGAGGCCTACCTGCCGCTGCGCGCCATCCGCCACCTCGAGAAGGGCCGGGTCGTCATCTTCGGCGCCGGCGCCGGGATGCCCTACTTCTCCACCGACACCGTCGCCGCCCAGCGCGCCCTCGAGATCGGCGCCCAGGTCGTCCTCGTCAGCAAGAACGGCGTCGACGCGGTCTACACCGCCGACCCGCGCACCGACCCCAACGCGCAGCGACTCGACGACATCACCTTCGATGAGGCCCTCAAGCGCGAGCTCATGGTCGTCGACCAGGCCGCCTTCAGCCTCTGCAAGGACAACGCCCTGCCGATGCTCGTCTTCGGCGCCGACGACGACGGCAACCTCCGCCGCGCCATCGTCGGCGAACAGCTCGGCACCCTCATCCACGCCGCCGACTGATCCGCGCGGACGCCGGCCGCCCCCACGAAACCGGCCGCGTCCAATGACATCCACGCCACCGAGCCACGCCGCCGGGACGGTACGGTCAGAAGTGCTGTCAGGCCGCGAGAGAATGTGAGAAAGCCGTGATTGACGACACCCTCCTCGAAGCCGAGGAGAAGATGGAGCGGGCCATCGAGCACGCCAAGGAGGAATTCGCCGCCATCCGCACCGGCCGCGCCTCCTCTTCCATGTTCAACCGGATCACCGTCGATTACTACGGTGCGCCGACCCCCATCCCGCAGGTCGCCTCCATCGCGATCCCCGAGCCGCGCATGGTGATCGTCAAGCCCTTCGACGCCTCCCAGATGAAGGACATCGAGGACGCGATCCGCAACTCGAACCTCGGCGTCAACCCCTCCAACGAGGGCACCCAGCTCCGCCTGAACCTGCCTCCCATGACCGAGGAGCGCCGCCGGGAGATGATCAAGGTGGCCAAGACCAAGGGCGAGGACGCCAAGATCGCCATCCGCAACGTCCGCCGCAAGGCCAAGGACGAGATCGGCAAGGCCGTCAAGGACGGCGAGGTCTCTGAGGACGAGGGCCACTCGGCCGAGAAGGAACTCGACGACCTCACCGGCCGTTTCGTCAAGAACGTGGACGAGCTCATGAGCTCCAAAGAGTCCGAGCTGCTCGAGATCTGATGAACGCCCTTCCCGACGGTTCGCCCGGCCGTCGCCCCCACCCGTCGCCGGACGGGCGAGGGCCCGGCGCCGCCGAGACCGACCACGAGGACCGGGGGCCCAAGGCCGGCCGCAACCTGCCCGTCGCCATCGGCGCCGGCCTCGGCATGGCCGCGGTCGTCCTGGCCTCGCTCCTGATCTGGCCGCCCGCCTTCCTCGGCGTCGCCGTCATCGCCGTCGCCGTCGCCTGCTGGGAGACCGGCGCCGCGATGCGCAAGGGCGGCAGGAACGTCCCGGTGATCCCGCTGGCCGCCGCCGGCGCGCTCATCGTGGTCCTCGCCTGGTTCGGCGGCGCCACCGGACTGCTGCTCGGCACCGCCGTCGGCGTGGCCGCCCTGTTCGTGTGGCGCCTCTCCGAAGGCGCCACCGGCTACCGCACCGACACGGCGGCCGCCGCGCTCCTGCTCGTCCAGGTCCCGTTCCTGGCCGGGTTCATCATGCTGCTGGCGACCGCCGAGAACGACGCCGCACGATGGATCGACGGCGCCGCCGCGCAGGTCATCATCGCGCTGTTCACCGTCGTCTGCTCCGACACCGGCGGCTACACCGCGGGTGTCCTGTTCGGCCGCCACCAGATGACCCCGCGCATCAGCCCCAAGAAGTCCTGGGAGGGCCTCGGCGGGTCCGTCGTGGTCGCCGCCCTGGGCGGTTCGGTCACCCTTTGGTGGTTCTTCGACGTGCCACTGTTGTTGGGCGTGGCGTTCGGCGTGTGCGTGGCACTGGCCGCTACGTTGGGGGACCTGTCCGTCTCGCTGTTGAAGCGTGATCTCGGTATCAAGGACATGAGCAATCTCATTCCCGGGCACGGCGGCATCATGGACCGGCTCGACTCGATCCTCATGGTCGCCCCGGTGGCTTACGTGTGGTTCCGTTACCTGCTCGGGTGATGTGTCCTGATTGGTGTATCCGTTGAAGGAGGACCCGGGGTGAATTCCATGATCCGGGGTTGGCGGGTTCCGGTCCTGTCATGCGAGACTAGGTCGTGACATGTCTGTAGCACTCACGTTGACCGAACCGCGCCCCCGCAAGGCTGCGCCGCGACACCTCGCCGACCTCGATCTGGCCGGGTGCCAGTCCGTTCTCTCCGAGATCGGGCAGCCCGCCTTCCGCGCCAAGCAACTGCGCCAGCAGTACTTCGGCCGCCACGTCGGCGACGCGTCCCTCATGACCGACCTGCCCGCCGCTTCGCGCGGGGCCATCGGCGAGGCGCTGCTCCCGCAGCTGCTCAGCCCGGTCCGCGTCGACTCGTGCGATGACGGGAAGACCGTCAAGGCGGTGTGGCGCCTCTACGACGGCGCGCTGGTCGAGTCGGTCATCATGGCCTACCCCGACCGCGTGACCGCGTGCGTGTCCTCACAGGCCGGCTGCGGCATGGCCTGCCCGTTCTGCGCCACCGGCCAGGGCGGCCTCGACCGCAACCTCACCACCGCCGAGATCGTCGACCAAGTGGTCGCCGCCGCGCGGATCGCCGAGGAGCGCGGCCTGGGACGGCTCTCGAACATCGTGTTCATGGGCATGGGCGAGCCGCTCGCGAACTGGGCCCGCCTCAAGAGCGCCCTGCGCCTCATCACCGAGCCGGTGCCCGACGGGATCGGGCTCTCCGCCCGCAACATCACCGTCTCCACCGTCGGCCTCGTGCCCACCATCAAGAAGCTCTCGGAGGAGGGGCTGCCGGTGACGCTGGCGGTCTCGCTCCACGCCCCCGACGACGAGTTGCGCGACGAGCTCGTCCCCATCAACACCCGCTGGAAGGTCGCCGAAGTGCTCGACGCGGCCTGGGAGTACGCTCGGGTGACGAAACGTCGTGTTTCGATCGAGTACGCGATGATCAGGGACGTCAACGACCAGCCTTGGCGGGCGGACCTCCTCGGGAAGCTGCTCGCGGGCAAGCTCGTGCACGTCAACCTGATTCCATTGAACCCGACTCCGGGAAGCCGCTGGGACGCCAGTCCCAAGCCGGTCGAGGCGGAGTTCGTACGGCGGCTGCGGGCCGCGGGTGTGTCCACGACGGTGCGCGATACGCGCGGCCAAGAGATCGACGGCGCCTGCGGGCAGCTGGCCGCTTCGGTCCGGGAGGCCGGCACGCCCGGCCGCGCCGGAGCGAAGCCGCTCGGCGCCTCTGGCACCGAGGATTAGGCGGAGAAGGGTGGCTGGGTAGTGGCGAGTCATGGTGACCGGTTCCGGCGCCGGGCGTTGAGCCGGGGCTACAAGGTCGACGAGGTCGACGCGTTCCTCGACCGTGTCGAGGCGACCCTCGCCGGGGAGCCGGTGGGCAGCCCCGTGTCGGCCGACGAGGTCGACGACGTCGTCTTCAGAGTCCGCTTCGGCGGCTACGACGAGTGGCAGGTGGACGTCTACCTCGACCGGGTCGCGCGCCAACTCGCCGAGCTCGAGGAGCGCGGCGTCCTCGGCACCGCCCCCGCCCCCGACTACGGGAAGGCCGAGGTCAACTCGGCGCCCGCCCCGCCGATGCAGGCGACCCCGGGCGCGCGACGCGCCCCCGAACCCCAGGCGACGCAGGTCATCCCCGCTGCGACCCAGGCGATTCCCGCGCACGAGGTGATGGCCGCCCGCGAGATGGCGTCCCCGCCCCCCGCCCCCGAACCCGTCGGCCGCGGACGCGGCGCCGCGCGCGCCGCTGCGGCCCCGCCCGACAGCGAGGGCTTCGGCGACCTGCGCGGCGGTGACGACGAGGGCTTCGGTTTCCTCGCCGGTCCCCCCGACGACGACTACGACGACCCGTTCGCCAAGCGCGGCGGAGCGAACCGCGGTGCGGGCCAGGACTTCGGCCGCGGCGGCCCGAACGACTTCGGCCCCGGTCAAGGCGAGTTCGGTCCCGGCCAGGGCGAATTCGGACGCGGCGGCCAAGGCGAGTTCGGTCCGGGCCAGAGCGACTTCGGGCGCGGGCAGGGCGAATTCGGTCCGCCCCGCGACGACTTCGCCCAAGGTGACTTCGGTCCGGGCCAAGGCGAGTTCGGCGGCCAGCGAGGCCCCAACGGCGGCAGCGGCTTCGGCCCGCGCGGCGGGACTCCCGAACCGGGCGGCTTCGGCAACGAGTACGGTGCCCCCCGCGGGCCCGAGCCCGTGCGCGGCGACTTCGCCCCGCCCACGCAGGCCGTGCCGCGCGCCGGGATGCCGATGCACGACGGCCCGCAGGCCGGTCCGATCCCGCACGGCGCCACCGAGCAGCTGCCGCTTCAGTCCGACCCGCGGCGCGGGGGCTTCGCGCAGAACGACGTTCCCGGCGGCCCGTTTAGCCAGAACGACGGCCCGGCCGGATTCGGCCCCGGTGAGGGTCCGGGCGGTTTCGCCCCGAACGACGCCCCCGGCGGTTTCGGTCAGAACGACGCGCCCGCCTACGGTCCCGGTGACGCCCCAGGCGTCTACGGCCAGGGCCGGCGGTCCGCTCCCGAGCCCGCCCCCGGGTTCGGCGCGGCCTACGACGACGAGTTCAGCGACACCGGGAGCCGCCGCGGCGCGCCGCAGCCGCCGCCGATGCAGCAGCCGCCCATGCAGGGAGGCCACCAGGGCCCGCCGTCCGGTGCGATCCCGCAGGCCGGTCGCTACAGCCAGCCCGAACCCGAGCCGATGCCGCCCGCGGCGCCCACCCAGGCGATCCCGCAGAACCTTGTGAACGGCATGGGGCAGAACCCGGTGGGCCGCCCCGAACCGCAGCAGTCCGACCCGTACGGGGCCCCTCGTGGCCGCGAATACGGGCAGGGCGGCTTCGGCCAGCAGCCGCCGCAGGAGGACACCGGATACGGTCGCCGCGCGGCCGCACCGAGCCCGCCGATGCAGCAGGGCTTCGACCGCGTCCCGCAGCAGCACGAGCCGACGGGCGGCTTCGGCGCCCCCGCCGGTCCGCCTCCCGGTCCCGCCGAAGGCGGCTTCGGCCAGCAGCCGCCGCCGCCCGTCGAGCCCGTCGGTGGCGGGTTCAGCCAGCAGGGCGCCCCGCGCGGTGCGGCGACCCCGCCGGACTTCGGCCGTCGCAACCCGTATGAAGGACGCGGCTTCGAGGCCCCCAGCCGCCATGGCCGCGAGGAGATGACGACCGAGATGCGGGCGTCCGACTCCCCGTTCACCCCGGACGACGTGCAGCGCCTGGAGCAGATGCGTCGGGCCTTCCAGCCGCGCCGCTTCGGCTCGGGCTACGACCCCGGCCAGGTGGACCAGATGTTCGACGCGGTCTCCGCGGCGATGACCGGGCGCAACCCGGTCCCGCTCTCGGACCGCGAACTCGACACGAGCCAGTTCTCCCTGGTCCAGGGCGGGTACTTCGAAGCCGAAGTGGACTCGGCGCTGCGCGAGGTGCGCGAGATGTTCGCCCGCCGCGGCATGATGCACTAGCCCAGACGACGAGGAAGGGGCGGGCCCGCGATCGCGGACCCGCCCCTTCGTGTTCGAGGCCCGGTGCGCGCCGCGCCCCGGGACGGCGCCTAGCGCAGGCCGGTCTTGCGCATCCAGGCGTCGGTGACGATGACGCCGAGGAGCACCACGACGGTGATGCCGATGAAGACGTCCTCGATCCAGCCCTGGTGGTTGCCGAACAGGTACGCCAGGTTGATGACGATGGCGACGCTCAGCGCGGTGTACAGGGCCTTGCGGCTGGTGGGCTTGCGCTGCGCGGGCGAGAGCACCTGCTCTTCTGCGGCCATGTGACTTCCTCCGACATCTTCGTTGTTCGGGCACAGTCTCCCACGCCACAAGGGCGAACGTCCCGGCCCCGTCGGAGCTGTGACTTGTAGGCTGGAACGGTCGTCGTCCACTTGTCCGGAAGGGTCACTGTGCGAATCACCGGTACTGGCCACGCCAGCATGTTCATCGAGACCGCCGCGGGGTCGATCCTGTGCGATCCCTGGGTGAACCCCGCCTACTTCGCCTCCTGGTTCCCCTTCCCCGACAACTCGCAGCTCGACTGGGACACGCTCGGCCGGGCCGACTACCTGTACGTCTCGCACCTGCACCGCGACCACTTCGACGAGGCGAACCTCTCGGAGCACATCAGCAAGGACACGACGGTGCTGCTGCCGGAGTACCCCACTTCGGAGCTGGAGTCGGAGCTGCGGGCCCTGGGCTTCCACAAGTTCATCAAGACCGTCTCCGAGGAGATCGTGGAGCTCCCCGGCGGCGTCAAGGTCATGATCCAGGCGCTCACGAGCCCCACCGACGGCCCGATCGGCGACTCGTCGCTGTGGGTCGAGGACGCCGACGGCACCCGCATGCTCAATCAGAACGACGCGCGCCCCACGGACATGAGCGTGTTCCTGCAGCACGGCAAGATCCACGCCCACCTGCTGCAGTTCTCGGGCGCGATCTGGTTCCCGATGGTCTACGAGCTGCCCGACAACGCCAAGCGCGCCTTCGGGAAGCAGAAGCGCGAGCGCGGCTTCGACCGCTCGCTGCGCTACATCGACGACGTCAAGGGCGACTGGGTCTTCCCGATCGCGGGCCCGCCCTGCTTCCTCGACGACTCGCTGTACCGGTTCAACGACGTGTTCGGCGACGAGGGCAACATCTTCCCCGACCAGATGTCCTACGTGGACTGGCTGGAGGAGCAGGGGCGCAAGCAGAACATCATCCTGCTGCCCGGTTCCGTGGCCGAGGTCAGCGCCGACGGCTCCGCCTCGGTCGTGCACCCCGTCGACGACCTGCGGGCGTGGTTCGACAACAAGAAGCAGCACCTGGACGAGTACAAGGAGCGGATGCGGCCGCGCCTCGAAGCCGAGAAGGCCTCCTGGTCGCACCCGGAGATCGACGTCCTCGAAACGCTGCGCGAGCGCATCGAGCCCCTTATGGAGTCGGCCGAGCACATCGCCACCGGCATCGGCGGACCCGTCCGGTTCGACCTCACCGCGGCCGACTCCGAAGAGGTGGTCGAGTCGATCGTCTTCGACTTCCTCGAGCGCAAGATCTACCACGACGACGGCGCGAAGGTCCGCTACCGCTTCCGCACCGAGCGGCGCCTCATCGAGCACCTGCTCCACATCCGCGAGGTCGACTGGGTGAACTCGCTGTTCCTGTCCTGCCGTTTCACGGCCGCGCGCATCGGCCAGTACAACGAGTACGTGTACGCGTTCTTCAAGTGCCTCTCCGAGGAGCGCCTGCAGTACGCCGAGGGCTGGTACGCCGAGCAGCGCCCCGACGACGAGGACATCTCGGTGCAGGGCTGGCAGTTCCAGCGCCGCTGCCCGCACCTCAAGGCCGACCTCTCGGTGTTCGGCAAGGTCGAGGACGGCGTTCTGACCTGCCAGATGCACGGCTGGAAGTGGAATCTGAGCTCCGGCAAGTGCATGACCTCGGTCGGGCACGACATCCGAAGCGCTCGCGCTGAGGATGCGTGAGTGGAGCCAAGCGCTCACGCTGAGGACACACGAGCTGAATAGCGATCCGAAGGCCGCGCCGGCGATGTCAGCGGGAGCAAATCCAGGGTGCGTTGCTGTCGTGGGGGTTGGTTGTCGGTCGCGGTTATCGCGGTCAGAGCGGTCAGAGCGGTCAGAGCGGTCAGAGCGGTCAGCGACGGAGCGGTGAGGATCGGGTCGGGGCGTGATGCCGCCGTGCGGGCTGGTTGCCGGTTGCGGTCAATGCGATCAGCGACTGGAGTGGTGGGATTCAGGAGCGTTGCCGTCACTGAGGCCCGACTCGGGGTCCTGGCAGGAGTTGGGGCCCTCTCCGCGATAGCGGCTCGGGCCGGAAACGGGACCCGGGCGGGACTTGGGTTCCTGGCCTTGCGGCGCACTGGGGCCCTCACCGCGCTTGAGGCCCCGGGCCGGAATCGAGCCGTTGCCCCTGTTGCTGTTGCTGGAGCGGTGCGCTCGTGTCGCTGACGACGTCGGTGGCGGTGGTGGCGCTGGTGGTGCGGGCCGGGGCTGGTGGTCGCTACCGGCAGGGCCGGGTGGGTCCGGCCTGATGCCGCAGCGGCGGGGCGGTTGGCGGCACGGGAGCGGTCAGCCGCCGAGTTCGGCTCGGTTGCGCTCTTGTCCATGTCCATGTCCATGTCCATGTTCGTGTGCATGGTCGTGGTCCTCACGCCTGTGTCGCCTCCTTCCCGCTGCTCTACTTGCTTCCCTCGCTGGCCCTGCTGGTCTTGCTGGTCTTGCTTCGGCTTCCGGTTCTGGCCCTTCGGCTTTCGCCTGGCCGCGCGCCGTTCCTACCGGGGACGCGTGCTGGTGCCTGCCGTCCCTGAGGGAGTGGTGCGGCCGCCCGGTGGTCTTCCGGGTGGTTGCCGGTGGCGGGTTCGCCTCCCGAGGATCGCTTTCTGTTCCTCGGGGTCCGTCCTGCAGTCGCGCGGGCTTGCGGGCGTGGCGCTGCCGGGACGGGGTGGTGTTCGCCATGGACGTGCTTGCGGTGTCGCCGTGCCGAGTCCTCTATTCGCTCGGTGTGGCCTCACCGCTGACGCTGGCGGGTCGTGCTCGAATCGCGTATGCCGTCGTGTACGGCATCGCCTTCTGGTTGGGGTGATCCCAACTAGGATCGTCCACCCAGTCACGGCCCATCGGGGGCGCGGACAGCTGCGGGCGATGGCACGGGGGTGAGATCGGACGCCTCCAGTGGAGGAGCACCCTGGCTTGCGGGGTCGTCGCCTCGAAACAAGTCGGTTTGTCGGATCGGCCAGAGGCTTGTCGTAGTCTGCATGCACCTACCCCGACACCTGTACAAATTCCCTGTCCCTGTACGTACTCTCAAGTATCCGCGTTCCCGGCTACGCCCGCAACACCCACACGGGGACAGAGTCCTCACGTTCCATCCCGGATCACCTGGGCCGCAAGCAAAGACGGCCCCGCACCCCGCGCCCGGGCGTGTCACTGCATGTCCGCCCGGCTCCACGGCCCGACCCGAGCTCCGAGGCAGGTCCTACGCCGCTACGCGCCTTGTCGTCGCCGCCCGGTTTGAGCGCAACCCGCTTCGCACCGGTAGCCCCTTTCGTGGGGCGGGAAGTCGTGTGCGAGGCAGGCGCCAGAGAGCACCGCCAGAGAGCACCGGGGCAAGCAGCGCGCTCGCTCGCCACATCAAGCAAGACGAGCGAGCCTCGAACGAGACTCACTCAACCGACCCGATGCACCGAATCGGGAGCGAATACTCTCCTAGGGCTTGGAGCACGGCCGGGCCGGTTCGGCCCGGCCGTTCACTCCTCCATGCCGAAGTCGCGCAGCATCGACTTGATCTGGGCCTTGTAGAACTCGTCGATGTTGTCCTGCACCGGCAGTGACCCGAACGCCTCCATGGTGACCAGGCCGAACACGCGCACCCAGGCCGAGGCGAACGCGTACACCCACGACACCGGCAGTCGTTCGCCGATGATCATCGCGGAGCAGCTCTCGACGAGCTCCTGCTTGAGCCCTTCCGACATCTCGGGCATCGCGGCCGCGCCGAAATCGAAGCCCTCGCCCTCGGTCTGACGGTAGAACCCGGCGAGTTCGCGCCCGCACATCTGCGCGTGCTCCATCGACTTCAGCGTCACCGGGTCGAATGCCCCGGAGTCGATGGTCTTCGGGTCGGCGCAGATCGACATCGCGCTGTTGCCCTCGGGGTAGCTGATCATGAGTTCGAATTCGCGGCGATTGCCCACTGACCAGGCACGGAACGCCCAAACCCAGGCCTTCATCCGTTCGAGGTGCGCCTCGGGCGGTGCTTCGTCCATCGCTTCGCGGGTAGCGGAGATAAGTTCGTCGTAGAGGTCGCAGCACAGCTCCATCAGGAGCGCGTCGAGGCTGTCGAAGTAGCGGTACAGCGCTGCGGCGGTGACGCCGACGTCGCGGGCGATGGCGCGCAAGGAGATGCCGCTCGGGCCATGTTGCAGCAGTTGGCTTCTGGCGCTCGCCTTGATCTCGGCGATCGTCTCGGCGCGCATCCGTTCGCGACGGGACGGGCCTCCCGCGGTGGTCGAGGTCACTGCTCTCCTCAGGCTACGACTTGGTAAACGGTGTTGACTCATTCAATGGGCGTTTATTAAAGTGAACATCGTTAGCTAACTAATCAACGCTCACCATCCTACCGCCAGGCGCCCCTCGTGCACCAGCGGTCAATGCCTCCCTTATAGGAGAAGCACATGTACTCCCTGCTAGGCAGAGCGGTCATCAAGGCCCGCTGGTTCATCGTCGCCGCCATAGCCGCGGTCTTCGCGGTCGGCGCGACTTGGGGCCTCGGCGTCTTCGACGAGTTCACGGACGGCGGCTACGTTTCCCAGGAGTCCCGGTCGGTGCTCGACGCCGAGGCGATCGAGGAGGAGTTCGGCTCCACCGGAGCCGAGGTCGTGGTCCTGTACGAGTCCGAGACTTTGACCGTGGACGACCCGGCGTTCGCCGCGGCCGTCGAGAGCGCCGTCGCCGACATCGACGCGATCGACGAGGTCGAGAGTGTGACCTCCTACTACGACACGCAGCTGCCCTCGTTCGTCTCCGAGGACGGGCACGCGACCTACGCGGCCGTCTCGCTCGCAGGCTCCTCCGACGAGGCCCAGGCCGAGGTGTTCGAGACGATCGAAGGCGAGCTGCGGGACGCCGGGGACACCGGCGACCTCACCGTCTCGCTCGGCGGCGGCGCGGCGATCTTCGCCGACCTGAACGAGCAGGTCCAGCACGACCTCGAGATCGCCGAGATGATCTCGATGCCGATCCTGCTGCTCATCATGATCGTGGTCTTCGGCGCCCTGGTGGCCGCCTCGCTGCCGCTGCTCATCGGCGGCATGTCGATCCTCGGCGGCTTCGCGATCACCCGCGTCATCACCGAGTTCACCGACGTCTCGGTCTTCGCCGCGAACGTCATCACCATCATCGGCCTCGGCATGTCCATCGACTACTCGCTGTTCGTCCTGCGGCGCTTCAGGGAGGAACTCGCCGCCGGCCGCGACAAGCGCCGCGCGGTGCTGAACACCGTCGCCACCGCCGGGCGCACCGTGATGGTCTCCGGCGTCATCATCGTGCTCTCGATGGGCGGTCTGCTCCTGGTCGACGTGCCGTTCCTGCACGGCATCGCGTACGGCGTCATGTCCGCCGTCGGCGTCGCCATGCTCTCGGCGCTCGTGGCGCTCCCCGCGCTGCTCTACCTGCTCGGCCACCGCGTCGACAAGGGCCGCCTGCCCTGGCGGAAGAACAAGGAGCCGAAGACCGACACCGGGTTCTGGCACGGCCTCGCGGCCGGTGTGATGCGCCGTCCCGTGCTCGTGCTGCTGCCCGTCCTCGCGTTCATGGCGCTGCTCGCCAGCCCGATCCTGGGCGTCCAGTTCGGCGGCGTCGACGAGCGCGACATGCCCGAGGACGCCGAGTCGCGCGTGGTCACCGAGACCATCGCCGCCGGTTTCCCCGGCGGGGACGAGGAGCGGTTCCAGGTCATGGTCACCGGTGGCCAAGAAGCCGCCTCGGAGGCCGCCGAAGCGCTTCTGGCGCTCGACAGCGTCGACGACGTCCTGCCTGCGGCCCAGCCGACCTCCGACGCCGCCCTCTTCGACGTCCTCTACGACCTCGACCCGTTCAGCGCCGAGGCCCGCGCCCTCATCGAGGACGCCCGCGCCATCGACGTGGAGGGCGCCGAGCTGTACGTGACCGGCGGCGCCTCCGACCGGGTGGACATGCTCGACGCCATCGGCGAGGGACTGCCCTACATGCTCGGCTACATCGTCATCGTCACCATGGTGGTGCTGTTCCTGGCCTTCGGCTCGATCGTGCTGCCGATCAAGGCGGTCCTGATGAACGCCGTCTCGCTCGGCGCCGCGCTCGGGGTGGTGGTGTGGATCTTCCAGGAAGGACACCTGTCCGGCGTGCTGGGCTTCACGCCCTCGGGCTACATCGACCCGTCGAACCTGCTGCTCATGATCGCGCTGCTCTTCGCCCTCGCCACCGACTACGAGGTCTTCCTGCTCTCGCGGGTGCGCGAGGAGTGGGACAAGGGGGCCGACAACCGCACCGCCGTGCTGCGCGGCATGCAGTCCACGGGCTCGATCATCACCGCCGCCGCCTTGATCCTCATCGTGGTGGTGGGGGCGTTCGCCTTCAGCGGCATCACCTTCATGAAGATGATCGGCCTGGGCATGGCGATCGCGATCTTCCTCGACGCCACGGTCGTGCGGATGCTCCTCGTGCCCGCCACGATGCGCCTGCTGGGCCGCGCGAACTGGTGGGTCCCGGGCCCGCTGGGGCGGCTCTACTCCAAATACGGGATCAAGGAGGGCGACGGCTCCGTTGCGCCCGTTGAGGAGCGGTCGCACGTTCGGGTCTGACCGCGGCCCGACACCAGCGTAGCGGCGGCCCGTCCGGAAACACTCCCGGACGGGCCGCTTCGCGTTTCAGAAGTGACGGTTGCGCACTACAGGAACGATTCCGCACTGCGGCCCGAAAGATATCGAGGAATTTAAGTCGGAGCATTGACAAGAGGCAAGCGGTTGCATAGCCTGATGTGATCTAGGAGCCGACCCCCCCTCCGAAAGGTCCCAATACCTTATGACCGACAACGATGTCGCTGTGGTGCGCCCGAAGCAGCGCAGCTCGGGAGCACCCCCCGGGCCCGCAGCCTCCGCACCCTCCATGAGACCCGAACGGGTTCGCGGGAGGGCCCGCAGGTCCATCCGCTCCCGCGAGCGGTGGGCCGCGCTGAGCTTCCTGTCGCCATGGCTGATCGGCCTCCTGGCCATCACCATCGGGCCCATGATCGCCTCGTTCTATCTCTCGTTCACCGACTACAGCCTCGGCTACGGCGAATGGGTGGGCGGCGAGAACTACGCGCGCATGCTCGACGACCCGCGCCTCGCCAACGCCATCAAGGTCACCGCCGTCTACACCTTCGTGTCGGTGCCCCTGCAGCTCGCGGCGGCGCTCCTCCTCGCGATCGTGCTCGACCGCGGACTGCGCGGCATGGCCTTCTACCGCTCGATCTTCTACCTGCCCTCGCTGCTCGGCGGCTCCGTCGCCATCGCGATCATGTGGCGGCAGGTCTTCGGCACCGAAGGGCTCGTGAACCAGGTCCTCGCGATCTTCGGCATCCAGGGCGAAGGCTGGGTCTCCCACCCCGACTACGCGCTCGGCACCCTGATCATCCTGCACGTGTGGACCTTCGGTTCGCCGATGATCATCTTCCTCGCGGGCCTGCGGCAGATCCCCACCATGTACTACGAGGCCGCCAAGATCGACGGCGCCGGCGTGATGCAGCGGTTCGTGAGCGTCACGCTGCCGCTGCTGACCCCCATCATCTTCTTCAACCTCGTGCTGCAGATCATCAACTCGTTCCAGTCCTTCACGCAGGCGTTCATCATCTCCAGCGGCAAGGGCGGTCCGGCCGACTCCACGATGTTCCTGACGCTGTACCTCTACGACCAGGGCTTCACCCAGTTCGACATGGGGTACGCCTCGGCCATCGCCTGGCTCCTGCTGGCCATCATCGCGATCTTCACCGCGCTCAACTTCCTGATGTCGAAATTCTGGGTGTTCTATGGCGACAATGACTGAGACTCCGACCCCCGCGCCGTCCAAGCCGCGCGCGAAGCAGAGCCCCGCGACCCTCGGGGTCAAGCGCTTCGTGTTCCACCTGGTGCTCATCGGTGCCGCGATGGTCATGATCTACCCGCTGCTGTGGATGCTCTCGGCCAGCCTCAAGCCGATCGACGAGATCTTCGCCGACCCCGGTCTCATCCCATCCACCTGGGAATGGGGCAACTACGCCGACGGCTGGAACGCCCTGCCCCACCCGTTCGAGAAGTACATCTGGAACTCGATGATCATCGTGGCCGGGTCCATCCTCGGCAACCTGGTGTCCTGCTCCATGGCCGCCTACGCCTTCGCGAGGCTCCGGTTCCCCATGCGCGGCATGCTCTTCGCGATCATGCTCGGCACCATCATGCTGCCGATCCACGTCGTGATCATCCCGCAGTACATCCTGTTCAACAACCTCGGCTGGGTCGACACCTTCTGGCCCCTCATCGTGCCGAAGCTGCTGGCGACCGACGCGTTCTTCATCTTCCTCATGGTCCAGTTCATCCGCGGCCTGCCGAAGGAGCTCGACGAGGCCGCCTCCATCGACGGCTGCGGCTACTGGGGCACCTACCTCCGCGTCATCATGCCGCTGTGCATGCCCGCGCTCGCCACCACCGCGATCTTCACCTTCATCTGGACCTGGAACGACTTCTACTCGCAGCTGATCTACCTGCGCGACATCGACCTCCAGACGGTGCCGCTCGCGTTGCGCCTGTTCATGGACTCGACGGGCACCACCAACTGGGGTGCGCTCTTCGCCATGTCTATTGTGGCTCTTGGCCCGATCTTCGGGTTCTTCCTCGCCGGCCAGCGCTACCTCGTTCGGGGTATCGCCACCACCGGCATCAAGTAAACCGGCAACCAACCCTCACGCAGTCCTGAAAGGACCACGACAATGAAGTCATCCAACCCCTCGGGCGTCTCTCGGAGAACGCTCGCCAAGGCCGGGATCTTC
Source organism: Glycomyces sp. YM15 (assembly GCF_016918015.1). Taxonomy (GTDB): domain Bacteria; phylum Actinomycetota; class Actinomycetes; order Mycobacteriales; family Micromonosporaceae; genus Glycomyces. The sequence continues at coordinate 18,299 of NZ_JAERMK010000022.1, forward strand.
GGCGCCGCCTCCGCACCCCTCCTCGCGGCCTGCGGCAACGACGGCGGCGGCGGGGCCGACAAGGGCGACGGCGAACTGGACTTCTGGTGGTGGGGTTCCGACCCGCGCCACGAGTACACCCAGAAGATCGTCGACGCCTTCCTCGCGAAGAACGACGGCATCACGATCAAGCCCAGCCCGAACGAGTTCGACGCCTACTGGGACGCCCTGAACGTCTCGGTCTCCGGCGGCAACGCGCCCGACGTCCTCCAGCAGGACGAGCGCTACCTGCGCGACTACGCCGACAAGAACGCCCTTCTCGCGCTCGACGACATCGGCATCGACCTGTCGAACGTCGACGAGGCCGCCATCAAGGCCGGGCAGCTCGACGGCGAGACCTACGGCATCGCGACGGGTCTGAACTCGTTGTGCCTCATGGTCAACCCGGTCCTCCTGGAGGCCTCCGGCGTCGCCATGCCCGACGACAAGACCTGGACCTGGGCCGACTTCCAGCAGTTCATCGTCGACATCACCAACGGCGGCGACGCGATCGGCAACTCCGGCATCTCGTTCAACAACGAGTCGTTGTTCAACGTGTTCGCCCGCCAGAAGGGCGAGAGCCTCTACACGCCCGAAGGCAAGCTCGGCTTCAGCGACGCCACCATGAACGAGTGGTGGCAGATGGTCGTCGATCTGCGCGACGCGGGGGCCATCCCCGAGCCGAGCAAGATCGTCGAGGCCTACGCGGCCGGCCAGGACCAGGCCCCGCTGGCGACCGGCACCGGCGTCACCGAGTTCTACTGGACCAACCAGGTCGGCGCGATCCAGAAGGTGCTCGGCGGCGAGCTCGTGCTGCTGCGCATCCCGGGTGAGTCCGCGGGCGCGCAGCCGGGCATGTACCTCAAGTCGGCCATGTTCTGGTCGATCGCCCGGTCCACCTCGGACCAGGCCGCCGCCGCGAAGCTGGTGGACTTCCTGCTCAACGACGACGCCTCGATCGACCTCATGCTCGGGGACCGGGGTCTGCCGTCCAACACGGCGCAGCGCGACCGCGTGCTGCCGATGCTCCCGCCGGACCAGGCGCTGGCCGCGGACTTCATCGCGGCGCTCACCCCCGACCTGGTCGAGGGCCCGCCGGTGCCGCCGGTCGGCGCCGGCGGCGTGGCCGACGTGATGCTGGGCCTGTACGAGACCCTGCTGTTCGACTCGACCTCCGTCGAGGAGACCACGGCCGGGTTCATCGAGCAGACGAACGCTGCAATCGGATCCTAGAGTCACTTGACAATCACATCGAGTGAGTTATACTCAAGGGGAAGGGTGAACTCGAGAGAGTCCGCCCTTCCTCTTTGTCCGGCGCGAGTTCAGTTTCGATCCCCGGACGGAAAAGGACACCTCGTGACAAGCCGTCCGCAACGGCAGTCGATTTGTCGCCCGCTCGGACCGCTCCGTATGATTGGTAGGATGACCAGCCAGTTCGTGCTCACGCTCTCGTGCCCCGACCGCCTCGGCATCGTGTACGCCGTCTCGGGTTTCCTGACCCGCCGCGACGCCAACATCGAGGACTCCCAGCAGTTCTCCGAGCACGGATCGGGTCGCTTCTTCATGCGGGTCGAGTTCAACACCGCCGCTCAGCGCGACGAACTGGCCGTCGGCTTCACCGAGGTCGCCCGCGAATTCGACATGGACTGGCACCTCCACGACCGCGCCGTCAAGCGCCGCGTCCTCATCATGGCCTCCAAGCAGGGCCACTGCCTCAACGACCTGCTCTACCGCTTCCGCATCGGCGCCCTCCACGGCGAAGCCGCGGCGGTCGTCTCCAACCACCCCGACTGGGCCGACCTCGCCGCCTCCTCGGGCGTGCCCTTCCACTACCTGCCCGTCGGCCCGGAGGGCAAAGCGGTGCAGGAGCAGCGAATCCTCGACCTCATCGAAGAGGAACGCATCGACACCGTGGTCCTGGCCCGCTACATGCAGATCCTCTCCTCGGACTTCTGCGCCAAACTCCCCGGGAAGATCCTCAACATCCACCACTCCTTCCTGCCGAGCTTCAAGGGCGCCAAGCCCTACCACCAAGCCCATGAACGCGGCGTCAAGCTCATCGGCGCGACCTGCCACTACGTCACCGCCGACCTCGACGAGGGCCCCATCATCGAGCAGGAGGTCGCCCGCGTCGACCACGCGCACAGCCCCGAGGAGCTCGTGGCCGCCGGACGCGACCTCGAATCGACCTGCCTCGCCCGCGGCCTGGCCGCCCACCTGGACGACCGCGTCCTCATCAACGGCACCAAGACGGTGGTTTTCCGCTAGCGGATAATCATGCCCGTGACTGACCAACGCGAGATCGTGCTCCTGGGGTCCACCGGCTCCATCGGCACCCAGGCCATCGACATCGTCCGCGCCAACCCCGACCGCTTCCGCGTCGTCGGCATCGGCGCGGGCGGCGGCAACCCGGCGCTCCTGGCCGAGCAGGCGATCGAACTGGGGGTCGACGTCGTCGCGGTCGCCGACGCCAAGTCCCTCGAGGACATCCAATTGCGGCTGTTCGCCGCCGCCACCAAGGCGGGCTGGACCTCCGGCGACGCCAGAATGCCGAAGCTCATCGCCGGCCGCAGCGCCATGACCGAACTCGCGGCCTGGCCCTGCGACACCGTCCTCAACGGCATCAACGGCTCCATCGGCCTCGAACCGACGCTCGCCGCCCTCAAAGCGGGACGCCAAGTGGCCCTCGCCAACAAGGAGTCCCTCGTCGCGGGCGGTCCGCTCGTGCGAGATCTCGCGAAACCCGGCCAGCTGGTCCCGGTCGACTCCGAGCACTCCGCACTGGCCCAGTGCCTGCGCTCCGGTTCGATGGAACGGGTCGCCAAGCTCGTGCTCACCGCCTCGGGCGGGCCGTTCCGCGGGAAGACCCGCGACCGGCTCGCCGAGGTCACCGTCGACCAGGCCCTCGCGCACCCGACCTGGGCGATGGGCCCGGTCGTCACGATCAACTCCGCGACCATGGTGAACAAGGCCCTCGAAGTGATCGAGGCCCACGAGCTCTTCGACGTCCCGTATGACGACATCGAGGTCGTGGTGCACCCGCAGTCGGTGATCCACTCGATGGTCGAGTTCACCGACGGCTCCACCATCGCCCAGGCCTCTCCGCCGGACATGCGCCTGCCCATCGGCCACGCGCTCGCCTGGCCGGACCGCCTCCCCGGGTCCGCCAGTCCCGTCGACTGGACCGAAGCCGCCGACTGGCACTTCGAGCCGCTCGACGCGACCGCGTTCCCGGCGGTCGCCCTCGCCAAGGACGCCGGTCGCGCCGGCGGCCTCATGCCCGCGGTTTACAACGCCGCCAACGAGGAAGCCGTCGCGGCCTTCCGCGACGGGCGGCTTCCGTTCCTCGGCATCGTCGACACCATTGAAGCCGTCCTCGCCGCCGCCCCGAAGTTCGAGCGACCCTCCAGTGTCGCAGACGTACTCGAAGCGGAGAACTGGGCGCGCGCGTGCGCCCGACGGCTAGTGTTGGACGCGTCCGAGCGTTAGAAGGAGACCGAATTGCTGGCCTACATCACCGGGATCGTCCTGTTCGCGTTGGCGATCCTCATCTCCGTGAGCCTGCACGAATTCGGCCACATGCTCACGGCCAAGGGCTTCGGCATGAAGGTCACCCGCTACTTCGTGGGCTTCGGCCCCACCCTGTGGTCGTTTCACAAGGGAGAGACCGAATACGGCCTCAAAGGCATCCCGCTCGGCGGGTTCGTCAAGATCGTCGGCATGACCCCGCTCGAAGAGGATGAGGAAGACCTCGACGAGACGGACAAGAAGCGGGTGTTCTGGCGCAAGCCCCTGTGGCAGCGCACGATCGTGCTCGCGGCCGGATCGGTCACCCACTTCATCATCGGCTTCGTCGCCCTGTGGATCCTCGTCGCCTTCGTCGGCGTCACCCAGAACCCGGCCTACGCCGAGCAGGTGACCGAGTCGGAGCAGCACGCGCGGGTCTCCGTGGCCCCGTGCGTCGAGTCCGCCGACTCGGCCGCCGCCGCGGGAGCATGCCCCGAAGGCCAGATCGAGGGCCCGGCCTACGCCGCCGGCATCCAGGACGGCGACGCGATCACCTCGGTCGGCGGCACCGCCGTCACCGACTGGAAGTCGCTCGTCGCCACGGTCTCCGGCCTCACCCCGGACCAGCCGGTCGCCGTCACCGTCGACTCGGACGGCACCGAGAAGACGGCCGAGGTCGTCCCGTACGCCGCCACCGTCGAGAACGAGGACGGCACGACCGACACGGTCGCGCGCCTGGGCGTGTACATCTATGCCGACCCCGCGATCGCCCCGACCATCGCCGTCGGCCCGATCGACGGCATCGGCGAGACCTTCAGCACCACCGGGGACATGTTCAGGGAGACGTTCATCGCCCTGGGCCAGCTGCCCTCGAAGATCCCGCCGCTGTGGGACGCGATCATGGGCGGCGAGCGCAGCGCCGACTCGCCCGTCAGCGTCGTGGGCGCCTCGCGCCTCGGCGGCGAAATGGTCCAGTACGACCAGTGGGCGATGTTCTTCATGCTCCTGGTGGTCCTCAACTACTTCATCGGCATCTTCAACCTGCTGCCGCTCCTGCCGATGGACGGCGGACACATCGCCATCGCCTGGTACGAGAAGGCCCGCTCGTGGGTCGCCGCCAGGCGCGGCCGGCCCGACCCCGGGCGTGTCGATTACATGAAACTCATGCCGCTGACCTACGCTGTCATCGTCCTCCTGGGCGGCTTCATGCTGCTGACGATCACCGCAGACATCGTCAACCCGATCACTATCTTCAACTAACCCGCGAATCAAGGTGGAAGCTAGCCCCATGACCGCAGTGAACCTCGGTATCCCCACCAAGCGCCACGACCACGAGATCGAGCCGCTCGCCCCGCGCCGCCGGACCCGGCAGCTCAACGTCGGCGGCGTGCTCGTGGGCGGCGGCGCCCCCATCAGCGTCCAGTCGATGACCACCACCCGGACCTCGGACATCGGCGCGACGCTGCAGCAGATCGCCGAGCTCACCGCCACCGGCTGCAACATCGTGCGCGTCGCGTGTCCCACCCAGGACGACGCCGACGCGCTCAAGATCATCGCCAAGCAGTCGCAGATCCCGGTCATCGCCGACATCCACTTCCAGCCGAAGTACGTGTTCGCCGCGATCGACGCCGGGTGCGCCGCCGTGCGCGTCAACCCCGGCAACATCAAGCAGTTCGACGACCGCGTGGGGGAGATCGCCAAGGCCGCGAAGGACGCCGGGACGCCGATCCGCATCGGCGTGAACGCCGGCTCGCTCGACAAGCGCCTGCTCCAGAAGTACGGCAAGGCCACCCCGGAGGCGCTGGTCGAATCCGCGCTGTGGGAGGCCTCGCTGTTCGAGGAGCACGACTTCCGCGACATCAAGATCTCCGTCAAGCACAACGACCCGGTCGTCATGATCAAGGCCTACCGGCTCCTGTCGCAACAGTGCGAGTACCCGCTGCACCTGGGCGTCACCGAGGCCGGGCCCGCCTTCCAGGGCACCATCAAGTCCGCCGCCGCGTTCGGCGCGCTGCTCGCCGAGGGCATCGGCGACACCATCCGCGTCTCCCTCTCGGCCCCGCCGGTCGAGGAGGTCAAGGTCGGCAACCAGATCCTGGAGTCGATGGGCCTCAAGGAACGGGGCCTGGAGATCGTCTCCTGCCCCTCGTGCGGCCGCGCCCAGGTGGACGTGTACACGCTTGCCGAGCAGGTCACGGCCGGGCTCGAGGGATTGCCCGTGCCGCTGCGCGTGGCCGTGATGGGATGCGTCGTGAACGGGCCCGGCGAGGCCCGCGAGGCCGACCTGGGCGTCGCGAGCGGCAACGGCAAGGGCCAGATCTTCGTCAAGGGCGAGGTCATCCGGACCGTGCCCGAGTCGCAGATCGTGGAGACCCTCATCGAGGAGGCCGTGAAGCTGGCCGAGGCGATGGGCGCGGACCTGCCCGAGGAGCTCAAGGGCCTCGCAGGACCGGTCGTCCAAGTTCACTGACGGGACTGTCGGATCGCCGACTCACCCGTCGGCGATCCTTCCCTAGACTCAGCGGTAGCGCCAGTTGAGGGCCTCACGGCGCGTCATGGAAGCCGACATTCGTCCCATCTTGTGCGAGATTCCACAAAGGTGACTCAGGGGGATTCCGCCGAACCGCCGCCCGCTGCCGCGCATAATGACTTCCGTGCGTGTCAAGCGCAGCTCGACGGCTGCGTCCGCGAAAGGGGAGCGACCGGCATGGGGAAGTTCGAACGACAGATTTCCGAGGGCGTCACCAAGTACTACTGGTACCCCGGCGAGAAGATCGACTGGATCAGGGGCGTGCTGACCGTTCTCGGGGGCGGCCTGCTGTTCGTCCTGATCTTCGTGGTCACCAAGAACAGCCTCCTCGCCGCGGTCATCTCGGGCACCGCCGTTCAGGCGGTCGTCGGCGCCTACCTGGGTCGGCGCGACGCCGCGGGCCTCTCGGAGTTCCACGACCCGGCGACCGAGCGCCGCGAAGCCGTCGTGGACGGGACCCGCGCCGCCTGGCGCGGCACCTTGCAGGGCCTGCTGTGCGCCGGATCGGCCATGCTCGTGCTGAACATGCCGCACTCGGGGTTCCTCGCCGACTGGGTGCTGCCGTTCGTCCCCTCGATCGTCGGCGCGCTCGCGCATTCCGGTGGGATGCTCTGGGAGCGGCTGGCGCAGGAGGTGTCCTCCTCTGATGCGGTGGCCGCCGCGGAATCGGGCGCGGAAGTGCCCACGAAGGCGCTCGAAGCCGCATAATGCTCAGCGTTCGTGAAGGCCCGCGGCCGATGCGAAGGCTGCGGGCCCTCACGCGTGCAGGTGGGTGCGGTGAGCCGACGCGGGGCGACTGCACGCCGCCTGGGTTGGTCAGGCGGGGCGCTCGACCGCGGGAGGTGTCGTACACCGGGCCCGGGTTGAGCCGGGCCGTGGAACTCCTGCGGGAGCCGCGCCCCGCGCCGGCTCGGCAGGGGAGGCCTGAGCATCCTCGGAGAGTCGTGCGGGGTCCCGGACAGGCCCGTTCCGAAGTGCTCGGACACGGGTTCGCCGGTTTCCTCAGGATGCTGCCTGACGAGCCGGAACGCAAGCGTTTTTGGTGTGCGCGGAGGCGCCTTTCCGCGTCGTCTCGGTAACGGAGGCTCCGGGCGGTCTGCGGCTCACTCGTTTCGCCCCGGCCGGTCCCGCGCGCCACTCCGGTTAGGCTTGACCGATGCAAACCCGTCCCGCGCTGCGCCCAGGCAGGCAGAGCCCCCGCAGGAGCGTCCCCGACGCCATCGAGCGGCCCGAGTACGTCGGCAAGCCCGTGCCCACGCCGTTCACCGGCTCAGAGGTCAAGGACGCCGAGACGATCGAACGGATGCGCGTCGCCGGCCGCATCGCCGCCGACGCCCTCGAGACCGTCGGCAAGTCCGTCGTCCCCGGCATCACCACCGACGAGCTCGACCGCATCGTCCACGAGTACCTGTGCGACCTCGGCGCCTACCCGTCGACGCTCGGCTACCGCGAGTACCCGAAGTCCTGCTGCACCTCGCTCAACGAGGTCATCTGCCACGGCATCCCCGACTCCACCGTGGTCCAGGACGGCGACATCGTCAACATCGACATCACCGCCTTCATCGGCGGCGTCCACGGCGACTGCAACGCCACGTTCCTCGCGGGCGACGTCTCCCAGGAGGCCCGCGACCTCGTGGAGCGCACCTGGACGGCCACGTGGCGCGGCATCAAGGCCGTCAAGCCCGGCCGCCAGCTCAATGTGGTCGGCAAGGTCATCGAGGCCTACGCGAACCGCTTCGGGTACGGCGTGGTCCGCCAGTTCACAGGCCACGGCATCGGCACGGCCTTCCACTCCGGCCTCTACGTGCCGCACTACGACAACCCCGGACTCGAAGTCGAGATCGAGACCGGCATGACCTTCACGATCGAGCCGATGATCAACCTCGGCACCGCCGAGCACGAGATGTGGGACGACGGCTGGACCGCCGTCACCCGCGATCGCAAGTGGACCGCCCAGTTCGAGCACACGCTGCTCGTCACCGACGACGGCTTCGAGGTCCTCACCATGCCCTCCAGCGGCGTTCCGGCGGGCACCCCCGACGACAAGCGTTGAGTTGCATCGGGTTTCTAGGCTGGGCAGGGCGGCGCCGGTCAGAGAGATGCCGATGTCTCCGAGGGGTTGAGCCGGTGCCGCCTCCCCAGACGGACGAAGGGCCCCGGCACGAACATGTGCCGGGGCCCTTCGCTTCCTTGGAGTGTTACGTCAGCCGCCGCTCACTCGGCAGCCGCGCCTTGGTGAAGAGCAGCGCCCCGATCGCGGCCAGGACCGGCACGGCCACCACCATGATCGCGAAGCTGGTCCACGGCAGTTCCCACGTGTAGAGGACCTGGAACGGGTACTGGTTCATCAAGCTCCGGTTGAGGGCCTGGCGGATGAGCGCGTACCCGATCACCCCCGCCACCGTGCCGAGCGCGGAGCCGAACAGGGCGATCATGATGGTCTGCCACATCGCGAACCGTTTGCGCAGCCCCGGAGCGGCGCCGACCGCGCCGAGCGTGGTCATGTCCTTCCGCTGCTCGGCGATGATGAGCCCGGTCGACACGGCCGTCGACCCGAGCGTGATCAGCGCGCACAGCCCGGCCACGGCGAGCATCATGTAGAACGACGTCAGGTCGGTGTAGTCGGTCACCCGGAAGTTCGCCGAGATGTCGCCGTCCGCGATCTCGGCGTTCAGGTCCGACGAGATCGCTTCGCGGACCGCGCTGTCGACCACGGTCGAGGTCGAGACGAGATACTGCCGGCTCCAGAGGGATTCGGTCATGCCGAGCCGCTCGGCCGCGCCCGGGCTGAGCAGCACCTTGCTGTAGCCCAGCAGGTTCTCGTCGACCACGATCGCGGGCAGCTCGATCTCGGTCGCCTCCGATTCGGTCTCCTCGCCGGTCTCCTCGTCCCAGGATTCGATCCGCTGCTCGAAGACCACAGTGCCCTCGTCGGTGAGCGACAGCGCGTCCGAGATCAGGACGCCGCCGTCCTCGAGGAGCGCCACCGCCGCATCGAGCTCATCGCCTTCGAGCTCGCTGTAGGCGGCGACCACATCGGGGTCGGCGGACGTCGGCACCTCGTAGAAGCCGTACCCGTCCCCCGTCTCGTTGCAGTTGGGGTCCTCCCGGGCCGCGGCCACCGCCGCCAGCATCTGCTCCTCGGTATGCGTCTCCGTCTCCCAGAACGAGCACCTGTTCTCGGCGGGCCTGGTCATCGCCACGCTGCAGTAGGAATTCTCGGGATCGACGTCCTCCCTGCCGCAGGTCGCATCGGTTTCAGAGATCTGGATCTTCGTGATCTCCAGCTCGTCGAGGTGCTTGCCGAGCCTCGCCTCCGACTCCGCCAGCCCCTCCTCCCAAGCGGGATCGCCGATCGGCATCCCGGTCTCCGGGTCGTAATCCTCGCTGTCGTTCCACATGGTCAGCGTGAGCGCCCCCTGCGGCAGCAGGTGCTCCTTCAGCGCCTCGCCGCGCACGTTGTTGGCGGCGATGGTCATGCTGAAGGCCATGCCTCCCGCTACGACGCCGAGGACCGCCGCGATCGCCGGGGCGGCCGAGCCTCGGTTGCGTCCGGCCTCCCGCAGCGCCATGCGCGGCGCGAGCGGCATCCAGCGGCCGAGCTTCGCGGTGAGCGCGAGCAGCGCCGGCGTGCAGGCCACCAGGCCCAGCTGGAGCAGGACGATCGCGCCCGCCATGAGCGGCATGCTCCAGATCGTGATGCCCGCGAAGCCCGCGACCATGCCCCCGCCGACCATGACCAGCCCGATCAGCAGCCAGAGCTTCGAGCCCTTGCGGCCCGGCGTGCGTCCCATGAGGGCCGCGACGACGTTGATGCGAGAGGCGCTGATCGCGGCCGCGAGCGCCGAGAGCAGACCGGTGACGATCGCGGCGGCGACGAGCACCCCCTGGAGCCACGGCAGCACCTGCAGCCCGGGCGTGCGGTAGCCGACGATCTGTTCGAGCAGCGGCCGTCCGGCCGCGACCACGCCTATGCCCAGGAGCACCGCGACGACGGCCGCGATGACGCCGAACAGGACGCCGCCGGCCAGGACGATCGTCCTGATCTGCTTCGGGGTCGCGCCGGTGGCGCTCATGAGCGCGAACTCGCGGGTGCGCCGCCGGGCGCTGATGGCGAACGCGGGCCCCGCCAGGAGGATGACCTCCATGACCACGACCACCACGAGGAGGACGTAGAGCGTGAGCGTCGCCTCGTCGAAGTAGGTCACGGAGTACCCGTACTCGGCGGGGATCGTCGAGGGTCGGTCGATCAGCGAGGTCGCCCACACCGTCATCCCGGCCTCGTTGAGCGCCAGCGCGTCCTCATACGTGAACGGTTCGGGAGTGTCCACCAGCCACCCGCTGGCCTCGGTCGGGAAGAACGAGGCGATCGCATAGCGGCCGTTGATGTCCCAGGGGATCTCGATGATCCCGCTGACCTCGAACTCCTCGTCCGCGCCGCCATGGACCATCGTGATCGAGTCGCCGACGCCGACCTCCAGGTACGAGGCCGCGTCCTCGCTGAGGACCACCTCGTCGCGGATCGGCGCCGACCCGTCGAGGTAGGTGAATCCCGCGGCCTCGTAGTTCGGGTCGGTCAGGTCGTAGCCGAGGACGTCGATGTCGCCGATGCCGTCGGGGGTCTCGACCTGCGCCCGCTGCTCGCTCCCGTTCCAGAAGCTGTACGGGGTGATCCGAGAACCCAGCGGCAACTCGGCGAGCACGCCCATCTCGGTGATCGTCCCCGGCTCGCCGTCGTCCTCGGTCATCTCGCTTTCCCACCACGGGTACTGGCTGTCCCAGGTGAACTGAGTGAGCGGCTCCCCGGGATTGTCCGCGGAGATGTAGGCGTCGTTCTCGCCGAGGTACTGGATCGCGGTCTCCTCAGGAGACAGCGTGGCCGTGTCGTATGCGGAGGCGCCGATCGCGACGCCGAGCAGCGGCAGCCCCAGCAGCGTGATCGAGAGGACCGACCGTCCCTTGTATCGCAGCGCTTCGCGGCGCGCGATCCTGAAAGCGAGTCGTTGGCTCGCCACCAGTCTCCCCACCTCAGGAACCTGCGCCTTCGAGCAGGCTGTCGGCCCCGGCCAGCGGCGCGGAGGAGTCGACGATCTTGCCGTCGCGCAGGAACACCACGCGGTCGGCCCAGCCCGCGTGGCGGGCGTCGTGGGTGACCAGCAGGCCGGCCGCGCCCGCGTCGCAGCGGCGGCGCAGCAGCTTCAGCACCTCCTCGCCGGTGTGCGAGTCGAGCGCGCCGGTCGGCTCGTCGGCGAGCACCAGCCGCCGCTCGCCGATGAGGGCCCGCGCGATGGCGACGCGCTGCGCCTGCCCACCCGAGATCTCGTCGGGGAACCTGTCGGCCTGCTTGACGTCGAGCCCGACCTCCTCCAGCGCGGCGAGCGCCAGTTTGCGGGCCTTGCCCGCGGAGAGCCCGTCCAGTTCCAGCGGCAGCGCCGCGTTCTCGGCGGCCGTCAGGCTCGGCACCAGGTTGTAGTCCTGGAACACGTAGCCGACGCTGCGCCGCCGCAGCGCCGCGAGCCGCTTCTTGTTGAGCGAGGCGAGGACGGTGCCCTCCACGAGCACTTCGCCCGAGGTGGGGGCGTCGAGTCCCCCGGCGAGGTTGAGCAGCGTCGACTTCCCGGACCCCGAGGGCCCCATGATGGCGACGAGTTCACCGGCCTCGATCGTGAGGTCGGCGTCGACGAGGGCGTGGACGAGGTTCTCGCCGGTGCCGTGGGTGCGGCTCACGCCTTGCAGGTGCAGAACGGTCATAGGGGGGTACCGCGTTCTCTCTCAGTTGGTTCGGGATCGGTTGAGTTCGGGCGTCGCTTCCGCCGGGTCGGGCTCGCCGACCGCGAAGGGGAACGGCGCGGGCAGCTCGGCCCGGGCCACGACGGCCTCGGTGTGATCGAGCCAGCGGATCTCCGCTTCGGCGCGGAAGATCATCGACTCAAGCACCAGCCGCCAGGCCAGTTCCGCGTGCTCCTCGGCGGATTTGAGCCGCGTGTACTCCTGCAGCAGGCGCAGGGTCGCCCCCCGCTGCCGCTGGATGACGTCGGTGACGTCCACGCCGGGCGTGGTCACCGCCAGCGCCAGTTTGATCGTGAGCTCGTCCCGGGGCCGGTCGGCGGCCTGCACCGGCGAGGCGAACCAGCCCGCCAGGTGGCGGCGGCCGGTGTCGGTGATCCGGTACGGGCGCTGGCCGGAGTCGTTCTCCGGGAGGGCCTCGACGAGCTCGTCGCGTTCGAGCCGGTTGAGGGTGGTGTAGACCTGTCCGATGTTGAGCGGCCAGGTGTTCCCCGTGGCGCTCTCGAACGCGGCCCGCAGCTGGTAGCCGTATGCGGGTCCCCGTTCGAGCAGCGCGAGGAGGCTGTGTTTGACACTCATGTGCGACCTCGTATTGCTACTGGATCTCTCCAAGTGGAGAGATACCGAGTATGGCATAACTGGTATGCAGCATGGGGGCGCAGGGCACGGCGGAAAGGTGAACGGAGCCGGAACTACTCGGGCCGGCCGGGCCAGGGGTCGGCGGCGGGCCGGCCGAGCGCGAGCCGCCAGCGTGCCAGCGTCACCGCGGACTCGCCGTACATGCGCAGGCAGATCTCCCGCTCGTTCGGCTCGGACGAGGCCACGCCCGCCCGCCACGCGGTGGTCACGTCGGTCTCGACGGCGAGCAGCAGCTCTTGGGCCGCCGCGGCGTCGCTGATCGGCTCGATGTCATAGCCCGCCAAGGAAGGGGCCGCCTCGAGCTGGTGCTCGTCGTAGAAGTCGAGCAGCGCGTCGCGCCTCGAACGGTGCTCGGCCTCGAGCTCTTCGGCGATCCAGCGGGGGTCGCCGTCCAGGTGCACGGCGGCGGCGCTGTAGGCGTAGATCGCCGCGTATTCGGCGGCGAGGCCGGTGTCCACTGCGGTCATGTGAGCACCGCCGCGTGGGCGGCGCGGCAGGCCGCGATCTCGCCGAGTACCACGGCGTAGTCCGAATCAGTGGTGAGGCAGGCGTCGCCCGCCTCCCGGCTGCCCGAGGATTCGGCCTCGGCGAGTGCGGCGGGGTCCGCCGGGAGCTCGCCGGTCTCGTCGGCGACCACATTGGGCCGCAGGAGTCGCTCCAATGTGGCGGCGTGGGTCAGGTGGTCTTCGGCGAAGTCGCCGAATCCCAGTGCCTCGGCGGCCGCGGCCAGTGTGCGCGCGGTGTGGAGCGCGGCGGTGAGGTCCGCGTCTGACGTGATGATGTGCGCCGTCTCCCGGGTGCATCCGGCGGCCGTGAGAACGGCCGCCCCGACCAGGAGTCCGCGTCGGGTCGTGAACACCCACCCAGTTTCCCAGGCCGCCTTTCCATTCTGTCCCCGGGCGGTTAATCTCGGCCGAACAGGCATCTTGGAGGGGAAGTGCGCATGGGTTCTGAGCGGCAAGCCGAGGTAGAGGCGGTCCTGGCCCCGGCCGTGGCCAAGGTCGGGTTCGACCTGGAGGGGCTGCAGGTCACCAAGGCCGGTCGGCGGGTGCTCGTCCGCGTCCTCGTCGACAAGGACGGCGGGATCAGCCTGGACGATGTGGCGGTTGTCTCGAAAGCCTGCTCGAAGGCCCTGGACGAGTCGGACTCCACGGGCGGGCCCTTCGCCGACACCCCCTATACCCTGGAAGTGTCCTCGCCAGGCGTGGACCGTCCGCTGACCGAGCCTCGGCACTGGCGGCGTAATATTGGGCGCTTGGTAGCCGTGCACATCGGGGAGGAGCCCGTCACCGGGCGCGTCACGGCCGCCAGCGAGCGGGGGATTGAACTAGAAGCCGACGGCGTGCGCCGCTCGGCTACCTATGCCGAGCTGGGGCCCGGCAAGGTGCAGATCGAGCTGAGATGAGCGTCTGCTCGAAGACGCGGCTCGCACGCCTTGAACGGCCGCGGTGAGGACAACTCAAGACTTAAGGAGTACGGGTGCATATCGACCTGGCCGCGCTGCGGTCGCTGGAACGCGAGCGCGACATCCCTTTCGAGACCATCCTCGGCGCTATCGAATCGGCGCTGCTGACCGCCTACAAGCACACCCCCGGGGCCGATGAGCGCGCGCGAGTAGTGGTGAACCGTGACAGCGGTATCGCCAATGTCCTGGTGCCGGTGCTGAACGAAGAGGACGAAGTCGTCTCGGAGCGCGACGACACCCCCGAGGGTTTCGGCCGCATCGCCGCCCAGACCGCGAAGCAGGTCATCCTGCAGCGGCTGCGCGAGGCCGCCGACGAGGTCAACTACGGCGAGTACTCCGGCAAGGAGGGCGACATCGTCACCGGTGTCGTCCAGGCCCACGGAGAGCGCAACGAGCGCGGGATCGTCACTGTGGACCTCGGCAAGATCGAGGCCACCCTGCCCCTCAACGAGCAGGTCCCCGGTGAGAACTACGAGCACGGCAAGCGGATTCGCGCGATCGTCATCCAGGTGAACCGCACCGCCCGCGGCCCGCAGATCACGTTGTCGCGCACGCACCCCGCCCTGGTGAAGAAGCTGTTCGCGTTCGAGGTGCCCGAGATCGACGAGGGCGCGGTGGAGATTCCGGCCATCGCACGTGAGGCCGGTCACCGTTCCAAGATCGCGGTGCGCGCCACAACGAAGGACGTCAACGCGAAGGGCGCGTGCATCGGCCCGATGGGCTCGCGCGTGCGCGCCGTGATGAGCGAGCTCGGCGGCGAGAAGATCGACATCGTCGACTGGGACGCGGACCCCGCGCGCTTCGTCGCGAACGCCCTGTCCCCGGCGAAGACCCTGTCGGTGCGGGTGGTGGACGAGTCCACGCGCTCCACTGAGGTGATCGTCCCGGACTACCAGCTTTCGCTCGCGATCGGCCGCGAAGGCCAGAACGCCCGCCTCGCCGCGCGCCTCACGGGGTGGCGGATCGACATCAAGTCCGACGCGCATGTCTCCGGTGGCGCGAAGGAGGAGACCGGCCCGGCCGGTGGCGCTCGGCGCTCCGGGAGGTAGACTGATTAGCGGATCGCAACGTGACGCAGCGGTAGTCCGCACCTGTGTGGGATGCCGTAGACGCGCATCGGCCGCTGAGCTGCTGCGCGTCGTCGTTCAACGCTCTGAGGGCTCCCCGAACCGTTTGGTTCCGGACCCGCAGCGCCGCCTCAGCGGCCGCGGAGCACATGTGCACCACGACCTGAACTGCCTTGAACAGGCAGTTCGTAAGCGTGCGTTCGCCCGAGCCCTCAGAATCGAGGGAGCGGTAGACGTTGAAGCGGTGCGAACCCATGTCGAGTCGGAGTCGGCCGAGAGGCCGACTCCCGCACACGAAGCAGGTAGAGACCGAATGAAGACCACGCGATGAAGTTCTGCGAATGAACACGTTGCTAGTCGGTAGATAAGGTCGGCGGGCGCTGCCCGTACGACCTCGAATTGAGGAGTGCAGTGGCAGCAAAGCCCCGCGTACATGAACTTGCCAAGGAACTGGGCACGACGAGCAAGGAACTGCTCTCTCGCCTCGGTGACATGGGCGAGTTCGTGAAGTCAGCGTCGAGCACGGTCGAGGCGCCTGTCGCGCGTCGACTGCGGCAGGAATACGACGCCGCACAGGGCGCCCCGGCAGCGTCGGCCGGGAAGACGGAGTCCCCGACGCCCGAGCCCGCCAAGGCGGCGGCCCCCAAGGGCCCGCGCCCGGCGGCACCGAGCCCGTCCAAGATCATGCAGGCCAAGGTCGAGGCCAAGGACGCCAAGTCCGAGGCGAAGGCCGAAGCCGAAGCGAAGAAGGCCGTGAAGAAGGCCGCCCCGAAGCCGGGTGCGGCCGCGCCGAAGCCCGGGCCCAAGCCGGCCCCCGCGCCGGCCCCGGCCGAAGCCAAGCCCACGAGTGCCCGCGACATCGAGGTGGCCGCGGAGCAGAAGCGCGCCGAGGAACTGGTCAAGCGCCAGCAGGAGCAGGCCGAGGCCGCCAAACGCGCCGCCGCCGCTCCGAAGCCCGGCCCGAAGCCCGCTCCGGCCGCCCGTCCGGGCGGCCCGAAGCCGGGCCCCAAGAACCCGTTCGGCGTCGGCAACGCCGGTGCCAAGCCGCGTCCCGCTGCCGCTGACGGCGGCGGCGAGCGCCCGGGCGGTCCCCGTCCGAGCCCGCGCATGATGCCCCCGCGGCCGAACCCGGGCATGATGCCCGGTCGTCCCGCGGGCGGCGGTCGTGACGGCGGCGGACCCCGCGGGGCCCGCGGCGGCGGTCGCGGCGGACCCGGCGGCGGCGGTCGTCCCGGTGGCGGCGGCGGCGGTCGTCCGGGCGGTGGCGGCGGCAACTACCGCGGCACGTTCGGCGGAGCCGGTGGCGGTGCCGCCGGTGGCGCCGGTGGCGCGGGCGGTTCCGGTCCTTCGACCGGTGCGCCGGCCCCGTACCGCGGCGGCGGCGGTCGCGCAGGCGGCGGCGGCAAGGCCCGCGGCGGCGGTGCGGCCGGTGCGTTCGGTCGCGGCGGCCCCCGAGGCAAGAGCCGCAAGTCGCGTCGTCAGCGTCGCCAGGAGTTCGACAACCTCGCAGCGCCGAGGATGCAGTCGGGCGCTCCGCGCGGCAACGGCGAGACCATTCGCCTGGCCCGCGGCGCGTCGCTCTCCGACTTCGCCGACAAGATCGGCACCCTGCCGGGCACCCTCGTCCAAGAGCTGTTCGGCCTGGGCGAGATGGTGACCGCCACGCAGTCCGTGTCGGAGGAGACCTTCGAGCTCCTGGGCGCCCACCTCGACTGGGACATCAAGATCGTGTCCCCCGAGGAAGAGGACCGCGAGCTGCTCTCGCAGTTCGGCATCGACCTCGACGCCGAGGACAAGGACACGTTCGTCGCGCGTCCCCCGGTCGTCACGGTCATGGGTCACGTCGACCACGGTAAGACGAAGCTGCTGGACGCGATCCGCAGCTCCAACGTCGTGGCCGGCGAAGCGGGCGGCATCACCCAGCACATCGGCGCGTACCAGGTGCACGTCGAGCACGAGGGCGAAGACCGCGCGATCACCTTCATCGACACCCCGGGCCACGAGGCGTTCACTGCCATGCGTGCTCGCGGTGCGAACGTCACTGACATCGTGGTGCTCGTGGTCGCGGCCGACGACGGCGTCATGCCGCAGACGGTCGAGGCCCTGAACCACGCCAGCGCCGCGGGCGCTCCCGTCGTGGTGGCGGTCAACAAGACCGACCTCCCCGACGCGAACCCGGGCAAGGTCCGCCAGCAGCTGACCGAGTACGGCCTGGTCGCCGAGGAGTACGGCGGGCAGACCATGTTCGTCGACGTGGCCGCCAAGCCGCGCATCGGCATCGCGGAACTGCTCGAAGCGGTGCTGCTCACCGCCGACGCCTCGCTCGAACTGGAAGCGTCGGAGTCGGGCAACGCGCAGGGCATCGCGATCGAGGCGCACCTCGACAAGGGCCGCGGCCCGGTCGCGAGCGTCCTGGTCCAGAAGGGCACGCTGCGGGTCGGCGACTCGATCGTCGCCGGCGGCGCGCACGGCCGCGTCCGTGCGATGCACGACGCCGACGGCAACCGCGTCACCGAGGCGACCCCGTCGTTCCCGGTGCAGGTGCAGGGCCTCGCGTCCGTCCCGATGGCGGGCGACGTGTTCCTCGCCGCCGACGACGACCGCATGGTCCGCCAGATCGCCGAGCAGCGGCAGGCTCGCCGCCGCGCGGCGCAGCAGGCGTCCCGCGTCTCGCGCACCACGCTCGAGAACCTCATGGACAAGATCGCCGAAGGCGAGCGCACCACGCTCTCCCTCATCATCAAGGGCGACGGCGCCGGTTCGGTCGAGGCCCTCGAAGAGGCCTTGGTCGCGCTGGAGATCCCCGAGGAAGTGCACCTGCAGGTCATCCACCGCGGCGTCGGTCCGATCACCGAGAGCGACGTCAACCTCGCCGCGGCGGGCGACGGCGAGTCGGCGACGATCATCGCCTTCAACGTGCGGGCCGAGGGTCGCGTTCGCGACATGGCCGAGCGCGAAGGCGTGGACGTCCGGTACTACACGGTCATCTACCAGGCGATCGAGGAGATCGAGACCGCGCTCAAGGGCATGCTGAAGCCCGAGTACGAGGAAGTGGCGCTCGGTACCGCCGAGATCCGCGAGGTGTTCCGCTCCTCGAAGCTCGGCAACATCGCCGGTGCGCTGGTCACGAGCGGTTCGATCAAGCGCAACGCGAAGGTGCGCCTCATGCGCGACGGCAACGTCGTCATCGAGACGACCATCTCGTCGCTGCGCCGGTTCAAGGACGACGCGACCGAGGTCCGCGAGGGCTTCGAGTGCGGTTTCACCTTGAAGAACTACAACAACATCGAAGAGGGCGACATCATCGAAGCCTTCGAGATGCGCGAGAAGCCGCGCGCGTAAGTGCGGCTCCTCGAGACCGAGGCCGCAGCGCGGCTCGGCGAGGCCTTTCGGGGCTTCCGTCGGGCCGCGCTGTCGGCCGTCTACGGTCGCACAGCGATGGCCGCGGCCGACCGCGGCGACTACCGGGCGCTCCTCGCGCAGTGCGAGGACGACCGCCTCGGGGTGTGGACGCGCCTGTTCGTGATCGGTGTGCCGGTCCCCGCCGACGCCGCGTCGGCCGCTTTGGCGCCCTTCACCTTCGATGAGGCGCTCGACTGCGGCCTGATCGAGGCCCGGGATCGCGCCCGCCCCGCCGGCGAGGTCGCGGCGGGTTGGGGCGCCCAGTTCGACGGGGACCGGCTGCTGTTCTCGGACCAGCTCCCGAACACGACGGGCGGCCGCATGCGCGACCACGTGCTCGGCGTGGGCGGCGCCTCGAAGCTGCTCATGGACGCCACCCTCCGCGCCCCGGTCGGCAGCGCCCTCGACCTCGGCACCGGATGCGGCGTCCAAGCCCTGGCCCTGGTCGGCCACGCCGCAGCCGTGACCGCCACCGACCTGAGCGAACGCGCGGTGGCCTTCGCCGCGCTGAACGCCGTCGTCAACGGCATGGAAATCGAACTGCTGCAAGGCGACCTGCTCGCTCCCGTGGAGGGTCGCCGCTTCGACCTCGTGGTCGCGAACCCGCCGTTCGTGATCGCCACGCCCGGCTCGGGCTGGACCTACCGGGACGGGGGCCGCGAAGCCGACGGCATCGCCGCCGAGCTCGCCGGGGCCGCGGCGGATCTGCTGCACCCTGGCGGCACCATGCAGTTCCTCGCGAACTGGCTGCACGTCACGGGCGAGGACTGGTCCGAGCGCGTCGCGGGCTGGTTCCCGGACGAGGGCCTCCAGGTCTGGGTCGTGGAGCGCGAGCGCCTCGACCCGCTCGACTACGTGCGCACCTGGCAGCGCGACTCAGGCGAGACCCACGACGCCGAGCAGGCCGCGGCCTGGCTCGACTGGTTCGACCGGCGAGCCGTCGAAGGCGTGGGTTTCGGCTTCGTCAACGCCCGCCGGATCGAAGGCCCGACGACCGTGGTGTGCGAGACGGTCCGCCACTCGGTCGAGACGCCCTGGAGCGACCGCGTCGAGGACTGGTTCGCGGTGCGCGGCAGGGACCTCGAACCCGAGACGCTGTGGCGCGCGAAGCTCCGCGTGGCCGAGGGCGTGGTGCTCCGGCAGAGCGCCGCGATCGGCGAGGCAGGCTGGGACGTCGACCGCCAATGGCTACAGCAGGCGAACGGCATGCGCTACGCCGAGGAACTGGACCCGCTCGTCGTCGCGTTCCTGGGTGCCTGCAACGGCGGATCCGAAGTGCGCCTTCAGGTCCAGCTCCTCGCCGACACGTACGGCGCGGAGCCCGCGATGCTCTACGCGCAGCTGTACCCGTTCATCCGGCATCTCCTCGAACGAGGATTCCTGCACTAGCGGTGCCGGCTCGCATTCCCGCGTGTCCCTGCGACGGTGTTCGAACGCCCTCCGGCACCCCGTGGTCGAAGCCCGGCACGCCAAGGTCGGCGCAGCCTGAGGCCCGTCAGGACCGCAGGTAGGCGAGGACCGCTTTGACGCGGCGGTGGTGGTCGCCGTCCTCGCTGCTCAGTGTGAGCTTGGTGAAGATGTTGCGGATGTGCTTCTCGACCGCGCCGTCGGAGATGAAGAGCTTCTTGCCGATCGCCTTGTTGGAGTGGCCCTCGGCCATGAGGCCCAGGACCTCCTTCTCTCGCGGCGTGAGGGTCGCGACCGGGTCGTTCTTCCTGCGGCGCACCATGAGCTGGGAGACGACCTCGGGGTCGAAGACCGTGCCGCCCCCGGCGACGCGCTTGAGCGAGTCCATGAAGTCGTCGACGTCGATCACGCGGTCCTTCAACAGGTAGCCGACCGCGCCCCGGGCGTCCGCGAGGAGGTCGTCCGCGTAGGACACCTCCACGTACTGGCTCAGGATGAGCACCGGCGCGCCCGGCACGAGCTCCCGGGCGCGGGTCGCGGCCCGAAGACCCTCGTCGGTGAAGGACGGCGGCATCCGCACGTCCACCACCGAGACGTCGGGCCGGTGCTCGGCGACGGCCTCCACGAGGGCGTCGCCGTCGCCGACCTCGGCGACCACTTCGCAGCCGAACTCCGCCAAGAGCCTGACCAGCCCTGAGCGGATGAGCACTGCGTCATCGGCCACCACTACACGCACGGAACCTCCACGACGATCACGGTCGGACCGCCGTCGGGGGAGTCGATGGTCCACTGGCCCTCGACGGCTTTGACCCGGTCGGTGAGACCCGAGAGCCCGTGCCCCTTCGAGACGTGCGCGCCCCCGATCCCGTTGTCGCCGACCGAGAGCACCAGCCTATCTCCCCAGTCCTCGACCGCGATCGTCGCTTTGGTCGCCCGCGAGTGCTTCGCGATGTTGGTGAGGCACTCGGCGGTGACGAAGTAGACGGTGCTCTCGACGCTGGCCTTGTAGCGGCCGTTGAGGTTCGTCTCCAACTCGACCGGCACGAGCGAGCGCGCCGCGAGGGCCGCGAGTGCCGCGTCCAGGCCCCGGTCGGTGAGGATCGGCGGCGCGATGCCCCGCGAGAGCGAGCGGAGCTCGTCGATGGTCTCCCGGGTCTGCGCGATCGCGGCCTCCAGGGTCGCCTGCGCCGCTTCGGGGTTCGTGGCGAGCTGGCGCTTGACGCGGGCCAGCTCCATGCCCAGGCCCACGAGCCGCTGCTGCGGGCCGTCGTGGATGTCGCGCTCGATCCGGCGCAGCGCGTCGGCCTCGGCCGAAGTGGCCGCGTTCCGAGACTCCTCGAGCTGGTCGATCCGCTCGTGCAGGCCGCTGATGGAGGTGAGCATCCCCTTGGCGACGTAGCCCTGCGCCAGCGCCAGACCGCGCAGCACCGGGATGAGCGTGAGCGCCATGATCACGCCGCCGATCACGGCCAGGACCGACCGGGCCCCGTACGACGCCCCCCAGCCGAGCCATTCGGTCGCGTAGTGGAGACCGTCGTCGCTGTCGCCGCCGACCGCGGCCTCGATGATCCAGTTGTAGAAGGGGTAGAGCAGGGTCGCGGCGGTCACCGACCACCACACGATCGCGACCACGAAGCCCACGATCGCGATCGGCAGGGCCGCGACGGCCCACAGCACGTTGAGCCACGACTGCCCGTCGGTGAGCACGGTCAGGTACCGGCGCAGCGCGGACGCGTCCTCGCGGGCGCGCTTGTAGCGAGGACGGGGCAGGTCACGCCGCAGCACCGAGGGGAGCATCGACCGGCCGGCGGCCGCCATGCCGCGCATCGCGAAGAGCGTGGCGGCGGCGATGGGCACGCCGATCCAGATGACGGCGGTGCCGACGCCGAGCACCGTGCCGGTGACGCCGATGATGAAGGCGGGCAAGGCGATGAAGAACATCGACAGCAGATAGCCGGTGTCGACTCCCAGTTGCCTCAGGGTTGTTCGCATGCGTCAACACTAGGAAGGCCGGGTCGCCACCGCGACCCGGCCGTCCTGCGTCTTCCTGGTAGGGACAGCCCTACCGCACGCGGCAGCGCTCCTAGCCGACACCGGCTCCCGGCCCGCGCGGCTCCCGCGTCGCGATCCCGGCCACGGAGTTCAGCAGGCTCATGATGCAGATCCCGATCACGAAGTTCAGACCGGCGGTCGCGATCTGCGATTCCAGATCGGCCACGACCGTGAACGGGATGAGCACGCCCACCGCGATCACCAGCAGCATGATCCAGATGAAGAAGCTCATCGGCCGTGGCATCAGCAGTAGCAGCATGTGCACGACCCCGGTTGCGAGGATCGCGGTCCCGAACGCACCGAACGCGTACGTCGTCGTGGTCGCGTCGCCGTACGCCCCCGCATCCGACGGCGAGAGGATGTGGATGCCGAAGACGCCGCGCACGAGCAGGATGCCCACCAGCGCGACCAGCGCGGCGACCACGGCCGTGCCGAACCCGCCGGCCCATAGCTTCGCGGCGTCGACCGACGGCCGCTGCGATCCCGGGTGCGCCTCGGCCCCCACCGGGTATTGCCTCGTCGGGTCGTGGTTCCCGGCCCAACCGCCTTGCGGTGCCGACATGGTTCCTCCTTCTCGGCGAAGCTCGCGAACCGCCCGAAACGGCTCGCTTCTCGGCCTCATGGTGGCAGTTACCCGTGATGGAGGTCGCGAAACCGTTGTTTTCCGGCAGCTGAAAAGATCTTGGGGATGTCAGGGGCGGCGCGTAATCTAGAGCGGTGTTCACCGGATGCGCAGAATTCGATCTCCTTCTCCCACCGGACTCCCGCTCACTGAAGGCCAAGCGCTCCTACGTGCGCCCGATCGTCGCCTCGCTGCGGAAGTACGAGGTGGCGGTGGCCGAAGTCGGCGACCAGGACGTCCACGGCCGCACCACCATCGGCGTCGCCGCCGTGGCGGGCGAGAACCGGCACGTGCAGGAGCTCCTGGACGCCTGCGAGCACCACATCGCGGGACGACCCGAAGTGGAACTCCTGAAGGTCCGGCGGCGCGTCTTCGGCCCAGAAGACGAATAGCGCCGGTCGAACAGCAGGACCAGTAGCGGCTCGCCCGAGAGGCGAGTCGCAGAGCGGCCCCGTCGGGGCCGATTCACGGCTCGCAAGCGTCGCCGAGGCGGTTCAGGGCCGTGAATGACTATGGCGCATCCGAATCGAGGTGCGCGTGAAGCGGAAGGCAGGAATGCGATGGCAGACGCGTCGAAGCGGGCCCAGGTGTCCAAGCGGGTCATGGAGCTCACCGCCCAGGCGGTGCGCAAGCTCAAGGACCCCCGGGTCGGCATGGTCACCATCACCGACGCACGCATGACCCCGGACCTTCGCGAAGCGACGGTCTTCTACACCGTCCTCGGCGACGACGAAGCGGTCAAGGCCTCCGCGGCCGGGCTCGAACGCGCCACCGGGCACCTCCGCACCACCGTCGGACGCGCCCTCGGGATGCGGCACACGCCGTCCCTCACCTTCGTGGCCGACACCGTCCCCGACCAGGCCAACCGCATCGAAGAGCTCCTCGCGAAGGCCGCCGCGGCCGATGCCGAGGTCCACAAGATCGCCGAAGGCGCCACCTACGCGGGCGACGAGAACCCGTACATAGAGAAGGACGAAGAGGAGGACTCGGAAGAGTCCACCCGGTGACCCCGGCCTCGCGGGACGTCGCACCGCGACCGGCCTCGTACCGGCGCATCGCGTCCCTCGCGATCCCGGCCCTGGTCGTGCTCGCCGCCGAGCCGATCTACCTCCTGATCGACACGGCCGTCGTCGGCCATCTCGGCGCCGTCCCGCTCGGCGGCCTCGCCCTCGGCGGCGTCATCATGGGCCTCGCGCCGTTCATCGGCGCGGTCCTCGCCTACGGCACCACCGCCCGGGCCTCCCGCCGATACGGCGCCGGAGACCGGCCCGGCGCGGTGGCCGAAGGCGTCCAGGGCACCTGGCTCGCGCTGGCCGCCGGCCTCGCCATGATCGTGGCCTTCCAGTTCCTCGCGGGCCCGGTCGCCGGACTCATGGGCGACGACCCGGCCGTCGAGACCGCGGCCGCCGAATGGCTGCGCGTCGCCGTCCTCGGCGCACCGTTCCTGCTCGTGGCCGGCGCCGGCCAGGGCTGGATGCGCGCGGTGCAGGACACCAAGCGCCCCATGTGGTTCGTGACCGCCTCCTTCCTGCTCTCGGCCGCTCTCGCGCCGATCCTCGTGTACCCGGTCGGACTCGGCCTCGTCGGCTCCGCCTGGGCCAACGCCGTCGCGCAGGCCACCTCCGGCGTGCTGTTCCTCCTCGCGCTGCGGCGCGAAGGCGTCCCGCTCCGCATCGACCGGGCGCTCATGTCGAAGCAGCTCGTCGCCAACGGCGACTTGATCATCCGCGGCATCGCCTTCCAGGTCAGCTCCTTCTCCGCCACCGCCGTGGCCGCCCGCGTCGGCACGGCCGCGCTCGGCGCCCACCAGATCGGCATGCAGCTGTGGTTCTTCGCGGCGCTGGCGCTCGACGCGGTGGCGATCGCGGGGCAGGCGCTCATCGGCGCCGACCTCGGCGCGGGCAGGCCCGCCGCCGCTCGGGCCTCGGCGAAGCGGTTGACCATCGTGGGCCTCGGCTACGGCGCGGTCTTCCTGCTCGTGATCCTCGCGCTGCTGCCGGTCCTCCCGGACCTGTTCACGGCCTCCGCGAGCGTTCACGACCAGCTCGGTCACATCTGGCCGTGGCTCGTGGTGCTGCTGCCGGTGGCGGGCGTGGTCTTCGCGCTCGACGGCGTGCTCATCGGCGCGGGGGACCTGCGGTTCATGCGGAACATGACCGTCATCTCGATCGCGAGCGGCCTGCCGTTCACGTGGCTCACGCTCGTCTTCGGGTGGGGCCTCACCGGCATCTGGGGCGGCATCGCCGTGTTCATGCTCGTGCGCCTCGGCATGATCCTCTGGCGGCTGCGTTCGGGTGACTGGGCCGTCACCGGCGCCGAGCGCGACTGAGAACTCTCATCCCACTATGTGAATTCTGCGCGAAACGTCGCCTGAACCTTCGTTAAGGTCTCGAGGATGAAGACTCTTTCATCGACTCGACGGAAGCGCCGTACCCGTCCCGATAGTTGGGACGAGGAGAAGGCGGAGGCTCTGCGCGCCCTTCAGGAATCGCTCGACCGGCACCAGTAGCCACCCGCGCGGCGGGCGCGGTCCGAGGCGCGGTTAGCCTCTACGACCGTGACCACAGTGCCGCCCAGATCCGCGAAACCCGCCCGCCCGGTCGAGCCGGGCCTCATCGTCGTCGACAAGCCGCAGGGCATCACCTCGCACGGCGTGGTGTCCCGGATGCGCCGCATCTGCGGCACCCGCAAAGTGGGGCACGGCGGCACCCTCGACCCGATGGCGACCGGCGTGCTCATCATCGCGGTCGGCAAGGCCACCAAGCTGCTGACGTACGTGTCCGGCCTGGGCAAGTCCTACGCTGCGACGATCCGGCTCGGGCAGGCCACGGTCACCGACGACGCCGAAGGCGAGGTGACCGCGAGCGCCGACGCCTCGGCGGTGGCGGACGCCGCGGTCCGCGAGGGTCTCGCGGCGATGACCGGCGAGATCGACCAGGTGCCGAGTGCGGTGAGCGCGGTCAAGATCGACGGCCAGCGCGCCTACAAGCGCGTGCGCGAGGGCGAGACGGTCGCATTGAAGGCCCGGCGGGTCACGATCGCTTCGATCGAGGTCGAGGCGATCCGGCGCGAGGGCGCGTTCGTGGACGTGGACGTGGACGTCTCCTGTTCTTCGGGCACCTATATCCGCGCGATCGCGCGGGACCTCGGCGATGCGCTCGGCGTGGGCGGCCACTTGACCGCTTTGCGGCGCACCAGGATCGGTGGTTTCGGGATCGATAGTGCCGCTACTTTGGAAGCGCTGGCGGAGCGGTCCGAGGCGGGCGGGCCGCTGGGCACGCTCGCGATGGGCGAGGCGGCCGCGCGGCTGATGCCGACGCGCACGGCGACCGAAGCGGAGGCGAAGGCGCTGTCGTACGGCAAGCCGCTCGACGCGGCCGGCATCGAGGGACGCTACGCGGTCCTCGATGAGGGCGGCGCGCTGCTCGCGGTCATGGTCGAGCAGGGCGACAAGGCGAAGCCCGAGACGGTCTTCGCCGCCGCGAGCTGAGACCGTGTGGGTCGCGCGGGTCGTGCTGCGCGACCCGGCGGCGCAGGACCGCGGGGCGGCCGTGCGTGCCCCTCCCCGCCGCATCCGCCTCAAGCGAGGGACGACGCTCCCGCACGGGTCTGACATCGCAGTGTCCTCGCAGTTCGATGACACTGTGGCGGGTCTGGTCAGACCAGTCTCGGCGAGGCCGCTTCGCTGCGGAAGGCGATCGGGGTCATGCCGGTTCGCTGGGCGAAGAACTTGTTGAAGTTGGTGGCGCTGCTGAACCCCAGCCGTTCGCCGATGCGGGCCGCCGGGATCGGGGAGCACGCGAGCATTCGCTTGGCCTCCAGGATGACCCGGCGGTCGATGAACTCCTTCGCCGGAATCCCGGCCGCCGCGAGCGTCGCTCGCGAGAGGGTCCTGGGGGAGTAGGCGAGCGCCTCCGCGTAATCGCTGAGCCGCCGCGAGTTCGCGAAGTCCCGTTCCACCGCATCGCGAAACGCCAGGTACACCTCGCTCGGGTCCGGCCCGGCCTGCGGCGCGGGCAGGCTCGCGACCCGCAGAACCAGCACCGCGAGCAGATGCCGCAGCACCTGCAGCCGGGTGTCGTACGGCAGTCGGTCGGCCGAGTGCTCCCACTGCAACTGCGTGGTCGCGGCGCGCAGCAGCGCGTGGTCGTCGTTCTGGGGAACGCGCACCACCGGCGCGTGCGGGTCGTCGACGCACACCCCGATCGCGGTGTCAGGGTCCAGGAACCCGGTGGCGAAGCGGATGACGGTGCCCTCGGCCTGTTCGAGGCCGCCCCACTGCTGCACCTGTCCCGGCCGCGCCCACAGCCACTGACCCGGGGCGAGGGCGTGCTCGGTGAAGTCGACCGAATGCCGCATCGATCCCGAGGTCAGGGTGAGCAGGCAGTGCCGGTCGGACCGGAAGGGACGCGCCAGAGCGGGAGCGTCGCCGCTCGAGCGCAGGCGCGCGAGCGTCAGGATCTCGATCAAGGGGCCGTCGTGCGGGGCCGGCTCCGGGGCGGGCGCGAAAAAGCGGCCCGTTATGTCGTCTTGTCGCGTATTCACCAGCATCGACGGCAAGTTTATCCCTTTTATCGTGGTTCCACAGTGTGTCTCGATCATAGGGGCGAAACCGCCCGGGAAACTTGTTTAAATTTGAAGTAGTGTAGTGCCCATGGCTGAAACCAAGACTGTTGACTTCTGGTTCGACCCCGCCTGCCCCTGGGCGTGGATGACCTCCCGCTGGATCCTCGAGGCCGCGAAGCTCCGTCCGATCCACGTCCGCTGGAACGTGATGAGCCTCTGGGTGCTCAACGAGCCGAAGCTGGACGAGCTCCCCGAGTTCTACCAGGACCTCTTGCCGAAGACCGTCCCGGCGGTGCGCGTAGCGACGGCCGTGGCCCAGCAGTACGACAACGAGACCCTGGGGCGCCTCTACACCGCCCTCGGCAACCGCATCCACCTCGGCGGTGAGAAGGACTCCGAGGTCTACATCCCCGCCGCGCTCGAGGCCGCCGGCCTGCCTCTCGAGCTGGCCGAGGCCGGCAAGACCGAGGAATGGGACGAGGCGCTCAAGGCCTCGCACCACCGGGGGATCGGCCTCGTCGGCACCGACGTCGGCACGCCGGTCGTGGCGGTCCAGAACGACGAGGGCGTGCAGGTCGGCCTCTTCGGGCCCGTGGTCACCCCCGCCCCGATGGGCGAGGCGGCCGCGAAGCTCTGGGACGGCGTCTACGCCGTGGCCACCACGCCGGGCTTCTACGAGCTCAAGCGCTCGCGCACCGACGGCCCGAACTTCGACAACCTCACCGCCGACCTCTAGGCGGAACGAACGCCGACGCCCGCAACGCGAATGCGTTGCGGGCGTCGGCGTGCCCGGACGCGATCGGGCCCCGCGCGATGCGCGGGGCCCGAATCGGAACGTCTCGCCGGTCTAGCCGACCTGGGACAGCCAGGACTGCTCGGTGCCGCCCGCCGCCTGCCTGTAGGGCCGCAGTTCGCGGTCCCACTCGAGGCCGAGCAACTGGTCCAGCCCGTTGCGCAGCGCCTCGGCGCTGGTCGTGGTCGCGAGCAGCGCGCGGATGCGGTCCTCGGCGATCATGATCTCGCCGCCGGCGCTCATCGCCGCGCGGTAGATCCCCCGGCCGGGAACGTGCATGATCCGCTCGCCGTCGACGCCGGCGCTCGGGTCCTCGGTGATCTCGAAGCGCAGCATCGGCCACTGCGCGAGGGCCTTCGCGAACTCGGCGCCCATGCCGGCGTAGCCGGTCCAGGAGCGCTCGGCGCGCATGGTGCCGCGCTCGGCGTTCTGCGGGTTCCAGCCCAGCTTCACGCCCTGTCCCGCGGTGGAACCGGAGCGTTCCAGGACACGGCCGATCGCCCACTCGACATGCGGGCACACCGCAGACGGGCTGGAGTGGATGTAGATCACGCCGCGTGTCTGCATCGCGCACCTCCTTGGGAATCGGCGTCTCTGAGTACTGGCTCACTCCTTGTGGTCATTTCGCTACGACTAAAAGTCGTGCAACGAGCATCGGCCGGGATGAGAGTGGGATGAACTCGAACCCGGCACGCTATTTCGCTCAGTTACATACTGACAGCTTCCAAAGCATCGCGCTAGGCTTAAACCGCTCCGGGGGCTCACTTTTTCGATCATTCGATGCGTCACACCCGGTACGTGTGCTAGTCGACGCAGCCCGCACCTGAGCTACACTTGCGCATGACCGGCGGACTGTCGGTTTTCTTTTGTGGTCCAACCCAGGTTCAGCACCCGCGATTCGGGCTGCTCTCCCTGTGTCAGGCCGAAGATTCGTCTTACACGACATGGTGAGGAGACCGGCGTGGCAGCCAACACTTCCAAGACAGCACGCGCGTCCGTCAAGGCCGGCCAGGCCAAGGGCGGCGCGGGACTCAACGTCCTCGGCGAGTTCAAGTACCTGATCCCGCTCAACAACGGGAAGCACGTGTACCTGCGCAACCTGGTCGACGGCAAGACCCTGCACCTCGCCACCGGCTCCGAGGCGTTCACCGAGGCCGTCAAGGCCCTCGCCGCGGCCGGTCACGGCGCGAAGATCAAGGCCGAGATCGAGGGCCTCGCCGCCAAGCTCCCCGCGGAGCAGGGCTGGGACACCACCCTCAAGACCCTCGAAGAGGCGGACGCCTTCGCCGCCGAGGCCGTCGCCGCCTAGGTTTCGCACCCGCGAACTTCGCGCTCCATGCCCGCCAGGGCGTGGAGCGCTTTTTCGTCTCCGGGTTCCGCGGCTTCGCGGAATTGCTCGATCGCCTGTTCGATCGCGTCAATGCGAATTGCCGATCGGCGCTAATCGTAGGCACTCCGAATAAGCCCTTGAACGCATACGCCTCACCCGATCGGACGATCCCCAATGGGGCGGGCGCATCAGTCCCCGAGGTCCGAGGTGCAGACCGGTTCGGACATGGGGACCGTGTCGATGTTCCACAGCGCGCTCACCGTGAAGCAGTAGTTCTCGCCGGGGATCAGGCCGGCCGCGGCGAACTCGGTCGCGACGGTGCCCTCGGGGTTGAGCGCTTCGGCCTTCTCGTCGCCGACCCGTTGGGCGAAGACGATGTACCGCAGGCCTTCTTCGCTCTCAGGCGGGGCCGTCCAGGTCAAGGACACCGCGCCCTCGTTCCAGGACGCGATCGCCAGTTGCTCGACCGCGCCTCCGCCCTCGGTGTTCGCCTGGTCGAAGTCCTCAGGGCCCTGGTTCGGCGTGAGGAGCCACAGCCACACGGTCATGATCCCGCCGAGCAGCACGGTGATCGCGAGCCCGAGGTACACGTACGACTTGAGGCTCCGCTCGTCCTTCTGCTTCGGCTGGATCGGCTTGGGGGCCTTGTACGCCTTGGTCTTTCGCGGCTTCGCGCCCTCGCGGCCGATCACCGGCGGTGCGAACACCTGCTCCTGCGGGGCCGCCTGCTGCATGTGCGGCGACTGCTGGGCGGCCTGCGGGCTCCACGGCGTCGGCGGTGGCTGCATGCTCACCGGCGCCTGCGGCGGCGCCGAGTACGGCGCGACGTGCTGCGCCTGGTGCTGCAGCGCCTGCTGCGGTGCACCGGAGAACGGCTGGGCGCTCATCGGGACCCCCGAGAACGGCGCGGCCGAGACCGGGCCGCCCTGCGTACCGCCGTCGAGCTGTGCGTACCGAGGATCGACCGCGTGGCCGAGCTCGCCGCCGAATCCGCCGGTGCGGCCTCCCGTGAGACCACTGCCGAGGGTGCCGCCCCGTTCGGGCTGCGGCAGCGGCTGCACGGGCGCGAACGGGTCCAGCGGCACGCGCGTGCCGCGCGAGGCGACCTCGGGCCGGTAGACCGTCTCCTCGTTGCTCACGTCGCCGATCACTGCGGGCGCGGAGGCCTTGCCGACCCCGCCGCCGTACATGCCGCGCTGCAGCTCCTCGGCGAACGCCCGGCCCGAAGCGGGCCGGCGGGCCGGATCGCGCGAGAGGCCGCGCACGAGCAGGCTCTCCAGCCATTCCGGCACGTCCTCGCGCGGGAGCTTCGGCGGCGGCGCGTCGGAGGTGACGCGCTCGCGGTGCGTGTCAGGGTCGGTCCCGCCCGCGGGGTTCGCGAACGGCGCGTACCCGGCGAGGAGGTGCCACATGCTCGACGCGAGGCTGAACAGGTCGCTCGCGGAGGTCTGGGCCTGCCGCAGCAGCGCCTCGGGCGAGGCGTGCAGCGGCGTGAGCTTGTCGATCGCGGCGGTAGCGGCCAGGGAGGCGGGCGTGCGCGCGATCCCGAAGTCCGCCAGCGCGGGCCCGTACTGGCCGCGGAGGATGTTCTGCGGCTTGACGTCACGGTGGAGGATGTCCGCGCTGTGGGCGGCCTGGAGGGCCTGACCGATCTTGACGCCCACGTCGAGCACGTCTTCCACCGGCAGCGGCCCGTCGGCCTTCAGGATCGCCGAGTAGGACCCGCCTTCGCAGTACTCCATGACGATGTACGGCTGCCCGGTCTCGGTGTGGCCGGTGTCGATGATCGAGACGATGTGCGGGTGGTTCGAGACGGCGACGGTGGCCTCGAGTTCCTTCTCGACCGAGTCCGCGGTGGTCATGTCGTCGTCGACGAGCAGGACCTTGACGGCGACCGTCCGGTCGAGGCGCTCCTGGACGGCGCGGTAGACGAACGCGGTCGACCCGTGCGCGACCATCGCGAAGTCGCGGTAGCCGGGAATGGCAGGAGTGGGGGAGCTCAAGGCGAGGGCTTCCTGTCAGGAGGCGTGATTCCGTCCTGAACAGAGTAGCCCTCGCCTTGAGGACGACTCAGATGCGGTTGTTCTGGCCGTTCAGCAGATTCGCGACCCGGATGAGGCCCAGGTGCGAGTACGCCTGCGGGTGGTTGCCCAGGCCGCGTTCGGCGATCGGGTCCCACTGCTCGGGCAGGAGGCCCGTGGGGCCCGCGCACGCGAGGATCTGCTCGAACAGCTCCTCGGCGTCGGTGCGGCGGCCCACCTGCAGGTAGGCCTCGGCGAGCCAAGCGGCGCAGATGACGAACCCGCCCTCGGTGCCCGGGAGGCCGTCGTCGCGGTGGTAGCGGTACACCGTCGGGCCCGAGCGGAGCCCGGCCTCGATCTTGAGCACGGTCTTGAGGTAGCGCGGGTCGTCCGGCGGGAGCAGCCCGGAGAGGCCGACCCACAGCGACGCGGCGTCGAGGTCGTCGTGGCCGTAGGCGGCCGTGTAGGCCCCGGACTCGTCGTTCCAGCCCAGTTCCAGCACGTTCTTCGCGATCTGGTCGCGCAGCTCGTGCCAATTGGGGCCGTACTCCATGCCGAACTGGTCGGCGACCTTGAGCGCGCGGTCCACGGTGACCCAGCACATGACCTTCGAGTACACGTGGTGCCTCGGGGCCTGGCGGGCCTCCCAGATGCCGTGGTCGGGTTCGTGCCAGCGCTTCGCGACCGCCTCGACCATGCTGCCCATGACCTGCTGCTCGAATTCCGAGAGGTGCCCGCGGCGCTGCGCGACGGCTTCGACGAGCATCGCGACGGGGCCGAACACGTCCAGCTGGACCTGGTTCGACGCGGCGTTGTTGATGCGCACCGGCCGCGCCCCGGCGTACCCGGGGAGCGTGTCGATGATCGCCTCGGGGCTCGGGGGCATGCCCTCGATGTCGTAGAGCGGGGCGAGCCGCTCGGGGTGGCCCGCGGTGCGCTCGATGATCCCGGCGACCCACGTGAAGTACGACTCGGCTTCCTGGAGGGAGCCGAGGTCGACGAGGGCGTTGGCGGTCATCGCGGCGTCGCGGATCCAGCAGAAGCGGTAGTCCCAGTTGCGGACGCCGCCGAGTTCCTCGGGCAGCGAGGTGGTGCCCGCGGCGAGGATCGCGCCCGAGGGCTGGTAGCAGAGCGCCTTGAGCGCCAGGGCGGAGCGGGAGACCATCTCGGTCTCGACGCGGGGGAGCCGCAGCGAGTCCGACCAGTTGCGCCAGCCGGCCTCGGTCGTGCGGCGGCGGACGTTGACGGGCGGCTTCCACTCGTCGAGGCTCGCCGATCCGGCGCGCATCTCGAGCACCAGGGACCCGCCGACGGCGGCGAGGTCGACGACGGCCACGGCGAGCGAGTGCTGCCCGTCGTATTCGATGTGCCAGTCCACGCCCGGCGAGCGCAGGCTGATGGGTTCGCGGCCGCCGAGGACGCGCAGGCCGTCGTCGCCGACGGGCTGGAGCTGCACGGGCAGCTGCCCGAACTCGGGGCGGGGGGCGAAGGTGAGCTTGACGGGGACTTCGCCGGTGACCTCGCGGACGAGGACGGTGGCGTTGAGGTCGCCGCGGCGGCGCGGGGTCGAGTCGAGCCAGTCGGTGACGGCGAGGCCCGGCCAGCGGGTCTCGACGGTCATCGTGCCGGCCACGTAGCGCTGGCCGAGCGGGATGCCGGCGTTGACGGGCTGGACGCTGAAGTGCCCGGCGTGCTCGCCGCCGAGGAGGTCGGCGAAGACCGAGCCGGAGTCGGGGCGCGGGTGGCACATCCAGGTGACGCGCCCGTCGGGGGTGAGGAGCGCGTGGTTGGCGCCGTCGGCGAGCATCGTGTGCCGCTCGATGAGCTGCGCGGATTCGCCTTGGAGCCAGGCGCGCCGGGTGTCGACGAGGCGGGCGAGGAGCTTCGCGACGTCCTCGGGGTCGCCGATGCGGAACGCGGCGCGGGTGGGGCCGGGGCCGACGCGGACGCCGACGTCGGGGCCGTGCAGGTGCGCAAACGCATTCTCGTCGGTCACGTCGTCGCCCAGGAAGAGGACCGCGGAGGCCCCCAGCTGGTGGCGCAGCTTGTCGAGCGCGTCGCCCTTGTGCGTGGTGACCACGGACAGGTCGATGACGGCCTTGCCCTCGGTGGTCTGCACGCCGTCCCATGTGGACGGCCCTTCGCGGACGTCCTCGATCGCGCGCATCGCATCCGGTTCGGACGCTTCGCGAACGTGCAGTGCGCAGCCGGCCGGCTTGGGCTCGACCCGGGCGCCCTCGTAGCGTTCAGCGATCGCCGACAGCTCGGCGACGAGCTTGTCGCGCAACCGCTGGTCCTCGCTGGAGAGCGCCCGGGTGAAGCCGACGTCGAACTCGGACCCGTGGGACCCGACCAAGTGGATCTCGGAGGGCAGGCGGGAGAGCGCCGCCAGGTCCCGCAGGGCCCGGCCGGAGATGACCGCGACCTTCGTCTGCGGCAGGTTCGCCAGTGTCCGCAGGGCCGAGACCGACTCGGGAAGCGGCATGGCCTGCGAAGGATCGGTGACGATCGGCGCGAGCGTGCCGTCGTAGTCGCACGCGATCAGCAGTTGCGGAACGCGTGCGAGCAGTGTGAGGGCCGAACGCAGTTCTTCGGAGGAACTGAAGTCCTCCGACGCGTGGCTCTCAGGGCGTGGTGCGGTCATCGTGGCGTATCTCTCCAACACCGTCGTTGCGGAAATGTCTGTGCCTGCCGCCCGACCGCCGGGTATCAGACTTCGGCAGGCGGGCTGCCCGGATTGTACGCCGCGCTGCGCTCCGGAACTCCTAGCGCTGTGAGGAAGCTGCGCGCCCAGCGATTCACATCGTGCTTGCGCAGATAA
The DNA here is from genome assembly GCF_016918015.1 of Glycomyces sp. YM15. Classification (GTDB taxonomy): domain Bacteria; phylum Actinomycetota; class Actinomycetes; order Mycobacteriales; family Micromonosporaceae; genus Glycomyces. The sequence goes on from NZ_JAERMK010000022.1 coordinate 52,326, forward strand.
CGCCTCATGGCGCGCATCCTCTTCATCTTATCGTCGAGCGGCGCGTTCGCAGCTGTCACAAATCCGTCTTTCAAATCGGTCAAATCATGCGGATTCACCAGGAACGCCTGCCGCAGATCGCCTGCGGCACCGGCGAACTCGCTCAGCACGAGCGCCCCGCGGTTGTCGATCCGGCTCGCCACGTACTCCTTCGCCACCAGGTTCATGCCGTCGCGCAGCGGGGTCACCGCCATCACATCGGCCGCCTGGTACAGCGCCGCCAGCTCGTACCGGTCGAAGCTCTGGTGCAGGTAGTGCACCGCCGGGAGGCCGACCTGCCCGTATTCGCCGTTGATGCGCCCGATCTGGCGCTCGACCCGCTCGCGCAGCGACCGGTACTGCTCCACGCGTTCGCGACTGGGGGTCGCGACCTGCACCATCACCGCGTTCGGCACCTGCAGGCGGCCGTCCTCGAGGAGTTCGTGGAAGGCCTTGAGCCGCTGCTCGATGCCCTTGGTGTAGTCGAGCCGGTCCACGCCGAGGATGATCGTCTCCGGCTCGCCGAGCTCGGCGCGGATCTCCTTGGCGCGCTGGCGGACCCGCTCGCTGTTCGCGACCTCTTCGTTGTGGGCGGTGTCGATCGAGATGGGGAAGGCGTCGGCGCGCACGAGCCGGTCGTCGACGGTGACGTAGTGCCCCCGCGGCCGGTAGCCGAGGAGGTGCCGGGTGAGCGCCAGGAAGTTCTGCGCCGCCAGGGGCCGCTGGAAGCCCACCAAGTCGGCGCCCAGGAGGCCCTTGAGGATCTCCATGCGGTGCGGGAGCTGCATGAACAGCTCCACGGGCGGGAACGGGATGTGCAGGAAGAACCCGATCCGCAGGTCGGGGCGCCGCTCGCGCAGCATTCCGGGGACGAGCTGGAGCTGGTAGTCCTGCACCCATACGACCGCCCCGGGGGCGGCCTCGCGGGCGCAGACGTCGGCGAAGCGCTCGTTGACCTCGTAGTAGGACTTCCACCAGGAGCGGCGGAAGACGCGCGGTTCGACCGCGTCGTGGTAGAGCGGCCACAGCGAGGCGTTCGAGAACCCCTCGTAGTAGCGCAGGACTTCGTTCTCGCTCAACGGGACCGGCATGAGCGTCACGCCGTCGGACTCGAAGGCGTCAGGGGCTTCGCCGGCGGTGCCGGCCCAGCCGATCCACGTGCCGCGATTGGCCTGGAGAACGGGTTCGAGGGCGGTGACGAGGCCGCCAGGGGATCGGCGCCAGGTTCGGTTTCCCTCGTCGTCGACCACAGAGTCGACGGGGAGGCGGTTGGCTACGACAATGAAGGATGCGTTGCTCAATTCGTATTTCCTCCTTTTCGCAAGCCTACCGGGGCGGGGTGCCCGGCGGTCGCGGTGACGCAGACGGTCCCCGCGACGGCCCGATTGGCGGGTACCCGCCCGGACTTGACATTATTGAGACCGGTCAGTTCAGTACGGCTCGTCCCAAAGCGAAGGATCAGCGTGGCGCAGTTCATCTACACCTTGGAAAAGGCGCGTAAAGCGCACGGTGACAAGGTCGTCCTCGACGACGTCACCCTGTACTTCAATCCGGGTGCGAAGATCGGCGTGGTCGGCCCCAACGGCGCGGGCAAGTCCAGCCTCCTGCGCATCATGGCGGGCCAGGACCAGGTCTCCAACGGCGAGGCGAAGCTCGCCAACGGCGCGACCGTGGGGATGCTCGCGCAGGAGCCGCCGCTGAACGAGTCGAAGACCGTCATGGAGAACGTCCAGGAGGCCGTCGCGCCGATCCAGGCGAAGCTCGACCGGTTCAACGAGGTCGCCATGGAGATGGCCACCGACTACACCGACGAGCTCATGGCCGAGATGGGCCGCCTTCAGGAGGAGCTCGACGCCGCGAACGCGTGGGAGCTCGACTCCAAGCTCGAACAGGCCATGGACGCCCTGCGCTGCCCGCCCGGCGACTGGCCCGTCACCAACCTCTCCGGCGGTGAGCGCCGCCGCGTGGCGCTCTGCAAGCTGCTGCTCGAGGCGCCCGACCTGCTGCTCCTCGACGAGCCCACCAACCACCTCGACGCCGAGTCCGTGCTCTGGCTGGAGCGCCACCTCGCCGCGTACGCCGGCGCGGTGATCGCGATCACCCACGACCGGTACTTCCTCGACAACGTCGCCGAGTGGATCCTCGAGCTCGACCGCGGCCGCACCTACCCCTACGAGGGCAACTACTCCACCTACCTGGAGAAGAAGGCCGAGCGCATGAAGGTGGAGGGCCGCAAGGACTCCAAGCTCCAGAAGCGCCTCAAGGACGAGCTCGAGTGGGTCCGCTCCAACGCCAAGGGCCGCCAGACCAAGTCCAAGGCCCGCCTGGGCCGCTACGAGGAGATGGCCGCCGAAGCCGAGAAGACCCGCAAGCTCGACTTCGAGGAGATCCAGATCCCGCCGGGCCCGCGCCTCGGCTCCACCGTCATCGAGGTCAAGGACCTGGTCAAGGGCTTCGACGGCGAGACGCTCATCAACGGCCTGGACTTCAACCTGCCGCGCAACGGCATCATCGGCATCATCGGCCCGAACGGCGTCGGCAAGACCACCCTGTTCAAGACCATCGTCGGCCTCGAGAAGCCCGACTCCGGCACCGTGAACATCGGCGGCACCGTCGAAATCTCCTATGTGGACCAGAACCGCTCGGGCCTCGACGGCGACAAGTCGGTGTGGCAGGTCGTCTCGGACGGCCTCGACTACCTCATGGTCGGCAAGGTCGAGATGCCCTCGCGCGCCTACATCGCCGCGTTCGGCTTCAAGGGCCCGGACCAGCAGAAGCCCACCAAGGTCCTCTCGGGCGGTGAGCGCAACCGCCTGAACCTGGCGCTCACCCTCAAACAGGGCGGCAACGTCCTCCTGCTCGACGAGCCCACCAACGACCTCGACGTCGAGACGCTCTCCAGCCTGGAGAACGCCCTCCTCGAGTTCCCCGGCTGCGCCGTGGTCATCAGCCACGACCGGGCCTTCCTCGACAAGGTCGCCACCCACATCCTCGCCTGGGAGGGCGAGGGCGAGGACGGCCTGCCGAAGTGGTTCTGGTTCGAGGGCAACTTCGACTCCTACGAGAAGAACAAGATCGAGCGCCTCGGTCCCGACGCCGCGAACCCGCACCGCGTCACCCACCGGAAGCTCACCCGGGACTAGCCGTGGCGCGATTCAAGACCGACGTCCCGCTGCGCTGGTCGGACATGGACGCCTTCGGGCACGTGAACAACAACCAGTTCATGGTGCTGCTCGAAGAGGCACGCGTCGCGATGATGTTCTCCGCCGCAGCGGAATCCGGCATCCCCGGGTTCCGCGAGGGCGTCGTCGTGGCCCGCCACGAGGTGGACTTCCTGCTGCCCGTGGTCGTGCCCGCCGAGACCCGCGTCGAGCTGTGGGTCGAGCGGATCGGGAACTCCTCGTTCTCGTTCGCCTACGAGCTCATGGCGAACGACAAGCTCGCGCTGCGCGCCAAGACCGTGATGGTGCCCTTCGACGTCGCCAGCCAGCGGCCGCGGCGCATCACCGCCGAGGAGCGGGCCTACCTCGAGCAGTGGACCGACTGACGCTCCGATGACCGACCCGACCACCGCCGGGGACGACGAGGCCTTCGCGGCCCGCGCCGCCCGCCTCGACCCCGACACCCCCGTGCTCGCGCAGGGCGGCCGACTCTGGGCCGCCCTGCCCATCGGCGTCCTCGCCGTCCGCGACGCCGGTGAGGGGGGCCTCGCCGACGGCCTCTACCGCGCCGGCGACCTCGTCTCCGGTGAAGCGGCGGCCCGGCCCGCCGCCGAATGGCGCGGGCGCCTCCCCAAACAGCCGTGGACGACCGTCGAGAGCGTCCCGGCCGCCGACATCGCCGACATCGACCGCAAGGCCGCACAGGCCCTGCGGGAGCGGCGCGGACAGGGCGTCGGCGACCGGCGCCTGCGCGACGCCATGCTCGAGCACGTCACCCTCCGCGTCGAACACGACGGCAGGATCTACCCGGTCGAATTCCGACTCGTCGCCGCCCTGTGCCGCATGGGCTTCCTCGGGGACGACCCCGTGCGGGTCCTCAAGGCCGGCCGCCGCGTCGGACTCGCCGCCACGTACGGCACCGTCTGGGACAGGGACCGCGGCCTGCCGATGCTGTGACCGATTCGGAACACACGGTGATGTCACTCTGATCGGTGACGGATACCCGACGTCCGGAGGATGGGACGGGCCATCTCGTTCTGATACATATGAAACCGGTGACAGTACCCCGTACGTGCCTGCGAACAAACGCTCGACGGTTCATACTTTTGGTCAGGATTGCTTGACGGTTGTGCCATGTCAGTGGCGAGCCCTAGTCTGCTCACTGCAACACGACGTAACTTGGCTATGCCCCGCGAAGCACGACCAATCACATCCAATGGTTCAGCTCAGCATGAATGCCAACGTATTACCCAACACTGCCAGTGATTCGCATTTTGGGTGGGAAGGCGGACAACACCATGGCATGGTGGCGCAGCAGAAAACGCGACGCACAGCAAGAATCGATCGCCGAGACGGTCGCGGAAGCCGACACCGAGCTCGGCGGAGCCGTTGAGCGCGCTCAGGCGCGCGGCAGCCAGCCCAGCGCGGTCCCGACCCCGCGCGCCGAGCGGCAGGATGACCCCGAGCTCGACACCGAGGAGTTCGAGGTCGACCTCGAGTTCGCCTCCCGGGAGCTGCGTCACGAGCTCACCGCGGAGCAGCTCCTGCTCGGCCCCGAGCGCGAGCAGATCTCCGAAGTCGACCGCTGGCATCTCATCAAGCGCGACCTCGAGGAGATCGACCCGGACTTCATCACCGACCTGGAGCAGATCGCCGCGGACGCGGTGGCCCAGGAGACCGATGAGGCCGCGCCGCTCGACTCGGACCGCATCATCGCGGCCCTGAGGAACCTCGACATCCGTTACCTCGTCGACGAGAACGGCGGCATCGTGGCCCTCTGGGAGCGCCACATCGTCCAGGTCCGCGCCGAGGGCCCCGACGCCGACATCCTGGTCCTGCGCGCCCGCGCCTACCAGACCGTCCCCCGAGAGTGGTCCGAGCGCGGCTACGCGGCCATGAACGAATGGAACCGCACCCGCCGCTTCCTCAAGGCCTACCTGGGCGAGCCGACCGATTCGGGCGCGCTCCCCGTCTTCGGCGAGATCCAGGTCCCCGTCCGCCCCGGTATCACCACCGCCCTGCTCGAAGAGCTCATCGACTGCGGCACCGCGATCTCGGGCACATTCGTCGAGTGGCTCGAGGGCGAACTGCTGTAACCCTGCCGGTCCGACCGTTGCGCACCGCCGCCCCGGGCTCCCATCGGAGCCCGGGGCGGCGCTTTGAACAGGTGCGATTCCCGCCGAACCGGTACGCTCATGGGGAACCCCCATCTCCAAATTGGATAGGAGACCCCATGACCTCCGAGCCCCAAGGCGCCCAGCCTCCCGACGCCGCCGCACCCGCACCCTCCGATTCCGAACCCGCAGCGCCGCAACCCGATGCCACGGTCAACATCCCCGCCCAGGCCTCGCCGCCGGCCTTCGAGTCCGAAGAGCACGACACGGTGAAGGTCGTTCCGGGAGCGGCACCGCGGCCGGCCGCCGACCTGCCCGAGGCCTCGTTCGAGTCCGGCGACGACGACTTCCTCACGGAGACAAGGGCACCCGTCCCCGCAGCAGGCTCCTCGTTCGCCCCGGCGCCCGCAGCCGCCCAAATGCCCACGGCCGCAACGGCACCGGCCGCCCCCGCCATGCCGCAGACGGCGCTCCCGTCACCGGTCGCCCCGCCCGCCCAGGGCTACGCGATGACGCCGCCGCCGACGGGTCCTCCCGCGGCCTCGCCCGCCGGTCCGCCGCCCGCGATGCCGACGGGACCGATGCCGCCGCCCCCGGCGCCGCGCAAACCCCGCAACAACGCCGCGATCGCCTTCGCCGTGATCGCGCTCGTGCTGTTCGTCACCGCTGCGGCCTTCGGGATCCTCTACTCGGAGAAGGCGAACGACTTCGACGACCAGGCCGACCAGCTCCGGTCCGTCGAAGCCGACCGCGACGCACTCGACGACGCGAAGGCCGAACTCGAGGACGAGATCGTCGCGCTCCAACTGGAACGCGACAACCTCCAGGCCGACTCCGACGCTCGCCAGGTCTGTTCCGACGCGCTCGACGCCCTGATCGCCGACGAGTACCCGGGCACCATCGACGACCTCGAAGACCTGGCCAGCAGCGAGTACCTCGAATGGGCCCAGGCCCATGACGAGCTCTACCGCGAGGTCGAGCGCCAGTGCCTGGCCTGATCCGAACCTGAAGCGCGAACGGAGCGGCGGGGAGAACCCCGCCGCTCCGTTTCATGTTCAGTCGACTCGGCGCAGAACGAGTGCCATGCGTTCCGCATCCCGCTCATGCTTCATGCGTTCCGCATACCGCGCTCAAGCTTCATGCGTTCCGCATGCTGCGCTCAAGCTTCATGCGTTCCGCATGCTGCGCTCAAGCTTCATGCGTTCCGCATGAAGTCCGCCGCCCGCTCCATGTACTCCCACATGACCTTGTCGTACTCGGGCGCCAGGGCGACCTCGTCCATCGCGTGGCGCATGCAGCGCAGCCAGGCGTCGCGCTCGCGCTCGCCGATCGTGAAAGGCGCGTGGCGCATCCGCAGGCGCGGGTGGCCCCGCTCCTCGGAGTAGGTGTGCGGCCCGCCCCAGTACTGCTCGAGGAACATCTTCAGCCGCCGGGCCGCCGGGGCCAGGTCCGCTTCGGGGTACATCGGGCGCATGATCGGGTCGTCGGCCACCTGCGCGTAGAACGCGTTCGTCAGGCGTTCGAAGGTCGCTTCGCCGCCCACGGCCTCGTAGAAGGACTGCGTGGGCGCAGGCTGTCCGGTCGGCGTCAGGGCCACCACGGCCCGCGGGCTGTCACTAGGCATCTCCCAATCGTGCCAAGGGCGGGACCAACTAGGAAGCCGATCCGGCACGCGTCACACCGAATGGGCCGCACATCACCTAGGCGGTCGCCCCGTCCGCCCCGGCAGCCTCACCGCTCGCCATGGTGCGGGGCACGTAGATCCGGCCGCTCGTCGAGCTGATGATGCCCTCCTCGCGCAGTGCCTCGCTCACCCGCCTGCGCAGTTCGCGGCCCGCCGCCCACTGCTGATCGGAAGCCGTCCGCACGCCCAAACGCACCTTGACCTCATCGATGGTCACCTCCGTCGGGCCGAGGTACTCGGGCTCGCGGAGGATGTGGTCGCGCCATGCCTCGTCTTCGGCGAACGCCGCGGCCACCGCGGTGATGACCTCCCCGACCCGATCCAGGTCCGCGCTCGGCGGCAGCGGCGTGTCCACCACGACATACGCCCAGCTCTGACTCGAGTTGCCGACCCGCAGGATCTGCCCGTTGCGCATGTACCACAGGGTCCCGTCCAGCGACCGGAGCGTGGTCACCCGCAGTCCCATGTCCACCACCTCGCCCGACGCGTCGCCGACGTCCACGAAATCGCCTACGCCGTACTGGTCCTCGATGAGGATGAAGATCCCGGCCAGGTAGTCCTGCACCAGGTTCTGGGCGCCGAAGCCGATCGCGATGCCGGCGATCCCCGCGCTGGCGAGGATCGGCGCGAGGTTGACGTCGAAGGCGCTGAGCACCAGCATGAACGCAATGGTGAAGATCACGATTCCGGCGACGTGCTGGAGTACGCCGGTGAGCGTCTCGGCGCGCTTTTCGCCGCGGTCGCCGAGCAGTTCATCGCGGCGGGAGTTGCCGGAGCCGAGCTTGTCGGCGAGCTCCGCGATCGACTGCGGGCCCTTGATCGAGGTGACCTGCTTGATGATGCGGCCGATGGCCCGGTTGACGAGCCAGCGGAGGAAGAAGGCCGCGACGAGGATGATCAGGACCTGCCCGATCTTGTCGAGCACCACACCGCCGTCGACGGCGAAGTCGCCGTTGCCGGAGAGCTTGTACAGCAGCGAGCACGAGTTGAAGCCCGCGTCGCAGGGCGAGGCCTCCTCGGTGGCGGCTAGCAGTTCCACGTTCGTCCTTCTCAAGGTCATCGAGGCGCGGCCGCCGAGTTCACGGCCCGCGCGCCCCTGCCGACGTCCGAACGATCCGGTGTCGTCCGGGGTCCGCTCAGACGATATTCGCGCGTCATTCAAGATCCCACGGAACCAGGGTGCAATTTTCTGAGATATAGGTCAAACTTGACGGGACCGATGGCTTGGAGGTACGTCACCGTGATAGGTCCTCGACATAGGAGCACGCTCGACAGCGATGACCCTTCCCCAGGGGTGCTCCCGAATCTCTTCACGCACAGCGCGGCCACACTGGGCTCCGCCCTCGTCCTGAACCAGAGCTATGAGCCACTATGCGTGATACCAGTCAAGCGGGCGGCGGTGCTGCTGCTCACTCGAAAGGCCGAAACCGTCACTCCTGGTGACGGTTTTCTGCGCTCGGAAACCATGCACATCCCCGTCCCGTCGGTGGTCCGCCTCAACCGCTACGTGCCGATCCCCAGGCAGGTCGGGTCCAGCCCCTCGCGGCGCGGCGTGTTCGCCCGCGACGACTGGCGCTGCGTGTACTGCAACGCGTCGGCCGAGACCATCGACCACGTCGTGCCCCGCTCACGCGGCGGCACGCACACGTGGGACAACGTCGTGGCGGCCTGCGCCCCCTGCAACCACCGCAAGAGCGACAAGACCCTCGCCGAACTCGGCTGGCGCCTGCCCCGGGTGCCCCGGCCGCCCTCGGGCTGGCAGCTGCGCGGCTTCCGCGGCCAGCGCCGCCCCGACCCGGCGTGGGAAGCCTGGCTTCCCCGCCACGGGAAGGAGCGCGTCCGGCTCTCCTGAGCGAGGCCATCGGACGAACAGGGCCCCCGACAGTCACTCGACCGTCGGCGGGCCCTGTTCGCGTCCTTGCCGCGGCGCACCAACGCAATCGCTCCCTGTGCGACCGACTGCACGGAGTTACCACCTGCGGCGAGGTGAGGGGCGTAATTGGATTAGTCTGAGGGCCGGACTCGGAGCCCGCTTTCCGGCCGTGACTGAGGAGGGCGACGACGCCCGCTTGCCAGCCGTTGATTCGCCGAGTCACCCTGTACCTGTATTTAGGGGAGCAACATGACGTTCCAGGACTTGCTGATACTGTTCGGCGCCCCGATCCTGGTTGTGGTCGCGGTCTTCGCCGTGATCTTCCTGCGGCACCCGAGGCCGCAGTCCCGCTACCGCGCGGGCGAGCCCTACAACTTCAAACCGGTGTGGTTCGTCGCCCGCAATGGCGCGGTGGCAGGCGAGTCCGGCTTGGCCGAACTCGAGTCCGGCGCCCACGGCGCCGCGACCGTCGCCAGTGGACCCAAGGGAGGCTCGCATGGCAAGTGGTAACCAGGTGGCGATCGTCGAGGGCGTCGACAAGAGCCCCGAAGACGTTCAGCCGGCGATGCTCGAAGGCCCCTTCGACACCCGCGAACTGCTGCACATCGACGAGGCCCTCTCCGTCGCCGAGCGCGACGGCGGCGGCCTGCACTACAGCGTGTACGTCGGCCCGCTGAACGACCCGGTCCGCGGCGCCGCCGAGGCACTGCACGACAAGCTCGCCGACCCCGACCGCTCGATCCTCGTCGCCGTCTCGCCCGAGCAGCGGCAGCTGGAGATCGTGACGGGCAAGATCGCCCAGGAGAAGGTCCCGGACCGCTCCGCGGCGCTCGTCGTCTTCTCCATGGAAGCCGCTTTCGGCGCCGGGCAGCTGGCCGGGGGCATCATCACCGGCCTGCGGATGCTCGCGGAGACCGCCTCGAGCCGCTAGACCCGAGACATGGCGGTGGGGGGGGGGGGGGGGGGGGGCGGGGGGCCCCCCCCCCCCCCGGGGGGGCGCGGGGGGGGGGCGGGGGGGGGTTCCGGGG
>NZ_JAERMK010000022.1:62213-95775 GCF_016918015.1 Glycomyces sp. YM15
CGCCGCTACCCCCGTGCCTGGGGGGGGGCCGGGACCCGCCGCGGCTCCCGGCCCACCACTGCGTCAGGGGCTACTCGGCCTTGCCTGCGTGCGCGGGGAACTGCCGCTTCAACAGGTCCTCGGCCTCGGTGAGCTCGAGCTTGCCGATGAACTCGACCCACGAGAGCGAATCGGCCACGGTCTCGCGGATCGACAGGATCGTCGTCCCCGGGATCCGCATCGTCAGCGTCGCCGGCGAGCCGATCTGCTTCTGCGCCAGGACCGCCTCGGTCGGGTGGCCGCCCAGGCCCTTCGCGAGTTCGAACACCGCCGACTCGTTCTCCTTGGCCTTCGGCACCCATTCCATGTCGCGCTTGAGCATCAGCGCCGCGCCGACGGACTTGCCGCCGGACTCGCCGCTGTAGTTGAGCACGATCCGGTTCGCGTCCCCGCGCGCGCTGGAGAGACGCCACGCCGCATCCGTGACGTCGACGAGCTGACCCTGGAAGCGCCGCACCGAGTTCCGCGCCTGTTTGAGCCGGCGCCGGTCGGCGAGCGGCTTGGCGACGAGCCGGAACAGCAGCACGAGCACCGCCAGCACGAGCACGCCGATGCCGACTGCGGCGACCTCGTGCAGGCCCGCGTCGACCGACCAGATGATCGCCATCGGCACGAGCATGCCCGAAGCGAAGCCCAGGAGCGGCTTGAGCCAGAACGGCCCGTTCCCTCCCGGCAGGCGCAGGGGCGCCATCAGCCCGATCACGGCCGCGGCGACCAGCGCGATGCCGACCACCTCCGGCGCGGGCACGTCGTAGCGGCGCAGCCAGTCGACGGCCCACCAGGCCAGGAAGCCCGAGCCGATGAGCACGGTCGGGATGAGCAGCACGACGGCGAACATCAGCTGCTGCGGCTGCGGGCGGGTGCGTGAGGCGAGCACGGGCCCGAGCAGCAGGAGCGGCAGGACGATCCCGAACAACGCGACCAAGGTGGCGCTCAGAACGGCCACCGGCAAAAGCGCGGACAAGACGGTTCTCTCCATTCTTTGCCTTGGGAGCTACAGCTCGGCCTGCGAAGGCACGGCATTGTCCGGGAGGCACAGGGGTGAATCAGAGCGAGCTTATCAACGGCGCGAAAAGCGATCGGGGCTCCGGGACCGCCGTTGTGCGCGGCGACCCCGGAGCCCCGATGGAACTCGTTCCGGATTTAAGCGGACTTGTCCAGTTCCCGGCCCTTCAGGGCGCGGTCGATGTCGGCCCGGCCCTCGGCCACCCCGCGCTTGACCGGCGCGGGCCGCTCCTCGGCGAGCCAGGCGTCGAGTGTCTCGAGCGTCTCGGCTTCGATCAGGTTCGACGGGAACGCGAGCTTGGAGAACTCGACGGCCTGCTGCGCGCCCAGCTTCTCCCACAGCTCCGGGACGGCGTCCAGGTACGGCTGCAGGTACGGGCGCACCAGGTCGGCCTGGTCGAGCGGCGCGAAACCGAGCATGGAGGACCGGCGGACCCAGTTCTCCGAGTTCGGGTCGGTGATCCGCTCCCAGGCGCGCTGCTTCGCTTCGGCGTTCGGGACGACCGCGCGGGCGACGTACGACAGGCGCTGGCCGTCGGCGGTCGAGTCCCGGTCGAGCTCGGCGTCGATGGCGTCCTCCGCGACGGCGCCGTTGCCGACGAGCCCGGTGAGCAGGGCCCACCGCAGGTCGGCGTCGACGGCCAGCCCTTCGGGGACGTCGCGACCCTCGAGCCATCCGGCGATGCGGCCCAGGTCGGCCTCGGAACGCGAGGCGGACGCGTAGGCCTTCGCCCAGGAGCGCTGCGGGTCCGAGCCCGGCGCTGCGGCCTCCATGGCGGCCTTCGCGGCCTGCGCCCAGGACTCGCGCAGCGCGGCCCGGTTCGCGGGGTCGGCGTAGGCGAGCGCTCCGGCGACCTGCCGCTGCGCGACGGTGACGATGTTGATGTCGTCCTCGGTGGTCAGGCTGCGGCAGCCGAGCTCCACGAACTGGGTCGCGGGCAGTTCGGCGTCGCGCAGCATGTCCCACGCGGCGGCCCAGATCAGCGCGCGGGCGAGGGAGTCCTCGAGCGCCGAGGTGTGCTCGACGGCCGTGGCCAGGCTCCGCTCGTCCAGGCGCAGCTTCGCGTAGGTGAGGTCGTCGTCGTTGAGCAGCAGGAAGTCCGGCTGCTTGACACCGGCGAGCGCGGTGATCTCCGTCGTCTCGCCCGCGACGTCCACTTCGATCCGGTCGCGGCGCACCAGGCGCCCGCCGTCCAGGTCGTACAGGCCGATCGCGATCCGGTGCGTGCGGTGGGTCGGGTGCTCGGCCGGGACCTCCTGCAGCACGGTCACCTTGGTGTAGTCGCCGTCGGCGTCGACCGCCACGTCGGGACGCAGGGTCGAGACGCCGGCGGTGCGCAGCCACGTGTTCGCGAAGTCCTGGAGCGGCTTGCCGCTCGCGGTCTCCAGTTCGCCGAGGAGGTCCTGGAAGACCGCGTTGCCGAACTGGTGCTTCTCGAAGTAGGCGCGCAGCCCCGCCAGGAACGGTTCGATGCCGACGTAGGCGACGAGCTGCTTGAGGATCGAGGCGCCCTTGGAGTAGGTGATGCCGTCGAAGTTGGCCTGGATCTCCTCGGTGTCGCCCGCGGCGGTGTACACCGGGTGCGTGGTCGGCTGCTGGTCGGCGCCGTAGCCCCAGTTCTTGCGGGCCGAGAGGAACGTGGTCCAGGCGCCGTCGAAGCGGGTGGCCTCCACGTTCGCCCAGTGGGAGGCCCACTCCGCGAAGGACTCGTTGAGCCACAGGTCGTCCCACCAGCGCATGGTCACGAGGTCGCCGAACCACATGTGGGCCATCTCGTGCAGGATCACGTTGGCGCGCTGCTCGAGCTCGAAGTCGGTGACCTGGCTGCGGAACAGGAACGAGGCCTCGGCGATCGTGACGCAGCCGAAGTTCTCCATCGCGCCGAAGTTGTACTCGGGGGCGAAGACCTGGTCGTACTTCGGCAGCGGGTAGCGCGCCCCGAAGTGGGAGTGGAAGTGGTCGAAGCCCTGGCGGGTGACCTCGAAGACCCCCTCGGGGTCGAGGTAGTCCTTCATGGACTGTCGGCAGTACAGGCCCAGGTCGATGCCGTCGTGGGTCTCGTGCACGCCGAAGTACGGGCCCGCGCAGATCGCGGTGATGTACGGGCTCATCCGCACCGACTGCTCGAACAGCGTCACCTTGAGGTCGACGTCCTCGACCACGGTCTCGGATTCGGCGGGCATGTTGGAGATCACGGTCCAGTGCTTCGGGGTGCGCACCTGGAACGTGAAACTCGCCTTGAGGTCGGGCTGGTCGAAGCAGGCGTACACGCGCTGCGCGTCGGCCACCTCGAACTGCGAGTAGAGGTAGGTCTCCTTGTCGACCGGGTCGGTCATGCGGTGCAGGCCCTGGCCGTCGGTCGAGTACGCGAAGACCGCGTTGACGACCAGCTCGTTCTCGGCCGCAAGGCCCTGGAGCTTCAGCCCGGCCTTGGGGTCGAACCCGGTGAGGTCGACCGGCTCCCCGTTCAGGTAGGCGTCTTCGATCCGCTCGGCGGCGATCTCGATGAACGTCTCCGCACCCGGTTCGGTGCAGGAGAACTTGACGGCGGTGCGCGAGCCGAAGGTGTCGCCCTGCTCGTGCCCGGTGAGGTCGAGCTCCACGGTGTAGGACTCGACGTGGAGCAGCTCAGCGCGCCGCTGAGCCTCGTCTCGAGTGAGAATGTGCGTTGCCGCCACAATGCCTCCAGTCAGGGTTCGTATATGAAAGAAGTGTGTCACATCTCGGGAGTTCACTCGGCGGCCACGTCGCCGATGAACAGGGTCGATTACGCTCGTGGCGTGACTGCTGCACACCCGATCGACCAGGCCTGGCTCGCGACCCATATTCACGACACCGCAAGCGGCGTCGTAGGCGGAGGCACTGGCGCGAAGAACTACGACGAATTCCCCGACGAAACCGAGATCACGCGGATCATCGAGGCGAATCCCGCTTCCATGCTGGGCGTCGAGATGCCCGCCCACACGCCCGAGGCGGTGGCCGCCGGACTGACGTTCGAGCAGGCCCTGCCCGCCGCCGCCGAGCGGCTGGCGGCCCTCAAGGAGGCCGGGCGCTTCGCGGCGTTCGGCGACGTGGCCGTCGCCTACCGGATCTCCGGCGGCGAGGAGCCCACGGCCTACGGCGTGTTCTGCCTCGTCGACACCGCCGAGATCTCCTCCTCCGCGGAGGAGCCCGGCAAGGTCATCCGCAACGAGGACGTCTTCATCGAGAAGGTCAAGCAGCGCAACGAGCTCAACCAGCGTCTGCGCCACCTGCTCAGCCCCGTCCTGCTGCTCCAGTCGAGCCGCGGCGAGGAGCTGCACGCCGCGATCGAGGCGGCCATCGCCGAAGCGGGGGAGCCCGTCGCGAAGGACCTGGACGAGGCCGGGCGCGCGCACGAGATCTGGGCGATCGGCGGCGACGCCGGAGCGGCGCTGACCGCGCTCGCGGGCGACGGCGACCTCATCGTCGCCGACGGCAACCACCGCTCGCTGGCCGCGCAGGTGGGCAAGCTCGACCGGTTCCTCGCGGTGATCACCACCCCGCAGTCGGTCGTCATCCGCCCCTACCACCGCCTCGTCAAGGGCCTGCCGGGTTCGGCCTCGCAGCTGGTGGAGCAGATCGGCCAGATCGGCGCCTCGGTCATCGAGACCGACGGCCCGCCCGAAACGCCGTCCGAGGGCGGCACCGTGGTCGTCTACGGACAGGGCCGCACCTGGGAGATCTCGTTCCCGGCGACCGAGGGCTCCGTGGTGGACCGCCTCGACCACACGCAGGTCGAGAACGAGGTCTTCACCGGCCTGCTCGGCTGGGACGCGGGGGACAAGCGCATCACCTACGTGGGCGGCGACTACCCGGCCTCCTGGCTCGCCGAGCAGGTGGACGCGGGCAAGGCCGACCTGGCGATCCTCATCGCCCCGGTCACGGTCCCCGACTTCATCGACGTGAACCTCCAGCGGTTGAAGATGCCGCGCAAATCGACCTGGTTCGTGCCCAAGGCCCGCGCCGGTCTCGCCATCGTCGAGCTCCCGAAAGGCTAAGGTCCCATCGTGCGCATTTATCTCGCCTCCGACCACGCGGGCCTCGAGCTCAAGGACCACCTGGTGAAGCACCTGGGCGGTCGCGGCTTCGAGGTCGTCGACGTGGGCCCGCACCAGTACGACGCTGAGGACGACTACCCGCCGTTCTGCCTCAACGCCGCCTCGCAGGTGGTCGCTGACAAGGGCAGTCTCGGCATCGTGATCGGCGGCTCCGGCAACGGCGAGCAGATCGCCGCGAACAAGGTCCCGGGCTGCCGCGCCGCCCTGGCCTGGAGCGTGGAGACCGCCAAGCTCGGCCGGCAGCACAACGACGCGAACGTGGTCGCCATCGGCGGCCGCATGCACTCGCTCGACGAGGCCACGAGCTTCGCCGACGCGTTCGTGGACGAGGCCTTCTCCGGGGCCGAGCGCCACCAGCGCCGCATCGACATGCTCACCGAGTGGGAGGCCACTCACGAGCTTCCCGAACTGCCTTAAGCGGCAACGGAGTACGGCAGGGCCCGGGCGCATGCCCGGGCCCTTCGCCGTTCGACGGAATCCGGAGAATTCGGCATATCGGATCTGGAGTATTCGGACGCGTGTTGGTAGCGTCAGTGCATGTCCAAGGGTTTTCGCGTCTTCCTGCACCTTCTCCAGGCCCTGTCCCTGCTCGGGGCCCTCTGGTACCTCTACTTCAGCTTCCGCAACGCCTACGACGGCATGGGGTTGAGCGACGGAGAAAACCAGCACATCAACACCTGGATCATCGGCCTCGGGATCCTGTCCATCGCGCTCTCGCCGCAGCTGTGGTCCTCGGCCCGCAGCAAGAACCCCTACACCGCAATGGACGAGGACCGAGCGCGCGGCGATGCGGCACCTCCCGGCAGGTACGAGCCTATGCAGACCAACCAGGCTCCGGCCCCGCCGGCCAGCTCCTACAGCCAGCCCTCCGCCCCGCGGGCCGACTCGTATGGCCAGCCTTCCGGCGGCGGCATCACGCCGACCTCCTCCCCGCAGGCCGGCAGTCCCTGGAACTTCGGCCGCTGATCCGTCGGCGGGCCGGGTTGCCCGTTGAGACGCTGCGAACAGCACCGGCTCCGGGGGCCGTGGAAGGTGGATACCGGGCGTTACGCTATATGAATTTACGGCTCGCAAGCGTCGTCGAGGGCGGGCTCGGAGTTATTCATCGCGAAGGACCACTCATGTCGAACGCCACCGTCGACCTCGTCTGCGGCCCGGCCGACCCCCTGCCGGGGTCAGAGCAGAGCTACCGGCTGACCGGCCTGCTCGGCTCGGGCGGGCAGGCCGACGTGTACCAGGCCGTTCGCGTCTCGGCCGGGGTCGCCTCGGCCCCCCTGAGCGTCAAGGTCCTCCGGGTGAACCCCCACGACACCCGCGAGCACCAGTTCCGTTCCTGGGACAAGGGCGACGCGGTCCTCATGGACCTCCACGGCCGCAACGTGGGGGCGATCTGCCGCCGCATCGACGCGTTCTACGGCCGCCTGCCGCACCCGCCCGGCAAGGCCCCGCAGGGCGAGCCCGTCCCGTTCCAGGTGCTCGAATACCTGCCCGGCCACGACCTGCGCCAGCTCCTGCAGTGGCGGCTCGGCCGCGTGGACGCCGCCCGCACCCTCAAGTCCGTCGCCGAGGTCATGCAGGCGATGCACCATCCCCCCGTCGGCGCGCACCCGGTCCTGCACATGGACCTCAAGCCCGCGAACGTGATCATCGGCCCCGACGGCTCGGCGAAGGTCATCGACTTCACCGGCGCCCGCTACTACACCCCGGCCCACCTGACCACCATCGCCTACACCCGCGAGACCGCCGGTCCCGAAGCGCACCAAGGGAGCGTGGGCCCCGCCTACGACGTGCACGGCTTCGGTTCGATCGCGTTCTACCTCGTCACCGGCGCGAGCGCCCGCACGGACTCGCCCGGGCAGGAGCAGACGGTGCCGTGGGCGCGGCTGCGCAAGCACCCGGTCCTGGAATCGCACCCGCGCCTGCGCGAGCTGCTGACCGCCCCGCTCGACGACAATCCGGAGAACCGGCCCCGCACCGAGGAGCTGCCGCGCTGGATCGGCGAGCTGTGCGCCGTCGTCTCCCGCTCGAACCTCCCCGACCTCGGCGTCGACTGGAACAACCAGCACACCGGCGGCCCGCACTCGGTGCCGATGGGCGCCCCCATCGACTCCGCCGCGACCCGCCGCCTCGACCGCCCGTCCGCGCCCGCCGCGCCCCCCACCCGAGTGGCCCCCGCGGCCGACGGCACGCGTGTCCTGGCCGACGGCACCCGTGTCATGGAAGCGGCGGTGTCGCCCCAGAACGCGGTGCAGGACAAGCCGATCGCCGGACGCGTCCGCGTTCCCGGCCAGGACCAGCGCCAGGACGGCTACTCTGCCGGCCGCTCCTCAGGGCCGGACCCGGAACGCGGCCCGCTGCCGCGCCTGAAGCTCGCCACCGACCCCGAGGATCCGAGCGAACGCGAACTCGACAAGGCCGACCGGCCGCCGCTGCTCGGCCCGCCCGGGTCGCTCTCGAAGGGCTTCGAGCTCTCCGTGATCGGCGGGCTGTTCTCGCTCATCATGTGGCTCATCTGGGCGATCCAGCAGGGCATGGAGACGCTGCGCAGCCAGGTCTTCAGCTACCTGTTCGTGCTCGCCGTGGCCGTGGGCGTGTTCTTCCTGATCCGTGTCGCGGGAGGCATCCTCTGGGGCCGCTGGCTCCACGCCAAACGCAAATCGGCGCGGCTCGCGCACCTGGCGACCGGGATCTTCCTGTTCATGGTCGGCATGAGCTATCTGGACCAGCTCAGTTGGAGCTGGGTATCGCTCGACTTCGGCTGGTTCGACTGGATCACCGACCTTTTCGGAGAGTGACGGCGGGCGCCCCGATCGCGTGAACCGCACTCGTTTCCGCGACATTCCGACGGGACTTCGAGACTTTCTCCAGCGTCCATGAAGTAGCTGCAACTACGCTTTCCGGTAATCAAGACCGCGGGAATCTTGCCTGTTTTCCAATCCCGCGGTGTAACCGCGAAGGGCGGATCGGGCGTCTAGATAGACGACAGACCCCCCTGGAAACCGGAAAGGCATTGAGATGACCGCATTGACATCGGTCGGTGCCGCAGCGCTCACTCCTGAGCAGCGTGAAGCCTTCGATCGCGACGGCTATCTGATGATCCGCGGCGCGCTCGACGCCGAAGAGATCCAGCGTTGCTCCGACGCTTTGGACCGCGTGTACGAGCTCGAGAAGGAAGCGGGACGGCTCAGCCCCGAAGGGGCGATGCACCGCCTCGACGCCGTCACATCCTGCCCGGAACTCGCGTTCCTCCTCAACCACCCCAGGACCTTCCACTATGTGTGGTCGATCCTGGGCTGGAACTTCCACGTCTACCACTCGCACGTGGACAAGCACCCGCCGATCGCCGGCAAGCGGCCCTTCCGCTTCGAATGGCACCAGGACGGCGGCCGGCAGAACCGCGAGACCGAGACCGACCCGCGCCCGCGCCTCTCGGTCAAGCTCGCCTACTTCTTCACCGACCTCTCCGAAGAGGGCCGCGGCAACACCAAGATCATCCCCGGCTCCCACAAGTGGAACCGGATCGACGGCCCGCCGCGCCGCGACATGGAGTGGCCCGACCCGGAAGGCGCCATCGAGGTCACCGGCAACGCCGGCGACGTCATGTTCTTCGACCGCCGCATCTGGCACGCCCGCAGCGACAACTACTCGGACCTGACCCGCAAGGTCGCGTTCTTCGGGTTCACGCCGCGCTGGATCCGCGCCCGCGACCTCGTCGACCACCTGCCGCATGAGCCGTGGTGGAACGACCTCGACCCGGTGCAGCAGCAGATGCTCGGCGGCCACATGGACACCGGCGACCACGGCTGGGGCCACTGGCCGAAGGAGACCCCGCTGTACAACTGGCTGGCCGAGCGTGACCTCCTCGACCCGGAATACCCGCCGCTGCGCCCGTAAGGGCCCGCACGTGGCAGGCTGACCGCATGAGCACCACTGACGCCGACCTCGCGCGCGACATCTTCAACCGCTCGCACCTGACCGGGGAGTTCACACTCCGGTCCGGTGTGGTCGCGCACGAGTACTTCGACAAGTACCTGTTCGAGTCCGACCCGGTCCTGCTGCGGCGCATCGCCGAGGCGCTGGCGCCGCTGGTGCCCGCGCACGGCGTGGACGCGCTGGCGGGCCTGGAACTCGGCGGCATCCCGATCGTGACCGCCCTGTCGCAGGTGACGGGCCTCCCGGCCCTGTTCGTGCGCAAGGCGGCCAAGACGTACGGCACGTGCCGCCTGGCCGAGGGCGGCGAGGTCGGCGGACGTCGGCTGTTCATCGTGGAGGACGTGATCACCTCCGGCGGCGCCGTGCTCGACGCCGTCGAGGAGCTGCGGAACCGCGGCGGCGTCGTCGAACAGGGCCTGTGCGTGATCGACCGAGAGTCGGGCGGGTTGAAGAACCTGGCCGACGTGGGCGTCGAGATCCATCCGCTGTTCTCGATGACCGAGTTGAAGGCCGCGGGAGCGAACTAGCGCGACCGAAGCGGGGCCGGACGATCGTTCGTCCGGCCCCGCTCGCCATGTGCGCTACCGGGCCCAGAGCCAGATCTCGGAGCCCTTCGGGTGCTCGGTGCCCGCGTCGAGCGACTGCTCGAACACGGTGCCGGTGAACCAGATCTGCGCGGTGTTCACCTTGAAACCCAGCGTCTCCAGCTTCTCGGTGGCCTCGTCGATGTCCATGCCGACGACGTCGGGGACCTCGACCGGCTCGGGGCCGTCGCTGACCACGAGGTCGACGGTGTCGCCCGGTCCCGCCGGGGCCTGGCCCGCCGGGGTCTGCGAGATGACCAGGCCCTTGCCGATGGTGTCGCTGTAGCCGCGGGTGACCTCGCCGACCTCCAGGCCCTCGGTCTGGAGCGCCGACACGGCGGCGTCCTCGGTCTGGCCCACCACGTCCGGGACGGTGAGCGGTGGGAACCCGTCGGAGACGTAAACGGTCACGGGCGTCCCGGCCTTGACCTCCTCGCCCGCGGCCGGGTCGGTGCGGGTGATCTCGTTGGCCTCGTAGTCGGCGCTGTACTCGCGCTCGACCTTGACCTCGGCGTCGAACTTCGCGAGCGCCTCGCGGGCCCCGTCCTCGGTCATCCCCGCCAGGTTCGGCACCTGGTACCGCTCGGGCCCTTGGGAGATGACCACGGTGATGGTGGCGCCGCGGCGGATGCGGTCGCCCACCCGCGGGTCCTGCGAGACGATCCCGCCGACGGGGACGCTCTCGCTGTAGCCGTCCACGAGGTCGACTTCGAAGCCCGCTTCCTCGGCGTACGCCGCCACCGACTCCCGCGTCTGGTCGAGCAGCGACGGCGTGGACGTGTACCGGCCGATGCCGATCCACCATCCGGCCGCGGCGACGCCGACGAGCAGCAGGGCGATGAGCCCCAGCGTCAGCAGCGCCTTCCACGACCGCTTGGCCTTGGGCGGTTCCACGACCATCGTCGTCTGCACGACCCGAGTGGGCCGCGGGACCTTCCCGGTGCTGCCCTTCGCCGGCCGCACGTCGACGGCCTGGAGGCGGCGGAGGAACGCCCCTGCGTCGACGGGGCGCGCGCCGGGCCGCCGCGAGGTCGCGGCGGTCACGAGTTCCGCGAGCCCGTCGGGCACGTCAGGGGCTTTCAACTGCGGGGAGGGCACGTCCTCGTCGATGTGGCGGCGCGCCACCGCACCGGAGTCGGGTCCGTCGAACGGCACTTCCCCGGTCAGCAGCTCGTACAGGAGGATCGCGGTCGAGTAGACGTCGCTCGCGGTCGTGGCGGGCTTGCCGTTCACCAGCTCGGGCGCGACATAGGCGGCGGTCGCGACGAGCGGGCCGCCGGTGTCGCGGTCGCCGTGGACCGCTTCGGCCAGACCGAAGTCCACCACTTTCACGCGGTCCCCGCGCCCGCCGTTCTTGAGCAGGATGTTCTCGGGCTTGATGTCACGGTGCACGAGCCCGGCGTCGTGCGCGGCCTGGAGCCCGTCGAGGACCTGCCCGCACAGCTCGACCGCCTCTTCGAGGCGCAGTCGCCGCCGCCGGTTGAGCAGGTCGCGCAGGGTGGTGCCCGCCACGTACTCCATCACGACGTACGGCAGTCCCTCATGGACACCCTGGTCGAACACCGCCACCACGTTCGGGTGCGAGAGCCGCGCGATCGTCTTGGCCTCGTTGGCGAAGGCCTTCACGTCGAAGCCGGCCACCGCCGCGTTGGTGATGATCTTCACCGCGACGGTGCGGTCGAGGCGCTCGTCCCGCGCCTCGTAGACATCGGCCATGCCGCCGCGCGCGATGAGCCGCTCGAGCCGGTACCGCCCGTCGACGCGCGCACCGGTCAGGTCCCCTGTCGTCGTTGTCAACCCGCACCTCACTCAATTAGGGCTGGCAAGCGGGCGCTGTGCCCCTCCACCTGGTGAACAGTCTAGGAGCTTGATACCCATCAAAGTTACGGCTCGCTGGCTTCGCCGTGGGTCTCACAGGACCTCTGCGCCGGGGAACACGGGCTTGTCCGGCGCCACAACGCCGAGCCGCTTCGTGGCGCGGGTGAGCGCCACGTAGAGGTTCCGCAGGCCCGAGGCCGCGATCGCGTCCGGGTCGACGACGATCACGCTGTCGAACTCGAGCCCCTTGGCCTGCTTGACGGTGAGCACCGACGCCGCGGTGATCCCGGCGAGGCCCGCGGCGCGCTCGGCCGTCGTCACGATCGCGACGCTGCCCTCGCCGACCGCGTCCTTCTCGGCGACGACCAGTTCTTCCACCCGCGCGTCCAAGTCCACTTGGGCGATCTCCAGCCACGGCCGGTGGCCCGATTCGCGCACCGAACGCGGCCGCGCCGCCTCGACGTCGATCGCGTCGAGCACGCGCGTGGCGACCTCCATGATCTCGGCCGGGGTCCGGTACGAGACCGTCAACTGCTCGGCGCGCCACGTGAGCCCGGAGTTGCCGAACACCTCGCCCCAGCTGGTCGGGGCGGTGGGCCCGGCGGCCTGCGCGAGGTCGCCGGCGACGGTGAACGATCGCGTCACGCATCGGCGCAGCAGCGCCCGCCACTCCATAGGGGACAGCTCCTGGGCCTCGTCGACGATCACGTGCCCGAAGATCCAGCGCCGGTCCGCCGCCGCCCGCTCCGCCACGGAGACGAACACCTCGTCCACCTGCCGCTCGCCGAGCCAGAACTCGTCGATCACGTCGGTGGCCTGCAGGATCTCCGACTCCTCGTCCTCGAAGTCGAACGAGGCCGAACCGGCCGCGATCGTCAGCACGTCCTGCGCGTACGCGATCTGCTCGGCGGTCAGCCCGCCCGCCCGCTGCTTCACCTCGATCTCGCCCAAGTGCTCGGCGGCCTCATCCAGCAGCGCCACATCGGCGGCGCTCCAGCCGCCCGGCTCCCGCAGCAGGAGCGCCCGCTCCTCCCGCTTCAGCACCGCCGCCGCGGAGGCGATCAGCTCCCCGGACGAGAACAGGTCCTCCAGCAGCTCCTTCGCCGTCAACTCGGGCCACAGCACCTCGATCTGGCCCCGGATCACCGGGTCGGAGGCGATCTCGACCGCGAACTGCGCCCGGTCCTCCAGCCCCAGCAGGTTCTCCCCGCCGAGCGGGTCCTCACCGATGATGTCCGCGTACTGCGTCGCGAGATCGGCGATCACGCGCTTGTGGAAGGTCTCGCGGGCTTCATTGTGCGGCAGGCCCGTCTCGCGCGCCGCGTCCCGCGCGGCCGTGATCTTCTCCGGCCGCAGGTACAGCTCGTGGCCCTCGAAGTCCACCGGCACGGGCTCGCGCGGCACCACTTGGCGGTCGGCGACCGCGCTGGCGATGACGCCGGCCATCACGGCCCGGCCCTTGATCGCGGCGACGGCCTCGGTCTCGGGGCGGTCGGCGACGACGCCGGGGAACAGCTGCGCGGGCGTGCGCAGCAGGACGTCGGTCTCGGCCAGGCCCGGCAGGACCTCGGAGATGTAGCGGAGGAACTGCTTGCCGGGTCCGATGATGAGCACGCCCTGGCGCTTGAGCTTCTCGCGGTGCTCGTACAGCAGGTAGGCGGCGCGGTGGAGCGCGACGGCGGTCTTGCCGGTGCCCGGCGCGCCGTCGACGATCATGACGCCCTCCAGGGGCGCGCGGATGATCCGGTCCTGCTCGGCCTGGATCGTGGCGACGATGTCCTGCATGGCGCCGGTGCGGGCCGCGTCGAGCGCGGCCATCAGCGCGCCTTCGGACCCGATCGTCGATCCGGTTTCGCCCGCGGCGTCCAGGTCCAGGACCTCGTCGTTCACCGAACGGAGGCGGCGGCCCTTGGTGTGGAGGTGGCGCCTGCGGCGCACCCCGGCCGGCGACGCGGCGGTGGCGAGGTAGAACCGGCGGCCGGCCTCACTGCGCCAGTCGACGAGCATCTGCTCGCCGCCTTCGGCATGGATCCCGATGCGGCCCAAGTACATCGGCACATCAGAGGCGAGATAGTCGAGCCGCCCGAAGCACAGGCCCTCCTCGACGGCGTCGAGCTGGGCGATCCGGCGGCGGTACAGGTGGGTCTCGGCGTCGCGCTGCGAGCGCTCCTGGTCGTTCTCCACGTGCCCTCGCCGCGACTCGCCGAGCCGCTCGTCGGCCTCGTCGCGGAGCCGGTCGAGGCGGGCGTACAGCTCGTCGAGGCGTTGCTGCTCGAACTGAACGGCCGGAGTGATGGCAGCGGACACGGCTCTCCTCGGATGCGGAGCGGACGGGATTCAAGACGACGATGCGCGAAAGGTGCTGTGCGATGCGAGAGCGATGGGCCCGCCGGCAGGTCTGGCGATGCCTGGGAGCCATGACCTGGCGCGACCGAGCGACCGGCGCAACTGAAAAAGCTTAGCGCTTGTGAGGCGGCATCGTCTCGTTCCAGACGTGAACGTGACCGCCGACCGACCGCTCGGGAACCGGCGGCAGCGTTGTGCTCACATCGACCATCCCGGCATGTGAACATTGATAACGCACCTATAACGAGCAATTGACCTGGTACACACGTCCCACTATGGTTAGCCCGTTATGAGCGTCGGCGTGACTGGAGAGAACGTGCAATGGCCAAAGAGCGATTGATCAGAGAGAACTGGGGGACCAGAGTCGGGTTCATCCTGGCCGCCATCGGTTCGGCGGTCGGACTCGGCAACATCTGGCGATTCCCCGGTGTCGCCTACGAGAACGGCGGCGGCGCCTTCCTCGTGCCCTACCTGGTGGCGCTGCTGACGGCGGGCATCCCGCTGCTCGTCATGGAGTTCACCATCGGCCGGCGCTTCAAAGGCTCGGCCCCGGTGGCGTACCGCCGCCTGAACAAGAACCTGGAGTTCGTCGGCTGGTGGCAGGTCGCCATCTGCATCGTGATCGCGGCCTACTACGCGGTCATCATCGCCTGGGCCGCCATGTACGCGTTCTTCGCGATCGGCCAGACCTGGGGGGACGACCCGGCGACGTACCTGTTCGTCGACTTCCTCGGCAACGGGAACGTCGACGCCAGCGCCTTGGCGTTCAGCGACTTCGGCGAATGGGTGCCCAACCTGACGCTGGTCCTGGCCGCCGTCTGGGTGGTGACGCTCCTGGTCATCGGCGCCGGTGTCCGCAAGGGCATCGAGAACACCGCGAAGATCTTCATTCCACTGCTGGTCGTCCTGTTCGGCGTCCTCGTCGTCCAGGCCCTGACGCTCGACGGCGCCACCGACGGTCTCAACGCGTTCTTCACGCCCGACTGGGACCGGCTCACCGACTCGACGGTGTGGGTCTCCGCGTACGGCCAGATCTTCTTCTCGCTGTCGGTCGGCTTCGGCATCATGGTCACTTACGCCTCCTATCTGAAGCGCAAGTCCGACCTCACCACCTCGGCGTTCACCGTCGGTCTGGCGAACTCCTCGTTCGAGCTGCTCGCCGGCATCGGGGTGTTCTCGGTGCTCGGCTTCATGGCGCTCCAATCCGGGACGCCGATCGACGAGCAGGTGAGCACCGGTGTGGGCCTGGCGTTCGTGGCCTTCCCGGCCATCATCAACACGCTGCCGTACGCCGCTGGTCTGTTCGGCGTGCTGTTCTTCGCCAGCCTCGTCATCGCGGGCTTCACGTCGCTGGTCAGCATCGTGCAGGTGCCGGTCGCGGCCTTCGAGGACCGTTTCGGCGTCAACCGGCTCAAAGGCACGATCTTCGTCGGCGGCACCATCGCGCTGCTGTCGATCGTGCTGTTCCCGGCCACCAACGGCCTGATGCTGCTCGACACCGCCGACGGCTTCATCAACAGCTACGGCATCGCCGTGGCCGCGCTGGTCAGCATCGTCAGCGTCGTCTGGATCGCCTGGAAGTGGGCCGACCTGCGGGAGAACGCCAACCGCACCTCCATCTTCAAGATCGGCTGGGTGTGGCTGGCCTGCCTGGGCCTGGTCACTCCGCTGATCCTCGGATGGATGCTCTTCGACAACATCCGCGCGACCATCGACAACGAGGCGGGCGTCGACTCCGCCACGCTCATCTACGGCTGGACCCTCGCGGGCAGCGCGCTCGTGCTCGGCGTCCTGGCCGCGCTCATCCTGCGCCGCAAGGACGTCCCCGTGCTCGTGGACGAGGCCGAGGTGCCCGGCGAGGCCACCCTGACCAGCGGGAAGGAGGAGACCCAGTGAGCGGAAGCGCAGTGGCGATGATGATCATCGCGATCGTCGTCATCTTCGGAGGCCTGGTCGTCTCGGCGATCACCCTCATGACCCACCCTGAACAGCCCGACGAATAGCAGCCCGAGGAGGGGCCGATCCCCGGATCGGCCCCTTCGCCCTGCGCGCCCCTCCCCACCCGCACCGAAGAAGAGGCACTTCCATGACCACGAGAGAGACCTGGGGGACCCGCGCCGGGTTCATCCTGGCCGCGGCCGGATCGGCCATCGGGCTGGGGAACATCTGGCGCTTCCCCGGCGAGGCCTACCAGTTCGGCGGCGGGGCCTTCCTGCTGCCGTACCTGTTCGCCATCCTCACCGCCGGCATCCCGCTGCTCCTGCTCGAGTACACGATCGGCCGCCGGTACCAGGCCGGTCCGCCCTCGGCCTTCCGTGCGCTGTACCGGCCCGCCGAGGGGATCGGCTGGTGGCAGAACGGGATCGCGTTCTTCCTCGCCACCTTCTACGCCGTCATCATCGCCTGGGCGCTCTGCTATGTCTTCTTCGCGCCGGGTCTGGCCTGGGGCGACGACGCGGGGGCGTTCTTCGGCGTGGAGTTCCTCGCCGCCGGGGCGCCGCTGGACTTCTTCGAATACCGCCCGGTGATGCTCGCGGCCCTGGTCGCGGTCTGGGCGCTGGTCCTGCTGATCATGGCGGGAGGGGTCCGCAAGGGCGTCGAGCTGGCCAACCGGATCTGCATCCCGCTGCTGGTGGTCCTGTTCGGCGTCGTCGTGGTCCGCGCGCTGACGTTGGAGGGCGCCGTCGACGGCCTGAACGCCTTCTTCACTCCGCAGTGGGACAGGATCGGGGACTACGAGATCTGGCTCGCGGCCTACGCGCAGGTGTTCTTCTCGCTGTCGATCGGCATGGGCACGATGATCGCGTACTCGTCCTATCTGAGGAAGCGCAGTGAGCTGTCGACGACGGCCGTGACGGTGGGCTTCGCGAACTCGTCCTTCGAGCTGCTGGCGGGCATCGGGGTGTTCTCGGTGCTCGGGTTCATGTCGAACGCGAACGGCGTCCCGATCGACCAGCTCGTGGGCACTGGCGGCGGCGTCGCGTTCGTGACGTTCCCGACGATCCTCAGCCAGATGCCGGGCGGGGCGTTCATCGGCGTGCTGTTCTTCGCGACCCTTGTCGTCGCGGGCGTCTCCTCGCTGATCTCGATGGTGATCGTGCCGTTCAGCTCGTTCGAGGACCGCTTCGGCTGGAGCCGCAAGAAGAGCGTCCTGGTGCTGGGCGTGCCGATGGCGGCGTTCTCGCTCCTCGTCTACCCGACCGCCAACGGCTCGTCCATGGTGGACGCGGTGGACTTCGCCGTGTCCGGCTACGGCCTCGTGTTCGGCGGGCTCGCGACGATCGTGCTCGCCTTCGCCACCGGCAAGATCAAGGCGCTCGCGGCCGAGGCGAACCGCACGTCGATGCTCAAGCTCGGCACCGTCTGGTACGTCTGCCTGGGGCTCACCTCGGTGGCCCTGGCGTACACGCTCTACCGGAGCATCGAGGGGCAGATCGCGGACCTGTCCGACCCCGAGGTGGCGAACGAGCTCATCTACATCAACTGGGGCGTCGGCGGGGCGATGATCCTGTTCGGCGCCGTCATGACCGCGGTGCTCTGGCGCCGTCCGCTCCCGCAGCGGGCCGACGAATCGGTCGCGGCGACCGCCTGAGCAGGGCTTCGTCGACAATGGCCGCACACGGTTCGTGTGCGGCCATTGTCGTTGCGTACGAAAAGGGAACGTCTATTCGAATTGTGGCGATCGGCGCGCGCTTGCCCCTTGTGTCGAGCGACTTTAACTGTTAGGTTCCTTTCTAATTCGGTGCCCCGAACCGGTTCCACCGGAACGCCGAAGCCCCGCTGACCCATCGTCGATAGGAGACGAAGATGCGCACGAAGCGCAGAATCATCCTGTCCATCGCCGGCGCCGGTACCCTCGCGGTCTCGGCCTCCATGGCGGCCCTGGCCTGGGGCCACGGCTACACCTCCGACCCGCCGAGCCGCTCGGCGCTCTGCGCGGCCGGGGTGGTCTTTGACTGCGGCGCCATCTCCTACGAACCCCAGAGCGTCGAGGGCCCCAAGGGCTTCCCCGCCGCCGGGCCCGCCGACGGCGAGATCTGCTCCGCCGGGCACGCCGAGTTCGCCGAACTCGACGACCCCCGCGGCGGCGACTGGCCCACCACCGCAGTCGATCCCGGAACCCAGACCTTCACCTGGACGATGACCGCCCCGCACTCCACCGCGTCCTTCGACTACTACCTCACCGACGACGCCTACGACCCGACGAAGCCGCTCACCCGCGACATGCTCGACCTCGAGCCCTTCGCCTCCTTCGCGATGGGCGGCGCCGAACCCGACCACACGATGACCCACGACGTGACCCTGCCCGAGCGCAGCGGGCAGCACCTGATCCTCAGCGTCTGGACCATCGCCGACACCGTGAACGCCTTCTACTCCTGCGTCGACGTCGACTTCGGCGGCGGCGAGGAGACCCCCACGGGCACGCCGACCAGCGGCGCCCCGACCGAGCCTCCCGCCGACTGCGGGGCCTGGGACGCCGCGGCCGTCTACACCGCCGGGGACACGGTCACCCACAACGGCACCGTCTACCGCGCCGGCTGGTGGACCACCGGCGAAGAGCCGGGCACCACCGGTGAATGGGGCGTCTGGAAGCCGACCGACGCCTGCTAGAGCGCACCCGTCCGAGACCGGGCCGCCCTGCGCCGCAGGGCGGCCCGTGTCGCGCATCTCGCTTGACGCCGCCCCGGCCCTGGCCTACCCTTGACGACGTCCTTGTTCCCGACGTTAGGCACTCACTTGAAGCTCTAGGTCGTAGACATCGCGCCATCACGTCTCTGTGCACGTGACCGGTGTGTCTTCGATCGAGGGGTGCCTGTTTCCGGGATTCAACACCTTCCGCCGTTTCAGGCGCGATGTCTCTCATCTCGATTCCGTTCAGCATCGACCTGAGAGAGGTCTCATGACCACCTATATCAACGTTCAACAGCTCCGTTTCCTCTGGCCGGAGGGCGAACGCGTCTTCGACGGGCTCGACGCCGTCTTCTCCGACGGCCGCACCGCGCTCATCGGCGACAACGGCACCGGCAAATCGACCCTGCTCAAGCTCGTGGCCGGTCTGCTCAAGTCCGAGTCGGGCACGATCTCGGCCTCGGGGCTCATCGAGTACCTGCCGCAGGAGCTGCCGCTCCGCTTGGGCGACACCGTGTCCGACCTGCTCGGCATCGCCGGGAAACGCCGTGCGCTGGCCGCCATCGAGGCCGGTGACGTGGACGAGGCCAACTTCAACGTGATCGGCGAGGACTGGGACTTCCTGGACCGCTCCCGCGTGGTCCTCGACGAACTCGGCCTCGACCACGTGGGCTTCGACCGCACCGTCGGCACGCTGTCCGGCGGCGAGTCGATGCTCGTGGGCCTGGCCGGCCGCCTCGTCCGACGCCCGGACGTGCTGCTCCTCGACGAGCCGTCCAACAACCTCGACGGATCGGCGAGAAAGCGCCTGTACCAGGCGATCCGGCGCTTCAACGGCACCCTCGTGGTCGTCAGCCACGACCGGGCGCTGCTGGAGCACGTGGACGCCGTCGCCGAACTCTACAAGGGACGAATCCGCGTCTTCGAGGGCAACTACAGCGTCTACGAGCAGGCCATCGAGGCCGAGCAGGAGGCCGCCGCGCGCGCCGTGCGCGACGCCAAGCAGGACCTCACCCGCCAGAAGAAGGAGCTCATCGCCGCCCGCAGCCAGAACGACAAGGGCGCCTCGTCGTGGCGCCGCGAGCAGGCGCGCGGGGGCACGCCGAAGATCCTGCTCAACGCCAAGAAGAACGCCGGTGAGGTCTCCTCCGCCAAGCTGCTCAACGCCAAGCTCGAGGACGTGGCCGAAGCCCGCGACCGGCTCGACGAAGCGGAGGAGAGCCTGCGCGACGACGGCGGGATCCACATCGACCTGCCCGAGACCAACGTCTCCACCCACCGCGACATCGCGATCATCAAGGGGCTCAAAGTGAGCGACCTGTACGGAGACGGCCTCGGGCTGCACCTGCGCGGTCCCGAGCGGGTCGCGGTCACCGGCGACAACGGCGCGGGCAAGACCACGCTGCTGCGCGCGATAGCCGATGCCGCCCGCGTCCCGCACGGGTTCCTCACCCAGCGGCTGGAACTGCTCGACGACGACGCGAGCGTGCTCGACAACGTGCGCGCGAAAGCCCCCGACGCCGCAGAGAAGGTCCTGCGGACCCGCCTGGCCCGCTTCGGAATGCGCCGCGACGCGGTCTTCCAGCTCGTCTCGACCCTCTCCGGCGGCCAGCGCCTGCGGGCGGCCCTCGCCACGGTCCTGTCATCGCAGCCCGCGCCGCAACTGCTGCTGCTCGACGAGCCGACGAACAACCTCGACATGAGCTCGATCCGGCAGCTCCAGCAGGCGCTCACGGCCTTCCAAGGCGCGCTCGTGGTCGTGAGCCACGACGAGGCGTTCCTCGACGGCCTGGGCCTCACCCGCCGGGTGGAGCTGACGCGCGGCGAGGGGATCGCCGTCGACGTGCCGGTGGCGGCCGCCGTGTGAGCCGCGGCGGTCGTGTCCACGCCGGACACGGCCGCCGCAATCCCGCGGCGGCGCCACCCTCGGACCGATACTGGGTTCGCCACTGACGAAGGAGCGCCATGTCGATCCGAGCCCTGACCGCCGCCGCGGTCGTCCTGACCGGAGCCCTCGCGGGCTGCGGCGGCGAGGACCCCACGAGTGACGACCTGGGCGGGGCCTGGACCGCCGCGCTCGATGTGACGACCGCGTGGAGCGAGATCGCCCCACGGGCGACCGGCACCGCCGACGTCTCCTCGGTCGGCAGCACCTCGGTGCGGCTCGCCGTCACCGGCCTCGCGGCCGCTGCCGAGTACACGGCGCACGTCCACGACGGCGGATGCGACGAGGACCCGCCCGGCGGCGGTCACTGGCTCGCCGACCCCGGCGGCGAGGACGCGGCCGGGAACATCATCGAGCTGTCCTTCACGACCTCGGAGTCGGGCGTCGGCTCGGCCACGGTCTCGAGCGACCTCGTTCCCGACGACCGTGCCAAGAGCGTCGTCGTCCACGCCCCGGAGGCCCTCGCCGCTTCGGAGGGCGCGGACTCCGACCGGGTGCTCTGCGGGGACCTCGAGGCCGACTGACCGGTCCCGGTCACTGCGGGGCTTAATGGATGGCGCGCGGGCGGGCCGCCCGCGTATCCTTGACGATCGTCATGCCCAGCAGCGTCCCTGAATCCCGCACCAGCCTGCGCGAGCGCGTCTTCGCCCTGCGTACGGCCGATCAGCGTGCGCTGCGCCGCCGCCTGCGCGAGGCCCGCGAACTCGAAGGCCCGGCCCGCTCCGAGGCCTTCGCGAAGCTCGAGGCCGAGGTCGAGCGGAAGGAGGCGGCGCTGGCGGCCCGCGCCGCGGGCGTGCCGAAGATCGTCTACCCCGAAGCGCTGCCGGTGTCGCAGCGCAAGGACGACATCCTCGAGGCGATCCGCGACAACCAGGTCGTGATCATCGCCGGCGAGACCGGCTCGGGCAAGACCACGCAGATCCCGAAGATCTGCCTCGAACTCGGCCGCGGGGTCCGCGGCATGATCGGGCACACGCAGCCGCGGCGGATCGCCGCCCGCGCGGTGGCCGAGCGCATCGCCGACGAGCTGGGGTCGCCGCTCGGGGAGGCCGTGGGCTGGAAGGTCCGCTTCACCGACCAGGTGTCGGACCGCAGCTACGTCAAACTGATGACCGACGGCATCCTGCTCACCGAGATCCAGCACGACCGGCTCCTGAGCGCCTACGACACGATCATCATCGACGAGGCGCACGAGCGCAGCCTCAACATCGACTTCATCCTCGGCTGCCTGCGGCAGATCCTCCCCAAGCGCCCCGACCTCAAGGTCATCGTCACCTCCGCCACCATCGACCCCGAGCGCTTCGCCAACCACTTCGCCTCGCCTGACGGCCCGGCCCCGATCCTCGAGGTCTCCGGCCGCACCTACCCCGTCGAGATCCGGTACCGGCCCCTCCGCAACGAGGACGGCGAGGAGCAGCGCGACCAGACCGACGGCATCCTCGACGCCGTCAACGAACTCGGCCGCGTCGGCGACGGCGACATCCTCGTCTTCCTCTCCGGCGAGCAGGAGATCCGCGACACCGCCGACGCCCTCGAGAAGGCCAAACTCCGCCACACCGAGATCGTCCCGCTCTACGCCCGGCTCTCCGCGCAGGAGCAGCACCGCGTCTTCTCCTCCCACAGCGGCCGCCGCATCATCCTCTCCACCAACGTCGCCGAGACCTCCCTGACCGTGCCGGGCATCCGGTACGTCATCGACGCCGGGTACGCGCGCATCTCCCGCTACTCCGCCCGCACCAAGGTCCAGCGGCTCCCCATCGAGGCCATCAGCCAGGCCAGCGCCAACCAGCGCGCCGGCCGCTGCGGCCGCGTCGCCGAAGGCGTCTGCATCCGCCTCTACTCCGAGGACGACTTCAACGCGCGGCCCGAGTTCACCGACGCGGAGATCCTGCGCACCAACCTCGCCAGCGTCATCCTGCAGATGACCGCCGCGAAGCTCGGCCGCGTCGAGACCTTCCCGTTCGTCGACGCCCCCGACTCGCGG
Source organism: Glycomyces sp. YM15 (assembly GCF_016918015.1). Classification (GTDB taxonomy): domain Bacteria; phylum Actinomycetota; class Actinomycetes; order Mycobacteriales; family Micromonosporaceae; genus Glycomyces. The sequence goes on from NZ_JAERMK010000022.1 coordinate 84,577, forward strand.
AACATCAAGGACGGCATGGACCTCCTGGTGGAACTCGGCGCGCTCGAGGACGTGCGCGGCGGCGAGCGGCGTCTGACGAAGGCCGGACGCGACATCGCGCGCCTGCCCATCGACCCCCGCCTGGCCCGCATGATCCTCCAGGCCCAGCACGAGGGCTGCGTCCACGCCGTCGCCGTCATCACCGCCGCGATGTCCATCCAGGACCCGAAGGAGCGCCCGGCGGACAAGCGCGCCCAAGCCGACCAGTCCCACGCGCGCTTCAACGACCCCGACTCCGACTTCTCGGCGTTCCTGAACCTCTGGCGCTACCTCGAGGACGAACGCCGTGGCCGCTCCTCGAGCGCGTTCCGGCGCATGTGCAAACAGGAATACCTGCACTACCTGCGCATCCGCGAATGGCAGGACCTGGTGCGACAGATCCTCGGCGTCCTCAAGAGCCTCAAGATCCCGATCGAATCCCCCGACACCACCCCCGACCCCAAGCGCGTCCACACCGCGCTCCTGGCCGGGCTCCTCTCGCACATCGGCGTCAAAGAGGCCGACACCCGCGAATACCTCGGAGGGCGAGGCGCCAAGTTCGCGATCTTCCCCGGCTCGGGCCTCGCCAAGAAGCAGCCGCGCTGGGTCGTCGCCGGGGAGCTCGTCGAGACGAGCCGCCTGTGGGGCCGCGTGTGCGCCAAGATCGAACCCGAATGGGTCGAACCACTCGCCGAGCACCTCAGCAAGCGCACCTACTCCGAACCGCACTGGTCGAAGAAGGCCGGAGCCGTGCTCGCGTTCGAACGCGTCACGCTCTACGGCGTCCCGATCGTCGCCCGCCGCAAGGTCAACTTCGGACGCATCGACGTCGAGACCAGCCGTGAACTCTTCATCCGCCACGCCCTCGTCCAAGCCGAATGGGACACCCACCACAAGTTCCTGGCGCGGAACCTCGCCAAGATCAGCGAGGTCGAAGACCTCGAGAACCGGGTGCGCCAGCGCGGACTCCTCGCCGACGAGCAGACCCTCTTCGACTTCTACGACGAACGCCTCCCGGCCGACATCGTCTCCGGCCGCCACTTCGACGCCTGGTGGAAGAAGGAGAAGGACAAGACCCTCCTCGACTTCGACGAGCAGCTCCTCCTCGGCGACCGCGCCGAAAGCGTCGCCGCCGACTCCTACCCCGAGGTCTGGACCTCCGAAGGCGCCGACCTCGAACTCGACTACGAGTTCGAACCCGGCTCCGCCCGCGACGGCGTCACCGTCGCCGTCCCCCTCCCGGCCCTCCCGCAGCTCGACCAGGACGCCTTCACCTGGCAGGTCCCGGGCCTGCGCGCCGAGTTCGCCGAAGCGCTCATCAAGAGCCTCCCGAAGTCCCTGCGCCGCAGCTTCGTGCCCGCCCCCGACTTCGCGAAGGCCGCCGTCGCCCGCATGGCCCCCGCCCCGGGCCGCCCCATGATGGCCGCGCTCGCCGACACGCTCAAGTCGATGACGAACGTGCACGTCCCCGAGGACGCCTTCGACCTCGCCAAGGTCCCCGGGCACCTCCTCGTCACCTTCCAGGTCAAGGACGAGGACGGCAAGGTCCTCGCCGAAGGCAAGGAGCTCGGCGCCCTCCAGCGCCAGCTCGCCCCCAAGACCCGGGAGGTCGCGTCCGAGGCCTTCGAACTCGAACGCACCGGCCTCAAGACCTGGGACTTCGAGTCCCTGCCGAAGCTCCACGAGACCCCGCGCAAGGGCTACACCGCGAAGGCCTATCCGGCCCTCGTGGACGAAGGCGGCAGCGTCGGCGTCAAGGCCTTCCCCGACCCCGGGACGCAGGCCGCGAACATGTGGGCCGGCACCCGCCGGCTGCTGCGCCTGAACTGCCCCGACCCGCGCTTGAAGACCGTGCTGACGCAGAGGGAGCAGCTCGCGCTGGCGACCGGCCCGTATGCGAATGTCGATGCGCTGCTCGCCGACTGCGTGCGCACGGTGCTCGACAAGGTGCTCATCGAAGGCGGCGGCCCGGCCTGGGACCGAGAGGGTTTCGAGGCGCTGTTGAAGCGCGCGAAGCCCGAGGTCGCGGGCGAGTCCGCCGCTGTGGCCCGCAAGGCCGCGGCGGTGCTGACGGAGGCTCGCGAGGCGTCCCGCCTCCTTGAGGGCAAGTTCGCCCTGAACGTGCTCCCCGCGTTGAGCGACATGCGCCGCCAGCTCGAAGGGCTCGTCGGTGGGGACGGCTTCGTCGGCTCGACCGGCTGGTGGCGCCTCGACGACCTGCTCCGCTACGTGAAGGCCATCGGCTTCCGCGCCGAGCGCGCGGTCGCCGACGTCGCGGGGGACCAGGGGAAGATGGCCGTGATCCAGTCCCTCGAGGCCGAACGGGACGCGCTGGCGCGCGCCCGTCCCGCCGCACTGCGCTCGGGCGAGGGCCGCGAGGTCCGCTGGATGCTCGAAGAGCTGCGCGTGAGCTTCTTCGCCCAGCAGCTCGGCACCCGCTACCAGGTGAGCGAGAAGCGCATCAGGAAGCTCCTGCAGACCCTCTAAAGAGTATTCACGCGCGCGTTGTCACACCTCGGGTGCATGATCGAACTCCGGTGTACGCCGCGCACGGTACGGCGAACACCACCACAAAGGTGATGTCACAAACGCATCAATATGACATCATGATCTCGGGCGCACGCCCGGAAACCAGAACCCTTCCACACGACACCACTCCGAAGGAGGACGAAGTGTCGCAAGACAACGCCATCGAAACCGAGGGCCTGACCAAGCACTTCGGCGATCTCGTCGCCCTCGACCAGGTCGACCTCGCGGCCCGGACCGGGACCGTGCTCGGCGTCCTCGGCCCCAACGGCGCGGGCAAGACCACCATGGTCCGCATGCTCGCCACCCTCTCCGAACCCACGGCCGGGACCGCCCGCGTCGGCGGCTACGACATCGTCAAGGACGGCGCGCAGGTGCGCACGTTCATCGGCCTCACCGGCCAGTTCGCCGGCGTCGACGAGCTGCTCACCGGCGAGGAGAACCTGCGGTTCATCGGGCGTCTGCTCGGCATGCCCACCCGGGACGCCAAGGCCCGTGCGCGTGAGCTCCTCGCCCAGTTCAACCTCTCCGACGCCGCCGAGAAGCCCGCGAAGGCCTACTCCGGCGGCATGCGGCGCCGCCTCGACCTGGCCGCGAGCCTGGTGGGCCGGCCCCGGATCCTCTTCCTCGACGAACCGACCACGGGACTCGACCCGCGCGCCCGCGGCGAGCTGTGGGGACTCGTGCGCGGCCTGGTCGCCGACGGCACCACCGTCCTGCTCACCACGCAGTACCTCGAGGAGGCCGACCAGCTCGCCCACGAGATCGCCGTGATCGACCACGGCAAGGTCATCGCCACCGGCACGCCGACGCAGCTCAAGGCGAAGATCGGCGGTCAGAGCCTGCGCATCCAGCCCGAGGAGCACGCCCGGCTCGAGGCCGTGCGCGGCCTCGTCGCCGAGCGCTTCCCCGAGCTCGAACCCATGGTCGAGGCCGGGGCGATCACCGTCGGCGTCAACGACGACGGCATCATGCCGGCGCTCGCCGCCGACCTCCGCGACCGCGGCATCGCGCTCACCGAGTTCCACCTCGGTCTCTCCAGCCTCGACGAGGTCTTCCTGACCCTCACCGGCCGCCGCACCGAGACCGACGCCGCCGCCGAGAACGAGGAGCCCGCGAAATGACCGCCGCAACCGTCGAAGCCCCGGTGATCCACCGGCCCGGCCCCGGCGCCACCGTCAGCCAGGTCCTGTCCATGGCCTGGCGGCAGATGGTCCGCATCAAGCACAACCCGTTCGAACTCGTCGACCTGAGCCTCAGCCCGATCATGTTCCTGCTGCTGTTCGTCTACGTCTTCGGCGGCCAGATGGCGGGATCCACTTCGGACTACCTGCAGTACGTCCTCGGCGGTTTGATCGCCCAGAACGCGATCTTCCTCACGATGTACACCGGCACCGGCATCAATGCCGACCTGCGCAAGGGCGTCTACGACCGCTTCCGCTCGCTGCCGATCGCGCGTTCCGCCCCGCTGGCCGGGAAGATCTTCGCCGACATGTTCAAGCAGGTCTGGTCCATCGTGGTCATGCTCGGACTGGGCCTGCTCATGGGCTTCGAGCTGCGCACGGTCGCCGGCGCGTTCCTCGCGGCCCTGGTCCTCGTGGTCTTCGCCCTGGCGATCTCCTGGCTCTCGGTCCTGATGGGCGTGGTCGCCGACTCGGAGGAGAAGGTCCAGATCTACGCGTTCGTGATCATCATGCCGCTGACCTTCACGTCCAGCGCCTTCGTGGACATCAACACGATGCCCGGCTTCATGCAGGCCTGGGCCAAGGTCAACCCGGTCACGCACCTCGCCGACACCATGCGGGGGCTGCTGTCGTTCGGCCCCGTCACCGAACCGCTGATGTGGACGTTCGTCTGGGCCGCGGCGATCTTCGCCGTCACCGCCCCGCTCGCGATGCGCGCCTACCGACGCAAGATGGTCTGACGAGCGGGCGCCGGGCGGGGAAGACGGGGCGAGATGACCGGAGAGCGGCGTCCGGGCGACCTCTTCGAGGGCCACCCCGAGGGTCTCGCGCTCTTCGAGGCCGTCGCCGCAGCGGTGGCCGCGATCGGCGAGGTCGAAATCCGGACCGGTAAGAGCCAGATCGCGTTCCGTCGCCGCAGGCCCTTCGCGTTCGTATGGCGGCCCGGCCAGTACCTCGATTCGACGGTGCCGGCCGTGCTGTCGATCGCGCTTCCCGAACGCCTCGACTCCGATCGTTTCAAGGAGGTGGTGCATCCTTCGTCGAACGTCTGGATGCATCACCTCGAACTCCTTGGGCCGGAACCGATCGACGCCGAAGTGCGGGCCTGGCTCGAGACCGCCTACCGCGCGGCGGATTGAACCGGGCGGTGCAACCTTTCGGACCGTTCAGGGCATATATGAAGCGACAAGGCATCGGACCTACGGAAAGGCGACCATCATGGCCTCATTCAAGCGTTCGGCGATCGTCGCGGCCTCGGCCGCGGCGGTGCTCCTCCCCGCGACCGCGGCCGCCGCGCAGGAACCGGAGATCCCGGCCGAAGGCTGGGAGTACTCCGAGCAGTGGGACTTCGTCGAGGACGAGTTCACCGCGGAAGCCCACGACGAGACCGAGGAGGCGCTCGCCGAGCACTTCGAGGAGTGGACCTTCGACGCCTCGCTGCCGATGAAGCGCCTCCAGAACTACTTCATCGACGGCCAGAACGAGACGCCGGTGCAACGCAAGTTCCGCGCCGACTTCTACGTCGACCAGACCGGCGAGGGCCTGGAGACCGCCCTGTACCTGCCGGGCGGGATCACCACCGGGATCCAGGACGTGTCGGACGGCGAGTTCGACATGCACTACCTCCTCCACTGCCGCGAGGGGGACACCGAGTGCGCCGAGGTCGAGCTCGATGACGGCACGGTGGTCGCGTGGACGACCGACACGACGTACATCGAGGCCGCCGCGTTCTTCCCCGACGGCTCCGTCGCCACGGTGTGGTGGGGTGACATGGACGGCGACGAAGTCGACGTCACGGTCGACCAGATCGCGGGCCTCGCCGCCGACCTCGACACCGAGCCGGTCTGGGAAGCGCTGAAGGCCGACTCGGAGTCCTAGGCGCTGCTTCGAGCCCCGCATCGAGGGAGTCTCGGCATTGCGACACCGCGGCCCGGCGCGACATGCGCCGGGCCGCGGTGCTGCAATGCGACAGGATCAGACTCGGGCGAGCACTTTCGGCTCCATGGCCTCGATGCGCTCGGGCGCCTTCGGCTTCGCCTGGAGCTGCGCGGTGACGGTCGCCGCCAGGGCCACCGCGAAGCCTGCGGTCTGCCAGGTCGAGAACGTCTCGCCCAGCACGATCCAGCCGACCGTGGCCGCGGTGAGCGGGGAGAGCAGCCCCAGGAAGCTCAAGGGCACGATCGAGAGCCGGCCGATGCCGCGGAACCACAACCAGTAGCCCAGCGCCGTGTTCACGAGACCGAGGTAGAGGTAACCGAGCAGGTTCACACCGGTGAGGGCGGGGATCGCGCCTTCTACGGCGAAGGCCAGGGGGATGAGCAGGAGTCCTCCCGCGGTGAGCTGCCAGCCCGCGAGGGCGGCCGGGCCCGCGTTCGTCGGGATGCCCCAGCGCTTGGTCAGGGTCACCGCGACCGCCATGGCGACCGCGCCGCCGATGCCCGCCGCGGCGCCGATCGGGTCGAGCGCCGCTTCGGCCGTCAGCACGACCATCGCCACACCGCCGACGCCGGCCAGGCCCAGCAGCCAGGTGCGCAGGCGCACCTTCTGGTGCAGGATCAGGAGCGTCGCACCGGCGGTCGCCAGCGGGCCGACGGCCGCGGCGACCGCCGCGACGCCGCCCGGGAGCCGGTAGGTCGCGATGAAGAGCAGGGCGAAGAACGCGGCGATGTTCAGCGTGCCGATCACGACCGACTTCCACCACCAGGAACCTCTCGGGAGCCTTCGTGACAGGAGTATGAGCAGGAGTCCGGCGGGGAGCGCCCGCAGCATCGCGGTGAGGAAGGGGCGGTCGGCCGGGAGGAATTCGGTGGTCACCACGTAGGTGGTGCCCCACATGACGGGGGCGAGGGCCGTGAGGAGGAGGTCCTTGGTGCTGCGGTTCATCGTGGCTCCTTAGGAGGTAGCTTGATGAAAAGTAGCTTACTCTCAAGCTACTCTTTGTCAAGATACTCGTGGTTGAGTTAGATCACCCTGAGGTACTTCCGCGACCGAAAGTCAGGTGGGCCAGAATGATCCCCATGACCGACGCCGTGGAGCCCGATGCCGTTGACCGGATCACCGAGCAGTGGCACCGCGAGCTGCCCGACCTCCCGCTCGAGTCGATGGCGATCTTCGGCCGCATCCACCGGATCTCCACGAAGCTCGGCGAGCGGCTCCACCGCCTCTACGCCCAGTACGGCATCGCGCGCAACGAGTTCGACGTGCTCTCGGCCATCCGCCGCTCGGGCGAACCGTTCACCTTGTCACCCAAGGAGATCAGCGCGAGCCTCATGCTCAGCTCCGGCGGGCTCACCGGCCGCCTGGACAAGCTGGAGGCGGCCGGGTTCATCGAGCGCCTGCCCGACCCCGCCGACCGACGCGGCCTCAAGGTCCGCATGACCGAACAGGGCCGCGAGGCGATCGAGGCCGCCGCGCGCGCCGGTGTCGAATTCCACGCGGAGAAGCTCTCGGTCCTGAACGCCGAGGAGCGCCGCCAACTGGACGCGCTCCTGCGCAAGCTGCACGCGAACTTCGAGGATCAGCCCTTCGGCTAGGGCCCGTCCGGACCGCCGCCGGGGCGGCTGTTCGCCGCCCGGTTCACTGGCGCATGTCGATGTCGTACTCCAGCACGTCGTAGACGACCACGGGAGGCGGCAGGCTCGGCCCGGCCGCCGCGACCGGCGCCTGCGGCTCCGGCGGCGGGGGAGTCAGCGCCTTGCAGCGCTCCAGCGCCGTCCGCATGGTCGCCTCTCCGAACGGGCTGTGCGCCAACGCCTCCTCCTCGGTGATGAACCCCTGCGCCACTTCGCCGCACAACCGCGCCATCTCGGCCAGGTCGCGCGCCTGCGCCCGCGCCCACCAGTAGTCGGCCGGGTCGCCATGGCCCGGGACGACCACCTTCGGCTTCCAGCTCAGCAGGTACTCCACCGCCTGCGGCCACTCGTACGGGAACGCCCCGTCGTACGAGGGCGCCGCGCCGTTCTCCAAGATGTCGCCGGCGAACAGGACGCCCGCGTCGGGCACCTCGATCACCATGTCGTTGTCGCTGTGCGCCAATCCCACTTGGCGGAGTACCACCGTGCGCCCGCCCAGGTTCAGTCCGATCGCGCCCTGCACCCGGCAGTTCGGCGGCACCAGCTTCGTCCGGGCGACCCGCCGCGCGTCGTCCTCGCGGCCGTCCCGGCGGGACTTCGCGGCCCAGGCCGCCCGCTGCTCATCGCCGAAGCGGATGTAGTGCGCGCCGTCCGCCACGGCCCAGACGGTGGACTCGCCGAACGCGGAGGTCCCGAACCAGTGGTCGAAGTGGTCGTGCGTGTAGGCGACCTGCCACGGCAGATCGGTCTTCTCGCGGATCGCCGTCGCGTACTCGAATCCGGCCTCGGCATTGATGCCGGTGTCGATCACCAGGCAGCAGTCGTCGCCGATCACCAGGCCCAGCGTCTGGTCGAGTTCCCTCAAGCGCCGCGCCCACACGCGCGGGGCCACCTCTGTCCACCGATCACTCATGGGCGCAATGGTATGCGGTCCCGGCGCTGACACATCGACGCCGATCACCGTCTTCACCGTGGGAGCGAGACCCGTCGCTTTGCGGAGGGGCCGCCGGGAAGCGCCTTCCGGGCAGGTTCTACGTTCGTTTCGGATGGCGTCGAAATCTTCGATCAGGGTCCTTGAACGCGGCGGGGGAATGCGGCGCAATGCGCCTCTGCATCCTGTTTCGTACCTCTCTCCAGGACACGGTTCGATCACGGAATGACCCGGTTTGGCGAGCTTTCCACTCGTGTAAGTTTTCGAGGGTGAAATAAACCCCCTCACCTGTACGAAGGAGTACCTCCCCCATGCAACTCAGTCGTCGCGGCCTGCTGTACGGAACGGCAGGCGTCGCAGCCGTATCGCTCGCCGCATGCGGCGCGGGCGGGGAAACGAAGCCGCTCACCGGGTTCACAGGCATCGCCATGCCCACCACGACCTCCGAGCGGTGGGTGCTGGAGGGCGCCGACCTGGAGAAGCGCCTGCAGGACCTCGGCTACAAGACCATCCTCGAGAACGGTGAGGACGACATCCCCACCCAGATCGGGCAGATCCAGTCGATGATCGACCAGGGCGTCGAATTCCTCATCATCGCCGCCATCGGCAACACGTCCCTCGGCGAGGTCCTCGCGAAGGCCAAGGACAAGGGCGTCACGATCATCTCCTACGACCGCCTCATCCTCGAGACCCCCGACGTCGACTACTACGCCTCGTTCGACAACAACCAGGTCGGCGTGCTCCAGGCCAAGCACATCATCGATAAGCTCGGCCTCGACCAGGACACCGACGAGACGTTCAACATCGAGCTGTTCTCCGGCTCCTCGGACGACAACAACTCCCAGTACTTCTTCCAGGGCGGCCTCGACACCCTCGAGCCCTACATCTACAGCGGCAAGGTCGTCATCCCCTCCAACCAGACCGAGCTGGAGTTCACCGCCACCGACAAGTGGAGCCGCGCGGTGGCGCGGGAGCGCATGACCGGCCTGCTCGACGAGTTCTACAAGGACCAGCCGCTCCACGCCGTGCTCTCGCCGTACGACGGCATCAGCCGCGGCATCGTCGAGGCCCTGGTCGCCGCCGACTACGAGCCCGGCTCGGACGAATTCCCGGTCATCACCGGCCAGGACGCCGAACTGCGGTCCCTCAAGGCGATCAAGGAGGGCACCGGCCAGACCGAGACGGTGTTCAAGGACACCCGACTGCTCGCCGGGGTCACCGTCGACATGGTGAAGTCGATCGTCGAGGGCGGCAAACCCGAGGTGAACGACCTCGGCACCTACGACAACGGGTTCAAGTTCATCCCCGCCTACCTCCTCGACCCGCTCAATGTGACGGTCGACAACTACAAGGAGGTCGTCGTCGACTCGGGGTACGCCACCGAAGAGGCGATCGACACCGCCCCGGCCGACGAGGACTGAGGCCTCCGAAGGGGACACCATCTGGACGGCCGGGCATCTGCCCGGCCGTTTCACTGTGTCCAGTCGGTTCTCGTTGCGCCACATTCGGTTACCGCCGTCCCGTTATGCGATCGTTATGCGACCTCTCCTCGCATCGGGGCGTGTCTCATTTGGTAAGTTGCCGAAGCCGGTCGAACTCTCACACCCTCGACCGCCCGGCTCCGATTCCCCCCAATGCAAGAGCATCCTTAGGAGAACCATGAACCGTACCCTCAAGCGGGTGCTGGGACTGAGCGGCAGCGTCGTCCTCGGCCTCGCAGGAGCGGTAACCTTCGCTTCCGCCGCCCAAGCCCACCACTCCGACTACTGGGGCACTTCCGCGTGCAACGAGGACGGCACCTGGACCGTCACCTGGGAGGCCACCGACGGCACCTGGCATGGCAGGCCCGATGACCTCGTCGGCACCGTCCAGTCCTGGGCCGTCGACGGCGACGTCGCCGGCGACCTGTTCATGGCAGATGCGGCGCTCCCCGCCCACGGCTCCGCCGACACTCTCAGCGGCACCCAGGTCGTTCCCGGCAACGTCGACACTGTGAGCCTTTCACTCACCGTCAAGTGGGCGAACTCGGACTACGAGAAGGTCGAAACCGGCCAGCCCTTCATCGTCTCGCAGCCCGAAGGCGGCTGCGACACCACGCCGGAGGAACCCGAGCCGGGCTTCACGATCGACAGCGACGTCGACTGCGTCGGCATCTGGGTCTGGGCCGAGAACACCAACCCCGAAGCGCTGGCGGAGTTCACCTTCGTCTCCAGCGACGGCGAAGAGGAGAGCTACACTCCCGAAGCCGACGGAGAGGACGGCTTCGGCTGGTACTTCTACGTCGAAGACTTTGAGGCAGGCCTCTCGGTCGACGTCCTCGTCGACGGCGACCTGGTCGAGACCTTCGAGTGGTACGACAAGGAGCTGTGCTCCTACATCGCGGTCGAGGCCGACTGCGAGGGCCTGACCTTCACGCTGAGCGTGCCCGAGGACGGCGAAGAGACCTACTTCGAGATCTGGTCGGACATCGCCGAGGAGCCCCTGACCTACACGATCGCCCCGGGCGGCTCCGAGAGCGTCCCGCTCGCCATCGACGTCCAGGAGGAAGTCTGGATCTCGTACTACATCGAGGTGCCGAAGGACGCCGTCTACGGCGACTTCCTGTGGACCCCGTGCGACGAGGAGACCCCTTCGCCGAGCGAGACCCCGTCCGCTCAGCCGCAGCTGCCCACCACCGGTAGCTCGATGACGATCATGATCGGCTCGGCCGCCGCGCTCATCGTGGCCGCCGCCGCCATCTTCCTGATCATGCGCCGCCGCCGCGCCGCGCAGGACTGGTAGACACCACGCGGTTCGAGGGCTTGAGCCCGACCGCTTAGAGGAAGGGCCGCACAGTTCGCACTTGGGTTCTAGGAGTCGTTGCAACACCTTGATCTACAAGGGATTGCGATGGACTTCCAGATCCGTCAGAACCGGACCAAAGCTCAGGGCCCGAGGAAGCTGACCGCGGAGCGGCATGCTTTCCTGC
>NZ_JAERMK010000023.1 GCF_016918015.1 Glycomyces sp. YM15
TGCGCAGTCTCCAGAAACTCCCTGAGACCGTCAAGCGCTTCTTCAACCACCCCGAACTCGCCTACATCCTTGCCGCCCAACCGGAATGACACCAGAACAACCAACTTCACAGTTCCGGATTAGTAGCACGTGTCCTGGACGGTCGTCCTGTCCTGCAACGAATCCGCGACGGCGCAAGCCTCTTTCGAATCCGCTCGCAGCTGTATCAAGGGCGCACACGCCACACCAGATAGGGCAAGGCTCAAGCAGATCGTTTCCCCCAGATGTGGATACGTGACGCTCGAGCCCACGGCGCACTTGACGTCGGGTGTCCGACGGCCAGCAGGATCGTCGGCTTCCCGACCACGACCCGTTGTTCGACAGCGCAGTGTGGACGAGGCGGCGCCCTGCAATCCAAGTCAGACATGCCAGCTGCGCTGGCGACGGGTTCTGCCTCGTCAATCGATTCAGGTGAAGCCGGCATGTCGGTTCTGTCTCCGGTCCTTGCGAAGTTCAGCGACCTGCTTGGGGAGCTCAGCGACGGTCACCGCGGCGGGACCTGACATGATCGGTGTATGCCCCTCACGATTCAGGCGATGACCGTCAGGCAGCTGCTGACGTTGAATGCCGACATCCTCGCCGAACTCCGACGCCGCGGGCTCGTCCGGACGAAGAACGCCCCGCTCGGCGACCTCGCCGAGTACGGCGCAGCGCTCGCGTACAGCGGGCAACTCGCCAAGAACTCCGAGAAATCCTATGATCTGACTGCTGCTGACGGGCGCCACATTCAGGTGAAAGCCCGATCGGTCGATCGCAACGCGAGCAAGTCGCTGCCATTCTCCCCGTTCCGCACCTTCGATTTCGACGCGGCCGTCTTCATCGTCATCGACGCAGAGACGAACAGCGTGAGGTCGGCGTTCGAGTGGACTCCGGATGAAGTGAGAACCCTCGGTCGACGAAGGAACCACACCAACGGGCACGTCGTGCGGATCGACCAGATCCAGAGCGCCGGCACCGACGTCACTGCGATGATGCAGGGGGTGTGGGCGCAGTTGCTCGACCTTGTGGAAGCGGTCGGTCCAGAGGGATGATTTGGCTGTGCGCAAGCATTGCAGCCCCGGAGTCGCAGTCGTCCAGACCGCCACCGGGCCCTGACCAGACTCCATGCGTAGACATGCAGAAGCCCCGGAGATTACATCTCCGGGGCCTCGAATGTTTTGCGGATCTGGAGTTCTACCCGTCCTTAGACACGACCGTGATGAAGGTCATGTTCCCGTTGTGCCCGAAGTATTGCAGCTCAACCAGCCCCGGCACCTCGATGCGCACACACTCGCGCTTCGCTCGCATCTGCTGGTCTTTCGGGTGATCGACGCGTGGGTTGGTTCTCATCTCCTGGATGATCTCTTCGGCCTTGGTCATGAGGGCTCCTCTCGCCTACGAGAAGTAGAGCATGTGGAAAAGCGAGGGGGTGGATGCACCAACTACCCCCTCCCCCTCAGCTAACGCGGCTCGCGAGTCTGACGCACGAGCTTCTTGACGCTGGTCAGGCCAATGCCGTACCGCTCCGCCAACACCGGCTGCCGAACACCGGCCCGGTAGGCCGCAACCAGCGCCTCAATCTCAACCGGAGTCAGGCGCTGGTGCAGCGACCGCGGCCTACGGGAGTCGTCCACGGCGGCGGGACTGGACGCGACTTGGATGATCTGGGCACCAATTCGCCGTTCCAACGCTTCATGCAGGGCCACTACCTGCGTCAACGTGTTCGAATACGCGACCATACGGGGCGCACACATTGACAGACTTGACTGTGGCGCCTTGCGGGCGGTCACCGAACAGCGGATCCGTCGGCCCCGCCACGACCCGGCTCCCGCCGATGGGCGCTCAGTCCTCGAGCACCTTCGCGGCGATGTCGCCGAGCGCCTGCAACTCCGCGGGAGTGAGGCGATCGATCAGGTGGCGGCGGACCGAATCGACATGGCCCGGAGCGGCCTCGCGGATGGCACTGCGCCCGGACTCGGTCAAGGTGACCACGGTGCCGCGGGCGTCGTCGGGGTCGTCGCCGCGCGCGATGAGGCCGCGCTGTTCCATCCGGCCGAGATGGCGTGACAGGCCGCTGCGCGTCCACCACAGCCGCTCGCTCAGCTCGCCGACCCGAATCCCCTGCTCGGGCAGCTCGGACACGATCGAGAGCACGTCGTAGTCCTGTTCCGAGAGTCCGGCGTCCGCGGCGAGGTCGCGGTCGATCCGCAGATCGAGCAGGCGGCGCATCCGGCGGTAGCCGAGCCAGGCGCGCATCTCGGCGTCGCTCAGCCAGCGGGGTTCGGTCATGCGCTCCACGGTACCCGATAGTTGACATGTAACTAAAATGCGCGCTAGATTTTTAGTTACATGTAACTAATATTGGAGGTACGGCATGACCACCACCCCGGAGATCCTGGTGATCTGCGCTTCGACCCGACCCGGCTCGCTCAACCGGCGCCTCGCCGCGGCCGCCGCGAACCGGCTGCGCGCCGGAGGCGCGGTGGCACGGCTCCTCGACCTCGACGATTACCCGGTCCCGCTCTACCGCGGCGGCGTCGAGGCGACCGAGGGCGTCGCCGAAGGCGCCCGGCGGTTCGCCGCCGACCTGGCCCGCCACGACGGCCTCGTCCTCGCGTCCCCCGAGTACAACCACTCGATGCCCGGCGCCCTCAAGAACCTCCTCGACTGGGTCTCCCGCATCAAACCCTGGCCGACCGCCGGCGTTCACACCGTGCTCATGTCGGCCTCCACCGGTGCCCTCGGTGGCGCGCGCGGCCTCGAAGCCCTCCGCATCACCTTGGCGAGCAACGGCATGCGCATCCACGAATCCGACTACGCCCTCCCCGCGGCCGACCAGGTCCTGACCGAGCGCGGCGATCTGACCGACTCCGGGGAAAGCGATCGCCTCGACGCCGTTCTCAAGACCTTCCTGGCGGCGACCGGCGCCTCCGACGGCCGGCGGTGACGTACTCGACCGACCCGAGCCCCGGAGCGCGCTGAACGCCATTCGGAGGCCTCCCTTTCTTGACTGTCCGGTCAAGAACGGGGTACGCTCTTGACCGGACAGTCAAGAAAGGGATTCCGTTGGCACGAGAGACCCGGGAACGAGTACTCCGGACGGCGCGCGACCTCGTCCATGGAGCATCGCTGGCGGAGGTCGGCATCGAGGAGATCTGCGCCGAGGCGGGGGTCCACCGCGGCAGCCTCTACCACTTCTTTCCCTCGAAGGACGCGCTCGGCCTCGCAGTGCTGGACGCCAACTGGGATCTGATGCGCGCCATGCTCGACGAGGCGTTCCAGGCGGCGGTCGAGCCGCTCGACCGCATCGACCGCTTCATCCAGGGCTTCGGCCGGATGCTCGGTCTGATGCGCCAGAAGATGGGGACGACACCGGGCTGCCCGCTCGGCGGTCTGACCGCGGAGCTGTCGGCGCAGCCCGGCCCCGGGAGGGACCGGGCGCAGGCGGTGCTGGAGGAGTGGGCCGGATACTTCTCCGGCGCCGTTCACGAGGCCCAGGTGCGAGGGCAGGTCTCGCGATCGGTCGATCCGCACGCCGCGGCGCTGCGGATCCTGGCATTCGTGCAGGGCATGGCGCTGCTCGCCAAGGTGTACGACCGCCCGGACCGGGTCGTTGCGACCCGCGAGACGATCCGGGCGCTGATCGCCGCCGACTGAACCCCGCGCCGAGGGCCTGCCGGCCTTCGCGCGCCCACCGATTTGACCGAACGGTCAACTCTCATCGAATCCATGAAAAGGACAGGACACATGTCGAAACCACCCGCACCGAGCGAGCGCCCCGCCGAGACCGAGCTGGAGCGGACGTACCGCTTCGAGCGGTTCACCACGAAGCTCCTGATCGACGACATGCGTTTCCCCGCCACGGCGCCCAAGGCCGGCGACCGCGTGCCCCCGTTCGACCTGCCGACGCTCGACGGCGGCCGATTCCGGGACGACGATCTCGGCGCCGCACCGGTCCTCATGGCGTTCGGGTCGCGCACCTGCCCGGTCACCGAGAGCGCCGGACCGGTGCTGCGGCGGCTGCACGACGAATTCGCGGGCAGGGTTCGCTTCGTCGTCGTCAACACTCGTGAAGCCCACCCCGGCGACGTGTTCCCGCAGCCGAGGTCCTTCCGAGAGAAGTGGGAGCACGCCCTCGAGCTTCGCGCCCACCACGGTTTCGATTTCGAGGTGGCCGTCGACGACATCGACGGGAGTCTCCACCGCGCGATGTCGCCGAAGCCCAATTCGGCGTACCTCCTCAGTCCGGCCGGCGCCGTCCTCTACCGCGCGCACTGGGCCAATGATGAACGCGGCCTTCGCGATGCGCTCGCTCGAGCCGCCTCCGGCCGACCGCTCCAGCGGGGCGCGAGCAGGGGCATGACCGGGCCGCTGCTGCGCGCGGTCGGCCACCTGCCAGGCGTGGTCGCGTTCGCCGGGCGCAGCGTCGAACGGGACGTATGGCGCGCCGCCACCCCGCTCGCCGTCCTCGCCCGCCTGTCACGGCTGTTCGGCAGGCTGCGCAGCGACCACCGCGGAGCCGCCTCGCTCGCACTGCTCGTCGCCGCGGCCGCCATCGCCGTCGGCATCGTCCTCGCCCTCTGACCACCTCAGTCGTCGCGAGGCGTCTCCCCCGGTCCCGTCGTCGGCGTCCCCTCCACATCGGACCCGTCGGCGGGCTCGGTCGGACGCTCGGCGTCCGACTCGTCCGGCACTTCGACCCTGACACGCCATCCTTCGTCGGCGCCGATGACATGCAACGTGGCGGTGACTTCGAATGCGGCGCCGGTGACGGGATCGATCACCGTGCAGTCCACCTCCTTGCCCGAGGAGACGATGACCTCGAAATCACCGCAGTCGACCTCGGGGCGCTCGCCGAGCTGCTCTTCCAGCACTCTGGCGACGAAGTCGGCGACCGCGTCGCCGGAGGCGGTGAGTTCCGTTTCGGTGCTGCACGCGGCGAGCGCGAAGGACGCGATCGCCAGGGGCAGCGCGGTGAGGGGGTGCGAGCGCAATGCCGTGCCTTCTGTCCGATGTCTCGCCGGGCACGCGCCCGGCCGGGCCGCCGATCGTCGGCGCCCGCCCTGATTATGCGCGGAGCATGCGAGTGAGCGGTGCGGCGACGGACTCGACGCGTCGGCCGGCGCAGTCCCGTCGACCATTCGAAGTGCGCCCGGTCCCCGTTGGGCCGCAGCGATTTGCCGAGGGACGTTAGCCTGGGCGGTGCCCTCGCCCCAGCCCCCGAAGGAAGTGCCCACCGTGGTTCAGCAGCCCTACGGCCCCCAGTACTCACAGGCAGGCCACCCACTTCCCCCTCCCGGGAAACGCAACCCGGAGCACGCCTTCGAGGACCGGATCAAGCTGGGACGCGACATGGTCGTCGGCGCGGTCCTGGTCCTCGCCGGCACCGCATGCACCGGAGCCGCGGCCTGGTACGCGATGTTCGTCGCCGACGCGCTCGGGACGCCGGTGCCGGCCGCGCTGCTGGCGGCCGCAGCCCTGCTGTTCCTCGCCCAGGTCTGGTACTTCGTGCTCCGGGAGGGCCGGACGAAGCTCATCGCGGCGGCGATCGGCGTCCATCTGGTCCTGTTCGCGATCCCGATCCTGGTGTTCATCGGCGTCAACGAACAGGTGCTGGCCGTGCGCGGCGTCACCGAATCATGCACGGTCACTTCGCAGGAGAAGGTCTACATCCGCAGCGGCGGCGAGCGGGAGCCGCGGTACGAGCACACCCTGGAATGCCCGACCGGCGGGGAACTGGGGCTTCGGACCAGGCCGCACAGCCGCTACGAGGTGGGCGAGTCGGTCGTCATCACCTACGACCCCGAGGGCCGAGCCGGGCACCGCACGGGCGAGCCGAGCGGCGCGCCGCTCGCGCTGTTCGGTGCCATCGCTGCGGCGGCTTTCGTGCTCGGCACCGTCGTGCGGGTGATCTACCTGCGATTCAGGTGCAATCGCGGCGCGAAGCGTCGAGCCGCGTTCGGCGCGCCCGGGCTGTAGCCGGTCGAGCGTCGAGGCGCTGGACGCAGCTCACCCGCCGTCGTCCGCTTCGCGGTAGGTCACGTCCTCGATGCCTTCTATCGTTCTGAGCTTCACCGTGAGCTCCTCGACCGCGCCGCGGCCGCTGAGGACGAAGTCGGTGGTGCGCTCATACCCGTCGCCGTTCTCGCCCTGGACTTCGGTGACCTTGAAGCCCTCCGCGGTGCATCTGGCGAGCGCGGAGGCCAGCGCGGCCGAGCTCGTGTAGTGGATCCGGAGGCGTCCGGCGTGTTTGGCGTGGTGGGCGATGACGTCCTCGAGGGGGGCGAGCCCGGCGACGACGGCGAGCTGCGCGACGGCGACCGCGACGCCGGCCCAGTACAGGCCCGCGCCGCAGGCGACCGCGACGGCGGTGGTGGACCAGATCGAGGCGGCGGTAGTCATGCCGTGGACGATGTTCCGGTGGAAGAAGATGACGCCCGCGCCCAGGAAGCCGATGCCGGTCACGACCTGCGCGGCGATGCGGGCGGGGTCGACGCCGGGGGTGCCGGGGACGGTTTCGGGGAAGCCGTAGCGGCCGGCGAGCACGAACATGCAGGTGCCGACCGCGATGAGGCCGTGCGTGCGCATCCCGGCGGGCTTGCCCTGCCATTCTCGTTCGGCGCCGACGGCCAGCCCGAGCAGCAGCGCCAGCCCGAGGGGTCCCAAGAACGTCCAAGGCTCCATAACTGATGGGGATACCCGGACGGCCGCACGCCCAATCGAATTCGTATCGAGCCGCGTTGGCGAAGCCGATGCAGCGGCGAGATGTCGAGCGGGCGCGATCGCCGCGGTCCTCGGAGTCTCCGAACAGCGTGCCTCGCAGCTGACCCGGCAGGCAGCAGGCTAAAGCCCCGCGAAGAGGTCGGATTCCCAGCCGTGTTCGCCGCCGCCGGGGCCGCGTTCGCCCTTGACGAGGCGGTAGTGCTCGGCGCCGAGGGCGTCTTCGCCGAGTTTGTCGCCGAGGACGTCGAGCCAGTCGCCGGGGGCGATCTGGGTGGCGTAGGCGGCCATGGCCTCGCGTTTGCTCGAGGTGTCGCCGATGACGCAGGCGTCGATCTCGTCGTCGGGGACGCCGAAGGGCAGGTCGTCGACGGACTCGGCTCCGGCGAAGGGGTTGTCGGTGGCGCCGGTGAAGGCGTCGAACTGGGCCTCGATGATGCTGCGGGGCATCGTGGTCCAGTAGATCTTGCGGATGTCGTGGGCCGGGCCGAGGTCGGGTCGCCAGGTGGGGTCGGCGGCGAGGTCGGCGGCGCGCATGGCGACGCGGTGGGCCTGGATGTGGTCGGGGTGGCCGTAGAAGCCGTCGGGGTCGTAGGTGACGAGGACTTCGGGGGCGCGGTCGCGGATGACGGCCACGAGGTCGGCGGCGGCCTCGTCGCGGTCGGCGCCCCAGAACGCGCGTGGGTGGTCGTTCGCGCGCAGGCCCATCATGCCGGAGTCGCGGTAGCGGGCCACGCCGCCGAGGAAGTGGGTGTCGGTGACGCCGAGCGCGGCGGTGGCCTGCCGGTACTCCCAGTAGCGGTAGCCGCCGAGCTGGTCGGCCCGGTCGGCGGCGAGCCCGGCGAGGTGGGGGACGCGGACTTCGCCCTCCTCGCCGAGGGTGCAGGTGACGATGGTGACGTGCGCGTCGGGCCGGGCGGCGTAGTGGGCGATCGTGGCGCCGGTGCCGACGGTCTCGTCGTCGGGGTGGGCGTGGACGAACAGGATCCCGCGTGCGCTCATGCGGTCAAGACTAGCCAGCGCAGTGGTCGACCGGCGCCTCTCGAGTCCCACGGGCCACGATGGATCAATCGAAGCAAACTTTGCAATCTACAGTCCCATCAAGAAAAATGCTCGGAATTGTGATGCACCCCATGACCATCGGCGGCCCGTTTAGGGCTATCCTGCGCTGATGACCACGACCGAAGACAGTGCCGTCTCGTCGCCGCCCCGGGCCGCCATCAAGGCACGGAACCTGCGGATCGACGACTGGCGGCGGGGCCCGATCCTGACAGTTCTCGGCATCACCGTCTGGGTCGCGTACGCGACCTTCCGGGTCTTCTACCAGGGCGACTACTGGGTCGCGGATTACCACTACCTGACGCCGTTCTACTCCCCGTGCGTCTCGGAGGGCTGCGTCCCCGAGTCCGCCCACTTCGGACGGTTCCTGCCGGACCACCCGCTGCTCCCGTACGCGGCCTTGAGCCTGCCGTTCCTGCTGGCGTTCCGGCTCACCTGCTACTACTACCGCAAGGCCTACTACCGCTCGTTCTGGCTCTCCCCGCCCGCGTGCGCCGTCCCCGACGGGCACGCGAAGTACACCGGGGAGACCCGCTTCCCGCTGATCCTCCAGAACTTCCACCGGTACTTCTTCTACCTGGCCTTCGCGATCTCCCTGATCAACACCTGGGACGCGGTCCTGGCCTTCCACTCCCCCGACGGCTTCGGCTTCGGCCTCGGGAACGTGGTGCTGTGGGCCAACGTGGTGCTGCTGTGGTGCTACACCCTCGGCTGCCACTCGTGCCGCCACGTGATGGGCGGTCGGATGAAGCACTTCTCGAAGCACCCGATCCGCTACCGCCTGTGGACGTTCTCGAGCGTGCTCAACGCCCGCCACATGATGTGGGCCTGGATCACCCTGGCGTCGCTGGCGCTCACGGACCTGTACGTCATGGCCGTAGCCGCCGGCTGGATCACCGACCTCCGCTTCGTCGGGTAAGGGGAATGCGCATGAGCGACAACGACATCAACGAGGTCGAGCACCTCGCCTGCGACGTCCTCGTGATCGGCGCGGGCGGTGCGGGCCTCCGGGCCGCCGTCGAGGCGCGGGTCGCCGGCAAGAGCGTCATCGTGATCTCGAAGTCCCTGTTCGGCAAGGCGCACACCGTCATGGCCGAGGGCGGCGCGGCCGCCGCGATGGGGAACGTCAACGCGAACGACAACTGGCAGGTCCACTTCCGCGACACGATGCGCGGCGGGAAGTTCCTCAACAACTACCGGATGGCCGAGCTGCACGCCCAGGAGGCGCCGGACCGGATCTGGGAGCTCGAGACCTACGGGGCCCTGTTCGACCGGACCGCCGACGGCAAGATCAGCCAGCGCAACTTCGGCGGCCACGAGTACCCGCGCCTCGCGCACGTCGGCGACCGCACCGGGCTCGAGCTGATCCGCACCCTCCAGCAGAAGCTCGTCTCGCTCCAGCAGGACGACGAGGCGGCCGGCGAGGGCGAGGACAAGCTGCAGGTGATCGACGAGACGACGATCACCGAACTGTTCACCGACGGCGGGGCCGTCAAGGGCGCCTTCGGGTATCGGCGCGGCACGGGCCGGTTCATCGCGATCGCGGCGCCCGCGGTCGTGCTCGCGACGGGCGGCATCGGGCGCTCGTTCAAGGTCACGTCGAACTCGTGGGAGTACACCGGTGACGGCCACGCGCTCGCGCTCCGGGCCGGCGCGAAGCTCATCAACATGGAGTTCATCCAGTTCCACCCGACCGGGATGGTCTGGCCCCCTTCGGTTCGCGGCATCCTCGTCACCGAGTCGGTGCGCGGCGACGGCGGGGTGCTGAAGAACGCCGACGGCAGACGGTTCATGTTCGACTACATCCCCGAGGTGTTCAAGGCGCAGTACGCCGACAACCCCGAGGAGGCCGACCGCTGGTACACCGACCCCGACAACAACCGCAGGCCCCCGGAGCTGCTGCCGCGCGACGAGGTCGCGCGGGCGATCAACTCGGAGGTCAAGGCGGGCAGGGGCTCCGAGCACGGCGGCGTGTACCTCGACATCGCCTCGCGGCGGGACCCCGAGACGATCCGCAAGAAGCTCCCGTCGATGTACCACCAGTTCAAGGAACTGGCCGATGTGGACATCACGGCGGAGCCCATGGAGGTGGGCCCGACCTGCCACTACATCATGGGCGGCATCGAGGTCGACGCCGACACGACCGCTTCGGCGGTCACGGGACTGTTCGCGGCCGGGGAGGTCTCGGGCGGGATGCACGGCTCGAACCGGCTCGGCGGGAACTCCCTTTCGGACCTGCTGGTGTTCGGCAAGCGCGCCGGCGAGCACGCCGCGGCGCACGCCGCCGCGTCGGCGTCGCCGAAGCTCACCGAGGCTGAGATCGCGGCGGCGGCAGAGGAGGCCTTGCGGCCCTTCGGGAACGACGGCGAGAACCCGTTCGCGCTCCAGAACGCGATGCAGGCGATCAACGGCCGCCTCGTGGGGATCATCCGCCGCGCGGGCGAGCTCGAAGCGGCGCTGACCGAACTGGCGGCGCTCAAGGAGCGCATCGCGAACGTCAGCGCGAGCGGCGGCCGGGCCTACAACCCCGGCTGGCACTTGGCGCTCGACCTGCGGAACATGTACGTCTGCTCGGTCGCGACCGCGATGGCCGCGCTGGAGCGGGACGAGTCGCGCGGCGGGCACACCCGCGAGGACGCGCCGGGCATGAACCCGCAGTGGCGCAAGGTGAACCTGGTGGCCTCGCTCGACCGCGGCCCCGACGGGGCCGAGGAGGTGCGGCTGGAGCGCCAGCCCGTGCCCGCCATGACGCCCGAGCTGCTGGGCCTGTTCGAGCAGACCGAGCTCTCCAAGTACATGACCCCCGAGGAGTACCGCTCCTCGAACGGCCCTGCAACGACAGCGGAGGAATCCTGATGGGCGAGAGGAACTTCCGGGTATGGCGGGGTGACGCCGACGGCGGCGACTTCGCCGAGTTCGACGTCGAGGTGAACGAGGGCGAGGTGATCCTCGACGTGGTGCACCGCATCCAGGCCGAGCAGGCGCCCGACCTGGCGGTGCGGTGGAACTGCAAGGCGGGCAAGTGCGGTTCGTGCTCGGCCGAGGTGAACGGGATGCCGCGGCTGATGTGCATGACCCGCATGAACCTCTTCGAGGAGGGCGAGACGGTCACGATCACGCCGCTGCGGACGTTCCCCGTGGTGCGCGACCTCGTCACCGACGTGTCCTTCAACTACGAGAAGGCGCGGCACATGCCGGCGTTCGCGCCGCCGGAGGACCTGAAGCCGGGCGAGTACCGGATGCAGCAGGTCGACGTGGAGCGCAGCCAGGAGTTCCGCAAGTGCATCGAGTGCTTCCTGTGCCAGAACACCTGCCATGTGGTGCGCGACCACGAGGAGAACAAGCCGCCGTTCTCGGGCCCGCGCCTGTTCATCCGGGCCGCCGAGCTCGACATGCACCCGCTCGACGCTCGCTCGGACCGCCGCGAGCAGGCCCAGGACGACCAGGGCCTCGGCTACTGCAACATCACCAAGTGCTGCACCGAGGTGTGCCCGGAGCACATCAAGATCACCGACAACGCGATCATCCCGATGAAGGAGCGCGTCGCCGGGGACCGCTACGACCCGCTGGTGTGGCTGGGCCGCAAGATCTTCCGCCGCGCCGATTGATGGCTCGCAAGCCTCGCCGAGAGTGACGAGACCGCGACGCCCGAACAGGCCCGACCTCGGGCACCCGTGTCAGGGTTGTCGTCGGGGGCGCTGCGAATGTCCGATTTGCAGGCGAGCACCGGGCTCAACCGTGTTCACGTTCACGACGGACGGGGCGGACCACCGCATTGCGATGGTCCGCCCCGTCGTCCGTTCTCGCTACTCGCCCGCCGCGTGCACGAGGTCGATCTCGACCTCGATGTTGCCGCGCGTCGCGTTCGAGTACGGGCAGTACTCGTGCGCCTTGGTGACGAGGCCTTCCGCGACCGAGCGGGGTGCGCCCGGGATCGAGACCTCGAGGACCGCGTTCAGGCCGAAGCCGTCGCCGCCGTCGAGCTTGCCGATGCCGACGCTGGCTTCGACGCTCGAGGCGCCGAGGTCCACTTTCGCCTGGCGGGCGATGCTCTGGAGTGCGGAGTGGAAACAGGCCGCGTAACCGGCGGCGAAGAGCAGTTCCGGGTTGGGGGCGCCGCCGGGGCCGCCGAGTTCGGGGGGCATCCGGACGTCGAAGTCGATGAGGCCGTCGTCGCCGGTGACATGGCCGTTGCGGCCGTCGCCGGTCGAGACGGCGTGAGCAGTGTAAAGCGCCTTCATGGGGTCTCCTTCTTCTCTGCGGTCGCCGCTATTCGGCGGCGCGGTGTTCACGGAGCGATGCGGTGAATTCGTTGAGCTTGTCGCGCAAGGCGTACAGCTCCTCGTGGGGCATGTCGGTGGACGAGCCGACGGTCTTGGCGATCTCGCAGCCCTCGCGCTCGAGACCGGCCCCGGCCTCGGTGAGGTGCACGGTGACCCGCCGCTCGTCTTCGGACTCGCGGCGGCGCTCGACGAGCCCGGCGGCCTCGAGTCGCTTGAGCAGCGGCGAGACGGTGCCGGAGTCGAGCTGGAGCGCGTCGCCGAGGGCGGTGACGGTGAGGCCGTCGTTCTCCCACAGCGCCATGAGGACCAGGTACTGCGGGTACGTGATCCCGAGCCGGTCGAGCATCGGCCGATAGAGGCCGATGACCGCCCGCGAGGCGGTGTACAGCGCGAAGCAGGCCTGCTCGCGGAGCCGTGGTGTCGCGTCCATGCGGTTGAAACTAGCGCACAACTAAGTTGTGCACAACCTATATGTGATCCAGCGATCAGATCGGATCGCCGTCGCGGGCGTCAGCCGAAGCGCACGTGCTTCGCGATCTCCCGCAGGGCGCCTTCGGGGTCCGCCGCCACCGAGGGCGGGAAGTTCCCGGCCATGAGCAGCCCCGCGAAGCCGTGCACGAGCGACCACGCGCCCAGCGCGTTCGCGTTGAACTCGGGCATCTCGCCGCCGGGGCCGGGCTTCGGCTCCCCCGATCCGCGGATGAGCGCGGCGCGCGAGCGGGCCTCGGCGCGGGCGAGGTCGGGGTCGTCTTCATGCAGCAGTTCGGGTCGGAACATCGTCTCGAAGTACGCCTTGTTGTCGATGGCGAAGCGCACGTAGGCGATCCCGACTTCGATGAAGTCGCCGGTCGCCTCCCACGCCCTGTCCAGTGCGTCCGCGAAGCGGTCGTAGCCCTCGGCGGCGACGGCGGTCAGGAGCCCGGCCTTGTCGCCGAAGTGGTGGGCCGGAGCGGCGTGCGAGACGCCCGCCCCCTTGGCGACGGCCCGCAGGCTCAGGGCGCTGGGGCCGCTTTCGGCGATGGCCTCGACGGCCGCGTCGATGAGCGCGCGGCGCAGGTCGCCGTGGTGGTAGCGATCGGTCACAAGAGCCACTGTAGCGCGTATCTTGACAGTGTCAAATACCACTCGACCGATCGAGGCGCATAACTTGACACTGTCAAGACTGCCGCGTACGTTGGGTTTCCAAGCCACTCACGATTGGATGCCCCCCTGATGTTCGAGTCCACTCTCGCCCTGAGCGACGCCTCCCGCATCATCGCCGGAATCGGTCTGCTCACCATCGTCACCATCGAGTTCGGCGGCACCTTCCTGCTGAAGATCGCCAGCGGCAAGGTCCCGTTCACCGAGTTCCAGAAGTCCTTCTCAAGAGCCGGGCACGCCCACGCCGGCGTCCTGGTCATCCTCAGCCTCGTCAGCCTGATCCTCGCCGACGCGACGGGCCTCGAAGGACTCTGGGGCTGGGTCGCCCGCATCGCGATCCCGGCGGCCGCCGTCCTCATGTCCGGCGGGTTCTTCGCCACGATGGCGGGCCCGGGCCGCACCGCGCCCAATCGGCTCATCGCGATCGTCTACGCCGGCGCCGCGAGCCTCGCGCTCGGCGTCGTGACCCTCGGGATCGGCCTCCTTGCCAATTGACGGCTCACAAGCGTCGCCGAAAGTGCCAATTGACGGCCCGCAAACGTCGCCGAAAGCGCAGCCTGACCCACATCACCTGGTCGCGCCGTGTCGTCACGGCGCGGCCCCGCCTAGACTTGACCCTCGTGAAACTCAGCATCGGTATCGTCGGCCTGCCCAACGTCGGCAAGAGCACGCTGTTCAACGCGCTGACCCGCTCGGAGATCCTCGCGGCGAACTACCCGTTCGCGACCATCGAGCCGAACGTCGGCGTGGTCGCCGTCCCGGACTCCCGGCTCCCGAAGCTGGCCGAGATCTACGGCTCGGAGAGGATCCTCCCCGCGACGGTCACCTTCGTCGACATCGCGGGCCTGGTCAAGGGCGCCTCCGAAGGCGCGGGCAAGGGCAACCAGTTCCTCTCCAACATCCGCGAGACCTCGGCGATCGCCCAGGTCGTGCGCGTCTTCGAAGACGGCAACGTCACCCACGTCGACGGCAAGGTCTCGCCCGTCGACGACATCGAGACGATCAACACCGAGCTCATCCTCGCCGACCTCCAGACGGTAGAGAACGCCCTCAAGCGCCTCGAGCGCGAGGCGCGCATGAACAAGGACGCCAAAGCGAAGCTCGAGGCCGTCCAGACCGCGCAGCAGGTCCTCGACTCCGGCAAGACGATCTTCGCCGCCGGGCTCGACACCGAGCTGCTGTACGACCTGCACCTGCTCACCGCGAAGCCGTTCATCTACGTCTTCAACGTCGACGAGGACCAGGTCGCGGACGAGGAGCTGGCCGCGAAGCTCCGCGCGCTGGTCGCCCCTGCGAAGGCCGTCCTGCTCGACGCCAAGTTCGAGTCCGAGCTCATCGACCTCGACGAGGCCGAAGCGCTCGAACTCCTCGAATCGACCGGCCAGACCGAACCGGGCCTCGACCGCCTCGCGAGCGTCGGCTTCGAGACCCTGGGCCTCCAGACCTACCTCACGGCGGGCCCGAAGGAGACCAGGGCCTGGACGATCAAGAAGGGCGCGACCGCCCCCGAGGCCGCCGGCGAGATCCACACCGACTTCCAGCGCGGCTTCATCAAGGCCGAGATCGTCTCGTTCGACGCGCTTGTGGACGCCGGGACCATGCAGGCCGCCAAGGCCGCCGGCAAGGTCCGCATGGAGGGCAAGGACTACGTCATGGCCGACGGCGACGTCGTGGAGTTCCGCTTCAACGTCTGAGAGACGGCCGAGGGCTGAGGCCCGCGCCCAACGCGGCCCCTTCCCTCAGCTCTTCCTGACTCATGCCTTCGCGTCAGGTGCTTTACTTGGCGATATGACCGAACGCGATGACTTCCTCACATGGGTGAACACTGCGGTCAGAGAAGCGGAGACCGCGCTCCATGAAGGCGACGCCACTGCGCGGCGTGGGATCTGGTCCCGCAAGAACCCGGTCACCGTCTTCGGTGCCTGGAAGAGCGCGGTCGGGACAGCCGAGACCGACGAGCTCTTCACCTACCTGGAACAGCGTTTCTCCGGCTGCACGTCCCACATCTACGAGATCGTGGCCGCCGACGTCATCGGCGACATGGCGTACACGGTCGGCTTCGAGCACACGCAGACCACCTTGGACGGCACCGACCGCACCTACACCCTGCGCGTGACGCAGGTCTACCGGCGCGAGGCGGGCGAGTGGAAGGTCGTCCATCGACACGGCGACACGCCGCCTGACCACGCCTAGCGAATGCGAAAGGCCGAAAGCGCCGTCGCGACGGCGACCTGGTCGAGACGCGCGGCGATGCCCAAGCGCGGCAGCGCCTCAGCCCCGCAACGCCCGGCCCTCCCCGGTGATGGCCGGGTTTAAACACGCCTTTCCTTGAGCACTATGGAATCCGACGCCGCGACGCGCGGTCGCGGCGTCGTCGATTTCGGAGGTGGGCCATGCAGCGTGAGCCGAGACAGCGGGAGGTCGCGGTCGTGACCGGCGGCGGGCAGGGCGTCGGCAGGGCGATCGTCGAACGGCTCCTCGCCGAGGGCCGCGCGGTGGTCGTCGTGGAACTGCACGACGAGCGGCTCGAATGGCTCGACGAGGCCATCGGTGAGAGCCGGGCCTGGGTGGTCGTGGGCGACGCGGGCGAGGACGCGGTCGCCGCTCGCGCCGTCGCGGCCGCCGAATCGCTCGGCGCGCTCACCGGCTGGGTCAACAACGCGGCGGTGTTCCGCGACGCCTGGCTTCATGAGGCGGGCGGCGCGGCCGTCGCGGAGCTGATCCGGCGGAACCTCCAGCCGTGCCTGGCGGGGGCCGCCGCCGCGGTGGCCGCGTTCCGGGTCCAGGGCGTCCCCGGGAGCATCGTCAACGTCTCGTCCCATCAAGCGCAGCGGGCCGTGCGGGGCGCCTTGCCGTACGCGACCGCCAAGGCCGCGATCGAGGGCCTCACGCGAGCGCTCGCGGTCGATTACGGCCCTTGGGAGGTGCGGGTGAACGCGCTCGCCCTCGGGTCGGTGGCGACCGAGCGGCTGCGTTCCCTCGAGGACTCCGGCGCGGCCGCGTACGCGCGCGTGGAGGCGGCGATGCGGAAGCTGCATCCGCTCGGCAGGGCGGGAGAGGCTGCCGAGGTCGCGGAGGCGGTCGCGTTCCTGCTCTCGGCGAAGGCCTCGTTCATCAGCGGCGCGGTACTGCCGGTCGACGGCGCCCGAGCGGCCCAGGGCCACGATCCCGAGGCCGAGATGCCGGCCTGACGCGCTCCGGACATGGCTGCGGCGGACCGGCGGGGAGGTGGGGTCCCCGGCGATCCGCCGTGCGGGTTCGCGCTATTCGCTTCGTCGGAGCCAGCGGAAGCGGCCCTTGGAGAGGCTCGGGTCCTCTTGGGCGGCGAGGTCGCCGGCGATGGTGATGTAAGCGGTCTCGACCCGGCCCGCGAAGGTCACGTCGGTGAGACTGAATCCGCCTTCACTGGCGAGCACGATGAGCGTGGCTTCGTCGGTGCGCGACACGTCCGGTCTGACGCCGAGCGTGTCAGCGAAGATCTTGATGTGTTCGGCGAGCTCCGCGTGCTGGGAATCGTCGAGCGGCAGCGACCGCGAGAGGCGGCCGTCGTCATCCGCTACCCAACCGTTGAGCTCCCTCAGTGCATCCAGCAGCACGTTGTCGTCTTGCTCCGTTCTCCTCATGGCACCATCGCCATTCGTCGTGGCTTTCTGACTGCCGCGACCGGCATAGCGGTGCCCTGCCTGAGCAGGGCTGCGACCGATCAGTAAGGTGGTCTGATTCGCTCCGACGGACACGCGGACTTCGTGTCTGAATTGTCGCCGGATCTTTATCGTTTCTGAACCGAGTCTTGCGCGTCTCCCAGTTTCTGTCCAGACCGGCAAATGGGATTAATCGGTAATATCGGGTTACATGGGACGGTTCTTGTCTGGTTTTGTGCTGGTGGACACGATTCCTGACCGTTGGATCTACGCCACATCATCCGAACGTATGAACAACAGATTGCTCAATAGCGATCACAGGACGTGATCTGACGCGCGAAAGATAACGAAACGCCCTCAAACCGGCAACAGCGGCGAAGCCTGAACGACACGCCGCCACCGATAAGCTCTTGCGGTGAACGAACCGCGTCCTGAGCCGCCGAAGGTCGTCGTCGGCGCCGCGATCCGCGAGGGACACCGCATTCTCGCCGCCGCCCGCGCCTACCCGCCCGAGCTCGCCGGGCTCTGGGAATTCCCCGGCGGCAAGGTCGAACCCGACGAGACCGAAACCGAAGCGCTGATCCGCGAATGCCGCGAAGAACTCGGCGTCACGATCGCGGTCGGCGAGCGCGTCGGCGGCGACCTCTCGACCGGCAACGGCCGGTACCTGCTGCGGGTCTACGTCGCGGAGCTGACCGACGGCGAGCCGCACGCCGCGGAGCACGCCGAACTGCGCTGGCTGGCCCCCGCCGAACTCGACTCCGTGCCCTGGCTCCCGGGCAACCGCCCGGCGGTCGACGCCCTCCGGGAGCTCCTGCGCGCCTGAGCGTCCGGCACCTCCCGATGGCCGAGATGTCACTGGTGAGCACTCTCCGGGCTGCATAGACTGACGCTCCGTGCCGATCGAGGGAGGGCGCCGAGTGGCCGCAATGGACATCGTGATCCGAGGAGCCGAGGTCGCCGACGGGACCGGCTCGCCGCTGCGCACGGCCGAGGTCGGCATCAAGGACGGCCGCATCGCCGCGATCGGGGGCCGGCTCGACGGCAGGCGCGTCATCGACGCCGGCGGCCTCGTCCTCGCCCCCGGGTTCATCGACATGCACGCCCACTCCGAACTGGCGCTCCTCGCCGATCACGACCACCTCGCGAAGCTCGGCCAGGGCTGCACCCTCGAAGTGCTCGGCCAGGACGGGCTCTCGTACGCGCCCGTCGACGAGACCACCGCGCCGCTGATGTGGGAGGCGATCGCCGCGTGGAACGGCCGCCTCGACGTCGCATACGACTGGCGCACGGTCGGCGAGTACCTCGACCGCCTCGACCGGGGCATCCCCGTGAACGCGGCCTACCTCGTCCCCCACGGCACCGTGCGGATGCTCGCGATGGGCTGGGAGGACCGCGAACCGACGCACGCCGAACTCGAGGTCATGAAAGCCCTGGTCACCCAAGGCATGGAAGCGGGCGCGTTCGGGCTCTCGGCCGGTCTGAGCTACGCGCCGGGCATGTACGCGAAGACCGGCGAGCTGGTCGAATTGTGCAAGGTGGTCGCGGGCTACGGCGGCTACTTCAGCCCCCACCAGCGCAGTTACGGTGCCGGCGCGATGGAGGGCTACGCGGAGATGATCGAAATCGGCCGCGCCTCGGGCTGCGCCCTGCATCTGGCCCACGCCACCTTGAACTACCGCGTCAACGAGGGACGGGCCGCCGAACTGCTCAAACTCGTCGACAAAGGCCTCGACGAGGGCCTGCCGATCAGCCTCGACACGTACCCCTACCTGCCGGGCATGACGATGCTCGCGGCGCTGCTGCCGAGCTGGTCGGTCGCGGGCGGCTACGGGGCGCTGCAGGAGCGGCTGGCGGACGCCGGGAACCGCGCCCGGATCGTGCGCGAGCTCGACGTCGAGGGCACTGACGGCGCCAACGGCGTCCCGGTCGACTGGACCAAGATCGAGATCGCCGGGGTCGCCGATCCACAGCTGCGCGGCCTCGTGGGACGCCGCGTGAGCGAGGCCGCCGAGGGCCGCGCCCCGGCCGAGTTCTTCCTCGACCTCATCGTGCGGGACGAGTTCGGCACCGCCTGCCTCATGCACGAGGGCAACGAGGAGAACGTCCGGACGATCATGCGCCACGGCGTCCACACCGGATCGACCGACGGCGTGCTCGCGGGCGAGAAGATCCACCCGCGCGCGTGGGGCTCCTTCGCCCGCTACCTCGGGCACTACACCCGCGAGCTCGGACTGATGAGCGTGGAGGAATGCGTGGCCCACCTCAGCGGCCGACCGGCGGCCATCCTCGGCCTGCGGGACCGCGGCCTGGTGAAGGAGGGCTTCGCGGCCGATTTGGTGTTGTTCGATCCCGAAACGGTCGACGCGATGGCCACCTTCGAAGCACCACGCCGGCAGGCCGCCGGTATTCCGTATGTCTTGGTCAACGGCGCCTTGGCGGTAGAAGAAGGCCGACGAACCGAAGCCCTGTCAGGCCGTTCGGTGCGCCACTCGGCCTCCCGTCGCTGACGCCGCGCCCGTCAACGCGGCCTGTCGGTCCAGTGTGGCTGACGTCTATACGCTCCCCCGCAAACGCTTGCGCAACGGTGCGTTCCGCGCCTTGTCCTTGCCCCACCCAACTTTTCGCGCGGGTGCCGGTCCGCGTGTCCCGGGTGCGGACCCCCAGTGCCTTCGGGCATAGTGCGGGCCCGGCACATTCAAGGAGAACGGGATTTCATGCAGGACTCCCCGAATACACGCGTGTCCACGCGCGCTCCGATTTCGGCTGCCCGCGACACTGAGGAAGCGGTCGTGAGGCGGCGACGAATAGGTCGGATGAGGGTGGCGGTCGGGTGCGGCCGCCGGGTCGCCTGAAGTCGCCCTGCCAAGGCTCGATGCAGCGGGGTTCATTGCGCCCCAGTGCAGTTGATCGAAGAGATTGATACTCCTCAATGGATAATTCACCCTTTCAGGTGATGGCAACCCACCGATACCAAGCCATACTTGAATCAGTACAAGGAGACGAAAAACAGACAGATATTCGAGCATGGCGAGGCGGTGAAATCCAGTGGCCCGACGCACCAGCCCCACTACTCCCCAGGCCCGTGCAGAGCAGCGCGCCAAGACCCAGGCCACCAGGATGCTCCTCGATGATGCAGCGGCGATGATCAACGCCCACAATGCCATTGCACTCAAGATCGTCTTGGACGCCTTCGAACGGAACGTGCACCGTGACGCCGACGGCTTCTCAGCCCAGCGGGACTGGCTGGTCTCCGAGTTCGACTTCACCTTTCAGACCGCCGGGAACATCGCCTCCATCGCGAAGCTCGCCAAGAAGTTCGGTGTCCTCGCTGAGGCGGCCCTGACCGGGTACGCCCGGATCGACCAGGTCGCCTACGCCATGAATCGCTTGAACGCCACCACCGCGGCGGCCCTGTTCTCCCGCACCCCGTTCAGGGCCCCGGTGAGCTCCCCGTTCGATGCCGAGAGGGAATGCGCGACCCCTGAAGCGCTGGTGGCCGAGTACGCCGCGCATGCCCCGTTCAAGGACCTCGCGCGCCATCTGAAGGAGCTTCACGCGAACCTCGCCGATGAGGCGGAACTCCTCGACGGGCTGGGGGAGGCATCGCTGCAGCGGCTCGAGTTGCGCGAGGAGTTCGAGGGCGGCATGTGGACCCTCTCGGGCGTGCTCTCCTCCACCACCGGGATGCTCCTGGACAAGTACCTCAAGACCGCCGTCCCCCCTCCCCGCAAGGACGAGGTCGACGCCTACGGGGTTCTACCTCCGCAGGTGACTCGCAATGCCGAAGCGCTCCACCAGCTCGTGGCCGGCTATGGGGCTTCTCCCGAAGCGGCGACCCGCCACGGCCACACCGCCACTCTGAACCTCACGGTCGATGTCGAGACTCTGCAGGGCAAGGACACCGGACGGGTGCCGCTCCTGGAAGGCCGCCCCGTCAGCCTCGCGAGGGCGCGACTGCTCGCCTGCGAGGGCCTGGTCATTCCCTCGGTGTTCAACTACGCCACCGGAGAGGCGATCGAACTCGGCCGGGCGCTCAGGGTCCCGAATACGGCGCTGCGCAGGAAGCTCGAACTTGAGCAACCTGAGGGTTGCGCTTGGCACGGGTGCGGTCGCCCGGTCGCATGGTGCGAGGCGCACCATTTGTCCCATTGGGCGGATGGCGGCGAAACGGTCGCCGAGAACCTGATCCTCTTGTGCCGGTTCCACCACGGGCGCATCCACACCAGGGGCTGGACTGTCACCAAGACCGGCCCCGGGGAGGCGATGATCGTCCACCACGAGGCAGGCTGCGCACACCGAACCGTCGCCCCTTGCGGCCGGACCAGTGAGGGCATGCCCCACGAGAGTGACACGACAGGTACCGCGGAGACGTGCGGATGCAGCGACTGGCGCACCGAGGCCGACATGGACGACCTGTTCAAGGGCCAGGAGAAGGATTTCTTCCCGACCGGTCTCTATCCGTTCGAATGGTCGGAGGCGATGACCCCGGACCTGGAATGGATCGCCGAGCAGGTCGAGGAGGCCCGCGACTACTTCGAGCACGGCATCAACCGCCGCGGCTACCAAGGTACGACCGCCAAGCTCGGGTTCGACGATGACGAAGCCGAGAACCACATGAGGAACTACCAGGTTCCGGTCACCGACCCGCCGCCGATCTACGGTGAACGCGACTCAGCCGAAGCATTCATTCCCTTTTGAGGACGCCCGCCGGGGCCGCAATCCCGGCGGGGAACTGCACGAAGCGCGGCACACCAAGGCCCAGGTGAAAGCAGGCAGGGCCGACGGACACAAGGCGCTCAGGCCTGGACTCCTTATGGATCCAGGCCTTTCCCCATGCCCCGCAGAGTGACCAATGCTTCGTCGGACCGACCGCGACTGAGGCCGCCCGACCCCGACGGTCCCCCGGGCCGACAGACCGACCCCGACCGCCCAGACTCCTCTCGTCGCTGCCGCCTTGACCGGGGCCACGGCGACCGGCAAGCCGATGCGCGTGCGTGTGCCTGGGGATACACCTTGAGCCGCAGGCCCGGCTCGACCGTCAGTGGCGCAACAAACTGCG
The DNA here is from genome assembly GCF_016918015.1 of Glycomyces sp. YM15. Taxonomy (GTDB): domain Bacteria; phylum Actinomycetota; class Actinomycetes; order Mycobacteriales; family Micromonosporaceae; genus Glycomyces. Next base: position 21,924 of record NZ_JAERMK010000023.1, read on the forward strand.
TGGAAGTCGAAGCCGCCCAGACGAAAGCGAGGGGCGGCGGACCGTGGTCTTGACCCGGCTTTCGGTCCACCGCCCCGGTAGTGAACCGGCGCCCCGCCGAGACGAAGTCGGGGCGCCGGAAACTCGCTACTTCAAACCTGAGGTCGAGAACCCCTGCACGAAGAACCGCTGGAAGAACAGGAACATCAGCAGCACGGGCAGGATGAACATGGTGCTGCCCGCGGCGAGCAGGTTCTGCACCGGGAAGCCCTTCTCGTTGACGTACCCGGCGGTCATCGCCACGGCCAGGGTCGTCGTGTCATCGCTCAGCAGGAGGCTCGGGGCGATGAAGTCGCCCCAGGACGCGGTGAAGGTCAGCACCATGCACGCCGCCAGGATCGGCCCGGATTGCGGGATGAAGATCTTCCAGAAGATCCGCACGTGGCCGCACCCGTCGAGGATCGCCGCCTCCTCGAGCTCCTTCGGGATGCCCGCGAAGAACTGGCGGAACAGGAAGACCATGAAGGCGGCGCCGCACAGGCCCCACAGGATCCACGGAATGTAGGTGTCCACGAAGCCGAGTTTGGCGAACATCAGGTAGGTCGGGATGAGGGTGATGATGCCGGGCATCATCATCGTCGAGATCAGCAGGCCGAACCAGAATTTCTTGCCGGGTGCGGAGAGGCGGGCGAACCCGTACGCCATCCACGCCGACGAGATGGTCGTCAGCACCGACGAGATCGTGGCGAGGATCAGCGAGTTGCGCGCGTAGCCGAGGAAGTCGATGAACGTCAGGGCATCGAGGTAGTTGTGCCACTGCGGTGTCGCGGGGAACAACTGGATCGGGAAGACCGACAGTTCGTTCGGGGCCTTCAAGGAGGTGAGGATGAGCCAGCCGAGCGGACCGGAGAAGATCACCGCGAGCGTGATCAGCGAAAGGTACAGGGCCGTGAAGCGGGCCCGGCGCGCGAGGTTCACGTTCATCAGCCCTCCTTCCCTTCGGTGGGGTCGACGCCGCCGTAGAAGACCGCCTTGCTGCCGATCTTGAAGACCACGCCGGTGATGAGCAGGACGAACAGGAACAGCACCCACAGCAGTGCCGAGGCGTATCCGAAGTGGCTCTTGGCGAAGTACTCGGCGTAGACGTGCACCATGAAGAGGTAGTTGCCCTCGGGCACGGCCGTGACGGCCGCAGGGCCGTTGACCGGCGCGAGCAGCAGCGAGGGGACGAACACCTGGAGCGAGCCGATGACGCCCGTGACCACCTGGAAGAAGATGATGGGGCTGAGGATCGGCAGCGTGATCTTGAAGAACGAGTAGACCGGACCGGCGCCGTCCACTCTGGCTGCTTCAAGCAGTTCCCTGGGCACGTCCTGCAGAGCGGCGAGGGAGATGATCATCGAGCCGCCGACGCCCCACAGGATCATCAGGATCAGCACGAAGCGGGTGTACGGATCGGCCAGCCACGAAATCGGCTCGCCTCCGGCGGCGCCGACCAGGGCGTTGGCCGCACCGGCGTTCCGGTCGAAGATGATCTTGAAGGTCAGCGCCGCGGCAACGCCGGGCACCACGGCCGGCAGGTAGAACAGGGCGCGGAACAGCGTCCGACCCCGGAAGTCGCGGTTGAGCATGACCGCCATCACCAGGCCCGCGGCGACGCCGGTGGGCACGGTGGCGAGCATGAAGATCCCGGTGCGGCCCAGGGATTCGATCGTCTGCGTGTCCTGGAAGACCCGCAGGTAGTTGTCGAAGCCCACATACGACCAGTTCGGGGAGAGCCCGTCGGTGTTGGTGAGGCTCATCCAGAACGCGTAGCCGAGCGGGAACAGCGTCAGCAGCACGAACCCGGCGATCCAGGGCCCGACGAACAGGTAGAACGTCCGGGTTCGCTGCCCGGCCCGACCCCGCCTGCGGCGGGGTCGGGCCGGCACCGCAGGGGGAGTCTCACGCGACGCGTGGAGCGTTGCGGTCACAGCACCAGCTCCTTGCCGTCGTCCAGGAGCGCCTGCATGTCGGTGTTGAGCGTGTCGGCCAGCGCCCCTGCGGAGACGTCCTCGTTGATCGCGTCGGGCAGGTACTGGTTGAGCACGGCGTCGAGCGCCTCGACCTTGACGTACGGGGAGAACGACAGGACCTTGAAGTAGTCGGACTCGGCCTCTACGGCGGCGAGGGCCTGTTCCTGGGCGGGCGTGCCGACCGGCAGGTCCGCACGGAGCGACAGCAGGCTCGGCATGCCCCAGCCGCCGGCCGCGCGCTCTTTGGCGGGGTCGCCGCCCATGAACCACTCGAAGACCTGCCAGGCCTCGTCCTGGTGCTTGGAGGCCTTGGGGATCCAGTAGCCGGTGGCGCCGAAGCAGGGGCTGATGCGCTCGCCGCCCATCGTCGGGGCGGGGGCGAGTCGGGAGGTCTCGGCGAGTCCGGCCTCGGCCGCGATCGCGCCGCCGAACCAGTAGCCGGACCAGGACTGCGCCAGGCGGCCGGTCTGGTAGGGCGGCCAGTCCCAGCCGTCGGGGTTGGGCTCGACGGGGCTGAATCCGACCTTGGCGCGGGCGTAGTCGAGGAACCACTGGAGGGCCTTCTGCCCCTCGGGCGAGGAGAAGTCGACGGTGCCGAGGTCCTCGGAGAGCAGGCTGCCGCCGGCGGAGGCGGTCATGTTGGCGAGGCTGATGAACAGGCCGAGGCCGCCGGCCGAGAGACCGTAGACGGTGGTGGTGTCGCCGTCCTTCTGGGTGAGCTCCTTGCCCATCTCGAGCCACTGGTCGTAGGTGACCGGCTCGGTCTCGGAGGGGTGGGCGACGCCGGCCGCGTCGAACAGGGCGGTGTTGTACCAGAACATGGCGTCCTGGGAGTAGTCCTTCGCCATGCCGTAGCGCGGGCCCTGGCCCTGGACGGAGCCGTCGTAGCGCCACACGTCGTTGACGGGGTCGATGTCGTCCTCTTTGAGCAGTTCGCTCTTGGCGAAGTAGTCGTCGAGGGGGAGCGCCAGGTCGCGGCCGACGATGTAGGGCGTCTCGACGGCGCCGAGGCCGCGGACCAGGTCGGGTGCGGTGCCGCTGGCGAGCATGGCGGTCAGCTTGGTGGTGTCGACCTCGACGCGCTTGATCTTGACGTCGAGCCGCTCTTCGGCGGTCTTGAGGAATTCCGGGCTGAACTCGTTTTCCGGGGCCATGATCGTCAGCGTCGTCTTTCCGCCGGCTCCGCCCCCTGCCGAAGGGGCGCAGGCAGAGAGGGCTCCGGCAGTGGCCGCCGCAGCGGCACCTGCGGCGGTGCCGCGCATCAAGCTTCGACGGGACACCGGCGTCCCGAGGGATCCACGCATGGGTTTTGGCCTTTCAGGGAAGGGGTACGAAACTCTGTTGACGAAGGCTAGCTCTGCTCGCTTAAGTACGTCAATAGTCTTGACAAAGATTTATGAGCGGGCTGTATGATCGGCCAATGCCCCGGACGAAGAGCGGATCCCTCCAGTCACTGCGCCGGGCGAACCAGGAACGGCTGCTGACCCTCTTGCTGCGCAAGGGACCCACGCACCGCGCCGAGCTCGCCCGCCGCGCCGACCTGTCGCGCACGACCGTGTCGACCATCGTCACCGAATTGATATCCCGCGGTCTCGTGATCGAGCGGGACGGCGACCCCGACGGGGACGGCCGCGCGAAGGAGACCCTCGCGATCAGTCCTGGCGCCGCCGTCGCGCTCGGCCTCGACTTCACCTTCGACCACGTCTGGGTGCACCTCTCCGACTTGGCGCACAACGAGATCGCGGGCGCCGGCCGCGCCGTGGACCCCGAGCTCGGCTGGGCCGAACGCATCGACGTCGCCGCCGACCTGCTCGAACGCCTCATCGACGAGCACGGACTCGACCGCGGCAGGATCGTGGGCGCGGGCGTCGGCCTGCCCGGCCCCATCGAGAAGGCCACCGGCATCGTCTCCACCTCGCTGCCCGACCAGCCCTGGTCCCATGTGCACGCCGCCGACGAGTTCGCCCAGCGACTCCAACTGCCCGTGGCGATCGAGAACAACACGCGGCTCGAAGCGGTGGCCGAGGCCTACAGCGGCGCGGGCCGAGGCGTCCGCGACCTCATGTACGTCGGCCTCTCGAACGGCATCGCGGCCGGACTCATCCTCGACGGCAGAGTCTTCCGCGGCGCGGTGGGCGCCGCCGGGGAACTCGGCCACACCTCGATCAATGTGGACGGCCCGGCCTGCCCGTGCGGGAACCGCGGCTGCCTCGTCCTCCACGCCGGCATCCCCGCCGTCCTGGCGGCGCTGCGACCCCACTTGGGCGCCAAAGCGACCGTGGAAGACGTACTCGCCGCCGCCGCCGCGGGCGACCGCGCCTGCGAAGGCGTCCTCGCCGACGTCGGCCAGATGACCGGCCGCGTCCTCGCCAGCCTCTGCAACCTGCTCAACCCCGAACGCATCGTCGTCGGCGGCGAACTCGCCCGCGCCGGCGAAGTCCTCCTCGACCCGCTGCGCACCGCGCTCCGCCGGTACGCGCTCACCCTGGTGCGCGACGTCGACGTCGTCCCCGCCGCCCTCGACCTCGGCGCCCGCGCCGGAGCCGTCGGCGGCGCGGCCCTCATCCTGCGCGAAAGGCCCGGCCTCGCCTCCGCGCTCGTCGACCTCACCGAACCCGCAGTGCCCATCCGCCAGCGCGCCAAGCCCGCCGCGGACGGGCGGTAGGGTCGCCGGATGAATCGATTCGAGGGCAAAGTCGCTGTCGTCACCGGCGGCGCCATGGGCATCGGGGCCGCCACCGTGCAGCGCCTCGCGAACGAGGGCGCGGTCGTGTACCTCGCCGACATCGACGGCGAAGCCGGAGCTCGCGTCGTCGCCGAGACCGAGGGCACCGTCCACTTCGCCCACTGCGACGTCGCGGCGTCGGCGCACTGGAACGACCTCGCCGCGCGCGTGATGGACGAGCAGGGGCACGTCGACACCCTCGTGTCGAACGCGTACACGCTCCGCTTCGGCGCGGCCCACGAACTGCCCGAGGCCGACTGGGGCCTCGTGCTCGACGTGACCCTCAAGGCCACCTACCTCGGCGTCGCCTCGCTCGCCCAACCCCTCACGGCCGCATGCGGTTCGGTCGTCGCCGTCTCCTCGGTCCACGCGCACGCGTCCATGCCCGGGTTCACCGCCTACGCCGCCGCCAAAGGCGGCCTCAGCGCGCTGGTGCGCCAGCTCGCCGTCGAATACGCCCCCGCCGTGCGCGTCAACGCCGTCGCGCCCGGCCCCATCCGCACCCGGCAATGGGACCCCGTACCCCCCGCGGGGCAGGCCGAAGAGGCCGGGCGGACGCTCGCCGGGCGACTCGGAAGGCCCGAAGAGGTCGCCGCCGCGATCGCCTTCCTCGCCTCCGACGAGGCGGGCTACATCACCGGGGCCGAACTCCCCGTCGACGGCGGCCGTCTCGTCAGACTCGCCTGACGCTCAAGCTCCACAAGAGATAGAGGTTCCCTTGAACATCGCCAGAATCGAGACCTTCTTCGTCCGGCCCCGGTGGCTCTTCGTCCGCATCGAAACCGACGACGGCCTCGTCGGCTGGGGCGAACCGATCGTCGAGGGCCGCGCCGAAGCGGTCGCCGGCGTCGTCGAAGCGCTCGCGGACCGGCTCATCGGCGCCGACGCCTCGCGCATCGAGGACCACTGGCAGGTCATGACCAAGGGCGGCTTCTACCGCGGCGGACCCGTGCTCTCCAGCGCCGTCGCGGGGATCGACCAGGCCCTGTGGGACCTCAAGGGCAAGGCCCTCGGCGTGCCCGTGTACGAACTCCTCGGCGGCGCCGTGCGCGACAAGGCCCGCGTGTACACCTGGATCGGCGGGGACTCCGCCCAAGCCCTCGCCGAAGACGCCCTGCGCGCCAAGGCGAACGGCTTCGACGCCGTCAAATGCAACGGCTCGGCCCAGCTCGGGCCGATCGAGACCGCCGCACAAGTGCACCGGATCGTCGACCAGTTCACGGAACTGCGCTCGGCGGTGGGCGACGACTTCGACTTCGCGATCGACTTCCACGGCCGCTTCTCGACCGCCATGGCCCGCCGCGTACTGCCCCTGCTGGAGCCGCTGTTCCCCCTGTTCGTCGAGGAGACGGTGCTGCCGGAGTTCTCGCGCGACCTGGCACGGGTCACCGCGGGCACGTCGATCCCGATCGCCACCGGCGAGCGGCTCTACTCCCGCTGGGACTACCGCGACGTCCTCTCCACCGGCATCGCGGTCGCGCAGCCCGACCTCTCCCACGCGGGCGGCATCTCCGAGGTCCGCCGCATCGCGGCCATGGCCGAGGCCTACGACGTCGCGCTGGCCCCGCACTGCCCGCTGGGGCCGATCGCGCTCGCGGCGAGCCTGCAGGTGGACTTCGCGTCGCCGAACTTCCTCATCCAGGAGCAGAGCCTCGGCATCCACTACAACGAGGGCAACGATCTCCTCGACTACCTGGTCGACCCGGCGGTCTTCGCGTTCACGGACGGCTACGTGCAGCGTCCGACCGGTCCCGGCCTGGGCATCGACATCGACGAGGCGGCGGTCCGCAAGGCCGCCGAGGACCCCCACCGCTGGCGCAACGAGATCTGGCGCCTCAAGGACGGTTCGTTCGCCGAGTGGTGAGAACACGGCGGTAGGACGGTGACGGAAGGCAAGGCGTGGCGCAGTGCGTCACGCCTTGTTCACGTTTCAGATTCTTTACCGCATGACACCACTTGCCGTATGATCGGCCCGTTATCGTCCACTTGGGCCGCCCCACGGCCCCGACCCCGTGACCCCCGATCCCCATCCCCCCATCAGCCGCCGGGGCCTCCCCTCCCCCGGCCCTCGCTGTCAGGAGACAGTGTGTCCAATTTCAGAAGAAGGATGACCCTGCTGCTCGCCGCACTCGTCGCGGCGATGGCGGGAGTCATCGCCGCGGCCTCACCGGCGCAAGCGGCGACCTACGGCCCGTACACCGCCAAGGTCAACATCGATGCGCGCGGGTCCATGGACCCCAACGACCGCACCGCCACCGACTGGTACACCGCCGGTCAAGGCGTCTACATCCAGTGCCAGGACTGGGGCATGGCCGCCGGCGGCTCCACCCTGTGGGACTACACCGCCGCGAACTGGTGGATCCCCGACGCCTACTTGACCACGGGCCACAGCGGCCGCGTCCCGGGCGTGCCGCTGTGCTCAGACCTCGGCATCGACGGAACCCCCGCGGGCGTCGGCTTCAGCGCCGGCCCGTACAAGGCGAGCACCGCGATCGACGGTCGCGGGTCGATGGACCCGGACGACCGGGTGAAGACCGACGCCTACCTGAGCGGCGCCAACCTGTACGTCAAGTGCCAGGACTACGGCCTGAGCGCCGGCGGGTCCACGCTGTGGATCTACACCACCGACGGGTACTGGGTGCCCGACGCGTACGTCACCACCGGGACCTCCGGCATGATCGACGGCGCGCCGCGCTGCATCTCGATCGGCATCAACGGCACCCCGTCCGGCACGGGCGCGAACTCCGGGCCGTACCCGGTGAAGTTCGCCCTCGACGGGCGCGGCAGCCCCGACCCGGACGACCGCGTGCGCGTCGACGCCTATCCCGACGGTTCATCGCTGTACATCCGCTGCCAGGACACCGGCGTCAGCACCGGCGGCTCGACCCTGTGGGACTACACGACCGACGGGTACTGGGTGCCCGACGCGTACGTCACCACCGGCATCGACGGCCGGATCTCCGGCGTGCCGCTGTGCTCCTCGATCGGGATCGGCGGCGGCTCCGGCGGCGGCTCCGGGACGCAGTTCAAGATCCGCACGAACCTGAACGGCTACTACGAGAAGTCGCTGTCGTCGGGGAACGTCTGGGACAAGTACACCGAGGGCTCGTACGTCACGATCATGTGCCAGGCCTACGGCGAGGTGAACTACGGCGGCTCGGCGATCTGGGACCTCACCAGCGACGGCCTGTGGATCCCGGACTACTACGTCGTCACGGGGTCGTCCTCGATGGTCATGACCTCCTGCGACGGCGACAGCCCCTCGGGGAGCGGGAACCGCTTCCTGGTCAAGGAGACCCTCAACGGGTACAACGGCAAGAGCCTGACGAGCACCTACGTGCTCGACAAGTACCCGGCGGGATCCTATGTGACCATCACCTGCCAGGCCTACGGCGAGTTCAACTACGGCGGCTACGCGGTGTGGGACTACACGTCGGACGGTCTGTGGATCGCCGACTACTACGTCTCGACCGGCTCCACCGACATCATCATGAACCGGTGCGACTCCGATCCGAAACCCAGCGGAGGCTCGGGCAACCCGACGGTGCCGTCGAACCCGGCGACCGGGTCGGTCCCCACTTCCGAAGTGCGCGACCGCATCGTCAACGCCGCGTATTCGCAGCTGGGGACCCAGGAATGGGGCGACAACTGCAACCCTTACGGCAACGGCGGCGTCAAATGCGGCGACCCGTGGTGCTCGATGTTCGCGTCCTGGACCTGGCAGCAGGCCGGGATCGACGTGTACTTCCCGTACTCGGGCACGTTCGAGACCTGGGGCAAGAACCGCGGGTTGATGACCTCGAAGTCGAACATCGAACCAGGCGACGTGGTCATCTACGGCACGAGCTACTACGACTCCGACCACATCGGCGTCGTCGTGGACGTGGACCCGGTGACCGGGAACATCACCACCATCGAGGGGAACTACGGGAACAAGGTCACGATGGTGACCAACATGGACCCGCACAACCCGGGTCCGGTCCACAGCTACAACAACATCTACGCCGTGGTCTCGCCGGTCGCCGACGCGAACACGAACTGGACCAGCGGCTCTTCGCTCGTCGACGAGTCGGACTTCGGCAACGCCTCCGACAACGACATCTGCACCGGCGTCAAGTCGGCCTCCGGGATGCAGTACCAGCTGTGCCTCGAAGGCTGGGTCACCACGCCTTCGTCGACCTACGGCGCCTACAACAACACGCGGTACCGGGGACGCCTGTCGGTCGTCTACGACGACAATTCGAGCAGCCCCTCGCACGGCGCCGTGCAAGCGGCGGTGGACTTGTACGTCCCGGGGAACGGCTGGGGTGACGGCAGATGCGTGTCCTCGCTGCTGGCCGACGGGAAGCGGCGCGACTGCTATACGGAATGGCTCGACGTGGCCGACCGGGGCGCGAGCGTCCTCGACGCCACCGTCACGATCAACGGCGAGGACCAGAACGAGCTGCGCGTGACCGGCCTGCCGATGGTCGGGTACCGGCAGGAGACCTCGACCTACTGCGGTCCCGCGACCGTGAAGTCCGCGGCGATGACCATGCGGGCCAGCAGCGCCCCCAGCCAGTCGTCGATCGCCGACCAGATGAAGACCGACACCTACGGGTTCACCTACCCGGGGGACATGGCCTCGGGCTGGAACGCGTTCGTGCCGACCGGGCTGGGGTACTCGTTCTACGACTGGTACTCGGCATCGACCTCGGGCACCTCGATGGAGCTCCAGGTCGAGCGGATCAGGGAGCACCTGGACAACGGTCAGCCGTCCTCGACACTGGTCCAGTACGGGTACCTGCCGTGGGGCGATCCCACGGCGGACACCTCGGTGCGCCACTACATGATGATCTACGGCTACTCGGCGAGCTATAACGCGTCGGGCACCAACACCAACTGGCCCGTGACCGCGTTCCAGGTCTGGGACTCGGCCAGCGCCAAGACGTACACGATCACCGTCGACGACCTGATCTACGCCTCGCAGACGGCTGCGGGCGTAGGCGGCTTCGACGTCATCGCGCCGAACGGATAAAGGGCACGACCGAAGGGGAGGGGGCTCCCGCCGCGGCCGCGGCGGGAGCCCCGCCTGCCTCCGGCCACCGTCGCGGACGCGTGCGCAGCGGCGATTGCGTACGGTCACTAGCATGGGACACAACGGGATCCGCCTCGACCCAAGGAGGACCCATGTCCCTTCCTGCTTCACCCCCTTACGAGATGCCCGGCAAGACCAGGGCCGCGGTGATCATCCTGTGGATCGGCGCGGCGCTCGGCGCCGTCCTCGGCCTCATCGCGATGAGGGCGCTTGGCTCCGTCAGCGGCCCCGATACGGCGATCGTCACGCTCCTCTTCGCACTGGTGCTCGGCGGCGCGCTGCTCAACGCGGTCTGCGCGATCGCGATCCAGAAACGCCAGAACTGGGCGCGGATCACGGCGATCGTGCTGTGCGCGATCGGGGTCGCGGGACAGGCCGTCAACCTGCTCACCGGCGACGCCTCCGCGGTGATCGGCTTGGGGCTCAACATCGTCATCATCGTCCTGCTCGTCTCCTGGGAGTCGAAGCAGTGGTGCGGCGCCGCGTAGCCGACCGGCGCTCGAACGGGCCCTGCCGTGATGCGGCGGGGCCGCATCGGTGTGCCGGACCTGCTTTCAGGGCCGCAGAAGCGGTGCGCCGCCAGGTGCAGAACATGTGAAAAGGCCCCCGCCGCTGAGCGGCAAGGGCCTTCGTGGTCGCAATGCGGTTACTCGAAGCCGCCGAAGTCGCCTCCGCCGAAGTCCCCGCCGAAATCGCCGCCTCCGAAATCGCCGCCGGCGTCTCCGGCGTCCCCGCCGTCGGCGCCGTCGGCGCCCGCGTCACCGGCATCGCCGCCGGTCTCGTCGCCGCTGTAGTCGCCGCCTTCGATCGCGCCCATCGCATAGGCGGGGGCGATCATCGCGTCGAAGACCATCATGCCGACGAACACGCCGGCCGCGCCCGCGAGCGCGGGCTGCCACCAGGGCGTGTTGTACCAGCCGGCGGGTACGGGACGGCCGTCGACGCGGCCGCCCGGGTAGTAGTGGCGGTTCTCGTCGCTCGGGTCGGGGGAGCCGGTGTAGGTGCGGCCCTCGACCTCGGCGCTGACGGACTCGGTGAGCGCGCCGGTGCGGCGCTTGCCGACCAGCGACGGCACCTCGGGCCCGGGGTCGATGCCCATCGCGGTGCGGGCGGCCCGCACGTAGAGCAGGCCTTCGATGGAGGTCTCGGCGACGAGCCGGTACTGGTTGATCGTGCGCGCCGATTCGAGCTGGGAGCCCGCGGCCGTGTAGCGCTCGCCGGCGTCGGCGAGGGCCTGGCCCGCGGGGAGGTTGTCGCCCGGGGCGACGAGGTTCATGGTCTGGCCGCCGAGGCGCTCGTAGAGGCGCCTCGCCTCGGCTTCGGCGTCCGCGAGTTCGGCTTGCGCTCGCTTCTTATTGGACTGCACCACGAAGAAGATGACGAGGATCGCGACTACCAGCAGGGTCAACCACAGCTCCATGCACCGACTGTACCCGGGCGTCCCCGCCTAGACTGGCCCGTATGACGTGGGTCCTATTGGCGGTGGTGTGCCTGGCGGCGGGCGGTTTCGGCGGCTGGTTCGCGGGCCGGTCGCGGCAGGCGGCCGAGTTGGCGGCGGCCACGGCGCGCCTCGAGGCCGCGTCGGACAACGAGCAGCGGCTCGAGTCGACGTTGAAAGCGGTCGCGTACGAGGCGACGGACCACTCGCGGCAGGCCGTGGGCCAGGTGCTCGCGCCGATCGCGGAGACGCTGGCGCGCTATGAGTCGCGGCTCGGCGACGTGGAGCGCGCCCGGGTGGACGCGTACGCGCAGTTGCGGATCCAGCTCTCGGGAGTCGCGGAGACCTCGGAGGATCTGCGGGAGCAGACCGGGCGGCTGCTGGGGGCGCTGCGGTCGCCGCAGGTGCGCGGTCAGTGGGGCGAGGTGCAGCTGCGGCGGATCGTGGAAGCGGCAGGAATGGTCGAGCACTGCGACTTCTCCGAGCAGCAAGCGGGGCTCGTCGACGGGCGCGGTGTACGTCCCGACCTGGTGGTGCGCCTCTCGGGCGGCCGGACGCTCGTCGTGGACGCGAAGGCGCCGCTCCAGTCCTATCTGCAGGCCTTGGAGTCAGAGGACGAGGCGGGCCGGGACCAGCTCCTGCGGGTGCACGCGAAGCACCTTCGGCGGCATGTGGAGTCCTTGGCGGGCAAGGAGTACTGGCGGGCGTTCGAGGACACGCCGGAGATGGTGGTGCTGTTCGTGCCCGCCGACTCATTTCTGGACGCGGCGCTGCGGGGCGATCCCGCGCTCCTGGAGGACGCGTTCGCACGCGGTGTGGTGATCGCCTCGCCCGCGACGCTGATGGCGCTGCTGCGGACGGTGGCGCACACGTGGCGGCAGGAGGCTTTGGCGTTGCACGCCAAGGAGGTGCACAAGCTCGGCCGCGAGCTGCACGAAAGGTTGGGTGCGGTCGCCGGTCACTTCTCCCGCCTCGGCTCGTCGCTGGAGGCGGCGGTCGGTTCGTACAACGCGGCGGTCGCGAGCGTCGAGTCGCGGCTGCTGGTGACCGCGAGGCGTTTCAGCGAGCTGGAGGTCGCGGGCGGCCCGCCGGAGTCCCCGGCCCCGGTGATCACGCCTACGCGGAAGCCGAGTTGGGACGCGTCCGAGGACGTGCGCCCCTAGCCCGATGCCCCCGGGCAGTTCCCCGCCCTCCCAGGGGGGCGTCCCCTGCACAAGCGTGACGCGCGGGTCCGACAGAACACCGCCGTTCTTACCGTCGTAAGGAACGTTGTCACCCGAAAGGGGTCACCGCCTAGATGCGACCGGCGGCCTTGAGGTCCTTGGCGAGTTCGCGCGGGAGGGAGAAGGCGATCTTCTCGGTCACCGGCTCGAACTCCTCCACGCTCGTGAAACCGCGCTCGGCCAGGTGGGCGAGCACGTCCTGCACCAGGTTGTCGGGCACCGACGCGCCGGAAGACAAGCCCACAGTGGACGCTCCCTCGAGCCAGGCCTCGTCGATCTCGTGCGCGAAGTCGATCAGGTGCCCGGTCTTCGCGCCGTGCTGCACGGCGACCTCGACCAGACGCACCGAGTTCGAGGAGTTCTTCGAACCGACCACGAGCATGACGTCGCAATCGGCCGCGATGTCCTTGACCACCTGCTGACGATTCTGGGTCGCGTAGCAGATGTCGTCGCTCGGCGGGTTCTGGAGCATCGGCAGGCGCTTCTTGAGCCGGTCGACCGTCTCCATGGTCTCGTCCACCGAAAGCGTGGTCTGCGAGAGCCACACCACCTTCTCGGGGTCGCGGATCGTGATCCCGTCGACCGAATCCGGCCCGTCGACGAGCTGGATGTGCTCGGGGGCCTCACCGGAGGTGCCGATCACCTCCTCGTGACCGTCATGGCCGATCAGCAGGATGTCGAAATCCTCCTCCGCGTACCGCCGCGCCTCCTTGTGCACCTTGGTCACGAGAGGACAGGTCGCGTCGATCGCCTTCAAACCGCGCTCGGCGGCCTGGTCGTGCACCTCGGGTGCCACGCCGTGCGCCGAGAAGACCACCACCGACCCCGGCGGCACCTCCTCGTTCTCCTCCACGAAGACCGCGCCCTTGCCGGCGAGCGTCTCCACGACATGCCGGTTGTGCACGATCTCCTTGCGCACGTAAACCGGAGCGCCGTAGAGCTCCAGCGCCTTCTCGACGGTCACCACGGCCCGGTCCACACCCGCGCAGTACCCGCGCGGCTTGGCCAACAACACTCGCTTCGGGTCTGCCACGCCTCGATGGTATCCGGCCGCCCGGTTTCGTCACACCCTGCAGTTAGTCTGGCCATGTGACCGACGCAGCGAGCAGCGCCACCGGCAGCACCTCCGACCGCAGTTCCTCTGCGCAACCGGGCCCCGCCACCGGCCCGGGCGCGCCGATGAGCGCCGAGAACCCGTGGCCCCTGCGGGTCGTCTCGAAGAAGATCGGCGACTGGCTCGCGCGCCTCGGCGAAGTCTGGACTGAGGGCCAGATCACCGAGATCAGCCACCGCGGCCGCACTGTCTACCTGACCCTCCGCGACCCGTCCGCCGAGGTCTCGATGCGGGTCGTCGACTTCACCGGGGCCGTCGCCGCCTGCGACCCGCCGCTGCGGGACGGCGCGCAAGTCGTGATCCGCGCCCAGGCCCAATGGTGGGACAAGAACGGCTCGCTCTCGCTGCATGTGCGCGAGATCCGGCAGGTCGGCCTCGGCGAGCTCCTCGCCCGCCTCGAACGCCTGAAGAAGCTGCTCGCCGCCGAGGGCCTGTTCGCGGCCGAACGCAAGCAGCCGCTCCCGTTCCTGCCGTACCGGATCGGGCTCATCACCGGCCGCGCCTCCGACGCGATGCGCGACGTGCTGAAGAACGCCCAGGCCCGCCTGCCGTCCGCGGACTTCGAGGTCCGCGAGGTCGCCGTCCAGGGCCCGCGCGCGGTCACCGAGGTGTGCGCGGCGCTGGCCGAACTCGACCGGGACCCCGACATCGAGGTCATCGTGATCGCCCGCGGCGGCGGTTCGATGGAGGACCTGCTGCCGTTCTCGGACGAGACGCTGTGCCGGGCGGTCGCCGAGGCGGTGACGCCCGTGGTCTCCGCGATCGGGCACGAACCGGACACGCCGATCCTCGACTACGTGGCCGACTGGCGCGCCTCGACCCCCACCGAGGCCGGGAAGAAGGTCGTCCCCGACCTCGCAGAGGAGCAGCGCGGCCTGAACATCTGCCGCACGCGGCTCCGGCAGGCGCTGAACGCGATGCTGACCCACCAGTCGGACGCCTTGGCGGCGATGCGCGCCCGGCCGGTGCTGGCGCGGCCGGAGACGATGCTCGAGATGCGGAGCGAAGCGGTCGCGAACCTGGCGCACCGTATGCGTTCGAGGGTGGATTCGCGCCTCGAACGGTCGACCGACGAGCTGGAGCACCTGCGGGCCCGGCTGCGCGCGCTGTCGCCGCAGTCCACACTCGACCGGGGCTACGCGATCGTCACCGACACCGAGTCGGGGGCGGTGCTGCGGGAGGCCGCGGCGGCCGGAGAGGCCATCGAAGTGCGGCTGGCGGCGGGATCGCTGCGGGCCGCGGTCGTGCGCACAAGGGAGGACGGGTAGTGAGCGAAGAACAGCTGACCTACGAAGAGGCGCGGGCCGAGCTCGTGGCCACGGTCGAACGGCTCGAGGCGGGCGGGGCCACGCTCGAGGAGTCGCTGCGGCTCTGGGAACGCGGCGAGAAGCTCGCCGACCTGTGCCAGTCGCACCTCGAGGGCGCGAGGGCGCGGCTCAAGGCCCGAACGGAGCCCGAAGCCGAGGACGACGAAGACTAAGCGCCCGTGGCTTCGGCCACGCCTTCGGCGAGCTCCGGGAGCTCGCCGGCGCCGTCCGCTTCGGCACTGAGCACGAAGGTCTCGCCGCCGATCTCGGCCACCCAGGTCTTGCTCTCACCCGATTCGTATGCGGCCCATTCGATCCCGGCCGCCTCGACCGGGGTGCCGGCGCCGGTCAGGTCCTCGTTGACGTCGGCGGCCGTGCCGTTCGTCTCGGAAAGCTGGAGGCCATGGCCCTCGGGCGAGTAGTAGCCGGTCCGGAGCACCACCTGCTCGCCGTCGACGGCGAGGTCGGTCGAGATCGCCTTCCACTCCCCGGAGAGCTCCGGCTCGATCGCCGCCAGGCCGAGGCTCGCCGCCGTCGAGTGGTTCTCGGTCGTGTCGACCACGCTCACCTGCCGGTCCGAGGCCACCCACTGCCAACCGACGTAGAACAGGCCGATCGGCACCAGCAGCACCGCCATCGACATCGCCATGTCGCGCATCCGCCGCTGCTTCGGGCGCGCCGACTTGGCCGCGTCGGCGTTCGCGACGGCTTCATCGACGGCGTCGTTCTCGGCTCCGCCCGCAGCCGCAGCCGCTACGGCGCCGTCTTCAACCTCGGCTTCGACCTTGACCTGTTCGGTGGACATGCCTCCATCCTGAACGACCGCCGCTCCGCCAGGCGCACCACCCCGCCCCGGCGTGGCGCACCAGGCCCCCGCGTGCAACCCGGACGCGCCTCCCACCGCGACGCGAATCCGACTTCCGAGCCGTCCGCGCTCTGCAATACCCTCTCCGCAGCGGCAACCGCGCCCGATGGAAGGAGCTCCCTTTGATCCTCGTGGCAGGCGAGAACATCATCGACCTCGTCCCGGCCCCCGGCGGCCAGCTTCGCCCGACCTGCGGCGGCGGCCCCGCGAACACCGCCGTCTCGCTCGCCCGGCGCGGCATCCCGACCGCGCTCGTCGGGGCGGTCGGCGGCGACCACTTCGGCCGCCAGATCTGGCGCCGCCACATCGCCGCGGGCGTGCGCCGCGAGTGGCTGCTCCGCACCGACCTGCCCTCCACCCTCGGCCTCGCGATCGTCCACGAGGACGGCAGCGCCGAGCACGACTACTGGACGACCGGAGCCGCGGACTTCGCCTGGGAGGGCCGTGCCCTGCCCGGGCTCGACCCGGCCCAGATCGACCTCGTCCACTTCGGGTCCCTCGCCGCCTACATCGAGCCCTCCGCCCGCGCCATCGAGCACTGGGTGAACCGCGCCCGTCGCGCCGTCCCGATCTCGTTCGACCCGAACATCCGCCTCAGCGCCATGGGCGACCAGGCGAAGGTGGTCGAACGCACCGAGCGCCTGGTCGGCCTGTCCAACCTCGTCCGGGTCTCAGAACGCGACCTCGCCCGCCTCTACCCGGGCACCGCCGTCGACGAGATCGCCCGCAAATGGCTCGAAGCGGGCCCTGACCTGGTGGTCGTGACCCTCGGCGACGCCGGGTCCGTGGCGTTCCACCACAACCACGTCACCGAGATGGCGGCCGTACCCGTGGACGTCGTGGATCGCGTGGGCGCGGGCGACGCGTTCACCTCGGGCCTGCTCGGCTGGCTCACCTCCGCGGGCTGGATGCGTCTCGACCGTCTCCCGGCCTGGGGCAACCCGGCCGTGGTCGGCGCGGCCCTGCGCTACGCGAGCCAGGTCGCCGCCCAGGCCTGCACCGTCCCCGGCGCGCCGTGACGCCCGTCGTTCACTGAGGTGAAACACGCCCCGAGTCGACATAAGATCGTGGTGTGCCTGCTCCCGAACTGCGGATCTGCCTCGACGAGTCCGACCTCGACGCGTCGCTCCGCCTCGACGTCCGGCGCGGCCTCACGTCGCACCCCAAGTACCTGCCGATGCGCCTGCACTACGACGGCCGCGGCTCCACCCTCTTCGCCGAGCTCACCCGCCAGCCGGAGTACTACCAGACGCGCAGCGAGCGGGCGATCCTCCACGACAGGGCCGGGGAGATCGCGGACGCGCTCGGCGCCGACGACGTCTCGGTGATCGAGCTCGGCGCGGGCCGGGCCGAGAAGATCCGGCCGCTGCTCAGCGCCCTCGCGGGGACCGGCCGCCTCGACGCGTTCTGGCCTTTCGACGTGGCCGAAGGCGAGGTCCGGGACGTGCTGCTGGAGCTCTCCACGGCCTACCCGGACGCTTACCTCGGCGGGATCGTCGGCGACTTCACCCGCCATCTCGCTCACCTGCCCGACCACCACGACACGCGGCTCGTCGCGTTCCTCGGCGGCACCTTCGGGAACTTCACCGGGATGGAGCGCAGCCAGTTCCTGCGCGACCTGCGCGAGGCGTTGCGCCCCGGCGACTGGTTCCTGCTCGGCGCCGACCTCGTGAAGGACCCGGACGTGATCCTCGCGGCCTACAACGACGCGGCCGGGGTGACGGCCGAGTTCAACCGGCACGTCCTGTACGTCCTCAACCATCGCCTGGACGCCGATTTCGAACCCGACAACTTCGAGCACATCGCGTTGTGGGACAACGACACCGCCACCATCGACATGCGCCTGCGGGCAATGAAGCCGATGAAGGTGGACCTCTCGGCCCTCGCGATCGACGTCTCGTTCAGCGTCGGCGAGGAGATCCACACCGGCATCTCCACCAAGTTCCTCCGCGGCGAACTCGAGAACCACCTCCAGGCCACCGGCTTCGAGACCACCCGCTGCTGGACCGACGAACGCGGATACATGGGCGTGTTCCTCGCGTGCGCGATCTGACCGCCGCGCTCAGGCGATCGGACGTGCCCTCGCCGCCGCCGGATTAGGGTGGTCGGCATGGGAGAGATCGTGCTCATCCGCCACGGCGAGACCACCTGGTCCGCTTCGGGCCGGCATACGTCCGTGACCGACCTCGAACTCACCGAGAACGGTGTGTCCCAAGCGAAGGCACTCGCGCCGCTACTCGCCGGACGCGAGTTCACCGCGGTCTGGTCGAGCCCCCGCAAGCGGGCCCTCATCACCGCCGACCTGGCGGGGCTCGCGGTCGGCGCCGTCATCCCCGATCTGGCCGAATGGGGCTACGGCGACTACGAGGGCCGCACCAGCGAGGAGATCGAGGCCGACAACCCGGGCTGGTCGCTCTGGACCGACGGCGGCAAAGGCCCCGGCGGCGAGAGCGCGGCGGAGGTCGCCGCCCGACTCGACCGCGCGATCGCCGAGGCCGAACCGCTCCTCGAGCACGGCGACGTCGCGTTCATCGCGCACGGCCACAGCCTCCGTGTCGCGGCGGCCCGCTGGCTCGGCCGCCCCGCCCGTGACGGACGCGAGTTCAAGATCGACACCGCCTCGATCGCGGCCCTCGGCTACGAGCACGAGCGCCGTGCGATCACGCTGTGGAACCTCACGGCAGCGGCCGTGAACGGCGAATAGCAGTGTCGCCGACTGCACGCGAAGACGTGCGAAACCGCTTGTCCCCCAGTCGACTCGGGCGCGCGAGATCGTTTCGGCGCGCCGCGCCGCCGCTAGAGCCGACATCGAAGGTCGATCCTCGATTCGACAGCGCACACGCTGCAGCTCCGTGGCCGGGAGTCACTGCCACCGCATCGATCGAGGCCTCCGGCGGTCGTCAGGGCCGCCAGATGACGACTCCGGTCGAGACTTCGCGTTCCGAGAAGCGGCCCTCAGGGGCCGATTCGGCCAGTAGGTCGCGGAGTTCGATCTCGAAGGCGGGCAGGCGTTCCCCGAACAGGTGGGGTGCCGAGCTCGACAGCGAGAACACCGCCGAGACGATCGAGTCGGCGTTCCGTTCGAAGATGCGGCCGTCGTCGACCTGGATGCGGGTCATCTTGGTGTACCCGGCCTGCCGCATGATGTCCTCTTCGCCGCCGGCCGTGCCGCCCGGCAGGTATCCCTGCCCGGCGCGGCGGACCGGCCCGAGGTAGGCCGCTACCAGGTCGCCGATCCGGTCCCAGGGCGGGGCCGGATGCGGGAGGGATTCGGTGTCGTCCGCGCCGCGATGGGTAGTGGCGCCGACGTGGATCCAGTACCCGTCGGGGTCGAGCAGTTTGCGGACGCGGTCAGCCACGTGGAGGCGGTCCATCCAGTGGAAGGACTGCGCGAAGGCGACGACTTGGAAGACGCCCAGGTCCTCGGGCAGGGCTTCGGCACGGGCCTGCAGCCATTCGATGTCGGTGAGCCCGGCTTCCCCGGCTCGCCGGGCGGCTTCGGCGAGCATGCCCGGATCCGGGTCGACGCCCACAGTGGAGGCGAACAGCGGAGCGAGCATGAGGGTCAGAGAGCCTGGGCCGCAGCCGACGTCGAGCAGCCGACCGGTGCCGTCGAGGCCGAGCACGTCGCGTACGGCGGCGGCGAGAGCGGACGGATAGGGCATTCGGCCGACGCTGTAGTGGGCGGCGCTGCCGGCGAAGAGGGTCTCGTCCCACTCCCATCCGGCGGCGTCAGTGGTCATTGGAGCAGTTTCCGTATCCCATCGGCGCCAGCATCGCCGATCGGCTCGTAGATGGCCAGCGCTTTTTCCGGGACGCCTGTTCGGAGCCGTTCTCGTTTCAGTTCCAGTCGGCCTGAGAACTCGAGCGAGGTCCCGATGCGCACGAGGCCTCCCCGCCCTCCGGCCAGGTCTCACGTGTTCGCCAGGGGCTGATCCAGGCTGCGACCGTCAACGGCCTGACCCTCAACTGAGACGTGGCCCACTGGGATTCTGGTAGGCTCTGGCGTCCATGAGCCCTCCCCTCCTCGTGATCCGCTCGATGCTGGTCCGCGTGCCCGCGCGTCTCTGGCTGTGGGCGTTCGCCTTCGCCATCGCTGCCGACCTTGCCGCGATCACCCTCGGCACGGACGCGGTTCGCTGGGCGAGCAAGCCCGCGCTGACGCTCCTGCTCCTCGCCCACCTGATCGTCGCGACCCCGCCGGGGCTGCGCCACGCCCGCCTGTTCGGGCTGGGCCTCCTGCTCGCCTGCGCGGCCGACATCGCGCTGCTGGTCGACGGCACGACTGCGTTCCTGGTCGGCATGGGCCTGTTCGCCCTCATGCAGATCACGTACTTCGCCGTGTTCATCCGCCTGGGCGCGTTGCCGATCCTCCGCGAACACTGGACGGCCCCCGGCTGCTACCTGGCGTTCTGGTTGGGCGCCAACGTGCTGCTATGGCCCCAGCTCGGCGCCCTGGCCGTCCCGATCGCGGTCTACAGTCTGCTGCTCGTGTCGATGGCCGCGGCGGGAAGCGCCCTCAATCGCCTCACCGCTGTCGGGGGCCTGTTCTTCGTCGTCTCGGATCTCGTGTTGGGCTTGGGCGTAGCCGGCATCGACTTCGCCCTTCAGGACCAGACGGTGATGGCCACCT
Organism: Glycomyces sp. YM15; assembly: GCF_016918015.1. Lineage (GTDB taxonomy): Bacteria > Actinomycetota > Actinomycetes > Mycobacteriales > Micromonosporaceae > Glycomyces. Next base: position 42,300 of record NZ_JAERMK010000023.1, read on the forward strand.
ATGCGGCAGCCCAACTGCTCCTGACCCTCGGCACGATCAAGGCCCTCTCCCTCAAGGCCCGCGAATGACCTCCCTGATCAATATCGCCGCGATCCTCGTGTTCGCAGCGACGGAAGCGCGGGGGTGGCGCCGGAGGTTGGGTGTCCGGGACTAGGCGGGAACTCGATCGAGCTTCAAACCGGCAGCGAGGGAGCGGCGGGCGGTGGTCCGGGGGTGTGTCGCCGGGGCGGGGCCGGTGGTCGCTTCCGGTCGGGCCGGGTGGGGTTGGGGCCGGGCTGCGTGTCCGGGGCCGGGGTCGTCTCTGGCGCGAGGTGCAAACCGGCAGCGAGGGAAAGGTAGGCGAGGCTCCGGCGGTATGTCGCCGAAGCCGGGCCGGTGGTCGCTACCGGCAGGGCCGGGCGGGTCCGGCCTGATGCCGCAGCGGCGGGGCGGTCGGCGGCACGGGAGCCGTCAGCCGCCGAGTTCGGCTCGGCTGCGCTCGTGTCCATGTCCATGTCCATGTCCATGTTCGTGTTCGTGTTCGTGTGCATGGTCGTGGTCCTCATGCGCCTGTGTCGCCTCCTTCCCGCTGCTCCGCTTGCTTCCCTCGCTGACCCTGCTGGCCCTGCTGACCTTGCTTCGGCTTCCGGTTCCGGCCCTTCGGCTTTCGCCTAGCCGCGCGCCGTTCCTGCCGGGGACGGGCGCTATTGCCTGCCGTCCCTGAGGAAGTGGTGCGGCCTCCCGGCGGATGCCGGTGGCGTGCCCGGTGGTCTTCCGGGTGGATGCCGGTGGCGGGTTCGCCTCCCGAGGATCGCTTGCCGTTCCTGGGGTCCGTCCCGTAGGCGCGTGGGCTTGCGGGCGCGGCGCTGCCGGGACGGGGTGGTGCTCGCCATGGACGTGCTTGCGGTGTCGCCGTACCGAGTCCTCTATTCGCTCGGTGTGGCCTCACCGCTGACGCTGGCGGGTCGTGCTCGGATCGCGAGTGCCGTCGTGTACGGCATTGCCTTCTGGTTGGGGTGATCCCAACTAGGATCGTCCACCCAGTCACGGCCCGTCGGGGGCGCGGACAGCTGCGGGCGATGGCACGGGGGTGAGATCGGACGCCTCCAGTGGAGGAGGAGCACCCTGGCTTACCGGGTCGTCGCCTCGAAACAAGTCGGTTTGTCGGATCGGCCAGAGGCTTGTCGTAGTCTGCTTACACCTACCCCGACACCTGTACCAGTTTCCTGTCCCTGTACGTACCTCAATTGTCCCCCATACAGCCCCCGACTGTCATCACCCACACGATGCGAAAGCATTCACGTTCCAAGGCCGCCCGGACCCCAACCAGCCCAAGGCGAAAGGCCCACCCTCAACCCACCACTTCGTCGCCGCCGGCTTTGAGCCAAAGCAGCCGAATCCTCAAGGTCCGACGAGGCTATGCAATGTCGATCCTCGTGAGCCTCTGCGTGGCTCGGGTCAGCACCACGTAGGCGACGCCGGCACCGTGGGATTCGGCGACGGCTTCGAGGTCCACCGCGATCACCGCGTCCCACTCGAGGCCCTTGGACTCCAAGGGACCCACCAGGGTGACTCGTCCATCGTGGACGATGTCGTCGAGTTCGGCATGGCGGTCGTACGGGGCGATGATGCCGACCGTGCCTTCGACGGCGTCCAGCGCCTGCACGACCGCGCCCGCCACCTCCGGCAGGAGCGCATCGGCGGCGACCGTCTTCTCGACGACGCGCACGCCGGTCTCGCGGACGGCCTCGGGGAGGTCGATGTTGCGCAGCCGCGGCTTGGCCCATTCGGCGGCGTACTCGAAGACCTCTTTGGAGTTCCGGTAGTTCTTGGTGAGGTGGAACTCGTGGAGGCGGCCGCTCGGGACGGCGCGGCGACGGGCGTCGGCGCTCTCCCTCGGCCTGGGCCAGCTCGACTGGGCCTCGTCACCGACAATGGTCCATCCGGCGCCGCGGCCGCGGCGGCCGAGCATGCGCCACTGCATGGGCGAGAGGTCCTGGGCCTCGTCGACGATCACATGCGCGTAGTCCTCGTAGAACGCGTCGCGCGACTGCCGTTCGGGCCGGTCGTAATAGCGGTCCTGGACCGTGGAGACCTCTTGGATGCCCTCCCACGACCGAATGCGGTCGCGGCCCCGCGGCTGGGGCTTGACGCCCAGGAGGATGCGCAGCTCGTCGAGGAGCGCCACGTCCGGGATCGAGAAGTCGGTCTCTCGCAGCGAGGCGGCGACCCCTTCGATGGCCTCCTTCTTCAGGTGCCCTTCGGCGGCGGACGCGAGGCGGCGGACGTCGCCGCCCCAGCCGAGCACGTCGGCCGGGTCGAGGTCGGGCCACCAGTGGTCGAGGAAGGTGAGGAACTCCCCGCGCGAGCCCACGTCGCGGGAGAACTTCGCCGGCTCGGCCTCTTCGATGACCGGTTTGATCTTGCGCCACAAGGCGACCAGCAGGGCGCGGCCGGCCTCGGTCTTGGCGAGGTTCGGGCGCGGCTCCTTCTCGAAGACGCGGGCGCGGGCGGCCGCGAGCTCGGCGGCATCGAGTTTGAACACGTCGCCGCGGTAGACGATGCGCAGTTCGCTGGGCGCGCCTGGCGGGGTCTGCCGCACGAGGCGGCGCAGGATCGGGAGCATCACGGTGCCGCCCTTGACGGCCGCGACCTCGGGCCGGTCCTGGCGGGTGGCCTCGACGCCGGCGTACAGCTCGCCGAGTGAGTACAGTGCTGCGGTCTCCTCGCCGAGACTCGGGAGGACCCGCCCGATGTACTTCATGAACACCGCAGAGGGGCCGACGACGAGGATGCCCGCGGCCTCGTAGCGGCTGCGGTCCTGGTAGAGAAGGTACGCGGCGCGGTGGAGGGCGACGACGGTCTTGCCGGTGCCGGGCCCGCCGGTGATGATGGTGGCGCCGCGGCCGGGCGCGCGGATGGCGGCGTCCTGCTCGGCCTGGATCGTCGCGACGATGTCGCGCATCCGCCCGGTCCGCTTGCGGCCCAGAGCGGCCATGAGCGCGCCGTCGCCGATCACGGGAAGCCGGTCGGCGGCGTCCTCATTGAGCAGGTCGTCGCTGATCTCCTCGACGGTGCGGCCGAAGGAGCGGATGACGCGTCGCCGCGCCACTTCCTGCCGGTCGACGGCGGTCGCGCGGTAGAACGGGGCGGCGGCCGGCGCGCGCCAGTCGACCAGGAGGGTGCGGTACTCCTCGTCGCGCACCCCGAGGCGTCCGACGTGGCGGACCTTGCCGTCGTCGAAGTCGAGGCGGCCGAACACGAGGCCTTCATGCTGGGAGTCGAGGTCGGCGATGCGGCGGGCGGCCTGGTAGACGAACACGTCGCGTTCGTACCGCGCACCCGGGACGGTGGCGGCGAGGTGGGCGTAGCCGGAGTCGCGGTTGCCTTCGGCTTCACCGCGGAGCACGTCGACGCGCGAGTACACGCGGTCGACGAAGCCCTGCTCGATCGCGATCTCCTGCTCGGGGGTGCTGGCGGGATCGGGGACGGGGACGGCGTGCGTCGTGTCGACGTCCTGCTCCTGCCGGACGTCTGCGGGGCCTGTTTCCTGGGACACTGCGCTCCTCGCTCGAATTCGGGAACGCACCAGCCTAGCGCGTCGCGGCGACACCCGTCCGCCGATCATGGACTAGGGAGTGCTCGCCCACCTCTACGGCTGCGCGGGCCACACCCGGTACATCCACGAGTAGTCGTCGTCGATCTCGTCGAACCCGAACTGACGGTAGAGACCTTGGGCGTCGCCGGTCGCGAGGAGCACCCGCTTGAGGCCCATCCGCTCGGCCTCCTCCGCGATGTGCGCGACGAGCCGCTTGCTCAATCCCCTGCCGCGCGCCTCGCGGTCCACGTAGACGTCGCTGAGCCACCCGAAGTACGCGTGGTCGGTGATGAGCCGCGCGAACGCGAGCTGGCGCCCGCCGCCGTCGTAGAGCCCGAACGGGAGCGAGTGGTCGATGGCGAGGTCCATGCGCTCGCGGGTGCGGCCCATGGCCCAGTACGTGTCGGTGGAGATCGCCTTGTGGACCCACTCGCGGTCGAGCCGGTCGGGGTCGGAGGAGATCGTGTACTCGTCGCTCATCGCCCCAACCTATGCCCGCGACTCAGGCCGCGCCAGCCGAAATCGTGCGGCTCCCCTTGCGGCGCAGATAGATCTCGATGAACAGGAGGTTGAGCACGATCGAGCCGACGATCGCCGCGGTGTACGCGACGCTGAAGAGCGCGTCGAAGTCGCCGCCGTAGAAGCCCTCGAGCAGCGGGAGCTGCACGGCGATGAACAGCCCCAGGTAGACCCGCAGCATCACGGCGGCGAAGGTAGCGGCCATGCTGCGCAGCATCCACCGTTCGTGCGCGGCGAAGTCGCGCGCCCGCACGGCCCGGTAGGCCCGCGCGGCCGAGTAGAGCCAGAACACGTCGAGGAACACGAAGAAGACGAGCGCGATCGGCCCGGCTGTGGTCAGGACGGCGACGACGATGCCGGTGAGCGCGCCGGGGAGGATGCCGCCGAGCAGGTAGACGCGGCCGAGGATCCGGTGGACCTTCGGGTGTCTGCGGCGGATCGAGCCGAAGAACTGGAAGGGCCCCACCAGGAGCGCGATGCCTCCGGCGACGGCGTGGGCGACGAGGACCGGCAGGTGGAGCGGCACGTTCTCGCGGATGCCGACGCGCGGTTCCATGCCCGCGAGGTAGGGCGGCAAGGCACTGAGGACGATCGCGACGCTGGCGATGGCGACCACGACGACGGCGATGCGGCCGCGCCGCCGCCGTTTCGCGGCGTTCGGTTCCCGGGTGGTGAGGGTGGCGCTCATGAAGGGGTGCTCCTCGAATTGTGAGCGTAACTATCGATAGTGACGCTATCATTAAATCGAGCGGGTCACAACCACCGCTCGGGTAAGAAGGACGCATGCGAATCGGAGAGCTCAGCGCCAGGACCGGGGTCCCCGTGGCCACGATCAAGTACTACGTGCGCGAGGGCCTCGTCGCCGGAGGCGAACGCACCAGCCACAACCAGGTCAGCTACGGCGAGGAGCACGTGCGGCGACTGCGGCTGGTGCGCTCCATGGTCGAGACCGGATCGCTGCCGATCGCAACGGTCCGCGAGGTCCTCGCCGAGGTCGAGGACCCCAGCCGCGACCTCGACAGCGCGCTCGGCGTCGCCAGCCGGGCCCTCTCGAGCCACCGGGTGCCCGAGGACGCCCCCGAGGAAGCCCATCTCGCGACGGCGCTGGCGATCGTGCGGCGGCGGGGCTGGAACCGGATGTCCGCCGATCACGGCTACATCCGCGCCCTCGCCGACGTCATCGGCCGGCTCGAACTGTTCGGGATCGGCGACCTGGCCGAACTGGAGGACCGCTATGCGCGCGCGGCCGAACAGGTGGCCGAGGCGGACATCCGGCTCCTGATGCTGCGCGAGGACCGCGACGAGATTCTGGAGACGATGATCGTGGGAACGGTGCTCGGCGACGCGCTCTTCGAGATCCTGCGGCGCATCGCCCAAGTCGAGATATCCGGCCGCGAATTCAAGCGCGATGCCCAAGGGACCGAGGCGAAGCAGCGCGAACACAAGGAAGATTTATCCACTAGGGACGGATATGCCGCACGGTCCGCCCCCGGGACGGGCACGTATCATGCGCAAATGGCAATGTCTGCAATTGTCGGGTTTTCGACTGTGCAAGCCGATTGGGCGGTTCTACGCTGATTCCACGCACCCCGGTGGCGCGGCGGCAGAGACCAAGCCTGCTCGACCAGAGACTTTGCCGCCATCACCAGGAGGCCGTCCGACGAAGTGGGGTAGTCGAGACGGCCGGCGGCGGGGCTCCAACTACCTGGCCTGGAGCCCCGCCGCTTATCCATGCCCGGACCCCGAACGCGACCGCTACGGGCGGTGGAGCCAGGCCAGGAGGTCCCTCGGGGCCATGGCCTCGACCCGCTGCTCGTAGGCCGCGAGTTCCTCCGGCGTGAGGAGTTCGGCGGCCGAGCCTGAAGCGCCCCTCCGGAAGAAGGCGGCGCGGCTGCGGAACAGGCCCGCCGGGTCCGGGGCCGTCAAGTCCGCTTTCGACTTCATCGCCGAGAAGGACGCGGCCTCCACCAGTTCGGGCCAGCGCGCTTCGTCCACTTCGATGTCGAGCCATGCGGCGATGCGGCGCATCTCGCCTTCAAGGTCGGCGGCGAGGTCGGCGTAGTGCACGAGGAGGAGGTTGGGTTCGTCGCGGCGCCTCCAGGCGTCGCCGAGGTGGGCCATGACGCCGGGGAGCATGTCGGGGGCTTCGCGCGGGTCGTTCCCCGAGCGGGTCCAGCCGACGAGCCAGTCGTGGAGTTCGGGGCGCGGTCCCCGCTTGGCTTCGGGCACGGGTTCGCCGGTGAGTTCGGCGATGCGTTCGCGGATCAGGTTGGAGCCCTGGTGGTAGAGCGAGACGGCGGCGTCGAGCGGGTGGCGGGCGACCACGATGTAGCGGGCCTGGGGGTGGAACGGGATGCCGTCGAGCGGGGTGTGGGTCTTGATGAACCGGCGGTGGCCCTGGGCGTCGAGGCGCGCGAACACCTCGTCCTCGGGCTCGATGGTCCAGTCGAGCCAGGGGGAGAGCGCGGGGAGCGGCGCGGGGAGTTCGGGGGTCTGGAAGACGAGGAGGGCGCAGATCATCTGCGTCCAGGTGGTGCCGTGTTTGGATCGGGTGCTGAGGATGATGTCGCCGTCGCGGACGGGGAAGTCGAGCCAGCGGTGGCTGTCTTCCATTTCAGAGACGTATCGGTGGGGAAGCACCGGAGGATCCTAGGACGGCAGTGGATGCGACGCAAAGAATTTTGCGTGCGTCGCGGTGGTGCGTCGCGGGCTCGGTTCCTACGATGGAGGTGAGACGTCGTCTATCGCTTGGAGTGCGATTCCTTTGGCCCTCAACTCGAACATGGTGCCGCTGGGCACGCCCGCCCCCGATTTCTCGCTGCCGGACCTCGACGGCGAGCTGCGGTCGCTCGCCGGTTTCGACGCGCCGATGCTGCTGGTCGCGTTCCTGTGCAACCACTGCCCGTACGTGCGGCACATCGAGCAGGTCTTCGGGGCCTTCACCGCCGGGCAGGCGGATCTGGACGTGGTGGCGATCTGCTCGAACGACGCCGAGCGCTACCCGGACGACGCGCCGGCGGGGCTCGCCGACCAGGTGGCGCGCGCGAGCTGGACGTTCCCGTACCTGGTCGACGGGTCGCAGGAGGTCGCGCGCGCCTACAGCGCGGCGTGCACCCCGGATTTCTTCCTGTACGGGCCGGACCGGGCGCTGGCCTACCGGGGCGCGTTCGACGGTTCGACCCCCGGCAACGGCGTGCCCGTCACCGGGGAGTACCTGGAGCGGGCGATCGAGCTGGTCCGCCGGGGCGAGCCGGTGCCCGAGCCGCATTACCCGTCGACGGGCTGCGGCATCAAGTGGCGGTCCTAGACGAGCGTCCCTTGGCGCACCTCGATGACGGGCGCGGCCCGACCCTGGAGGCGACGCGGCGCCGGCGGCTCGAGGCGGTGGACGCCGAGGAGGCGGCCAAGACCCGGCGGCGCGTTGTCCGCCGCGCATCTGCCCCGCGCCTATCGCCAAAGACTGTGCAGCGCGATCTCCAGCTCGCCGAGCATGTTGCGCAGCAACGGCATCGAGAGGCCGATCACGGTTCCCGGGTCGCCGTCGATCCGGTCGATGAACGCCGAACCGTAGCCGTCGAGCGTGAACGAGCCCGCGACGTGCAGCGGCTCGCCCGTCGCCACATACGCGGCGATCTCCTCGTCGGAGACCTCGGCGAAGTGGACCTCGGTCCCCGCCGAGCGCACGATCTGCCGGTCGGCGGCCACATCGATGAGGCAGTGCCCGGTGTAGAGCGTCCCGGAACGGCCGCGCATCCGCTTCCAGCGCGAGGTCGCCTCCTCGGGGCCCTCGGGCTTGCCGAGGATCTCGTGCCCGAAGTGCAGCACCGAATCGCATCCCAGCACCAGCGAATCCGGTCCCACCAGGTTGAGGACCGCCTGCGCCTTCATCTCCGCGAGCGTCGCGGCCAGCTCGGCCGGGTCATGGCCCATCACGCGGCTCTCGTCCACACCCGAGACGATCACCTGCGGCTCGAGACCGGCAGCCTTCAGCAGCTCGCGCCGCGCAGGGGACTGCGAGGCCAGAACGAAGGGCCTGCTCAACGGTCCATACCCCTGCGGGCCGGGACCGCCGTGTCACGCCAGGAACGGCGCACCCGCAGCTGCAGGCCCGGGTTCGACCAGGCGGCCCGGCGAGTCGGGGCCTCGGACTCCTCTACCGGGCGCGGCAGCGCGGTGATCAGCCCGACCAGCGCGGCCAGTTCTTCATCAGTGGGGTTGCCACGGACGACCTTGAGTTCCAGACTCATCGAGAACTACTCCTCGTCGATATCGAATTCGCGGTGCACCCGCTCCCAGAAGCCGTCGCGGACCCAGATCCGCGCTTCCGGGTGGTCGCGTAGAGAGTAGCCGAGTTCCTTCTCGGCTTCCACCAGCAGCTCCTTGTCGATGACCGTCGGCAGCTGCGGGCCCGGAAGCAGATCCGCGATGTTGTCCGCGCCCCTGGTCAGCAGCCACTTGTGGCCCACGTACTCCCCGATCTGGCGCACGGTCTCGGGGTCGAGCTTCTCACCGGTCTGCGTGGTGCGCACGAACTTCGGCCGGGCGGACTCGGCTTGGGCCAGCGCCTCGGCCGCGTTCATGGTCACGGCCACGGACTGGCGCTGGCCGAAGACCGCGGCCGGGCTCGGCACGCGCGGCTCGGGCTGCGTCATCGGCGCGCCGACCATGCTGTACGTGGCGGCCGCGGCGGTGCCGCTCTTGGTGAAGTAGGCCCGCAGGTCCTCGGCTTCGATCGTGGCCACGGTGTCGGACTCCCACACCAGGCGCTCGGCCTGGTTGGTGCCGTACGGCGGCTCGACGCCCCAGAGGTGGACGCGCACGCCGTAGGCCTGGGCGACCTCGACGGCCGGGACCATGTCCTCGTCGCCGGCGAGGAGGATGGCCTCGTGGACGGCGTGGTGGCGGGCGAGCAGTTCCAGGTCGGAGCGGATCTGCGCGTCGACGCCCTTCTGCTGGCCGCGCGAGTTGAGGTTGCCGAGGCGGACTTTGACGAATTCCATGTTGGCGATGACCCGCTGGTCGACCGTGGGTACGCGGTCGCGGGCGGCGTCGAACCAGTAGAGGCGGAGCAGTTCGCCGTCGGAGAGGTGGTGGGCGGCGCGTTCGATGAGGGATTTGATCAGCTTCTCGGCGTCGACTCGGTAGTCGCGGCGGGAGGTGGCGTCGAGCAGGAGCTCCGCCGCCGCCGCGTAGAGGTAGCCGACGTCGATCAATATGGCGTACCGCCGGGACGGCAGCCCTGGCAGCATCCCTCCGATAGGTGTCATGGCCCACTCCCAACGTCGGGCGGGACGAATTGTCCCGCTTCCCCCAGCTCTATAAGACGGTACCCGGATCGGACGCCAGGGATGGGAGTGGTGCGCGTCGCTTCGCGTGGCAAGGCGGTTTGAGCCGGTGACGGGCGCTCCCTGCGCGGCGGACGCGTGGAGCGCTCACCGGATCGAGTGAGAGTGGACGGCAAAGGACGGCGGGGCCTGTGCGCCTGCGCGGTTCGCAGGCGTCACTGTGGGCTGCCCCGCCGTCCTCGCGGTACGTCCTTGGACGGTGTCGCCTAGAGCGGGATGTTGCCGTGCTTCTTGGCAGGCAGTTCGTCGCGCTTCGAGGCGTTCATGCGCAGGCCGCGCACGAGCATCGCGCGGGTCTCGCGCGGCTGGATGACCGCGTCGATGTAGCCGAGTTCGGCCGCGACGTACGGGTTGTTCAGCTTCTCCTCGTACTCGGCCATGAGTTCGGCGCGCTTGGCCTGCTCGTCGTCGGCCTTCGCGAGTTCGCGGCGGTAGAGGATGTTGACCGCGCCCTGCGAGCCCATGACCGCGATCTCCGCGGTCGGCCACGCCAGGTTGAGGTCGGCGCCGACGCCCTTGGAGCCCATGACGCAGTACGCGCCGCCGTAGTCCTTGCGGGTGACGACGGTGAGCTTGGGGACCGTCGCCTCGGCGTACGCGTAGATGAGCTTGGCGCCGCGGCGGATGATCCCGTCGTGCTCCTGCGAGGTGCCCGGGAGGAAGCCCGGGACGTCGACGAACGAGATGATCGCGATGTTGAAGGCGTCGCAGAAGCGGATGAACCGCGCGGCCTTCTCCGAGGCGTCGATGTCGAGGCAGCCCGCGAAGTGCATGGGCTGGTTGGCGACGACGCCGACGGGCCGACCGTCGAGTCGGCCGAAGCCGGTGATGATGTTCTTCGCGAACAGCGCCTGGGTCTCCAGGAACTCGCCGTCGTCGAGCACCGATTCGAGCACCTTGTGCATGTCGTACGGCTGGTTCGCCGAGTCGGGGATGACGGTGTCGAGTTCGAGGTCGGTGGCGGTGAGGTCGAGCTCGACGTCCTTGGACTCGTAGGCGGGCGGCTCGTCGAGGTTGTTCGACGGCAGGTACGACAGGAGGTGCTTGACGTACTCGAGCGCGTCGGTCTCGTCGGAGGCCAGGTAGTGGGCGTTGCCCGCGACCGCGTTGTGGGTGCGCGCGCCGCCGAGCTCCTCCATGCCGACGTCCTCGCCGGTCACCGCGCGGACCACGTCCGGGCCGGTGATGAACATGTGGCTGGTCTGGTCGACCATCACCGTGAAGTCGGTGATCGCCGGGGAGTAGACCGCGCCGCCCGCGCAGGGGCCCATGATGAGCGAGATCTGCGGGATGACGCCGGAGGCGCGCACGTTGCGGAAGAAGATGTCGGAATAGCCGCCGAGGGAGGCCACGCCTTCCTGGATGCGGGCGCCGCCGGAGTCGGAGATGCCGATGATCGGGCGGCCGGTGCGCAGCGCCAGGTCCTGGATCTTGGTGATCTTCTCGCCCGAGACCTGCCCGAGCGAACCGCCGAGGACGGTGAAGTCCTGCGCGAACACGCAGACCTCCCGGCCCTCGATGGTGCCGTAGCCGGTGACGACGCCGTCGCCGTAGGGCCGGTTGGCCTCCATGCCGAAACTGGTCGAGTGGTGCTTGCGCAGGGAGTCCAGTTCGACGAACGACCCCTCGTCGAGCAGCTGCTCGAGGCGTTCGCGGGCGGTGCGCTTGCCCTTCTCGTGCTGCTTCTCGATCGCCCGGGGGTTCCCGGTGGCCGCTTCTGAAAGGCGCTCGGCCAGGTCGGTGAGCCGCCCGGCGGTCGTGTGGAAGTCGATGTCGGTCACGACTCGGATCGTATCGGCCCTTCCTGTGGCTACGCTATGTGCGTGAGCACACCGACGAGAAAGCCACTGGACCGGCACGAGCTCTGGTCGTTGTTGTCGGAGAAGTCCGACTTCTGGACCGAACTCGATGTGGTGCAAGTCACCGGTTCGACGAACACGGATCTGGTGAACGCCGCCAAGCACGGCGCGCCCGAAGGCAAGGTCCTCATCGCCGAGGAGCAGGAGCACGGGCGCGGACGCCTCGACCGTCACTGGGTCAGCCCGGCCCGCGCCGGACTCACCATGTCGTTCCTGCTGCGCCCCACCCTCCCTCGCGAGCAGTGGGGCACGCTCAGCCTCCTCACCGCGGTCGCCCTGGAGGAGGCGCTCAAGGGCGTGTGCGGCGTCAACGCGAAGCTCAAGTGGCCCAACGACGTGCTCATCGCCGACAAGAAGGTCTGCGGCGTCCTCGCCCAGGTCGAGGGCAATGCCGTCATCGTCGGCGTCGGGCTCAACGTCTCGCTCACCGAAGCGGAGCTCCCGATCCCCGAGGCCACCTCGCTGCAACTCGCCGGTGCCTCCACACTCGACCGCGTCGAGATCGCCGCGGCCTTCCTCGCGCACGTCGCGGCCGTCTACCGGACCTGGAACGAACGCGGACCCGCCTCCGTGATCGAGCGCTGGCGCCGCAATTCGGCGACCCTCGGACGGCATGTGGCGGTATCGTTCCCGGGCGGCCGCAACCTCACCGGACGCGCCGTCGGCATCGACGGCCACGGCTGCCTGCAGGTCGCCGCCGCCGACGGCACCGTGGAGACCGTCGCCGCCGGCGACATCGTCCACCTGCGGCCGCAGGACTGAACCGGGACCTGGGGGAACCGAGCGCCCGGAGCCCGGGCGGCGCAGAGCAACGAAGGAGGGGCGGATTGGCCGACCAGGCGCGCAACGGCGACGATCCCGAGACCCGGTGGGCCCGGCAGCCTCCGGGGCCGACCGGACTCGACCCCGAGGCCGAAGCGCTCTACCGACTCCTGCTGTCCAAAACGGACGCCTCCGTGTCGCAGCTCGCGGCCGACGCCGGTCTCGGGACCGGCCGCGCCCGGGACGTCCTCATGCGGCTCGTCGACGACGGCTTCGCCACCATGGTCGCCGACACCCGCTTCCGCGCCGTCGGACCCGACACCGTCCTCGGCGGACGCATCGCCTCCCAGCTCGGCGAGGTCCTCGACGAGTACGAGGCCCTGCGCGAACTCCTCGAGATCCACCGCGCCCGCCCCGGCTCCGGCGGCGAACGAGGCTGGGAGGTCGTCACCGGCCCCGTCGCCATCCGCTCCCGCCTGCGCCGGCTCAAGGCCGACGCCGAACGGAGCCTCCGCACGTTCGTGCGCCCGCCCATGGTCCTGCCCGTGCCCGAAGCCGCGCTCCACGAGGAGCTGCAGGCCCGCGGCGTCCGCCATCGCCTCCTCTTCGACCGCTCGGTGCTCGACATCGACCCGTACGCCGACTACCTCCGCCACGCCCTGGCCTCGGGCGACGAGGTGCGGTTCGCGAAGCGGCTGCCGCTGAAGCTCCTGGTCGTGGACGACAGGACGGCGCTCATGGAAGAGGGCGGCGGACGGCCGAAGGCGATCGTCACCAGCAACAGGTCCATCGTGGAACTCGCGGGCACGCTGTTCGACCAGTTGTGGTCCAACGGCATTCCGGCGACCACGGCATCGAGCAGCGAGGTGCGCCTCGACGAGGACGACACGGTCCTGCTGGGGCTCCTGATCGCCGGGCTCACGGACCAGTCGATCGCCTCGAAGCTCGGGATCGGACTGCGCACCGTGCAGCGGCGGGTGCGGGAGCTGATGGATCTGGCCGACGTGGACACTCGGATCCAGCTGGGCTGGCACGCCGCGAAGAACGGCTGGGTCCCTTAGCGAAAGCGATCCTTCCGCCGGCGCAGGGGCGTCGCTCGAATCGTGGGGCGAACCGCGATGCCAAGGTGTTGTACTGTGCTTTTGACATTGGTACCCACGGCGACACTCGCGAACCGCAGACCGGCAGCCTCGGCGCGCCCGTGAAACCGTGAACGTTTCCCGCCCCCGCCCGTTCTCACTCCTGGAGGTCCGCAGTGGGATATCCCGACGATCAGCTCGCCCGCGGTGAAGTGGTCAAGCTGCACACCCGCCCGCACTGGAAGGAGGGTGTCGGCCCCGTCCTGTGGTTCGTGGTGTTCCTGGCGATCGGCGCCATCGCCATCACCTTCACCGCAAGGATCGAGGAGAGCTGGTCCCTGTGGCTGATCCTCGCTGAGGTCGTCATCTTCATCGCGCTGCTCATCTGGCTCTCGGTGCTGCCGTGGGTCAACTGGCGCTCGACCCACTACGTGATCACCGACCAGCGCATCATGTGGCGCGAGGGCCTCGTCACCCGCGAGAGCCGCCACATCCCGCTGGCGCGCGTGAACACCGTGTCGTACACCCAGAACGTGTGGGAGCGGATCTTCGGCTTCGGCGACATGAACATCGACTCCGCTTCGGACGACGGCGAGATCAACCTGATCGACGTCCCGAAGGTCGACAAGACGAAGGCGCTGCTCTACCAGCTCGCCGAGGACGACCGCTCGCGCCGCTCGGGCGACGGCGACGGCACCTGATCGACAGGCGTGAAGCAGGCCCGTGCCGACTCGGCGCGGGCCTTTCGCGTTGTCAGTTCGCCGGTATCTCGGCGAGTTCGGGCCGGTGGCGGAAGACCCAGGTGCGGTAGGCGAAGAACCGGAACACCGAGGCGAGGCCGACGCCGAAGAAGTTGGCGGCGATGTTCACCGCGAGGTCGGTGTCGAAGTACTGCGGCCAGACCTGGGCGAGGCCGAAGTTGGCCCACAGGCAGGCGAGTGCGATGAGCAGGCCGATGCCGTTGAAGAAGAAGTAGAGGGCGTACTGGCGGTGGGCGGCGGCGCTGCCGCGGCGCTCGCGCCAGGTCCAGTGGCGGTTCCCGAAGAACGCCACCGTCATCGCGATGACCGCGGAGATGATCTTGGCGTACCAGTAGGACCAGTCGAGGCCGAGGAACATCAGGTTGAACAGCCCGACGTCGATCACGTAGGCGACGCCGCCGACGCCGGCGAAGCGGGTGAGCTCGGCGGCGTGGCGTTTCAGCAGGCCGATGGCGCGCGCGAACAGCCCTGCGAGGCCGCGAGGGGCTTCGGGCTGCGGCGTCTCGATAGAGGTCGACATCAATCCACAGCCTACCCGGAGCGGCACGGGAGCGATACCGCCGAGACCCCACTCGCGCCGAGTGCCGGTATTGCGCCCGCGGGCTGCGGTCACGCCCGATTGTCGGATCCATGTGGGAGTGTGGTCTTTTTCGGTTGGTCGGAGGCGGATGCGGGTGGGAAGGGGCATGCCCTATATCGCCGGGCCGGGTCCGACCCGGGCCGACACGCCCGACCCCAGCGCACGTCGCCCAGCCCTCTCGAGCCGCCGGCGCTACTCCGCGCTCGCGTCGCCGATCGGCGAGGCCACCGCCACGACGCCCACGATGAACGCGTCGTCGCCGCGTTCGAAGCGGATCACCGCGTCCTCGCCCGTCGCCACCCGGTGCACGTTCACGTCGACCCCGAACGAGTACCAGTCCGGGTTCTCCACGGCCCCCTGCGCGTGGCACGAGGCGGGCTCGCCGAGCCCCTGCCCGCCCGCGTTCAGGCTGTCGCCGCGCCGGTACCCCGATCCGCCCCACAGTGTGGCCGCGATCTGGACCTCGCCGCCGTCCTCGACCTCGATCTCGGTGTCGGCCGAGCGCGGGCCGTCGTAGACCGCGACCTCCTTGGCCTCCGCACCGGGTTCGACGTACACCACGGTCAGCGACCAGCCCGCCCAGCGCCGCTCGACGCAGTCCGCGCCGAGGGCGACCGGCCAGTGCTCGCACTCGGAGGTCGACAGTTGGTGGTTGTCCGTCGCGACCCAGTACTCGCCGCCGCCCGACACGAGGTCCGTGACCTCGACGAACGCCTGTTGACCGGGTTCCATGTCGCGCACAACCGCAGCGCTGAGGTCGGTCCAGGATCCGCCGGGCCCCGCGAGGGCGACCTCCGCGGGCAGGTCGTCGTCGACACCGGCCCAGTACAGGCCCGCCCATCGGACCTCGGCGCCGCCGGGGACGTCGAGCACCGCCCCCGAGACGGCCTCGCCTTCGCGCCCGGCGGGCGCGGTCTCGGGCTTGTACGCCTTCATCGGCCAGTGGTCGCCGGCGCCGATGCGCACGGCCTCGCGGCAGGCCGGGACGGAGCAGGTCAGCCAGGTGTTCCCGGCGGCGGTGAGGCCCGTGGCGTCGACGCTCGCGAACCCGACCTTGCTTCCGGCGGGCGCGATCGGCACCTGCAGCGACGTGGTGCCGCTGACGCCCGGGCCCTGCACGGCCATCTCGAACCTCTGGTAGCCGCTCACGTCTTCGCCGATCATGATGCGCACGTTGGCTTCGGCCGGGTCGGGCATCGCCGCGATCTCGCAGTGGACGACCGCGCCGTCCTCGGCGCAGGTCCAGCCGGGGTCGGCGGTCCCGGAGGCGAGCGCGATGCCTTCGGGCATCGCGATGTCGAGCGTGACGCGCTCGGAGGCGGCCTGCCCCCGGCCGTACCGCTCGGCCGCGCTTTCGTAGACGTCCGCGCTTCGCTCGGCCGCGCCTTCGCTTCGCTCCACGGGGACCGCGTATCCGCCCCCGCGCCGGTGGGCGGATTCCTGGACCGGGTTCGCTGGTCCCCCAGTCGCATCGGTCGCGGCCCGCTCGGTCACCGGCGCGTAACCCGAGCCGCCGCCGTCCGGGGCTTCGAGGCGGATCGGGAGGATCGCCTCGCCGCCGGCGACCAGGCCGCTCGAACCGAGCCCGTGCTCGATCGCGTAGGCGGCGGGTGCGGCCACGGGCGGTGCGGGTTCGTCGTCGGGTTCCGGTTCCGGGTCCGGGTCGTCAGGGTCCGGTTCGGGCTCGGGTTCCTGGTCGGGCGGCTGCGGCGGCCCGGGTTCGTCGGCGGGCTCCTCTGCCTGGTCGGCGGGCTGCTCCACCGCGGGGGCCGCCTCGGGCGGCGGGTGCTCCTCGTCGCCGGTGAGCGCGAAGACCGCGACCGCGGCGGCCACCGCGGCGGCGGTGCCGGTGGCGACGGTGCCCTTGGCGCCGAGCTGCTGCACGATCCGCCGGATCCAGTTCCCGAACGCCCTGAACGGCGTGAAGAGGTACGCGAGCACCCCGCCGAACGCGATCCCCGCGGCCGAGGCCGCGCCCGCCGCGAGGTACGGCGAGGCCGCGCCGCCCAGGAAGATCACGGCGATCACGCCGCGCAGGCCGGAGTTCAACTCGGTGAGCTCGGCGAACAGCAGGTTGCAGGTGACGCACGAGCCGAGGTGGTCGTCCACTTTCGACGCGTCGCGTTCGCCGAGTTTGCCGCGCACGCGCGCGCCGATCCGGTCCACCGTCCAGCGGCACTCCTCGCGCGGCGAGTCGGCCGCGTGCTCGCTCAGGTAGTTCTGCCGCAGCTTCTCGCGGGCGCGGTAGGCGAGCGCGGCGACCCCGTTCGGTGTCATGCCGAGCATGGTGGCGATCTTGGCCGGGGAGTCCTCCTCGACCTCGGTGTGCCACAGCACCATCCGCCAGCGCTCGGGGAGCTTCCCGAAGGCGAGGGCGGCGTAGCGGCGCTCCTGGCCCTCGACGGCGGGGTCGACGTAGATCTCGCCGGAGTCGTGCTCGGTGAGGTCGTCGGTGAACTCGACCTTCTTGTCGCGGCGCACCCGGTCGTAGAAGTTGTTGCGCAGCGTCTGGAGCATGTAGGGGCGGAACGCGAGATCGGGCCCGCCGCCTTCGCGGAGGATGTGGAGGAGTTTCGCGAACGCCTCGGAGACGAGGTCGTCGGCGCCGGCGGGGTCGCGGGAGAGGATGCGGGCGAGGCGGCGTGCGGAGTGCACGTGGCGTTCGTAGAGGACGGCGTATGCCGTGGTGTCGCCGCCGCGGGTGGCGGCGATGAGTTCGGGGTCGGAGCGGGTCTCGGGGCTGTCGCCGGGGTCCTGGTCGAGGTGGCGGGAATCGCCGGCGGGGACGGTCTCGGGCATCGTTCGCCGGGGCTCCTTCCAGGTTGCGCCGAGCTCGTACGATCGAGGGGCTCGGGTGTTCGCTCGCGGGCGGGACGTCTCGGTCGCGTGGAGGAATACTCGTTGTCTCCCTAGACGAGCCTTCCTTGGCTTAACGATCGAGTACGTCTCAAGTTGCGCCCGTTCAGCCGTTCGGGCAAGCGCTCGGCGAACTGGACATTGCAGTGAGTTTAGGGCAAAAACCCGTCATAACCATGAATTGTGATGTGATTGTGACCAGGCGTGATCGTATTGGGACTTCACGCCCTGGTTCCGGTCAACGGTCGGAAATACGTCAGGCCATTGCGTACAGTTTGCTAACGCATTCCCGGCCGACATCGACGCAAGGGAGGTGAACGATGCCCGCATCGGTCCTACTGGCGCTCCTCGCCGCCACCGCCCTGCTGGCCCTCACCCCGGCACTGGTGCGCCGCTACGACCCCGACGAGCGCATGATCGCCGACCGGGCCTCCTCCGACGCGCGCGTCCTCGACCGCGAAGGCCACCGCCCCACCCGCCCCGCCTCCCACGACACCGCCGAGCTCGGCCTCGCCGACGAGCCCGGACCCGACCATTCGCTCGACGAACTCCTCGACGGCCAAGACCTTCCCGCGCAATCGAACTCACGCGGGTGGGAGCGGCGCGGCACGCGCCGCGGCGACTCGGTACGGTTGAAGACCGACGAGTCGTACACCGGCGAGGACCCCGAGATGCACGAGCAGGCCAGGCTCCGGCAGTTGCGCGCCGAATGGTGGCGGCGGCGGCACCGCCGCATCCTCTACGTGCTCATCGCACTCACCGTGCTCGAACTCGCCGGGGTCGCCATCGCGGGACCCGGCTTCTGGATCGGCGCGGGCGTCTCCGCCCTCGCCCTCGGCGGCTACGTCTACTTCCTGCGCGAACGCGCCAAGCGGCTGCGCCGCGCGGGCCGCAGGCCCAAGGCGATGATCGCCGCCGAGCCCGAGCACGACGAGGTCGGACCGCCCACCTACGTCCCCGAGCAGCCCGACGGCGATGACGACGAACCCGAGTCCCGCGAATCGTTCCTGTTCGAGAACGGCTCCCTCGGCGACGAGGCGTCGCCGCCGCCGCGTCCCGACCCGCGGCGCCCCGACGGCCCCGCCGGCGTGCGCGGCCGCTCCTACGAGGCACCGGCGAAGCTCGAACGCTAGTCGCGCCGTTCATGCTGCAGCGCACACTCGACCTGCGGCTAAACTTGCCCGGTTATGCCTGATGAGGAACCGCAGCACCGCCACATCCTGACGTTCAACTTCCGTCAAGGACGCAACAAGCCCCGCCACGACGAGGCGTTCGCGCGCCTGTGGCCGCGCTACGGCCTGGACTGGGAGCCGGACGACGGCCGGATCGACTTCGCGAAGGTCTTCGGCCGCACCGCGCCCGTGATCCTCGAGATCGGCTCCGGCAACGGCGAGGCGGCCGCCGCGATGGCCGACGCCGACCGCGACCGCGACCTCCTCGCCGTCGAGGTCTACCCGCAGGGCATCGCCGACCTCATGGACCGCGCCGAGGCCCGCGGGCTCACGAACCTGCGCATCTACCAGGGCGACGCGCTGCCGCTGCTGTGGAAGGGCATCGCACCGGCATCGCTCGACGAGATCCGCGTCTACTTCCCCGACCCGTGGCCGAAGAAGCGCCACCACAAGCGCCGGATCATCCAGGCCGAGCACGTGAAGACGATGGCCGGGCTCCTGCGCCCGGGCGGAGTCCTCCACTGCGCCACGGACATCGCGGACTACGCCGAGCAGATGCTGGAAGTCCTCACGGCGGACGAGGCGTTCGCGAACACCGCTGACGGATTCGCCCCGCGCCCCGGCCACCGCCCGGTCACCAAGTTCGAGCGCCGCGGTGTGAAGGCCGACCGCGAGATCTTCGACCTGCTCTTTCGCAAGCGCTAGGTTCGGAGAAAGACGGAAACCGCGCAGCTCTCGATTGTCGAGACGCTGCGCGGCACGGTGCAGCAACCGGGAGCGGGTTCGGCGTCAACCTGAGCGATCGGGACCGAACCATTCGAGCGGCTGGCCGGTAGCCGCATCCACGCATTCGAAGTCGCGATCGCGGTGCAGGAGTGTGAGGTCGAACTGCTCGGCCGTCGCGGCGATCAGGAGGTCGACCGGACCCGCGCTGCGGTGGTGCCCGTTCTTTGTGAGCGCCTCCTGCACTTGGTGCGCTCGTCTGAACATGCGCTCGTCCATGGGCACCCGGCAGAACAGGGAATCGAAATCCTGCGAATCCTGCACACGGTCATCCCAGGACCGGGCGCTGATGAAGTATTCCAGTTCGATCACCGGGCAGAGGGCGATGAGACCCGCCTGCGCGACCCGGTCCCATCCGTAGTCGTTTCCGTTCTTGCGCATGAGCAACGCCTTGGAATGTACATTCCAAGGTAGCCGACCTCGGGGGGGACACGCCAGGGCGAGCGAACTTTCTCGCAGTCAGCCGGTGAGGCGCTGGTGCCAGGCTTCGGCTGAGGCGTCGGTGAGGGAGGCGACCTGGTCGATGGCGACGCGGAGCTTCGCAGCGTCGTCTCCGGCCCGGTTCCAGGACTCGGCGAACATGGGCTCCATGGCCTCCGCGCCGCGGTCGCAGAGCAGGGCGACCAGGTCTTGGAGGATCTCGCGCTGGCGGGTGTACCAGGCCTCGTCGCTTCGGGGCTGCATCACGTAGCACCAGGCGATGCCTTTGAGCAGGGCGCATTGGACGCGTTCGCGTTCGGGGACCACCAGGTCGGCGTCGTAGCGGTGGAACCTGCCGTGGCCGAACTGCGCCCTGGTCGCGTTCGCGGCGGCGTTCACGAAGCGGCCCACCATTGTCGAAGTGAAGTTCTTGACCGCGACCATCGCGCCGAACGAACCGTCGTAGTCGTGGATTCCGGCCAGGACGGGATCGGCCAGGAGCTCGCGGAGCGCTTCCCCGAGGGCGGCTGAGGATTCATCGGCGTAGCGCCCCACCACGGCCTCGCAGACCCTGGCCTGCTCATCCCCGTCGTGCATGAGCTTCGAAAGGTTGATGTAGCCGCCGTGGAGGCCGTCCTCGACGTCGTGCACGGAGTACGCGACGTCGTCGGACCAGTCCATGACCTGGGCCTCAAGGCATTTGACGCCTTCGGGGGCGCCGCCGCGGAGCCATTCGAAGACGTGCAGGTCGTCGTCGTACACCCCGAACTTGCGGACGCCTTCGCGCGCGGCCCAAGGGTATTTGCAGGTGGCGTCGAGGGAGGCGCGGGTGAGGTTGAGTCCGACGGATCCGCCGTGGGCGTCGACCACCTTCGCTTCGAGGCGGGCGAGGACGCGGAGGGTCTGGGCGTTGCCCTCGAATCCGCCGCAGGGTCCGGCGACCTCGTGGAGGGCGTCTTCGCCGTTGTGCCCGAACGGCGGGTGGCCGAGATCGTGGGCGAGGCCGGCGACGTCGACGACGTCGGGGTCGCAGCCGAGCGCGGAGCCCATCTCGCGGGAGATCTGGGCGACCTCGAGGGAGTGTGTGAGGCGGGTGCGCAGGAAGTCGTCGGTGCCCGCCGTGTGGACCTGGGTCTTGTCGGCGAGACGCCGGAACCCGGCGGAGTGGAGGATGCGGGCCCGGTCGCGCTGGAACGGGGTGCGGACCGAGTCGGGCTCCGCGACGAGGCGCTCCTCGGCGGGCCAGCGGGCCTGGAGGGTACGGAGAACGGGATCGGTCACGCCATCGAGCGTAGCGCGGCCGATCCCGTCCTCTCAGGTGTTAGTCCTTCAGGTAGAGGCGCATGACGCCGGTGCCGTCGCCGTCCTGGGCGCCGTGGGCCCAGGCGAAGGCCGAGAGCGGTTCGACGCCGTCGAATTCGTCGGGGTACTCCTCCGCCGCGCGGGCGAGGTCGATCCAGGCGACGACGGCGCATTCGCCGGGGGCCTGGGCGGCGAAGTCGCTGAAGCGGCCGTCCTCGGCGAGGGTGCCGTCGGCGGTGGCGGAGCCGGTGTAGCTGAGTTCGGATCCGTCCACTTCGACGCCTTCGGGGAGGGGCTCGCCTTCGCTCATGCCGGTGATGAGCGCTTCGAGTTCCTGGGCGCGCTCCTCCGCGAGGTGGGCGGCGAAGTAGAGCGAGTCGGGGTCGATCTCCTCATCGGCGTCGAAGTTCGCGCCACCGCCGAGGGTGGCGCCCGCGAGGAGGCTCGTGAAGTCGCCGAGGACGGATTCGATCTCGCCGAGGTCGGGGCCGTAGGTGTCCCCGACGTACGGGTCGTCTTCGGTGCCGGCGGCCCAGTAGCGCTCGTCGAGCTCCCAGTAGCGCTCCTCGTCCGCGGGGGCGAGGGTGTCCTCCCAGTACTGGGCGTCGAGCTCCGTGTATTCGGCGTACTCGGCGTCGGTGAGCGGCACTTCGACCGGTCCCGAGTCGGCGGCGTCGACGCCGTAGAACTCCTCGAAGAAGCCGAGCCAGCCCTCGGTGATCTCGTCGATGTTCTCGGGGACGTAGGCGGTCACGGCGATGTCGGAGGCGGGCTGCTCGCCCATGGAGGCGAGGAGTCCGTCGGTGCCGCTCCAGTGGTGGTCGGCGTCGCCGAACATCCGGTAGGTGAGCTGGAAGCCCTGGTCGAACGCGGCGAGGCCGTAGATGACGTGCCCGGAGTAGAGGTCCTTGACGGCCTCGCTCTCGGTGCCGGTGGTCATCTCCGCGAGGTCGCCGACGGCGTCCATGTCGATCCAGTGGACGAGGAGCTGGTCCTCGTCGAGCCAGGCGCGGGCCTCGCTGTAGTCGTCGGAGGCGGCGAGGGGCGCGTCGGAGGCTTCGGACGCGGCGGCGGCGAGGGCGTCGTCGGCGCCGGTCTCGCCGATGACGACGAGGACGTGGTCGTCTTCGACGGTGTAGGCGAACTGGTCCGCTTCGGCGCCTGCGGAGGTGCGGATCTGGGCCATGCCGTCTTCGGCGGCGCCCGCGTCGGTGCTGGCGAGGCTCAGGACTGCGTAGGTCTGGTCGTCGTGCTCCCAGGTGGCGAGGCCGTGGCGGCGGCCGAGCCAGGAGTTGACGTCCTCGTCGGCGTCGACGCCGTCGATGCCGGACTCCTCGATGAAGCCCTCGATGAGCTCGTTCGTGTCGTCGAAGTCCTCGAGGTCCTCGAATTTCTGGAGGTGCTCGAGGAGCTTCGGGGTCTGGTCGAAGGAGGGGTCGAGGTTGAGCTCGACGTACATGCTCGCGGTCGCGGGGAAGCTCTCGGCGGGGTCCGGGCCCCGGTTCAGGACGAACTTGAAGAGGACGACCGTGCCGACGGCGGCGAGGAGCACGACGGAGAGGATCGCGGCGACGGCGATCTTGGGGCCGCGCCCGCGTCCGTTCTCGACGGGCCCCATCGGGACCGGGGTGTACGCGCCGGGCGGGAGGTGGGCCCCGGGCGGCGGCGGCTGCGGGGCCTCCACATAGGGCTGGGGCTGGTAGGCGCCGGGTGGCGGCCCGTACGCGCCCGGGGGCGGCTGGTTCGGGTCGCCGGGGTACGGCTGGGGGCTGGCATCGCTCGACATCCTTCGACGCTACGGCCCCCGTGCGACGGCCGTATCCCGGGAACGTGCCAAAAGGGAGGCGCTCGGGTCAGAACTCGTAGACCTGGCCGGGGCGGACGACCTCGACGGGACCGGTGTAGGCGGCGCGGGCCTCGGCGAGGGTCTGGTCCTTGGAGTTCCAGGGTTCGACGAGGTGGGTGAGGAGCAGGCGGGCGGCCCCGGACTTCGTGGCGTACTCGCCGGCCTCTTTCCCGGTGAGGTGCACGTCCTTCGGGTTCTCGCGGCCCTCCAGGTAGGAGGCCTCGGCGAGGAGCACGTCGCAGTGGGTGGCGAGTGCTTCGAGCGCCTGGCACGGCCCGGAGTCGGAGGTGTAGGCGAGAGAGGATCCGGCGTGCTCGACGCGGAGCCCGTAGGTCTCGACGGGGTGGGCGACGCGGTCGACGGTGACGGTGAGCGGGCCGAGGTCGAACGTGCCGGGCTGGAGCTCCCGGAAGTCGTAGACGTCGCGCATGGACGGGCTGCAGAGCTCGCCCTGCCCGCCGTAGGCGGCGACGATGCGGTCGGCGACGCCAGTGGGGCCGTAGAGCGGCAGCGGGTGCTTCGGAGCGTCGGAGGCGTAGCGGCGCATCACGGCGTACGCGCAGGCGTCGAAGAAGTGGTCCGCGTGCAGGTGGGTGACGATGACCGCGTCGATGAGGTGCGGGTCGACGTGCTTCTGCAGTTCACCGAGCGAGCCGGTGCCGAAGTCGATGAGCAGCCGGTAGCCGCCCGCTTCGACCAGGTAGGCCGAGCAGGGGGTGTCGGGTGCCGGGAACGAGCCGGCGCAGCCGATAACCGTCAGTTTCATGGCAGATCACACCTTGTCCAGTACGGCCGCCGCCGCGTTCGGGAACAGGTTCCCCAGGAACCGCCGCGCGGTCCTGGTGAAGGCCTCCGGGTCGCCGGTCGCGAGGAACCGGTGCTCGGCGGGTTCGGTGCGGGTGGCCAGGAGGTCGTGGTCGGTGAGCACGCGGTAGAGTTCGCGCGCGCTCTCGCTCGCGGAGTTCACCAGTGTCACGTCCTCTCCCATCACCAGTCCTATGAGTCCCGACAGCAGCGGATAGTGGGTGCAGCCCAGCACGACTGTGTCGACGTCGGACTGCTGTAGCGGCTCAAGGTACCCCTGGGCGAGGCCCAGGAGCTGTCGGCCGGTTGTCACACCGCGTTCCACGAAGTCCACGAACGCCGGGCAGGCGACTGCGGTCGCCTTGACGTCCGGGACGGCGTTGAAGGCGTCCAGGTACGCGCCCGAGGAGATCGTGGAGACCGTCCCGATGACCCCGACCCGGCCGGTGCGCGTCGTGGCGACGGCGCGGCGGACGGCGGGCCGGATGACCTCTACGACAGGGATGTCGTAGCGGTCGCGGATGTCGGCCAGGCTCGCCGCCGACGCGGAGTTGCAGGCGATCACGAGCGCCTTGACCTCCTGTTCGACCAGGTGGTCGCAGACGTCGAGTGAAAGCTTGCGGACCTCGGCGATGGGCCTCGGGCCGTACGGGACGTGGGCGGTGTCGCCGACGTAGACGAGTCGCTCGGCGGGCAGCAGTTCGCTGATCGATCGGGCGACGGTCAGGCCTCCGACACCGGAGTCGAAGATCCCGATGGGCGCGTCGTTCATGGGCTCCGAGCGTACGTCCAAACGGGCCTGGCGCGCCTCCGCTCGCCACGGGAATGTCGCCAAAATGACAGGGTGGCGATCGCCACACGAACGGTGGCGGAATGGCGGGTTCGTCGGCCCCGGGAGGGACGACGAGCCCGGCGGTACTTTCCCCACCCTGGGCTGGGAGATCTGTCCGCCCCGCCGTGCCCGGGGGGGATTCGCTCCTTTGCGGCGCTAGGCGGCGACCCGGAGCATCACGAACGCCGCGAGCAGCGTGACGGTGGAGGCGGCCATGAACATCCAGGGCACGCCACGGAACCGGAGCGAGGCGAAGGCCATCATCGCCAGCAGCATGCCGATCACGCCGCAGGTGATGAACGCCGGGGTGAACCAGGCGGGGCTGTCGCCGAAGACGCGGAAGAGGCCGACGATCGCGGTCGCGACACCTGCGAGCACGAGCACGAGCGCCCAGGAGGCGACCCCGGCGAGGCGCCGCAGCCGGACGGCGGGCTTCTCGGGCCGGAGCGGGCCGGTGTCCTTGGCGGCCGCGATACCGCCCTGGATGCTGCCGAGCGCGGACGACGCCGTTCGCGGCGCCGGGCTGCTCGCCCAGACGTTACCCGCGTCCGCGCCTTCCGGGGCCGTGCTTTGCCGGGGCAGACCGTTCGACTTCGGCTTGCGGATCGAGACGGAGCGCAGTTTGAGCTTGCCGGCGGGACTCATGCGGCCAGGCTAGCAAGCCACTGAGGACGCCTCAAGATCGCACCGCGACGGTGCGGCCCACACCGCTGAACGTGGAAAAGGAACGCCGAAACCCCATGGCCCGGGCAGTGTGCCTGCTCGGCTCCGAACCCGCACACCGCCCCCGGCCCTGGTTGCACGCCGTTGGCCCTATGCCCAGACCTGGCCGTCGAGCGCGTTCGCCGCGTCGTCGAGCCCGTCCGAGTACGCGCCCGTCGACAGGTACTTCCAGCCGCCGTCGGCGACCAGCATCGCGATGTCCGCGGGCCGCCCCGCCTTCGCGGCCTCGCGCGCCAGCGCGAGCCCCGCGTGCAGCACCGCGCCCGTGGAGAGCCCCACGAACAGGCCCTCCTCGCTCAGGATCTCCCTGGTCCGCCGCAGCGCGTCCTCGGTGCCGACCGACAAGCGCCGGTCCAGCACCTTCTCGTCGTACAACTCCGGTACGAACCCCTCGTCGAGGTTCCGCAGCCCGTACACGAGCTCGCCGTACCGCGGTTCGGCCGCGACGATCTGCACGCCCGGCGCCTGCTCGCGCAGGTACCGGCCGACGCCCATGAGCGTCGCCGTCGTCCCGAGCCCCGCCACGAAGTGCGTGATCTCCGGGAGGTCGCGCAGCAGTTCAGGGCCGGTGCCCTCGTAGTGCGCGGCCGCGTTCGCCGGGTTCGCGTACTGGTTGAGCATCACCAGGTCGGGACGCTCGGCCGCCATGGCCCGCGCCTTCGCGACGGCCGCGTTCGAGCCGCCCGCGGCCGGGGAGAACACGATCTCGGCGCCGAACGCGGTCAGCAGCTGCCGCCGCTCCAGCGACGTGTTCTCGGGCATGACCGCAATGAGCTTGTAGCCCTTGCGCCGCGCCAGCATCGCCACGGCGATGCCGGTGTTGCCCGAGGTCGGTTCGAGGATCGTCGCGCCCGGTTTCAGGAGCCCGTCGTCCTCGGCGGCCTCGATCATCTTGGCGGCGACCCGGTCCTTGACCGAGCCGGTCGGGTTCGCGCCCTCGAGCTTCACCCACAGCCGGATGTCGGGCGAGGGCGAGAGCCGCGGGAGTCCGACGAGCGGCGTGTCGCCGAGCGTCGCGGTGATGTCCGTGAAGCGTGCCACGGCCAGTCCCTTCTCCGAACTACATGCCGCCCGCGACGGCGGGGAGGATGGTCACCTGGTCGCCGTCGGCGAGCGCCGCGTCGAGGCCGCCGATGAAGCGGACGTCTTCGTCGTTGATGTACACGTTCACGAAGCGGTGCAGGGTGCCCTCGTCGGTCACGACGCGGCCCTTGAGGCCGGCGTGCTGGGCGTCGAGGCTGTCGAACAGCTTCGCGAGGGTGTCGCCCTCGCCCGTGACGAGTTTCTGGCCGCCGGTGTGGGTGCGGAGGATGGTGGGGACGCGGACTTCAACGGACATTTGGATTTCCTTCGATTCTCGGAACAGCCCGGCAGGGGCCGTCGATGTGTCTGACGCGCAGCGGGTACTGCATGACGAACGCCGGGCGGGCCCGGCTGGAGCTCAGGAACAGTCGTAGACCGTCGAGTCGGGAGTGTGCGCGAACTTGTAGCTCTGCACCGCCTCCGGCGCACCGGTCACCTCGATGGGCTCCTCGGTGATCACCTCGTCGGCGATGCGGAACGACCGGACCTCGGCCACGTCCGGGTCCTTCGTCGTCACCAGCACGTAGTGCGCGCCCGGCAGACCCAGCTGCGAGGCGATCCCCGCGTCGGAGCGCGAAGGGTAGGCCTCGGTGTGGGTGTGCGAGTGGTAGGCCACGACGACTTCCTCGTCGTTGTCCCACATCTGGTCGTAGACCTGCTTCCACTCCTCCGAGTCGAACTCGTAGAAGGTGGTGGAGCGGGCAGCGTTGATCATCGGGATGTGCCTCTTCGGCTCTCCCGTGCCCTCGGGGCCCGCGATGAGGCCGCACGCCTCGTCGGGGTGGTCAGCCCGGGCGTGCGCGACCATCGCCTCGACCAGTTCATGCGCGATCCGCAACACGCAAGCAAGCGTACACGCGGCGCGAGGAGCCCAGAAGCCCTCGCTCAGAGCGTGAGACAAGCCCCTCCACCTGCGACTGGAGGGAATAAACGGACGGGCGTGAACACCGCTCGCGCACGGGTCCGTCCGTCCTCGGGGTGCATTAGGCTCGCCGGTATGTCCGTCACGCTGCCGCGCACGCCCCTGTACACCGACCACTACGAGTACACGATGCTCGAAGCGGCCCTCCGCGACGGCACCGCGGAGCTGCAGTGCGTCTTCGAGGTCTTCGGCCGCCGCCTGCCCACCGGCCGTCGCTACGGCGTCGTCGCCGGGATCGGCCGCCTCTCCGAGGCCATCGAGCGCTTCCGCTTCGAGGACAGCGACCTCGACGACCTCACTTCTCGCGGGGTCATCAAGCAGTCCACGGCCGAATGGCTCGCCGACTACCGCTTCAAGGGCGACATCGACGTGTACGCCGAAGGGGAGCTCTACTTCCCGGGCTCCCCCATCGTCACCGTCTCCGGGACCTTCGCCGAATGCGTGCTCCTGGAGACGCTCACCCTCTCGATCCTCAACCACGACAGCGCGATCGCCGGCGCCGCCGCCCGCATGGTCACGGCCGCGCGCGGCCGCCCGATCCTGGAGATGGGCTCGCGCCGCACGCATGAGGCCGCCGCGATCGCCGCGTCCCGGGCCGCGTATCTGGCCGGGTTCGTGGCCACTTCGAACCTCGAGGCGGGGCGCCGCTACGGCGTCCCGACCTCCGGTACGAGCGCGCACGCGTTCACGCTGCTGCACAAGTCCGAGATCGAGGCGTTCCAGGCGCAGATCGACGCGTTCGGCACCGACACGACGCTGCTGGTCGACACGTACGACATCACGCAGGGCATCCGCAACGCGATCGCGGCGGCCGGGCCGCGCCTGCGCGCCATCCGCATCGACTCGGGCGACCTCGACGTGATGGCGACGGGCGCGCGGGAGCTGCTCGACGAGCTGGGGGCGCACGACACGAAGATCGTCGTCTCCGGCGATCTCGACGAGTTCTCGATCGCGGCGCTGGCGGCGGCCCCTGTGGACATCTACGGGGCGGGTACGGCGGTCGTGGTGGGTTCGGGCGCGCCGACGGCGCAGCTGGTCTACAAACTGGTCGAAGTGGAGGGCCGCCCGGTCGCGAAGCGCTCGGAGCACAAGGGCACCCACGGGGGCCGCAAGATCGCGGTGCGCCGCCACAAGCCGACGGGCACGGCGACGGAGGAAGTGGTCGTGTCCCAGGGCGAGCCCGAGTCGATGCCGGGCGACAAGCGCCTGCAGGTGCCGCTGTTCCAGGGCGGTGAGCTCGTGCCGCAGCCGACGCTGGAGGAGTCGCGGGAGCTGCTGCGTCAGCGCCTGATCTCGATCCCTTGGGAGGGGCTGAAACTCTCCCCGGGCGATCCGGCCATCCCGGTGGTCCAGCTGCACGGGGGCGCGTAGGCGCAGGGCTTTCGGGATACGATGCGATGGCCCCTGTCCGCGTTCCCACCCCCGTGCCTTCGTAGTACCTGCGATCCTCCCCCGAAAGGAACCGCCCCAATGGTGTTCAGCAAGCTCAAGGCCATTCTCGGTAGTGGCATCCAAGTCGACACGCTCCTGCATGAGAAGCACGTCGTCCCCGGCGGTGTCCTCAAGGGCGAGGTGCGCATCTCCGGCGCCGAAGTGGACGCCGCTGTGGAGGGCGTCGAGATCGAGTTCACCGCCTTGGTCGAGGACGACAGCAAGGGCGAGGACGCGGCCGGTGTCGTGCACGACTACTTCAAGGCCGAGATCTCCGGCAAGTTCGACCTCGCGAAGGGCACCGCCCACCCGATCGCGTTCGAGGTGCAGGTGCCTTGGGAGACGCCGTTCAACTACGTCGAGCAGCGCCCGCTGGTGGGCGGCATGAAGCTCGGCGTCTCGACGCACCTGGCCTTGGACCAGGCGCTGGACAAGGGCGACCTGGACTGGCTGACCGTGGAGGCGCTGCCGGTGCACAAGGCGGTCTGGGAGGCGCTGGAGGCCTTGGGCTTCGCGTTCCAGGAGACCGACTTGGAGCTGGGCACGATCCAGGGCGCGACGACGCCGTTCTACCAGGAGGTCGAGTTCTGGGCGACCGAGGGCGAGTTCCACGGCCGGGTCAAGGAGCTGGAAGTGACCTTCGTCGTCGGCGAGGCGAACACGGATGTGGTGTTCGCGGCCGACAACTCGGCGGAGCTGCTGGCGCCGGACCTGAACTCGACGATCCGCTTCTCACTGCCGACGGCCGAGCCGGGCGATGTGACCGAGACCGTGAAGGCCCAGTTGACGCAGTTGCTGGCGCAGAAGGGTGCATAAGACCTGCTAGACGCCTTGGAGGGCGGTTCCGCGAGTGCTCGCGGGGCCGCCCTTCGGTGTTCCCTCTGAAAAATCTCGGGCACAGACTTGCGCATGTTCTACGTATACGTATAGTCTCTACGTATACCGAGAACGACCCCTGGAAGGAGGTTAAGATGCCGTCATGCCCAACAAGACGATCTACGTCGCCGACAAGGACCTGCCCCTCTACACGCGGGCGCAGGAACTCGCGGGAGGCAACCTCTCCAAGGCGATCTCGACGGCGCTCAAGCGCTACGTCGACGCCGAGGAGGGTCGACTGGAGGGCTACGAGGAGATCACCGTCCCCGTCGGCCCGGGCACCGGACGCAAGCGCCAGCGGCAGCGCTTCACCGGCGTCAAGCTCGGCGAATGGGTCCGCTCGAACGAGAAGAAGGCGGAGATCTACCGGGTCTACCGCTCGCGGTCGGGCAAGTTCGTGATCCACATCGAGAAGACGCCCGACTTCGTGCACGAGACGAACGAGACCGGCTGGCGCAAGCTCCTCGGATTCGGCGAGCAGAGCTACGCCATGAACTACGGGGACGCCACGCTCGAAGTGGTCGAGACGCTCGATGAGCTCAAGGCGAAGATCCCCGACGAGCTGTACCAGATGGTCGCCGCCACGGCAGAAGCGCCGCCAGTGCAGGACCTCGACATCTAGACCCACTGTGCCGGAGGCGCACTCGACGGCATCGCCTGCGGTCCCGGGCACGTCCCGGTAGTCGGCCGCACCCTCTGCACCGCGCTCCTTTCACTGCACTCTTTTCACTGCGCAGTCGCCGGGGCGGAGCCTGCCCACTGACAGTCCACAATGCACTGTCATCGACCCTGGACATCGAGGTGAAACCGTGTTCGACCTTGGAATGGTGCTCACGCTCTACCCACCGCCGCACCGGCTTTCACCGGACCTGGCACCGCGTCAGGTCGATGTCAGCGCCATGTCAGCGGCCCCGGCCAAAGTACTCACATGCCCGGCGAGGGAAACCGAACCGGAACCGGCACAGCCCACCAAGACCCGAAGCGAGGAACGATGAACACCCAGAAGCCCATCGCCATCGAAGCCAGGAACCTCACCAAGTCCTACGCCGAGAAGTCCGTGCTCGGCGGCATCGACATCGCCGTCCCCGAAGGCACCATCTTCTCCCTGCTCGGCCCCAACGGCGCCGGCAAGACCACCACCGTCAACATCCTCACGACCCTGATCCCCGCCAGCGGCGGCGACGCGTTCATCCACGGGAACCACGTCGTCGGCGACGCCGACGCGGTGCGCAAGAGCATCGGCGTCACCGGCCAGTTCGCGGCCGTCGACGGCCTGCTCACCGGCCGCGAGAACCTGCACCTCATGGGCCGCCTGCACCACCTGGGGAAGGCGGAGACCAAGCGCCGCACCGAGGACCTGCTGGAGCGGTTCGACCTGATGGACGCCGCCAAGCGCGCCCCGGCCACCTACTCCGGCGGCATGAAGCGCCGCCTCGACATCGCGATGTGCCTCATGGGCGACCCGAAGGTGATCTTCCTGGACGAGCCGACCACCGGCCTCGACCCGGCCGGACGCCGCGTCGTGTGGTCGATCATCCGCGAGCTCGTCAAGGGCGGCACCACGATCTTCCTCACCACGCAGTACCTGGAGGAGGCCGACGAGCTGGCCGACAAGATCGCGGTCCTCGACGGCGGCAGGATCGTCGCCGAAGGCACGCCCGAGGAGCTCAAGCGGCTCGTCCCCGGCGGCCACGTCAAGCTCCGCCTCCACCGCGGCGACCAGGTCGCGAAGACCGTGCAGGTTCTCGCCGCCACCGTCTCCGACACGGACCCGCTCGGCGTCCAGGTCGCGTCGGACGGCTCGATCGAGTCGCTGCGCAGGATCCTCGACACGATCGACCGCGAAGGCATCGAGGTCGACGAGCTCACCGTCCACACGCCGGACCTCGACGACGTCTTCCTGACCCTCACCGGCCACACCACGAACCTCGAAGCCGCGGCCGCCGCCGCGTAACCCGCCCGCATCCTTCCGCAACGCCCACAAGGAGAACTCCGATGAGCACCCTCGCCTACACCGTTTCCGACACCTCCACGATGCTGCGCCGCCAGTTCAAGCACATGCTCCGCTACCCGTCGCTGACGTTCATGCTCGTCGGCATGCCGGTGGTCTTCCTTCTCCTGTTCGTCTACGTCTTCGGCGGGACGATCGGCGACGGCCTCGGCGGTCCCACGGGCGGCCGCGAGGCGTACCTGACCTACCTGACGCCAGGCATGCTGCTGATGGCGATCGTCGCCGCCGTGCAGGGCACCGCGATCAGCGTCGCGATGGACATGACCGAAGGCATCATCGACCGCTTCCGCACCATGTCGATCGCCCGGGTCTCCGTCCTCACCGGACACGTGATCGCCTCGGTCATCCAGTCGTTCCTGTGCATCGCCGTCACGCTCGGCGTCGCCGTCGCGATCGGCTTCCGCCCCGAGACGGACGCGGTCGGCTGGATCGGCCTCGCCGCTGTGCTGCTGCTGATCTCGTTCGGCCTGACCTGGCTCACCGTCGGACTCGGCATGGCCGCCAAGACCGTCGAAGAGGCGTCGAACACCCCGATGCCGCTGATGCTGCTGCCGTTCTTCGGCTCGGCCTTCGTACCCACCGACTCGATGCCCACCGTGGTCCAGTACTTCGCCGAGTACCAGCCCTTCACCCCGTTCATCGAGGTCGTCCGGGCGCTCCTGTTCGGCAACCCGGTCGACGGGGTGGACCTGGGCCTGACGGTCGCCTGGTCGCTGGCCTTCGCGCTGCTGGGCTACGTGATCTCGAAGAAGAAGTTCAACAAGCGCTAAGCGCCGCATACCAACCAGGAAACACCCCGTAGGGCGGGCCCTTCTCGGCGAGTTTACGAGCTGTAAATCTCCCCAGTCGCGGCCCGCCCTATGGGTTCCCGTGACGAACGACACCGTGCGATGAATCCCGGGAGCCTCGGTCGTCTACATGAACGACACCGACCACAGGAGGAACCGCCATGACCGCCCAGCCCAAAGGCCCCGCCTCGTACTTCCCCTCCATCGAGAAGACGTACGGCCGCCCGATCGCCGACTGGCTCGCCGACCTCGCCGCGAGCGACCTCGACGGCCACAAGCCACTCGTCGAATGGCTCAAGACCGAGCACGGCATGGGCCACGGACACGCGAACGCCCTGGTCACCTACCACCGCAACCCCGGCAAGTGGTCGGCGTAGCGCACGGATCGTTGCGGGACAAGACTGTGCGGCGATCAGGTCGGGTCGGTCGGCTCGAGTCGAGCGAAATCCAAGTCGACGCTCAACTGGACACCCATTTCCCGGAAGCCGAGTGCTCGCGCGACCCGGCGAGAAGCCACCGGCATCGCCCTCCACTGCGGCAGGAGGCCAGCGGCGAGCGCGTGGTCCACTGCGGAGGCGGCGACCAGCCTCGCCAACCCGCGGCCGCGCGCGTTCTCGGAGGTCAGCACGCACAGGTGCGCCGTCGCAGCGGGCCACCACCGATACCCCGCCGCCGCCACGACCGTCCCCCGCTCCCTCACGACGAACGCCGGCGAGGTGATCTCGCCGATCCCGCTCTCATCCGCGTCTTCTGCGCCGACTGACTTCACAAGAGCGAGAAGATCCGAGTGGTCGGGATGAAGCCGCTCGACAGCGGACTCAGACGGAGACGGAACAAAAGAGTCCCGCGATACGTACGCCAGTGTTGCCGGGCCGAGCATTGCTCTGACCGGCAACGCCGACCCTAGGACCTCGGGCCGCGTGATCGACTCGGTAGCGAGTCGGCTGAGCACGTGTTCCACGGGCCCGACCGCGGCTTCGGTCGGCACGGTTGCGATCGCCGAATCGCCCAACACCACGATTCCGACCCACGAAGGCGGACACATCTGCGATTCAGCAGAGGCGACCACATGCGCGCCGGTGCCCGATGGGAACGTCACGGGTGCAGCGGCGAGCGTCTGCCAGAGCGACCGGGCTTGCGTCATCAGCGAATCGTCGGCCATGGGCCGATCTTCCCACTCGGCCAAAGCGAGTTTTTCAACTCAGGGTCCCGCGCATGCAGCGGCTGCGCGAGTTCGTTCTCAGCACCGCATGGCGGTTTCCGAGCGGTCCTGCTTCGGTTCGCGCCCTCCACGGGCGAGTTGCCGGTCGCTAGGCTTCGGGGCATGGCGATTCAACGAATGGACAACGTTCTCATCGTGGTGGAAGACCTTGACGCGGTCATCGAGTTCTTCGTCGAAATAGGCATGGAGCTGGAGGGCAAAGGACCGGTTGAAGGTGACTTCGCCGAGCGGGTGATCGGGCTGGAGAACGTCAGACAGGACATCGCCATGCTGCGAATTCCCGGCGCCCCGGGGCGGATCGAGCTGGCGAAGTTCCACGAGCCGACGGCGGTCCGTCCGGAGCCGGTGAACGCGCCCTCGAACACGCTCGGCATTCGCCGGGTCATGTTCGCCGTCGACGACATCAACGACGTCGTGGCCCGCCTGCAGGCCCGGGGCGCCGAGCTGGTCGGCGAGATCGTGCGATACGAGGACCTCTTCCTACTCTGCTACGTCCGCGGCCCCGAAGGCATCGTCGTCGGCCTCGCCGAGCAGCTCGGCTGAGGGGCCGCCAAGGATTCCATCAGGCGCTGTCCACTCGGGACTCTAAGGCCCGCAGCGCGGTGCAGACGGACACGGCGAATCGTCCGTCCTCGAAGTCGAGGCGTACGCCGTCCAAATGGCTGAAAGCCCTCCAGCCACCGCATCCCCCGACTGTACCGAGCTGCCCTGGCCTGGCTCGTATCGCAAGCAGGCGGTGGTAGCCGCCGAGCCGGACGATGATCCGTTCGACGGCCCGCGCTCCCGGTTCAGGTCCGGGGGTATGTGAGGCGGCGCAAGAGCGTTTCGCATGGGCCGCGAGTTCCGGTGCGCGCCATGGCTGCCGCGATCGCGACCGTGGCGGCCCACACGGCGACGGCGATACCGGACGCGGCCGCATCGGACAGCTGGGTGCCCAGTCCCGCCGCCCACGGCGAGAAGATGGCCACGAACGCGACCGACTGGAGCAGATAGCAGGTCAGCGAGCGCGCGCCGCAGGCGGCGAGGGCCCGAGTGAGAGGCCCGGGCGTGCGGTCCGCCTGGCGGGCGGCGATCAGGGCGATGAGGGCGGCGTAGCCGAGACCGGCGGCGAGGCCGGTCACGCTGTGGAGCGCGTATGCCGAGACGGCCGCCGCGGTCTCCGGCTCCCAGAGCCGTGTTTCAGCGAGCATCAGCGGCGCGCCGCCGACGAGGCTGATGACGATGCCCCACAAGGCGGTTCGGGTGAGCAGTCGGCGGTGGCGACCGGGTTCGTCGAGCACTCGGCGGCGCGCGGCCCAGATGCCGAGGACGAAGGCGGGCAGGATGCTGACGAGATAGAAGGTCGGGGTGAGCGCCGACCAGGTCATCAGTCGCATCGCCAGGGCGACAAGGGGGTCGGCGATGGTGGTCGGCTGTTCGGTGCGGTGGTCGGCGGCTTCGGCCGAGAGGCCGAGGAGGACGAGCACGCCGATGTGGGCGAGCGACACCAGCGCCGCGACCTTGAAGAGCGTGCGGTCGCGGGCGACGAGCAGGCCGGTGAAGACCAGGCCTACAAGGCCGTAAGCGGCGAGGATGTCACCGAAGAACAGCAGTAGAGCGTGCGCGAAGCCGAAGGCCAGCAGCCAGGCGCTGCGCCTGCGCACGATCCGGCGGGTCTCGGGCCATGCGGCCCCAGTGCGGGCCTGGCGGTCGGCGAGGCGGGCGAGTCCGTAGCCGAACAGTGCGGCGAACATCGGCAGGGCGCGGCCGTCGATGAGGAGCACCTGGGCACCGGTGAGGAGGCGTTCGAACGGTTCGGCGTCGACGGCGTAGCCGCGGAAGCCGGTCTGCTCATGACAGATGAACATGTGGGCGTGGGCGAGTGCGATGAGCAGCAGCATGGCGCCGCGTGCGAGGTCAGGGGCGAGCGATCGCTGCCCGACGGGGGTCGCCGATCGGACGTCGACGGGTGGGGAAAGTGTCATGACGACTCCAATTTTAGATACAGATCTGTATCTAAAGAAGATAAGATACAGTCGTGCATCCAAGTGGATCGGGGGTGCACTTTGAGCGAAGCCGAAGGTCAGACGCGACGCAGGGGCAAGGATCTGCTCGATGCCATCTACGCTGCGGCCGTCGAAGAGGCGGCAACCGCGGGGGTCGGGAGGTTGACCATGGACGGCATCGCCAAGCGCGCCCGCACCCCCCGGACCACGCTCTACCGGCGCTGGTCAGATCCGGTCGAGCTGCTGCTCGATGCGCTTCATGAGCTGCATCCGGTGGAAGAGCCGGCCCCCGGCGCCGATGATCTGCGCGGTGATCTCATTGCCGCGCTTCGCATGATGGTCGACTGGGCGCTCAGTCCCGCCGGTCGCGCGGTGCTGACCATCGTCGCCGA
Organism: Glycomyces sp. YM15; assembly: GCF_016918015.1. Taxonomy (GTDB): domain Bacteria; phylum Actinomycetota; class Actinomycetes; order Mycobacteriales; family Micromonosporaceae; genus Glycomyces. The sequence goes on from NZ_JAERMK010000023.1 coordinate 78,230, forward strand.
CCCGCGCCGCGATCCGGTCGTCATGGAGGCGCTGTACGAGCGGGTCTTCGCCGAGAAGGGCGGGACGTTCACCCAGACCGTGCTGCGCCACTACGCCGAACACGGCGACTTCGACCCGGCCCTGCTCACTCCGGTCGTAGTCGACATCGGGGAAGCGATGGTCACCAAGCGGATGATCGACACCGGCGAAGACCCCGGCGACGACTACCTCGCCGCGATCGTCGACCAGGCCATCCTGCCCGCCATCGGACTCAGGTGACCGAAGCCCGTGGGGCGAGCCCGTTCATCGGACTCGCCCCACGGGCTTTTCAAGATCTTGGGTTGTCGCTCAGCGGGTGTGGCCCAGGAGGCTCGTCAGGTCGGCCGCCGTGAGGTCGAAGACCGGGGAAGCGTCGCCGAGCTTGGAGTCGCGGACGTGGAAGCCGTCACCTTCAGGGCAGGCGGCCAGTTCGACACACTCGGAGTTGTTGTCGCCACCGCTGCGGGAGCTTTTGCGCCACGCCCGGCGAAGTTCCACGCAGTTTGAGTTGTTGTCGCCACCGCTGCGACTACTCTTGCGCCAGGCAGTCACTTCACTCATTCAGAAACTCCCTCAATGGTATCGATTTGCCCCAGAGGAGCTGCCAAAGTCCATCGTATCGCTCGATCCTGTCCGTCTCCTCGATGCACCAGCTGTCGTCGAAGAGCTCCGTATAGACGAAGGGCGGGCTCCCGAACTCAGCGCCAGCGGGCTTGTAGATATCGAATGCGCTCGCGCCTTCGGGGTGCGGACCTCGGAGGATCCGGATCTCCCAGTTCCGGCATGCGTTGAGTTCGAGCAACCTGTCGATCTGGTCGCGGCGTGCCTTCTCGCTGAGGAGGTCGAGGTCAAGGAGAGCCTGCGCACCGATGATCAACCGCATGGTCGGATCGTCGGTCCGGTTGAGCAGAGCCGCTTGGCGTTCCTTCTTGAACGCCCATCCTCGATTGAGCTGTTCGGCGGTGTACGGCTGCGAACGTGGCAGCAGGTTGAAGTGGTAATCGCGCGTTTGGGCGATGCCGGGAACGAAGATCGGCTCCCACTTGTGGATCTGACCGTTCGACCGCTCGGCCATGCTCAAACACAGCGCATTGAATCGACGGTCGGAGCGAAAGTTCTGCTCGTGCTCGTTCTCGGCGATCTGGATCATGTACGCGCGCAGCTCATCGTCCATGCCGAGCTTGGCGGCGAGAGGCCACATCTGGCCGACATCAGGACACTTCTCACCGTGTTCCCACTTGGAGACGGTCTGGTCACTGCGCTTGACGAACCTTCCGACGGCGGCCTGGCTGAGCTTCCTTTCGAGTCGCCGGATTCGGATTTCCCTGCCCGGGAGCCACTTTGCGAGCTTCGATGACGGCACGGTGGGTTGCCTCCTGCCTCAGCGGAATTCAGTGCTGGCCTCTAATGATGACACTGCGTTGCCACACGATACGAACCTGTCGCGAACAGCACTTATAAAGCACGCCATATAAATCCATCCCTACAAAACAGACCCTCATTACTAGGGGTTGGGAGCAAGGCTCTCTCGACTCACGACAGGAAACGCCTGTTCAGAAGCTTGTGGCCTCCGTAGGTTGGAGAAGACAGGGCCGGACGAAAGTCCGGTCAGTCGGATTCCCGACATCGTCTGAAGTGGAGTGCGTATGAAGACCGCTGAACCTTCCGATCCGCTGCTGCGTGGACGATTCACCGATGGCTACACCGATTTCAGCGTCCGGGCGTCGAGCGCCGACGCGCCCGACTCGTTCCAGGTCTATGTGTCCAACAACCATGCAGACCTCGTGCTGATCGTCTCCGGCCTGATCTCCGGGCACCGGCATGCGACTTGGGGCGACGGCTGGCGGGCCTATACGCCCGAGTGGAAGGCCTGGGCGGAGGACACGGCCTTCCGGGTCTTCTCCGGCGTCCGGGTCGAACCGGCCTCGAAACAGCCTGGGAGCGTGAGGTTCTGCGATGGCTAGAACCTCCTCCCCCGCGAAGGACCCGGAGGGGCGCTGCAACCTCCGTTCCGATGGCGAGCCGGGGATCGACGGCCATCTCGGCTGCTTCCGGCGCGGACCGGCGGTGTTCTCGCTGTATGCGATCCCGCCGGACCAGTCGCGCTACCCGAACACGCCGGCGTACTACCTGCTCGACTGCGAGGACGGCGTCGGCCCGCATGAGGTGTGCCGAATCGAGGCCGATGCGATGGACGAGCCTTTCTGGAACGGCGCGTGGAAGAACGATCCGTGGTGCTCGTGGCTGCTGAAGCAGATTCGTGCGCTTATCGCTACGCCGCAGGACGACTGAAGACTTGACTCTCCCGGCAGGGCCGGTCGACCTAGGTGGGGGTCGACCGGCCCCATTCTCCAAATTTTTTTGCCCTGCAGCGACACGCGTGGTTGTGATCACACTCTCGCGCATTTATTCTGACTAGACCCCCTCCCGGAAGGAGCTCCGGTGTCGAGTATCGAAGAAGCTTCAGGGTCCGTCGCCACGAACGCCGAAAGCGCGCGCGAACTCGCCGGAAGCATCGCCTCCTCCAAAGTTCTCATCGACTCGTTGGCCGCGCGACTCGACGCCATCGGTGTGGAGGCCAGCGCGCAGCGCACCCAAGCCGCCGGCGACCGGGCCGAGGAACTCGCGGGCCACGCCACTGCATTGGCCGATGCGCTCGATTCCCTTCGCCAGCAAGTCGAAGCGCTCAAGGGTTTACTTGCGACCGCCATTCGCAGCGGCTCGGGAAAGTCGAATCGGGGCCGCACACCGAGATCCGCATCGACGGCAAGCGCCATCGGCGCGCAAGAACCGCTGCCGCTCAAAGGCCCTGTCGCCTCAACACCGCCCACTGGCATCGGGAAGCGGCATTTCTTCGAGAAGATCCGCATGAAGAGCCCGGCCAAGGAGAAGAACACGCTCGTACTGCCCGGAGTCGACACCGAAGCTGATATCGCGGCGATCAAGACCGGGCACGCGAACTACCTCCGCGACAACCTCTACGAGGTCAACGACCGCGTTTACGGCGTGGAGACGCCGACCGGCAGCGTCTATCCCGTGCGCGGCAAAGGGTTCGTCGAGCTCGACAAGCTGGAGTACACCGCACTCAAGGGCCTGCTTGCCCATGGCGGGAGCCGGGCCAAGGCCGAACGCGACCCGCAGATCGCGCGATTCAGCCGCCACATGACGGACAAAACATGGGAAACTGCACGAAACGTGTTCAATCAGGGACAGGAGCGGGCCTGATGCGCGACTACACGATCGTGTTCATCGAACCGGTGGATCTGGCAGACCTCGCAGCCGCAGCCGCCGAGGCCTTCGCGATTCCTCCCGGGCAGATCGAGATCTGGAACGGGAGCGACTTCGCCGCGCCCGCGGTCGATCCGGTCATTGCGCAGGTCGCCGTCGGATCAGGGCCGGGGGCGTACGCGGAGTTCGTCGGGTTCGAAAGGTTCGCCGAGCACGCGGGCGAGCCCGAGCTCCTCGCGGTGGCCGTCGAGCTCGCCACGCGAGTGAAGCGCCGAGCGGTATTCGGACCGGAGTCGGCCGAGGACTTCCGCTGGACGCTGGTCGCCGCCGACGGGAGCCACGGCGAAGTCGTACTCGACAGCGACCGCCTCGACGACGGCGCGATCACGATCCTCGGCGCGGTGGAACCCATAAGCGGCGCTCCTGAACTGCCGCGCGTTCCCGAAGCGCTCTGAGTCGGGTCGCCTTGGCGCGGAACGACGGCGGCGCTCGGCGATCGAGACCGACGGCTGGGCCCCCGGTAGGCTTGGGTTCTAGGAGTCGTTGCAACACCTTGATCTACAAGGGATTGCGATGGACTTCCAGATCCGTCAGAACCGGACCAAAGCTCAGGGCCCGAGGAAGCTGACCGCGGAGCGGCATGCTTTCCTGC
>NZ_JAERMK010000024.1:0-46251 GCF_016918015.1 Glycomyces sp. YM15
CGTCGCCGCCGAACTCAACGGACGCCCACGCAAAACGCTCGCCTGGGAAACCCCAGCCGAGCGCCTCGCTAAACTCATCCACACCAGCGAATAACCAGCAGTGTTGCAACCACCCCTAGAATCCGCCAGTGCCACCGGCCCTTGCCGCACGGGGTCACCGCACGGACTTCAGGCCGTGATTGAAGAACCGGCGGGTCTGGTCGCGGCGCACCCAGGCGACGCCGGCGAACAAGGCCAGCAGGATCAGCGGCGTGATGACCGGGTAGTCGAGGATCGCGACGTTGAAGATCGCGGCGCCGACCATGAGCAGGCTCAGTCCGATCGCGGCCGGGCCCGAGAGGCGCGGGATGAGCAGGCCGACGCCGCCGGCGATCTCCAAGGCGCCCACGAAGTACATGAACCAGTCGCCCCAGCCGATGAGGTCGAAGCCCGCGGCGGCGGACTCCACAGCGAACAGCTTGGGCGTGCCCGAGGCGACGATCATGAACGCGCCCAGGAGGATCTGGAACACCCAGGTGGTGATGTTCAGTGCCCGTCCGGGCCCTTCGGTGGTGGTGCGAACGGTCTCGTTCGCGGTGCGGTCGTGCGTGGTCATGATGCGGTCGCCTTTCAAGCGGTACAGCCGGGGGTATCGGGCCCTCGCCCATAGAGACGAGCCCCGCCGGGGGGATTCATCGCGCCGCCGGAAACTTCTTCGGACAACGACCCGGCCTGACCCCGCTTGTCGTCCCCCGGCGCTAGCGTGAGGGGATGATCGAACGTCGGCAAGTGCACCGCTACCGCATCCAGGCACAGCAGCTCGACCGCGAACACGGGACCATCGCCGACACGGCCGTCCTCGACCTCGGCGTGCAGGACACCGGCCCCGACGGCGCGCTCTGGGCCCTCGAGGCGCGCGGCGTCGACACCGCCGGGCTCGGCGCCGCCGCCGAGCACCGCGACGACCTCGTGTGGCTGTGGACGCTGCGCGGTGCGCCCCACTGCTACCGGCGGGCCGACGCCGCCCAGGTCGCCGCCGCCGTCGCCCCGTGGTCCGAGGCCGACGCGTCGAAACGCATCTTCGACGCCTCCAAGCCCCTGAAGGACGCCGGCATCCCCGTCCTGGACGCCCTCGACGCGGTCGCCGGGCAGATGCGCGCCATCGTCAAGCAGCCCATGGTCAAGGGCGAGATGTCCACCCGCCTCCACGAGGCCATGCCCGAGCCGTACCAACGGTACTGCCGCGCCTGCGAGGCCGTGCACCTCTATGAGATGCCGTTCCGGCTCTCGGCCATCCAGGCCGGGCTCGAACTGGTTCCCGACACGTCACCGCCGGTGCTGCAGCCGATGCCGGAGTTCACCGTCGCCGACGCCTACGCGGACCGCCTCGACCCCGTCCGCGCCTACCTCCACCTGCTCGGTCCGGCCACCCACAAGCAGGTCGCCGAATACGTCGACGCGCCCGTCCGCGAGGTCAAGGCCCACTGGCCCGAGGACGCCGTCGAAGTCGAGGTCGATGGCGAGACCCGCTGGATGCTCGAAGCCGATCTGCCCGCGCTGCAAGAGGCATCGGCCACCGCGACGCGGCTGCTCGGGCCCTACGACCTGTACCTCCAGGGCCGCGACCGGTCCACCCTCGTCGCCGACCCCGCCATGGTCAAGGCCCTGTGGCCGGTCCTCGGGCGGCCCGGAGCGGTCCTCGTCGACGGCGAGATCGCCGGCCTGTGGCGCCCCCGCAAGTCCGGCAAGAAGTTCACCGTCGCCGTCGAACCCTGGCGCGACCTCGACGGGCCCGAACTGAAAGCGGTCGAAGCCGAGGCCGAGAAGCTCGCCGCGTTCCGCGGCGTCCCCCTCACCGGCCTCGACGTCGCCGCCTGATGGTCATGTGCCGCTTAAGGATCAGCGGCTGCTCGCCGTCAGGTTGTCCACGAACAGTCCGTAGTCGCCGAACGCCTCGTCGATCATCGCCGGCTCCAGACCGTAGTGCACCATCGAGTACTCGTGGCCCCGCTGGTCGCGCGGGCGGTTGAGCGCCTCGCGCAGGTTGGCCTCGTCGGCGTCGGTCCACTTCAGGTCGAGCTTCTCGAACAGCTCCGGCACGTACCTGAACGGGTCCGCCATCATCGCGTGATACGCCACGTCCACAGTGGTCTCGCGCGGCACCCGGATGCGCTCGCTCCGGGCCCGCTCCACCATCTCGGGCAGGATCGTCAGCCAGAGCTGCCCGATCTCATGCGGGTCCACCGACTTCGGCCGGTTGTGCAGGTACGCCAGGGACTCGGCCATCGAGCACATCGAGCCCATCACCGTGTGCGGGTCGCGATGGGTCCACACGAACTTCGCGTCCGGGAACACGTGGTGGATCGCCGCGGTCTCCCCCAGGCAGTCCGGGTGCTTCAGCATCCACCGCTGCTTCGGGCGCTGGAACTGGAGGATCTGCAGCACGTCGCGCACGAAACGGTAGTCCGGCCTGGAATCGTACGAGCGCAGGAACTCCACGTACTTCGGCATGGGCGCCATCGTGTTGTGCAGGCGGCTCTGGTTGAGCAGGAAGTAGATCTCCTCCACCCAGTCGGCCCGCACCGGGTGGATGCGCGGCCACGACGGGCTCAACAGGAGGACCTGGTCGAACCGCTTCTGAGTCTGCCGGCGCAGCTTCGCGATCTCCTCTTCAGACCGCGGCAGCCCGATGTTGTCCATCTCCCACATGTAGGGCCCGCGTCCGCCCGGCGCGTTCGCGAGGATCTTGTGGGTCAACGTGGTCGCGGTGCGGGGCAGGCCGATCACGAACACCGGCGCCTCGACCCGCTCCTCGCGGACCTCGGGGTGCTCGGCCTGGAGGCGGCGCACCTGGAAGCGGTTCCGGATACGGGCCTTCACCATGTCCTGCACCGAGAGCCAGCCGACTCCGCTCAGGGACGGGACCTCGGCGATGAAACCGAGGAAGCGGCGAAGGTGCTGCAGCTCCGACTCGTCCTCCTCCGTCAGGACAACGCCCGTGTTCGCGGAGCGCTGGGCGTCGAGCAGGCGGTCGAAGTACCGGTCGGGATCGTGGCGCACCCGCGCTGCAGGGGCGGTGAGGGCGTTGACGAAGTGCAGGCGCGCAGTGGTCCGGCGCATGGAATGTCCTCTCTGCGTTGGCATTCGACGCCAAAAGGGGTGATGTCTCCGGAGCGTAGCGCAACGGCGTCACCGTTTGAAGACCAGCGCGGGAGGGAATCAGCGCACGATCGCCGCCGCGGCCCCCACCTCCATTTCAGACGCTTTCAGTGGGATTCGGTCATTCGCCGGTCTCGCCGTCGATCGCCTCGCGGATGAGGTCCGCGTGCCCGTTGTGCCGGGCGTACTCCTCGATCATGTGGCACAGGATCCACCGCAGCGACGGACTGCGACCGTTCGGCCAGACCAGGTGCGCGCTTCTGCCGAGGCCGCCGTCCGCCAACGCCTCGGCGACCGAGTCGCGGGCGCCCTGGATGCTGCGCTGCCAGAGGGCGTGGAGTGCTTCGGGGGTGTCGTCGGCGGCCGAGTGCCATTCCCAGTCGCGGTCGGCGTTCCAGTCGACGGAGTCCCAGGGTTCGCCCATGGGACGGCCGTAGAGGGAGCGGGAGAACCAGCTGGTCTCCACATAGGCCATGTGCTTGAGGAGGCCGCCGAGGGTCATGGTGGAGGCGGCGACGGTGGTGTCGAGGGCTTCGCCGTCGAGTCCGCGGGTCTTCCAGGCGAGGGTGGCGCGTTGGAAGTCGAGGAAGCCGAGGAGGGTGGCGGCTTCGTCGCCGTCGGCGGGCGGTTCGGGACGGCCTTGGGCGTCGGTGAAGGTCATGGCTGGACTGTACCCGGGCGTCCGGAAGTTCCGAAACCATTCACAGCCTCAGTAGCCATTTACATGCATCAATGTTTATCGGTAACCTGTTCATGCGGTCGCGATATTTCCGGAATCTCCTGAAACTTTCGGATTGCATGCGCGGACGCCTTGTACCCCAAGGAGAGACGAACCATGAGCATCTCGATCCGAACGCGACTGCGGGCGGTGCGCATCGCACTGCTCGCCGCCGCGATGGCCGCCACCATGGCGGCGGGCCTCACGGCCCATGCCCAGAACGCGGAGGAGGGCGCGGCCGCCCCGGTGCAGGCCGAGGCCCTTCCCGCGAGCTTCACCTGGAGCTCCAGCGGCGTCCTCGCGGGCCCCAAGCCCGACTCGGCCCACCCGGACATCGCCGGGCTGAAGGACCCCTCGGTGGTCTTCCACAACGGCAAGTGGCACGTGTTCGCGTCCATCGCGAGCTCCGCCGGATACAACCTGGTGTACTTCAACTTCGCCGACTGGTCGCAGGCGGCGGGCGCCACCCACCACTACCTCGACCGGTCCGCGATCGGCGCCGGCTACCGGGCCGCGCCCGAGGTGTTCTACTACGAGCCGCAGGGCCTGTGGTACCTCGTCTACCAGACCGGGAACGCGTCCTATTCGACCAACCCCGACATCGCGAATCCGAACGGGTGGAGCGCGCCGAAGCACTTCTATCCCGGCATGCCGCAGATCATCGAGGACAACATCGGCTCAGGCTACTGGGTCGACATGTGGGTCACCTGCGACGACGTCGACTGCCACCTGTTCTCCTCCGACGACAACGGGCACCTCTACCGGTCCCAGACCTCGGTCGCGAACTTCCCGAACGGCATGAGCGAACCCGTGATCGCCATGCAGGACTCCGACAAGTACGCGCTGTGGGAGGCCAGCAACATCTACAAGGTGCAGGGCACGAACCAGTACCTGCTGCTGGTGGAGGCCTTCGGGTCGGTCGGGCGGTACTTCCGGTCGTGGACCTCGACGAGCATCGCCGGGCCCTGGACGCCGCTGGCCGACAGCAACGCCAATCCGTTCGCGGCCGCGTCCAATGTGACGTTCCCGGGCGGGGCGTGGACGAAGGACATCAGCCACGGCGAGATGATCCGGGCCGGGGTGAACCAGAGGATGGAGATCAACCCCTGCAACATGCAGTACCTCTACCAGGGCAGGGATCCGAACGCGTCGGGCGACTACAACAACCTGCCGTGGCGGCTCGGGCTGCTCACGCAGACGAACTCGAGCCCCGACTGCGGCGGGACGGGCGAGACGACGCCGCCCCCGACGACCTCGCCGCCGCCCGCGAGCGGGTGCACGGCCGTGCTGACCGTGGTGAGCGACTGGGGTTCGGGCTGGCAGGGACGCGTCGACGTCACGGCCGGGAACGCCTCGCTCAGCGGCTGGAGCGTCAGCTGGACATGGCCGGGTTCGCAGCAGATCAGCTCGTCGTGGAACGTCGAGTGGCAGCAGTCAGGGTCGGCGGTCGCCGCCGGCGACGTGGGCTGGAACGGCACGGTCGGGGCGGGCCAGTCGCGGGAGGCCTTCGGGTTCATCGCGTCCGGACCGAGTGCCGCGCCGACGGTCACCTGTTCCTCGGCTTAGGACGTGAGAAGCCGGTGCCCGCTCCCCCGGATCTGGGGAGCGGGCACCGGAGTGCACGGGGGACGGGGGTCCGATCGCGATCGACGCGGTGCTTTCAAGCTATGGCGCGGCGGCCCTCAACAGCAAGGTTCCCGGCGCAACGGTTTGGTAAATCAGCTGTTCAGTCGATGCGGCCTGGCCCCATCGGCGAGCCTCGGCGGCGGCCCGGCACACGGGATTCCTTTCGGTGCGGCGGTTCAGGGACGGGGCTGCCAGCGGAAGAGCCTGGCGGCGATGACGATCGCGACGACGGCGACCGCGGTCGAGAGGAGCAGCGGTTCGACCGCGGCCGCATGGCCCTCGGGCGAGCCGTCCCAGGCGAGCCTGGTCAGTTCGGCCATGCCCGCGCCCGGGACGGCCGCGACGAGGACGGATCGCACCCCTTCGAAGGGGAACAGGCCCAAGGCGGTCCCGGCCATGAACACCAGCGTGCCGGGCAGCACCGTGATCTGGGCGGCCTCGGGGCTCTTGGTGAACGAGGCCGTGAGGAAGCCGAGCGCGACCGACGTGGCGGCCCCGGTGGCGAAGGCGAGCACGAGCAGTTCCGGATGGACGGGGGCGGCGCCGGACTCCCAAGCGGTGGAGGCGAGGACGATCAGGGCCTGCACGGCGACGACGAGCACCAGCGGCCCGGTCAATCCAGCCACGATGGACGCAGTGGAGACCGGTGAGCTGCGCAGGCGCTTCAGGTATCGCTGCTGGCGGCGGGCGGCGAGCGTCATCGTGCTCGTCATGAGCACGCCGAACACGAGCAGCATCGACAGCTGCACGGCGGCGAGCGCGCCGCCGGCCTCGGACATGCCTCCGAGGTTCGACCGGCCCACCAAGAACGCCATGGCGATCGGGAGGATCGCGGCGGTCACGAGGACGGTGCGGTTGCGCAGGATCAGGCGGGTCTCGGCGACGGCGAGGGTCAAGGCGGTCATGGTCGGGCTCCGTTCGTTCAGGGGGATCAGGCTGCGGGCCGGGCTTCGAGCTCGGCGAAGATCTCGTCCAGCGTGGCCGGTCCGGCCGTCAGGTCGCCGAGATCGACGCCGGCGCGCGCGGCCCAGTCGAGGAGGCGGTGCAGGTCCGCCTGGAGTTCGGTGGTGCGGATCGTCAACCGCCCGTCGGCCACGGCCGTCCGGCCCGCGAGGACCGGCAAGGTGAGCGGGTCGAACGGCTGGGGACTCACCGCGATCCGGGCTTCGTGGGAGGCGGTGATCTCCGCGACCGTGCCGAAGCGGGCGATGCGGCCCCGGTCCATGATGGCCACATGGTCGGCGAGTTCGGCGGCCTCGTCAAGGTAGTGGGTGGTCAGCAGGACCGCCGTCCCGCGCTCGGTGAGTTCGCGCAGCAGCGCCCAGGTGCGCCGCCGCGACGCCGGGTCCAGGCCCGTGGTCGGCTCGTCCGCGAACAGCACCGCCGGATCGGTGGCGAGCGCCAGCGCGAGGTCCAGGCGGCGCCGCTCGCCGCCCGAGAGGGCGCCGACGCGGACGGTGGCGCGGTGGGCGAGATCGACGCGTCCGATCAGGTCCGCTCGGGAGGGCAGGCGGTGCAGGTCGGTCCAGAGCCGGAGCGTCTCGGTCACCGTGAGGTCGTCGGCGAAGCCGGTCTCCTGGCCGATGACGGCGACGCGGCCGGCGAGTTCGCGGCGGTGCCGGTACGGGTCGAGCCCGCGCACGCGGACGGTGCCCGCGGCGGGGCGGCGCAGCCCGACGGCGGTCTCGACGGTGGTGGTCTTCCCGGCGCCGTTGGTGCCGAGGAGCGCGAAGAGCTCGCCGGGGGCGATGGTGAAGGAGACGCCGTCGACTGCGGTGAAGGACCCGTAGCGGCAGGCGAGGTCGCGGACCTCGACGGCGGGGCGGTCCTCGGTGGTCGTGTTCATGGGTGCAATCCTGCGGGGTCTGCAAGGGCCGCAGGTAGTGCCGGAACCGCATCAGTCCAGGTGACGGACGTGTGCGGACGGTCTGACAAATGTCATTCGGGACTGGGGTGGTTGAATCTCGGAGTGCCCCTTGAAGCCGAGTCCTCCGCGCGGAATCTGCGCCGCCTGCGCACGTACACCTTCTTCACCGTGATCGGCACCGGGCCCACAGTGCTGTTCCTGGCCGCGCTGTCACTCGCCGGGTCCAGTCTGACCGGCATCGAGCTGGCGCTGGCGGGCGGTGCCGTGACGGTCTCGGTGGTGCTGTGCACGGCGGCGCTGGCGCTCCACTGGCACGGGCAGGGACCGGTGCGGCGGAAGGTCTTCTGGTCGGCGTCGCTGCTGATGCTCGTGCTCGGTGCCGCCGTCGAGGCCCGCGCAGGACAGATCGAGGGCGTGTGGGCGGCGCCGGTGGGGATGCTCGTGGCGGAGTTCGCGCTGTGGTTCAGGCCGGGGAGGCGGGCACGGGCGCTGCTGCTGGGATGCGCGGTCGTACTGGGCGCGGTGGTGTGCTTCGCGCAGCTGGGCTGGTTCTCGCCCGGGGCGGTGGTCGTGTCGATCCTGATGGTGCCCACCATGAGCACGGCCGTCGTCTGCCAGTTGTGGCACTACCAGGTGGCGCAGGAGCTCGAGCGGGCCCGCGGTCTCGCGGCGGAGCTCGCGGTCGCCGAGGAGCGGCTGCGATTCGCCGGCGAGCTGCACGACGTGCAGGGCGGGAACCTGCAGGCGATCACGCTGAAGGCGCAGGTCGCCCGGCGACTGGCGGCCGTGGACCCTGAGCGGGCGGAGGCCGAGATGCGGGCGGTAGAGGAGCTCGCCCGGGCGGCGCTCAAGGACGCGCGGGAGGTCGTGGGCGGGTACCGGAAGGTCGCGCTCGCGGACGAGATCGACTCGGCCGCGAGGATCCTCAAATCGGCGGGCGTGCAGGCCACGGTGCCCGACGCCGCGCCGTCGCTCGACGAGGACACCGAGAGGCTGCTCGGGCTGCTGGTGCGCGAGGCGACCACGAACCTGATCCGACACGCGGACCCGACCGCCGCCGACATGTCCATCGTGGAGATCGACGCGGAGGTCACGGTCACGGTGACGAACAACGGGGCGCCCGCGCCCGGCGGGAACGGCAACGGCCTGGCGATGCTCAGGGACCGGTTCGCCGAAGCGGGCGGGACCGTGGAGCATGCCCACGACGGCGACCGGTTCGTCCTCAAGGGAACCGTGCCGAAGCCGCAGGTGCCGCCGCAGCGGCGGGCGACGCCGGTGCGGCGGATCGCGCGCAGGCGGGCGCGGCGATGATCCGGCTCCTGGTCGCCGACGACGAGACGCTGGTGCGCGAAGCGCTGGCCGTGCTCCTCGGGCTCGAAGACGACATCACCGTGATCGCCCAGGCCGACAACGGGGCCGACGCGGTGACGCTCGCAGGCTCCCGGCTCCCCGACATCGCCGTCCTCGACCTGGAGATGCCGCCGCAGGACGGGCTCTGGGCCGCGGCGCGCATCCGCGAGCACCACCCCGACATCAAGGTCATGCTCGTGACCCGGCACGCCCGCCCGGGAGTGCTGCGCCGGGCCCTCGCCGCCGGCGTCTCGGGCTTCGTCCCCAAGACCACCCCGGCCGAGCGGCTCGCGCAGATCATCCGCGACATCAGCCAGGGCCGCCGCTACATCGACCCGGAGATCGCCGCGACGGCCCTCACCGAGGACCGCTCGCCCCTGACCGAACGGGAGCTCGACCTGCTCCGCGCGACCAGGGGCGGCGGCACGATCGAGGAGATCGCCGCCCGGCTCCACCTCGCGCCGGGGACCGTCCGCAACTACCTGTCGACCGCGATGCGCAAACTCGACAAGAAGACCCGCCACGCCGCCGCCCAGCACGCCTGGGAGCAGGGCTGGATCTAGGCGGCGCTCGAGCGGTCCCGGCGGGGCCGCTCGAACACCCCTAGCCTTCGATCGTGAACGACTCCAGGTGGTCGAGCAGCACGAACTGCGAGTCCGGGCTGTACTGGGCGACCTTCTCCCCCAGGGCCGCACCGCCGAAGAGGTCCACCGCCGGTTCGGTGAGCGGCTCCTCGTAGTCGTCCCAGTGCGTGGGGATCACGTACGGCGGGCTGCCGACCGCGGTGAACAGCCGCTCCTCGTAGTCCGGGTAGTTCGGGTTGGGGCCCTGCATGAACAGCACCGTCGGCCGGATGCCCTCGATCTCCCGCTCGTGGAACGACGGCACCGCGTTGAAGAACAGCGAGACGCCCCCGAACGTGACGAGGAAGGCGAGGCTGCCGCCCTCCACGAGGTCCTTGATCGCCGCGGGCCGGTCCGGGGTCTCGCCCGGGCGCGTGCCCGGGAACAGCAGGCTCTTGTGCTTCCCGGTGACGCCGTGGGAGGAGCGGAAGACCTCGACCGTGTAGCCCTCGAACTGGTACAGCTCACCGCCGCCCACCTGCGCCAACTGCTCGGACGGCGTGTCCATGGCGCGCAGCAGGTTCAGGTGCGTCTCGGTGCCGAGCACCGTGGCGCCGGTCCGCTCGGCGACGTACGGGACGTCGGCGATGTGGTCGAAGTGGGCGTGCGTGATGAGGATCGAGTCCGCCGCGCCGATGTGCTCGTCCACGGCGGACTCGTCGATCTGGATCGGCGTGTCCGGGTTGAACTCGCCGGGTCTGGTCGCGCCGGTGTAGGTGCGCGACACGTACGGGTCGACGAGCACCGTGGAGCCGTTGCCCGTGACCTCCCAGGCGTTCGTGCCCAGCCAGCGGACGTGGACTTCAGAAGTCATGGCTCTCCAAATGGTCGATGAGCAGGAACTCCGAATCGGGACTCGCGGCCGCGACCCGCTCGCGCAGCGCCTCCACATTGCCGCCCGCGACGGCCGGCTCCGTGAGCGGCTTGTCGAAGTCGTCCCAGTGCGTCGCGATCACGTACGGCGGGAAGCCGGTGGCCTCCAGCAGCCGCTCCACGTATTCGGGCGTGTGCCCGCCGCCGGGCTGCACGAACACGGCCGTGGGGCGCAGGTGCGCGATCTCGTGCTCGTGGAAGTTCGCCGAGCCGGCGTTGAAGAACGAGACGCCGCCGAAGTCGATCAGGTAGGTGAGGCTGCCGCCTTCGATGAGGTCCTTGATCTTCTTGGGGCGCTTCGGGACCTGGCCGGGCCGGGTGCCGCCGAAGAGGATCTGCTTGTGCTCGCCGCCGGCCGAGTGCGAGGAGCGGAAGACCTCGACCGTGTAGCCGTCGAACTGATACAGCTCGCCGCCGAGGACCTGCGAGAGCTGCGCCTCCGGGGCGTCCATGGCCCGCAGCAGGTTCAGGTGCGACTCGGTGCCGAGCACCGTCGCACCCGTGCGCGTCGAGAGGTACGGGACGTCGGCGATGTGGTCCCAGTGGCCGTGGGTCACCAGGATCGTGTCGGCCTTCGGCAGGTGCTCGTCGATCACGTCCTCGTGGACTTCGATCTCGGTCTCCGGGTCGGCCCCTTCGGCGGTGTACGCGCCGGTCGGGAACCGGCTCACCCACGGGTCGACGAGCACGGTGGCCGTCTCGGTCGTGAACTCCCAGGCGTTCGTGCCGAGCCAGCGCAGGCGCACCGCCGGAGTGGTCGCGTCATCGGACTGCGTGTCCTCCTCTTGTGCGGCGGCGATGCCGCCCGCGGTGGCGGTCGCCGCGATCGCGGCGGCGCCGGTGCCCATGAGCAGGCCGCGGCGGCGAATGGGCGGTGTGTGGTCGGTGGCTGTGGTCATGGGTGACATTCAAGCCGCCGTGTCCCGTATCGTCCAATATCAACGCGCCTATCACCCGATACGGGCGTTGATATCGTTGCCGCGTGGACATCATGCGGCACTTGGAGTGTTTCCTGGCGGTTGGTGAGGAACGTCACTTCGGTCGGGCCGCCGAGCGTCTCGGCATGGAGCAGCCGCCGTTGAGCCAGCGCATCCGGCGCCTCGAGAAGGAGCTCGGCGCGGACCTGTTCGACCGCGGCGGCGGGCAGGTGACCCTCACGCCCGCAGGGCATGTGCTCATGCGGGAGGCGCCGGAGCTGCTGCGGGCGCATCAGCGGATGCGGACCCTGGTGAGCCGGGCGGCCGCGACCGATCCGGCGAACCCGCCGCGGCCGTGGTCGGCGCTCTACTGACCGAGCGCTTCGGTGAGGGCGAGGGCGGCCCGGCTCATGGCGAGTTCGACTTCGCGGAAGTTGCCGCGGGTGACCTGGGCGAACACGGCGATGGCGTGGCGGCGGCCGTCGGGCCACTCCCAGACGGCGACCTCGCCCAGCCGGCCGGGGAGTGAACCGGAGCGGCCGAACGGCTTGACGTCGCTGGAGGCGAGACGGGAGAGGCGGCCGCCGGTCAGCTGGCGGCCCATCCAGTGCCGCACGTCGGCGGCGACCGGTGCGGGGCCGTTCCAGACGTGCCGCAAGAACGCGGTCATGTCGGCGGGCGTGGAGGCGTTGGTGCGCATCGGGTCCCAGGCGCTGGTGGCGCGGAGCTCGGCGGTGGTGACCGCGCCGCTCTGGAGGACGTGCGCGAGCGCTTCGAGGTCGGCGATGTCGAGGTCGCGGGCGACCTCTTTGAGGATGGCGCGGGGGGAGCCGAGCAGGCGGGTGTCCTTGAGGCCGAGCCGGGCGGGCAGGCTGCGGAGCGCACCGGCGCCCATGTGCTTGACGACGAGGTCGGCGGCGGAGTTGTCGGAGACCTCCATCATGAGCGAGGCGAGGTCCCATACGGCGATCTGCGAGTCGTAGCGGAACCCGGCGACGCCGGTGCCGCCGAGGCGGTCGGCGGCGGTGACCCGGATCGGGGCGGCGGGGTCGATGCGGCCCGCTTCGACCTGGGACCGGAATTCCCAGGCGATGAAGAGCTTCACGATGGACACGAGGATCACCGGGTCGCTCTCGCGGACGCCGAGGCCGCGCCCGTCCGAGAGGTCGCGGATGTGGGCGACGACGTTGGCGCCCAGTGGTTCGAAGTACTGGTCGAGATCCACGGTCGCTCCTGGTCGCTCGGTCACAGACCGCGGGTGTTCGGGAGGTCGACGACGCCGAGGCCGTCGAGGACGGCGGCGCCGATCGAGGCGGCGGTGATGAGGACGAGCAGTGCGGCGACGCCCCAGCCGACGGGGTGGCCGAGGTTCACGGTCCATTGCGATCCGCCGGCGCGCTGGTGGACCAGGAACGCCGGGTCGTTCCGGTTGGCGTACACGAAGCCGCCGAGGTGCCAGTGCCGGTCGTCGTCGCGCTGCACGACGCCGGTGTCCTCGGGATCGCCGCCCGGCAGGCGGTGGCCGCCGGCGCCGACGCGGCGTTCGAACAGGACGGCCGTGGCCGCCGCCGCGAGCAGGGGCGTGAAGATCGCGATGGTCGCCGCGGCCGAGGGCGGCAGGAGTTCCCAGAGGCGCAGGGCGATCCCGAGGAGCGTGAGGTTCGCGCAGGCGGCCGTGAACAGGAGCAGTTTGGCGAGCGCCTGCAGGTAGGCGCGGTAGCGGCGGGCGGAGTCGGCGGGGCGGGCGGCGTCGATCTCGGGGCGGGACTTCATGATCGCCGCCAGCAGGAGCGGGGCCGCGAGGGTGAGGGCGGCTTGCGCCAGGACCGGGTTCGCGGCCGCGAGGAACCCGGTGGGCACGCGGGGTCCGCTGTCGAGGGTGAGGCCCTCGAGTCCGGGGAGCGTGGCGGGGAGGGAACCGGCGCGGGCCAGCCCGGTGGCGGCCGTGGCCGCGAGGATCAGGACGGCGGGGGCGGTCCAGCGCCACGGCACGCGCACTGGGTCGGTGCGGAAGCCGAGGTCGGCCGTGACGGCCTGCGTCGTCCCGGCGTACCAGTCGCCTGCGGTCTTCGCGGCCCGTACCCGCCGGCCCGCGACCGTGTAGGCGACGGTGTCGGCCAGGACCAGCGCGAGTACGGCCGCTGCGGTCACCGCCGCCGGGTCGAACAGGAGGGCCGAGGGGAGGGCGAGCGCGACCGCGACCGCGCCGCAGGCCAGGACTGCGCGGGCGAAGCGGTTGCGGGCCTTGCGGATCGCGGGGTCGTCGATCCGGTCGGGCGGGACGGTGACGCCGAACGGGAGGGCGGGCCGGGCGAGGGCGGGGACGGCGCGCCAGAGGGCGGTCACGAGCGCGACGGTCAAGAGCAGGGTGACGAGCGGGAGGGTCACGGTTCAGTCCTCTCTGGGGCGGTGAAGGCGTCGAGCATCCGCGCGGTGCGGCCGAGGACTTCATCGCGGTCCAGTCCGTGCGCGACGGCCTCGGCGAGCATGATCGCCAGGCGCTCCTGCCAGGCGTCGGCGGTGCCGGGATCGGGCGGGGTGGTCCGGTCGCGGCGGATCACCGCGCCGCTCTTGCGGTTGACGCGGATGAACCCCTCGTGCCGCAGCAGGTCGTAGGCCTTGTTGACGGTGTGGAAGTTGACCGCGAGGTCGGCGCCGAGCTGCCGGGTGGAGGGCAGGGGCGTCTCGGCGGTGAGCTCGCCGGTGGCGATGGCGGTGACGATCTGATCGCGGATCTGCTGATAGATCGGGATCTCGCTGTCCACCGCAAGCATGATGCGCATACGTCAAGTCTATCTGATATACATGAACTAGAACAGATAGAAGAGATGGAGTTTTCGCGATGCATCCTCCCCACCGCCTCGAGTTCCGGGGCCTCACCAAGCGATTCGGGCCTGTCGCCGCCGTCACCGGCCTCACCTTCGACGTCGAACCCGGCCGCGTCACCGGCTTCCTCGGCCCCAACGGCTCCGGCAAGACCACCACCCTCCGGATGCTGCTCGGCCTCGTCGCCCCCGACGCGGGCACCGCGCGCATCGGCGGGCGTGGCTATCGCGACCTGCCCGAACCCGCCCGCACCGTCGGCGCGGTCCTCGAGGCCTCCAACTTCCACCCCGCGCGCACCGGCCGCGACCACCTGCGCGTCTACGCCGACATGCTCGGCGCCCCGGCCGCGAGGATCGAGCTCGTCCTGGCGCTCACCGGCATCGCCGACGCCGCCCACCGCAAGGCCGGCGGCTACTCGACCGGCATGCGCCAGCGCCTCAACCTCGCCACCGCACTGCTCGGCGACCCGCCCGTCCTGGTCCTCGACGAGCCCACCAACGGCCTCGACCCCGAGGGCATCGCCTGGCTGCGCCGCCTCCTGCGGGACCTCGCCGCCGAGGGCCGCACCGTCCTGGTGGCGAGCCACGTCCTCTCCGAGGCCGAACGGCTCGTCGACGACGTGGTCGTCATGCATCGCGGCGAACTCCTCACCGCCGGCGCCCTCGACGCCTTGACCGCCGATGGCACCGGCCTCGAGCAGGCCTTCCTCCGACTGACGGGAGCCGCGGCATGAACCGCCTCGTCCGCGCCGAACTGCGCCGCCTCTTCTCGACCCCGCTGTGGCGGTGGGGCCCTCCAGTCGCGGTCCTTTCGGGCGGCGCGCTCACCGCGACGGCCGTGCTCGTGGGCCCCGAGCACTTCGACCCGCCGATGCCCGGCATGGACACCGAAGCCGGAGTTCGCCTGGTGATCAGCATGATCGGACTCACCGTGCTCGCCCCGGCCCTGTTCGGGGCGCTCGCGGTCACCTCCGAGTACCGGCACCGCACCATCACCTACACGTTCCTGTTCGCGCCACGGCGGCACCGGGTGCTCGCGGCGAAACTCGCGGCGTACGCCTTGGCGGGCAACGGGTACGGCCTCATCGTCGCCGTCTCGGCGGCGGCCGCGCTCTACGGCGGCGCGGCAGCGCGGGGCGTCGACGTCGGCGCCCCGGTCGGGACCGTGATCGGCCTCCTCGCGAGCCTCGCGGCGGCGATGACCGTCTACACCGTCATCGGGGTCGGCGTCGGAGCGCTGCTGCGCGACCAGACCGCGACGCTCGCGGTGCTCGGCGCCTACCTGTACATGGTGGAGCACCTGCTCGTGCTCATCCCCGGCGTCGGCGCGGTCTACCCGTTCCTGCCGGGTGGCGCGACCGCCGCGCTGACCCAGGCGAGCCTCATGGGCGAGGCCGCCGTCGAGGTCACCGGCTCGGCCGCGACACTGCTGCCGCCCGCGCTCGGCGCGGCGGTGCTCCTGGCCTATGCGGTCCTCGCGGCGGGCGCGGCCGTGCTGCTGCCCATGCGACGCGACGTCACCTGAAGCGAGAGAAGGACAACGACATGGCGAACCTGCAGTACACCGACACACACCTGACGATCACGCTCACGGGGGCCCGGCGGGTCCTCGGGCGCTGGCGGCCGCTCACCGTCCCGCTGGCGGCGATCACGGCCGTCCGCGCCGACCCCGCGGCGGCCCGGGTCTTCCCCGGCGCGCGGTGGGGCGTGGCCACCAACATCCCCGGAGTCCTGAACGCGGGCTCGTTCCGGCGGGGCGGGAACCGGGACTTCTGGGACGTCGCCGATCCGGACCGGGCCATCGTGATCGAACTCGAAGGCGCCGGATACGACCGTTTGCTGCTCGAAGTGGACGATCCACAGCAGGCGGTGGCCGAGATCCGCGCCCGGTCTAGAGCGCAGGCTTGAGGACCGCGAGGTATTCGTAGTGGTCCCTCAGCCAGGCAGGGTCACCGGTGTGGTCGGCGGCGAGATCGACCGGTTCGCCGCCGACCAGGACGCCGGCGAGTGCCAGCCCGGTGCCTTCGAGGAGCAGCCGCAGGTCGGCCGGGCTGTAGCAGCGCAGGCGCTGCGTGATGCGGTGTTCGGGTTCGGCGGTGTCCCACCACGTGTCGACGGCGGTGGCGGTGACGGGATCGAACGCCAGGTGCTGCTGCAGCTCGTGATGGTAGCCGCGTTCGGGATTCGCCTGCAGCAGTTCGACCTCGCCGTCCCAACTGGCCCAGACCAGCGGGTTGTACACGTCGACCAGCGCGGTCCCGTCCGGCTCCAGCCATTCGTCGGCGATCCGGCGCAGGAGGCGGCGCTGGTCGGCGTCCGAGCCGATCCCGAAGCCGTTCCAGTAGGCGACCGTGTCGAAGCGGCCCTCGAAGTCCGCGGTGCAGAAGTCGCCGCGCACGATCTGCAGGCGTTCGGGCCCGAGCCGCTCGAGATGGGCTTTGGCGTGGTCGGCGCGGTCGGTGAGCTCGATGCCGGTCACGCGGTGCCCGGCCTCGGCGAAGGCGGCGGCGGTGCTGCCGTAGCCGCAGCCGAGTTCGAGGACGCGCCGCGGTTCGGGGCCGCACACGCGGTGCAGGCGCTCGACGCGACTCCGATCGCGGTCACCGAGACCCGATTCGGCCTCGGCCCACCAGCGTCCGGTTCGGGAGTAGAAGTCCTCGACCCAGTCCATGCGGTGAGTCCAGGGAACCGGGGGCGCCGGGGCAATGCCGTTTCGGCAGGGCTGCGGCGTCATTATGCTTGGCGTTCATGGAGGAGCATCCGCTGGTCCGGGAGGTCTATCCCGAACTCGTCGCCGAACTCGCCCGCCTCTTGGAGGCCGAGGGCGAGCGGCACCTGGCGATCGTGGCGCACGACCTCCGGCTCGTCGCCGAATGCGGGTGCAAGGACGACTGCTGCCAGAGCATCCGCACCGCGGAGCATCCGCCGGGCACGCCGTACGGCCCCGGGCACCGGAACGTCCTACTCGATCCGGAGGAGGGCATGCTGATCCTCGATGTCCTCGACGAGCGGATCGTGTACGTGGAGATCCTGTTCCGGGCGCCGATGGCCCGCCGGGACGCCGGCGGATGAGCGGTCGGCGACGACCCGCTCGCCGCACTCGACTCGCGGGCGTTCTCCGAATGGCCGAGAGGCTCGGCTTCGCGCCGAAGCGCTGCGAGGCGCGGGTCGAGCGCTTCGGCGACAGCGGCCCGCCTCCGTCATCGTGAGGCGGCCATCGGGGCGAGCGCGGCGTCGCCGTCGGATTCGGCGATCGCGTTGGACGCGGCGAGCGCGAAGTCCTGGCGGAGGCCGTCCGAAGGGACCGCGCCCGGGGCGTGCCGGGTGACCGAGACACCGCGCACCCGAACCGTGTACACGCCGTCCTCCGGTGCGGGGACGTGGATCTGCTGGACGTTGTTGGTGACGCGCGTGGCCGGGTTGTCGTCCCAGTTGAGGAGCTCCCCCGAGGGCGTCTCGAGTTGGAGGTACAGCTCGTTCACCAAGCCGCCGAGGCCTTCGAGCGACGGCGCGTCCGTCCACACGAGCGTGACCTTGAGCGGCAGGCCGGGATCGGCGGGCTCGATGCGGTAGCGGCGGATCTCGCCGGTCGCGACCGCATCGGCGGGCGCGTCGGCGAAGCGGCTGCGGGCGGCGCCGCCGACCGCGCCGGTCACGTCGATGCGGCCGAAACCGCTCACCGGGTTCGGGCCCGCGGGGACCTCGCCCGGGTACTGGCCGGGCATCGCGGCCGCGCCGTTCACCAAGAGCGCCTTCAGGAGCGCCGCCGAAGGGCGGCGGCCGTCCTCGGCGTGGCCCTGCTCGACGAGATGCTGGCGCACCAGCGCCGCCGCGCCCGCGACGAGCGGCGTGGCCATGCTCGTGCCGCCGCTCCAGCAGTAGTGCTCGCGCAGCGGATGCCCCTCGGGCAGGCGGCCCCACAGCGGGTCGTCGTCCCCTGCGTACACCGAGGTGAGCATGGACAGGACGTTGGTGCCCGGGGCGACCACGTCGGGTTTGATCCGCAGGTCGTCGGTGGGCCCGCGGGAGGAGAACGCGGCCATGCCGTCGGCGTCGTCCGAGACGTGCCCGGCCGCGCCGAGCTTCGGGTAGCGCCCGAGCTGGCTCCAGTTGCGGTCGATGCCGGGCGGCGGCTCCGAACCGTTCGGCCGCAGGTTCTCGCTGGCGCCCACGGTGAGGCAGTTCTTGGCGGTGCCGGGCGAGCCCATCGAGTCGGGGTCGATCAGTCCGTCGTTGTCCGCGTCCGCGCCGTCGTTCCCGGCGGCGAAGAGCACCAGCATGTCCGGGTGCGTCCACATGAACTCGTCGACGGCCCGCGCGTTCTGCCCGTACTCCCCCGCGAGCGGCGCACCCCACGAGTTGGTGTGGACGCGGGCGCCCGCCTCGTAGGCCTCGGCGAACAGCGCACCGATGTCGCCGGGGATGCCGTACAGGCCGGATTCCGGTGGGGGCCAAGGGAATGTGAACGGCCGCAGTCCCGCCGCGGCGAGCTCGGCGCGGGTCTTCCACCGGATCTTCTGATTGATCGCCTGGAAGAAGAGGGTCGCTTCGGGCGCGATCCCGGCGGGGACCGGCCCGGCTGCAGCCCGGCGGGCGGCCTCGCCGCTGCCGAGGACCGAACCGGTGACGTGGGTGCCGTGCCCGGAGTCGGTGTCGGCCGGGCCGTCGTCGTGGCCGGGCGGGTCGTTCGTGAAGGGCGCCAGGACTTCCCGGGTCGGCCACGAGGTGATCGCCAGGATCCTGCCCCGCACGTCGGGATGCACCGTCTCCGGGTCGCCGTTGTCGAGACCGGAGTCGGCCACGGCCACGATCTGCCCCGCTCCCGCGAGCGCGAGACCGCCGAAGCGTCGGTCGATGGGGACGCCCATGATGGCGGCGGCCTGGTCGTTGCTGGTCTGTGAGAACGCGTACGGCACGATCGCCTGGACGCCCTCGAGGTCGGCGAGTTCGGCGATCACCGAGCGCGGGACGCTCGCGACGAGGGACTTCGGCAGGGCCGTGAACACCGAGCCCCCGGCGTCCCGGATGCGGCGGGCGAGCGGCGCGGTGTCCTCGCCGGGGAAGACGGCGACCTCGATCATCTGCGGGCCGTCGTCGGTGTAGTCCTCGGGGTCGACGGCCGCGAGGTAGGCGGCGTCGAGGTCGCGGCGCGGGGCCGGATGGAGCTTCGGGGAGACCTTCATGGCCGGGCGGTAGGGGGTGACCTCCTCGACGCTGGGCAGGGCCCGGATCGCTTCGGCGCGTTCGGGAAGGAACCCGGCGAGGAGGGTGAAGCCGGAGAGGCTGCCGTGGAGTTCGGCCCCTGCGCCGGTGAGTTCGTCGAGCCAGGCGGCGGTGGGCGGGCCGATGAGTTTGACGAGGTAGTACGCGGTGCGCCCGGGTTCGGGTGCGAGGGTGACGGCGGCTTGGGCGTCGAGGGCGGCGGCGAACTGGAAGCTGGCGCCCGCGGTCTGGACGGGCTGCTCGGGCAGGGGCGTGGTCTCGAAGCCGCGGGCGTCGAGGTCGCGGGCCTGGCGGGGCGTGCCGGTGACGAGGAGCTGGTCGGGGTATTCGGCGAGGACTTCGACGCCGGTTGCGAGGACGCTGTCGAGGACGGCGTCGCGGTCGTCGGTGCTGCGAAGGGTCACAAGGAGTCTGGACATGGCGGCCTTCTTCGGAGGGGTCGGCCGGCCTGTCGGATCGCGGCCACTCTCCAGGCTACGCCTCGATCACGGTGCGTAGGGTCCCGTGGTCCGGGCGGTCGTCGGCACCGGTTCCCGCTGCGGCGCGGGGCGGGTGGGGGCCCGGTCGGTATGCAGGAGGATCGCGCCTCCGATGAGGACTGCGGCGGCGAGTGCCGCCCAGAGCTGCCAGGTGCCGGCGTCGAGGAGGAGGCCGAGGAGCATCGGGGCGAGGGTGCGGCAGAGGGACCAGGAGAGCTGGTAGGCGGAGAGGTAGCGGCCGCGCAGGTGGTCGGGGGCGGCGTGCACGGCGAGGCTTTCGGCGGGTGCGGAGTGGACGAGCTCGCCCGCGGTGTAGACGACGGCGACGGCGAGGACCGCGATGACGGCGGCGGTGCCGTCGAATGCGGGCAGGAATGCGAAGGCCGCGAAGGAGAGTGCGAACACGGCGGTGCCGAGGGCGGCGCCGCGCCCGCGCCGGAACCGGGCCATCAGGCGGCCGACCGGGACGCCGAGGCCCGCGATGAGCGCGGTGTTGACGGCGAAGACGATGCCCGCCATGGTGTCGGGGAGGTCGGCGTCGCGGGTGAGGAAGACCGGCATGGCGATCGCCTGCGCGGTGTAGCCGAAGCCGATGAGGAAGTTCGCGAGCGTGAGCCTGCGGTAGCGGCGGTCGGCGAGGACGGTGCGGTAGCCGCCTGAGGTGTCGGCGGGCCGGCGGCGCGGGCCACCGGCCTGCACGTGGATGAAGGTGACGAGCACGGCCGCCGCGGCGAAGGCCACGGCGAGGACCAGCGCGGCCGCGAGGTAGCCGCCGCTGCCGAGGGCGAGCATGGCGGCTGCGGCGAGGGCGCCGAATCCCATGCCGCCGTTGCGGAGGCTGCGGTTCCAGGCGAGGAGGCGGTCGCGTTCGGCGCCTTGGGCCATGTCGCCGATGAGGGACTGCTGGCTCGGCGCGGAGGCCCACATGGCGACGGCGACGGCGAGTGCGACGGCGAGGAAGGCCGGGTAGGTGGTCGCGAGGGGGTAGAGCGCGAAGCTGACGGCTCGGAGCGCGAGTGCGCCGATGTAGACGCGTTTGCCGCCGTGGCGGTCGATGAGGGCGCCGACGGCGGGCATCGCGGCGAGGGCGCCGAGTCCGGCGATGGTGAGGCCGGTGCCGATCGCGGTGAGGGACTGTCCGGTGAGGTGGTGGACGAAGAGCATGGTGAGGGGCACGTAGATGCCGTTGCCGATGGCGTCGACGAAACTGGCGGCGATGAAGCGGCGGCGGGCGGAGGCGGGGCGGTGCATGGGGTCCTCGTTCGGTCGGGAGGTGTTCAGGAGGGGTCGAGCGGGCCGCGGCTGCGTTTGAGCTCGGCGAAGGCGGGCGTGGCCGCGAGTTCGCGGAAGGCGTCGAAGAGGCGGGCGGCGCTTTCGCCCTTGGGGATCGCGGTGAGGACCGGTCCGAAGTGGCCGATGCCGTCGATGACGGTGAGCGGGGTGCCGGATTCGTCTCCGACGGCGTCTTGGCCGCGCTGGTGGCTTGCCCGCAGCGCCGTGTCGAAGGCGTCGGTGCGCGCCGCGTCCGCGAGGTCCGCGGGCAGGCCGGTCTCGGCGAGGGCGGCGGCGATGACGCGGTCGTAGTCCTTGTCGCGGTCGCGGTGGATGCGGGTGCCGAGGGCGGTGTAGAGGTCTCGGAGGACGGCGGTGCCGTGCCGTTGTTCGGCGGCGGCGCAGACGCGGGCCGGGCCCCAGGCCCGGCCGTTGAATTCGCGGTACCAGGGTTCGAGTTCGCGGTGTTCGTTGAGGACCGCGAGGCTCATGATCCGGAAGCGCAGGTCGATCTGGCGGTGGCGCTCGACTTCGGTGAGCCAGCGCGAGGTGATCCAGGCGAAGGGGCAGGCGGGGTCGAAGTAGCAGTCGACGCCTACCGGAGCGATTTTATCTTCCATGGAAGACATACTATCTTCCGTGGAAGGTATGATGCAAGGCATGGATGCGGAAGCGACGACCGACACGGTCGGACAGATGGTCGGGCAGTGGGGACGCGAGCGCCCGGACCTCGACGCCTCACCGATGCTCGTGGTGGGCAGGGTGTTCCATTTGGCGAACCGGTGGGACCGGGCACTGCGGGGGCCGTTCGCCGAAGCGGGCCTCGCGAACGGGGACTTCGACGTGCTCGCGGCCTTGCGGCGGTCCGGGGAGCCCTACACGCTCTCGGCGGGCGAACTGAGCCGGACCGTGCTGGTGACGACCGGCGCGATCACCAAGCGAGTGGACCGTTTGGAGGCGGGCGGCTGGGTGACCCGATCAGTGGCCGAAGAGGACTCGCGCGGACGCCGAATCACACTCACCGCAGCGGGTCTGCGACTCACCGATGAGCTCATGGAGGTCCATCTGTCGAATCAGCGCAGGCTCATCGAGGCCTTGAACGCTGAAGAGCGGGCGGCGCTGGGCGCGTTGCTGGCGAAACTGGCGACCGCCGAGGACTGAACCTCCCGGCCGGACCCGATCGGGTCCGGCCGGGACACGGTTATGCAGCGGCCCAGGCGCCTTCCGCGGCGGCGCGCTTCGCCCAGTCGGCGAAGGCGACCGGCTTGCGGCCCAGGACCTGCTCCACACCGTCGGCGACGTCGCCGATCCTCCCTTCGCGCATGACGCGGTACATCGCGTCGAGGAAGAACACGAGGTCTTCGGGGAGCCGCTCGGCGCGCAGCGCGGCGGCGTAGTCCTCGGGGCTCACCGACCCGAAGGCGATGGTGCGCCCGGAGGCCTGCTCGATCGCTTCGACCGCCGCGGCGAAGGTGAGCGATTCGGGACCGCTCAGTTCGTAGACCTTGCCGTGGTGGCCGTCCTCGGTGAGGGCTGCGGCGGCGACCGCGGCGATGTCCTCGACGTCGATGAAGGGCTCCACGGTGTCCTCCACCGGCAGGAAGAGCTCCCCGGCGAGGATCGCCCTCAGCATGTCGCCTTCGCTGAAGTTCTGGTTGAAGTTGTTGGCCTGCAGGACGGTCCATTCGACGCCGGAGGCCCGGACCGCTTCCTGGATCGCGTACATGCCGATCGCCTCGGGTCCTGCGCCGGCGGCTTCGGCGAGCACGTGGATGCGGCGCCCGGACTGCGCGACGAGGCGGCGAACTCCCGCCTTCTCCGCTGCGGCGACGACCTCCGCCGCCGGGAACGGTTCGTCCGGCGGGATGAGGTAGACGGCGCTGACGTCTGCGAAGGCCGCTGCCCACGTCGACTCGTCATGCCAGTCGAAGCGGATCTCAGTGCTGCGCGAGACCCCTCGCACGGTGTGCCCGGCCTCGGCGAGGCGGGCGGTGAGGCGGCGGCCGACCTTGCCGGTGGCGCCGGTGACCAGGATGATGTTCTCGTTGCTCATGCCTCCCAGTCAAGTCGATCAGAGGCGCGGCGCCCATCGCTGAGACGCCACGATCCATGCGCGTTCGTCTACCTCTCCCTTCGAGCGAGTGACGGGACTCGGATGATGTCGCGTGCCTTGGCAGCCTGCTCAACCCGCCCGGGTCCTCTATATGCCCGGCCGGACGCCGCCTGATGCACTCAGGTCTTACCGCCTGCCATGTGCCTCGCTCGGAGCACTGCCGCTGGCCGAGGTGATCCCGACCAGCGATCTCCCACCCAGTACGGCCCGGTGAGGAGCCGTAGTCAGCTGTGGAACGCGATAGCACGATGAGGATGAGATCGGACGCCTCCAAGAAGGAGGATCACCCTGGCTTTCGGGTCGTCGCCTCGGAATCAGTCCGGTTTGTCGGTCGGCCAGAGGCTTGTCGTAGTCTGCTTGCACCTACTCGACACCTGTACGTTTTCCCTGTCCTTGTACGTACCGCAATCATCCTTCGTGCGACCCCCGACTGTCATCACCCGCAGGGTTGGAACCTTTTCACATTCCGGACCAGACATATTGCGCCACAGGGAATGCAAGCCCTCTGTGGCCGGTTGCGCCGCACCCGGTCGAAACCCACCAGGACGACCGCCACCCGCCCCGCCACCGCTTCGTCGCCACCCGCTCTGACCCCGCCCCTCCCTCGCCCGAGCCTCGGCAGCGGAGGCCGTGACCAAGGGGCCAGCGCCCGGCAGTGCCGCAGGCCGTCACGCCCCTCCTCCAAAGGCAGACGCTCACTGCCGCACCGGTGTTCTCCGGCGCGGCCGTGAGCGTCACATCCTCAGGCGGTCCATTCGGGGTCGCGGCCGAGGTAGCGGAGGAGGGCCGCGACCGCGTCGTCGCCGTCCTGCGGCTCGAGCGCGGGAGCGTAGGCGCCCCAGGCGCGCAGCGGTTCGACGATCTGCTTGGCCGCGACGAGGATCGCGCTCGCGGCGTTCTCGCTGAGCGGCTGGGCCCGGCCGGTGGCCTTGGCGATGTCCCAGGCGTGGACCGCCGCGTCGAGAGCGCAGGCGCCCACGCCGGTCACGGCGTCGAGCGTGTTCGGCGGCACCGGGACCGGGACCGCGGCGTCGTCAGCGGCGACGCTCCCCCAGGCCGTGGCCGCGGCCTCGGTCGCGGCGACGAGGAGTGCGACCGGGTCGGCGGTGAGCGTTCCCGAAGGGGCGAAGGGGTTCTCGGCGGGGCCTTCGCCGCCGGTGATCGCGGCGTAGTACGCGAGCTGGTCGCCCGCGGCGTGCTGGAGCACCTGGGTGACGGTCCACTGGTCGCAGGGGGTCGGCAGGTGCCACTGGTCCTCGCCGACGCCCTTGACGGCGTTGAGCAGGGCTTCGTGGGCTTCGGCGAGGAGGGGCCAGGCGGTCGCGGTCATGTCATGCTCCTTGAGGTGTCTGCGGTCGCTGTCGATATCACCATCTTATCAGAACGGAATACTTTATTCCACTACTTCTGCTGGTCTTCTCGGATCCGGCGCCGCGGCTTCGGTGTATCGGGCGGCAAGCGCCCGGAGATGGTCGCGAAGTGCTTGCGGCGCTTCCACGATGAACGGCAGATCGAGCCCGGTGATGTAGTTCGTGAGGTCCCGCAAGGAGTCGCTGCCCGTGCGCCACAGGCACTCCGCGTCCCCCGCCGGCTCGAGGAGACCGCTGCCCGGCGGGAGCATGGCCGCGACCGCCTCGACCGGTGCCCGCAGGCGGATCACGGCCTGATGCCGCCAAGCCCGCTGACCCAGGCCGTGCAGGACGTGCGCGACCGCTTCCTCCGGCGGCTCCTTCGGGGTGAACCTGGGGCCGTTGGGGATACGCGGGCTGATGCGGTCGGCGCGGTAGGTGCGCCAGTCACCCCGGTCCACGTCCCAGGCGAGCAGGTACCAGCGCCGCTCGGTGTAGACGAGCCGGTGCGGCTCGGCCCGGCGACGCGTCTCCTGCCCCGCGCGGTCGCGGTAGTCGAAGCGCAGCTGCTCGTGCCGGTAGACGGCCTCGGCGATCAGTGTGAGCACCTCCGCATCCACAGTGGGTCCCGCCGCCGCGGCCGAAGCCGTCGCGGCCCTGAGCATGTCGATCCGATGCCGCAGACGCGAAGGCATCGTCTGCTCGAGTTTCGCCAGCGCCCGCAGCGAGGTCTCCTCGATCCCGGCCACCGAACCGGAGGCCGCGGCCCGCAGGCCGACGGCGACCGCCACCGCCTCCTCGTCGTCGAGCAGGAGGGGCGGCATGGCGTTCCCGGCTTCGAGGCGGTAGCCGCCCGCGCTGCCGGTCACGGAGTGCACGCGGTAGCCGAGCCGGCGGAGTCGGTCGATGTCGCTGCGCACGGTGCGGGTCGTGACGTCGAGGCGTTCGGCGAGCGCGGCGCCCGTCCAGTCGCGCTGCGCCTGCAGGAGGGCGAGGACGCGGAGCAGGCGCGCTGAGGTCTCCAACATTTCCCGATACTCCCACACATTGAGGAACCGAACCTTCCGCAATGAGCCATAGCCTGGTCCTCAACGACATCGAAGAAGGAGCCAGCACATGCTGCGAGGATTCAGCACCATCAGCTATTTCGCCGAGGACCTGGCGGCCGCGAAGGCCTGGTACACCGAGCTGCTCGGCGCCGGGCCCTACTTCGAGGTGCCCGGGTACATCGAGTTCCGCGTGGGCGACTACCAGCACGAGATCGGGATCGCCCAAGGCGAGTGGGCGCCGCACGACATGAACGCCGCACCCGGCGGCGCCATCGCGTACTGGCAGGTCGACGACCTCGACGCGACCATCGAGCGGCTGACCGCCATGGGCGCCGAGGAGTACGAGCCGAAGATCGTCCGCGGCGAGGGCTTCGAGACGGCCTCGTTCGTCGACCCGTTCGGGAACGTCCTGGCGGTCATGGTCAACCGGCACTACCTCGACGTGCTCGCCTCGATCGGTAAGGGGGCGTAGGGGTGGAACCGCTCGATCTCGCCGACCGCGGCGAATGGGAGGCCTGGCTCGAAGCCCATCAGGGCGAGCGAGCGGTGTGG
Organism: Glycomyces sp. YM15; assembly: GCF_016918015.1. Taxonomy (GTDB): domain Bacteria; phylum Actinomycetota; class Actinomycetes; order Mycobacteriales; family Micromonosporaceae; genus Glycomyces. Next base: position 25,975 of record NZ_JAERMK010000024.1, read on the forward strand.
CTGCGCATCGGCAAGGAGCACTCGCCCGAGGGGCGGCTCCGGATCGGGCCCGCGCTCGAAGCGGCGCTGTGCTTCGGCTGGATCGACGGGCACCGCAAGGGCCTCGACGGCGACTCGTTCCTGCAGCGCTATTCGCCGCGCACCAGGCGCAGCCCCTGGTCGAAGCGGAACCGGGGCATCGCCGAGGCGCTCATCGCGGCCGGTCGGATGCGGCCGGCAGGGCTCGCCGAGATCGAGCGGGCCAAGGCCGAAGGGCGCTGGCCTGCCGACGATTGACGCGGCGGCCTGGGATGATGGCCGGGTCGTTCGAGGAGGAGGCACCATGAACGGACCCGGCCGTCGGCCCCAGACCACGATCTTCACGCTCATGTCCGCGCTCGCGCAGCGCCACGGCGCGGTGAACCTCGGGCAGGGCTTCCCCGACGAGTCCGGGCCCGCGCACATCATCGAGGCCGCCGCGACCGCCATGCGCGAGGGCCGCAACCAGTATCCCCCGCTCGCGGGCATTCCCGAACTGCGCCATGCGATCACCGCGCATCAGCGGCACTGGTACGGGCTCGCGCCCGATCCCGACGACGGCGTCACCGTCACCGCCGGCGCCACCGAGGCGCTCACGGCCGCGCTGCTCGCCTTCGTCGACCCCGGCGACGAGGTGCTCGCGCTCGAACCGAGCTACGACTCCTACAACGCCGCCGTCACGATGGCCGGCGGGACCCTCGTGCCGGTCCGGCTCGAGACCCCCGTCGGCATCGAGGGGCACTGGCGGCTCGATGCGGCGCGCCTCGCCGCCGCCGTCACCGACCGCACCCGACTGCTGCTGGTCAATTCGCCGCACAACCCCACGGGCACGGTCCTGCGCCGCGACGAGTTGGAGGCGATCGCGGCCATCGCGCTCGAACGCGACCTCCTCGTGGTCACCGACGAGGTGTACGAGCACCTGGTCTTCGACGGTCGCGAGCACGTGCCGCTCGCGTCGCTGCCGGGCATGTGGGACCGCACGGTGACCATCGGCTCGGCCGGGAAGACGTTCTCGGTCACCGGTTGGAAGATCGGCTGGGCGACCGGCCCCGCCGAACTGATCGCGCGGGTGAAGGACGTCAAGCAGTGGCTGTCGTTCGCCTCCGGCACCCCGTTCCAGTACGGGATCGCGGAGGCGCTGGCCTCGGGCGACGATTACTACCGGGACTACGTCGCGGGCTACCGGGAGCGGCGCGACCTCATGGTGGCCGGGCTCAAGGACATCGGCTTCGACGTGCACGAGCCGGAGGGCACCTATTTCGTGACCACGAGCGTCGCCCCGTTCGGCTACGGGGACGGGATGGCGTTCTGCCTGGAACTGCCCGAGCGCTGCGGGGTCGTGGCCGTCCCCAACCAGGCGTTCTACCTCGACCGGGCGGCGCGGCCGGAGGTGCGGTTCGCGTTCTGCAAGCCCGCGGACGTGCTCGAGGAGGGCCTGAAACGACTGCGAGCGGGACTGACGGGATAGAGTCGCGCCATGGACTTCGGCATCTCCCCGCCCGCCGCTTAAGGCGGGCTCCCGAACGACCGCGCACGGGCTCGGACCCGGCGGGTTCCCCAGGCATGCCCGCAGACGAGTGCCACTCATCCGCGACGCTCATCTGGAGAACGCATGTCCACGTCCACGCTCGTCCGCCCTGCCGTGCCCGCCGCCAGACGCGGCCTCGGCTACCTCACCGTCACCGGCCTCGCCTGGGGCACCACCGGCGCCGCCGCCGAACTCGTCTACCGCGCAGGCGATCTCGGCCCCATGGCCGTCTCGTTCTGGCGCCATCTCGGCGGCCTCGTGCTGCTCCTCGCGTTCACCGCGCTGCGCCCCAAGCGAACCCGCATCGCCAAGGCCGCCCCGGTGCGGCGGCGGGCGCTGCTCCTGGGCGGGGTCGGCATCGGCATGGCGGTCTTCCAGACCGCGTACTTCGCCGCCGTGGAGGCCACCGGGGTCGCGGCGGCGACGCTCCTCACGCTCGGCTCCGGGCCGATCCTCACCGCCGTCGGGAGCCGGCTCCTCCTCGGCGAACGCCTCGGCCGCGGCGGCGCGCTCGCCGTCGCCGGAGCGGTCACCGGGCTCGGGGTGCTCGTCCTCGGCAACGGCGCGGGCGTCATCGACCCGGCAGGGGTCGCGCTCTCGCTGCTATCGGCCGCCGGATACGCCGCCGTGACGCTCCTCGGCCGGGCCACCGGCCGCCGCAGCGACGGCGAGGACCCGTTCACGCTCACCATGTGGTCCTTCGGGATCGGCGCGGCCCTGCTCTTCGTCCCCGCCTGGTTCGAAGGCCTCGCGCCCTCCACGGGCGATCCGGTGCGGACCTTCGCGGTCATCGGGTACCTCGCGGTGTTCACCACCGCGCTCGCCTACCCGCTGTACTTCGCGGGCGCCGCCCGCGTCCGCGCCACCACGGCCTCGGTGATGATGCTGATCGAACCGGTCACGGCCGCGTTCCTGGCCGTCGCGGTCCTCCGTGAACCGCTCACCGTCGCCACCGCGGCGGGCGCGGTGGTCCTCCTCGGCTCGATCACGGCCCTCGCGCTGGCCGAATCCCGACGCTAGGAACGGCGGGAGGGCCGGCCCATCGGACCGGCCCTCCTTGTCGCGCTTGGGGTCAGGTGGCGGAGAGGTAACCCGTCTCGAGCATGATGACGACGGCCACGCCGAGGATGCAGCGGTACCAGACGAAGATGAACACGCTGTGCTTAGCGACCCACTTCAGCATCCAGTGCACGGCGGCCAAGCCCACGAAGAACGCGACGATCGTCGCCACGAGCATCTGTGCACCGCTCGGCACCGAGCCCTCCGTGGCCGGGTCGAACACGTCGCCGAGGCTCAGGATGCCCGCGCCGAACACCGCCGGGATGGCGAGCAGGAACGAGTAGCGCGCCGCCACCGCGCGGTCGAGGCCGATGAACAGCCCGGCCGTGATCGTCCCGCCCGAACGCGAGACGCCGGGGATGAGCGCGCCCGCCTGCGCGAAGCCGAGGATGATGCCGTCCTTCATCCGGAAGTCCTTCCACGTGCGGGTCTTCTTGCCGACCAGCTCCGCCAGCGCGAGCAGCAGGCCGAAGAAGATGAGGGAGAAGGCGACGAGCCAGAGGTTGCGGGCCCCGTCGCGGATCGCGTCCTTGAAGAGGAGCCCGAAGAACACGATCGGGAGGGTGCCGATGATGACGTACCAGCCGAGCCGGTAGTCGGTCTCGCCGCGTAGTTCCTTGTCCCGCAAGCCTTTCCACCAGGCCACGAGGATGCGGACGATGTCCTTCCAGAAGTAGAGGAGGACCGCGGTCTCGGTGCCGAGCTGGGTCACCGCGGTGAAGGACGCGCCGGCGTCCTCTTCGAAGAACAGCGCCGAGGTGAGGCGGAGGTGCCCCGAGGAGGAGATCGGCAGCATCTCGGTGAGGCCCTGGACGACCCCGAGCACGATGGCCTCGAACCAGGTCATGTCGACCACGGGGAGGCCTCCTTCCGGGCACGGGTCTTGCAGGGGGAAGTGTGCATTGGCGCTTCTTTCGTCGCATCGACGGTCAGTCGTCGCGCGCGCCGTGTTGCGGCTCCCTGCGCGACGGGGACATCTTGCCAGACCCGGTCCTGTGATCGGTCGGCACACGCATCGGGGAGTGAGACGCACCGGGCCGGCGTCCTATCCGGACGCGGGCCCGTTTCGCGGTGCGATTCCCGGGAGCATGCGAGCCAGTCTTCGGAGACGTCGGGATCCGCCGGGAAGGCGGTGTCGGGGTCGTCGATGCGGTTGTGGCCCAATGCGTACGAGGTGTGGAGCGAGGGGCCGCCGCCCTGCCCCACCGCGACGGCCGAACCTGGACATCGCCGACGCCGGCGAGGACGCCGAAAGCGACGGCGCCGGTGGACGTCGTGGACTTCGTCGCGGCCGAAGTGGGGGTGGGCACCGGGTGCGGGGCCACCCTTCGGGGCCGGGCGGTGCGGGGCGAGGACCGCCCGAGCCGGGCCACCGCGCTCAGCGTCCGGCTCATCGAACGGGACGCCACCGCGCCCCCGCCGGACCGCTGAGCGCGGTGCGAACGAGCGGCGTCGGAGCCGGTGCGACGCGGCCGACACCGGCGGAGGTCACCTTTGACGTTTTCTTGATGGCCGAGGCCCGGGGCACGGGGAATGATGGGTCCGTGTCACGTGGCGCCGCCGCGGGCGGATGAGAAGGGCACCGAGTGATCAAGATCCTGGTCGTCGACGACGAACCGCAGATCGCGCGGGCGCTGCGGATCAACCTCAGCGCGCACGGCTACGAGGTGGCGACCGCGCCGGACGGGGCGCAAGCCCTGCGCGCCGCCGCCGCGCTCGTCCCCGATCTCGTCGTGCTCGACCTCGGGCTGCCCGATATGGACGGCACCGAGGTCATCGCGGGCCTGCGGGGCTGGACGAGCGTGCCGATCCTGGTGCTCTCGGGCCGGGCCGCGAGCGCCGAGAAGATCGCCGCCCTCGACGCGGGCGCCGACGACTACGTGACCAAGCCGTTCGACATCGGCGAACTCCTCGCCCGGGTCCGGGCCGCCACGCGGCGCGGGAACGCCGCCGGCGACTCGCCGGTGACCGAGATCGGTTCGGCCACCGTGGACCTCGCGACCCGGGAGGTCCTGCGCGACGGCGCGGAGGTGCGCCTCACCAAGACCGAATGGCAGCTCCTCGAAGTGCTCCTGCGCAACCCGGGGAAACTCGTGGGCCAGCGCGAGCTCCTGCACCGCGTCTGGGGTCCCAACTACGACCGGGAGACGAACTACCTGCGCCAGTACATGGCCCAGCTGCGCCGCAAGCTCGAACCCGATCCGGCCCGCCCGGTGCACCTCCTCACCGAACCGGGTATGGGCTACCGCTTCCGTCCTTGAACGCCGCGTCCCGGGTTCGCCGGCCCGGCCGCGGAAGGCGCCGCCGGTCCCTCAGGCTCCCGGTGGGAGGTGGACCGTCATGACGAGGGTGCAGGTGCCGGTGCCCGCGCCGCGGTAGGCGTGCGGGACGTCGCCGCCGAAGGTCGCGGTCTGGCCCGCTTCGAGGGCGTGCTCGGTGCCGTCGACGACCAGGACCATCGCGCCGGACATGACGCTCACGGTCTCCTGCACGGCCGCCTGGTGCGGGTGGCTCGTGTACACCTCGCCCGGTTCGAGCCGCCACCGCCAGACCTCGACCGGGGCGGGACCGGGGGTGGTGAGCATGAGCCGGGCTTCGCCGCCGTGCTCGCCGGTCCACAGCGGCGCGACGGTCTCGGCGGTGACGACCCGGACGCGGTCTTCGGCGGCGCCTTCCATGAGGGCGGAGACGGAGACGCCGAGGGTGTCGGCGAGTCGGACGAGGGTGGCGAGGTTGGGGTTGCCCTGGGCTTTCTCGAGGCCGACGAGCGCGCCTTTGCTCACGGAGGCGCGGCGGCCGAGTTCGTCGAGGGAGAGGCCTGCCCGGGCGCGGGCGGCCTTGACGTTGGTCGCGACGGTTCGCAGCGCCGCCTCCGCCTCGCTCATGTGTCCGCCTTTCTTGACGCGTAGGTCACTGGAATAGTCCGTGCGGTCGTTTGACTGCCTGCTTCGGTCGTTCTACTATTCTATCCGGTCGGTTCGATGAAGAATGGTGGGATGCCGTGATCGCGCTCGTGCTCGCGCTGGGCAGTTCGCTCGCCTACGGGTGCGCGGATTTCCTCGGCGGCCTCGGTGCCCGGAAGGCGCACGTGCTGCGGACGGTGAGAGTGGCGGCCCCGGCGAGCCTCGTGGTCGAGCTGCTGCTGTGGCCGCTGCTCGGGGCCTCGTTCGAGCTGTCGACCGTGGCTTGGGGCGCGGCTTCCGGCTTCTCCTCGGCGGCCGCGTTCGTGCTGTTGTACCGCACGCTGGCGATCGGCCCGATGAACGTGCTCTCGCCGATCACTGCGCTCGTCTCAGCCGCGATTCCGGTCGGCGTGGGCCTGCTCCAGGGCGAGCATCTGGCGGCGGCCGGCCTGATCGGCCTGCCGCTCGCGCTGGTGGCGGTGGTGCTGGTGAGCGCCGGACCGGGGATGCGGTCATCGCGGCCGTCGCGCACGGCGCTGCTGCTGGCGTGCGGTGCGGGCGCGGCGATCGCGCTGCAGCTGGTGTTCCTGCACCAAGCGCCCGCCGGGAGCGGGGTCGGGCCGCTGATCGTCGGCCGGGCCGTCGCTTCGGGGGTCACGCTGAGCGCGGCGTTCCTGCTGCGGCGCAATCTCGGAGCGGAGCGTCCCGCGTACGCCGTGTCGGCCGCGGCGGGAGCGCTCGACTCGATCGCGAACCTGCTGTTCCTGCTGGCGGCCCGCGGCGGGGACCTGGCGGTCGTCGCCGTGATCGTGGCCCTGTATCCGGCCGGGACGGTCCTGCTGGCCCGCAAGGTGCTGGGCGAACGCCTCCACCGAGGTCAGCTCATCGGACTGGGAACGGCAGCCGCCGCCGTCAGCCTCTTGGCCCTCAACTGACGGATCCGGCCTTCACCGCAACCTAAGCGCCCGAGTGTGAAGCCGCGAGGGCGGAGGAAGGGCGGGTGCTCGTACGGCGATCGGCCGCGCCGGAGGCGGCGGCCACGACGAGGGCGGCGAGGCCCAGCGCCACGCCGATCCACACTGGAGCGATGAGGCCGAGACCGCCGTCGATGGCGAGGCCGCCGAACCAGGCGGAGAGCGCGATGCCGACGTTGAAGGCCGCGGCGTTCACCGAGGAGGCCAGCGCGGGCGCCTCCTTCGCGACGTCCATGACGCGGGTCTGGAAGACCGGGACCATCGCGAAGCCGGCCGCGCCGAGCACGAACACCATGATCGCGGCCGAGACCACGTGCTGGGCCGCGAAGGCGAACACGGCCAGGGCGGCGGTGGCCGCGATGACGGTGCCGTAGAGGGTCGGCATGAGCGCGCGGTCGGCGAGGCGGCCGCCGAGGAGGTTGCCGCAGGTGAGGCCGATGCCGAAGAGGATGAGGAGCCAGGGCACGGCGGCGGTGTCGAAGCCGGAGACGCGGGTGAGGATCGGCTCGAGGAAGGTGATGGCGGCGTAGGCCGCGCCCCAGCCGAGCATCGTGATCGTGAGGACCCGCCACACCTGTGGCCTGCGGAAGACCGCGAGTTCGGTGCGCAGCGAGCCGCCCGAGTCGCCGGGCCGGGAGGGCACGAACGCGATGATGGCGGTCAGCGAGACCGCGCCGATGATCGCGATGCCCCAGAACGCCGCTCGCCAGCCGAGCTGCTGGCCGAGGGCAGTGCCGAACGGCACGCCGACCACGTTCGAGAGGGTCAGGCCGGTCATCATGAGGGCGATGGCGCGGGAGCGCCGTTCGGGGGCGACGAGGCCGGCGGCCATGATCGGGCCGATGCCCATGAAGGCGCCGTGGCAGAGGGCGGAGACGACGCGGCCGGTCATGAGCACGCCGTAGTCGGGGGCCTTCGCGGCGAGCACGTTCCCGGCGATGAAGAGGCTCATGAGGATGACGAGCATGGTCTTGCGCGGCAGGCGGGTCCCGGCGGCGGTCATGAGGGGCGCGCCGATCGCGACCGAGGCGGCGTAGCCGGTGACGAGGAGCCCGGCGGTGGAGATCGAGACGTGGAGGTCGTCGCCGAGCGGACCGAGGAGGCCGACCACGACGAACTCGGTGAGACCTATCCCGAACGCGCCCAAGGCGAGCGCCCCGAGCGCGAACATGCGGCGGCGTTTGGAGGCTGGCATCGCGGTCGAGTATTGGCCGGCGCGGCCCGGTTTGTCCAGTAGTTTTTCCAGCCATTGACAGAACTGCACCGCGTGGCCCTCCTCGGTGCCTCCGGCACGGAAAATGCGTAGGCTGGGCCCGTGGCACAGAGCGAACCGAACCGGACCGACGGCACCGAGCACTCCACCAAGGGCGCGTACGTGACCGGCGGCGAGTTCACCAGGGACACGAACTACATCGAGGACCGCATCGTCGCCGACGTCGCGGCCGTGCGGGCCGCGCCCGTGGAGGCGCACGCCAAGATCGGCGACCCGCGCATGGCCGGGCTCACCGAGGGCGCCCACGCCTGGCCGGTCGAACCGGGCCGGTATCGGCTGGTGGCCGCGCGGGCCTGCCCGTGGGCGCACCGGTCGATCATCATCCGCCGCCTGCTCGGCCTCGAAGAGGTCATCTCCCTGGCGACGCCGGGACCGGTGCACGACGTGCGCTCGTGGACGTTCGACCTGGGCCCCGACGGCCGCGACCCCGTGCTCGGCACCGAGCGGCTCCAGGAGCACTACTTCAAGCGCTTCCCGGACTACCCGCGCGGCATCACCGTGCCGGCGATCGTCGACGTGCCCTCGGGCGGGGTGGTCACCAACAACTACCCGCAGCTGACCTTCGACCTCTCCACCCAGTGGGCCGAGCACCACCGCGAAGGCGCGCCGGATCTGCTCCCGGCCGGGCTCATCGACGACATGCTCCCGGTCATCGAGCGGGTCTTCACCGAAGTCAACAACGGGGTGTACCGCGCGGGCTTCGCCGGATCGCAACGCGCCTACGAGCTGGCGTACAAGCGCCTGTTCAAGGCCCTCGACTGGCTCGAGGAGCGACTCGCCGACCGCCGGTACCTGATGGGCGACTCGATCACCGAGGCCGACGTGCGGCTGTTCACCACGCTGCTGCGGTTCGACCCGGTCTACCACGGCCACTTCAAATGCAACCGGAACAAGCTCACCGAGATGCCGGTCCTGTGGGCGTACGCGCGCGACCTCTTCCAGACCCCCGGGTTCGGGGACACCGCGGACTTCGACCAGATCAAGCGGCACTACTACGTGGTGCACGAGGACATCAACCCGACCCAGGTCGTGCCCGCGGGCCCGGACCTGGAGAACTGGCTCTCCGACCACGGCCGGGAATCCTTGGGCGGCAAGCCCTTCGGCGACGGCACCGCCCCGGACCCGGTAGCCGAGGAGGAGCGCCCGCCTGGCGCGAACCCGCTCTACCGGGACTGAGTCACCACCCCGCGGTGATCGCGGCCCGTCGCTCCCACGCGGCGACGGCGGGCCCGTCCGGCTCCCAGCGCTCGCAGAACCCGCGCAGCTCCAGGCACCGGTCGACCGACGCATCCGCAGCGTATGCGACAGCGAAAGCCCGGCGGGCGAGCGGTTGAACGGCGATGGAACTCCTGGTTCGCGGTGTGAAGTGCGGCTGGAACCGTGGTCCGGGCGCGCACGCTCGGTTACGGTTACGGCGACCGCCGCAATCCTGGACGGAAGGCCCGCCGTGATCTACAGCCTCTTCGACTCCGCCGCCGCGTACCGGCCGACCGAGGCCGAGCAGTCCGAGCCCGTGCCGCCGATCGAGGCGGTCCTGTTCGACTTCAGCAACACCATTTTCAAGCTCATCGACGCGGGCACCTGGTTGCGCCGCGTCGCCGCGGCGACCGGCCGGGCGATCGACGACGACCTGATCGAGAAGACCGCCGCGCAGCTCGGCGAGGCCTACCGGATCCCCGAGGTCGCCGCGATGCAGGTCGGCCGCGACGAGTCCGCCGAGAAGCACCGTGTGGCCCTGCTCGGCTGGTTCGAGCACGTCGACTTCCTCCAGGGCATCGAGGCCGAGGCGTACGCCGCGATCGCCGCCCCTGACGCGTGGGTCCCCTACCCGGACACCGAGCCGCTGCTGCGCGAGCTGCGCCGCCGCGGGATCAAGACCGGCATCGTCTCCGACTTCCCTTGGGACGTCGGCGTCCACATGGAGCACTTCGGCCTCGACGACCTCATCGACGTGCGCGTCGTCTCCTACCAGTTCGGCACCGAGAAGCCCGACCCCGTGCTGTTCCGCGCCGCCTGCGAACGGCTCGGCGTCGACCCGCGCCGCACGCTCATGGTCGGCGACAATCCCGCGAAGGACGGCGGCGCCGCGGCGAGCGGCCTCCGCGCGTACCTCCTCCCCGGCGAAGTCCGCACCGGCGAGCGCGGCCTGGCGCACGTGCTCGGCTTCCTTGAATGAGCACAGCCTGAGAGCGCGGCCTCCACTGAGCACAGTGAGAACTGACCTGGCGGTTTGACTTGGAGTGCACTCCAAGTCATAGCGTCGAGGCATGAGCGACAAGCAGCAACCGATCAAGTCGGGCTTCGACAACCGTTCCACCGCCGCCGAAGTGCTCGACGGCATCGATCTCACCGGCAAGACCGCCGTCGTGACCGGCGGCTACTCCGGCATCGGCCTCGAGACCACGCGGGCCCTCGCGAGCGCCGGAGCCGAGGTCGTCGTCCCCGCACGGCGCCCCGACCTCGCCGCCGCGAACCTCGAGGGCATCGCGGGCACCGAAGTGGACGAACTCGACCTCGCCGACCTCGACAGCGTCCGGCGATTCGCGGAGCGCCGCTTCGCGGACGGGCGACGCATCGACCTCCTGGTCAACAGCGCGGGCATCATGGCCTGCCCGGAGACCCGCACCGAAAAGGGTTGGGAACTCCAGCTCGCCACCAACCACCTCGGGCACTTCGCGCTGGTCAACCGCCTCCTGCCGCTGCTCGAAGGCGCACGTGTCGTCTCGGTCTCCTCCAACGGCCACCGGCAGTCGCCGATCCGCTGGGACGACCCGCACTTCGACACCGGCTACGACCGCGGGCAGGCGTACGGCCAGTCGAAGACCGCGAACGTGCTGTTCGCGGTGGAACTCGACCGCCTCGCCGCCTCATCGGGGATCCGGGCGTTCGCACTCCACCCGGGCGCGATCCTCACGCCGCTCCAGCGCCACTTCACCGAGGCCGAGCAGCGCGAGATCGGCTGGATCGACGAGCACGGCAATCCCCCGGCGCACTTCAAGTCCGCAGAGGCCGGTGCCGCGACCCAGACCTGGGCGGCGACCTCGCCGAAACTCGACGGCCTGGGCGGCCTCTACCTGGAGGACTGCGAGATCGCCGAAGTCAACCCCGATCTCGACGCCGGCCCGGGCGTGCGCCCGCATGCGATCGACCCCGAGCAGGCACAGCGGCTCTGGGCGTTCTCGGCCGAGCTCACCGGGGTGAACACCTTCGCCTGAGCCCCGTCCCGGGACCCGATCGGTTGCGCTCCAAAGGGCGGCGTATCGGGTCTCGGGTGGATCCGATGACGGCCGCTCCCCCGGTGGCTCGGTCGAAGGGCGACGGGTCGCTCTGAGATTCGAGGTCAATCGGCTTTCGATTTGGGCTTCGCGCGCAGGTGGGCGCGTTCGCCCTGGCTGCCGAAGAGGCTCAGGATCTCCACGGGATGCTCGTCGGCGCTGCCGAACCAATGGGGGGTGCGGGTGTCGAACTCGGCGGCCTCGCCGGGCTTCATCACGAAATCGTGCTCGCCGAGGACCACCCGCAGGTTGCCGTTGAGGACGTACATCCAGTCGTAGCCCTCGTGGACTTTCAAGTCGGGTTCGCTGCGGGAGCCGCCGGGGATGATCATCTTGTAGGCCTGGATGCCGCCGGGGCGGCGGGTGAGCGGCAGGTGGATCATGCCGTGGCGGGTGATGGGCCGCATGTGGACGCGCGGATCCCCGGTGGGCGGGGCGTCCACGAGGTCGTCGAGGGTCACGCCGTGGGCTTTCGCCAAGGGCAGCAGGAGCTCCAGGGTCGGTTTGCGGGAACCGGATTCGAGCCGCGAGAGGGTGCTCACGGAGATCCCGGTCTGCTCCGAGAGGTCCGCGAGGGTCGCCTCGCGTTCCTTGCGCAGTGCGCGCAGGCGCGGGCCGACCGAGTCGAGCGCCTGTTCCATGTCGTCGTCCATGATGCAAGTTTGCCAGATCGGCAAGAATGTTTGCCGGTTTCGCGCAGTCGGGTTTACGGTCGTCCACGGAGGTGGTCGCAATGACCGATGAACTGAGGGAACTGTACGACGTCGTGGTGATCGGCGGCGGAGCCGCGGGCCTGAACGGGGCGCTCATGCTCGCCCGCGCGCGCCGCTCGGTGGCCGTGATCGACGCGGGTGAGCCGCGGAACGCCCCGGCCGAGGGGGTCCACGGCCTGCTCGGACGCGAGGGCATGCCACCGTCGCAGCTGCTGGAGATCGGCCGCGGCGAAGTGCGGCAGTACGGCGGCCATGTGGTCGAGGGCGCCGTCACGAGCGCGAAGGCGAACGCGGAAGGTTTCGCCGTCGCGCTGGTGGACGGCCGAGAAGTCAAGGCCCGCAAGCTGCTCGTCACCACGGGGCTGGTGGACCGGCTTCCGGAGATCCCCGGTCTCGCCGAGCAATGGGGCAAGGGCGTCGTGCACTGCCCGTACTGCCACGGGTGGGAGGTCCGCGACCAGGCGATCGGCATCGTCGCGACCGGCCCGATGTCGATGCACGGCGCGCTGCTGTTCCGGCAGTGGACCGCGGACCTGGTGGTGTTCACCAATGAACGGCTGGCACTGCCGCCCGAGGAGGTCGAGAAGCTGCAGGCGCGCGGCACCCGGATCGTGGACGGCGCGATCGAACGGATCGAATCCGAGGGCGGGCGCATTCGCGGTGTGCGACTGGCGAACGGCGCGTTCGTGGAGCGTTCCGTGCTGGCCACGGCCTCCCGGATGGAGGCGCGGGCCGGGTTCTTGAAGGACTTGGGGCTCAACGCGGTCGAGCATCCTTCGGGCGCGGGCGAGCACGTCCCGGCCGATCCGTTCGGCCGCACGGACGTGCCCGGTGTGTGGGCCGCGGGCAACGTCACCGACCTGATGGCCCAGGTCGGCGCCTCCGCCGCAGCGGGGGCGATGGCCGGGGCGCAGATCAACATGGAGCTGGTCAACGAGGACACGGACGCGGCGGTGGCCGCGTACCGGGCCCGGTAGCGGAGCGTGCGGCGGCCTCGCAGCCGCCGCACCTCACGCGCTAAGGCCCCGACCGCGTGTCGGGCTCGACCCAGGTCAGTTCGATGAGGTCCGGCTCTTCCGCCCGGAGCCGCCCGGCGTCACCGCCGCCTCCAGGCGAGACGAGCACGTCGCCGAAGTCGTCCTCAGGAGCGGCCGCGGCCGCCTCGACGGCCTCCGTGCCGAATGCCACCGCGAGATCCGCGGCGGAGTAGTCCACCGCGTCGCCGCCGTCGCCCATCGCGCCTCCAAAGTTCGTGGCTCCGTTCCAACGTACCGGCTCGGAGCCACCACTGGGGACCCTAGGTCTTGCGGTTCGGCTTGGCCGAGCCGCCCGTGGCCAGGCGCATCAGGTCGGTGCTGAGGTCGATGTCCAGCTCCGTGCCGCCCGCGCTGCCGTATTCGTGCTGGTAGCTCTTCCATGACTCGCTGCGGACCTTCTCGGCGAAACCGGACTCCATGAGCAGGAGCACTTCGATCGCGGCGCGCGTGATCCGCTCCCCCAGCTCCTTCGAGTTCCAGTCCTCGGTGGCGGCGAAGACCGAGGTCGGGACGGTCATCGTGCGCAGGTACGCGAACAGCGAGCGCATCTGGTCGTCCACCACGAGGGCGTGCCGGGCCGTGCCGGCGGTCGCGGCGAGCACCACCGGTTTGGCGATGAGCAGGTCGTTGTCGAGGACGTGGAAGAACGAGCTGAACAGGCCGCTCGGCGCGGCCTTGTACACCGGGGCACCGGCGACGACCGCGTCGGCGCGGCCGAGCAGTTCGATCGCGCGGGTCATCTTGGGGCCCATGAGCTGCGAGACGAGCGCGGTCGAGATCTCGGTGGCGAGTTCGCGGAGGTCGATGACGTCGGTCGCGACCTTCTCGTCGCGGTCCTCGGCGAGCGTGCGGACGCGGTCGGCGATACGGTCGGCGAGCATCCGCGTCGAGGACGGGTCGCTGGTGCCGCCGTTGACGACTACCACTCGGAACGGTTGGGCGCCTTCGGGTTGGCGCTGCTGGACGGTCACAGGACGGCCTCCTGCCGGTTGCGTTGTGCGGGGGTCGCCGCGCCATGGGCGGCGAGCTTGCGGCCGATGGCCTCGAGCTGGGCCATCTCCTCGTCGGTGAGGGCGGCGGTGACGGCGCGGGCGACGTCGACGGCGTGGCGGCCGCCGACGGCGCGCTGCCGCTCGCGCCCGGCCGCGGTGAGGGCGAGCCGGACACCGCGCCCGTCCTCGGGGTCGGGGATGCGTTCGAGCAGGCCGCGCTCGGCGAGGCGGTCGACGAGCCGGGACAGGGCGGGCTGGCTGAGCAGCACACCGCGTCCCAGTTCGAAGAGCCGCAGCGGCGCATCGTGTTTGGACAGCGTGTAGAGGACGTCGTACTCGCGCATCGACAGCTCGCCCCAGATCGGCTCGGCGGCGAACCGCTTCATGAGCGAGGCGTGAGCGGTGAGCAGCGACTCCCACGCCTCGTTCGCGCGGCGGCTCCGGCTGCGGGTCATGTCCGCCCCCTTCAGCTCTCGTCGTCCTGGTACGGCATGTCGCCGGCGGTGTTGTCGCCGCGGTTGGCGTTCGGGCGCGGCTGGCGGGCCGGGGCGTCGCCGTACTTGGCCCGCACGAGCCCGGCGTGCGTCGGCGCGTCGGCCGACTCCGAGTCACGGCGCGCCGCGAGCTCCTTGCGCAGCACCGGGACGACCTCTTCGCCGAGGAGGTCGAGCTGGTTGAGCACCATCTTGAGCGGCATCCCGGCGTGGTCGATGAGGAACATCTGGCGCTGGTAGTCGCCGAACGCGTCGTGGAAGGTCAGGGTCTTGTCGATGACCTCCTGCGGGCTGCCGACCGAGAGCGGCGTGCCCTTCGTGAACTCCTCCAGGGACGGGCCGTGGCCGTACACCGGCGCCTCGTTGAAGTACGGGCGGAACTCGTCCACCGCGTCCTGCGAGCGCTTCGCGATGTACGCGTGGCCGCCCAAACCCACGACCGCCTGCTTGCGCGTGCCGTGACCGTAGTGCTCGAAGCGCTGGCGGTAGAAGTCGACGAGGCGCTTGGAGTGCGAGGTGGGCCAGAAGATGTGGTTGGCGAAGTAGCCGTTGCCGTAGAACGCGGCCTGCTCGGCGATCTCGGGCGTGCGGATGGAGCCGTGCCATACGAACGGCGGCACGTCGTCGAGCGGCCGGGGCGTGGAGGTGAAGCCCTGGAGCGGGGTGCGGAACTCGCCCTCCCAGTCGACGACGTCCTCGCGCCACAGGCGGTGCAGCAGGTTGTAGTGCTCGAGCGCGAGCGGCAGGCCCTGGCGGATGTCCTGGCCGAACCAGGGGTAGACCGGCGCGGTGTTGCCGCGGCCGAGCATGAGGTCCATGCGGCCCCCGGAGAGGTGCTGGAGCATCGCGTACTCCTCGGCGATGCGCACCGGGTCGTTGGTGGTGATCAGGGTCGTCGCCGTGGAGACGACCAGCCGCTCGGTGAGCGCCGAGATGTGGGAGAGCAGCGTGGTGGGCGAGGAGGAGAAGAACGGCGGGTTGTGGTGCTCGCCGATGGCGAAGACGTCGAGGCCGACCTCTTCGGCTTTGACGGCGATCTTGAGGATGCCGTCGATCCGCTCGGCCTCGGTCGGGGTCTCCCCCGAGACCGGGTCGCGCGTGATGTCACTGACTGAGAAGACACCGAATTGCATCGTATTCCCTGCTCTCCCCGCCGCGGCGGTGCTATCTTCATGCGTTTGCATCTACCTTAACGACTCGGGGGCGAGGACTATTCCGATTGAGGGGAGGCACTGCTCACACCGAAGGAGTGGTTCCGCGTGGGCAACCGCCTCGGAGCGGTGCGCGTATGAGACGTATCCGAAGCCCCTGTCGAAAGGAACACGCCAAGTGCGACTCGAACCCGGCCGCGCCCTCACCGCGCTCGCCGTCGTCTGCGGCCTGCTCGCGGTCGGCGCCTGCACCGCCGAAGAGGAGCCGACCGCCGGCAGCGTCGAACCCGGACCCGACGCCGTCGCCGAGGCGGAGCGCCTCTACCAGATCGTCAACGACAGCCGCGCCATCAGCGACGAGCTCACCGAGATCGAGCACCGGGTCACCAAGCGCTGCATGGAGGATGAGGGCTTTCGCGTCCATGACCCCATGGAGTTCCAGGCCTCGAACACCGCCGCGTACGGGGCGGCGGGCTACCTCTCCGGCGCGCCGCTCAGGGCCGTGCCGACGCCAGAAGCCGCCGAGCAGTGGGGGTTCGGCGTCTGGGTCGACTTCATGCGCAATCCCGGCAACGACGACCTCGCCGAGGAACTGCTGACGCCCGAGGCGAGGACCGCCTTCGGCATCCTCGACGAGGAGGGCATGGGGCTCGACACGAGCGAATGGGACGCCGAGGATCAGGCGTACCAGGCCGAGTGGATCGAAGCCTATTCAGGCGCGCCCGCGATCACGGACGGCGTCAAGGGCGCCCGGATCGACTCCGAGGCCCCTCCCGGCGGCTGCTGGCTCCAGATGGTCGAGACCATGTACGGCGAGCCGTACATGGTGACGTACGAGGGAGAGGACGGCGAGGAAGGCGGCGAGTACGCCCAGACCCACGAGCCGAGCCCGGTGTTCACGCTCGAGGAGTTCGAGGACTTCGGTGCGCTGCTCGCGACCGTCCGCGACGAGGCCGACGCGTTCGAGAGCTGCCTCATCGACGCCGGCCACGAGGGCTGGGAGCTCGGCGACGAGTTCTACCCGCCGCTCTGGGAGTACTTCGGGCCGATGTACGACCAGGCCTACTTCGATGAGTACGGCAGCGAGGAGGGCGCCGAGGTTCCCGAAGGGCCCGAAGAGGTCCCAGGCGACTTCATGGGCGTACTGGAACTCGAGCGCGCCATGGCCGGCGACTTCGCGGCCTGCGGGCGGGAGAGCGGTCTGCGCGAGGCCGTCGAACAGGGCTGGGCCGCGATGATCGTCGAGGCGTACCAGCCGATCGAGACTGACCTGGTCGCCTGGCAGGAGACGATGCAGGGCCACCTCGACGAGGCCCAGGACTACCTCGAGGCCTAGCGGTCGAGCCGGGGCGAGCGGTCGCCCCGACCACCGTTCCAGAACGGACGGTCGATGATCGCCGGGGGTCGGCGCGCCCGGGGTCGGAGTCGAGGACGAAACGCGCGCCCGCCGAGCCGCGACGGGGGGTGGCGGGGCGGCGGGGCCGCGCGGGGAGAGGGGCCCGTGGGGGGTTGTGCCGCCGTAGCAGTCGTACTGCTGGAGGCGGACGCCGTTGGCGGTGCCGGAGCTGATGACGTCGAGGCACTTGCCGGAGTGGCGGGCGACGAGTTCGACGTAGCCGCCGCCGGCGTCGCGGACCTGCCATTGCTGGTTGGTGCCGCTGCCGCAGGTCCATTGGATCGCTCGGGCGTTGTTGGCGGTGGAGGCGCCGCTGATGTCGATGCACTTGCCGGAGGCCTGGGAGACGAGCTGGACATAGCCGCCGCCGGCGTCGCGCAGTTCCCACTGCTGGTTGGCCTGGCCATGGCAGTCGTACTGGATGATCTCGGCGCCGTTGGCGGTGGAGCCGCTCAAGACGTCGACGCACTTGCCGGAGACGCGGCTGACGATGTCGGTGACCTGGCCGCTGCCGGTGTCCTGGCCCCAACCGTGCAGGATGCGGTCGGCGCCGGAGCGGTTGCGGATGGTCAGGTTGAGGTCGGTGCCGCTGCCGCTCTTGGCGAACATGGAGTACCAGTCGTAGCCGGAGGTGCCGGTGATCTTGCCGCCGAGGGCGGGCCAGTAGGTCGAGCCCATGCCGAGCTGGCGCTGGGCGTCGGTGACGGCGCGCAGGTAGCGGACGAAGTTCTGGGAGCTGGCCGCGTCGGCGTAGTTGAGGCCGTTGTCCATCGGGGAGCCGTATTCGGTGAGCACGGCGCGAGAGGCGCAGTTGCCGACGCCGTCCTTGAAGCTCTGGACCCACCAGTTGTAGTCGTGCTCGCCGTAGAAGAAGGCGTAGTGGTGGTAGGAGAGGAGCGTGCCGTTGAGGCGGCTGTCGGCGCACAGGGGCTTGATGTCCTGGGCGTAACCGGCGCCGTCGATGAGGATGCGGCCCTTGGGGACCGATGGCCGGGCGTTGATCCAGGCGGCGGCGACGTTCGCCCATTCGGAGGCGCTGTAGCCGTGCGGCTCGTTCATCGGTTCGAAGTGGACGAGGCTGTTGGAGCCGTACTTGGCGACCACGGTGTTCCACATGGTGTTGAACGCGGCCATGTTCGTGATGCGGCCGCCCGAGGCGGCGCCGTCCTCCCAGTAGGCGAGGATGACCTTGAAGCCGCGGGCGGTGGCGGCGTCGATCGTCGCGGAGTAGGCGTTCCACCAGGTGGTGCCGACGGTGTGGGTGTTGACGGGGAGCCGGATCGTGTTGGTGCCCATCAGGGCTTCCATGTCGCTGTAGACGGCGTCGGCCTTGGCGCGGACGGTGTCGTAGCTGTCGGACTGGCTCAGGCCGTCGAGGACGAGCGGTCCGGTGTTGAAGTTGTCGCCCAGCATGGCCCAGTTGAAGCCCCGGAACGCGCTGGTGTTCGCGGCGGCCGGCGCCGGGTTGGAGAGGGCGACGACGGGGACGAGGATCAGCGCGGCCAGCGCACCGATCAGCAGGCGGAGCAGGGAGCGCCCCCGAGGGGCGGATGCGGCGTTCATGTGGACCGGCCTATCTCGTGCGACTTCGCACGTGCGAGGGAGGAGGTGGATGCGCGCGCTAACATCCGCGCAAATTATGACACCGCTTTCAACATCGGGTCAAGCATCGATGCATGTCTATTTCTATCGCCCACGGAGGCGCGTCGGCGCCGCAGCGGTCGGGACGCCGTGGATTCGGGCGCGCGTCGGACTTGACACGGCGGGTGTGCGACCGGGTAGAGTGAACCGCGCTTTACCGATAAAGATCACTCGCACCGCCAGCTCGACCGCCAGGAAGGCTCCCTCATGAGCAACGACGCCGTCTCCGCAGTCATCAACGTGGACATCGAAGGCCCCCAGATCAGCAAGCACGTGTACGGCCACTTCGCCGAGCACCTGGGACGCTGCATCTACGGCGGCTTCTACGTCGGCGAGGACTCCGACATCCCCAACGAGCGCGGCATCCGCCTCGACGTGGTCGAAGCCCTCCGCAACCTCGACATCCCCAACCTGCGCTGGCCCGGCGGCTGCTTCGCCGACGAGTACCACTGGATGGACGGCATCGGCCCCAAGGAGGACCGCGCCGTCATGATCAACACCCACTGGGGCGGCGTCGAGGAGAACAACCACTTCGGCACCCACGAGTTCATGGACCTGTGCGAGATGCTCGGCACCGAGCCGTACATCTCCGGCAACGTCGGCTCCGGCACCGTCCGCGAGATGAGCGAATGGGTCGAATACATCACCCGCGACGGCGAATCCCCGATGGCGCGCCTGCGCAAGCGGAACGGCCGCGACGAGCCCTGGAAGGTCAAGTTCTGGGGCCTCGGCAACGAGACCTGGGGCTGCGGCGGCAACATGACCGCCGCGCAGTACGCGATGGACGCCCGCAAGTACGCCACCTACTGCCGCGACTACGGCGACAACAAGCTCTACCGCATCGCCGCCGGCGCCGCCGACTTCAACTACGAGTGGACCAAGACGCTCATGGAGCAGCTGAGCCACATCGGCTGCCAGCGCGTCGAGCGCAAGCTCTACAACGCCGTCTCCGTGCACTACTACACGATCGCGGGCACCTGGGACGACAAGGGCGACGCCACCGTCTTCACCGACGACGAGTACTACACGACGATGCTCAAGGCCAACCGCACCGACGAGCTGCTCACCGGCCACGCCAACGTCATGGACCTGTACGACCCGACCAAGGAGATCGGGATCGTGATGGACGAGTGGGGCACGTGGTGGAACGTCGAGCCCGGCACCAACCCCGGGTTCCTGTACCAGCAGAACACGATGCGCGACGCCCTGGTGGCGAGCCTCCACTTCGACATCTTCCACAAGCACGCCGACCGCCTCGTCATGGCGAACATCGCGCAGACGGTGAACGTGCTTCAGGCCATGATCCTCACCGACCCCGACACGGGCGCGCTGGTGCTCACCCCGACCTACCACGTGTTCCAGATGAACAAGGGCCACCAGGACGCCGCCAGCCTGCGCGTGGACACCCCGAAGGGCGTCCCGACCCGCGAGGTCGACGGCAAGGAGCTCCCGACGGTGTCGGTCTCGGCCTCCCGCAAGGACGGCCGCCTGCTCGTCTCGCTGTCCAACCTGGATGCGAGCGAGGGCCAGGACGTCGAGATCGACCTGCGCGGCGGCGGCCTGGGCGAGTACGAATCGCTCATCCTCACCGCCGATACGCTGCAGGCGCACAACACGCCCGAGGCGCTCGAGGCCGTGGCGCCGCGCGCGCACGAGGGCGTCAAGCTCGAAGGCTCGAAGCTGCGGGTGCACCTCCCGGCGCACTCGTTCGTGACCGTCTCGGGTGCCCTCGCGTGAGCGAGCGGTTCACCGTCCGCGGGGGGGCCCCCGGGGCCCCCCCCGGCCCCCCCCCCGGGGGGCCGGGGTAAGAGGGGCCGGACAAA
>NZ_JAERMK010000024.1:46261-81314 GCF_016918015.1 Glycomyces sp. YM15
GGCCGGGGGGCCCCCGCGGGTGGGGGGGGCTCCCCCCGCCGCGCGGCGGCCCCGGCCCCCCCCCGCGGCCCCCGACCTGTGGGGCCTGTTCATCGAGGACCTGAACGACGCCCTCGACGGCGGACTCAACGCCGAGTTGATCCGCAACGGCGACTTCGAGTTCAACGAGGCCGACCGGGACGGCTGGAACGCCCTCACCGGCTGGGAGGTCGTCGGCGAGGTCGAGGTGCGCCGCGCGGACCCGGTGCACGGGAACAACGCGCACCACCTCCGCGCGGTCGGCCCCGCCGTCCTCGTGAACGAGGGCTGGGACCCGATCCGGGTCGCCGCCGGAGAACGACTGCGCCTCGCGTGCTTCGCCCGCGCGCAAGGCGAGGCGGCGCGGATCGAGGCCGAGATCGGCGACGGGCTGGCCCGGGCCGGTTTCACGGTTGCACCCGGTGACTGGCAGCGGGTCGAAGTCGACCTCGCGGCCGCCGCGGACGGCCGCGGCGCGCTGCGCCTCGCGGCGCCCGAAGGCACCGTGGTGGACCTCGACTGCGTCTCGCTGCGGCCCTTGGGGGCCGACGGGCAGCCGCTGACGTTCCGCCAAGACCTCCTCGCGGCGCTGCAGGAACTGCGGCCGAGCTTCATCCGCTTCCCCGGCGGATGCCTGGCCCACGGTCTCGGCCTGGAGAACATGTACCACTGGAAGCGCACGATCGGCCCGCGCCACGAGCGCGAGCAGATCCGCAACCTGTGGGGCTACCACCAGTCCCGCCAGATCGGGTACCTCGAGTACTTCGAGCTGTGCCTGGCCACCGGTGCGACGCCGATCCCGATCGTCGCCGCGGGCGTGTGCTGCCAGAACACCCCCGGCGGCGGCAAGCCGATCCCCGAGCCCGACATGGCCGAGTACCTCCAGGACGTGCTCGACCTCGTCGAGTTCGCCAACGGCGGCACCGACACCGCCTGGGGCGCGAAGCGGGCCGCGCTCGGCCACCCCGAGCCGTTCGGGCTGCGGTACCTCGGCATCGGCAACGAGGACGAGATCACCGACGCCTTCCGGGACCGCTACGCCCGCATCGAGGACGCGGTGCGCGCCGCGCACCCCGAGGTCATGGTGATCGGCACGACCGGCCCGCAGCCGTTCGGCCCCGACTACGAGGCCGGATGGGCGTACGCGCGCGAGCGCGGCACCCCGATGGTCGACGAGCACGGCTACCAGGTCCCCCGCTGGTTCCACCAGAACATCGACCGGTACGAGGCCTACGACCCGGCCGGGGCGAAGGTCTACATCGGCGAGTACGCGGCCCGGTCGAGCACCGTGCGCTCGGCGCTGGCCGAGGCGGCGTACATGATCGGGCTCGAGCGGCGCCCCGAGGTGGTCAGGCTGGCCTCGTACGCACCGCTGCTGGCCCGGGTCGGCCACACCCAGTGGGTGCCGGACCTCATCTACTTCAACGGCGACGAGGTGCTGCCGAGCGCTTCCTACCACGTGCAGCGGATGTTCGGCGCCGAGCGCGGCGAACGGGTCCACGCGGTCGAACTCGAAGGCGTGCAGGGCGAGCCGGTGGGGCTGCCGGACGCGGGCACGGTGATGCTCCGCTCCGACCATGCCACGGTCGCGTTCACGGGACTCGTCCTCGACGGCAACCCGCTGCCAGACGCCGTCACCGCGTCGGGAGGCGAGGGCGTACTGCTCGGCGGCATCGACCCGCGCGACGCCGAACTGGAGTTCTCGGCGGTCCGCCGGGACGGCGAGGAGGGCTTCACGGTGCGTCTCGGTCCGGAGGCGCCGCAGAGCTTCCTGGAAGTCCATATCGGCGGCTGGCAGAACAAGTCGACCACGGTGACGCGCAGCGACGACGGGATCGGCGAGTGCGACCACGGGCCGATCCCGTGGCCGGGCGTCCGGACCGGCGAGCCGGTGCGCATGCGCATCCGCTTGGAGGGACCGCGCGTCCGCGTCTGGGTGGACGGCGAACTGCGGCACGACTACGAGCAGGACCTGCGGCCCGAGCAGCGGGTCGTCGCCGGGGCGCTTTCGCGCGAGGGCGGCGAGTACGTCGTGCGGGTGGTCAACGCGACCGCGGCCGCGCGCACGGCCGAGGTGGTCCTGCCCGGTGCACCGGGCCCGGTCCGGGCCGATCTGCGGCTCCTCGCGGGGGCCTCGGACCCTGACGTCGGCCGCCCGTTCGAGGCCTCCCCGGTGACTCCTGTGGACTCCCACCTGAAGGGCGACAGCGGTTTCGACCTGGAGCTGCCGCCGTGGTCGTTCGCGACGGCCGTCGTGCGACCGGTCGGATGATGGGAAGATGGGCAGCATGAGAGGCGGTAACCGACGATGGTGACGATGAGCGACGTGGCTCGGCTGGCCGGAGTGTCGAAGATGACGGTATCGAATGTGGTCAACAACCGGCCCGGGGTGAGCGACCCGGTGCGCCGGCGCGTGCTCGAGGCCGTCCAGCAGTCGGGTTACCGTCTCAATGTCAACGCCCGCACGCTGAAGGCCGGGCGCACCGGGGTGATCGGCCTCGCGGTGCCCGGCGTCGACCAGCCGTACTTCGGGATGCTCGGCGAGCACGTGATCGCGGCGGCGGCGGCCAAGGGCTTCCACGTCGCCATCGAGCAGACCGGCGCGGCCGCCGAGGGCGAGGCCGAGGCGATCAGCCAGTCCCACAAGCTGCAGTTCGACGGGCTCATCCTGAGCGCGGTGATCCTCGACCCGCGCGAGCAGCCGGGACACTGGAAGGACTTCCCGATCGTGCTGCTGGGCGAACGCGACTTCGGCCAGACCATGGACCACGTGGGCATGGACAACGAGGCCGGCTCGCGCGCGGCCACCGAGCACCTCATCGAGCGCGGCTGCACCCGGATCGCCAACGTCACCGGTTGGAGCCTCGAAGGCGTGCACGTCGGCTCGCGCCGCCACCGCGGCTACACGGATGCGCTGAAGGCCGCCGGGATTCCGGTGGACCCGACGCTGGTGTGCCTGTCCGGCATGGGCCAGGAGACCGGGCGCAGGGCGGTGCACGACCTGCACGAGGCCGGCGTCGACTTCGACGGCATCGTCGCCATCACCGACACGGTCGCGATCGGCGTCATACGCGGCCTGGCGGACCTGGGCCTGCGCTGCCCCGAGGACGTGCGCGTCATCGGCTTCGACGACATCTCCGTGTCCGAGTTCCTCGCGCCGTCGCTGTCGACGGTGGCCCCCGACCACCGGTGGATGGCCGAGAAGGCGGTCGAGCTCATCGCCGCACGGCTCGAGGACCCGAGCCGGCCCCCCGAGGTGCACACGGCCCCGTTCGAGCTCAAGATCCGCGAATCCACCCGCTGAGCACGCCGCCCGCTGGGCGAGTCCGCAGCGGCCCCGCGTCCGCGCTCAGCACACGGCGGCGACGAGTTTGCCGAACTGCGCGCCTTGCTCCATGTGGCGGTGGGCGTCGGCGATGTCGCCGAGGGCGAAGACCCGGTCGATCGTCGGAGTGAACGTGCCATCGCGCAGTCCAGTGCCGATGAATGCCACCGCCACGCGCAGCCGTTCGGGATTGCGGGTGATCTCGTGGACGAGGAACGTGCGCATGTTCAAGGCGGGCATGCCGAGGTCGAAGCCCGGGTACGGCGTCGGCTGGCCGGAGAGCGCGCCGTAGAGGATCAGGGTGCCGTCGGTGGCGACGGCGCTGGCGAGGTCGGTGACACCTGGTCCGGCGACGGCGTCGAAGGCGACATCGGCGCCGCTGCCGTCGGTGTGCTCGAGGATACCGGCGGCGAGGTCGTCCTCATCGGTGACGATCACGTGGGCTGCACCGGCTTTCAGCAGCGCGTCCTTTTTGGCCCGAGTTCGGGTGGTCGCGATGGGGACCGCGCCGAGCCGGTTCGCGATCTGGATCGCGGCGAGACCGACGCTGCTGGACGCGGCGGTGATCACCGCTGTATCACCGGGCCGGATGCCGCCGATCTGGGAGAGCGCCCCGTAGGCGGTGAGGTACGGCATCCACACGGCCGCGCCCTCGACGGCGTCGAGCGTTTCAGGGCGGGCGATGAGTGCGGCCGCGGGGACCACGGCATGTTCGGCGTACACGCCGTAGTCGTTCATCGAGAATGTCGGGATCACGCTGACGGCTTGACCCGCATGGAAACCGGTGACCCCCTCCCCCAGCGACTCGATGACGCCCGCCGCCTCGGCGCCCAAGCGCGCAGGGAAGGACCGGGCCTGCTCGATGTAGACGCCACTGCGGAACAGCGCTTCGGCCCGGTTGAGGCCGACGGCCTCGATCCGCACCAGCACCTCGCCCGGCCCCGGCTCGTCCACGGGGACGTTCTCGACGCGCAGCACCTCGGGGCCACCGTATTCGTGGAAACGGACTGTCCTGGCCATACCACGCTCCTTCGCCGCAAAAGTACGATCATGATCAAAGTTCGATGTGGATCGTACATGACCGTCGATTCGGGAGGTTAGGCGACAATACGGACGTCAGCGACCGAAGGCTGTAGGCAGGTTCCGGCACACCCGGAGAACGTGTCGCTGCAGCAGGTCCTGGAGGCTCTCGTGGCCCCGGTGCGGCGAAGTATCGTCCGCGAGCTGTACGCCTCAGACGAGGACCGCGCCTGCGGGAGCTTCGGCCTGAGCGTGAGCAGGTCCACCGCGACCCACCACTGCAACGTGCTGCGCGAGGCCGGTCTCATCCGCCAGAGGCATGTCGGAACTTCACGCATGCATACCCTGCGCCGCAAAGAAATTGAAGCGGTCTTCCCAGGACTTCTCGACGCCGGGCCGCGGCGAGGACTGAGACGGCGCCGCGCATCGCGCAGCCCTGGCCCCCAACGCCAGGGCTGCTCCGAACCGCCGAGCGGCTCAGTGCAATGGGCCGATTAGGCCGTGATGTTGCCGCTGTAGTTGTGCCACTTGTAGGTGCCGCTGCGGGAGGCCCAGATGTGGATGCGGTACGTGGCGCCTTCGGCGACGTTGCTGTCGCAGACGGTCATGCCGCCGGCGGAGTTGCTCGTGTTCGTGTCGTCGAAGCAGACGGGGCCGGTGTTCTTCCAGTACCAGTACCCGGCCGGGTCCAGGGTGCGCACCTGGAGCTGGGCACGGGTGCCCCAGCCGTCGGCGCGGAAGTCGAGCAGCGCGAGGTTCTCCCCCGAGCTCGAGCTTTCGGCGCGGCCGCCGTTGAAGATGGAGTTGGGGTCCTTCCAGATCGCGACGCCGCTGGAGGCGGCCTGAGCGGCGCTGGGGGCCAGCGCGAAGCCCGCGAGGAGCGCGGCGACGAGCGCCGTGCAGGCGCGGATGAGGAGCTTCGATGAGCGAATCGACATGCTGTCTCCGATTGTCGGGTGAACGGCCGAGACCGTTGCGGACGTTGGGGATCGTCAGATAGCAATACGCCGATGCGTCAGCGGGCGGTTGCACCGCTCCCACGAATATTTCACGCACCCGGAAAGAGCAAGCCCCGGCGCTTTCGCGCCGGGGCCGCCTTCATCGCTCAGATCAGGTGAGCGAGCCGGTGACGTTGCCGCCGGATTCGGTCACGTAGTAGGTGACGGTCTTGCCGCTCCAGAAGTGGAACGTCAAGGTGACCTTCTGGCCGTCGTTGACGTCGTTCCAGAACGCGGTCGGCAGGCTGATCGTCCCGGCCGTGTAGTCCGGGCTGAACGCGCGGGCGAACTCCTTGTAGGAGGTCCAGTTCTGCGGGCCGGCGTTGGTGCCGTCGGCGTACTTCGCCTCCATGGTCGCCAGCTGGTCGCCATTGAACTGGGTCGGGATCGCGAAGCTGCTCGAAGCGCCGGTCGCGGCCGACATCGTCGGCTGGTCGTAGGAGATGATGCTGATCCTCCAGGGCGTGCCCTGCGAGAACACCGCGTGCAGATCGGCTTTGACCCCGTAGTCGCGGTCGCCGAGCAGGCTGGTGAGCCGGCTCGCCTTGATCGTGAGGGTCGAGCCCGAGACCGTGTAGTCGGTGCCCTGCACGAGGTCGGTGCCGCCCAGTCGCAGCGACTGGAACGTGGTCCCGTTCAGATTGAGCTGGAGCGAGACGTCGGCGACGGTGGCCGTCTTCGCCACGTACACCTGGTCCGAGGCGGCCGTGCCCGAGCGGGAGGTCCAGCTGGCCTGCATCATGTTGTAGAGCTCGACGTCGCGCCACTGGAAGGTGGTGCGGTTGAAGTGCTGGCCGTTGTCCCAGAGCTGGAGCGTGAGGCCCTTCTGCTTCGCGTAGTAGCCCACGTACTCGAAGAACTTCAGCTTCTCGCCCTGCTCGACGGTGCCGGTGTGGGCGTCGAAGCCCAGCAGGCCCCACTCGCCGACGATGACGGGGATGTCGTTCGCGATGAACTCGTCGTAGGCGCGGTTGAAGTACCCCTCGATGTCGGCCTGGACCTCGGCGTTGTACTTCGTGTAACCGGCGACGTTCACGCTGAACGGCCAGAAGCCGTAGAAGTGGATGGTCGCGGCGAGGTTCGGGTCGTTCAGCGCGGTGATCGTGCTGCTCAGCGAGTCGAGGTGGACCTGGTCGGCGCTGGTGTGGAGGGTCGGCAGGACGAGCACGCGAGTGGCGTTGCCGCCGCCGGTGCCGCGCACGATCTCGTGGAACTGGACGTTGAGGTCGTTCAGGAGGGCGTGGGCGGTCGCGTCGTCGGTGTTGTTGAACTGCGGCTCGTTGACGCTCTCGAACAGCACCTCCGGCGGCGCGTCGCGGAAGCGGGTCGCGAGTTCGGTCCAGATGGCCTCGTAGCGGGCCTCGACGACGGTGCGGTCGGTGTTCATGTCCGCCATCCAGATCCACGAGTCGTGGTGGATGTTGATGAGGACGTGCAGGTCGGCGTTGAGGGCGTAGCCCACGACCTCCTCGACGCGGTCCATGTAGGCGTCCTCAACGGCGTAGGGCGCGGTCTTCGACTGGTGGTTGTCCCAGGTGATGGGGATGCGGATGCTGTTGTAGCCCTGGGCGGCGATGCTGTCGACGAGCTGCTGGGTGACGCGCGGGTTGCCCCAGGCGGTCTCGTCGGCGCCGACGGCGTCGAGCGTGTTGCCGAGGTTCCAGCCGGGCTCCATCGCGGCGACGGTCTCCATCGCCGTGGCGCCGCCGGTGGGCGGCGGGGTGGTCGTGGGCGGGGTGCTGGGTTCGCCGATGGTGCCGGTGCAGACGACGCCGTTGAGCGTGAACTGGGTGGGCACGCCGTTGGTGCCGCTCCAGGAGCCGTTGAAGCCGAAGGAGACCGAGGCGTCCTTGGCGATCGACTTGTTGTAGCCGAGGCTCTTGGCGGTGACCTGGTCACCTGAGCTGGTGTGGTTCGCGTTCCACATCTGGGTGACGCGCTGGCCGTTGGGGAAGGTCCAGACCAGGTCCCAGCCGTTGATCGCGTCGCCGAGGTTGGTGATCTTCACGTCGCCGGTGAAGCCGCCGCTCCATTCGGAGGCGATCTTGTACTCCACTTTGCAGCCCTCCGCCGCGTACGCGGCGGAGGGGGCGAGGATGGCGAGGCCGGCCGCCACGGTGGCGACCGCGGTCACCGCCAGGGCGATC
Source organism: Glycomyces sp. YM15 (assembly GCF_016918015.1). Lineage (GTDB taxonomy): Bacteria > Actinomycetota > Actinomycetes > Mycobacteriales > Micromonosporaceae > Glycomyces. Next base: position 53,770 of record NZ_JAERMK010000024.1, read on the forward strand.
AACCTGCGGGTTCGTCTTCTGACGCCTTGCATGGCACTCCTTCATGTCCACTTCGACTCTCGGGGGGAGGGGTTGCCCGTACCGGGGGCTGCATCGAGCATCCTCGATACAAGAATAAGTTGGGACATCAAACTTTGTCAATCGCCCTGACTGGAGCCACGGCAGTGCCCCCCGAACGCGAGAGTGAATGTCCGATTTGCACCCTTGACATAGGAAAGCCTTTTCCTTACGCTCATGGCAACCGATTGATTTATGTATTACCATGTTTGACTCGCTGGCCTCGGGCCTCTCACGTCCGGTCCCGCGAACCGTCAATCGGTCGAGCAACAACGCAGTTGCGAAGGGAAGCAACATGTCTCGTCGAAGAAACGTGCGCACCGCGCTCGTTGCCGGTTTCGCCGGCATCATCGCCACAGCGGCCACCCTGGTCGCGATGAACTCGGCCTCCGCGGCACCCGTCCGCTACGAGGCCGAAACCTCGCCCGCCACCTGCTCGGGCACCATCGACTCCGACAACGCCGGCTTCTCCGGCAGCGGGTTCTGCAACACCCCGAACCAGACCGGCGCGACGGCCCAGTTCACCGTCAACGCGGCCGGCGCGGGCACCGCCACCCTTGGCATCCGGTACGCCAACGGCACCACCGCCTCGCGCCCCGCCGACATCACCGTCAACGGCTCGGTCGCCCAGTCCGCCAGCGCCTTCAACGGCACGGGCTCGTGGACCACCTGGTCCACCAAGACGCTCACGGTGCCGGTGAACGCCGGCAGCAACACGATCCGGCTCACGGCCACCGGTGCCGACGGTCTCGCCAACATCGACTACCTCGACTTCGAGGTCGGCGGCACCGGGCCCACGACGCCGCCGCCCACGGGGAACGCGATCTACGTGGCCCCCGGCGGCAGCGATGCGGCCGCGGGAACGGAGGCGGCCCCGACCACGCTGGCCTCGGCGCTGAGCCGGGTGAACGCGGGCGGGACGATCTATATGCGAGGGGGCACCTACAACTACTCCTCGACCGTGGTGATCGACCAGGACAGCGGTTCGTCGAGCGCCCGCACGACGCTCGCGGCGTACCCGGGCGAGCGGCCGGTGCTGAACTTCTCGGCGCAGTCCGAGGCCTCCTCGAACCGGGGTCTGGCGCTGTACGCGAACTACTGGCACATCAAGGGCCTCACGGTGGAGCGCGCCGGCGACAACGGCATCTTCGTGAGCGGCAGCAACAACCTCCTGGAGCGCACGGTCACGCGCTACAACCGCGACACCGGGCTGCAGCTCTCGCGGCAGAGCTCGTCCAGCACGACCGCGTCGTGGCCGGCGAACAACCTGATCCTGAGCGCGGAGTCGCACGACAACGCGGACTCCGACGGCGAGGACGCGGACGGCTTCGCGGCGAAGCTGACCGTGGGTCCGGGGAACGTCTTCCGATATTCGGTGGCGCACAACAACATCGATGACGGCTGGGACCTGTACACGTACGACGACTACGACCCGATCGGGGCGGTGCGGATCGAGGACTCGCTGGCGTACGAGAACGGCACGCTCTCGAACGGCGGCCAGGCCGGGGCGGGCGACCGCAACGGCTACAAGCTCGGCGGCGAGGGCGTCCCGATCAACCACACCGTGGTGCGCAGCATCGCGTTCGACAACGGCAAGCACGGGTTCACGTACAACTCGAACCCGGGTTCGATGACGATCTCGAACAACTTGAGCATCGACAACGCGGAGCGGAACTTCAGCTTCGACGCCGGGTCCCACGTGTTCCGGAACAACACGTCCTGCCGGTATTCGAGCGGCACGAACGACCGGATCGTGGGCGACTCGGACAGCTCCAACCAGTTCTGGTCGGGGACGAACGGCTCGCGGTGCTCGAACTTCTCGGGCGGCCTGGGCTGGTCCTTCGATGCGACCGGCAAGCTCGTGGTGACCTTGGGCGGCAGGGTGGTGGTGCTCTAGCCCGCTCCCGCGTGCGGCCCGTCCGAGTCGTCTCGGACGGGCCGCTTCGCCGTGCCGGGGGTCCCGACGCGGTTCAGCCCTGCGCCTGAGCGGCGGCGCGCTTCTCCATCTCCGCCGGCGGGACGTCCTCGATGTGGCTGGAGACGTGCCACTTGTGGCCCCACGGGTCCTCGAAGGTGCCGGTGCGGTCGCCGTAGAACTGGTCGGCGACCTCGCTGAGGGATTTCGCTCCCCCGGCCAGCGCCGCGGCGAAGACCTCGTCCACGTCCTCGACGTACACGTGGATCGTCACGGGAGACCCACCGAAGTGTCCGGGGGCGTACGCGGCCATCTCGGGGTATTCGTCGGAGAGCATGATCATCGAGCCGCCGATCTCGAGCTCGGCGTGGCCGACGGTCCCGTCGCGGCCGGCCATGCGGCCCCGCTCCCCTGCGCTGAACACGGCCTTGTAGAACTCGATGGCCTCGGCTGCGCCCTGGACGTGCAGGTACGGCGTCACTCGCGGGTAGGCGTCGGGTATCGGTTTGACCTTGGACATGCACTGCCTCCTTCGTCGGCCGGGCGGGTGCTCGTCCCGGCTGGTGGATCCTGGCGGTGCTTCCAGACAACCACCGAGGGCCGCCGCGTGGCGCGGTTCGGCGGAGAAATCCCGGGCACGCGAAAGCGGCCCGCCCGGTTCGGACGGGCCGCTTTCGGTCAGCGGATCGGGTTCCAGCCGTCGCTGCCGCGCAGGTAGTCCACGCGCTCGTAGTTCGCCGCGTCCGCGTCGGACATCTGCGGCCGGTTGTTGTTCTCCGTGGCGCCCGCGCCGGTGTTCTCGTATTCGCGCAGGCGCGCGTCCTCCCAGGCCAGGCCGGACATGTCGGACCACGGCTCGGCAGTGCGGATGTGCGGGCCCATGACGGTCTCGCGGTAGAGGACCTGGCCGCGCGCGGTCGTGGAACCGCCTGCGGGCCAGGGGCGCCCGAGGTAGACCGAGTTGTTCGGGGCGTTGCTCGTCAACTCGCACTGGTAGAACAGCATCCCGTAGGGGTTGGTGATCTCGGTGCTCGGTGCGACGATGTACCCGTTGTTGGAGGTCGAGCCGCGGGTGAGCGAGTGGATCCGGCAGTCGTCGAACACGGCCGTGCCGCGGCCGAAGATGAAGTCGACATCGCCCTCCACATAGCAGTCGTGGAAGTACTGGCGCGAGACCGTCGAGGCCGAGGGCGAATCGGTCAGCAGGGTGTCCTGGTTGCCGAGGAACCGCACGTTGTCGAAGACCATGCGGTCGCCCTGGACCTTGACGGCCACGGCCTGGCTGTTGCCGTTCGCGGCCTCGTCGTAGGTGTTCGCGAAGGTCAGGTCCTCGGCGGTGAAGTTCGCCCCCTGCAGGAGCACGCTCGCGCTGCCGCTGGTCCCCCACGTCCCGCCGGAGCCGTTGCTGCAACTGGCGCAACGGTTGTCGTAGATGACCACGTCGGCGGCGTTCCCGGTCGCGCCGATGAACGTCAGTCCGGTCTTGGACGAGGGCACGGTGACGTTGCCCTTGTAGGTCCCCGCCTTGATGAGGATCGTCGAGCCCGAGGCCGCCGCGTTCACGGCCGCTTGCACCGTGGTGTGGGTGCCCGATCCGTCGCGGGCCACGATGAGGTCGGCCTCGATGCCGCCGGCCGCCGGCGTCAACCGCCACTGCTGGTTGGCCGCGCCGGTGGGCGTGTACTGCGAGATGCGGCCGCCGCGGGCGGTCGACCACTCCCAGACGTCGAGCGCCTTGCCGGAGGCGCGGTTCACGATGGTGGCGTAGCCGCCGCTCTCGGTGATCCGCCACTGCTGGTTGGTGGTCCCGCCGTCGCCCCACTGCTGGACCGTGGCGCCGTCGGACCTGCTCGCGCCCGCCACGTCGAGGACCATCCCCGAGTGGCGCACCTGGATCTTGTAGTAGCCGCCTCCGGCGTCCACGAAGCGGAACTGCTGGTCGTAGGAGCCGTTGCTGTCCCACTGGACGAGCTCGGCGCCGCTCGCGGTCGAGGCCGCGCGGATGCCCATCACGAGGCCCGAGTGGCGCGACTCGAGGTTGTACCAGACACCGGTTTCCACCGCCTGCGCGCTGGTCGTGACGAAGAAGCTCCCGGCCGCGGCGATCACGGCGCCCAGGACGGCGGCGAGCACCGCCGCCATTCGCCTTCGCCGCGGGCGGCTTTCGATATGCACTGACATGTCGACTCCATCGGAGGGCCGGACGCTGAGACATGCCGGGAGTTCCCTCAGCGATCCGGGCATTTATATTTGTCAATGTGATTGTAGGGCAATCGCTTCCCAAAACCAACCCCCACAGGGGAACACGACGGGCCCGGCCTGGCGGCCGGGCCCGTCGCTTGTCGGGAGTCAGCCGTTGTCGGTGCGGCCGACGTAGAGGTTGCGTGCTCGGTAGTAGGTGTCGCCGGTCGGACCGGTGGAGCCCGAGGCGCCCTCCATCTGGAGGTTGATGATGAGGTTCATCGGCTTGCCGACGAAGTTGGAGCCGGTGTGGGCGCCCTTCCAGGCGCCGTCGAGGTAGTAGTGGATCTGCACGTCGGTGCCGGAGGTCTTGGTCATCCAGATCCGGTACTCGTGCCAGCTGCCGGGCGACGAGACGGCGACGACAGTGTTGTCCCACGCCCCGTCGTAGGTGTTGAACCAGTTGCGGTTGTCGCCCTTGTACTCCAGGATGTCGCTCTCCGGCGGCCAGGAGTTCGCGCCGGTGATCCAGAAGGCCGGCCAGGTGCCGCGCGCGGAGGGGGCCTGGAATTCGCCGCGGATCTCCCAGTTCGGGTAGCGGTCGTTGACGAGGACCTGGTGCTTGGCGTGGACGGCCGCGGAGTGGTAGCGGATGGGCAGGTAGGGGTCCTTGCCGCTGTTGCCCTCGTTCCAGGAGATGCGGGTGGCCTTGAGGTTGAGGACGCCGGCGGGCGAGAGGTAGCAGTGGTTGCCGTCTGTCGAGGACGCGTACATGCGGGCCGTGCCGTTGTGGTCGGAACCCCAGGGGTACAAGTAGTTCCACTCGGATTCGAGGGCGGCGCGACTGGCGAAGGAGTTGCCGTCGATGAGGGTCTGCCAGGCCGCGGCGCCGATCTGCCGGGCGGCGGCGTCGGCGGCCCTGGCGGGATCGACGCCGCCGATGAGCGGCGTGACGGCGGCCGCTGCCGCCGTCGCCGCGATCCGCTTGAGTGCCGTGCGCCGGGAGCTGCCCGCCTGCGGTGGATTCGTCATGATGACCGCCTTCGCGTCGTCGCGCATCGATGCGATCGGGGAGAAATGCGGTCACATCGAACATTTTCAATATATGGTGCACATCGAACCCGCGGATGTCAACGGCGTCCAACGCCGTCAGTTCTGGAGCGCCAGAACGACCATCGCGACGGCGACCAGGGTGTCGAGGACGACGCAGAACTCCGCGAGCGACCGGGAGACGACCCGTTCGGTGCGGTGGTGCCACACGTCCCAGGCGGCGTGGCCGAGCAGGCCGGCCGCCACGAGGTAGAGGCCGAGGTCGCCCCCGACGAGCAGCACTGCGACGGCGACCGCGCCGAAGACGACCATGGCGAGACTCTGGAGCGGCAGGCCTGCAGCGGGTCGGGCGGCGCCTCGGATCAGACCGTAGGCGGCCAGCGGCACGGCGAGGCCGATCATGATCCAGATGGCGAGATCGGCGTTGCCGGCCGCGAATCCGGCCGCGCCGATGACGACGAAGGTCACGAAGAACACCGGCCAGGCCGCACCGCGCCGCTGGAAGGCCGCCGCGCCCAGGTAGACGAACCCGGAGGCCGTGAGGACCGGCGCCAGGTCGGATCCAGAGGTCGCGCCCCAAGCGGTGAAGGCGGCCATGGCGATCCCGGCGAGGGTCGGCCAGCGCCGCAGGAGCGCACGGAACGGGCTGCCCGAGCGCGGCGGGGCTTCGGAGGTCGTGGTGGTCATGACGTGCTCCTCGTATACCTATAGGGGGTATCTGTTCCGTCCACGATCCCGCGCTGTGCCGGGCCGGTCAACGTCCCGAACCGGGCAGGTCCGAAATCTTGGCATCCTGGTCTTCCAGACCTAGGCTGAGAAGATGGCACCGCACCGCGTGGTCGTCGTCGGGTACGACGACGCCGAACTCCTCGACATCGCCTGCGTCACGACCACGCTGGACTCGGTTCGCGTGATCGGTCCGGCGCTCGGCTACGACCTGACCCTGGCGACACCCGGCGGGGGGGCGATCACCTGCGCGACGGGGCTGGTCCTCAACGGCCAAGCGGCGTTGGAGCGCCTCCGGGGTCCTATCGGGACGCTCGTGGTCTCCGGCGGGATCGGGCACGAGGAGGCGGCCCGCGACGAGCGGCTCGTCGGCCACGTGCGTCGGCTCGCCCGCGAGAGCGAGCGCGTCGCCTCGCTGTGCACCGGCGCGAGCGTCCTCGCGGCTGCGGGGCTCCTCGACGGGAAGCGCGCGACCACCCACTGGCACTTCGCGAAGCGCCTCGCCGAGCAGTACGAGAAGGTCGACGTGGACCCGCGGCCGATCTGGGTGCGGGACGGGAACGTCTACACCGCAGCGGGAGTGACCAGCGCGCTCGACCTCGCGCTGTCGTTCATCGAGGCCGATTTCGGGCCTGACCTGGCCCGCTGGGTCTCCCGTGCGATGGTCACCTATCTGCACCGGCCCGGCAATCAGGCGCAGATGAGCATGTTCACGGCCGCTCCGGCCGTGGACCACGACGTGGTCCGCAAGGTCGCTGACCACGTGAGCGAATGCCTCGACGGGGATCTGTCCACAGAGGCGCTGGCGGGGGTGGCCCGGGTCAGTCCGCGGCATCTGACCCGCCTGTTCCGCACCCATCTGCGGCAGACGCCGGGTCGTTTCGTGCGGCAGGCGCGGGTGACCGCTGCAGCGCAGCTGCTCTCGACGACCGATCTGCCGGTGGCCCGGGTGGCGACCCGGTGCGGTTTCGCTTCGGCCGAGGCGCTGCGCCAGGCGTTCACGCGGGAGTACGGCCTCGCGCCGTCGCAGTACCGGGCGGTGGCCGCTACCGCGGGCTGATTCGGGTGCCGGTGCAGTACCCTGTGGCGGCATCGGACGGTGCCTCGAATCGAAGGGCCTCTGCTCGTGACCGTGCTGCTCGTCTCCGTGATCGGCTTCGCCGTCAACACCACGCTCGTCGCCTATATTGCGACGAGGCTGCTGGACGTGCGATACACGTTGTGGCGGTTGATCATCGTCAGCGTCGTGAGTCAGTCGGTCGTCCAATACGGACTCATACCCGCGCTGTTCGCGCCTTATGGGGACCGTCCGCCGACGGTCGAGGAGGCGTCGGGCGCTCTGGCGCTGCTCGCGCTCGCGCTCGTCTGCGCGCCGGTGATCGCGATGATCATGCTGGTGGTCTGGGAGGCGGTGCTGCCCACGGGCGCCGTGCCGCCGGTGCGGAGCTGGTTCAGCGGTCTGCGCGCCCGCCTGCGGCGCACCCGCCGGTACCTGCAGATCCTCGCGATCGCCTCCAGGCACGGTCAGTTCGGCCTGCTGCGGGGCCGCCGCCAGCTCGATCAGGGCCCTGGCCAGGCCCGCTCGCTGCGGCTCGCGCTCGACGACGCGGGCGTCACGTTCGTCAAGCTCGGCCAGATCCTCTCCACCAGGCGGGACCTGCTGCCCACGGCGTACATCGCCGAACTGGCGAAGCTGCAGGACCAGGCCGCGCCGATCCCCGGGACCACCGCGGCCGGGCTCGTCGAGGAGGCGATCGGCGCTTCGATCGACGAGGTGTTCGCGTCGTTCGATCCCGAGCCTATGGCGGCCGCGTCCATCGCCCAGGTCCACAGTGCGGTCCTGCACGGCGGGCAGGCGGTGGTGGTGAAGGTCCGCCGTCCCGGCGCCGCGCAGGCGGTGGAGCGCGACCTCGACATCATCGAGCGTCTCGCGAGACTGCTCGACCGGCACACCGCTTGGGGCCGTTCGATGGACGTGCTGGGGCTGGCGGCCGGATTCGCGACGGCGCTGCGTGAGGAGGTCGACTTCACCGTCGAGGCCCGCAATCTCACCCAGGTCGCGGTCGCGCACGACGTGCGCCGGTCGGCGGTCCGCGTCCCGAGGCCGCACCCCGACCTCTCCGACGACGGCGTGCTGGTCATGGAGCGGCTCTCGGGCGTCCCGCTCGCGACCGCCGGTCCGCTCCTCGCCGAGCGCGGGCTGGAGCCCGGAACCCTCGCGGCCTCCCTGCTGCGGGAGATGCTCGACGAGGTCATGATCGACGGGATCTTCCATGCGGATCCGCACCCGGGCAATCTGCTGCTGCTGGACGACGACCGGCTCGGGCTGATCGACTTCGGGTCGGTGGGCCGGCTGGACAGGGAGCTGCGCGCCTCGCTCCAGGCGATCCTGACGGCCGTCGACAAGCAGGACGCGCCGGCGCTCGCCGACGCGTTCGTGAGCGTCTCGGCCCGGCCGGAGGAACTGGACCAGGTCGGTTTCGAGCGGGCACTCGGCGCGTTCATGGCCCGGCACCTCATGGCGGGCACGGCCCCTGACCTGCGCATGTTCACCGAGCTGTTCCGGATCATCGCCAAGTACCGCATCGCGATCCCGCCCGAACTCGCGGCGGTCTTCCGGGCACTGGCCACTTTGGAAGGCTGCCTGACGGCGATCGCGCCGGGCTTCGACCTGGTGGCGCAGGCGCGCAGCGTGGGCGAGGCATATGCCGAGCAGCACTTGCGCCCTGCGGCGGTCAAGGACATGCTCGCGGCGGAGGCCACGGATCTCCTGCCGGTGCTGCGCAAGCTCCCGCGCCGCCTCGACCGCCTGGCGGCCGCGGCCGAGGCCGGGCGGCTCACCGCGAACTTCCGGCTGTTCTCGCGCGCCGAGGACCGCCGCGCCGTCACCGACTGGCTGCACCAGGTCCTGCTGACCGTGCTCGCCGCCGCCTCCGGCCTGATGTCGGTGGTGCTCATCGGGATCGAGACCGGCCCGGCCCTCACCGAGGATGTCGGCCTCTATCAGTTCATCGGCCTCACGCTGCTGCTGATCGCCTCGATCATGGCGCTCAGGGTCCTGGCCGACATCTTCACCTCGACCCGCGACCGGTTAGGGCTTGAGGCCCTCGAAGAGGAGGTCGAGGGCGCGGCGGCGGAACCGCTCGCTCCAGTCGGCGGCGATCGCCTCTTGGCACAGCGCGGCGAGCAGCGGGATCAGTTCGTCGGCCCCCAGGTCGTCCCGGACGACACCGCCGTCTCGGGCCCGGTCGAGGAGGACGTCGACGGAGGGCCGCAAGCGTTCGAGCGCGTCGCCGACGCGCACCTGGACTCCGGTCTCGGCCAAGCGCTGGAAAACAGCCCGGTGGGTCGCGCCGACGGACATGACGAGAGCGCAGAACTCGAACAGGGCGGACACGGCGCCCTGATCGCGGACCATCGCGTCGGCTTCGGCGATCAGCCGGTCCAGCAGGTTCATCACCACGGCCTTGAGCAGGTCGGGCTTGGTCGGGAAATGCCGGAAGACCGTCCCGATCGCGACCCCTGCGCGCGCGGCGACGGCATCGGTGGCGGCGGACGCGCCCTGCTCGGCGAACACCGCCTCGGCCGCTTCCAGGATCCGCGCCCGGTTGCGGCGTGCGTCGGCACGCACCGGCCGTTCCCCCTTGGGCGGCATGCCGTCTCGGCTCATCTGCCAATCCCCCTTGCCAAAGTGAGTCGCACTCACTATATTCTAAATCGAGTCTCACTCATCTTACTTCCGGAGGCACCACCATGTCCCACGCGACCCCCCTGGAGATCTACCGCCGGATGCAGGCGGCCATGTTCCGCGAGGACGGCGCCACGCTCCTCCCGGCCGAACTGCTCGCCGACGACATCGTCGTCGAAACCCCGTTCTCACCACCGGGAATGCGCCGCTTCGAAGGGCGCGAAGCCTGGCTCGACTTCTACGCGAGCCGGCCGCTGCCGATCCGCTTCGAGGCGTTCCGCGAGCTCTCGACCCACCAGAGCGCCGACCCCGAAGTCCTCGTCGTCGAATACGAGCTCTCGGGCACGGTCACCACCACCGGGATCGCGGCGTCGGCGACCTTCATCGCGATCCTGCGGGTGCGCGACGGCCGCATCCGGCACTGGCGCGAATACCAGGACGTCCTCGCCATCAGCCAGGCCCTGAGCCTCCGACCGGAGGACCTCGGCGCTTCCGCGTAGCTGAACGCCTGCTAGCCCAGGCATTTCCGAAGGGCGAGCACCAGGCGTTCGGCTCGCACGTCCTCTGCGAGCCAGGTGCCGTTGACGTATCCGAAGCCGAGATTCGCGTCGGCGTCGGCGAACGCCAGCTGACCGCAGGCGCCGTCGTGGCCGAACGAGGCGTCCGAGAGCAGGGGCCGCCACGGTGTGCCGTTGATCATGAACCCGGTCGAGAACCGGTTCGCGGGATTGCCCTCCCAGTCCCGGCCCTCCGAGCGCACGATCAGCGCGTCCCGCACCGAATCGTCGCCGAGCAGCCGCACGCCGTCGACCTCCCCCACGGTCGCGGCGAGGATGCGGGCCAGCGCGGAGGCGGTCGCGGCGGCACCGCCTCCTGGGACCTCAATGGGCTTGGTGACCAGGTCGTTCACACCGCCACGCGCGGCGAATAGACCGTCGGGGAAGACGTGGCCGAGGGAGATCGCGCGATCGGGCGTCGTCGAGAGGGCGGTCTGCAGAGGGGCGATGCGGGCTCGATGTTCGGCCGGAACGCCGAGCCACGCTTCGGCGCGCAGCGGCCCCGCGATCTCGGCGGCGATGAACCGGCCGGGCGTCATGCCGGTGACACGCCGGATCGGCTCGCCGATCAGCCAGCCGAAGGTCAGCGGGTGGTAGCGGTAGGCGCTTCCGGGTTCCCACAGGGGCGCTTGGCGTTCGATCGCGCCGATGACGGGATGCCAGGCGGCCACGTCGGGGACGGTGAGGTCCTCGTCGAGGTGCGGCAGGCCGGCGCGGTGGCTGAGGGCTTGGCGGATCGTGACCGCCTTCTTGCCGCGCTGGGCGAACTCGGGCCAGTAGTCGGCCACGAGCGCATCGAGGTCGAGCAGGCCGCGTTCCTGGAGCACGTAGGCGCTGATCGCGATGAGCGCCTTCGTGACCGAGAAGACGGGCGCGGGGGTGTCGGACTGCCAGGGCCGGTCGGCGCCCGCCGTCCCGCCCCACAGGTCGACGACCTGGTGCCCGTTGCGGTAGACCGCGCAGGCGGCACCGGTATCGCCGTGGTCGGCGAAGTTCGCTGCGAAGGCATCCGCGAGAGGCCCGAAGTCTTCGTCGGCATGGCCGTGGATCGGTCGGCGCATCGTGCTCCTCTAGTGATCGGTGAGCGCTCGGAGCACCGGCTCGGGGTCGGTGCCGTCCTCCGGTTCGCTCTTGCGGGACTTCACGTAGTCCTTGACCATCCCCGGTCCACCGGGCAACTCCCCCGCCATCGCGGCCAGCGCTTGGCCGTCGGGGATCTGCTTCGGCGGCAATGGCATCCATCGGCTCGCCGGGGTCAGGTCGGCGAAGGCGGCGTACCAGCCGGGCAGTTCATGCGCCGTGCGGTACTGCTCGGGTGCGGTGGCGAGGCGGACGCCGCGTGCGGCGAGAGCGCGATGCAGTTCGGCGTACTGGTCGCCGGTGGCCATCCAGCCCCGGTACCAAGCGGTGCCGAGGTCGGCGGGGACTCGGGCCACCGCCCGGGCGGTTTCGCCTCTGGTCAAGGCGTCGTGGTCGACCAGCGCGATCGGCGCGCCGAGCCCGGCGGCCTGTGCCGCCTCCGCGGCGCAGTGCTCGTCAGGTCGGCGCGGGGCGAGCATGTCGGCGCAGTACAGGATGGCGGCGGGCATCTCGAAATGCTAGCCGCCGGGTGGATCAGGTGACGCCGCCCCGCGAGCGACCGCTGCAGAGCGCGTCGCTGGTGCCGGCGGTGCAGACCTCGACGCTCGCCGAAAGGCCCTCGTCGAAGCTCAGGTTGAAGTCGGTGCACCGGCCGCTCCCTGAACTGCGGTACGTCGCAGTGCCGTTGCCCTCCACCGTGAGTCGAGCGATCGTGCTGTATCCGTTGGGATAGTGGTCGCAGACGATGAGGTGTTCGCCGTTGGCGTTGAAGCGGGCCGAGACCCGGTTGCCCGAGGAGGAGCAGGTGGCGAACACGTCGACGCCGCCGGCGTCGCCGTTGTCGGCGTTCTTGCCGCCGCTGCAGGTCCAAGGAGCCCGCAAGTCGGTCTTCGCCTGGGCGGGCGCCGCCGCCAGGGCACCGGTGAGCAGCAGGGCCGTAGCGGCGGCGGCGGTGCAGCGGCGCGCGAGGGATCGCGTGTCCATCGTTCCTCCTGAGGTGCAGCACGTGCCTCCGACGCTACTCGTCGGAAGCAATCCCCGGGGTACGCGCCTCAGCGCACGGACTTGATGGGCCAGACCAGGATGCCGCCGAGGAGGGTGGCCGTCGCGCTCAAGGCGTACAGCGTCGTGTAGCCGCCGAGCCCGGCCACGGTCACGGCGGCGAGGGCCGGGCCGAGGACCTGCGGCGCGGTGGAGGCGATGTTGATGATCCCGAGGTCCTTGGCGCGGTCGGAGGCGGCCGGGAGGACCTGGGTGATGAGGGCCTGGTCGACGGAGAGGTAGACGCCGAAGCCCGCGCCCATGATCGCGGCGGCGGCGATCGCGGCGGGCCAGGTGTGCCAGAAGGTCAGCAGCAGCGCGGCCACCGTCATGACCGCGGAGGACACGACCACGAGCGGTTTGCGGCGGCCCATCCGGTCGGAGAGCACGCCGCCCGCGACGGAGGTCCCGATGACCCCGCCGGTGTAGAGCAGCGTGAGGATCAGGACGCCCTCGTCGGCGGTGTGCCCGGGGAAGAGCTCCTCGTAGTGCACGGCGTCCTGCAGGAAGAACAGGAGGTAGAGCGTGCCCGTGGCGTTGCCGAGCATGACGAGGAAGCGGGTGAACCAGGCCCACGCGAAGTCCGGATGGGCGCGCGGCGAGACCCAGAAGGTCGCGAGCAGGGCCCGCCACGAGAACGGCGGCCGCGCGGCGCGCGGCAGTGGAGGGTCCGGAGTCGACAGCACGAACGGGAGGGCCATCGCCAAGGCGGCCAAGCCGATCACGACATAGCCGGTCGGGAGATCGGTCACCAGCATGGTCACGACGACCGCGCCGACGACCAGGCCGAGCGCCTGCGGGAAGCCGATCCAGCCGGAGACGACGGCGCGCTGGCGGACCGGCACGTGGTCGGGGATGCCCGCGTTGAGGCTGGCGTATCCGGCGTTGAGCGCGGCTTGGGCGAGGCACCAGCACAGCAGCACGCCGATGACGGTCGTCTGGAGGCCGAGCAGGCAGAGCCCGGCGGCGCCGAGGGCGATGCCGCCGAGGGTCCAGGGGTGGCGGCGGCCGAAGCGGCCGGTGGTGCGGTCGGAGAGCGCCCCGGCGAGGGGGTTGGCGACGACGGCGACGAGCGCGCCGAAGCCGGTGACGAGGCCGAACGCGGCGACCTTCCCGTCCTCGTCGATCTCGGCGAGCTGGAGCGGCAGGAGCACCTGGATCGGGGTGAAGAAGGCCATGTAGAGGCCGAGCATCCCGGTGGTGATGCCGCCGATCCAGACTTTGCCGACGTTGCGTTCGGGTTCGGTGAGGGCGGTGGGCGGAGGGGCTTCGGGGGCGGTGGTCATGGGCGGCGGTCGGCGCTCTGCGAATCGATCGCCCGTCGCCCTGCGCTCTGCGCGATGTGGTTGCGGTACCAGTCGAAGGAGGCCTTCGGGGTGCGGTCCCGGGTCTCGGAGTCCACATGCACCAGTCCGAAGCGCTGGTGGTAGCCCTCGGCCCATTCGAAGTTGTCGAGGAGGCTCCACACGAGGTAGCCGCGCACGTCGGCCCCTTGCGCGATCGCGGCGTCGACGGCTTTCACGTGCGCCGCGAGGTAGTCGATGCGGTCCTGGTCGGGGATCGAGCCGTCGGCGGCGGGTTCCACGGTGTAGGAGCAGCCGTTCTCGGTGACCCACAGGGGCGGCAGTGCGGCGCCGTAGTCCGCGGTGAGCTCCACCAGGGTCTGCGTGAGGCCGGAGGGGATCACGGGCCAGTCGAAGTCGGTGGTCTTGACGTGCTCGAACTCGGCGATCTCGAACGGCAGCGGGGATTCGGGCGGGGCCGCGGCGACGCGGGTCGGGTTGTAGTAGTTGACGCCGAGGCCGTCGAGGGGCTGCGCGATGGCCTCCAGGTCGCCGACCTTCACGAACGGCAGGGCCTCGAGGCCGAAGGCCGAGAGGTCCGGGTAGCGGCCGAGCAGTACCGGGTCGGTGAACAGGCGCCGGTGGAGGACGTCGTAGACCTCGGCTGCGGCGAGGTCGCTCTCGTTGCCGGAGAAGGGAATCGCGGGCGTGTAGCTGTTGGTGAGCATCACGTGTGGCGCGCCCGCCGCGCGCAGGGCGCTCGTGGCGAGGCCGTGGCCGAGGAGCTGATGGTGGGCGGCGGGGAGCGCGTCGAGCAGCAGGGTGTGACCCGGGGCGTGCTGGCCGAGCGCGTAGCCGAGGGCCATGTGCTCGAACGGCTCGTTCAGGGTGATCCAGTGCCGCACGCGGTCGCCGAGGCGCTCGGCGCAGATCGCGGCGTACTCGGCGAAGCGGTGGGGCGTGTCGCGGTCGAGCCAGCCTCCCGAGTCTTCCAGGGGCTGTGGGAGATCCCAGTGGTAGAGGGTCGCCATCGGGGTGATCCCGGCGGCGAGGAGTCCGTCGACGAGGCGCTCGTAGAAGTCGAGCCCGGGCTGGTTGGCCGGGCCGGTGCCGCCGGGTCGCACCCGAGGCCAGCTGATGGAGAACCGATAGACGTCGATGCCGAGGTCGCGCATGAGGGCGATGTCCTCGGTGTAGCGGTGGTAGTGGTCGCAGGCGGTCGCGGCGGTGTGGCCGTCGCGAATCTTCCCGGGCGTGCCGGTGTACGTGTCCCAGACGGACGGCCCGCGGCCGTCCTCCGCTGCGGCGCCTTCGATCTGGAAGGCCGAAGTGGCCACCCCCCAAGCGAAGTCGGGCAAACGCGGCGTTGCGGCCACCGGCACCTCCGAGCGTGACGTGAGTAGCTTTTGTGAAGGTACCGCAGAGTAACGCGCCTCGTAACCCCTCGGAGGCTCAGAGTTTCCGGGGAGCCTCGCGCACGGCCCGCGGCGAGGCCCCCAACTCGCGCCGGCAGGCCTTGTTGAACGCCTGGAGGTCGGCGATGCCCACGGCGGCGGCGATCGCCGGGATCGACAGGGTCGACTCCAGGAGCAGGTGCCGGGCCCGTTCGAGACGGCGCCGCCGGACGTGGGCGACGACCGTGGTGCCGGTGGCGGCGTGGAACAGGCGCGTCAAATGGTTGTGCGACAAGCCGACCGCCGCAGCGACTTCGGGGACGGCGAACGGTTCGGGAAGGTGCTCCTCGATATAGGCGAGGGCCGCCTCCACCGAGCGGTGCTGCCCTTCGCCTGCCGGTCCCGGGTCGAGCCGCGTCATCCGCCACAGCAGCGCCCAGGCCTCGGCGTTCGCGCGGACCGGGGCCTCGGCGGTGACCGCCTGACGGAACATCTCCGCCAGCGCGGGCGCGGCGGCACCGGCGTCCTGCATGACCGGCACGGTGTACCGGTCGCCGCTCTTCGGAAGGCGCACATGGAGGTGCAGGTTCTCGGAGCGGCCTCGGTAGCGGAAGTGGACCTCGGCGCCGGCCGGGATCAGGCTCACGTACCCGGGCTTGATCGCGTGCACGGTGCCGCCGAGTTCGATCTCGCCTTCGTACTTGTGGAGGTGGATCTGCCACAGGTCGGGCAGGAGGAATCGCTCCTCCGGCGCGTTGAGGCCGTGAAGGCCCACACCGGCATTGACGACCGCGGGAGGCTCGTCAAGGTGAAGCGTCACCGTGCGCATGATGAAAACCGACCACTAGTTGGTGATTACCGCCAATTACAGCAGCGGAATCTGATCCTATCTTCGGTGTATGACAACCACCAAGCATCTTCTGACCTCGGTCGAGATGGCGCGGTTCGTCGCCAACGGTTTCCACCGGATGGACGCGATCGTGCCGGCCGAACTCAACGAGCGGGCGATCCCGGAGTTCGACGCGGGCCAGCAGCCGCACGTCGACTACGGGACGCCCGTGAAGCAGGCCTTCCCCGAAGGCTCGATCTCGCGGGCGCTCCTGGACATCCCGGCCGTGGCCGGGGCCCTCCAGAGCCTCGTCGGCCCCGACCCGACGGTCGACCACCACCACGTCCACGTCCGCGAACCGCACGAGGGCGCCGCGCAGCCGCTCCACGCCGACGCGATCATCGACCCCCGCCTTGACGCTTTCGACGTGCAGCTCATGTACTACCCGCAGGAGGTCACCGGCACGATGGGCGGCACCCTGTCCGTCCCCGGCAGCCACCTGCGCCGCACCAACGAGTCGGACACCGGCCGCTACCAGAACCTGCGCGGCCAGACCCGCCTGACCTGCCCGCCGGGCACCGTCGTGCTGCTGCACCACGGCATCTGGCACGGCGGGCGCCGCAACGACTCGGACATCCGCCGGTACATGTACAAGATCCGGTTCAACCCGACCGTGCCGCAGGTGCGCACCTGGGATGTGTCCGATCTGGACGACCCGCAGGTGGCGGCCGAGCTCAACGTCTACCACCCGTGGAGTGAGCACGCCACTTCGCGCCTCGAGGTCTACAACCGCGTCAAGATGTGGCGGGCACTCACCAACAATCCCTCGTTCGACGTCGAATACTGGGCGACCCGCGTCGCCAACCGCCCCGGGAGGGTCTGATGAAGCAGCAAGTCCTCGTTCTCTACTTGAACAATTCGGCACTCGACGCCGACGTCGTGGCCTGGGCCTTTTACGACGGCACGGGCAAGACGAACCCCACGACCGGCGACAGCGACCTGCCGCCGTACGACACCGGTACCGAGGCGCTGCGCGACGGCTGGCGGCTGTTCCAGGCCTCGCAGCTGATCCCGCCCTACCCGGGGCACGAGTACGACACCTCGTTCCTCAAGCACGAGTTCTGGTTCGAGAAGCTCGAATAGGAGCACGGGACCGGCCGCGCGGGATCGCCGCGCGGCCGGACTAGGGTTGGCACCGCTCCCGACCGTCCGACACCCTGGAGGAACCCCATGACCGGCCTCGGCCCCGATGCCCCCGTCGCCTTCGTCTCCGGCGCTTCGCGCGGTCTCGGAGCCGTGATCGCCCGGCGCCTGGCCGCCGACGGGTTCGCCGTGGCGGTGAACTACGGCTCCAGCCGCGAGGGCGCGGAGAAGGTCGTGGCCGATATCAGTGAGGCGGGCGGGACCGCGGCGGCGTTCGGCGCGGACGTCACCGACGAGACGGCGGTCGCGGGTCTGGCCGAGCGGGTCCGCGCCGAACTGGGACCGGTGACGGTGCTGGTGGCCAACGCGACCGGGCCGCAGCCGGAAGTCCCGATCGACCGTCTCGAATGGAGCGACCACCTCGCGCAGCTCGAGTTCTTCGTGAAGAGTCCGACTCTGCTGGTCAAGGCGTTCCTGCCCGACATGCGCGCGGCCGGCGGCGGCCGGGTGGTGCAGATCGGTTCGGACATGTTCGAGCGGGCGCTCGCGGGCTGGTCGGCGTACGTGGCGGCGAAGGGCGCGCAATGGGGCCTGACCCGCTCGTGGGCGAGGGAGCTCGGCCCGGACGCGATCACCGTGAACCTGGTGGCGCCCGGTTGGATCCCGGTGGAGCGACACGGCGAGCTCGGCGAGGCGGACGTCGCCGGATACCTCGCGGACCTGCCGCTGGGCCGCATCGGCGTGCCCGACGACATCGCCGCGGCGGTGTCCTTTCTGGCCTCGGACGCGGCGGCGTTCGTGACCGGCCAGCGCTTGACGGTCAACGGCGGCCACACCATCGACTAGGTGCGCTGTCCTGTGCACCGCCGAAGCCGCCGAGGCCTACCCGCGGATGCGGGTGGTCCCGCCCAGCCGCGGCGAACCCGGATCGATGATGGGCCCCAAGACGCGCCTGCCTGATGAACGCCCTCTGCCGACTCGGCGTCGAGGTCCGCACCGGCCTCACCGTCGTCCGCGTCCACCCGTGGATGCGGCGCTCCGCTCGGCGTTTGCATAAGCCTCCGGATGAATCTTTTGCGCTGCAACAAGGTTCACCGGGGACCGGCCGCGCGGCGCACCCGCGCGGCCGGTCCGCCATCAGGGCGTCCGAATCCGGCGGTGCCGGACTGGCGGGCGGGTGGGGGCGTCAAGCACTCGTGAGGATCACCAGTTGCCGGGTCGCGCGGGTCATCGCCACATAGCGGTCGACGGCCCCTTCGATGCCCTCGCCGAAACGCTGCGGGTCGATGAGGACGACCAGGTCGAATTCGAGGCCCTTCGACAGCGCCGGGGTGAGCGAGCGGACGCGGGCCGATTCGTGCTCCTCCAGGGGATCGGCGCTGATGACGCAGGCGGTGCCTTCGGCGTGCTCGGCGAGCCAGCCGTCCAGGATCGCGCCGAGGTCTCCGATGGAGCCGTGCCGGACGGGGATGCCGCTGCTGCGGACCGAGGTGGGCACGTTGGCGTCCGGGAGCGCGGCCCGGATGACCTGCTCGGCCTCGGCCATCACCTCTTCGGGCGTGCGGTAGTTGATGCTCAAGGACGCCAGGCGGGCGTGGTCGAGGCCGATGCGCGCCAACCGTTCCTGCCAAGGCTCGGTGAACCCGTGCCGCGCCTGGGCGCGGTCGCCGACGATCGTGAAGCTCCGGGACGGGCAGCGGCGCAGCAGCATCTGCCATTCGGCGTCGGTGAGCTCCTGTGCCTCGTCGACGATGACGTGGGCGAACGGCCCGGCGAGCAGGTCCGGCTCGGCGGTCTCCAGGTCCTCGTAGTGGACCAGGGCGTCCTGCAGGTCCGCGCCTTTGAGCAGGATCATCTCCTCCACATTGCCGTCGCCGGCCTCGAGGAGGTCCTCCACGACCTTGTCGATCACCCCCCGCTCAGAGGCGATCGCGGCCTCGCGGCGCCGGGCGATCCGCGAGGCCTCCGGGTCGCCGAGGCGGTGCCGCGCGGCGTCGAGGAGCGGCAGGTCCGCGACGGTCCAGGCTTCGGGGTCTTCGCGGTGGAGCAGCGCGACCTGGTCCTCGTCGAGCCAGGGGGCGCACATGCGCAGGAAGTCGGGGACCGCCCACAGTGCCGCGACGAGGTCGGTGGGTTCGATGAGCGGCCAGGCCTTGTCGAAGGCGCGCACCAGGTCCCGGTTGCGGGCGAGCGAGCGGCGCAGCAGCTCCACGTCGATCTCGTCCTCGTCGTGCTTCTCGGCGATGATCGCGACCAGCTCGTCCCAGATCTGCTCGCGCGCTTCGTTGTGGGGCGTGCCGAGGCCCGCCGCGTCGAACGCGTCGGCCCAGTCGTCGGCGCTGAGCCAGACCTCGGACCAGTGGGTCTCGACGGCCATGCCCTCGGCGGGCGGGTGTTCGTAGCGGCGCGCGGCCGGTTCGATGGCCTTCACCATGTCCGCGCCGGTCTTCAGGGCGGCGACGGCCGGGTCCGCCTCGTCCGGTGCGTCCGCGCCTTCGGGATGGAGGTCGCGGACGGTGCAGGTCTGCACGCCCTCCTCCCCGAGGCTGGGGAGTACATCGGCGACATAGGACAGGTAGGGCTGGTGGGGGCCGACGAAGAGGACGCCGCCCTTGTGGTGGCCGACGCGCGGGTCGGCGTAGAGCAGGTAGGCGGCGCGGTGGAGCGCGACGACGGTCTTGCCGGTGCCTGGGCCGCCGTCGACTATGAGCGTGCCGCTCGATCCGGCCCGGATGACGGCGTCCTGGTCGGCCTGGATGGTGCCGAGCACGTCGCGCATCCGCTCGGACCGGCTGGTGCTGAGGCTCGCGATGAACGCGGACTGGTCGTCAAGGGCGGCATGGTCTTCGAGCCCGTCGGGGGTGAAGACCTCCTCCCAGTAGTCGCTGATGCGGCCGCGGGTCCAGCGGTACCGGCGGCGGCTGGCCAGGCCCATCGGGTCGGCGTGGGTCGCGCCGAAGAACGGCTCGGCGGCGGGCGAGCGCCAGTCGAGCAGCAGGCGGCGGCCGTCGCCGCCGGTGAGACCGAGGCGTCCGATGTAGACCGTCTCGCCTGCGGCGGTGACGGTCCGGCCGAGGCACAGGTCCAGACCGAAGCGGCGCAGGGCGCCGAGGCGGCCGGTCAGCCGGTGGATCTCCCGGTCCCGGTCGGCCGCGGCCTGCCCGTCGAACCGGCCGGTGCCGCCCGGCGCCTTGCGAGCGGCTTCGAGTTGATCGGCGACCTCGGCGATCGACTGCTCCAGGCTCGCCGCGACGGCGGCGAAATGCCGCTCGTCATCGGCGATGAGCTTCGGGTCGGCCTTCGCGGCGAGACGCTCGGGCAGTTCGAACGCACTGCGGGGTTCGTGGCTCACTCAGCGGCTCCCTTCAAGCGGTTCGACGGCTCCTCGCGACCCGCGGGTCGACGGCGATATACGCATTCCGCGCCTCCGAAACTTCGTGTCCTCTGGCTTGGAAGCACGATTGTGAACCATGCTGACCTGCGAAAACGCACCCCGGTGTGACCGTGTTCGGCACTTCCGCGTTATATTCTGAAGAGGGAAGGGGCGCAGGCCGCTTCCCTTTCGTGTTTCCCGGGAGCCGATCGGACGCCGACGCGCGGCCGGCGGGCGGCTGCACGGCCCGGACCGAGCAGTCGCGCTTCCCACGAGGGCCCTCGCTGCGGCGGACGCGCTGCTGGGACTCCGGCCGTTCGGCCGCTTTCCCCGTGACTTGATCGACGTGGGCCGGATGGGCGCGATCATCGCGGAAGTGCCGTTTCGTGGCCATTCCGTGCCATGTGACCTGGGCGGAGCCTCGGAATACCTCCAAGAGATTTATCAAACACCTGTTTGAGGTTGCGCGCCGCCACCAGTTCGGTATGTTGATCTTGATACACATGTTCGACATGACACGGGGGAACTGGTGGCGACATCCGTCGCGGCCGCACTGGCCGCTGAGCTCGGCCTGCGCACTGCCGCAGAGCTGCGCCCCGCAGCCGAAGCGAAGGCAGGGCGCGCGGCCCGCTTCGCGGGCGAGCCGCCGCTGACCGCCGGGCCGCAACACGCGGTCGCGACCCGCGATGCCGTCGCGGCCGAGCCGCAGCCCGCTGCGCCGCCTCAAGCTGCTCCCGGTGAGATGCCGCCTTCGCGGAACATCCTGCCCGTCACCTCCGACATTTCCGCGCTGCTGCCCTACGGCGGACTCGCGACTGTGACCGCAATCATGGCTTCGCGGCGCGGGGCGACCTCGCTGCTGTGGCGGCTGCTGGCCGGCCCGACCAGGTCGGGGGCCTGGTGCGCACTGGTCGGGATGCCGAGGGTGTACCCGCTGGCGGCGACGGCCGCCGGGGTCGACCTGCAGCGGGTGGCGCTGGTCGATCCGGGTCCGCTCGTGGTCGAGGCGGCGGGAACCCTCGCCGAGGGCGTCGCCGTGGTGGTGGTGCCGAGCGAAGGCCTCACTCCGACGCAGGCGCGGCGGCTGGCCGCACGCGCCCGCAAGAGCGGGACCGCGATCGTCTGGTGGGAGACCCGCCCGGTGGTCGGCGCCGACGCCCGACTCGAAGTCGCCCACGCGCACTGGAAGGGCTTGCGCCCCAATGACGGACGGCGCTGGGGGGCCGGACGCCTCGACGCCTGCGAGCTGGAGGTCGCCGCATATTGGCGCTCCGGGGGCACCCGGCAGGGCCGGATCTGGCCCTACGGCGGTGAAGTGGCGGAAGGCCGCACCGAAGAACGGCCCACCCGCGAGAACGTCATCGATCTGCGATCGAGGTCCACCATGGACCGAGGTGCCTCCGAGCGGCACAGCGCCCCGCATCGTGCGAACGGCACTCAGCGCGGACAGGCCGAAGCCGACACGGTCTCCGGCGGCGAGGTGGTTCGGCTTCGGTCCGCCGGAGGTGATCTGCCGTGAGCGTGCAGGTGCGGCGGGCCTCGAGCCGGGTCCTGGTGATGCGGCTCGTGGACTGGGACGCCGGGGATTCGGCCGCGTTCGAGCCGGTGCTCGACGCGCTCGACCTGCTCACTCCGTACATCGAAGTGCTCGAACCCGGCGTCGTCGCCGTGCCGCTGCGCCGCGGCGCGGGCGACGAGGCCGCGTTCTGCGAAACCCTCATCGACACCGTCTCGGGCCTCGTCGACCAGGACTGCCTGACCGGGGTCGCCGACGGCCTGTTCGCCGCGGTCCTGGCCGCGCGCGAGGGCCGGATCGTCCCGGCCGGGCGCGACGCGGCCTTCCTCGCCCGGCGCGACATCCGCGACCTCCAGGCCACGGGCCTGGTCGATGCCGAGACCTGCGAGACCCTGCGGCACTTGGGCATTGACACGCTCGGCGCCTTCCGGAACCTGCCCGGCCAGGCCGTCGCGGAGCGGTTCGGCGCGGCCGTGCGGCGGGCCCAGCTGCTCGCCGCCGGGCAGCTCGCCCGCCCGCTCGTCCCCCGCCCGGCCGCGCCGGAGCTGACCGTGGCCGACACCCCCGAGACCCCGTACGCCACGGTCGAGCAGGCCGTCTTCGCCGCCCGGCCCCTGGCCGAGCGTCTACTGGTCCTCTTGGACGAACGCAATCTCGCCTGCACCCGCGTCACCATCACCGCCCGCACCGGCAGCGGCATGGAACGGCGGCGCACCTGGCAGCTCGACCCCGCCATCGGCGCTGCCGAACTGGCCCGGCGGGTGCGCTGGCAACTGGAAGGCTGGCTCTCCTCAAGCGCCGCAAGCGACCAGGTCGACGAGACCGCGCACGCCATCACCGTCCTCGAACTCGCCCCCGGCGGGCTGATCGGCCTGGTCGCCGCCGGGCGTGGCCTGTGGGGCGACAAGGGCGCCCGGGACGTGAAGGCCGAGGCCGCGCTGCGGCACGCCCAGAGCCGGTTCGGCCCCGACGCCGTGCAGATCGCCGCCGCCACCGACGGCCGCGACCTCGACGAGCGATTCGGCTCCGCCGCATGGGAAGTCGAGCACGCACCGCCGCCGCCTTCGGGGCCGTGGCCCGGGGCGCTGCCCGATCCGCTGCCCAGCCTCATCGGCACCGACGACCACGTCGCGGTCCTCGACGCCGCCGGGGCCCCCGTGCAGGCCCTCGCGCGCGGGGACCTCTCGGCCGCCCCGGCCCTGATCGTCTTGGGCGGCAAGAAAGTCCCGGTCGTCGCCTGGGCCGGGCCGTGGCCGGTGTCCGAACGCTGGTGGAGCCCGGCGGCCCGCCGCTACGCGCGCCTCCAGGTCGAGCTCGCCGACGGCCGTGCCGCCCTCCTCGTCTGCGAAGGCGGGCAATGGAAGGCGGTGGGCTGGTATGACTGACTACGCCGAGCTGCACTGCCACTCCCACTACTCCTTCGCCGACGGCGCGGACGCCCCCGCCGCGCTCGCCGCCGAAGCCCACCGGCTCGGCCTCAAAGGGCTCGCGATCACCGACCACGACGGCCTGTACGCGATCCCGCAGTTCGACTCGGCCGCAAGCGCATTCGGACTCCAGACGGTCTTCGGCGCCGAACTGAACCTCGACCTGCCCCGGTCCCGCCGCGGCCAGGTCGACCCGGCCGGACGCCACCTCGTCGTCCTCGCCCGCGACCCCGACGGCTACCGCTCCCTCTCGCGCGCCATCACCGCGGCCAAGCTCGAAGGCGGCGAGAAGGACCTGCCCCGCTACTCGCTCCCCGACCTCGCCGCCCACGCGAACGGCGGCTGGCAGGTCCTCACCGGCTGCCGCAAGGGCTTCCTCAACGCGGCCTTGGATTCCGGCGGTCTCGACGCCGCCGAGGGCGCGCTGCGCGAACTCGCCGACGCCTTCGGCCCCGAGCACCTCGCCGTCGAACTCACCTGCCACGACCTGCCCGGCGACACCGAGCGGATCGAGACGCTCGCCGGCCTGGCCCACCGATTCGGCGTGCCCACCGTGGCCACCAACAACGTGCACTACGCGGCCCCGAACCGTGCCCGGGCCGCCGCCGCGCTCGCCGCGGTCCGGGCCCGCAGCACCCTCGAGGCGACCGACCCGCACCTGCCCGCGAACGCCGGGGCGCACCTGCGCTCAGGCGACGAGATGGCGCAGCGCTTCGCCGACTTCCCCGAGGCCGTAGCCGAATCCGTGCGGATCGCCGCCGAATGCGCCTTCCAGCTCAAGCTGCTGGCGCCCCGGCTGCCGCACTTCCCCGTCCCCGACGGCCTCGACGACGACTCGTACCTCGAAGCGCTGACGGACAAGGGCGGAACCGATCGCTACGGGCCGCCGGAGGCCGAGCAGGTCCCCGGGGCCTGGAAGCAGATCCGGCACGAGCTGCGGGTCATCGAGCAGCTCGGGTTCAGCGGCTACTTCCTCATCGTCGCCGACGTCGTCGAATTCTGCCGGGAGCACGACATCTACTGCCAGGGTCGGGGATCGGCCGCGAACAGCGCCGTCTGCTACGCCCTCGGCGTCACCAATGTGGACCCGGTGTCGTTCGGGCTGCTGTTCGAGCGGTTCCTCTCCGCCGAGCGCGACGGCCCGCCCGACATCGACATCGACATCGAGTCCGGCCGCCGCGAGGAGGTCATCCAGTACGTCTACGGGAAATACGGCCGCGACCGGGCCGCCCTCGTGGCCAACGTGGTCACCTACCGGCCCCGCTCGGCGGTGCGCGACGCCGCCAAAGCACTCGGCTACGGCCACGACCAGGCCGTCGCGTGGTCCAAGCGCCTCCACCGCTGGGGGAGCATCGACCCCGGCGAGGCCGAGGGCATCCCCGCGGACGTCCAATCGCTCGCCGCCGACTTCCGCGACATGCCCCAGCACCTGGGCATCCACCCCGGCGGCATGGTCCTCACCGAGCAGCCCGTCAGCGAGATCGTCCCGGTCGAGCCCGCCCGCATGAAGGACCGCACCGTCCTGCAATGGGACAAAGAGGACTGCGCCGACGCGGGCCTCGTCAAGTTCGACCTGCTCGGCCTGGGCATGCTGGAGGCCCTGCACCGCATGGCCGACCTCGTGCGCGACTTCCACGGCGAGCGGGTCGACCTGTGGCGGCTGCCGCCCGACGACGAGGCCGTGTACGACATGCTCTGCCGGGCCGACACCGTGGGCGTCTTCCAAGTCGAGTCCCGCGCCCAGATGGCGACCCTGCCCCGCCTGCGCCCCAGGAAGTTCCAGGACCTCGTCGCCGAGGTCGCGCTCATCCGCCCCGGACCCATCCAGGGCGGCGCCGTCCACCCGTACCTGCGCCGCCGCCACGGCGAACCGTGGCGGCACCTCGTCCCCGAGGTGCTCCACAAGACCCTCGAGCGCACCTACGGCGTGCCGCTGTTCCAAGAGCAGCTGATGCGCATCGCCATCGACGCCGCCGGATTCGACGCCGGCGAGGCCGACAAGCTCCGACGTGCCATGGGCGCCAAGCGATCCGAGGAACGCATGGAGGAACTCAGGACGCGCCTCTACTCCGGCATGGCCGAGCAGGGCATCACCGGCGCCGACGCGGACCGGCTCTACGAACAGCTGCGGTCCTTCGCCGACTTCGGCTTCCCCGAATCCCACGCCGCCAGCTTCGCGTTCCTCGTCTACTCCTCGGCCTGGATCAAATGCCACTACCCGGCCGCGTTCTACGCCGGGCTCCTCGCGAGCCAGCCGATGGGCTTCTACTCCCCCGCCTCGCTCGTCGCCGACGCCCAGCGCCACGGCCTCACCGTGCTCGCTCCGGACGTGAACGCCAGCAAGGAGGTCGCCTCGCTCATCCCCACCGAACGCGAACGCCGCGCGCCGCTCCTGGGCGAGGCGGACCTGCGCCTCGGCCTCGACAACGTCAAAGGCCTCGGCGAACCGGCCGCGCTGCGGATCGTCGCCGAACGGGAGGCCGACGGCCCGTTCCAGAGCCTCGCCGACCTGGCCCGCAGAGCCGGACTCGGCAAGGAGCGCATGGAGAAGCTCGCCGTGGCCGGAGCCCTCGAAAGCCTTGAACCCGACCGACGCAAGGCACTGTGGACGGCCGGGACCGTGGACGAGCGGCCCGGCACGATCCCCGGCACCGGACCGGCCGCGCCGCCGCCCACCTTGCCCGGTATGAGCGGGGCCGAGCTCGCCCGCGCCGACTACACCGGACTGGGGCTCTCGGTCCAGACCCACCCGATGGAGCTGGCCCGTGCCGCGCTCGACGCCACCGGGGTCCTGCCCGCCGCCCGACTGCCGCGCATAGAGGACGGCGCGCGGATCGAGGTCGCCGGGATCGTGACGCACCGCCAGCGGCCCTCGACCGCGAAGGGCGTCACGTTCCTGAGTTTGGAGGACGAGACGGGCATCGCGAACATCGTGTGCTCCCAAGGGCTCTGGAAGCGCTGGCAGAGCATCGCCTCGGTCGCGCGGGCGCTGGTGGTCAGGGGCGCGGTGGAGAAGCCGATCGACGCTGCGGAGGACACGATGCCGATGATCGTGGCGGACAAGCTGACGCTGCTGGATCTGAACGGCCCGAGCGCGCCGTCGAGGGATTTCCGCTGAAGCCTGTCCTACGAGCGGGCCACAGTTCGGTCGAGCCCCCTGCCGGGCCGGTGTTGGGGCCGGGTTCGGGTCGGGCGGCGACGATCCGGCTTGGGCTTGCCCGGGCCCGGGGTGTGCAGCCATGGCCGGAACCGGTCTCGGTCGGGCTGCAATCGGTCAGCGATGACGAGATGGGCGTGCCCAGTCGGGCGCGGCGAGGGCCGGCCGACGTCTCGGGCGAGCTTCAATCTTGCAGCGACGGGCGCGGCTGGAAGGAACCGGAGGCCCGGTGTCCGGGTTCGGGTGGCGATTCGGCCCGGGTTCGATCGGGCAGCGACGGAAACGCGGGGAAGCTCCCCGGGGCGGGGCCGGTCGTCGCTTCCGGCAGGGCCGGGTGGGTCCGGCCTGATGCCGCAGCGATCGGGTGGTCGGTAACGAGGGAGCCGCCAGTCGACGGGATCGACCCGGACATGCTCGTGCTCGTGCTCGTGTCCGTGTCCGTGTCCGTGTCCGTGTCCGTGTCCGTCTGCATGGTCGTGGTCCTCATGCGCCTGTGTCGCCTCCTTCCCGCTGCTCTACTTGCTTCCCTCGCTGGCCCCGCTGGCCTCGCTGGCCCTGCTGGTCCTGCTGGCCTTGCTTCGGCTTCCGGTTCCGGCCCTTCGGCTTTCGCCTGAACACGCCGTTCCTGCCGGGGCGGGTGCTGGTGCCTGCCGTCCCTGAGGGAGTGGTGCGGCCTCCCGGTGATGGTCCGGGTGGTTGCCGGTGGCGGGTTCGCCTCCCGAGGATCGCTTGCCGTTCCTCGGGATCCGTCCCGTAGGCGCGCGGGCTTGGGGGCGCGGCGCTGCCGGGACGGGGTGGTGCTCGTCATGGACGTGCTGGTGCTGCCCGGGCCGAGTCCTGTAATGCTCGGTCTGGCTTCGCCCCTCACGCTGACGGGTCTTGCTCGAATCGCGAGTGCCGCCGTGTACGGCATCGCCTGCTGGTTGGGGTGATCCCAACTAGGATCGTCCACCCAGTCACGGCCCGTCGGGGGCGCGGACAGCTGCGGGCGATGGCACGGGGGTGAGATCGGACGCCTCCAGTGGAGGAGCACCCTGGCTTGCGGGGTCGTCGCCTCGAAACAAGTCGGTTTGTCGGATCGGCCAGAGGCTTGTCGTAGTCTGCTTACACCTACCCCGACACCTGTAC
>NZ_JAERMK010000025.1 GCF_016918015.1 Glycomyces sp. YM15
CGTCGCCGCCGAACTCAACGGACGCCCACGCAAAACGCTCGCCTGGGAAACCCCAGCCGAGCGCCTCGCTAAACTCATCCACACCAGCGAATAACCAGCAGTGTTGCAACCACCCCTAGAATCCGCCCTTCCGCGGACCGGCCCCTTCGCGTCGCCTAGGCGAAGCTGACGGCGATCTCGTGGTTCTTGTCGCCGGTGATCGGCAGCGAGACGTCCTCCTCGGGCCACTTGACCGGGCCCTTCGGGTGGAAGTTCAGTGTGAAGTCGAGCGCGTCGGCGGGCACGTCGTACGTGATGGTGAAGGTGCGCCAGACGCCGTTGCTCAGGTCCTCGTCCAAGTGGTCGGCCGAGAGCGGCGTCAGCGCGCCGTCGGGACCCGAGACCTTCAGGGCGTCATCGGTGTCGATGCTCCATTCGAGGCCGCTGGCCGAATAGAGCCATCCGAACTCGATCGACAGGAGCGCCCGGTCCGGTTCGGCCACCCAGCCCGTGCCGGGTTCGAAGACCTCGCGGGTGAGCTCGAACTGGGTCTGGTAGCCCCAGTCGTCGAACCAGTACTCGTAGCTGCCCTTGGTGGTGTAGCCGTCGACCGAGCCCTCGACCACCTCGGAGTCGACCGCGGCGGTGCCGGTGTAGAGCGCCTGGATGAGGCCCTCGCGGGTGCGTTCACGCAGGTCCATGGTCTGGGTGCGCTCGACGTCGACCACTTCGAGCGTGATCGGGGCGTCCCGCTTCGCCACGGTGAAGTACACCTCGCCGGGCGCGGGCACCTCGCCGTCGAAGTCCCACGCGCGGTCGCCGATCTTCAGCGTCGCGGAGAGCTCGCCGGCCTCGGCTTCGAACTGGGCCTCGGCTCCGGTCTCGGGCGCGAACTGGATGAGCGTGAACTCGTACCCGGGCTCGGGGGAGTACAGGCTCGCGTGCTCGCCGAACAGGTAGTCGAGCTGGAATCCCTCGGGCAGCTCGTCGAAGGACGCGACGCATTCGACACGGAGCGCGAAGTGGGCGCCGATGAGCAGGCCTTCATCGCCGGCGAACCGCGATTCGTCGTCGGCGGGGCACACCGAGACCGGGATCTCGTCGCTGGTGAGCGTGTATCCGGCGCGCGTGTGGAGCGTGCCGGTCGGCGCGGCGCCGCAGGCGGCGACCGTGAGCACCGCGGCGGTCGCGAGCAGCGCGAGTCCGGCGCGCCGGAGCTTCGGCGTTCGATGAGCAGGGCGATGGGCTGGGGCGATGTCTTTGGGGGACATGGGACAAGCCTAAGGTATGGCCGCCACGTGCGGTGATCCACTGTTGCCCCTGCGCAGAAGCATCGCGAAAGGCACCGATTGTCCGCTGCGTATTCACCCCATAACGGGCCGATCGACGCGCTTCCGGTTAGGTCGGTCACCTACCGCCGGCGTCACTGTGTCCCGTCCCGCCGCCGGGGGCAGCCGCGGCCCGCCGGTAGGTACGCTTTCCTGGTGTCTGCAGCTCATTCGACCCGTTCCGAGGAATCGTCCGCACGCGAGGCCGGCAAGTCCGTAGCGCTCCTGACGCTCGGTTGCGCCCGCAACGAGACCGACTCCGAGGAGCTGGCCGCCCGCCTCGCCGCCGGTGGCTGGCGCATCAGCGACGACGGCGAGAACGCCGACGTCGTCATGGTCAACACCTGCGGTTTCATCGAGCAGGCGAAGACCGAGTCCATCGACGTCCTCCTCGACGCCTCCTCGACCGGCGCGAAGGTCGTCGCGACCGGCTGCATGGCCGAGCGCTACGGCAAGGAGCTGGCCGAGAGCCTGCCCGAGGCCGACGCCGTGCTCGGCTTCGACCACTACCCGGACATGGCCGCCCGCCTCGACGACATCCTCGCCGGGCGCAAGCTCGAATCCCACCAGCCGTCCGACCGCCGCAAGCTCCTCCCGCTGGCCCCGGCAGCGCGCCAGAGCGCCGCCGCCGTCGTCCCCGGCCACTCCCGCGCCGCCCAAGCCGACGGCGCCCAGCTCGACGCGGGCGCCCCGCAGCACCTCGCGGTCGTGCGCAAGCGCCTCACCGACGGCCCCGTGGCGAACCTCAAGCTCGCCTCAGGCTGCGACCGGCGCTGCACCTTCTGCGCGATCCCGTCCTTCCGCGGCTCCTTCGTCTCCCGCACGCCCGAGGAGATCCTGGCCGAGGCCGCCTGGCTCGCCTCCGAGGGCGTCAAGGAACTCAACCTCGTCTCCGAGAACACCACCTCCTACGGCAAGGACCTCGCCGACTCCCAGGCGCTCGAGCACCTCCTGGAGGGCATGGCCGCGATCGACGGCATCGAGTGGATCCGCCTCTCCTACCTGCAGCCCGCCGAGCTGCGCCCGAGCCTCATCGAGGCGATGCAGCGCACCGACAAGGTCGTGCCGTACTTCGACCTGTCGTTCCAGCACTCCTCGGCGAAGGTCCTGCGCCGGATGCGCCGCTTCGGCTCCACCGAGAACTTCCTCGCGCTGCTCAAGCAGATCCGCGACGTCGACCCGCTCGCCGGGGCCCGCACCAACGTGATCGTCGGCTTCCCCGGCGAGACCGAGGAGGACGTCGAGGAGCTCATGGGCTTCCTCGAGGAGGCCCGCCTCGACTCCACCGGCGTGTTCGCCTACTCCGACGAGGACGGCACCGAAGCGGTGGACCTCGACGGGCACGTGGACGAGGACGTCGTCTCCGAGCGGCACACCCGCGTTGCGATGCTCGTCGACGAGCTGGTGAGCCAGCGCGCCGCCGAGCGGGTGGGCGAGGTCATGAAGGTCCTGGTCGAATCCGTGGAGGACGACGGCGTGGACGGCCGCGGCGCCCACCAGGCGCCGGAGGTCGACGGCACGATCGCGCTGGTGGGCGAGGTCGAGGGCCTGGAGGTCGGCGACTTCGTGACGGCGAAGGTGATCGACTCGAACGGTGTCGACCTCGTGGCGGAGCTCGTCGAGGAGGCCTGGTGACCACTGAGGACCGGCCGGTCTCGCCGTGGAACATCGCGAACGTGGTGACGGTGGCCCGGATCTTCCTGGTGCCGGTCTTCGCGGTGTTCGTGGTCCTTTCCGGGCTCGAGCACTCGGGGTGGCGGATGGCGGCCTGCGCGCTGTTCGTGTTCATCTCCGCGACCGACTTCGTGGACGGCTGGCTGGCGCGGTCGCGCGGCCTCGTCACCGACTTCGGGAAGTTGGCCGACCCGATCGCGGACAAGGTCCTCATCGGGACGTCGCTGGTCCTGCTGAGTTACTACGACGCGTTGCCGTGGTGGGTGACGGTGGTCATCCTCGTGCGTGAGCTGGGGATCACGGCGCTGCGGGTGGCGGTGCTGCGCCGCACGGTGATCGCCGCGGACCGGGGCGGGAAGCTCAAGACGGTCTTGCAGATCACAGCCGTGGCCTGGTATCTGTGGCCGTGGCCTTCGCCGCTGGACGCGGTGGGTCCCTGGCTCATGGGTGCGGCGCTGGTGCTGACGGTGGTGACGGGAATGGATTACCTCTGGAAAGCATTCAAATCGAAGAAGAGCGAGCCGAACCGGACGAGATAGGCTTGCTGGACCCACCTAAGCTCATGTGAGCTATCGCGGCGCGGAGGAGAATCCTATGGTGTTGTTGCGGGAACTGCTGGGAGAGACCCTGCGGCGCCGCCGCCGCGCGCAGAAGCGGACGTTGCGGGACGTGTCGAAGCAGGCCAATGTGAGCTTGGGCTACCTGTCCGAGATCGAGCGGGGCCACAAGGAACCGTCGAGCGAGCTGCTGGCCTCGGTGTGCGGGGCGCTGCAGGTGCGTCTGTCGGAGGTGCTGGCGGAGGTCTCGCGCGAGGTCGCCGTCCATGAGCGCGGTGAAGACTCGTCGCAGGGCCGTCAGGTCGCGGTGCTGCCGTTGGCGCGCGACAAGGCCGCGTCCGCGGGTTCGGTGCCGTCGGACGTTCAGGAAGAGGTCGCGCGTCGGCGTCGGGCCCTGTCTGCCGCGCCCGCTTCGATCGCGCAGGTCCGGTCCCGGCATCGGCGTGGCGAGGTGACCGATTCGGTGGTCCGCGCGGCGGCTTGAAAACCACCGATGATGTAGTTTTGGCGATTGAGGCGTCACCCTGTCCCACGCACGTGGCGCCGATGTCCGACACTAGAGGCATGTCGGCGTTGCAATCACCGGAAGGACCCCGATAATGGCCAATCCGTTCGTCAAGGGCTGGAAATACATGATGGCGCTCTTCGGTGCGAAGATCGATGAGCACGCCGATCCCAAGATCCAGATCCAGCAGGCGATCGAGGAAGCGCAGAAGCAGCACCAGGCATTGGTGGGGCAGGCGGCTTCTGTGATCGGGAACCAGCGTCAGCTGGAGATGAAGCTCAACCGTTCGATGGCCGAAGTGGAGCGTCTGCAGGCGCAGGCGCGCCAGGCTCTGGTGCTGTCGGACAAGGCTCGCGCCGAGGGCGACGAGCAGAAGGCGCAGCAGTTCGAGTCCACCGCTGAGATTCTCGCGGGCCAGCTGGTCTCCACCGAGCAGTCCCTCGAGGACATGAAGGTGATGCACGACCAGGCGCTCACCGCTGCGGACCAGGCCAAGAAGGCCGTCGAGAACAACCAGATGATCCTGCAGCAGAAGCTCCAGGAGCGCACGAAGCTGCTCGGCCAGCTCGAGCAGGCGAAGATGCAGGAGACGATCGCCTCCTCGCTCGAGTCGATGTCGCAGACCGCCGCCCCCGGCAACGTGCCGAACTTCGACGAGATCCGCGACAAGATCGAAGGCCGCTACGCCAGCGCGATGGGCCGCGCCGAGCTCGCCTCGAACTCGGTGGAGGGTCGCCTCCTCGAGGTCAACCGCGCCACGCGCGACATGGCCGGGGCTTCGCGTCTGGACCAGATCCGCGCTTCGCTCGAGGGCGATCAGCTCTCCGGCGGCAAGGCCGCGGGCCCGGCGATCGAGTCGAAGGAGTCGGTCACGAACGCCCGCCTCGCGGACATCCGCGCGTCTCTCGGCAACGACGAGGGCACGGCCGAGCCCGAGGCCGACAAGACCAAGAACTGACCCGAGAGGACCGCCGGTGGACGCGAAGGACCGCAAGCGCGCGCTCAAGCGCCTGCGTTCCCGGTTGTCCTCCGCCAAGTCCTGGACCGCGATCGCGGGAGGCGCTGCCGCCGGCGGCGCCTTCTTCGTCCCCTATGCCGGTCTCGGTGCGCCGGACGGGATCTGGGTGACGGTGGCGGGGTTCGCGACGGCGATGGCGGTGGTCCGGTGGTTCGACTACCGGCGGCTCTCGCGCGCGATTCCGGCCGCCGAGCGGGCTTCGCTGGAGTTGCACGGTCCGGCGCGGCTCTCGAAGGAGGCGCGCGGCCTGTTCGGCGAGACGGCCGATGCGATCCGGCGCGGGCGCATCCGGGCGCAGTTCCGCCACAGCCGGGCCCTGCGCCCGTACGAGCGGTTGGAGCGCGCTTCGGTCGCCGCGGAGCAGATGGCGAAGCGCCTGGAGGGGAACGACGAGGCGGTCGCGATCCTCGCCGGGGCCTCGAAGGCCGGTCAGGAGCTGTACCGGCTCGCGTTGGGCGTGAAGGACGTCGAGGCGGCGATCGCGATCGCGCCCGAGGTGAAGCGCGCGGGTATGGCTGCGAACCTCGACCGGATGGTGGAGCGCCTGGAAGCGGGCGTGGCCGCCTATGAGGACATGGTGAGCGCGGCGGGGGAGTGCCTGGCCGGCTCGATCGGGTTGCAGCAGGCGCTGTCGGCGCATCGTTCGGACGAGACGCTGGACCTGCTCACCGATGCGGCCGACCGCTTGCGTGCGGCCGGGGACGCGGCGAGCGAGATTCGCGGCAGCGTCGGGCCCCCGGCGACGGGCTGACCGGTCGTCCCGTAGGGTTGCCTTAAGCAGCCTATAGGTGAATTTGTCTCATTTGATGTAATTTCTTGATGAAGACAACTCTGTTCAAGGCCGCCGTGGTCTCGGCTGCGATCCTGCTGGCCGCCGGCGCCCCCGCTCAAGCCCAGCCCGTGCCCGACGGTGCGGTCCGGCTGTACCTCAAGGACCATCAGAACCTGCCGATGGCGGCGGTCGACGGGGCCCCGCGGCTCACCGCCCAGGGCGACTTCTGGGAGCTCAGCGGCGACGAGGGGCTGCAGGACCCGGGGGACCTGCGGGACCTCGGCGAATACCAGATCATCCACCGTGACTCGGGGCAGTGCCTCGTCGCCGACACCGGCGGCGGCGGCGCGACGGCGCAGGTGTCGCTCGCCGACTGCGCGGGCGCGCACAGCTGGACGATCGTCTACCACGACCCCGGCCACAAGGACTTCCGCTTCGTCGCGCCAGGGGACTACCTCCTGGGGCTGCGCGAGCGCTCCGACGCCGTCGCGGGCGCCGAGGTGCTGGCCGTCCGGGAGGACCCGAGCGACAGCATGCATTTCCACGAGTGGCTCGCCGGGGCCGGGACCGAGGCCACACCGCCACCGAACGAGGCCACGCCGCCCAACGAGACCACGCCGATGTCCGAGGTGCCGTCCGAGGCCGATCCCGACGCCGAGGCCGAATCGCCGTCCTCGTCGCCGAAGTCGACGCTCCCGACCACCGGTGCCGGCCTCGGCGTCGGGATCGGCGCCGGCGCCGTCGCGCTCGCGGGGGGCGCTGCCTTCGTCCTGTGGTGGCAGCGCCGCCGCGCGCTGCGATCGGACTGGTGAGGCCAAGGCGCGCAAGCGCTCGGCCCGATCCGACGCGACACACTGAATCCCATTATGTGGGAAATGGTGGTTCGCGACCACGGCCGATGGCATACTACTTTTCGTGACCTTCCAGCTCATGATTAGCTGCGGGCGTTCCGCGGAGCATCGTCGTTAGATGCCTCCGCCGAACGCCAGACCTCCTGCGCCCGCAGGGGGTCTTTTTCGTTCAGGGCAAACGAACGTTCAGGTAGGCCCCGCAGCGGCCGGACCGATAAGTACAGAAACCTGGAGCACCAAGTGACGCAACCAGACCCGCAAACCGGCAGCGAACCTGCGAACAGCGGCGGGGACTTCCACGTCTTCGACACCACGCTCCGTGACGGCGCGCAGATGGAGGGCCTCCGCTACTCCGTCGCCGACAAGCTCGCCGTCGCAGAACTCCTCGACGAGCTCGGCGTCGACTACATCGAGGGCGGCTGGCCCGGCGCGATCCCCTCGGACACGGAGTTCTTCGCCCGCGCGGCCGACGAACTGAACTTCAAGCACGCCAAACTCGTCGCCTTCGGCATGACCCGCCGAGCCGGTTCGAGCGCCGCCGAGGACCCCGGCTTCCAAGCCCTCCTCGACTCGCGCGCCCCCGTGCTCTGCCTGGTCGCCAAATCCGACATGCGCCACGTCGAGCAGGCACTCAAGACCACCCCCGAAGAGAACCTCGCGATGATCAGCGACTCGGTGCGCACCGGCCGCGAGCACGACCGCCAGGTCTTCATCGACTGCGAGCACTTCTTCGACGGCTTCCGCCACGACCCCGTGTACGCCACCCTCGTCGTGCGCACCGCCCTCGAAGCCGGGGCCGAAGCGGTCGTCCTCTGCGACACCAACGGCGGCAGCATCCCCTCGGACATCACCGCCGTCGTCACCGACCTCCGCACCCGCCTCGAAGCGGTCCTCCCGCGCGAGCGCGTACGCCTCGGCATGCACGCCCAGAACGACACCGGCTGCGCCGTCGCCAACACCCTCGCCGCCGTCCAGGCCGGCGTCATGCACGTCCAGGGCACCGCCAACGGCTACGGCGAACGCCCCGGCAACGCCAACCTGTTCAGCGTCGTCGCGAACCTCGAGACCAAGCTCGGCCTCAGAGTCCTGCCCGACGGCGGCCTCGAGCAGCTCACCCGCATCTCCCACGCGATCGCCGAGATCGCCAACATGATCCCCGACGAGCACGCCCCCTACACCGGTCACGCCGCGTTCGCGCACAAGGCCGGCATCCACGCCTCCGCGATCAAGGCCGACCCCGCCCTGTACAACCACGTCGACCCCGCCGTGGTCGGCAACGACATGCGCATCCTCGTCACCGAGATGGCCGGCCGCGCCTCCGTCGAGCTCAAGGGCCGCGAACTCGGCATCGACCTCTCCGGCGACAAGGCCGCACTCGACCGCATCACCAACCGCGTCAAGCAACTCGAATCCAAAGGCTGGTCCTTCGAGGCCGCCGACGCGTCCTTCGAACTGCTCGTGCGCGACGAGGTCGAAGGCGGCCTCCCCCGGCCGTTCAAACTCGACACCTACCGCGTCATCGTCGACCACGACCCCACCGCGGTCACCGTCGCCGAAGCCACCGTCCGCCTCGACGTGGACGGCGAACGCGTCATCGCCACCGCGCAGGGCAACGGCCCGGTCAACGCGCTCGACGCGGCCCTGCGCAGCGCCCTGGCCGCCCGCCACCCCCGCCTGGCCGAGCTCACGCTCTCCGACTTCAAGGTCCGCATCCTCGCAGGCTCCACCGGCACCGACGCGGTCACCCGTGTCCTCGTCTCCATGAGCGACGGCGAATCCGAGTGGACCACCGTCGGCGTGGCCCCCAACCTCATCGAGGCCTCCTGGAACGCGCTGGCGGACGGCCTCGCGTACGGCCTCAACCGGCGGGGGCTCTCCAAGTCCTGAACTCCTACCGACCCCGTGCGGCGTCCCACCAGCGGCGCCGCGCGGCACCGACACGGCCCGGTCCACGAGACCGGGCCGGAGCCTGAACCGCGCCGATCGTGCGGCGGGCAGTGAACAAGGGCCCGACACCTCCAGGTGCCGGGCCCTTTGCGCTGTGCCTTTGCCGTGCCTTTGGAAAGGCCGTGCCCTAGTCGAAGATCGCCAAGCGCTTCTGCTCCTGCGCGCCGCCGCCGAAGGTCGTGAACGAGCCGCCCACCGTCAGGTTCGAGCCGGACGGGTGCGCGGTCGCGTCCCAGGCGCCGACGACGCCGTTCGCGGCCGGGTTCCAGTCCAGGAGCTTCCCGTCCATGTCGACCGCGAGAAGCTTCCCGCGGGGGGCGCGCACGCCGTCCACGCACTGGCCCTGGGGACCGGCGTGGTTGGTGACGCAGGCCTTGTCGAAGTGGCCGCCGCCGATGACGGTGGCGCCCCAGACCTCGACGGTCTGCATCCCGCCGTCGGTCGCCTGGTACCAGAGCGTCTCGCCGCTGCGCGTGAACGCCCGGATCTCGCCGCCGCGCCCGTCGAGGGCCGCGAAGACGCGGTCCCCGGCGACCTCGACCTCGCGGGTGAGGACGTACACCTTGGACTCGAACGTCGCGTCGACCACGCCCGTGGACGGGTTGACCGCGCCGAGCTTCCCGTACTTCTTCTCACCCTCGATCATCGAGAACGCCCCCGCGACGTACAGGCGATCGTGGCCGTACTGGAGGTCGCGGACCGAGCCCTCGGTGACCTTCGGCGTGAAGCCCGTGACGGGCATGCCGTCGACGGCGCTGACGGCCGCCAGCGCCGGCTGCACGAAGCCGCCGACCGACTGGAACGTGCCGCCCAGGTAGACCGTGGAGCCGACCGGCTCGATCGAGTACACGGTGGCCGAGGGCTTCGGATTCCATGCGGTGTCGAGCTCTCCGGTGTCGAGCCGGAACCGGGCCGCGCGGGAGCGGGCGACTCCGTCGACCTCGGTGAACCTGCCGGCGATGTACAAGTACTCGCCGGCGGTCTTGACCTCGTGGACCGATCCGTTGAGGACCGGCGCGAACGGCAGGAGCGCCCCCGTGGCCGAGTTCACGGCCGCCAGGTAGGTGCGGCGCGCGAAGGTGCCGTCGGTGTTGCGGGCACGGGTGAAGACCCCGCCCGAGTAGACGATGTCGCCGTGGTAGTCCACCTTGTAGACCTGGTCGTTGAAGGAGGCGGACGACTGCGGCAGGCTGGAATCGATCGCTCCGGCGGGCGCCTGCGCGATGAACAGGGCCCCGAGCAATGCGAAGATTGTGATCAAACGGCGCATATGGCAGTCTTGCATGCTAGACGCCGCGCTCGAGGCATTCACGACGGCGTGTCACGGTGGAGTGACGCTACCGCGAAGCGGATCGGCGTTTTCCACAGGAGACGGCGCCCGGCCCGCGCCTGCAGGCTCGGCGTCGGATGAATGCCGTCACCGCACGGCTGGTGAAGCCGTACTAGAGTTGACATGTGACTTCCTACAAGACCGATCGTGCCCGCGCGGCGGCCATGGCCGCGGATTCGGCCGTGTATGGGCGCCGACGTTTCGTGTCCGGCTTCGTTCTCGGCCTCGTGATCCTGGTGATCGCGGCCTTCGTCTTCGGCTTCGTGCTCGTGGGCGACCTCGGCGAGACCCTCAAGGTCCGCTTCGGCGCCACCGCGATCTCGCTGCTCGTGGCCGCGCCGTTGACCTGCGTGCTCGGCTTCTTCATCGGGTTGTTCGGCAAGGTACGCCGCCTCGGCATGGGCATCGTCGTCGGCGCGCTCGTCGGCTCGGCCCTCCTCGGCGGTATCTTCCTGCTCGTGCGCTAGCGCGCCGCGGCGAGACCGGGCTCCGCGCGACGGCGTCTTTCGGCCGGCTCCGCCCGGCAGCATCGTGATGTGACCGCGCTCCGCGTGACAGGGTGATTTGACCGCGTTCCACGCGATAGTGCGTCGACCCCGCACCGCCCCCGAACTAAGCTGAGGCCGCAAGCTCAAACCAGTCTCAGAGAGGGGCCGACTGTGCGGATCGCGCGGATCGCTCAACCGACCGGCATGTCGTTCGCCGTCCTGGAAGGCGAGGGGCCCGGCGCCACCGCCGCCGAGATCGAGGGTCACCCGTTCGCGCAGATCAAGCTCACCGGCCAGCGCTGGGCGCTCGAGGACGTGCGGCTGCTCGCCCCGATCCTCCCGTCCAAAGTGGTGTGCGTGGGGCGCAACTACGCCGACCACGCCGCCGAACTCGGCAACGAGGTCCCGAAAGAGCCCCTGATCTTCCTCAAGCCGTCCACTTCGGTGATCGGCCCGAGCGAGGCCATCCGTCTCCCGGCCGTGTCCGACCAGGTCGAGCACGAGGCCGAGCTGGCCGTCGTGATCGGCTTGCACGGCGCCCGCGGTCTCGACCGCGAGGCCGCGAAGAGCGCGATCTACGGCTACACGTGCGCCAACGACGTGACCGCCCGCGACCTCCAGCAGCAGGACGTGCAGTTCACCCGCGCCAAGGGCTTCGACTCGTTCTGCCCGATCGGGCCGTGGATCGAGACCAGCCCGGACGCCGACATGGCCGCCACCGAGATCCGCTGCGAGGTCAACGGTGAGGTGCGCCAGCTCGGCTCGACCAAGGACATGGTATTCGACCCGGCCGCGATCGTCGCCTACGTGTCGCAGGTGATGACCCTGCTGCCGGGCGACGTGGTGCTCACCGGCACGCCCGCGGGCGTCGGCCCGCTCCAGGCCGGCGAGACCGTCTCCGTTTCCGTCGCCGGCATCGGCACACTGTCCAACAAGGTGGTTCCCAGTGAGTAACGTCCGCACCCGCTTCTGCCCCAGCCCGACCGGGACCCCGCATGTGGGCCTGGTGCGCACCTGCCTGTTCTCGTGGGGGTACGCACGGGCCAAGGGCGGCGAGTTCGTGTTCCGCATCGAGGACACCGACGCGGCGCGCGACACCGAGGAGTCCTACAACCAGCTGCTCGAAGCGCTCTCGTGGCTGGGCATGACCTGGGACGAGGGGCCCGACATCGGCGGGCCGCACGCGCCCTACCGGCAGTCGCAGCGCCTCGACGTGTACGCCGACGTGATCAAGCGGCTCCTCGACGGCGGCTACGCCTACGAGGCGTTCTCGACCAATGAGGAGGTCGAGGCCCGCCACCGCGCCGCCGGGCGCGACCCGAAGCTCGGCTACGACAACTTCGACCGCGACCTCTCCGACGAGCAGAAGGCCGCCTTCCGCGCCGAGGGCCGCCACCCCGTGTACCGGATGCGGATGCCCGATGAGGACATCACCTTCCGCGACGCGGTGCGCGGCGAGGTCACGACCCCGGCCGGGACCGTGCCCGACTACGTGATCGCGCGCGGCGACGGCTCGCCGCTGTACACGCTCACCAACCCGGTGGACGACGCGATCATGAAGGTCAACATGGTGACCCGCGGCGAGGACCTCATGCCCTCGACGCCGCGCCAGATCGTCATGTGGCGCGCGCTGGTCGAGCTGGGCATCGCCGACGCCGAGCCCGAGTACGCGCACCTGCCGCTCATCGTGGACGAGCGCGGCAAGAAGATGTCGAAGCGCGACCCGCGCTCGAACCTCCTGCAGTACAAGGAGGCCGGGTACCTGCCCGAGGGCGTGCTCAACTATGTGGCGACGCTCGGCTGGTCCATCTCGGGCGACCGCGACGTGTTCACGGTGGCGGAGTTCCTCGAGGCCTTCGACCTGCACGACGTGAAGTCGAACCCGGCGAGGTTCGACGAGAGGAAGTTCGACGCGATCTGCTCCGACCACTTCCGCGCCGTGGACGCCGGGGAGCTGATCGGGCTGCTCGTGCCGCGCCTCCAGGACGCGGGGCTGCTGGGCGCGGAGGTCACCGCGGAGCAGTCGCATGTGCTCGACGTGGCCGTGCCGCTCGTGCAGGAGCGCTGCACGACGCTCTCGCAGGCCGTGGAGATGCTGCGGTTCCTGTTCTGCGGCACCGAGGTCGAGCTCGACGAGGACAGCGTGAAGAAGACCTTCAAGGACGACGCGGCGCAGGTGCTCGACGCCTCGATCGCGTCGCTCGAGGGCATCGACTGGACGACCGGGGCGATCGAGGAGGCCCTGAAGGCCGCGCTCGTCGACGGCCTGGGCCTCAAGCCCCGCAAGGCCTTCGGCCCGGTGCGCGTGGCGATCAGCGGCAAGACCGTGTCGCCGCCGCTGTACGAGTCGATGGAGCTCCTGGGCAAGGACGTGAGTCTCGCGCGCCTGCGCGCGGCCCGCGCCACCCTCTAAGCAGCGCAACCGAAACGGTCCCGTCGGCGACGACGGGACCGTTTCGCGTTCACACGCCTCCACTACTGTGCAATGCATGGTACTGTGGATAGCGTGGACAGATCGCAACTGCTCAAGGGCCTGCTCGACATCATCGTGCTCCGCGTCCTCGACCGCCAGGACGGCTACGGGTACGAGATCCTCAACCGGCTGCGCGCCGCGGGCTTCGACGAGCTCGGCGACGCCTCCGTCTACGGCACGCTCCGGCGGCTCTACCGCGCCGGCTACCTGTCCACCTACGTCCAACCGAGCGAGTCGGGCCCGCACCGCAAGTACTACTCGCTCACCGAACCCGGCCGAAAGTACCTCCGTCAGGCGCGCGACGCGTGGGAGGACGTGAGCGCCAAGATGCGGGTGCTGTTCGACGCGCCCCCGAAAGGTTGACCATGACCGACACCCCCGTGCAGAACGACGTGGCCGCCTACCG
Organism: Glycomyces sp. YM15; assembly: GCF_016918015.1. Classification (GTDB taxonomy): domain Bacteria; phylum Actinomycetota; class Actinomycetes; order Mycobacteriales; family Micromonosporaceae; genus Glycomyces. The sequence continues at coordinate 13,329 of NZ_JAERMK010000025.1, forward strand.
TGCCTCGGTCGAGCGCCACCTCGCCGACCTGCTCGAGGAGATCCGCCAGGACCTCGTCGCCGGCCTGCGCGCGCACCTCGCCGACGTCGCCGCCGACCTGCGCCCCGGCGAGACCCTCGAGCAGCGCCTCGGCGGCCACGCCCGCTTCGCCGCCTCGGTCCTCGGCTACAGCCCCGTCCTGGAGCCGTTCCAGCAGGAATATGCAACGGCACCGCCGTCGCGACCGGTCTACACATCATGAGCAACGCACCACTGACAACCGCAGGCCAGCCGAGAAGGGCAGCAGCATGACGACCACACCCGACCGGTCCACGGAGATCGCGTCCTACCTGGCCGCGGTCGAGCGGCACCTGGGCGACCTGCCCACGCACATTCGGCAGGACCTCATGTCCGAACTCGACACGCACCTGTCCGAGGTCGCCGCCGACCTCGGACCCGGCGCCGCGCTCCGCGACCTCCTCGGCAGCCCCGAGGCCTACGCCCGGGAACTGCGCGACACCGCCGAGGTCGACAAGGAACCGGTCGGCATCCGGATGCGCCGAAAGCTCTCCGAGACCGCCGCACCCGCCCTCGACCGCCTGCGGGGCGCCGCGGACCGGTACGCGGTCAGCACAGGGCACGCCGACGCCGCCGAACTGCGCGAGCGCCTGCGCCCGGGATGGTGGGTGCTGCGCGGCGCGATCGTGGCGGCCCTGTTCGTCTACTGGCTCTCGGCTGCCCAGTACGGCGTCACCGGGTATTCGATCTTCGGGTCGATCCCCGGCCTGCTGCTCATGATCGCCGTGCTGCTGGTCTGCGTGTGGGCCTCGATGCGCCTCGGCGCCAAGTCCATGGACTGGCGCGGCAGGCGCCGCCGCTGGATGATCGCCGGCGGGATCGCGATCGTCGCGCTGGCCGGCTACCAGTTCTCCTGGCTGCTCACCGGGATCGTCCCGGTCCGGTACATCGAAACGGCCTCGCAGTCGGGCGACCCGTACGGCTACGTCAGCGACGTCTACGCCTACGACGAGAACGGCAACCTGCTCACCGGGGTGTACCTGTTCGACCAGGACGGCAACCCGCTGTGGATCGGCGACCCGTACAACTGCCCGGTCGCCACGGCGAACCCGTTCGACGCCGAATCGACGGTCGAGGGGTACGACCAGTACGGGAATGCGGTCGAGAACATCGATGACAGCTACGGCTACCAGTACCCGCTGTGCGTCGCCGGGAGCGAGCCGACCATGCCCCCGGGCGAGACGCCGATGCCCGGCGACGATCCGACCGCCGCGTTCCCCGAGACCGCCGCCCCGGGCGAGGACGGGACCCCGTCGGAGACGCCGACCGGGGAGCCGGCGACGACCCCTGAGGAGTCGCCGTCGCCGACGCCCGGTGACGACCCGACCGAGTAGCCGCCGCTCGAAACGCGAACCGGCCCCGCCGCGCGGCGGGGCCGGATCTGGTTCATTCAGGGCAATGGGTTCATGTCAACGGTCCTTTATGACATTGATCTCAATGGACCTCCGTCGGAGAAGATCTACCGGGGCGGCGCGCTGTCAATCGGCCGTTCAGGGGAGGCCGGACCGCCGGGTCCCAGGAGGGCCTGGGCAGTCGACGCGATAACGGCGCTATCGGGCGAGACGGGCACCCGATAGGTTCGCTCACATGTGGAGATGTGCCGTATTGGTGTGATTACCGAGGGGTACGGTCCGCCGAATTCGGACCCCTAGGGTTGCCCCGATGTCTACCCGCATGAATTCCTCCCGTGCGCGGCACCGAGCTGAAGACCCCGAGCGGCACCCCGCCCGCAAACGCATGCTCGTGTCCGCCGCAGCCGTGCTCTTCGCCGTCGGCACCGCCAGCAGCGCGAGCGCCGCGATCATCAGCACCGACGACCCGACGCCCGAGGAGATCCTCGCCGCCGAGATCGTCGCCGACGCCGGTGACTCCGAGTACCAGTGGGACCAGGTCGCCCCGATGGAGAGCATCCTCCCCGTCAAGGAGGCCGCCGCCGTCGAGCCGACCGCGAAGACCGAGCCCGCCGAGGTCCCCGAACCCGTGGTCGAGGAGCCCGCCGAGGAGAGCACCGAGTCCTCCGACAGCGGCCCCGGCGTCGACATCGCCGCCGACTGCTCCGAATACTCCGGCAACAAGGCCATCGGCTGCACGATGACCCTCGAAGCCGGCTGGGACATGGGCGAGGTCGGCTGCCTCATCAGCCTCTGGGACCGCGAGTCCGGTTGGGACGAGTCCGCCTACAACTCCGGCTCGGGCGCCTACGGCATCCCGCAGTCCCTCCCCGGTGACAAGATGGCCTCCCACGGCGACGACTGGGAGACGAACCCGGTCACCCAGATCGCCTGGGGCCTCGACTACATCGACGGCCGCTACGGCAGCCCGTGCGGTGCCTGGTCGCACAGCGAGTCCAACGGCTGGTACTAGACGGCCCATAAGCTCGAGCCCAGCGGACCCGGAGTTCGCTGACCCGCAAGAGGGGCCTCGGCGCGACGGCGCCGGGGCCTTTCGCGCCCCTCAGGACGCGGCGAGAGCGGCCTCCAGCCGGTTGAAGAGGAACAGCAGGCTGCCCTTCAAGTGCGCCTCGTCCTGGGAGCCGTCCCCGGTGAGCGCCGTGAGCGCGTACTGCTCGGTGTAGTCGAGCCGGGTCCCGTCGCCCTCGGGCGCGAGCTCGACGGTCACGAGCGAGACCGTGCGGCGCACGCCGTCGACCTGGAGTTCGTAGCCGAAGACGAGACGGCGCGGTTCCACCAGGTCGAAGAAGTGCGAACGCCAGTCAACGAGCTCCGGCGTCCCCGAAGGGGCGAACAGGGCCCGGGCGGTTTCACCACCGCCGACGCGAAAGTCGAGCTCGTGCACGGCGTCCTCGCCGGGGATGCGGAACCAGCGGTCGCGCAGCGGCAGCTCCGCGAAGGCCGACCACACGCGGGCCGGGGACGCGGCGAGGAGGCGCGAATGTGCCGCGGTGCCGTGGACGACCCGGTCGAAACCGCAGCCCGCCTCAGGTCCCATCGGCCGATCGACCGTCCGTGGTCTCCATGGAGGCCGCCCGCACCGAGCGCAGCAGCAGGCGCGGGTCGCCGAGCATCCGCTTCAAGCGCCGCTCGAGCCCCGCGATCGGGGTGAGGTTCTGCGGGGCCCGCGCGTCCTTGTGCGCCGCTGAGCCCAGCGGCGGCAACGCCGCCGCGGTCGCGTCGGCGAGCGCGATCGCCGCCTCCTCGCTCAACTCGTCGGCGGCCTCGAGCCGCGCGATGCCCGCCCACCCCCGCGACGACGTGCCGGGCAGCCGCAGGTACCAGGTGTAGCGCGGCCAGCCCGACATGAGGTGGAAGACCGGGGTGCGCTGGCCCGGCCGGAGCCGCTCGACGACGGCGTTCAGTTCGCCCTGCAGGTAGGAGCGGTGGTGGCTCTTGATGTAGCCCACCGAATGCGGCAGTCGCGTGCGCCCGCGCAGGGGGCCGTCGAGGACCGAGAGCTCGGCCTCCATGGTCACGAGCGAGGAGACCTTGGCTTCGAGCTCGGCCATCGCGGCCTGGGCGGTGGCGATGAGCTCGCCCGGGTCGGCCGACTCGGCCTTCCGGAACGGGTAGCGGCCGAAGTCCGCGCCCGGGTCGACGGCCGCGAACAGGCCGCGTTCGACCGCCACTTCGACGACGGAGGCCTCGGGTGAGGAGTGCCCGTCGAGGTCGCACGCGACCGCGCCGGCGGCCCAGGAGACGCACACTCCCGGCCAGCGCTCGCCGTTCTCGAACAGCTCGACGCGGGCGTCGATGCGGCGCACGCCGTCGACGACGACGATGCGGCGCGGGCCCGAGGCGGGGGCGTCGACCGGGCGCCAGTCGGCGGGTTCGAGTTCGATGCCCGCGTTCACGATCGCCTGGTTCGCGCGCGAGGGCGACTCGGGGTTGTCGGCGAAGGACGGGTCCCAGGCGTCGACGGTGATCTGCAAGGCGCACCTGCTTTCCGGAACGATTGCGGCCCAGCGTACTGCTCGCCGTCGACGCCTGCACGAGCCGCGTCGGGGACCCGTCCTGTGCGACGGACCTATGCGACCTCGGTGACCAGTCCGGTCTCGAGCGAGTAGACGCCGCCGACCACCGTGAGCTCGCCGTCCGCGACGAGTTCGGCGAGGTTCGGGTGCTCCTTGAGGGCCTGGACGGTCAGGAGGACGTTCGTCTTGATCATCGCGTCGACCGGGTCGCCGGACTCGCCCTTGGCGGCCTCGTAGGCGGGGCGCAGGGCCTCGACGGTCTCGGGGAGCGCGTACTCGTGCTCTTCCAGCTCGGTGCCCTCCTCGGCCGCGAGGAGGGCCTCGTGGGCGGCGGTGACGGCGCCGCACTTCTGGTGGCCGAGCACGACGAGGAGCGGGGATTCGAGGGCGGCCGGGCCGTAGGAGACGGACTCGGAGACGAGCGGGTCGAACACGTTCCCGGCGGTGCGGGTGACCATGAGGTCGCCGGCGCCGGCGTCGAAGACGAGCTCGGGGGCGACGCGCGAGTCGACGCAGGTGAAGACCGCGGCGCGGGGCTCCTGGCCCTCGACGAGGGAGTCGCGCCATTCGAGGTCGGTGTGGGGGTGAACGGGCACGCCGTCGGCCCAGCGCTGGTTGCCGTCGAGCATGGCGTCCCAGATGTCTGCGGCCGAGTCGAACTCGTGGAGGTCGGGGACGTCCGCGGTCTGGGCCGCGGCGTCGGAGGCGCCGAGCCCGCCGCCGTCGTCGCCGCAAGCGGAGAGCGCCGGGACGAGGAGGGCGCCGAGCCCGAGAGCTCCGGCGCCGGTGATGAGGGTGCGGCGATTGCCGTGAATGTGAAGTGTGCTCATGTATGCATAAGTACTTGAATGTTCAAGATTAACGGCGCGTGAATCGCCTGCATGTGCCCTACGACATAGCCGGACATTGTGGTCGCATCGGACGGGGCGCACGCGAACAGAACGCGAACGGTGTGCGTGCCGTTGCGCCGTAGCGGGACCAACGAAGTCAACCTAACCCGAGCGCCCACTCGACTGCCAGGATCAGGGCGCGCGGAACGCCGAAAGGGGCGTCAAAAATTCGTCAAGGGGCTCTGACCTGCGCTAAGTCCAGGTCTTCTCCACATGGGACCCCTTGGCGTCCTTGGTGATCCGGAACCGGACGGGCACCCGTTCTGCGAGTTCGGTCACATGCGTCACGAGTCCGACGGTGCGACCGGCGGAGAGCGTCAGCGCCTCCAGGGTGCTCGCGACCGCGTCGAGAGTCTCGGGGTCGAGGGTCCCGAAGCCCTCGTCGAGGATGATCGACTCCAGGCTCGCCCCGTGGCGCGACAGGCTCGCCAGCTGGTCGCTCAGTGCGAGCGCCAGTGACAGCGAAGCCGCGAAGGTCTCGCCGCCCGACAGGCTCCGCGCCGGTCGCGGCATGTCCGCGTCGTGATGGTCCACCACCCAGAAGTCCTGCTCGCGGTACACCAGGTCGTACTGACCGCCGGTGATGCGGTTGAGCATCACGGTCGCTCCCGTCACCAGCTCATCGAGGGCCTCGCTGAGCAGCCATTCCATGAACTTGCGCGCGTCCAGGTGCTTCGCGAGCTCCTTGGCCACCAGCGCCTCACCCGCGAAGCGGCGCATCTCGGCGTCGAGGTCGATGCGGCGCTTCCGGGCCTGGTCGAGATTGACGGCGTCGGCCCGCGCGGCTTCCACGGCGGTCGCGTGGCGGGCCACGTAGTCGCCGCCGCTGCCGTTGCGGGGGACTTCGATGTTGAACTCGCCCAAGGAGAACCGCAGTTCACCGCGCAGCGTCTCGGCGCGGCCGTCGAGCCCCGCGAGTTCGGTGCGGGCGGCCTCGCGTTCGGCGCCGGCCCGCTCCAGCGACGCCTCGGCCCAGGCGACGAGCCGTGCCCAGCTCTCGGCCAGATCGTCTCCTGCGGCGGGCGGGCCGAGCACGGCGACCTGGTCGCGGGCGTGCTGGAACTCCTTCCAGGCCCGCTGCTGGCGCTCGTCTGCGGTGGCCTTGCGCTTCTCGGCCTCCCGCAGCGCCCGGCGCGCGGCCTTGAGGGCGGCACCCGTACCCGCGAGCTGCTGCCGGGCCTCTTCGGAATCGGTTCGGCGCTGCTGCAGCGCAGCGGGTTCGGGGACGTCCTCGAGCTTCTTCTTCAGCCGCCGCTCGGCCAGCTGCAGCTCGGTGAGCCGCTCCTCGTAGTTCTCGAGCTTCGTCTGGAGCGCGACCACGGCCGCCTGCGCGTCCCGGAACTCCACCGTCGCGGTTCGGGAGGCCTCCTCGGCCTGCTGCATCGACTCCGAGAGGTCGTGCTCGGGCACGGTCTCCACGGGACGGTCGCAGACCGGGCACTCGTCGCCCACCTCGAGTCCCGCCCTGAGGGTCCCGGCGAGTTCGGCCATGCGCACCTTGTGGAGCACCGCGTGCTGGATCTCGACCTCTTCGGAGGCGGCCTCCTCGAGTTCCTTCGCCTCGGCGAACTGGTCGCGCAGCTCCTCGGTGAGTTCGAGGCCGGTCTTGAGCTTCGACTCGGTCTCGGCGAGTTCGGCCCAGGCCTTGAGCTGCCGCTCGATCAGGCCCAGGTCGAGTCCGTCCAGTTCGGATCGCAGTCGCTCGTCCTCGGTCTCGGTGGCCTCGACCTCGGCCGCCTTCTCGGCGACGGCGGCCGACGCGGCCGCGACCTGCGCGGCGATGTCCGCGACCCCGGAGGGCTGCTTGATGTACGTGAGCGAGGCGAGGTTCGCCTCCGCCTCGGCGAGCCTGCGGCGCGCGGTCTCGACCGCTGCGGCGAGGCCGTCGAGCGCGTTCGACTTGTCCCGCACCGGCTCTGAGAGCTTCTCGAGGCGCTCCACGCGTTCGGCGGCGTGCCGGATCTGCTCCTCGGTGACGGGAGCGATCCCGGCGAGCTGCGTCTCGTACGCCTGCCGTTTCGCGTCGGCGTCGACGAACCGGGTGCGGGCGCGCTGCTGGATGCTGCGGTAGACGCTGTGGCCGAGCAGGTTCTCCAGGATGTTCCGCCGGTCGGCGGAGGAGGCGCGCAGGAACTCCGCGAACTCGCCCTGGGGGAGCAGTACGCACTTGGTGAACTGCTCGAACGGCAGGCCGATGATCCGCTCGGCGGCGGCGTTGACCTCGTTCGGGCTGCCGCCCAGGGCTTTGCCGAGGCCTTCGACCAGTGCAGTGTCCTCGGCGGGGTTCACGCCTTCCGGCAGCTGCTCCATGGCAGCCGTGGTGGTCTTGACCTTGCCGTTGCGGTCGCGCCGCAGGATGCGCGTGGCCACGTAGTGCTGTCCCGCCGCGGCGAACACCAGCCGCACCCGTCCCTCCACCGAGGAGGGTGCGAGGGAGTTCTGCGTGGCCGACTTCGGCCAGCGCGGCGTGCGGCCGTACAGCGCGAAGCAGATCGCGTCGAGCACGGTGGACTTGCCCGCGCCGGTGGGCCCGGTGAGCGCGAAGAACTCCGCGTCGGTGAAGTCGAAGGTCTCGGTCCCGGTGTAGGAGCCGAAACCCTGGAGGTCCAGTCGGATGGGCCGCATCAGGCCTCCTCGGTGACGGTCTGGGTGTCTTCGTAGAGCTGGGTGAACAGCTTCGTGACGGCGGGGTCGTCGTGCTGGTGCTCGGTGAGGTAGGCGGCGAAGAGGTCGCCGGGGCTGCGGCCGGAGCGCCGTTCGCGGGGCTTGGCGTCGTCGGTGCGCATGACCGGGTCGATGTGGATCTGGACGGCGCGCGGGAAGAGGTCGGCGACCTCGCCGCGCAGCCCGGCGCGGGCGGGTTCGGTGACGAAGACCCGCAGCCAGGCCCGTTCGTCCACTTTCGCCTTCGCGAGCTGGTCGAGGGTGCCGCGCACGGTCTGGAGCGGCACGGCGGCGGTGAGCGGGACGGTGCGGGCGCGGGCGGGGACGCCGGGGGCGACGTCGACGATCGCGACGCTGGGCGTGTGGTCCTCTTCGCCGAAGTCGACGGCGAGCGGCCCGCCGGAGTAGCGGATCGGGCAGGGGCCGGTGATCGACTGCGCCTTGTGCAGGTGTCCCAGGGCCACATAGGAAGTGGTGGGCGGGAAGATCGCGGCCGGGACGGCGTAGTCGGCGACGGTGTGGACCTCGCGTTCGCCGCCGCCCACTTTGCCGCCCACGACGGTGAGGTGGCCGGTGAAGAGGTTCACGGTGTCGGCGGTGAAGTCGTGGGTGAGCGCGGAGACGAGGCGGCGCAGGTGGTCGGCGTAGTTCGCTTCGGCCCCGGCCGCGCCGAGCTCGAAGAGTTCGGCGGCGCGAACGGCATGCCTTTGGGCGATGAACGGGAGCGCGGCGCAGCGCCAGCGTTCACCGCCGGTGGTCTCCCCGGTGATGAGGTGGTCGGCGGCTTTGCCGAGGGAGCCGCGCAGGTGGATGCCGGCGGCGTGGGCCCAGTGCCGGAGGGCTTCGAGGGCTTTGCCGTTGTCGTGGTTCCCGGCGATGACGACGACTTCGGCGCCGGTGCCGCGCAGGGCGGACAGGGCGGAGAACAGCAGCCGCTGCGATTCGGCTGAGGGCGAGGCGGTGTCGAAGAGGTCCCCGGCGACGATCACGAGGTCGACTGCTTCTTCGCGGGCCACGTCGACCATCTGCTTGAAGACGGCGCGCTGCTCGTCGAGGCGCGAGCGGCCCTTCATGGTGACGCCGACGTGCCAGTCGGAGGTGTGGAGAATCCGCAAGGCTTGCTCCTGGTCTTCCTAGAAAGGAATGTCGTCTTCGTCGTCACCGGCGAGGTCGAACGGGTCGACCTTGGCGGTGGCGGAGATGGCACGGCCGGGCCGTGCGGTGGCGGGCGCGGACCCGGCCTCGGCGGGCCGGGTGGCCCAGGCGGGGAACGGGAAGTTCACCACGAGCGGCACCGGGAGCTCGGGCTGGGCCACGAACATGGTGCCGGGTTTGGCCATGAGCACGCGCATGCGCTGCGCCTGCGTGAGGAACCCGTACTCGGGACGGGTGGCCTCGGCGGCGTCGAGGCGGCCGACGACGCGGATCGCCGAGTTGGAGGCGATGCGCCGCTCCACTTCGGACGCGGTCTGCTGGGCGCCGATGAGGATGACCCCGAGGGAGCGTCCGCGTTCGGCGATGTCGAGCAGGATGTCCTTGATGGGGCTGGTGCCCTCGCGCGGCGCGTACTTGTTGAGCTCGTCGAGGACGACGAACTGGAGCGGCCGTGCGGTGCCGGCCTTCTCCTTGCGCTCGAACTCGGTGCGGAGCACGACGCCGACGACGAAGCGCTGGGCCCGGTCGGGCAGGTTGTGCAGGTCCACGACGGTGACCTGCGCTTCCGAGGTGAGCACGGCGCCCTTCGGTGGCAGGTCGCCGCGGATGAGCCGCCCGATGTCGCGGCCGGAGGCGATGAGGCGGCGGATGAACGCGTTCACCGTGCCGAGGCCGATCGCGGAGCCGGCCCATTCGGTGCGGGTCTCGTCGTCGGAGAGTCGCTCGCAGATGAGGTCGACGAGGTCGCGGTAGCTGGTGAGGAGCCGCCCGTCGACGCTGATGGCGCCGTTGTCCTTGGGTCGGGCCTCTTTGCGGAGCCGGGCGGCGACCTGGTGGACGACCATCGTGTACTGCTGGCGGTCGTCGTCGCCGTCGGCGAACACGAACGGCAGCAGGTTGAGCTGGCAGAACTCGGCGAGGGTCCAGTAGAACGCGTCGACGCCGGTGGACCGGCAGGCCACGTCCGGGATGCCGTTGGAGTCGCCTTCGCGGGGCGGCGCGAGGACTTCCACGGATTTGAACGCGCCGGGTTCCATGCCGAGGCGGCGGTAGGAGTCGCGCACGGTGTCGTCGATCTTCGTGTTGTCGTGGTCGAGGAGCAGCAGGTCCTCGCCTTTGACGTTGAAGATGAGCGCCTTCGTGTTCGCGGCCTCCGCGCCGAGCGCGCCGGAGTGCAGGAGCGAGTAGAGCATCCAGGTCGCGAACGAGGTCTTGGTGGCGACGCCGGAGATGCCCGAGATGGAGACGTGCGCGCCCCTCGTGCCGTCGAGGAAGTCCGGGTTGAGGAACACCGGCTGGCCGTCGCGGGAGAACCCGAGGGGCACTTGGCGGGCCATGCCGTCGAAGTACAGGGCCCGGTCGCGGTCCTCGCCGGAGGCGCGCTGGACCTCGGCGCCAGGGCGCGGCGGCACGAACACCTCGGGTTCCACGCGGGTCACCGTGACCTCGGCGGCCTCCTGCACCTGCGCGGGGAGCAGCCCCCCGGCGATGTCGAACACGTCCGAGTCGAACTGCGCCCCTTCGTGACGCGAGCGCACGGAGGTGACCACGCCGGAGATGCGGACCGTGCCGACGCCGGGCACCTGGCGTTCGGTGGTGAGCACGTCGTCGAGTTGGGCGTACGCCTCCGGCCCGACGCCGACCCAGAACGACAGGGGCGTCGCGTCCTCAGTGCCGAGCACGCGGCCCACCGATTCACTCATCGGTCGATCCTCGCAGATACCTGAGGATGAGGTTCCCCCCGGCTTCGATGACGTGTCGCAGCTCGAGCCGCCTGGCCTCGGCGGTCTCGCGGCCTTCCGCGATGCGGACCGGCCCGGCCCCGGCGAGGAGCGGCGAGAGCGTCAGATCGAGCTCGTCGACCTGGTCCTCGGCGATGAGTTCGCCGAAGACGCGCGGCCCGCCCTCGCACAGGATCTGCCGCATGCCCCGCTCGCGCAGGACCACCATCGCGCCCTTGAGGTTCACCGTGCCGACACCGGTCTCGATGATGTCGGCGACCTCGCGGAGCGGGTCGATCCGCGATTCGGGCAGGTCTCGCGGGCAGATCACGATCGGGCGCCGCGGCGCCTCGGCGAAGATCCCCGCGTTTGGGCTGAGCCGGGAGAGCGTGCGGGACACGATCGCCATCCTGGGGACCTCCGGCAGGCCCTGCGCCCGGCGCCAGGCCATCCTGCCGGGGGAGAGGACCAGCGGCCCGTAGCCTTCGGCGAGGACGGTCCCGGACCCGGCGACGAGCACGTCGCAGCGCGCCCGCAGGACCTTGAACACCCGCTTGTCCTCTGCGCCCGAAAGGGGACCGGAGAGTCCCTCCAGGGTCGCCGCGCCGTCGGCGCTGGAGACGAAGTTGACCCGCAGCCAATCGGGGGCGGGCGGCGCGTACGCCGCGTAGACCTCGTCATCGGTCATCTCATCGAGTTTTCGGAACCGCACCTCTGCCACGGCAAAAAGGTAGCCCACGGCCCCGACAACCGCGCGGTTCGCCACGCAACGGGTGGTACCATCGCTGGTATGGCCAGGAAGAAGAGCACCATCTACCTCGACGAGAAAGCCGATCTGCGGCTCGAGGCCGAGGCCCGGCGACGAGGGATCCCCAAGGCGGAGTTGATGCGACGTTTCCTCGACGAGGGATTGCTGCGAGCGGCCGACGAGGAGCCGCTTCCGCCGTTGCCGAAGTTCAGTAGCGGCGGGCCGCTCACCGTTGAAGCGATGGACGAGGCGATCTACCAGAGCATTCGTCGGCGGTCGCTGAAGCGATGATCGTCGTGGCGGACACCTCGGCGGTCTTGGCTGCATTCGATACGGATGAGCCGTTGCAGCCGGACTGCGAACGGGTCATGGAGACGGAAACGCTGCTGGTCTCCCCTTTGGTGTTGACGGAACTCGACCACCTCGCCCGCGGAAATGGCGGCTTCAAGTTCGCGATGCAGATTTCGGAAGCGATGCTGGCGCGCTTTGAACGCGGGCAGTACCAGCTCGCGACCATCCAGTATGGCGATATCGAGACCGCGCACCGGACCCGTATCGATTACGGCGGTTTGGAACTCGACCTCGCAGACACCGTCGGCGTCGCGCTGGCGGGTCGGTATGGCATCAACAAGATCTTCACGCTCGACCAGCGCGATTTCCGAGCGATCAAGCCGCTCACGGCCGGATTCGACGAGTTCGAGATCCTGCCGTTCGACTGGAATCCATAGGGCCCCGGACAACAATCGCTCAAACGCCGAGGACCCGCTCCAGGTACGGGTTCGAGAAGCGCCGGTCGGGGTCGACCTCCTTGCGCACCGCCAGGAAATCGTCGAAGTGCTCGTACAGGTCGCCCAGCCGCTCGGCGTCGAGCGAGTGCATCTTGCCCCAGTGCGGGCGCCCGTCCACCGCGTCGAAGATCGCCGCGCAGTCCTTGAAGTACGCCTCGTGGTCGTGCCGGTGGTACTGGTGCACCGCCACATACGCGGTGCGCCGCCCCTGCGCCGTCGACAGCCAGACGTCGTCCGCCGCCGCGAACCGCACCTCCACCGGGAACGACACCAGATGCCGCTCCCGATCCACCATCGCCTGCAGTTCCCGCAGCACCTCCGGCAGCGCCTCGCGCGGCAGCGCGTACTCCATCTCCCGGAACACCACCGACCGCGGCGACGCGAAGACCCGGTGCGACACGTCCGTGTACTCCCGGGCGCTCCACACCCGCCCCGCGAGGCGGTTCAGCCCCGGCACCATGCCAGGGAACCGCGCGCCCACCCGGTTGCTCGCCTCGAACAGCGTGTTCTCCGTGAAACCCTCGCTCCACCAGTACGACAGGCGGCTCGGCGCCCGGCTCGGCTCCGACATCGCGTACCGGTTGTTCCGCTTCGTCAGCGTCCGCGAGGTGTGCGGGAACCAGTAGAACTCGAAATGGTCGTTCTCGGTCACCAGACCGTCGAGGTTCTCGAGCACCGCGTCCAGCCGTTCGGGCCGTTCGACCGCCTTCAGCCGGAACGCCGGGACGCACTGCAGCGTCACCTCCGCGATCACCCCGAGCGCCCCCAGCCCGAGCCGCGCCGCCGCGAACAGATCGGGCCGCTCGAACTCCGTGCACTGTACGACCGAGCCGTCCGCGAGGACCAGCTTCAACCCCTTGACCTGCCACGCGAACCCCCGGTACCGGTCCCCGGTCCCATGCGTCCCGGTCGAGATCGCCCCCGAGATCGTCTGCCGGTCGATGTCGCCCATGTTCTCCAGCGCCAGACCGTGCGCGTCGAGGACCTCGTTCAACCGCCACAGCGGCATCCCCGCCTCCACGGTCACGAGCCCGGACCGCTGCTCGACGCTGACCACCTGGTCGAGACCGCCCATGTCGACCTGCACGCCGTCCGCCACCGCGATCGCGCTGAACGAATGCCCCGCACCGACCGCCTTCACGCGCAACCCGTCCGACGCCGCGGCGGTCACCGCCGCGGCCAGCTCCTCCACACCGCCGGGTCTCACGGTGCGGGCGGGGTCGGCGTTCTCGGTGCCCGACCAGTTCTGCCAGATCGAGGTTCCCACGGCAGCTCCCATAGCCACTCCGGTTGAATGTGAGGCGTACTTCACGGTAGCTTTCATCTAACCCCAATCAAGCTGCCGAAGGGAAGTCGGATGGGCTACCAGCGAGTTACCGGGGTCGATGCCCCCGCCGCGCTCGAACACCGGTTCGCCGAACTCGGCCGCGCCACCACCGGACTCCAACCCCCGTTCGCCGTCGTCGACCTCGGCGCCTTCGACACCAACGCGGCCATCCTGCGCCGCAACGCCATCGGCAAACCCCTGCGCCTCGCCAGCAAATCCCTGCGCTGCCGCGCCCTCATGCGCCGCGCCCTCGCCCAGCCCGGATTCAAAGGCATCCTCGGCTTCACCCTCCCCGAAGCGCTCTGGCTCGCAGAGGAATTCGACGACATCGTCGTCGCCTATCCGACCGCCGACACCGACGCGCTCCGCGCGCTGGCCGCCGACGACGAGCTCGCCAGCCGCATCACCCTCATGGTCGACTCGGTCGAGCACCTCGACTTCCTGCGCCGCCACGTCGAACCGAACCCGTCGCGGCCGCTGCGGCTGTGCCTCGAACTCGACGTCTCGCTCGAACTGCTCGGCGGGCGCGTCCACATCGGCGCGCACCGCTCCCCGGTGCGCACCCCCGAGCAGGCGCTCGACATGGCCCACGAGATCGACAAGCGCCCGGGCGTCGACCTCGTCGGCATCATGGGCTACGAAGGCCAGATCGCGGGCGTCCAAGACGCCTACTCGGCCGCGGCCCTGCGGTATCCGCTGGTGCGGCTCATGCAGCGCGTCTCGCGCATCGAACTGGCCGAACGCCGCGCCGAGGCCGTAGCCGCCGTGCGCAGCGTCGCCGACCTCGAATTCGTGAACGGCGGCGGCACCGGGTCGGTCGTCTCCACCGCCGCGGACCCGTCGGTCACCGAGATCGCCGCGGGATCCGGCCTGTACTCGCCCGCCCTCTTCGACGGCTACCGCTCGATCCGGCCGATCCCCGCCGCGTTCTTCGCGCTGCCGGTCGTCCGGCGCCCGCGACCGGGCATCGTCACCGCCCTCGGCGGCGGCTGGGTCGCCTCCGGCGTGCCCGGCCCCGACCGGCTCCCGAAACCGACGTTCCCCGCCGGGATGCGCTACTCGAAGACCGAAGGCGCGGGCGAGGTCCAGACCCCGCTCAAAGGCCGCGCCGCCGACGGCCTCGCCATCGGCGACCGGGTGTGGATGCGCCACGCCAAGGCCGGTGAACTGGCCGAACGCGTCAACACCATCCACCTCGTCCGAGGCGGCGAAGTCGTCGCCGAAGTCCCGACCTACCGCGGCGAAGGCCACGCCTTCGCCTGAGCAGCGGTGCCCCGAAAGCCGCGACCCCCTGGGCCGCAATACGACCGGTCGCAGCGCTCCGCGTCGGTTCGCGTCAGCGCGACCGGACGATCCGAAAGCCTTGAACGGCAACGCGAAAGAGCCCGGGGGGACATGATCGTCCCTCCGGGCCCCTAAGCGACGCGATGATCAGTCGTCGTTCCGACCGCCGCCGCCTCCGCCGCCTCCGCCGCCTCCGCCGCCCCCACCGCCGGGTTCGCACAGGCCGAGGAACTCCGACATCGGGTCGCAGGTCTCCTGGCCCGGCGGCGGGGTCGCCTGCACGCACTTGGTATCACTCGGGTTCGTGATGCAGTAGGCGCTGCTCGCGTCGATCATGCCGTTCTCGTTCAGAATGTCGTCGGTGATCGGACTGCCCACATGCGAGGCGTCGGACCAGGCCTTCGTCTCATAGCCCTCGGACTCGATCGCGTCGTTCATGAACTGGATCCACACCGGATAGCTCAGCTTCGAACCGTACGTGCCCTCCGTGGTGCCCTCGGTGTTCAGCAGCGGCGCCGACTCGGCGGTCGCGTTGCCCACCCAGGCCGCGATGCTCAGCTGCGGGATCGCGCCGACGTACCAGGTGTGCGCGTTCGCGCCGTCCCCGTAGTCGTCGCCAGCCTGCCAGGTACCGGTCTTGCCGGTGAGCGGACGGTCGCCGTCGATGCGCTCGCCCTCACCGGTGATCGTCGAGCCCACCCACTGGAGGTTCCGGGCGACGCTCGAGTCGAGCGCCGCGTACGACTCCAAGCCCCGCTTCTCGGGCACCGGGTTGCCGTCGCGGTCGTACACGGCCTCGACATAGTGCATCTCGTTGTAGACGCCGTCGGCCGCGATCGTCGCGTACACGTTCGCCATGAACGCCACCGAAGTCGGGTACTGACCGAAGCTGACGTGGTAGTAGAACGGGTCGTTCTTCGCGTTCAGGTCCAGCTCGGTCCTCTTCGGCGTGACGCCGTCGTCCTCGTAGCCGTCCAGCGACGCATCGATGTCGATGTTGCCGTTGTCGTCGGTCACGAACGACCCGTCGTCGTTCTCGATGATGCCGTGGCGCGAGTACGAAACCGTGCCGTCATCGGCCCGGTAGAACCGGTAGGTGACCTCTTTGCCGTCCTCGGTCTGGGTCAGCTGCCGCACGCCCATGTCGACCGCGGTCTTGACGATCGCGGTCGCGCCCCACCGCTCCGCGATCGCGTACATCGGCGTGTTCTTGGACTTGCGCACCGCTTCGGTGAGGGTCATGTGGTCGGGGCCGTTCGTGTTCGAGCCCGAGTTCGAGATGGTGGGGTCCGCGAAGTCGGCGAGCGACTCGAACTCGCGCGGCGACTCGGCGTTCCACCACGAGTCGATCGACGCGTTGTTGTTGATCGCGGTCGCGGCGGTGATCATCTTGAACGTCGACGAGGGAGGGTGCGGGTTCTCCAGCCCGGCCTTGTCGATGCCGAGGCCGTTCTGACCGCCGTAGTAGCCCAGAACCCGGCCGGTGCCCGGCTCGACCGCGACGACCGCGCTGGCCATCGACAGGTTGTAGTCGCGGAGCGCGGCGTTGTCATTGCTGTTCTCGAACTCGAAGTAGCCGTCCTCGTTGACATACTCCGCGGCGGCCGCCGGGTTGTCGACCACCTGGTCGTTGTCGTCGACGAATTCGCCCGCGTCGTTCTTCTTCCGCACGAGGTCGCCGCGTCCGGCGGTCGACTCGGCCGCGGCCTGGACCTCGGGGTCGAGGGTGAGCTCGACGGTGTAGCCGCCGGTATTCTCCTTCTCGCCGTAGAACTGGTCCTTCGTGAGGCCGTAGCGGCTCTCCAGTTCGGCCCAGATGTAGCCGTCGGTCGGGTTGGTGATGAAGCCGGTGGGCTTGTCGTGGCCCCACGTGCCCGGGTTCTCGAGCGCTTCGAGCGTTGCCGGCATCCCGGCGTCGAGCTCTGCCTGGATCGCGGCCAGCTTCTCGTCGTCCTTGATCTTGTCGCCCATCGTGAGCAGCGTGTTCATGCCGTGGGTCCAGCGGTCGACCGGGGCGGTGCTCTCTTTGGCGATGAGCGGGTCGAACGAGCCGTCACCGGCTTTGACCTGCATGACCAGCATCATGCCCTCGCCCCAGGTGAGGTCCTCGACCTTCTTGTTGAACCACACCTCGGCGGCGGCCTCGATGCCGTAGGCGCCACGGCCGTAGAAGTTGAGGTTGAGGTAGTGGAGGAGGATCGTCTCCTTGTCGTTGTCCTGCTCGAGCTTCATGGCCATGACGGCCTCCTTGGCCTTGCGGCCGTAGGAGATGTCGCCGCGGATGTCCGAGACCATGCCCGCGTACTGCTGGCTGATGGTCGAGGCGCCCTGCGTGTCGCCGCCCTTGAGGTTGTTGACAAGCGCGCGCATCGTGCCCTTGTAGTCGACGCCCTCGTGCTCGAAGTAGTCCTTGTCCTCCAAGGCGAGCAGCGACCAGATGACCGAGTCGGGGAGCTGTTCGTACTTGTCGACGAGCTTGCGCGTGTACTCTCCGTAGCCGGCGATCGGGGTCTCGCTGCCCGCCAACGTGAACGTGGTGGACTCGCCGAACTTGAGATCCTCGGGCGCGGGGACGTTCTGGAAGAACCAGGAGCCGGCCACGGTGATCGCGCCGAGCATCATCAGGCAGACCATGATGAGGGCCGCGTAGACGCGGCGGCGGCGCACGGACATCTTCTTCTTCCGGCGGCTCTGCTTCGCGGCTCCGGGGACGGGCTTGGGCTTCGCGGCACCGACCACCGAGGCGCGGCCCATGTTGCCGCCGCCGGCGACGGACGGCGGGCCCACCGGCGGACCTGAGGGCGGGCCTGACGGCGGGCCTGACGGCGGGCCTACCGGCGGACCTACCCGCGGGCCTACTGGCGGACCTACCCGCGGGCCTGGCGGCGGACCCACCGGCGGGCCTGGAGGGGGACCGGCCGGCTGGTACGGGGCAGGGTGCTGAAAGTCGCTCATGCTCAACCATCCACGAGTTGTGAGGTGCCGACCCGCGGTGTGCGGACTGCGATCGGCTTCCGCGAGCGCCGTTGAGGAGCAGGAAGGCCGACGCCCGCAGAACCTTGGATGTTAGCGGACCACGCCCGGTAGGCGTGGAGTGCTCGGTTTCGCGGGTGAGGGAGGCCGCTTATAGACCACCTTAGACCGCTAGTGCCACATCGGAACCGGCACGCCCGTGACGAACCGGCACACACTGTAACGATCCTCGGACGGTCAGCCTGCGATCCCCCTGGCGGCCTGCCTTCCCGAGAACAGGCACCCGCCCAGGAACGTCCCCTCCAAGGACCGGTACCCGTGCATCCCGCCGCCGCCGAACCCGGCCGCCTCACCGGCCGCGTACAGCCCCGGCAGCGGCGAGCCGTCCGCCCGCAGCACCCGCCCGTCGAGGTCGGTCTCCAAGCCGCCCAAGGTCTTCCGCGTCAACAGGTTCAGCCGCACCCCGATGAGCGGCCCGGCCTTCGGGTCCAGCAGCCGGTGCGGGGAAGCCACCCGGATGAGCTTGTCACCCCGGTAGTTCCGCGCCCCTCGCAACGCCGCGACCTGCAGGTCCTTCGTGAATTTGTTGTCCATCTCGGCGTCCCGCGCCTCGACGGCCGCTTGCACCGTGGCGTAGTCCAGCAGGCCCTCGCCTGTGATCCCGTTCATCTTCGCGACCAGCTCCGGCAGCGTGGCCGCGACCGCGAAGTCCGCACCGTGCTTCTTGAACGCCTCCACCGGCCCCGGTGCGCCGGGCAGCACGCGCTTGAGCAGCAGCTTGACGTCCTTGCCCGTCAGGTCCGGGTTCTGCTCGGAACCGGAGAGCGCGAACTCCTTCTCGAGGATCTTCTGGGTGAGCACGAACCACGTGTACTCGTGGCCGGTGGTCATGATGTGCTCCAGCGTCCCCAGGGTGTCGAACCCGGGGAACAGCGGGGCCGGGAGCCGCTTGCCGGTGGCGTCGAGCCACAGCGACGAGGGCCCGGGAAGGATCCGGATCCCGTGGTGCGGCCAGATGGGGTCCCAGTTCTCGATGCCCTCGGTGTAGTGCCACATCCGGTCGCGGTTGACGAGGTTCGCCCCGGCCGCCTCGGCGATCCCGAGCATCCGGCCGTCCACGTGCGCGGGCACCCCGGAGATCAGCCGCTTCGGCGGCGTCCCCAACCGCTCGGGCCAGTTCTGCCGCACGAGGTCGAAGTTCCCGCCGATCCCTCCGGAGGTGACGACGACCGCCTCCGCGGAGAGCTCGAACTCGCCGAGCGACTCCCGCGTGGTCGCGACCCCGCGGGCCGACTCGTCAGGAGAAAGGAGGGTTCCGGAGACGCCGGTGACGACGCCGTCGGTCAACGTCAGGTCATCGACCCGGTGCCGGAATTTGAACTGCACCTTCCCGTCGATCTCGGCCTGCCGCACCCGCCGCGCGAACGGCTCCACGATCCCCGGCCCGGTACCCCACGTGATGTGGAAGCGCGGCACCGAGTTCCCGTGCCCCTGCGCCGTATAGCCTCCGCGCTCGGCCCAGCCCACCACCGGGAAGAACCGCACTCCCATGGCATGCAACCAGGCACGCTTCTCCCCGAAGGCGAAATCGACGTACGCCTCGGCCCATTTGCGGGGCCACTCGTCCTCCGGCCGGTCGAACCCGGCCGTCCCGACCCAGTCCTGCCACGCCAGCTCATGCGAGTCCTTGATCCCCATCCGCCGCTGCTCCGGCGAATCCACCAGGAACAGGCCGCCGAACGACCAGAACGCCTGCCCGCCAAGGGACTGCTCGCCCTCCTGGTCCAGCACCGTCACGGTCTTCCCGAGTCGAACCAACTCCGAGGCGGCGGCCAGCCCGGCCAGTCCCGCCCCGACAACGATGACGTCACTGTCCATCGTCCGCGCCTCCCCAGCAGCAGATACAACGCCTACTGGCGCGTAGCGCAGATATACCAGCAGTCGAGACCCACGTCAACTGATCGGGGTCGCCTCCTCACGGAGCCGCTGGTGCGGCATCTGCCAGGCCGACGCGAGCGTCGAGGCGTGCACATTCCGGCCGCCCCCGAAGAACTCGCAGAACTTCATGATCAGCGGATCCCAGCCGATCGGATCCACATAGTCCGTCCCCGGAATCAAGAGCCGCTCCTCCACATGCGCCCGCACGACCCGCACCTCGACGGCGCTCGCCCCCTCGCCGAACGGATGCACCTGCTCCACCCGGCACTCCAACTGGACGGGGCATTCCGCGACTCGCGGTACCCCCACGAGCTCCGACGCCTGCGGAGTGACCCCGGCGGCCCCGAACTTGTCGGCCTCGAACCGATATCCCTTGGCGGCCTTCCGCTCGGGAACCGGATCCGCACCGGTGAGGGGTGCCAGCAGATCGACCACCCCGGCCATGTCCGAGGAGGCGAGGTTCAGCACGCACTCTCGCTCCCGCACCAGGTTCGCCATGGTCTTGGACCGGTTCCCCATCCCCAGCATGCACGACTGCCCCAGCCACCAGGCCGACGACATCGGCGCCAGATTCGCCGACCCCTCCTCATTCCGACTGCTGATCAGCACCACCGGAGTACCGAAGTACAACACCTTCAGATCGACACGCACATGCATCAAGGGCCTCCCGTCAACGGTTAGGACCCCAACTCAACCCGCCGCCAAAGCCGATGGCTGGCAAGAAAACGACGTCGCATTCCCGCCCCCCGGCCGGTCCCTCCGCGTCCTAGACTGGTGACTCCCAAAGCGACACCGCGAGGAGGTTGCGGCAGCCGATGACCGAGGGCAAGGACATCCTTCCGGGCGCGGAACTCAACCGCACCGAGATCGCGGCGATCCTGGGCGGTGCACCGCAAGGCGGCATCCTGCCCGCGAGGAAGTCCCAGTCGGTGCTCATCTACTCCGATCCGAGTCAAGGCGAGCAATACGGCTACTACGACGGCTGGCTGCCCGACGAAGGCGACGGCCCGGTCTTCGAGTACACCGGTCAAGGCCAGCGCGGCGACCAGGAGATGTTGCGCGGCAACAAGGCCATTCGCGATCACCGCGTCAATGGCACCGCCTTGCGCGTCTTCGTCGCGGTCGACGCGAAGCGGCCCGGCGGCCAGGTCTTCAAGTACCTCGGAGCATTCGAACTCGACCAGGCCGAGCCCTACTACGAACGCGAGGCTCCCGACCTCGCCGAGCGCAACCGGGTCGTCTTCGTGTTCCGGCTGCGTCCCAAGGACGGCGCGATCATCGACGACGCCTACCGGCTGCCGCCGGAGGACCGCACGACCATCATCCGCTGGGCCCCGCCCGGTGGACTCCCGCGAACGTCCGGCGGCGCTGCCGAAACCACGAGCGCAGCGATCCTCCCCGAGCGGAACACGCGCCTGGAGTCCCTGCGCCAGGCTTCCGAGCCGGTCCTGGTGAAGCGCCGCGAAGCCGCCCTGTGCGAGCGGTTCGAGCAGTTCCTGCGCTCGCAGGAGCACGAGGTATGCCGCTACGAGATCCGTGTCAAGGGCGACCCCGGGATCATGCGCACCGACACCTGCGACGAGACCGACCTGGTGCTCTACGAGGCCAAAGGTCGCTCGTCTCGGGAGCATGTCCGCGCGGCGACGGCGCAACTGGCGGATTATGTGCGCCACCTTCGGCCCGAGCGGAAGCGCTGTGCGGTACTCCTGCCGAGCCGCCCGAGCGACGACCTGTGCGACCTCATCGAGTCGCAGGGTTTCGCGCTGGTCTACGAGCAAGGCGGGGAATTCGTCGGGTGGCCCGTAGCCGCGGACTAGGAGTTGCTCATGGCGGGCTCCGCGGCAACCGGCCATGCTACTTTCGAGTAACATGTTTGTTGGTCGATTTGCCGATGAGACACCGGTGGTGCCCTGATGAACCTATACTTCCGGCTGCTCCTCCTGTGGTTGCGAATGCGGCGTCAGGAGCGACTGGCGCTGTGGGATACGGCCGCGACCCCTTTCCGGGTCGTGCCAACCGATCTTGATCCGCTGGGGCACATGACCAATGGGCGGTACTTGACGATCATGGACGTCGGTCGGATCGATCTGATGATGCGATCCGGGTTCTGGGCGAAGATGAAGGAACAGGGCTGGTACCCCGTCGTGGCCGGGCAGACCATCACCTACCGGAAGTCGTTGCAGCCGTGGCAGCGGTTCGAGCTGCGAACTCGGGTGATCGGTTTCGATGAGCGCTGGGGATACCTCGAGCAGAACTTCTGCGTCGGCGACACCCTCTACGCCCAGGCCTTCGTGCGGACCCGGTTCCTCAAGAAGTCCGGAGGATCGGTTGAGCACGATGAGCTGGAGAAGCTCGCCGGGGGATTCCCTGCCGACCTGCAAGTGCCCGAGTGGCTGCTGCAATGGACCGCCGCGACCCGCATCAATGGAACGAAGTGAGTCGCGGCCGCCTGGATGGCCCGCCACGCCGAGTTAATGCGCAGGTGGAAGTGATGGCGGCGATGGCGGAGGCGACGAATCCGGTGGTGATGGCGGCGCGATCGGCTGCGGCGGCGGAAGTTCCCAGGCTGCGTGGCGCAGCTGGGTGACCAGATGGTCGGTCGCTGACTCGATCTCTTCGCGGCGGAGGCGGTCTTCGAGACGGTTCGAGGCCATGCGGGCGAGGATGAGTATGTTCAGCGCGGTCTCGCGGAGCAGGTGGTTAAGGGGGATTCGCTTGCGGGCTCCGGCGAGTGCGGTTATGGAATCGGCGAGGTTCTCGAGTTCGGGTGCTGACATCGGTGCCTCCAGTTGTTGTGCAGTTATCGGGGCGAATATCGCCTCGTTGCGGAAAGTGTAGAGACGGCCACTGACAGTTTCTATGTTCGAATGACACAGGACACAACCTGCGAAAGTCGGAGTGGCCGCGCCCGGGGACCCACCATCACCGGACGCGGCCTTGAAGTGCCTCGGCTCCGGCTCCCTGGGTGTGGCCGGGCTGCGAGGCGTCTGAGTCAGGTTTGAACCTGAGTCTGGGCTCTCCAGCTGCGGTAGAGGGCGAGGACCGTTTGGCGAAGTGCCTCGCGGAGTTCCGGAGTCGGGAAGCGCCAGCGGGATTCGGAGACAAGGTGGAGGTTCGCCGAGTCGGTGTCCGGTCCGGTGAGGACTCCGAGGTAGTCGGAGGGTTCGCCGGGAGAGAAGCGGAAGCACATGACCGTGCCCCAGTCGCGGTCGAGGATGCATCGGACGCGGATTGATTCGAAAGCGATAATGCCGATCTCGTTCACATGGGGGACAGGCGAAGGTCGCGGATCTCGCTCGACGCTCGGGTGCTGCATGGTGCCTCCAGTTCGCTGAAGCCTCTGGTGAAGAAGGTGCGATGCAACGAAGGTAGGTCCATCTACAAGGCCGAATCAAGAGCAGAACCCCATGTGGAGGCCTGGCTGTGAAGTGCTGCGCCATTGCGCGCCACGTAGACATGGCGCCGTGTCGCGCCAATATGCCAAGTGGAGTCCGGCGCGCAGTTGAGGTTTTACATTGCGCGATTCTTGTGATACTTGTTCGATGGCAACAGGAACGGCCCTGCGCAGGCAGGTGGGTCGAGAGACTGAGAAGCTGCGTGTCGCGGCCGGGATTCCCGTATCGGACTCGCGCATTGCACGGAGAGTGGGCTCCACCCGCACGTATCAGCGTTTCGCCAATGGGAACAAGACCGGCTTGACCTTCCCGATCATCGGTGCGCTCGCCAGGCTCTTCGGCGCTTCCATGGAGAAGCAGGCCGAGTTGGAGCGCCTGTGGGATCTTGTCGATGAGACCGCATGGCTGCAATCCATCGATGCGATGACGAAGTCCGGCTTCCACGCTTACATCGAACTTGAGCGCCTCGCGTGCCGGATCGACTCGAACGAAACCACCTTCGTGCACGGGCTGCTGCAGCTTGAGAGTTACATGAGGATGCTGTTCGGGCGCATCGAGAGCTTCTCAAGGGCGCGGATCGAGGAGTTGGTCGAACAGCGCCTCCAGCGGCAGCAGGATTTCGAAGCCCGAGGCGACTCCGTGTGCCTCAATGTCCTGCTCGGCGAGGCGGTGCTGCGCTCAGGGTGTCCTGATGAGCAGCTCGACTACCTGGTCGAATGCGATTCCAGGTCGAACGTCACGGTGAGTTACCTACCGTTTGAAACCGGACCGCATCCGGGTTTGGATGTGCCGTTCCACGTACTATCGTTCACCGAGAACGATGACCCGGACCTGGCCTACTTCGACGCCCCAGATGGGGCGAGGTACATCGAACTGGCGAAGGCGGTCGCCGAGTTCCGCAAGGTGACCGAGGAGGGACATCTGCGAGCGCGGTCGATTAAGGAGTTCCAACGATGAGGCAAGACGGGTGGCGAAAGTCAAGCCGAAGTGGCGCTGGCGAAAACGCCTGTGTTGAGGCGCGCGTTGCTGCGGTCGGCTTTCAGCTTCGGGACAGCAAGCTCGGCGGCACCTCTCCGATTTTTTCGCTGGCTGCCAGTGACTTCACTGGGTTGCTTCGGGCCGCAGAGCGGTTCTAACCCTAGTTGGTGCTGACACACTGGCATTCGAAAGCCCGTGGGGCGGACGGTTTTGCCGTCCGCCCCACGGGCTTCGTCGCCGACCGTGTGGCTTTCTGGCCGTCAGACTCTTGCCAGGATCTCGCCGTGGGGGATCATCAGCCAACCTTGCGAGTTCTCTCCCCAGGTCTTCCAGGCCTCTGAGATGGCTTGCAGCTCTTCATCTGTGGCATGGCCGCCTGCAAGCGCCTGCTTGGCGAAGTCGGAATGCAGCGCACGGTCGGCCCATAGGCCGCCCCACCAATCTCGCTCCTGCTCGTTGCTGAAGGTCCAGGTGGTCGACGTGGCCTTGACCGCCTCCTCGGCGAAACCGGCTCGCAGCGCCCACGCCTTCAACATGCGGCCGGCGTTCGGCTCGCCTCCGCCGGCTCGGGCGACCTCCTCGTACAAGTCCAGCCACTTGCTCAGGACCTCGGACTCCGGGAACCAGGTGAACGCCCGGTAGTCGCTGTCGCGCACCGCGACCACGCCTCCCGGCTTGGCTACCCGCCGCATCTCTCTCAACGCCTGGACCGGATCGCCCACATGCTGGAGCACCTGATGGGCGTGCACCACGTCGAAACTGTCATCCGCGTACTGGAGCTCGTGGACATCCGCCACCCCGAAGGTCATGTTCTCGAGGCCCCGCGACTCGGCTTCCTTCCTGGCCTGTTCGACGATCCCGGGTGCGTAGTCCACTGCCGTGACGTGACCGTCCGGAACGCGAGCGGCGAAGTCGGCCGAGATAGTGCCTGGGCCGCAGCCGATGTCGAGAATCGTGCTGTCCGCTCGCAGCTCCGGCAGCAGGTACGCCGCCGAGTTCTCCGCCGTTCGCCAAGCGTGCGAACGCAAGACGGACTCGTGGTGGCCGTGGATGTAGGTCGCAGTCTCTTTCGGCATGAGGCGACCTTACCGAGGGCGGTCTAATATGTGGGAGATATTTCCTGAATAATGGAATATCCTTCCGATCGCGGTGACGCTTGTCCCGAACCTGACAGGCGACACGGGCTCGCGGTTCCATGGCTTGCTTCCTCCGGCGCTTAGCGTGTCTCCATGAGGAACCTGCCACCTGAACGCCGCGCCGAAGCCCGGGCGGCGGGTCGTGAAACGGTCCGGGTCGCGACGCGGGCGAGACTGGTGAGGGCGGTACTGGCGTTCCTCGACGGGAACGGCGTGCACCTCACCGAGGACGAGCGCGAGCGCTTCAACTCGTGCACCGACGACGCGCGCGTCGAGTCGTGGCTGTTCATGGCCCCGTTCGTATCGAGCGCGTCGGAACTGCTCGCCGAGGAGTGATCACCAGCCGCGTCGATTCGCGAGCCAGTCGGCCGCAGCCAGGCCCGACCAGCGCATCATGTGGTCGACCGCAGGGGAGATCAGGTTCTCAGGGCGGTCCGACCAGCCGCGCAGCAGACCTCCGGTCATGGCCGCGAGCATGGTGTCGAGCTGTTCGTCGGTGACTTCGACGGCGGTGGGATGCCTCCAGAAGAGACTGTCGGCATCGTGTCCGTCGCCGTGGACGGTCAGCAGCATGAGGGTCGTGTCGACCCAGGGGGCCATATAGCGCGGTGAGGTCCAATCGCAGATCCAGGCCCGGCCGTCGCCGATGAGCATGTTGTCGGGGCGGAGGTCGGTGTGCGAGATTCGGTCGGAGGCGATCACGGTGTCGATCTGGGCTTCGAACGCCGCGAGTTCGTCGATGCGGCCTTGGAGTCTGGGCGGCAGGGCGAAGGGCGGCTGCTCGCCTGAGGCGACTGCGTTGAAGGCCTTGAGGCTCCGTCCGGTCTTCACGCCGATGCCCAGTTGGACCAGCGCGGTCGGGGGCGGGTCGAGGGCGTCGGCCGCTTGAGCCCACGCGTCGAGGAGCTGCCGCACCGTCTCCGGCGCCATGGGCAGGGTGACCGGATCGCCTTGCACCGCCTCGAATCCGGTGACCGTCCAGTCCTCCACCTCATCGGTGAAGACGACCTCGGGTGCCGGCACGCCCGACGGCAGCGCCGCGCTGTAGCGGGCTTCCTGCCGGTACATGGCCTGCACCTCTGGGGTCTTCGGGCCCGCTGCCTTGATGAAGTATTCCGTCCCGGAACCGGATCGGACGCGAGCGGCGAAGCCCTTCGTGAATCCGCCGCCCGCGATCCGGATCGAGTCCGGTTCGTCGCCGAGCTCCCTCGCGATGCGGTGGCGCACCGGCGCAGGGAGGTCCGCATAGGAGGGACGGTTCGCGGTGGCGTCGAGGGAGGGCGGGGCGCCGAAGCGGGTCACGACCAGCCTCGGCGCCGGG
The DNA here is from genome assembly GCF_016918015.1 of Glycomyces sp. YM15. GTDB lineage: Bacteria > Actinomycetota > Actinomycetes > Mycobacteriales > Micromonosporaceae > Glycomyces. The sequence continues at coordinate 39,632 of NZ_JAERMK010000025.1, forward strand.
CGAGCCAGTCGGCCGCTGCGAGGCCGCTCCAGCGCTGGTGGGCCCGGATGTGCGGGGAGACGCCCGGGATCAGCGGTTGGACGGCCTGGCTGAGGTAGTAGCCGATGATCGAGGTGAGGCAGGTGTCGAGCTCGTCGGCGGTAACGCCCGCTGCCGTGGGATGGGCCCAGAAGAGGGCGTCGGCGTCGTGTCCGTCGCCATGGGCCGCAATGAGGAAGCACGCGGTGTCGAACCAGGTCGAGTGGACCTCGACCCAGTTCCAGTCGCAGATCCAGGCTTGCTCGGCGCCGACGATCATGTTGTCCGGGCGCAGATCGAAGTGCATGACGGAGTCGGCGGTCAAGGCCGCGTCGATGCCCTGCTCGAGCCGTGCGAGCTCGTCGATGCGCCCTTCGAGGGCGGGCGGGAGCGGGAACGGGTCGATGCCGCCGGAGTGGACGAAGCCGAATTGGCGCAGTTGGTGGTCGACGGGCCGGGCGCTGACGCCGAGGTCGAGGAGCGCCTGAGGAGCGGGTGTGAGGGCGGCGGCCGCCTTGGCCCAGGCGTCGAGCATGAGGTCGAGGTCGCGCGGGCTCATCGGGAGGGTCGGGGCGCGGCCGTCGACGGCTTCGAAGCCGAGGACGGTCCAGTCCTCGACGTCTTCGGCGAATTCGAAGCGCGGGGCCGGGACGCCTTGGGGGAGTGCGCGGTTGACGCGGGCTTCCTGGCGGAAGGCGTGGACTGCGTAGGAGTTGTCCGGGCCCGCGGCCTTGATGAAGAGCTCGGCGCCGGATTCCGTGCGGACGCGGGCGGCGAAGCCGCTGCTGAAGCCGCCGCCGGCCATGCGGATGTCGGCGGGCTTGCCGCCGAGTTCGGCGATGATGCGCTCTTGGACGTACGCGGGGAGCGTCGACCAGGTGGCGCGGACGGCGGTGGCGTCGTAGGAGACCGTGGGTCCGAATCGGGACATGGGGATGAGTGTGGACGGGCCTCGGCGGTGCCGCAACGGGTTTTGGCGTGCGAGCGGCCCTCGCTGCCGTGGTGGGGACGGCGGCGAGGGCCGAGTTCCATTCTAGGCGTTCGCGAGCAAAGAGGGAATCACCACCGGCAGCACATAGCAACCGATGTCGCCGACGGCGCTGTACGTGAGCGCCCACCTCGCCGTATGCGCGTCACGGCACAGCACCACGAACACCACCGTGCAGCTCAAGGTCCGCTGCGCGTCCGTCATGAACCGCAGCCACGACTCGGCTTGGGCGGGATCGGGTTCGAGTACGGCGTCGAACAGGAGGGCGACGACCCGCTCGCCGTTTTTGGAGTAGTCCGCCGCGACGCAGACGCGGAGGCGGTTCGACTGCTCGGGCAGGGTGAGCGTTCTGCGGGAGACCGTGATGGCGTCGTAGTCGGGAAGGTCGGGGCCGTCGGTCCAGTTGTACAGTTCGGTCGCGAATTCGGGGCGTGTCTCCATCAGCATGGCGAGGAGTTCGTTGTACTCGATCGACATTCGAGTTCCTAACTTCCGCGTGGGGTCACAAAAGGTGGGTTGTAGGAACAACGAGGACACGCTTTGCCGGTTACGGGTAGAAGGTGCGACTTGTGCTGTCCGCCTGCAGATGCAGGAGTGCGGCGTTCGCAGACGGAAGGGGGGGGGGCGGGGGATAACCCAGCGCCCCCGCCCGGGTGTGACACAGTAGGTGAAGGGCCGCTTGCAGGGGCTGGGGGGGGGGGCCCCCCCCGGGGGGGGCCGCCCCCCCCCCCCCCCCCCCCCCCCCTTCCGGTGTCTCCGACTGTCCTTACAGGCCCAGCTGGTGTTCGAAGTTGCCCTCTTCGATGCGCTTGGTGACCGCTTCGAGGTAGCGGGCCGCGTCGGCGCCGTCGATGAGACGGTGGTCGTAGCTCAGCGTCAGGTGCATGACCGATCGCACCGCGATGACCTCGCCCAGTTCAGGGTCGTTGATCACGCGGGGGCGCTTGACGATCGCGGCGGTGCCGAGGATCGCGGACTGCCCGAGCGGGACGATCGGCGTGTCGAACAGCGCGCCGACCGAACCGGTGTTGGTGATGGTGAACGTGGCGCCGAACAGGTCGTCGGGCGCCAGGCCGCCGTCACGGGCCTTCTTGGCGATATCGGCGATCCGCTTGGCCAGGCCCGGGATGTTCAGGTCGCCGGCGTTCTTGACGACCGGGACGATGAGGCCCTTCGGCGTGTCCACCGCGAAGCCCACGTGCTCGGCCTCGGGGTAGGTGATCGTCTTCTCCTCCATGTTCATGGAGGCGTTGACGATCGGGTACTGCTGCAGCGCCTCGATCGCGGCGATCGAGAAGAACGGCAGGAAGGAGAGCTTCACGCCGTGGCGGGCGAGGAACTCGTCCTTCTTGGCCGCGCGGAGCTTCGCCACCTTCGTGACGTCCACTTCGCGCACCGTCGTCAGCTGGGCCGTGGACTGCATCGAGTTCAGCAGCGCCTTGGCGGCGGCCTGACGCAGACGGCTCATCTTCTCGGTGCGGCCGCGCAGCGGGCTGACCTCGGCCGGGGCCGGAGCGGCCTTGGCCGGGGCGGCAGCCGCCGGAGCGGGCTCGGGAGCCTTCTTGGCGTCGATGACGGCCTGGACGTCCTCCTTGCGGATGCGTCCGCCCACTCCGGAACCGGTGACCTCGGAGAGGTCCACGCCGTTCTCGGAGGCGAGCTTGCGCACCAGCGGCGTCACGTAGGAACCCGAGGGCTTCGACGCGGCGGGAGCTGCCGGCGCAGGAGCGGTCTCCGGCGCGGCCGGGGCCGGCTTGGTCGGCGTGCTCTCGGCCTGAGCAGGAGCGGGCTCCGGCTCGGGTTCGGGTTCGGACTTCACAGCCGGGGTCGGCTCGGCGGCCGGGGCCGGAGCGGCGGCAGCGGCCGAACCGGAACCGACGATCGCGAGCACGGCACCGACTTCGGCGGTCTCGTCCTCGGCGACCCGGATCTCCAGCAGCGTGCCCGCGGCCGGGGACGGGATCTCCGTGTCGACCTTGTCGGTCGAGATCTCCAGCAGCGGCTCGTCCACCTCGACGGTGTCGCCCACGGCCTTGAGCCACGACGTGACGGTGCCCTCGGTGACCGACTCGCCCAGCTCGGGGAGCAGGACCTCCGTGCCTTCGGCCGCACCCGCGGCGGGAGCGGCAGGCGCCTCAGCGGCGGGAGCCGGGGCCGGAGCGGCCTCGGTCTTCGCCTCGGGCTCAGGCTCGGGCAGCGGCTCCTGGGCCGGGGCCGGAGCCGCCGGTGCGTCCCCGGTCACCTCGGACGGGTCGCCGATGATCGCCAGCTCGCCGCCGACCTCGACGTCCGTGTCCTCGGGGACCACGATCTTCAGCAGCACACCCGCGACCGGCGAGGGAACCTCGGTGTCGACCTTGTCGGTCGAGACTTCGAGGAGCGGCTCGTCGACCTCGACGGTCTCGCCTTCCTTCTTGAGCCACTGGGTGACGGTTCCCTCGGTGACCGACTCACCGAGAGCGGGCATCGTTACCGATGTCGGCATCGTTCGTTCAACTCCTGCGGTTGTGGATTAGTCGTGGGCGTGCAGCGGCTTGCCGGCCAGCAGCATCGCCGCTTCGCCGATCGCCTCGTTCTGGGTGGGGTGCATGTGGATCAGCTGGGCGACGTCGTTCGCGTAGGCCTCCCAGTTGTAGATCAGCTCGGCTTCGCCGATCTGCTCGGAGATGCGCGCGCCGACCATGTGGACGCCGACGATCGGGCCGTCCTCGACCGCCACGAGCTTGATGAAGCCCTGGGTCTTGAGGATGTTCGACTTGCCGTTGCCCGCGAGGTTGTAGTTGACCGACTTGATCTTGTCCGCCCCGTACTTCTCCTTCGCCTTGTCCTCGTTGAGGCCCATGGAGGCCACCTCGGGCTCGGTGAAGGTGACGCGCGGGATCCCGGTCTCGTCGATCGGGGTCGGGTGCAGACCGGCGATGTGCTCGGCCACGAAGATGCCCTGCAGGAAGCCGCGGTGCGCGAGCTGGATGCCGGGGACGATGTCGCCGACGGCGTAGACGTTCGGCAGGTTCGTCAGCAGGTTGTCGTCGACCAGGACGAAGCCCCGGTCCATGTTGACGCCCTGCTCCTGGTAGCCGATGCCGTCCGTGACGGGGCCGCGGCCGACGGCCACGAGCACCAGGTCGCCCTCGACGACGGTGCCGCCCGCGATGGTGACCTGCACGCCCGAGGCGGTCCTCTCGACCTTCTCGAAGAACTTGCCGGTGTGGAACTTGATGCCGCGCTTGCGGAACGCGCGCTCCAGCTGCTTCGACGAGTCGGCGTCCTCGGCCGCGATGAGGCGGGGGAGGCCCTCGATGATCTCGACCTCGACGCCCAGCGACTTCCAGGCGGAGGCGAACTCGACGCCGATGACGCCGCCGCCGATGACGATGGCCTTGTTCGGCAGCTCGGTGAGCTCGAGCGCGTGCTCGGAGGAGATGACCTTCTCGCCGTCGATCTCAAGCCCCGGAAGGGTCTTGGAGTACGAGCCGGTGGCGAGGACGATGTTGCGGCCGGTGACCTTCCGGCCGTTGTCGACCTCGATCGTGTTCGGGCCGACGAGCTTGCCGGTGCCCTGGATGAACTCGACCTTGTGGGCCTTGACCAGGCCCTGGAGGCCCTTGTACAGCTTGGAGACGACGTCGTCCTTGTACTTCTTGACGGCCGGCATGTCGACGCCCTTGAACTCGGCCAGGATGCCGAACTGCTCGGACTCGCGAGCGGTGTCGGCGACCTCGCCGGCGTGGAGCAGCGCCTTGGTGGGGATGCAGCCGCGGTGCAGACAGGTGCCGCCGACCTTGTCCTTCTCGATCAGGGCCACCGACAGCCCCAGCTCAGCCGCGCGGAACGCGCTGGCGTAGCCGCCGCTGCCGCCGCCCAGGATGACGACGTCGTATCCTGCGTTCGGGTCGCTCATTGCTCTCCCCACTTAACGATGCTTAGGTTCGGAGCCCATCCTTCCACCGGCGACGACTCTTGATCGGCCAGACCCTGTGGTTGGAGTGTGCAACACCATTCAACCGCTTGCTGGGAGCATTCCGAAAGTCCCCTTCGTGTGCGGCTGGACACAGGCGTCCTAGCGCATGTGTACGCTTGGAATTCACGCCTCAAGTGGTGCGGGAGGAGCGGCCGTGGGCTTGTTCGGACGGAAGAGGAAACAGGGCAAGGGGACGCTGGACCGTGCCTCTGACAACGCTGACCAGCGGCATCTGATCGATTTCATCAAGACGCGCACCGGTGTCGAGGCCTACCTCGAGCCGAAGACCACCGTCACTGAGACGACGGTCATGCTCATCGCGCATGACGGTGAGTGGACGCGGCGCCGCGTCGACGGCCCGGCGGGCGCGTTCGCCCTGGGCCGCAAGTACAACACCCCGGTGTACGAGGTCGCCAAGACTGGATATCCGCAGCGTAAGCGGGATTTCGACGCTCGTCGGAAGCTCGAGCAGCAGCGCCAGCAGTAGCGATCTCGACCCTCGGCAACACAACGATTCCGCAATATTCACCGCACTGTCCCGCCACTTGGTGGTGAGGGCACGCGGACGAGAAGAGGGCCCGGCGTCAGCCGGGCCCACACGCACAACAAGTGGGTTAGCGGCGCACACTTCGAGCAGCCCCACCAGCGGGCGCACCGGGAAACCCGTCGCGCCCTTCGCGATGTACCCGTAAGACGAGTCCGAATCGGCCGGGCCCGCGATGTCGAGGTGCGCCCACGGCAATTCCTCGGGCACGAACTTCGACAGGAAGATCCCGCCCTGGACCATGTGGCCGTCGCGCTTGAGGCCGGTCGCGCACTGCGAGACGTCGGCGATCGACGACTCCATGAGCTTCACGATGTCCTCGGGGAACGGCATCGGCCAGCCGTGCTCGCCGGTGACCTCGCCGATGCGCCGCAGCCGCTCGGTCTCGGTGTCGGTGCCCATGAGGCCCATGGTGCGCCGCCCCAGGGCGATGAGCTGCCCGCCGGTGAGCGTCGCCACATCGTAGAGCGCGTCGGGCTCGTCCTCGAGGGCGCGCGAGATCGCGTCGGCGAGCACGAGCCGCCCTTCGGCGTCGGTGTTCAGCACCTCCACGGTCTTGCCGCCGCGGATGGTGATCACATCGGAGGGGCGGAACGAGGATCCGGAGAGCATGTTCTCGGCCAGCGCCACCGTGCACGTGACGTTGACGCCGAGGCCGAGCTTCGCGGCGGCGATCGTCGCGCCGACCACGGCCGCGGCTCCGGCCATGTCGCCCTTCATGTCCCACATGCCCGCACCGGGCTTGATGTTGATGCCGCCGGAGTCGAAGGTGATGCCCTTGCCGACGAACGCGACGTGCTTGGTCGCCCCTTCGGGCCGGTAGGTGAGGCGGACCAGGCGCGGTTCGGCGGAGGAGCCGCCGCCGACGGCGAGGATGCCGCCGTAGCCGCCCGCGGAGAGCGCTTCGGCGTCCAGGATCTCGACGTCGACGCCCGCCGCGGTGGCGGCCTGCTCGATCTCGACGGCGAAGGTGGGCGGGCGCAGCAGGTTCGCGGGGGCGTCGGCCCAGTCCTTGACGAGGGCGACGCTCGAGGCGATCGAGGCGACCGCGGCGACGGTGTCCTCGCTCGCACCGTAGACCCGCACCTCCTCGGGGGCGGCGTCGCCGTTCCCCTCGGTCTTGTAGCCCTCGAACTTGTAGGCGCCCAGGGCCGCGCCGGTGGCGGTGGCCTCGGGGTCGCCTTCGAACGCGATGGCCGCGGTCGTCTTGCCGAACGCGGCGCGCACGGCGGTGCCGGCGGCGCGGCGGAGGGTCTCGTCGTCGAGGTCGTCGGCGTCGCCGAGCCCGACCGCGTAGACGAGCGTCGCGGCGAGCCCGTCAGGGGCGGGGAGGCGGGTGAGCGACGAGGCTGATCCGGTGTTGCCGAGGACCGCGAGCTGCTCGGCGAGGCGTCCGCCGAAGGCGGCGTCGACGCCCGCGAGGCTCTCGGGGATCACGGGGGCGTCCTCGCCGGAGAAGACGCCGACGACGAGCACGTCGGCCTCAGCGGCTGCGGGATCGCCTTCGGCGGCTTGCAGCACGGTGCCCGAGGCGGAGATCAGAGCTGTCACGATCCATCCTTAGCTGTTCTTGGGACCAAATGCTCCGATCCTAGCCACTGGGACGGCCGCGATAGTCTCTGTCCCATGTCGGAGACACTGCTCACCTCGCCCCTGCACGAACGCCACCTGGCCCACGGCGCCAAGTTCGCCGAGTTCGCCGGTTGGGACATGCCGCTCCAGTACTCGAGCGGCGTGCTCGCCGAGCACCAGGCGGTGCGCACCCGGGTGGGCGCGTTCGACGTCTCGCACCTGGGCAAGATCTGGGTGACGGGGCCGGGCGCGGCGGCGTTCGTGAACCGGTGCCTCGCGAACGACCTCGACCGGATCGGGGCGGGCGGCGCGCAGTACACGCTGTGCCTCGATGCGTCCGGGGGCGTGGTCGACGACCTCATCGCGTACCGCTTCTCGGACGACGAGATCTTCCTGATCCCCAACGCCGCCAACACGGCTGAGGTGGCGCGCCGGTTGAGCGAGGCCGCCCCTGAGGGGATCGAGGTGCGCGACGTGCACCGCGGCTTCGCGGTGATCGCGGTGCAGGGCCCCGAGTCGCCCCGCATCCTCGAGTACCTGGGCCTGCCGCACGACCACGAGTACATGACCTTCCGCGAGCATCTGGTGGACACGGCCGACGTGATCGTCTGCCGCTCCGGCTACACGGGCGAGACCGGTTTCGAGCTGGTCGTGCCGAACGAGGCGGCCGTGGACCTGTGGGACGGCATCCTCGTCGCGGGCGCGGTCCCGTGCGGGCTCGGCGCGCGCGACACGCTGCGCCTGGAGATGGGCTACCCGCTGCACGGCCAGGACCTGAGCCTCGACATCACGCCGGTGCAGGCGCGCCTGAACTGGGCGATCGGCTGGGACAAGCCCGAGTTCTGGGGCAAGGAGGCGCTGGAAGCGGAGCGCGCCGAAGGGCCGAAGCGGAAGCTCTGGGGCCTGGAGGCCACGGGCAAGGGGGTGCCGCGCGCCCACATGTCGGTCATGGACGGCGACGAGATCGTGGGGGAGACCACATCGGGTACGCATGCGCCGACTCTGAAGAAGGGTGTGGCGCTGGCCCTGCTCGACGCGGGGTACAAGCCCGGGGCCGAGCTTGAACTGGACGTGCGTGGCCGCCGGTTGCCAATTCGAGTCGTCAAGCCCCCCTTTACGAAAGCCACGCCGAAATAAGCCCAGCCAGATCCGGCTCTTGATTGCGGCAAGTTTCTCCGATAGCGTTTACCAAAACTCGCCGACGAAGGAGTCACATGCCTGGCACGCCGCATCGCTATGCCCTCGTGGGAACCGGCTCACGCGCCACGATGTACCGCAAGGCCATCACCGAGCGGAGCGGCAAAGCCCGCCTCGTCGCCCTCGCGGACACCAACGCCAAGCGCATCGCCCGCCACATGGAGGCGATCGAGGCAGCGGGCCACCCCGCCCCCGCCGCCTACGCCGCAGCCGACTTCGACAAGCTCCTCGCCGAGACCGACCCCGACACCGTCATCGTCACCTCGGTCGACGCCACGCACCACGAGTACCTCCTCGCCGCGCTCGCCGCCGACAAGGACGTCATCTGCGAGAAGCCGCTGACGACCACCGGCGAGCACGCCGCCGTGATCATCGAGGCCGAAGCACGGTCGAAGGGCACCGTCACCGTCACCTTCAACTACCGCTACAACCCCCTGCACGAGAAGGTCGCCGAACTCCTGCGCGACGGCGCCATCGGCGAGATCACCTCCGTCGGGTTCGACTGGCTCCTCGACACCCGCCACGGCGCCGACTACTTCCGCCGCTGGCACCGCGTGGCCGAGAACTCCGGCGGCCTCCTCGTCCACAAGTCCGGCCACCACTTCGACCTCGTCAACTGGTGGCTCGACGCCGCGCCCGTGCGCGCCTTCGCCAAGGGCAAGCTCGCCTTCTACGGCGAGAACGGCAAGCGCAACGGCCACGACCGCGGCTACGCCCGCGTCCACGGCTCCCTCCTCGCCTCCGACGACCCGTTCGCGCTCCACATGGAGGACAGCCCCGGCCTCAAGGAGATGTACCTCGACGCCGAGGACGAGGACGGCTACATCCGCGACCAGTCCGTGTTCGCGCCCGGCGTCACCATCTACGACGACATGATGGCCCTCGTCGACTACGACTCCGGCGTCACGCTCTCCTACCGGCTCACCGCCTACTCGCCCTGGGAGGGCTACCGGGTGCACTTCAACGGCACCCAGGGCCGCCTCGAACTCCTCGTCGTCGAGAACGACCACGTGAACCCGGCCCTCAAGGGCCCCAACGGCGCCAGCCTCCACGGCACCCACGCCGCCCCCGAAGAGGGCTGGTACGAGCTCACCCTCCACCCCTTCTGGACCAAGCCTCAGAGAATCGACCTCGGCGAATACCAGCGGGCCGGGCACGGCGGCGGCGACAAGGTCATGCTCGGCGTCCTCTTCGACGGCGACACCGACCCCCACGACCGCTCCGCCAACGCGCAGGACGGCGTGAACGCCCTCGCCGCGGGCCTCGCCGCGAACGCCTCCATCGAGACCGGACTCCCGGTCGAAGTCGCCGACCTCTTGAAATAGGACACCCCAGATGAGGCCCGCACCCGTCGCCCCACCCAACCGGCTCGCTTCGCTCGCCTCTCCCCAAACCGGAGTAAACACCGATGAGTCTTAACCCCGACCGGTTGTTCCCGGCCGACGAGCGCACGCGCGCCATCGCCCGGGAACTCCACCAGCGCACCGTCGACCTGCCGCTGGTCAGCCCCCACGGACACGTCGACCCGCGCCTGATCTCGGAGAACCAGCCGTTCCCCGACCCGGCCCGCCTCTTCGTCGTCCCCGACCACTACCTGACCCGGATGCTCTACAGCCAGGGCGTGACCCCCGCCGAGATGGGCGTCCCCTCCGTCGACGGCACCCCCTCCGAAATCGACGGACGCACGATCTGGCGCCGCTTCGCCGAGCACTACCGCCTGTTCCGCGGCACCCCCTCCAAGATGTGGCTCGACCACACCTTCGCCGAGGTCTTCGGGATCTACAAGGAACTCGGCGCCGACACCGCCGACGAGTTCTACGACCACCTCTCCGCGCGCCTCACCGAACCCGCCTACCGGCCCCGGGCCCTGTTCGACCGGTTCAACATCGAAGTGCTCGCCACCACCGAATCCCCCGTGGACTCCCTCGAGCCGCACGCCGCGCTGGCCGGCATGCCCGCCGCGGACGGCCGCCGGTGGGGCGGCAAGGGCGGCAAGGTCGTCACCACGTTCCGGCCGGACAACATGATCGAACCCGGCTGGCCCGGCTGGAAGGAGCGCGTCGAGCGCCTGGCCGAGCTCACCGGCGAGGACACGTCCACGTTCGACGGGTTCCTCGCGGCCCTGCGCACCCGCCGCCAGGACTTCATCAACGCCGGCGCCACCTGCACCGACCACGGCAACCTCACGGCGGCGACCGAAGACGACCCGAAGGCCGCCGCCGAGATCTACGCCAAGGCCCTCAACGGCGAAGCCGACGAGGACTCGATCCTGCGCTTCCCGGCGCTCATGCTCACCGAGTTCGCTCGCATGAGCGTCGAAGACGGCCTGGTCATGCAGCTCCACCCGGGCTCGAACCGCAACCACAACCAGTGGCTCTACGACGGCTGGGGCCGCGACGTCGGCGGCGACATCCCGAACGCCACCGAGTACACGCGGGCGCTCAAGCCCCTCCTCGACGCGTTCGGCAACAACCCGCGCTTCCGGATCGTCCTCTACACGCTCGACGAGACCGTGTTCAGCCGCGAACTCGCCCCGCTCGCGGGCGGCTACGCCTCGGTGTTCCTCGGCGCGCCCTGGTGGTTCCTCGACTCCCCGGAGGGCATGCGCCGCTTCAGGGAGGCCGTGCACGAGACCGCCGGGTTCTACAACACCGCCGGGTTCGTCGACGACACCCGCGCGTTCTGCTCCATCCCCGCCCGGCACGACGTGGCCCGCCGCATCGACGCCGCCTACCTGGCCCGCCTCGTCGCCGAGCACCGGATGACCGAGCACGAAGCCGCCGAGGTCGCCATCGACCTCGCCTATCACCAGCCCCGCAAGATCTATGGATTGGATGCCCAGTGACGGAGCAAACCTACGGCTCGCAAGCATCGCCGAGGGTGCAGACCTACGGCTCGCAAGCATCGCCGAGGACGCGGATCGAACGCCTCGAAGTCCACGACGTGCGGTTCCCGACCGCGACCGCCGGCGACGGCTCGGACTCGATCAACCGCGCCGACTACTCGGCCTGCTACGTCGAGCTGTTCACCGACGGCGGCCCCACCGGCACCGGCTTCACCTTCACCGGCGGACGCGGCACCGAGATCGTCGCCCAAGCCGTGAAGGCCTTCGCGCACCTCGTCACCGGCAAGACCGTCGAGGAGATCTTCGCCAACCCCGTCGAGTTCTCTCGCTCGATCATCCAGGAACCGCAGATCCGCTGGCTCGGCCCCGAGAAGGGCGCCACCCACATGGCCGTCGGCGCCATCGTCAACGCCGTCTGGGACCTGCGCGCCAAGCTCGAAGGCAAGCCCATGTGGCGGCTCCTCGCCGAAATGGACTCCGCCGAACTCGCCGCCCAGATCGACTACCGGCACATCGAGGACGAGCTCACCCCCGCCGAAGCCGAAGCGATCCTCGACGAAGGCCGCATCGGCTACGAGGACCGCCTCAAGGTCCTCCAGAACGACGGCTTCCCCGCGTACACCACCTCCGTCGGCTGGCTCGGCTACGACGACGACAAGGTCCGCGCCCTCACCGAGCGGGCCGTCGCCGAAGGCTGGAGCGCCGCCAAGATGAAAGTCGGCTCGCCCGACGTCGCCGACGACGTGCGCCGCGCCGGCATCATCCGCGACGTCCTCGGCCCCGACCGCCTGCTCATGATGGACGCCAACCAGATCTGGTCCGTCCCCGAAGCCATCGAGAACATGAAGCACCTCGCGGCCTTCGACCCCTACTGGATCGAAGAGCCCACCCACCCCGACGACATCCTCGGCCACGCCAGGATCGCCAAGGCCGTCAACCCGATCCGCGTCGCCACCGGCGAAGTCGCCGCCAACCGCGTCATCTTCAAACAGCTCCTCCAGGCCGAGGCCATCCAGGTCTGCCAGATCGACGCCTGCCGCGTCGCCGGCATCCCCGAAGTCCTCGCCACCCTCCTCATGGCCGCCAAGCACGGCGTCGACGTCTGCCCGCACTCCGGCGGCGTGGGCCTCTGCGAATACGTGCAGCACCTCGGCATGTTCGAATACCTTCGAGTGGGGAAGACCTTGGAGGGCCGCATGATCGAGTACGTCGACCACCTGCACGAGCACTACACCGACCCGGTCACGGTCGTCGACGGGCGCTACCGCCTGCCCACCCAGCCCGGGTACTCGGTCACGCTCAAGGACGAATCCATCGCGGAATTCTCGTTCCCGAACGGCCCGGCATGGCGGCGCCCGTGAGAGAGGTGCTGAACAACTCCGTCCTGAAGCGGCTCCCCGGGGACGTGCAAGTCCCCGGGGACCGCCCCCAGACCTCCGGCGTCCTCCACCTCGGTGCCGGTGCCTTCCACCGCGCCCACCAGGCCGTCTACACCGACGACACCGACTGGGGCATCACCGTCGCCGCACCCCGCTCCCGCGACGTCATCGACGCCCTCGCCGAGCAGGACGGCCTCTTCTCCGTCGCGACCCTCGGCCCCGAGGGCGCCTCGACGCGCGTCATAGGCTCGATCGTCGACACCGTCCACATCGCCTCCGAACACCGGCGGGCCGTGGACCTCGTCGCCGCCGAGACCACCCACGTCGTCACCCTCACCGTCACCGAGAAGGCCTACCGCGACCCCAACGGCGTCCCCGGCCTCCTCGCCGAAGGCCTCGCGAAGCGCGCCGCCCAAGGCGGACCACCCCTCACCGTCCTCTGCTGCGACAACCTGCCCGACAACGGCAAGACCACCCGCGCCGCCGTCGAACCCCTCCTCGACCCGGCCACGCTCGCCTGGGCCGACGAGCACGTCACCTTCCCCTCCAGCATGGTCGACCGCATCGTCCCCGCCTCCACCAAGACCACCTACGAAAGGGCCCTCGGCGAACTCGGCGTCACCGACCTCGCCGCCGTCGAAGCCGAACCCTTCACCCAGTGGGTCATCGAAGACGACTTCGCCGGACCCCGCCCCGCCTGGGACGCCACCTACACCCACGACGTCGCCGGATGGGAGCGCTTGAAACTCCGCACCCTCAACGGCGTCCACTCCACCCTCGCCTACCTCGGCGCGCTCGCCGACATCGAGACCATCAGCGACACCCTCGCCCTCCCCGGCGCCGAGGCGTTCGCCCGCTGGCTCATCGCCGAGCAGATCGCGCCCAGCCTCACCCCGCCCGACGGGCAGGACACCGTCGAATACGGCGAAGGCGTCCTCGACCGCTTCAGGAACCCCGGCATCCGCCACCGATGCCTCCAGATCGCCATGGACGGCTCCCAGAAGCTCCCGCAGCGGCTCTTCGCCACCATCGCCGACCTCGCCGAAGCACGCGTCGACCTCGACCTCATCGCGCTCCCGCTCGCCGCCTGGACCCGCTTCTGCGCAGGCAAGAGCGACAACGGCACCGAACTGCCGCTCGACGACCCGCTCAAAGACGCCATCCGCCAGAGCCTCACCGCCGCCGGGGCCAACCCCGCCGCACGCGTCGACGCTATCCTCGGGCTCCACCAGATCGTCCCCGAAACCGTCGCCGACAACCACCAGCTGCGCCGGGCCGCCGCCAAATGGCTGCGCGAACTCGACCGGCACGGCGTCGCCACCACACTGGAGCACTTGTGACCGAGACCCGCACGCCCCGCATCGCCCTCGTGGGCGCCAACGGATACGGCCTGCACCACCGCCACAACCTCGAACCCCGCCGCCGCAGCGGCGAACTCGACTTCGTGGCCCTGTGCGACACCGCCGAGATCTACGAGGACGACGCCATCCCCGTCGGCGACCTCCCCGTCTTCGACGACTACCAGGCCATGCTCGACGCCACCGACCCCGACGTCGTCATCATCGCCACCCCGCCCCCCACGCACCTGCCCATCGCCAGCGCCGCGATGCGCCACGGCGCCGACGTCTACCTCGAGAAGCCCCCGGTCGCGAACCTCGCCGAATACGCCGCGCTCTACGCGGTCATGACCGAGACCGGCCGCAACGTCCAGGTCGGCTTCCAAGCCCTCGGCTCCCACGCGTTCAACGCCCTCCGCGACGCCATCGAAGCCGGAGAGCTCGGCGACGTCGAAGCCGTCTCGGTCGCGGGCTCCTGGCGCCGCCCCGACTCCTACTACCGCCGCTCCCCTTGGGCCGGAAAGCGAGAGGCGAACGGCACCCTCATCGCCGACGGCGCCCTCGCCAATCCGTTCGCGCACGCCTCCCAGGAGGCCATCGCGCTGGCGGGGGACTGGCCGCTGGACGGCGAGATCGAGCTCGAGCGCCTGCGCACCCGCGAGAACATCGAAGTGGACGACACCGCCGTCTGGCGCGCGACCAACAAGAACGGCGTGCAGATCACGGTGGCCGTGACGCTCTGCGGCGACCGGAAGCTCGAAGGCGACGTGTACGTGCGCGGCACCAAGGGCGAGGCCTGGTTCGAGTACCCGACCGACCGGCTCCTCCTGCCCGGTGAGTCGGAGCCGAAGCAGTACGGCCGCACGGACCTGCTCGACAACCTGCTGGCGCACCGCAACAAGGGCGTCGGCCTCATCTCGGGTCTGCGCCGGGCGAAGACCTTCACCGGTGTCCTGGAACGCGTCCTGAACGACCCGATCCCGCGCCTCGTCGACGCCGAGCACCTCGAGCGCGTCAGCGGCACTGAGCTCCCGAACGACGGGGTGACCATCCTCAAGGGAGCCGACCAGGCGGTCGAAGACGCCGCACGCCAAGGAAAGCTCTTCAGCGAACTCGGCCTGCCCTGGGCCTGACTGGGGCGACGTCCGCGGGCCCCGCAACGGGTCCGCGGACGTCACGACTGGGGCTGATAGCGTTTCCTCTCCCCCCATAAAAGAGGAACGACATGCTCCGACACTTGCCCCAGTACATCCAGATCCGCTATCTGGCCTACCTCACGATCTTCAAAGGCCCAGAAGCCTCGGACGCGGCGACCCGCCTGCTCACGGGCACATACCCCGCTGAACTGAAGGCGGATTACGAACCACACCCACTCACCGGATTCACTGCCCTCCGCGATCTCGACACTCAGCGGTTCATGCCGCCCTCCGACACCGAGCTCGAAATCGACAAGGCCGCGAGTGCCGGAGATTGGCGGACGGCGGCTGCCTTGCTCGACCAGACCTGGCGGCGATGGGACGAGCGATCACACGTCACCTACCTCCTTTCCAAGGCCGCAGTGAAGAACGACTCGTGGCTCAAGGAGTGGGAGGAGTCCGAACCGGACAATCCGGGAGCGCTGCTGGTCCGTGCGAACAGAACGGTCAGGTACGCCTGGGAGGTGCGCGGGGCATTGCGCGCCAGACACCTCACCGACAAGCAGATTCATGGCTTTCGGCACTACATCGAGCTGGCCGAAGGACTCATGGAGCAGGCGATTGCCGCTGCTCCAGAGGACCCGACACCATACCGATACATGCTGCGCATCGCGAGAGGGCGAGGTTGGTCCCACAGCGCAATGGAGAACCTTTGGGAGGAGTTCACCAGCAGGCACCCCCACGGGTTCGACGGTCATCTGTCAGCGCTCCAGTACTGGTGCGCGAAGTGGCGAGGTTCGCACGACAAGGCGCGCTCCTTCGCCGTCGCGGCGGCCGAGAACGCACCCAAGGGCACGTTCCTCAGTGTGCTCCCCCTGATCGCGGCGTTCGAGCAGCACGGGCTGACGGCGCACAGGCAATACCGGACGCGCCAGGTGAAGTCGGCGGTCGATTCCTGCCTGGAGGAGTTGTCCTCATTCGGCGAGGTGGATTCCCACATCGTCCGCCAGGTCAGGCATGTGCTGGCGTACTTCCTGAATCGGCTCGGCCGGCACGGGGAGGCCGTCGAGCAGTTCCGAGCGATCGACGGCCACATTTTCACGCTCCCGTGGTCGTACTACCCGAATACGGTCCAGGAGTACGGCTGGTTCCGCCGCGACTCGGTGCGCCGGCAGCGCTGACCGCGTTCACGGAGTCCGGGCCCCCGACGGCGACGCCGAGGGCCCGACGGCTCGACCGGTCGTCTAACGTGCTCCGGCGCCGCCGCTCACGATCGACGCGACCTGCGAGGGCGTGTCGAGGGAGAACGAGTACGGGACGCTGCCGACGGACCCGCTGGAGACGGGCGTCGGGGAGCTGACCAGGTGGTTGTTGCGCGAGACGACCCGGCCCGCGGGCGAGTCGCCCTGGCCGAGGTCGACGGCTCGGTTGCAGTTCTCGAGGTAGTTGCCCTCGAAGATGACGCCGGCCTCCATGGTCGTCGCGACGCAGTACGAGCCGATGTTGCGGTAGTAGTTGTTGTAGACGTGCACCGGGTTGCCGAAGCGGACCCGTGGCGTGCGCTGGTTGGTGCCGTTGAAGTAGTTGTGGTGGTAGGACACTCGCAGGTGTCCGCGGTCCTGGCTTCCGTTCGAGTCGGAGTGGCCGAGCAGGCAGGTCTTGTCGGTGCCGTTGAACCGGTTCCAGGAGACGGTCACGAAGTCGGACGCGCGCTTGATGTCGCAGGCCCCGTCGTAGCCGGGCTGGAAGGTGTTGTGGTCGATCCAGATGTTGGTCGAGCCTTCCTGGACGTTGATGCCGTCGTCGGAGTAGTCCCGGAAGGTCATGTTCTGGATGATGACGTTCCGGTCGCCGCTGATGTTGAGCCCGCCGCCGGTGAAGGTCGCGCCGGAGTTGCCGACGATCGTGGTGTTCGATCCGACGCGGACCATGCCCGACAGGGCGATGGTGCCGCTGACGCGCACGACCTTCGCGGAGTCGCCGGACACCGCCGAGGCGAACGCCGAGGCCGAGGTGACGGTGACCGGCGAGGCGCTGCCGCCGCCGGTCGTGCCGCCGTTCTGGGTCGCCCAGCCGGCCAGCCCGCCGGTCTGTTGCGTGCCGACCGGCACGAGTTGCCACTGCTGGTTCACCGCGCCGGTCGCGTCGTACTGGGAGATGCGGGAGCCTGCCGCGGACGACCACTCCCAGACGTCGAGGGCCTTGCCGGAGAACCGGTTGACGAACGTGGCGTAGCCGCCGGACTCGTTCACCAGCCACTGCTGGTTGGTGGCGTTGAGGTCGTTCCACTGCGCGATGGTCGCGCCGTTCTCGGCGTTCCACTCCCACACGTCGAACACCAGGTTCGAGTGCCGGGCCTGGATGCGGTAGTAGCCGCCGCCGGAGTCGAGGAAGCGGAACTGCTGGTTGGTGCCGCCCGTCTGGTTGTACTGGACGATCTCGGCGCCGCCCGCGGTGCTCGCGTTGAGCACGTCGAGGACGAGGCCGGAGTGCCGGGACTTGAGGTGGTACCACGTGCCGGTCTGGACCGCGTGTGCCGGGCTCGCGGCCAGGAGTCCCGCGCTCGCGGCGGCGGGTACGGCCGCGGTGAGGCCCGCGACCTTCCAGAATCGGCGCCGGGAGTACCGGCCGTCGAGGATGTTCCCCATGAGCAGAGATCCTTTCGGAGGGGATGAGAGACTAAGACATCGATGACGCTCGATGTGAGGATGTTAGCGCTCTCCCGAGAATCTTGGCAAGCAGTTGCAGTGAGTCCGTCCAAAATATAAAGCGACGGGGCCGGCGAGACGCCGTCGGCCCCGTCTGGCGCGTGTGGCGCGCAGAGGCGCGTGGGGCTACTTCGCGCCGGCGCCCTCGCCGACGATGCCCGGCACGGCGTCGGCCGCGTCGGCCGCGTACTCGTACGGCAGCGCGGTGTCGACCGAGCCCGCGGTGAGGATCTCCCCGGGGCCGTCGAGGACGTTGTCCATCGCGACGAGGCGGCCCGGTGCCGAGTCGCCCTCGCCGATGCGGGTCCCAGTCGTTCATCCCCGAGATCGTGATCTCGTCGCCGAGACGGACGATGAGTCCGCCTTCACCGATCGCGGCCGGGAACTCGTCGGTGCCGGGGGCGGCGACCTCTTCGGGGCCGCCGGTGACGCCGCCGTTCTGGCTCGGCCATCCGAGCGGGCCGTCCTGCGCGGGAGCGACCTGATCGAGGGCGGGCTCTTCTGCGCCGGCGTACTGGGTCGCCCAACGCCCAGACGCCCAGACGCCCAGACCGCTCGTGGCCGCTGCAGCGCCCGCACGCCGAAATGAAGGGAAATGAATCGATATGCTCACCCGGTGAGAGTGGCAGGGCAAGCGGTTGCGATTGCAATAGTTCGTTTGGTCGTGCTACAAACTCTCCATGGCTCTTTTCGACCTTCCCCTTGAACAGCTTCGCGAATACCGCCCGGAGGTGCCCGAACCGGCCGACTTCGACGAATTCTGGAAGTCCACGCTCACCGACGCGGCCACCCACGACCTCGACGTCAGGCTTGAACCGTTCGCGACCGACCTGGTCCAGGTGGAGGTCCACGACGTCGTCTTCGCCGGCTTCGGCGGCCACCCCATCAAGGCCTGGCTCGTCAAGCCCAAGGGCGTCGAAGGCCCGCTTCCCTGCGTCGTCGAGTACATCGGCTACTCCGGCGGCCGCTCCTACCCGTGGGCGCACACCACCTATCCCGCCGCCGGCTGGGCCCACCTCGTCATGGACACCCGCGGCCAGGGCTTCGGCAACTGGCAGCCCGGCGACACCGGCGACCCCTACGGCACCACCGGACCCACCAACAAGGGCTGGATGACCCAGGGCATCGAAGACCCCGAGCACTACTACTACCGGCGCGTCTTCACCGACGCGGTCCGCGCCGTCGACGTCGCCAAGGGCCTCGACGGGATCGACCCCGACCGGATCGTGGTCGCGGGCGGCAGCCAGGGCGGCGGCATCGCCCAGGCCGTCGGAGGGCTGCGCGACGACCTCGCCGGCGCGATGATCGACGTGCCGTTCCTGACCTACTTCCGCCGCGCCGCCACGATCACCGACTCCTATCCCTACAAGGAGATCGGTGAATTCCTCTCGGGCCAGCGCCTGAGCGAGGAGCGGGCGTTCGCGACCCTCGACTACTTCGACGGCCTCAACTTCGCCGCCCGCGGCACCGCCCCCGCGCTCTACTCGGTCGCCCTCATGGACGACGTCTGCCCGCCCTCCACCGTGTTCGCGGCCTACAACCGCTGGCAGGGCGAGAAGCGGATCACCGTGTGGCCGTGGAACGGCCACGAAGGCGGCGGCATCCTGCAGCGCGGCGAGCAACTCAAGTTCCTGGCAGCGCACCGCTAGACGACATGAGAAACAGGGGGCGTGACCGTTGCGGTCACGCCCCCTTCCGCTTCGTCTTACAGCTCCCGGATCTTCAAGCGCTCCAAAGCCTGCTCGTGCAGCAGCCCGTTCGTCGCGAGCGCGGAGCCGCCGTCGGGACCCGCGCGTCCTCGCAGATCCGTGAACGTCCCGCCCGCCTCTTCGACGATCAACGCCAGCGGCGCCAGGTCCCAAAGGGCCACTTCGGGTTCGGCCGCGATGTCCACGGCCCCCTCGGCGAGCAGGCAGTACGAGTAGAAGTCGCCGAAGCCGCGTTCGCGCCACGCCTCGTGGAGCAGCCCCAGCATCGCGCCCTGACGGTCGAGCTTGGCCCAGCCGGTGATCGAGGAGATGCTCACCGAGGCGTCGGAGAGCTTCCCGACCTTCGAGACGTGGATCCGCTTGCCCGCGCGCTGGTCGCGTCCGGCGAACGCGCCCGCGCCCTTCATGGCCCACCAGCGGCGCCCGAGCGCGGGGGCACTCACGACGCCGACGACCGGCTCGCCCCGGTCGAACAGGGCGATGAGCGTGGCCCAGATCGGCACGCCGCGAACGTAGTTGCGGGTGGCGTCGATCGGGTCGATGACCCACTTGCGGCCCGAGGCCCCTGGGTTGTCACCGAACTCCTCGCCGAAGATCCCGTCCCGGGGGCGGGCGCGGGCGAGGGTCGAGCGCAGCACCTCCTCGATCGTGGTGTCCGCGTCGCTGACCTCGGTCATGTCCGGCTTGGAGGAGACCCGCAGGTCGGAGGACCGGAACCGGCTGTTGCCGATCTGGGCGGCGCTGTCCGCGAGCAGGTGCGCGAGGCCGAGATCGTCGTTGTAGCTGGAGGTGGGCATGGGCTCATCCTAACGAGGCCCCGACAGAGGCGCCGACCAGCGAGGCGACGAACAGATGAACGCGGCTAGTTCTTGGTGTCGGCCTCGTGGAGAGACGCGAGCACGCGCCGGAACGAGGCGAGGCGGCCCGCTCGCGGGTCGTCGGGGCCGATCGCGGCGTCGAGGGCGCAGTCGCCGATCTCGGGCGTGTGCGTGCACCCTCGCGGGCAGTCCTGGGCGACCTCCTCCAGTTCGGGGAAGGCCTTCAGGATCGAGTCGGCGGTGACATGGGCGAGTCCGAACGAGCGCACACCGGGCGTGTCGATGACCCAGCCGCCGCCGGGCAGCGCGAACGAGACCGTGCTCGTCGAGGTGTGCGAGCCCTTGCCGATGGAGCGGACCTCGCTGACGGCGCGCCCGGCCCCGGGCACGAGCCGGTTCACCAGCGTCGACTTGCCGACGCCGGAGTGCCCGAAGAACACGTTCTCCTTGTCGCGCAGGAGCGCCACGAGGTCGTCGAGCGGCGCGTCGGGCTCGGTGGCGGTGATGGTGAGGTCGAGCTGGGAGTAGTAGGAGCGGACCTCGGCGACGAGCTCGGGCGCGAGGTCGTGCTTGGTCAGGCACAGCACCGGCGCGACCCCGGCGTCGTAGGCGGCGACGAGGCACCGGTCGACGAACCCGTACCGCAGCGGCGGGTCGATGAGGCTGGCGACGACCACGAGCTGGTCCACATTGGCGACGACGACGCGCTCGGTGGCGTTCTCGTCGTCGGCCGAGCGCCGCAGCTCCCCGTGGCGCGGTTCGATCCGCACGATCCGGGCGAGGGTGCCGGGGTCGCCGGAGCGGTCGCCGACGAGCGCGGCGCGGTCGCCGACCACGATGGACTGCTTGCCGAGCTCACGGGCCTTCATGGCCGTGACGATGACGCCGTCGACCAGGCAGGTGTAGCGGCCGCGGTCGACCGCGGTGACGAAGCCCTCCTGCGCGTGCTCGTGCTTGGGGCGGATCTTGGTGCGCGGCCGGGAGCGGCGGGTCGGCCGCACCCTGACGTCGTCCTCGTCCCACTTCTCGTCGTCCTCGGCATCCCAGTCCGGCTGCGGCACTAAGCGTCAGCCCCTTCGCTCGGCTCGGCGTTCCCGTGTCCGAGGACCGACTGCTCCCACACCTCGGCGAAGTCCGGCCAGGTCTTGGAGACGCAGTTGACGTCGGAGAGCTTGAGTCCGGGGATGACCAGTCCGGCCACGGCACCCGCGTGGGCCATGCGGTGGTCGTCGTAGGTCTCCCAGGTGCCGGTGGTGTGGCCGCCCTTGTTGACGCGGAAGCCGTCCTCGAACTCGTCGACGTCCGCGCCGATCTTGCGCAGCTCGGTCACGAGCGCGGAGACCCGGTCGGTCTCGTGGCCTCGGATGTGGGCGACACCGCGGATCGCGAAGGGGCCCTTGTTGACGCCGAACAGCGCGGCGAGCGTGGGCGTCAGCTCGGCGGCGTCGGCGAGGTCCAGTTCGATCGGCGGCACCGAGGGCGCGCCGACGACGGTGAGGCCGCCGCGGCTCCACTCGACGCGGGAGCCGAGCTGGACGAGGATGTCGCGGATCTTGTCCCCGGCCTGCGTGGTCTCGGTCGGCCAGCCCTCGACGGTGATCCGGCCGCCGACGGCGACGGCCCCGATGAGGAACGGCGCGGCGTTCTGCAGGTCGGGCTCGATGACCCATTCGCGGCCCTCGAGCTCGCCGGGCGCGACCCGCCAGCGGTTCGGCTCGGAGTCGTCGACCTCGGCCCCCGCCTGGCGCAGCATGTGCACGACCATGTCGAGGTAGGGGCGGCTCGGGACCGGGCGATCGCCGACGTGGCGCAGGTCGAGGCCCTGCTCGAAGCGGGGCGCGGCCATCAGGAGCGCGCTCACCAGCTGCGAGGTCTTGGAAGCGTCGATGTCGAGCGCCCCGCCCTTGACGCTGCCGTGGGCGTTCACGGTGAACGGCAGGGCGAGCCGCCCGCCGTCGTCGATCGCGACACCGAGGTCCCGGAGCGCCTTGATGACGCCGTCGTTGGGGCGCTTGCGGGCGTGCGGGTCGCCGTCGAAGGCGACCGGGCCGTCCGCGAGCGCCGCGACGGGAGGCAGGAACCGCATCACGGTCCCGGCGAGCCCGCAGTCGACCTCGCCGCCGCCCTCGAAGACCCCCGGTGTGATGGTCCAGAGCTCGTCGTCGCCCGTGTCCACCGCGACGCCGATGGACCGCAGCCCCTCGGCCATGAGCAGGGAGTCACGGGCGATGAGGGGCCGCCGGATCGTGGAAGGACCGGAAGCGAGCGCGGCGAGGATGAGGGCGCGGGCCGTCATCGACTTCGAGCCGGGCACGCGGACGACCGCGTCGAGCTCGGCCTCGGCGTAAGGAGTCTCCCAGCGGCGCTTCTTCGGGGCGGTGGTTGCGTTCACGCCGCCATTCTAGAGGCCCGCGAGCTGCGGACTCGAAGGTCGGCGGATCGGGGGTGGCGCGGATGGGGCCGCCGCGGGCGGCGTCCCGGAATTGAGGAGCCGGAGTGTCGGTGGCAGGGTTTACCGTGAGGGCATGTGCGGAAGGTACGCCAACAGCAAGTCGAGCTCGGACATGGCCGCGCTCTTCGACGCCGAAGACCTCATCGCCGGTGCCTGGGAGCCGCGGTACAACATCGCGCCCACGACGCCGGCGCCTATCGTGCGCCGCTCCAGGTCCAAGGACGAGCGCGTCGTCGAACTCGCTCGCTGGGGCCTCGTGCCGCCCTGGGCCTCCGACCCCGCCATCGGCACCCGCATGTTCAACGCCCGCATCGAGACCGTCGCCACGTCGCGGGCCTACAGGCGGGCCTTCGCGTCCCGCCGCGCCCTCGTCCCGGCCGACGGCTGGTACGAGTGGCGCAAGCTCCCCGGCGGCGGCAAGCAGCCCTACTTCTTCACCCGGCCCGGCGGCGTCGTCCTCGCGGGCCTCTGGGAGACGTGGTACATGGACGTCTCCCAGGCATCGAAGCAACCGCGCCAAGGCGACCTCAACCTCCTGACCTTCACGGTCCTCACCTGTCCCGCCATGGGCGAGGCGATCGAGACCGTTCACGACCGGATGCCGTACGTCCTGCCGCCCGAGCGGTTCGCGGCCTGGCTGGGGGAGGAGGACGCCGACGAAGGCGAACTGCTCGCGGGCCCCGCCCCGTCGCTCCCCGACGACATCGAGATCCGGAAGGTCGGCCGTGCGGTCGGCCGCGCCGACAACGAGGGCCCCGAACTCGTCCGTCCCGTCGACGCTGAGGAAGGTCCCTCGACGATCCCTGGATTGTGAAATCAATCACTATAGCGTGTAGGTATCTGTACCCCATGTCGTCGGTCTTTCGTGTACAAGCCCGCGCTGGTCGAACGGAATCGCTTCCCGAGGCGATCCCTCCAAGGCCCGCACCCAACGGCTCTGCATCCAAACGAAGAGGGAGGCAGCAATGCGGCGAATCCGCCCCGACGAGGTAGCTCGAGCCCGGAGAGACCCCCGGCTGCTCGACGCCGCCGAATACCGCAACGAGATCATCCGAGGCGCCTACCGGATGAGCGGCGACGCCTGGCTCCGCCAAGGCAACTGCGCCGACGCCGAGCCCGACGTCATGTACCCCGAACCCCGCGAGCCCATCGACGAGGCGCTCGCCATGTGCGCGTCCTGCCCGGTGCGCACGCCCTGCCTGGTCCGGGCGCTGGAGGCCCGCGACCGCCACGGCGTCTGGGGGGCCACCGCGCCCCGCGAGCGCCGGGCGATGATCGAAGTCTGGAAGGACATCAATCCCCTGGCGGTCGGCGCCTAGCCGAGCCCGCCGCATCGAAAGCCGCGACCGCTGGCCCCAGCGGAGGTCGCGGCTTTTCGCCGTCCAGTGAAGCCGTGCGGCATCGGCGATTCCAGCCTCCCCGGACCGGCGACGGTGTCATTGTTCGCCGGCCCGGGGCAGGTACTGGGAGTTCACGCCCCGGTCCCCCGGTGCGATCAGGACCCTTCCGGGTCCACACACGATAACGACTACGAGCACCGAAAGTTACCGTTTCCATCCACTCAGTAGCAATGTGGGGTGAGAGTCCGAAATTCGCACATTGCACCCGAAATTTCGGGACGACATCGCGCTCCCGGTCTCGATGTGGCGGATACGACTCGGGTGGTTTCGCGGAGGGCGGAATGAAGCCGCACCGGACGCTGTTGTTCGGGACGAGTCTCCCGCTTCGGCACGCCGGCCACACGCCGCGCGAGCTGCGGTGAGGGGGTTCGCGGGCCACGAAGTCTGTCTAGCAAGGAGCCCAACGCATGACCACCACCCTCCGCGGTCGCGATGACGAGCGCCTCGCCGCACTCCTGAGCGGCCCCGAATGGTCCCCGTCGCCGAACGGCGCCTCCCCCGTCGGCGGCGTCACGACCGCCGGTATTTCCTCCGCACCCGCTCGGACCGCTGCCGTAGGCTCGGAACCGGTCGGCTACGAGAGGGAGACGGTGACCGAGGCAGGCAGCGAGAACACACAGGAGCGGCGCGAGCGGTTCGAGCGCGACGCGATGCCCCTGATCGACCAGCTGTACGGCGCCGCGCTGCGCATGACGCGCAACCCCGCCGACGCCGAGGACCTGGTGCAGGAGACGTTCCTCAAGGCCTACTCGAAGTTCCACCAGTTCCGCGAGGGCACCAACCTCAAGGCGTGGCTGTACCGGATCCTCACCAACACCTACATCAACTCCTACCGCAAGAAGAAGCGCCAGCCGCTGACCTCGCCGACCGACGAGATCACCGACTGGCAGCTCGCGGACGCCGAATCGCACTCCGCATCCGGGTTGCGTTCGGCTGAAACCGAAGCGCTGGACCACCTGCCGGACTCGGACGTCAAGGACGCCCTCCAGCAGCTCGGCGAGGACTTCCGCCTGACGGTCTACCTCGCCGACGTCGAAGGCTTCTCCTACAAGGAGATCGCCGACATCATGGGCACCCCGATCGGCACCGTCATGTCCCGCCTGCACCGGGGACGGCGGCAGCTGCGCCAGCTGTTGAGCTCGTACGCCGCGGACCGCGGCCTTTCGCCCGCACGGGAGGGACAGCAGTGACCGCCGAACCGGAGAAGCCCAAACTCGACTGTCGGGAGGTCCTCGAAGAGGTCTACCTCTATCTCGACGACGAGTGCTCCGACCGCCGCCGCGGCGTGATCCGCGACCATCTCGAAGAGTGCTCGCCCTGCCTCTCGGAATACGGCATCGAGCAGGAGGTGCGCACGATCGTGCACCGCTGCTGCAGCCAGGAGAAGGCGCCCGACGAGGTCAAAGCCCGACTGCGCCAGAAGCTCAGCGCCATCGAGCAGGTCAGCGAGATCTTCAGCGAAGTCGCCGAGCGCGACCGCTGAACACCGACTGAGCCGCCGATCGAGCCCGTCCGCCGCGCCGCCTGACGGTGGTGACGCCGATCGAGCCCGTCGCGGTGCCGCCGGTCGGGCCCGCCGCGATCGGGCCCGACCGCGTCGATCGACTACCGCTCCGAGCGCGCCGCTAGGCGGCCGACTGCTCGGCCGCGTTGGCCCGGATCATGCCGATGGAGATCTGCAGCGATGCCTCGCGGACCTCGTCGTCGGAGTCGTCCGCGCGCGGATAGGTGATCCAGTTGCTGTAGAGCGTCGTGATCGCGTCCCACGCCCGCAGGCGGTGGATGAGCGGGGCGTCCGACTCGACGAGCAGCGCGTGCAGGCGCCGCTGGCGCAGCCTGAAGACCGACATGCGGTCGAGGCGCGTGAGCGCGGCCTGGTTGTTCTGCATGAACCGCAGCACCGGCACGTGCGAGCGGATGACTTCCGCGTAACGGCGCAGGAGCTCAGTGCGGGTGTCGAGCGTCCGAGGCTGGGTCTCGCCCCAGTCGCAGATGCGGTCCAGATCTTCCGCGTAGGAGTCGAAGAAGCTCGCCGCGATGTCTTCTTTGGTCTTGAAGTGGTAGTACAGGGCGGCCTTGGTGACGCCGAGCTGCTCGGCGATCTCCCGTAGAGAGGTGTGCTCGTAGCCGTGCTCGCTGAAGAGCGCGATGGCGGTCCGCTGGATCCGCTCTCGGGTGCTCGGCTGTTGCTGCTCGCGCGCTTCGCGCGGCGCTTCGGTCATGTGGGCAATTCTCGTTCTGCGCCGGGTGTCCAGTGCGATCTGCGGGGCAGTCGCGGCCTCGGCCGCCTGCCCCGCCACGCGCTAGCTGTTCGGGCGCTTTCCGTGGTTGGCGGACTTCTTCTTACGCGACTTGCGCTTGCGGGCTGCTTTCGCCACGGCTCCTCCTCGGTGGTCGGGAATTCAGGGGTCAACCTTACCGGCACCTGCGCGGGTGCACGGAGGGCAGTGGACACACTTCATTGACGAGCGACCCGAGTCGTAGCAGGGTTGAAGGCGCGGACACCGGAGCTCGGGAAGGCCCGACTGCGGTGGACGGGCGTGGCGACGGTCGACTACGCTTCATTATAAAGGTTTGTTTAATATTTTAGCGGTACCGTTTCACAAGGAGCGTCAAGTGAACCAGCCCCAGGTCGGCGCCACCGACAACACCAGCGCGGACGAGCCCGGCAAAGGCATGTCCGCCGACATCGCCGAGCAGCCCGACGTCTACGCCGACGTGCTCGACCACGGCGCCGCCGAGATCGCCCGGATCGCCGCGGTCATCGCCGAACGGCGCCCGCGCTCGGTGGTCTTCACCGCCAGGGGCACCTCCGACCACGCCGCGCTCTACGCCGCCTACCTCACCGAGATCCGCCTCGGCCTGCCCGCGAGCCTCGCCAGCCCCTCCGTCGTCACCGTCTACGACGCGCGGCCCGACTGGTCCGACTCCCTCGTGATCGCCGTCTCCCAATCCGGCGGCTCGCCCGACCTCGCCCAGGTCGTGGCCGCCGCCCGCGCCTCCGGCGCCCTCACCCTCGCCGTCACCAACAACCCCGACTCCCGACTCGCCGACGAGGCCGAACTCCACCTCGACGTGCGCGCCGGACACGAGCGCGCCGTCGCGGCCACCAAGACCTACACGGCCGAACTGCTCACGCTCCTGCTCCTCATCGAGGGCATCCGCACCGGCACCGGCCGCCTCGACGCCGCCGAAGCCACCGCCATCGGCAAACTGCCCGAACTCGCCCGCGGCGTGCTCGCCGGCACCGGCGCCGCCGAACTCGCCGGCCGCTACCGCTTCGCCTCCCGGTTCGTGACCACCGGCCGCGGCTACGCCTACCCGACCGCCCGCGAGACCGCGCTCAAACTCATGGAGACCTCCTACCTTCCCTCGCTCGCGTTCTCCGGCGCCGACCTCCTGCACGGCCCCCTCGCCATGACCGACCCCGGCGTGCCCGTGCTCGCCGTCGTCGGCTCCGGCCCCGGCGGCCATGCAATGTGGAACGTCCTCACACAACTCGGCAAGCAGCGAGCAGACGTCGTCGTCGTCGGCGCCGCCGACGTCCCGGGCCAAACCGCCCGACTCGCCACCCCCGCGGTGGACGAACGCATCGCCGCACTCCTCGACATCCTTCCGCTGCAACAACTCGCGCTCCATCTCGCAATCGAGCGCGGCGAGAACCCCGATGCCCCACGCGGCCTCAAGAAGGTCACGGAGACGGTGTGAGCCCAGCTCGGCAGGCGTAGAGAAGCGGGTGTTCACTTTCGGTTCACCGAGATGTTCACCCGTTTCCGTAAACTCTGCGTCATGCAGGCACCACCAGCCGCGCCGACCGGCACCACTGAAATCGTCTGGCACGAACGGCGATACCGGGCGCGAGCGATCGCGGGCGGCGCCGCATTCGAGCTCTATTCGGACGTACGCGAAGACGGATTCCACTCCAGCGGCAGCGGATTCCACCGATACGTACATGCCTCCGAGGTGACCAGCCCCGGAGGCGAGCTCCTGCTCATCGGCGTCGCCCCACTGGCGATCCCGGTCATGCCCGGGGTCGACGCGGCCACCGTCCACCGCTACAGCCAGAACCCGCGCATCGGCCCCGCCGAACGCGCGCTCGTCTCGGCCGTGCGCGCCACCGCGTTCGTCACCATCGGCACCCGCATGGTCAAGCCGCTCAGCCGCCACCAGGTGGCCCGGCAGCTCACCTCGGCGCCCCTGGTCAGCGGCGTCTGCTACCGCGAATTCGACGTCGCGCACCTGCGCACGCCCGACGACCGGGTGGTGCTCTCCGGCGACCCCGACGACGCCCGCGACACCGCGTTCGCCCTGCGCTGGAAGGCGATCTGCGCCTGCGACTACGAGAGCACCGAGGCCGCGAACTTCCCTGGACTCGTCACGGTGCCCGGGCGGGAGCGGCGCGGATCGATGATCCTCGGCACCGGGTTCCTCCCGAGCGGCACCCACCTCATCCCCGAATTCGCGACGGCGGGTTTCGCCGACCTGCCGCTGACCGCGCGAGCCGAGATCCTCGCTTACACGCCCGACGGCGCGGAGATCTCGCTGTTCCAATACCAGCCGCAGACGAACGTCTGGGACCGCATGGCCGGCGCCCGGCACCGCGACCTCGTGAGCCGCATCCCCGGACTCGAGACCGGGCGCGCGCTCTTCCGCACCAACCATTCCGTCCACGCCGGACTCGTGGGCGAGCATGAGGGCGAACGGGTGCCGGTGACGGCCGACCCGGGTCACGGATTCAGCGTCTACGCCCGCGGCGCCACGAGCCGCAGCCCGGTGACCCGCCCGCAGCGGTTCCACACGCGGGCGCGCTGGCGCGACATCGAAGTGCTCGCGCTGGGCCGCAACGAGGACTGGGTGCGGGTGCGGTTGAGCCAGCCCGACCTCGAGGCGATCATGACCACTGACGCTACGTGCGTCGAACGCGGCATCTACGAATGCTGGGCCCCCCTCGCCGAACTCGAGAACCCGCGCATGGTCGTGGTCGACTACCCGAAGGACGACCGCCCGGCCCCCTGCTGACCCGCCCAGTCCGGGCCCCTTTCGCGATCAGGCTTGTCCTCCTCTCGAGAGGCGCCAGCGGTTGTCGACGCGGTCTACCCAGCCGGTTCGGAGGAGGCGGTCGAGCGTCTCCGCCGCCATCTCCGTAGGGACTCCGGCGGCGGCCGCCAGTCTCGCCGTCTCGACCACGTAGCCCCTCGGCAGGGACTCGACCAGGCGGGCCTCGACCTCCGTCAACCGATCGAAGGGCCGGCGCTGCTGCGGCGGAGGCGTCGCCAGGGGGCCACCGATGCCGGTGAGGTCTTCGATCACCTCCTCGGCCCGAGTCACCAGCCGGGCTTCCCATGGCTCCCTGGCCAGTTGGTGGACTCCCGCGGACATCGAAGAGGTCACCGGGCCAGGCGTGAACATCAGGACCCTGCCGAGTTCGGCCGCGTATCGGGCGGTATTGCGCGCACCCGAGCGGTGGGCGGCTTCGATGACCACCGTGCCGGCAGTCAGAGCCGCGATGACGCGGTTCCGGGTCAGGAAGCGGTGCTTCATGACCGTTGTGCCCGGCGGCCATTCACTGACGATGAGGCCGCGCTCGGCGATCAGGTTGAACATCGAGTGGTTCCCTTTCGGGTAGGGGAGTTCCACCCCGCAGGCCAGCACCGACACCGTCGCCCCGCCTCGCGCCAAAGCTCCGAGATGCGCGGCCCTGTCGATGCCGAACGCGCCGCCGGACACGATCGTCCAGCCCGCCTCGGTCAGCTCGGCCGCGAGATCGTCGGCGAGGTGCTGCCCGTATTCGCTTGCGGCCCTGGCTCCGACGATCGACACCGAGCGGCGGCAGAGGCGCGCCAAGGACTGCTCGCCCCGCACCCACAGGCAGCGCGGCGGCCGCACGTGCGGCTCGTCGGCGTCGCAGACGAGCATGAGATCGCGCAGTTGGTCCGGCCAGTCGGGGTCGCCGGGGATGAGGACTCGCGCGCCCGACTCCTTCGTGGCGGAGGCGATGTCGGCGGCTCGGGCGGCCGGATCGTGGGTGCACGACACCGCCGCGCTCGTGATGCGCTGCAGGCGTTCGGGAACCTCGCCCTCCCAGAGGCGTTTGACCACCTCGATCGGGCCGATGTCACCGAGGAGGTCGTCGAGATCGGCGTCGCCCGGCTCGATCATCGAGGACAGGAGCATGAGGGCGAGGCGCGGATCGTCGGGCAGATTCGTCACGGTTCCTCCTCTTGTGTTGGATGTGTCGATGTGGTCGGGGGAGTTGCTCGGTGGTATTCGGCTGTCGCGGGTCGCGGGTTCGGCGGCTCAACTGAGCGTGTAGCCGATGCGCAGCTCACCGGCCGCCGTGATGTCCTCGGCCGTCGGGCGGTCGTGTTCTCTGAGATCGGCGATCGTCCACGCCAGCTTCAGGATTCGGTCATATCCGCGGGCGGTGATCCGCTCCTTCATCAGCAGGTCGTCGACGCGCTTCCTCACCGGTAGCGGCAGCCGCCACCGCTCGGACCGCAGCGCCGGTCCGGGAACCTCGCTGTTGCACCGCCAGCTCTCACCCGCCTCGGACCACCGCGCCGCCGCCGCTTCTCGAGCCCTCGCCACCCGCTTGGCCACCTGCTCGGAAGGTTCGGCCTCCGAAAGCTCCGCGAGGATCGCCGAAGGCGGCACCGCCGGGAGGTCCACCCGCAGGTCGATCCGGTCCATCAGCGGCCGCGAGATGCGCGGCAGATATCCCCGCTTCACCTGCGGTGTGCAAGTGCAGTCGTACGGCCTGTTCGGCGCGCAGGGGCAGGGATTCGCCGCGAGGACCAGGATGACCTTCGCCGGATAGCGGATCGAGGTGTTCGCCCTTCTGATCCGCACCTCTCCGCATTCCAGGGGCTGCCGCAGCGAGTCGAGGACCGACCGCTTCCATTCGGGGGCTTCGTCGACGAAGAGCACCCCCCGGTGCGCCAGCGCCAGAGAACCCGGACCCACGAGTCCGCTGCCGCCGCCCACCAAGGCCTGCATCGTGATCGAATGATGCGGCGCCTCGAACGGCGCATGTCGCATCAGCGTCGCCGCGCCCCCGGAGAACCGCCCCCGCAGCGAGTGGAGCGAGGTGACCTCCACCGCCTCGGCGTCGGTCAACGGCGGCAGGATCGAGGGCAGCCGCTCCGCCAGCATCGTCTTGCCCGCTCCGGGAGGACCCACCATCAGCATGTGATGCCTCCCTGCGGCGGCGATCTCCAAAGCGCGCCGTGCGATCGGTTGTCCACGCACGTCGGCGAGGTCCGGCAGCCGCGGCGGTGCATCGGGCGCCGCTCGCATCACCGGGTCGAGCGTCGTCTGGCCGAACAACCAGGCCACGAGCGTCGCCAGATCCCTCGGGGCGTAGACCGTGAGCCCGTCGACCAGCGCGGCCTCGGGGGCGTTCTCCGGAGAGACGATCGCCGTCCGCATCCCCGACCTGCGTGCCTCGATGAGCGCAGGAAGCGCGCCGGGGACGGCCCGCAGACCGCCGTCGAGGCCGAGCTCCGACAGCAGGACCGTGTCGTGCAGCTTCTCCATCGGCAGCGTGTCGTCCGCGCACATGATGGTGAGCGCCAGCGCGAGGTCGGCCGCCGAGCCGGTGGTCGGCATCGACGCCGGGCCGAAGTTGACGGACACGGACTTGTCCGGGAAGCGCAAGGCGGAGTTGGCCATCGCCGACCGCACCCGGGTCTGGGCCTGGTTGACGACGCTGTCGGGCAGGCCTGACATGCGGACCGTGTCCGTGCCCTTCGCGGAGGACTCGAAGACCGAGGCCTCGACGGTGACCGCGACGGCGGTCGCGCCGATCATGCAGACGGTGTTGGTTCGCGCGTTAGTTCTGCTTGTTGAGCGTGTCCCAGTGTCACTCTGCCGTGGGGGTGTTGATGGTCGGATAAGACCATTTCTCGCCTTACCGTCAAGTGATGATCTTGCACTTTTTCTCCCGTTCGGGCTGGGA
>NZ_JAERMK010000026.1 GCF_016918015.1 Glycomyces sp. YM15
CATCACCCGGAAGAGTGAAAGTACTGTGTGGACAGTTCATGTTCGTGCTCACTTCGCCAGCGCGGCAAGGAAGCACACGCGTCGGGCACGGCGAACCCGCCCCGCCCGAGAGCCGGACACAGACCGCTACCGTCCTCGACCTCTCGTCGCCGCCTGCGCTGACCGCTACCATCGGCCACCCGACACCCGGCGACGACCGCAGCCGCTCTCCCACCTCTCATCGCTGCCAGATTTGACCGCGGCCACCCGGCACCCGGCACCTGCCCAGGCCAACCCCCACCTCCCTCGACCAAGCGAGAGCCCGGAGCGGCCAGCGCTCAGACCGGGCGCATGAGGTGGAGGTCGTCGCCCCAACCATCGAGGGTCTTGGCGTGGCCCGCCTTGCGGGCCTTGGCTTCCATCTCGGCGAAGAGGCCGCGCTGGACGTCGGTGTCGCCAGTGTCGACGATGCGGCTGATCGCGTCGAGCAGCGTGGCGGTCTCCCAGCCCGGGAGCGGGTGGTGCTCGAGTTCCCATTCCAGGCACTTGTTGTAGGGGCGTGGGCGGCGTTCGAGAGCGAACAACAGCTCGAGGAGATAGCCGACGCCGTCGGCCGCGTCGAGGCGGCTCGCCAGCGCGCGGCCGTCGCGGTGGTTCTTCACCGATCGGTACAGGGAGTTCGCGTAGGCGTCGAGGATCTCGTCGGCGTGTTCGAAGGCCTGCTGCGGGTCGAGGCGGGCCTTGCCTTCGAGGTAGGCGGTGAGTTCGCCGTCGGTGCGGTCGAGGACGACGCGGCTGCGGGCGAGGGCGTAGCGCACGTACTCGGGCAGGACGTCGTTCAGGAGGTCGTCGACGGCCACGAAGTTCAGGTCGAGAGTGGGCGAACGCAGGCCGTCGTGCCGTTCGAGTTCGGTGGCGGCTCCTGCGGCGGTGATGATGAAGAGGTCGTGGTCGGAGTGCTCGGTCGTCAAGCCCTCCATCGCGTTCGAGCCGATGAGGAAGAGGCCGACCACGGCGGGGTCGGCTTCGGCGATGCGGACGGCGTCGTCGAAGGTGAGCGGCGGCGTTTCGGTCATCGTCGATGTCTAGCACTCGGTGCGCAGTAAGGGAACCGAGTTTCCGGCAGGGCCGATCAGCCGACGAGGTCCCGTTTGGGGCGGACGACGCAGAACTCGTTGCCTTCGGGGTCGGCCAGCACGGTCCAGGACTCGTCACCGGCCTGTCCGACATCGGCCCGGGTGGCGCCGAGGGCGAGGATGCGTTCTGTCTCGGCGAGGCGGTCTTCCGCGTTATCGGCGTTGAGGTCGAAGTGGAGGCGGTTCTTCACGCGCTTGGGTTCGGTGACCGGCATGAAGCAGATCCCCCATGCCGCGTTGCGGTCCGGGCCGATGATGACCTCGCGTTCGCGTTCCGAGACGACTTGCCAGCGCAGGACCGCGGCCCAGAACCGGGCGAGACCGGGCAAGTCGTGGGCGTCGATGACGATGTGGTGAATAGCTACGGCCATCGCCGCAGTATGCGCCCCGGCGGCGGAAACGGGTCGCAGGGGCACCAGATCGGGTCGCGGACCGATTTCGCCTGGGAGCCTTCGGATCGCCGAAAAACAGGCGTGAGGAGGCCTCAGAGTCTCTAGACTGCTGCAATGGCGATTCGATGGGCTACTGCGTTCTGGGACTTTCCGGCCGACGGTTTCGAGAGCGGTGTCGCGTTCTGGCTCAAGGTGACCGATTCGACCCTGTCGGCGCGGCGCGGGCCCGACGGCGAGTTCGCGACCCTGATTCCGGCGGCAGGCGACCCGTACCTGCGGGTGCAGCGGATCCGGGACGGCAAGGGCGGCAGTCATCTCGACCTGCACGTGGACGAGGTCGAGGTCGAGGCCGAAGCGGAGCGGGCGATCGGGCTCGGGGCGTCCGCGGTGTACCGGGAGCCGGGACTCGTGGTGCTGCGCTCCCCCGCCGGTTTCGCTTTCTGCCTCGTCGGGCATGACGGTCAGGCCGTGGTGCCGCCGCCGCTGGATTGGCCTGGCGGGCAGCGGAGTCGGACCGATCAGCTCTGCATCGACATTCCGCCTCAGGCCTTCGACCATGAACTCGCGTTCTGGCAGATGTTCACGGGCTGGCGCCAGACCGCGACCGATGCTCGGGAGTTCCGTCGGCTCCTGCCGCCGCCGGAGCTCCCGGTCCAGTTCCTGCTGCAGCGTCTGGACCTCGCCGAGCGGGGCCGGAGCGCGACCGCGCACATGGACCTGGCCTGCACCGATATCGATGCGGAGACCGAGCGGCACGTGGGGCTCGGGGCCGAAGCCGTGCGCCGCCACCACTGGTGGCAGGTCATGCGCGACCCGGCGGGCCTCGAATACTGCATCACCGGCCGCGACCCCGAGATCGACCTCCACCCGATCACGTGAGCGCCGCGAACGCCTCCCGCGGGTGTTCGCGGGAGGCGTTCGCGCTGTCCCGCATCAGGCTTCGGGAAGTCGCCTGCCGAGGACGGGGATGAGGATCGCGGCGACGATCACGTGCAGGACCGCCAGGAAGACCTTCATCCCGACCGTCGCCTCGGCGAGGACCACCGGGAACACCTCCAGGACGAAGACCACGCCGGCGCCGATGCGCCAGACCAGGACCGCGCGCCGCTTCGCGAAGCGGTCGAGGATCGCGCGGGCGAGCCAGCCCGCGCCGCCGAAGAGCACCACGGACATGGCGACGTTGACGAGGCCGATCGGCACCACCGCCCCGCCGGGCTGGCTCGCTTCGAGCTCGACCCCTGCGATGTTCGCGACTACCCAGGCGAGGGCGGTGGCGGCCATGGTGACCGCGAGGGCGAGCAGCCGGGTGCGCCAGACCGGGGCGGCGGCCTTCACGGGCGTTTGTTCGTCTGTTTTGGACATGAGTCGACTCCACTGCCTTGAGCTTTTCGGGTTCGGGGAACGCTTTCGAAGGTAGGGCCGGGGGCGGCGGCCGCCCATCCGCGAACGTCCTCGGTTCATACGCGATCGTCTTCGGCCCTGCCGGGCAGCGGATCCACTGGCTAGGGTTGCGGCATGGATGTGCTCAGCGACGTACTGGCCGTGCTGCGGACCGGCAGGCCGTTCGCCGCCCGGTTCTCCCTCACCGCGCCGTTCTCCGACCAGCGCCGGAGTCACGCGAACGGCTTCGGCGTCCAGGTCATGGTGCGCGGCAACGTGTTCGTGACCACCGCGGACGGCCGGGTCATCGAGGTCTCGGAAGGCGACGTACTCGTGGTGCCCCGCGGCAGCTCCCACTCGATCGTGTCCGACTCGCTCAGCACCCCGACCGGGCCCGAATGCGACGGCGCCGGGCCCGCCGGGCTCATCCTGCGCTCGGCGC
The DNA here is from genome assembly GCF_016918015.1 of Glycomyces sp. YM15. Classification (GTDB taxonomy): domain Bacteria; phylum Actinomycetota; class Actinomycetes; order Mycobacteriales; family Micromonosporaceae; genus Glycomyces. The sequence continues at coordinate 3,330 of NZ_JAERMK010000026.1, forward strand.
ACGACCCGGCGGCCACGCACGTCATGGTCTGCCTCGCGTACGCGATGGCGCCCGGCCGCACCCACCCGCTGCTCGCCGCGATGCCCGACTTCATCCACATCCCGGCCGATCCCCTTGCGAGGCCTGAACTCGCGGGCGCGATCACCATGCTCGAGGGTGAACTGCGCGCCGAACGCGGCGGCGGCGACACGCTCGTGTCCGCCCTGCTCGACGCGGTCCTGATGTACCTGCTGCGCGCCGTCCTCGAAGGCAACGCGCGGCACTGCGGTTTCGACGGCTGGGCGGCGGCCCTCGCCGACCGCTCGATCGGCGCGGCGCTGCAGGCGATCCACGCCGAACCGGCCCGGCAGTGGTCGGTGAGCTCGCTCGGCGAGGTCGCCGGGCTCTCACGGTCGGCCTTCTCGCGGCGGTTCACCGAGCTCGTCGGTCAGCCTCCCTTGGGGTACTTGACTTCTTGGCGGTTGACGCTCGCCGCGCGGATGCTCTCGGACACCGATGCGCCGCTGGCGACCGTGGCCCGGCAGGTCGGGTACGCCTCCGAGTTCGCGTTCGCGGCCGCGTTCAAACGCGACTTCGGGCAGCCGCCGGGGCGCTTCCGCAAGCAGAGCCCGGCGTGCGAACCGGCGGTGCCCGCGTTCGAACGCGAGCCCCTGCCGGTCTGATCCGCCGCCTGCCCCAAGTCTCCTGACTCGGGCATTTCAGGGGCTCTGGGCGAATCTTGGACCTGGTGCCGAGTGAGTCTCAGAAGTCGTAGCCGAAACTGCTACATGCCTGCTCTATCTCATAGAGAACCGACTCAGTGTCATCCTCGGCAGGACTGATGAGGTTCCGGGTCGACTTGACCGTCCACCGCAGCACCGTCTCCGGATCGCCGCATTCGGCCGGTTCCACTGAGGCCAACAGCGCCGGCAACAGACCCGGATCAGCCTCGACCGCCGACGGACGGCCCGCACCCACTGCTCGCACTCGCCCCTCAGAGCCCGAACCGGCGAACAGCTCCCGAGCCCCGGCCGCCGCTACGGCTGCTCGAAATCCGCCACCAGTCGGGCCAGCGCCGCGGTGCCGTCGTTGATAGCACGCAGATAGCCGTCCCTGTAGCCGGAGCCGTACTCATCGGCAATACGGTGCAGAGCCCGAGCCAAGGCGGGTTCCCCATACTCTGCATCGAGTACGATGTCCTGGTTCCCTTCACCGCCCGGCGTATTCCAATAAATGTAATCACGGCAGTCCCGCAATTCCCGCAGCCACTGCGCCTCACGGCGAATCGCGTCAGCTCGGACACTGAATTCTGTGCCGGTGATGAATCCGCGCTCACTGATGGACCACGGTACGTTCAAGTCCGGGCGGGCATTGAACCAATTGGCGAAACCGGGGTGGTCCGGGAGGATGGCGGGGAGCGGAAACGACTTTCCTGAATACACGTCCGCCGCGTAGACGTCCGCCTTTTCCGGGAACCACGCCTCCGGGTCGGAGATATTGCGCGCGTACTGATACGTCATCGCGGAGTAGACCATCTCGTGGTCGCCGCCTTCGTAGCGGATTCGACCTGCGATGTGGTCGAACATCTGAGTGAATTCGGTGGCCGTCATATCGTTCTCAGGCTCATGCCAGAGGATCAGTCTGACCCCACCGGGGACGCCCGTCGCGACAGACGCCAGGGCGGCGTCCCAGCGGCCCGCCCGCACATCGTCTGGGCGCAGCTTGAAGCTGACCCACGGTATCAGCTCCGCATCCAACGCGGGTTGCGCCAACCCTCGGATCTTCTCCGCGAGATCGTCCTGATCGGGGCGGAGCACTCCGACTACGAATTCGCGGACCGCGCCAATGATCGGGAATCGGTCTTTCGTTTCCTCGTACGAGCGCCAGTCGTGGATACCGACTACGGTCATCTGCTCCACCTTCCGACCGAGCATCTCAGTTGTCGAGAATGAACCTGGTACCGTGTGATTGGTCGCTGATTCCTTCGAAAGGCCTCTTATGCACTCTATGTGGTCGCCCTGGAATTGCGCTATCCCTCGACCGGATGAAAGCCCGGCGACGCCCTCGAACAATGAGGTATTCCCGGCGATTCGGAGCGTGACCGAGAGTCCTTGGGATGCAAAGAAACTCTGGTAGATACTGGATCTGCTGAGAATTCAGGTCTTGCCCAAGGGTTTCGTGTCTGCCATTGTCACCTACACCGCCGTCCTGCCTGTCGACCGGGCTGCCGCCGACGCGGCACCAAGGCCGCCCGATCTGGTCCATCGTGACCTGCCGGCCTCTTCGCAGAATGATCAGGCGCTGAGGGCCTTCAGCGCAGTGCCGCTGATCCGGTAGCCGACCCATTCGTCCATCGGGACCGCACCGAGCGCGTCATAGAACGCGATGGAGGGCTCGTTCCACTTGAGGACCGACCAGTCGATCCGCTGGTAGCCGTTCGCTGTGCAGGTACGGGCGAGTTCGCGCAGGAGCGCCAGGCCGTACCCGCATCCCCGGCAAGCGGGGTCAACGTAGAGATCTTCGAGGTAGACGCCGTGCTTGCCGGTCCAGGTCGAGAAGTTGAGAAACCAGACGGCGATGCCGGCGATTCGGCCTTCGGCCTCGACGACGTGCGCGAAAACCACGGGGGCTGGTCCGAACAAGGCCGCGGCGAGATCGTCGACGGTCGTCTCGACCGCGTGGGGCTCGCGCTCGTATTCGGCAAGGTCGCAGATCCGCTGGAGGATCTCGGGCAGGTCGCGTGGCTCGGCGCGGCGCAGGATAGCGCCGTCGGCGAGGACGGTGGGCTCACTCATCCGCACGAGTCTATGCCCGATGACGATCTCGGCTTTTCGGCTGCGCGGCCGCGTTCCTGCGGGCGCGGACCGCGATGAGGACGACCGGGATGAGCAGGAGCGCGCCGATCCACAGGACGCCGCCCGGGGCGGTCGCGTCGACGACGTAGCCGCCCGCGAAGGAGCCGACCGCGATCGACAGGTTGAACATGACCGTGTTCAGGGAGGTCGCGATCTCGACCTCGCCCGGCTCCACCGAGTTCATGTACCAGGTCTGCAGGACCGGTGAGACCAGGCCGTAGCCGATGCCCCAGAGCACGAGCACGGCCGTCGCGGAGAACAGGTCGCCGACCGCGAACGCCATGAGCGCCATGCCGAGCGCCATCGCGACGCCGAGCGCCGCGAGCGTGCCGCGCAGTCGGGTGCCGATGAGCGAGCCCGAGGCGACCGTGGCGATGAGCGCCGCCGCGCCGAACGCGAGGAGCAGGCCGCTGACCTGGCCCGAACCGATGCCGTTGGCCTGGAGGATCGGGCTGATGAACGTGTAGGCGATGAAGTGCCCGGTGACGATGAAGAAGGTGAGCGCCAGGCCCACGCGCACGCCCTTGTTGGCGCGCACCAGCTTCGGCAGCGACGCGAACGAGACCGTGGTGTTCGACGGTAGCTTCGGCACGAGCAGCGCGATCGCGGTCATGGCGATGAGCGCGAGCGCGGCGAGGGCCCACACGGCGGCGCGCCAACCGAAGTGGTCGCCGATCAGCGTCCCGGCGGGGACGCCGAGCACCGTGGCGGCGCCGATGCCGCCGTAGACCGCGGCGGTCGCGCGCGGCACGTCCCGCGCGGGGACGAGGCGGAGCGCGATGCCGCCCGCGACGGCCCAGAACGCGCCGATCGAGAGGCCCACGAGGACACGGGCCGCGAGGAGCAGTTCGAAACCGGCGGCCAGCGCGGCGCCGGCGTTCGCGGCGGCGACCAGCACGGCCAGGCCGATGAGCACGAGGCGGCGGTCGAGGCGACGGGTGAAGACGATGCTGAGGGGCGCCGCGATCGCGGCGACGAGGCCGGGGACGGTGACCATGAGGCCGGCGGTGCCGGCGCTGACGCCGAGCTCGCCGCTGATGGGGGTGAGCAGGCCGACGGGAAGGACTTCGGAGGTCATGACGACGAAGACGCCGAGGGCGACGGCGGCGACGGCGAGCCACTGCTTGAACGTGGCGCGCTCGGGCGCGGCGACAACGCCGGTCGCAGGCGTCGTCGCTTGGACGGTGGAAGAGGTCGGGCGGTCGTCGAGGGTGGTCACAGGCGTGGCCTTTCGCGGCGTTCGGTTCGGTTCAGAGTCCTGGGACTCATTCGCCGGAACCGGTCCACCACTCGGTCCGCGCTGGGTGACACGGGCTCAGCTCGTACAGGGGCTGCGGGCCTCGCGAGGAGGCGTTCGGCCGGGACGCGGTGCTTCCTGAAAAGCAGTTCCCTTGGCGGTGTACGTGCGTTTGCCCTGACCAGAAGCTTGCTGTTCTTCTGGGGCGTCGCCTGTTCACTAGGGTAGCGCTGTCTCGGGCGATCCGGAATGGTGAATTCCGTCGCATTGGCGTCCTGCGCGTCCGGCGGGATGCTGCGGCCCTCGTCGCGGCGGGTGTGGCGGGGCCATGACAGACTCCTTTCTGCGTGTCACGCACACATACGGAAGGAATGGCGAGCAGATGTCAGCAGAAGGCGGCACCAAAGCGATCGTCGCGGCCCTATTGGCCAACACCGGGATCGCGGTCAGCAAGTTCATCGCGGCGGGGATCACGGGTTCGGCGTCGATGCTGGCCGAGGGCGTCCACTCGGTGGCCGACGCCTCCAACCAGGTCCTCCTGCTCATCGGCGGCAAGGCCTCGCGCAAGGCCGCGAGCCCGGCCCACCCGTTCGGGTACGGGCGTGAGCGCTACATCTACGCGTTCATCGTGTCGATCGTGCTGTTCTCCATCGGTGGCGTGTACGCCCTGTACGAGGGCTTCCACAAGATGGCCGAGCGCGATGACCACCACGGCCTTGAGAACCCCTTGGTCGCGGTCATCGTGTTGGTCCTGGCGATCATCCTGGAGTCGTTCTCGCTGCGCACCGCGGTGAAGGAGTCGAACCACGTCCGCGGCAAGCAGTCGTGGGTCCAGTTCATCAAGGGCTCGCGTTCGCCCGAGCTGCCAGTGATCCTCCTGGAGGACATCGGCGCGCTCGTCGGCCTCATCCTGGCCCTGTTCGGCGTGGGACTCTCGTGGATCACCGGGGACATCCTCTTCGACGCGCTCGGCACCATGAGCATCGGCGTGCTGCTGGTGGCCATCGCGATCGTGCTGGCGATCGAGATCCGCTCGATGCTCATCGGCGAGTCCGCGACCCTCGAGGACATCGACGCGATCACGACCGCGATCAACGACGGCGAAGGCGACACCCTCATCCACCTCAAGACCCTGCACGTGGGCCCGGACGAGCTGCTGGTGGCCGCGAAGGTCGGCATCGGCGCGTCCGAGACCGGCGAACAGGTCGCCACGCAGATCGACGCGGCCGAGGCGCGCATCCGCGCGGCCGTGCCGAAGGCGAAGATCATCTACATCGAGCCGGACATCCCGCGCACGGGCGCTTAGGCTTCTATCATGGCCAAACTGGTGCTGGACCTGCACGACATCTTCAACAAGGGCGACCAGATCGAGAAGGCGCTGCGGGACGTCATCGACGAGGCGGTCGCGAAGAAGATCGACCTCGTGGAGATCATCCCCGGCAAGGGCTCGGGGCAGTTGAAGAAGAAGGTGCTGCGGTTCCTCGATCAGAAGGAGATCAAGGCCTTGTACCACCGGGTGGACAAGGACTCGAAGAACTTCGGTCGGCTCTTCGTCCACTTCCAGCACAAGGACAAACGCAAGAAGCGGTAACGAACGAACGGCGGCGCCGCTCTCCTCCCCGGAGGCGGCGCCGCCGTTCGTTTCGCGGTCGCTAGTCGATCAGCATCCGGTCGCGCTCAGACCTCGGATCGGGCGCGCCGAGCAGTTCGAGCAGTCGCAGCACCGGGACCCGGTAGCTGTGGCCGATCCGAAGGACTTGGACGGGGAACTGCCCGTCCTTCGCCAGCCGGTACGCGACCGTCCTGCCGATCCCGAGGATCTGCGCGGCCGTCTCGACATTCGTCATCACGCCGAGCGACTTGACTCGCTCGACGGTCCAGATCTCGTCGATGACGACACTCGAAGGCCCCACCTTCGCATTCGGTGTCATGTTGGTCCTCTCTGGCGCGCCGAGCCGACACGGGGTGCATCGGCCGGGTGACGCCTAGGACCAGTCGACCCCACCCGGCACCGCCAAGTCCAGAGTGCCGCGCCGGAATTCACTCTTACGCGTGGTATCCGATTCCTCACTTGACGGGGAATCATTTGGGCGCGAATGGCACTCATCGCCCATGACGAGTGCGGAATCGTGTCGCGCCACGGGACTGACCTGCCAGGATGCGCGCCGGCGCGAGATAGGTTAGCCTTGCCTACATGCCAGACGGCCCCGCCTTGAACGACCCCGGCTTGAACGGCCGCGCCCTCCGACTCGCCTACTACGGCGACACGGTCGTCCACGACGCCGACATCGCCCTTCGCGGCGGCCAGGTCACGGCCTTGTTGGGCCCCAACGGCTCCGGCAAGTCCACGCTCCTGCGCTCGCTCGCCCGCCTCCACAAGGCCGAGGCCGGCTCGGTCGAATTCACCGACGGCACCGACGCGACCGCCTTGAGCCCCAAGGACTTCGCACGGCGCGTCTCCCTCCTCGCCCAGTCGCGGCCCGTCCCCGGCGGCGTCCGCGTCGTCGACGTCGTCGGCTACGGCCGCCACCCCCACCGCGGCCGCTGGCGCCAGGGCGACGAGGAGGGTCCCGCGAAGATCCAGCGCGCCATGGAGATCTGCGGCGTCGCCGGCATGGCCGAGAAAGGCGTCGAAGCGCTCTCCGGCGGCGAACGCCAGCGCGTCTGGTTCGCCTCCTGCCTCGCCCAGGACACCGCCGTGCTCCTCCTCGACGAACCCACCAACCACCTCGACCTGCGCTACCAGGTCGAGATCCTCGACCTGGTGCGCGACCTCGCCGACGAGCACGGTACGGCCGTCGGCATCGTCCTGCACGACCTCGACCAGGCCGCGGCGGTCGCCGACCGCGTGGTCCTGCTCCACGACGGCCGCGTCATGGCCTCCGGCACCCCGGCGGAGGTCCTCACCGCCGAGAACCTCACCACCGCTTACGGCATCGCCATCCGCGTCGACGCCGACCCCGTGACCGGCCTGCTCACGGCCCGGCCCATCGGCCGGCACAGCCGCAGGTTCGCCGGCACCACCACCGAATAGAAGGATCCCCATGCGACTCCCCCACTTCAGGCGCTCCGCTGTGCCCGCCGCGCTGGCCGCTGCCGCGCTCCTCGCCGCTTCCGCCTGCGGCACCACCGAAGAAGGCGCGGGCGGTGACGTCGAGGCGTCCGCCGAGTCCGGCCCGGTCTCCACCGTCGACTTCCTCGGCCGCACCGTCGAGCTGGACGCGCCCGCCGAACGCGTGGTGATCCTCGAATGGTCCGAGGTCGAGATGAGCATCAGCCTCGGCGTGATGCCCGTCGGCGTCGCCGACATCGAGGGCTACAACGTCTGGGCGGGGGCCGCCGAACCCCTCGACGACACCGTGACGGACGTGGGCATGCGCGCCGAGGCCTCGATCGACTCCATCGCCGGGCTCAACCCCGACCTGGTGATCCTGGAGAACGACAACGAGGCCATCATCGAGCCGCTCGAGGAGTTCGTCCCGGTCCTGGTGACCGAGGGCTCCAACGAAGAGGACAACCTCGCGCGCATGAAGCGCGACCTCGACATGATCGCCGACCTCACCGGCAAGAACGCCGAAGCCGAGACGCTGTGGGCCGACTTCGAGGCGAAGATCGCCGACACCGCCGCCGCGGTCGAGGCCGGCGGCAAGTCCGACGTTCCCGTCTTCATCGTCGACGGCTGGATCGACGGTTCCTCGATCTCCGTGCGGCCCTTCGGCGAAGGCTCCCTGTTCGGCGCGCTCGCCAAGGAAGTGGGGCTGACCAACGCCTGGACCGGTGCCACCGACGGCGTCTGGGGCCTCGGGGCCACCGATGTGGAGGGCCTGGCGGCGTACACCGACACCGAGCTGAACCTGGTGTACAACAACTCCTTCGACGACAACATCTTCAATGAGGAACTGGTCGGCAACCCGATCTACGACGACCTCCGGTTCGTCAAGGACGGCGCGCTGTACGAACTCCCCAAGGGCGCCTGGACCTTCGGCGGCCCCCGCTCGTCCGAGCTGCTGCTCGACTTCCTCGCCGAGGTCTACGGCGGTTGAGCACGCTGAGCCCGCCGGTGCGGTCCGGGGCGCCGGCGCCGCCCCGACGCCTTTCCACCGCGGCGGTGTTCACTGTCGCTGTCGGAGCCCTGGCCGTGCTGGCGGCGCTCCACCTGACCCAAGGCACGTCCGAAGTGGACGCCATGGAGGTGCTGAAGCTGGTCGCGGGGACGGCCGACCCGGGGGTCTGGAACGTCCTCGAAGGCGCCCGGCTGCCGCGGCTGGCGGCCGCGGTCCTCGTCGGCATCGCGCTCGGCGCCTCCGGCGTGCTGCTGCAGTCGGTGGCGCGCAACCCGCTCGCGAGCCCGGACACGCTCGCGGTCAACGCCGGGGCCTACCTGGCGGTGACCGCGGTCGCGGCGTTCGGGCTCAGCCTGCCACTGCTCTCGGGCATCGGCGTGGCGTTCGTCGGGGCCGTGGCGACGGCGGGCCTGGTGCTCGCGCTCGCCGCGGGCGGCGGCGCGTCGGCGACCACCCGGCTCATCCTCGCCGGATCGGCGACGGCGATGGCCGCGAACTCCCTCGTCTCGGTCCTGCTCCTCCTCTTCGAGGAGTCGACGACCGGCCTGTTCGCCTGGGGTTCGGGCAGTCTCAGTCTGGCCGGGTTCGCGCCCGTCGTGCAGTCCGCGCCGATCGTGCTCCTCGCCGTCGGCGGGGCCCTGGTGCTCGGGCGGCGCCTGGACCTGCTGCGGCTCGGCGACGACACCGCAGCGAGCCTCGGCGTCCACGTGCGGCGCACCCGCACCCTGGCCGTGGTCTGCTCACTCCTGCTGGCCGCGTGCGCGGTCGCGGTGGCGGGGCCGATCGGCTTCGTCGGCCTGGCCGCGCCGGTCGCGGCCCGCCAGATCGCCCGGCGGCTCCCCGGGCTGCTGGCCCATCGAACGCTCATCCCGTTCAGCGCCCTGTGCGGCGCGATCATCATCGTCGGCGCCGACCTCGCACTGCGGGCGTTCGTGGACCCCGAGACGAGCATCTACATCCCCGTGGGCGTCACCACGACCCTGCTCGGTGCGGCCGTCATGGTGTGGCTCGCGCGCTCGGTCCGCAGCGCCGGATCGGAGGACAAGCCCGCGATCCTCCACGGCGCCGCCAACCGCGGCCGGATCGGCTTCGCGCTCATCGTGATCGGACTCGCGGCGGCTTCGGTCGCGGCCCTGGTCGTCGGCATGATGGCCGGGGACACGATGCTCCTCGGCGGCGACCTGGTCAACTGGCTCGCCGGGAAGACCGGTTCCACGTACACGTGGATCATCGACCAGCGCTACCCGCGGGTGCTCGCCGCGATCCTCGCCGGGGCCGCACTCGCGTGCGCGGGAACCGTGACGCAGGGCGTGGCCCGCAACCCGCTCGCCGAACCGGGCCTGCTCGGGGTGACGGCAGGAGCCGCGATCGGGGCGGTCACCCTCATCACTTGGGCGCCGAACGCGGGGGCTTGGACCGTGACCGCGGTCGCGGCGGCGGGCGGCCTCGCGGTCTTCGGTGTCGTGTACGCCATCGCCTGGCGCGGCGGGCTCGACACCGGGCGGCTGGTGCTCGTCGGTATCGGCGTCTGGTCGTTCGGGATGGCCGTCATCACACTGATCATCCTGGCCTCGGACCCCTGGGACACGCCGAAGGCGATGACCTGGCTTTCGGGCTCCACCTACGGGCGCACGGCTGAGCGGCTCATCCCGCTCGCGGTGGCACTCGTGCTGGTCGTCCCGGTGGTCGTCTTGTACCGCAAGGACATCGACCTCCTCGCGCTCGACGACGACACCCCGCGCGTCCTGGGCGTGCGCCTCGAACGGACCCGGCTGCTCCTGCTGGGCGCGGCCGCCGTGCTCACCGCCGCCGCCGTTGCGGTGGTCGGCGTGATCGGCTTCGTCGGCCTGGTCGCCCCGCATTTGGCTCGGGCCCTGGTGGGCAGCAAACACACCCGGGTCCTGCCGGTGTCCGTCCTCATCGGCGTGCTGCTGGTGAGCATCGCGGACACCATGGGCCGCACCGTGATCGCGCCCGCCCAGATCCCGGCGGGCCTGGTGTGCGCGTTGATCGGCACGCCCTACTTCATCTGGCTCCTGTGGCGGACGCGGACTCGGATGTGAAGTAGGCGCGGAGCCGCTCGGCGTACACCTGCCGCTCCATGGCATCGGCCCAGCCCGGCAGCGCTTTCGAGGCGTAGAGCCGGTCGCCTTCGTAGCGCGGGAAGACGTGGACGTGCAGATGCCAGACGTCCTGGTTCCCGGCGGGCTCGTTGTACTGGCGCGTGGAGACGCCGTCGCAGCCGTACGTCGCGCGGATCGCGACGGCGACCTCCCGTACCAGTTCCCCTACGGCCCGATAGGCGTCGGCCGGGGTATCCGGACGGCTCGTGCGAGGTCTCCATCGCGCAAAGGTGACCGCTCGCCGCGGCGGGGAATTCGCCCTCCGGGTCGAGCGGCGTTCACCCGGGATTCACGGCGAGGCCTGAACATCGAATCGACGATTCAACCCCGATTCGAGGAGCCTCCTTGCTTTCCCGACTCATCTCCCTCACCGCCTTCGGCACGGCCGCCGTGCTCGCGTGCGCCGTTTTCGAAGGCGGCGCGGTCGCCCAGGCCCACCACCGGTCCGACGACGAGCTGACGGCCGAACTCGAGACCCCCGCGCTCTGGGCCGACGACGACGCCGACGCCGACGACCCCGCGATCTGGGTGGACCGGGACGACCCCGAGGACAGCCTCGTCATCGCCACCGCGAAAGAGGCCGGCCTCTACGTCTACGACCTCGAAGGCGAAGAGGTCCAGCACATCGCGCCCAAGCCCGCCCCCGGCGAGGACGACGCGCCCGGCCGCTACAACAACGTCGACCTCGTGCGGGGCTTCGCGCTCGGCGGCGACAAGGTCGACCTCGCCGTCGCCTCCGACCGCGGCATGGACGACCTCGGCATCTTCGTCATCGAAGACGGCGAACTCGAAGAGGTCACCGACCCGGGCGCGGGGTGGATCTTCAGCGAGTCGCAGGCCGAGGTCAACGACGAGCACACCGCGTACGGCCTCACCACCTGGCAGGACGCGACCGGCGCGTACGCCCTCGTCAGCCGCAACTCCGAGACCGAAGTGGCCCTGCTGAAACTGGTCGCGAACGGCGACACCGTGGGCTGGGAGAAGATTCGCACCCTCGCCCTCCCCGCCGAGTTCACCATGCCGGACGGCTCCACCTGGACCACCTGCGACGATCCCGGCCAGTACGCGCAGGTCGAGGGCATGGTCGTCGACAAGTACACCGGCACCGCCTATCTCGGCCAGGAGCTCGTGGGCATCTGGAAGATCAGCGCCGACCTCACCGGCGAACCCGAACTCGTCGACACCGCAGTCGAATTCGGCCTGCCCGGCGCCTACGACGCCGAGACCGACGAATGCGAGTACGGCGAGAACCCCGGCTTCGGCGGCGACGTCCTCCGCACCGACATCGAAGGCCTCACCATCTACTACACCGGCCGCGGCAAGGGGTACCTGCTCGCCTCCAGCCAGGGGGACGACTCGTACGCGGTCTACGCGATCGAAGGCGGCAACGACTACCTCGGCTCCTTCGCCATCGGCGAGGGCGACGTCGACTCGACCCAGCACAGCGACGGCGCCGACGTCGTCAACGTCAGCCTCCCCGGCTTCGACGGCGGGCTCCTCGTAGTCCAGGACGGCGACAACACCCCTGAAGGCGGCGACGAGTCCAGCACCAACTTCAAATACCTCGAATGGGAGGACGTGGCCGAAGACAGCGGCCTCGACCTGGCCCAGGCCCGCGGACGCCGCTAAGCGGAGACCGAATCGAAGCCGCATCCGCACCGGCCGCCGGGGCCCCCAGGACCCGGCGGCCTTTCGGTCGTTTGCGGATTGCGGTTCAGGCGGGCGGCGACGAGAAGATGGATTCGGGGCGGGGTTGGTTCGCGGGTGGCGGGTGCGGTGTGGGGGCGGGCGACACTCCCGGCTGCGGGGGTCGGCGCGGTCGGTTCCTTTGGCGCACAGTGAGGTTGGGGCGAAACATGAGATCCCTCTATCCCTGTGGGTGATGACAGTCAGGGGCTGTGTGAGGGATGATTGAGGTACGCACAGGGATACGGAAAACGTACAGGTGGCGATTAGGTGCAAGCAGACTAAGCCAAGCCTCTGGCCGAAACCCAAACCGGACCGATTCCGAGCCGACGCTCCTTCTCAGGGCATTGCGCTCAATCCCCGCGTGCTATCGGGATCCACAGCGGACCACGGCCCTTCCTTGGGACGTGCTGGGTGGGAGATCGCCGGTCGGGATCACCTCGACCGGAGGCAGTGTCCAGAACGAGGCACACACCGGTAAGACCGCCAGCGCGAATGACACCGCCGGGCCGGGCATCAGAGGACCCGACTCAGCACCGCCACACGCGCAGCACCCACACCTTCCCACTCGCATCAGCTTGGTGCGCAGGGGAAGGACCCTCCCGGCCGGAACACCACGGTGCTCCCGGGAAGCGAGACCCTGCACCTGGACTCATGGCGGGCAGGGAAACCATCACCACCGCCCTGTAACCGTGGTGTCCTCCGGAGGACGACCTTCCGAGAGGGACAGCGGCCAAGCAGGAGCAGGAACGGAGGACGCACTCCCCAGTGGGAGGCAGCAACGGCCACCAGCACAGAGGCCGCAAGGGCCTTCAGGCCCCTCGGGAAAGCGGTGGAGCTGGCGAAGGTGGCACGTCCACACCGGCCATGCTCACCGTGTCGGCAAGGTCGCGACAGTGAGGGCGAGACGACCACCGGCCTGAGACTGCATTGATCGCGGACCAGCCACGGCGACAGCGAAAGGAGGTGAAAACGAATGAGGATTTGGAACTCGGCTCAGCCTTGCGCGCGCCGACAAGAACGAACCGACCAAAGCGGGCTCGCGACCGCCGCTGCGGTGGCACCTGCGGCCAATGCGGCATCCAGCGTGAAGGCGGGAACGGGAGTTCGAGTAGCGGCGTACATCGAGACGGCACTGGACCGCCACGCCCGCACCCGGACCGGTTCGCCTGGTCGCACAGACCGCGTCGTGCGCTTCCCGGCACCAAGGTGCATCGGCTCGGCGCTGGCCTCATCGAGCCGACTCCGGACTCCCACGGAATCGGCCCGTTTGACCCCATCGGGGCCCGTCCAGTCTCCACGGCATCGCGTCGACTGGCGACACGAGGCTCGTCCTGGGCACGGCATCGACTCGGCAGCCCCCACACGGGGCGCTTCCCATCGCCGCATGGAATCCGCAACCCGCCCACGGCCGGCGCCATGGCTCCGGCGGGCCCGGCCTCTTCGGCGCGGGCGACGGCATCGATCGCCGGGCATCGCACTCGCCGCTCCGTCGCTGCCTGGTTGAACCGCGACCACACGGCCTGGCCTGGACCGGCCGCCCCGACCCGACCCGATTCGACTCGACCCGATCCGATCCGATCCGATCCGACTCGACCCGACCCGACCCGACCCGACCCGACCGGCAATAGGACGAACTCAGAACGCGCTACCGCCATTCCGTCGTTGACGGTCTGCACCTCGACCCGAAAACGGCTCGCTCACGCCGCGCGCCGGCCGGTCTCCCTCTACACTTCACCGCACCGCTGCTGGGGGACGCAATCCGTCAGCGCTTGCGGGCGACGATCAGGTCGCGGTTGATGGCCTGGTCGACGCGGTGTTCGAAGTCGCGGAAGGGTTCGTCGTCGACGACTTCGAGGCCCGCCTCCTCAAGCATCGCCGCGAGTTCGGGGCGGCTGGTCGTGTAGAGGTTCCAGGACAGGCCGATCGCGCCGCCGGGCTTCAACAGCTCGGCCCAGACCGGGATCGCGCCCTCCAGCACCTCCGTCGGGCGCCTGGTCAGGGCACGGTTGTCCTTCACGGCGGCGTGCTTCACACCGTAAGGGGCGTCCGTGACGATCAGGTCGAACGCGCGCTTCCTGAAGATCTCGCCGCTGCGCAGGGTGTCCGCGTTCACGACCTCGAGGATCTGCAGGTCGTTCTCGCGGAAGCGCTCCTTCGTCGCCGCGAACTCGACCCGCGTGTGCTGGCCGACGCCGCGGCCCTCGCGCTTGACGCGGCTGGTCACCGCCTTGTGCTTGAGCCGCTTGTCCTTCAACCAGCGCTGCACGAACGCGGCGTACGCCTCATAGTCGCGCTTGTCGACCTCCACGCCGAACGCGTCCCAGCCGTACATCGCGGCCTGATTCAGGCTGGTGCCGCGCCCGCACATCGGGTCGAGGACCTTCACGCCGCCGCCCAGGATGCGGTCCGGGGGCAGCGCCACTGCGGCGGTGACGTTGAGCAGCAGCTTCGTGAACTGCTCGTTGGTCTTGCCCACGTACTTGAGGATCGTGATGAGGTCGTCGTCGTAACGGTCGAGCCGTTCGACCGCGATCGGTTCGAGCATCGCACCGCGCACCGCGAACAGCGCGTACAGGGACGAGAGGTTCGCGAGCAGCCGGAAATCGCGCGCGCTGAGCGAATCGGAGCGGAAGGTGAGGTACGGGACGCCGCCGAGCACCGCCTCCTCGACCTCCTCGACCCGGCCGTCGAGGACGTGGGCGCTGAAGACCCGGATCTCGTTCGCCGCCATCCGGGCGGCGGTGCGCGCGTACACGCGATTGGCGGAGGGCGATATCAACATCGCGTACTGCTGCATCGACTTGCAAACCTTCGAGGACCATCGGACACGTGAAAGGCCCCGACCTGCCGGCCGGGGCCTCGACTAGCGCGACCTTAGCAAACACCGGGCGGCCGCGCGAGCGGCCGCCCGGTGCGGGTCACTCCCCCGAGGGCGCGGGGAACTGGACGCCGCCGGCGAGCGGCGTGCCGAAGTTCGGCGTGCCGTCCGCGTTGAACGTGAACTCCTGCACCCGCGTCTGCCTCGTCGAGCCGCAGCCCTGGCTCGCCGAGGTGTTCCCGTGGTAGACCAGCCAGTGCTCGGTGCCGTCCGGCGAGGTGAAGAACCCGTTGTGCGCCGGGCCGTAGACGCCGTTCCCCTGCTGGAACACGGGCGTCGACTTCTTGGTCCACGAGGAGGCGGCGAGCGGGTTGGAGCCGGTGAGTTCGAGCAGCCCCAGTTTGTAGTCCGGGGTATTGCACGAGGAGGCCGAGAACGTCACGAACGTCCGCCCGTCGTGCTGGAGCACGGCCGGGGCCTCGTTCACCCGCGCGCCCACGGTCTCCCAGCTCGCGCTCGGCCGTGAGATCGTGGCGTGGGCACCGGTCACGGTCCACGGGTTCGACATGGCGGCGATCCGGATCGACTGGTCCGCGCCGACCCATTCGCTCCACATCAGGTACAGCCCGCCGTTGACCTCGAGGTAGGTGCCGTCGATGTTCCATTGGTTCGGCAGCGGCGTCCCCATGAACTCATAGGGCCCCATGGGGGTCGAGCTCGTCGAGCGCAGCACGTGGAGCTTCTGCCCGTCGAGGTTCGTCTGCGAGTTCCCGGAGGTGTACATGAGGTACCAGGTGCCGTTGATGCGATGGAACTCCGGCGCCCAGTGGGAGCAGCAGCGGCTCGGCACGTTGGCGTCGTTCCAGACCACGGTGTCGCTCGCGGTCTTCAGTCCGGCCAGGGTGGTGGCGCGGCGCATGATGACCGTCGAGTCCCAAGTGGTCGTGGACATGTAGTAGTAGCCGTCCCAGTATTCGAGCCAGGGGTCGGCGCCGTTGCTGCGGATCGGGTTGGCGAGGGTGTTCTGCGAGCCGCCGCCGACGGTGTTGAGCCGCCATTTCTGGCCGGTGCCGGCGTTGTAGGTGTACTGCGAGATGCGCGCTCCCGTGGCGGTCGACCGTTCCCACAGGTCGAGGGCTTTGCCGGAGAAGCGGTTGATGAAGCTGTACGTGCCGTCGCTGTGCTCGGTGACCGACCATTGCTGGTTGGTGCCGCCGAGGTCGGTCCACTGTGCGATGGTCGCGCCGTTGTCGGGGTTCCATTCGTAGACGTCGAGCACCATGTTCGTGTGCCGGACCTGGATGCGGTGGTAGCCGCCGCCCGCGTCGATGAACCGGAACTGCTGGTTCGTCGCGTCGGTGCGGTTCCATTGGGTGAGTTCGGCTCCGGCCGCGGTGGAGGCGCCCTTGATGTCGAGGGCGAGACCGGAGTGGGCGCTGGTGATGACGTACCAGGTGCCGGGTGTGACGGCGGCCTGGGCCGGGGCCTGGGAGGCCACGACGAGCCCGAAGGCGGTCAGGGCGGCGATGAGGGCGAGCGCGACGATTGCGCGCCAGCGTCGGCGGAGGTTCGGCATGGTGTCAGCTCCCGTCCAGGACGGGCCAGCCCGCCGAGTTCCATTGGATCTGTTCGATGTCGAGTGCGAAGCCGCCGCCCGAGCCGTACGCGTGGTAGGCCATGAATCCCCTGTGGATCGACTGGCCGCCCGCGGCGACGTTGTTCCCGTACGCGCCGAGGACGACGGTGCCGCCGCCGTTGCGCATGTCCACGCCTGCGGCGTCGACGAACGGGCCGGTCGGCGAGGTGGAGCGGCCGACGGTGATCTTGTAGGTGGAGTTCGCTCCGGCGCAGCAGGTGCCGATCGAGGTGAAGAGGTAGTAGTAGCCGTTGCGGTAGGTCATGGAGGGGCCTTCGATCCCGCCGCTCTTGGTGGCCAGGCGGATGGGGGTCGCGCCGGCTTTGGGTTTGCCGGAGGGCCAGTCGAGTTCGACGGTGTGGATGCCCTGCTGCCAGGAGCCGAAGACCATCCAGTGCCGCCCGGAGTCGTCGACGATGATGTTCGCGTCGATCGCGTTGTAGGCGTTGCCGTTGTAGGACTGGAGGACGACGCCCTTGTCGGTCCAGCCGAATCCGGGTGCGGACGGGTCGAGGCTCGGGCTGGTGGCGAGGCCGATGGCCGAGCGCTGGGAGCCGAAGGTCGAGACCGAGTAGTACAGGTAGTAGAGGCCCTGGGCGGCGTCGTAGTGGATCTCGGGCGCCCAGATGTTCTCGGAGCCGGGGATCTGCTGCGAGGTCCATGCGGGCTTGGTGCTCCACATGTAGCCGGCGTGCTGCCAGGTCTGGCCGCCGTTGGTGGAACGGAGGATCGGGATGTTGCCGTTGCTGAAGCGGATGTCGCCGGTGGCGTAGACGAACCAAGGCTGGCCGGCGCATCCGGCCCACAGGGCGGGGTCGTGGGCGCCGAGGCTGCCGCCGAGGCTCGGCGGCTGGGTGGGGCCGCTGGCGCAGTCGTTCGGTTCGGGCTGCTGGGTGCCGCCGATCGGGCTGAGGGACCACTGCTGGTTGGTGCCGCCGGTGGCGGTGTACTGGGAGATGCGCCCGCCGGCGGCGGTCGACCATTCCCAGACGTCGAGCGCCTTGCCCGACAGGCGGTTCACGAAGGAGGCGTATCCGCCGGATTCGGTGACCGTCCACTGCTGGTCGGTGGCGTTGGTGCTGGTCTCCTGGACGACGTTCGCGCCGTCGGCGGTGTTCTGGTTCTGCAGGCCGAGGACTTTGCCGCTGTGCCGGGATTGAATGCGGTAGTAGCCCCCGCCGGCGTCGACGAACCTGAACTGCTGGTTGGTCGCGTCGGTGCGGTTCCATTGGATGAGGCCGGCGCCGTCGGCCGTGGAGCGGCCGTCGATGTCGAAGACCAGACCGGAGTGCCGGCTGGTGAGGACGTAGTTCGCGTTGGTGTCGATCGCC
Organism: Glycomyces sp. YM15; assembly: GCF_016918015.1. Classification (GTDB taxonomy): domain Bacteria; phylum Actinomycetota; class Actinomycetes; order Mycobacteriales; family Micromonosporaceae; genus Glycomyces. The sequence continues at coordinate 21,062 of NZ_JAERMK010000026.1, forward strand.
GCGTTCGCGGTCTGGGGGGCGAGGAGGGCGAGGCCCGCCGCCGCGATGATCGCGGCGGCGAGCCCGGCGAACCAGGATCTGCGCCGCCCGTGCTGTTGTCTCATGTGCGTACCGATCTCTTGTGAGGAATAGAGATCTTTCGATGTTACCGCGCACACGTGTATCGATAAAAGACCGGGGCGGGGTTTATTTTCGGCGACCCGGCCGGCGCCGAGTCGCCTGTGGACTTGACCTGGCTAGTTGTAGAAATCCGGGCGCTCGGGCAGTTCGATCGGCACGATCTCGCCCGAATGGAGCGAACGCACCGCCGCGTCCACGACGACCGTGGCCGCGAACCCGTCCCACGAGTTCGGTCCGGTCGGCGCCTCGCCCGCGAGCAGGTGGTCGACCCAGTCCTGAAGCTCGACGTCGAAGGCGTCGGCGAAGCGGTCGCCGAACTCCTGCAGCACTTCGACACTCGCCGCGGCGGCCTTGCGGACCACGGGCGCGGCCGGGTCCGGCAGGCGGACCGCGCCTTCCTCGCCCACGATCTCGCATTGGATGTCGTAGCCGTACTGGCAGTTCACGAACGCCTCGACGTCGACGCGCGCGCCGGAAGCGGTCTCGAACAGGAAGATCTGCGGGTCCTGCAGATGCGGGAAGCGCTTCGTGGTCGTGCGCGGCAGGATCGTCTGCACCGAGACGAACTCCTCACCGAGCAGCCAGCGCATCGCGTCGACCTCGTGCACGGCGGTGTCCTTCGCGGCCATCTCGGTCGTGTAGGCCTCGCGCACGTTCGGGTTGCGGTGCACGCAGTGCGCCATGAGCGGCTCACCGATCCCGCCCGCGTCGAGCACCCGCTTCATCTGTCGGTACCCGGCGTCGTAGCGGCGCATGAACCCGACCTGCACCAGTCGCCGCCCGGCGGCCTGCTCGGCCTTGAGGATCCGCAGGCCGTCGGCGATCTCGGTGATGAGCGGCTTCTCGCAGAACACCGGTTTGTCCGCGGCGATGCACGCGAGCACCTGCTCGGCGTGGGCCGGACCCCAGGAGGTCACGACCACCGCCTCGACCTCCGGATCGGCGATCAGTCGCTCGGCCGAGTCGATGACGCGCGCGCCGACCGGAGCCGCGGCCCTCGCCGCCGACGCCGGGTCGATGTCCGAGACCGCGACCACCCGCGCCCCGGACACGGCGTTCGCCAGCCGATGCACGTGCTGCTCGCCGATCCAGCCGGTGCCGATCAGGCCGATGCCGATGCTCATGTGTTCCGTCCTCACTGTTCGAATGGTCTGGGGCGGTTCAGGACCGCTGACGGCCGGCACCCAGGCCGCAGCCGCCCAGGTACTTGCGAGTGCGGACCGCGATCGGGAAGGGGACGTCGGGTTCGCACGGGTACAGGTCCTGCTCGACGATCACGAACAGCTCGGCGTCGAGCCCGGACAGTTCGGTGACGATGTCGGCGGGGTTCGGCACCCCGGCGGGCGGCTCGACGCAGACGCCGCGCTTGACGGCCTCGCCGAAGCCCAGGCCTTCCTCGCGGACCTGCCGGAGGATCTCGGGGTCCATCTGCTTGATGTGGACGTAGCCGATCCGCTCGCCGTAGCGGCGGATGAGGTCCACATTGTCGCCGCCGCCGTAGGCGACGTGACCGGTGTCGAGGCACAGGGACACGTAGTCCGAGTCCGTGCCGTCGAGGAACGTCTCGATCTGCGGCTGGGTCATGATCTGGCAGTCCGCGTGCGGGTGCAGGGCGATGGTGACGCCGTGCTCCTCGAACATCTGCTTGCCGATCCGGTTCGCCGCGGCGTGCACCGTCTTCCACTGCGTGGCGTCCCATTCGGTGACGTCGTTGATCGCGTCGGTCTTCTCGTCGCGGAAGAGCGGCGGGATGAACACCACGTGCTTCGCGCCCTGGGAGGCGGTCAGCTTCGCGACCTTGGAGACGGTTGCGAGGGTCTCGTCGAACTGCTCGGGGGTGTGCAGGTTGCCGAAGACCGTGCCGCCGGAGACCTTCAGGCCCCGCCTGCCTACCTCCTCGGACAGCACGTCGGGGTCGGTCGGCAGGTAGCCGTACGGACCCAACTCCAGCCACTCATATCCGGCGGCCGCCAGCTCGTCCAAGAACCGCTCGTACGGCAGCTGTCGATCGTCCTCGGGGAACCACACCCCCCACGAGTCCGGGGCGGATCCGAGCCGGAGGTTCAGCGCTTGTGTCGTCATTGACGGTCTCCTTCGCGGTGCTTAGCTGGAAGTCGGGAAGTTGAGCTGGGCGGCCTGGGACTCGGTGTGCTTGGGCCAGCGCGAGGTCACGACTTTCGCGCGGGTGTAGAACCGCACGCCCTCGTGGCCGTGGATGTGGCTGGAGCCGAACAGGGAGTCCTTCCAGCCGCCGAACGAGTAGTGCGCGGTCGGCACCGGGATCGGGACGTTCACGCCGACCATGCCGACGTTGACCTCGCGTTCGAAGGTGCGCACGGCGCCGCCGTCGAAGGTGAAGATGGCGGTGCCGTTGCCGTAGGGGTTGGCGTTGATGAGGTCGATTGCCGCTTCGAGCGTGTCGGCGCGCACGACGGCGAGCAGGGGACCGAAGACCTCGTCCTTGTAGACGTCCATGTCGGGCGTGACGCGGTCGAGGACGGTGGGGCCGACGAAGAAGCCGCCGGGGTGGCCTTCGACGCGGAGGCCGCGGCCGTCGACGACGGGCTCGGCGCCCTGGGCGACACCGGATTCGATGTAGCCCTTGACGCGGTCGCACGAGGCCTGGGTGACGACCGGGCCCATCTCGGACTCGGGGTCGTCCCCGGCGCCGACGACGATCGCTTCGGCCTTCTCCTTGAGGAGGCCCACGAGTTCGTCGGCGGCGTCGCCCACGGCGACGGCGACGGAGACGGCCATGCAGCGCTGCCCGGCGGAGCCGAACGCGGCGGCGGTGAGCTGCGAAGCGGCCCAGTCCATGTTGGCGTCGGGCATGACCACGGCGTGGTTCTTCGCGCCGCCGAGGGCCTGGACGCGCTTGCCGCTCCGCTGGGCGCGTTCGTGGAGGTACTTGGCGATCGGCGTGGAGCCGACGAAGGAGACGGCGGCGACGTCCTCGTGGTCGAGGAGCGCGTCGACGGCGGTCTTGTCGCCGTTGACGACGTTGAACACGCCGTCGGGCAGTCCGGCGTCGGCGTAGAGCTGCGCGATGAACAGGCTGGCCGAGGGATCGCGCTCGGAGGGCTTGAGGACGAAGGTGTTGCCGGTGGCGATCGCGATGGGGTGCATCCACATCGGGACCATGACGGGGAAGTTGAACGGGGTGATCCCGGCGCAGACGCCGATGGGCTGGCGGAAGTCGTAGGAGTCGACGCCGCGCGAGATGTCGTTGGAGAAGCCGCCTTTGAGCGCGGAGGTGATGCCGCAGGCGAATTCGATGACCTCGCGGCCGCGCACGATCTCGCCGCGCGCGTCGTCGACGACCTTGCCGTGCTCGGCGGCGACGATCGTCGCGAGTTCGAGTTCGTGGCGCTCCACGAGGTCGCGGAGGCGGAACATGACGCGGGAGCGGTTGGACAGCGACTGCTGGCCCCAGGTGGCGAACGCGGCCTTGGCCGATCGCACGGCGGCGTCCACGTCGGATTGCGAGGCGAGGCGCACCTGCGCCTGCTCCTGACCCGTCGCGGGGTTCCAGACGGGCGCGAGGCGGTCCGATTCCCCGGCGGTCGACTTGCCGTCGATCCAGTGCTCGATGATGTGCATTCGATGATCCCCCTAGAGGTAGTGGCGCTGCTCGCGCTTGTGGTGGGCGTATTCGGCGCGGGCCGCGCGGGTGGAGTCGAGTTCGGACACTTCGCTCACGGGCACGTCCCACCACGCGGAGCCGGGCGGGTTCGGGCCGGTCAGATCGGTCTCGACGTGGACGACGGTGGTCCGGGTGCCGGCCTTGGCCCTGGCGATGGCCTTGCGGAAGTCCGCGACGTTGTCGGCGGTGATGACCTCGGCGCCGAAGCTGGCGGCGTTCGCGGCCAGGTCGACCGGGAGCACGTCGCCGTCGAGGAGGCCGGACTCGCCGTCGCGGTAGCGGTACTTCGTGCCGAAGCGCTGGGAGCCGAGTGATTCGGAGAGCGCGCCGATCGAGGCGAACCCGTGGTTCTGGACGATGACGATGATGACCTTCAGGCCTTCGGAGATCATCGTGGCGATCTCGGAGGAGAGCATCAGGTAGGAGCCGTCGCCCACGAGCACGACCACTTCGCGGTCGGGCGCGGCCATCTTCGTGCCGACCCCGGCGGCGATCTCGTAGCCCATGCACGAGTACGCGTATTCGACGTTGTAGGCCTTCGGATCGCGTGCGCGCCAGAGCATCTGGAGGTCGCCGGGCATCGAGCCGGCCGCGTTGATCACCACGTCCGAGTCGTCGAGCGCCTCGTTCAGGGCCCCGAGGATCTCGGTCTGCGCGGGCAGCGGGCCGTGGTCTACATTGAAGCACCGGTCGGCCGTCGCGCGCCACTGATCGGCGAGGCGCAGCGCCTCGGCCCGGTACTCGTCGCCGACGCTCCAGTCCCGCAGCGCCTCGGTGAGCGCGGTCAGGCCGGTCTTCGCGTCGGCCAGGAGCATCTCGGCGGCGTGCTTCGCGGCGTCCAGGCGGGCGACGTTAAGGTTCGCGAAGGTGACGTCCGGGTCGCCGAACACGGTGTGCGAGGCGGTCGTGAAGTCCGAGTAGCGAGTCCCGATGCCGAGCACCACATCCGATTGCGCTGCAAGGGTATTCGCGGCCGAGGTCCCGGTGGAGCCGAGTCCGCCCACGGCCGCGGGGTGATCCCACGGGACCGCGCCCTTCCCGGCGTGCGTGTCGGCGACCGGGATGCCGGTGGCCTCGGCGAAGGCCCGCAGTTCGGCCTCGGCCTCGCTGTAGACCACGCCGCCTCCGGCGACGATCAGCGGCCGCTCGGCGGAGCGCAGCAGCGCCGCCACCCGCTCGACGGCAGACGGCTCGGGCATGATGCGGCCGATGCGCCACACGCGCTTGCGGAAGAACTCGAGCGGCCAGTCGAAGGCCTCGGCCTGCACGTCCTGCGGCAGGCACAAGGTCACGGCGCCGGTCTCGACCGGGTCGGTGAGCACCCGCATCGCGGCCAGAGCGGCCGGGATCAGCTGCTCAGGCCGGCTCACCCGGTCGAAGTACTTGGAGACCGGCCGGAACGCGTCGTTCACGGTCACGTCCCCGGCCCGGGTGTCCTCGAGCTGCTGCAGCACCGGGTCGGGGACCCGGGAGGCGAACATGTCGGAAGGCAGGAGCAGCACGGGAAGCCGGTTCGTGGTCGCCAGCGCCGCGCCGGTGATCATGTTGGTCGAACCCGGGCCGGTCGAGGCCGTGCACGCGAAGGTCTGCAGCCGGTTCTTCATCTTCGCGAACGCGGCCGAGGCGTGGACCATGGCCTGCTCGTTGCGCGCCAGGTAGTACGGCAGGTCGGCCTCGCCGGTCCGGGCGGCCTGGAGCAGCGCCTGGCCGAGCCCGGCCACGTTCCCGTGCCCGAAGATCCCCCACACGCCCGGGATCAGGCGCTGCTCGATGCCGTCCCGCTCGGAATGCTGGGCGGCGAGGAAGCGGACCAGCGCTTGGGAGGTCGTGAGTCGTACGGTCTCAGCGGGCATCGCGGCCCTCCTTCTCCACGGCAGAGGACAGCGGCAGACGAGGATCGAGATCCTCAGGTGCCCAGGTCGACCGGACCCAGGCGTGTGCGGGGTCGTCGCTGATGAGCCAGGCGCGGTCCTCGCCGGGGCCGGCCATCACGTTGAGGTAGTAGAGGTCGTAGCCGGGAGCGGCCGCGCTCGGGCCGTGCCAGCCGTGCGGGATCACGACCACGTCGCCGCTGCGGACCTCTTCGCTGACCTCGATCGGGCGCTCGGGGGTGCCGTAGACGCGCTGCCAGGCGAAGCCCCTTGGCGAAGCTTGCGAGCCGTCAGTTCGTCCTGTGAAGCCGGGGCCGTCTGGTCCGTCGGCGACCTCGAAGTAGTAGATCTCCTCGAGCTCGGCTTCGTGCTCGCCCGCCTCGTCGTGCTTGTGCGGCGGGAAGGAGGACCAGTTGCCGCCGGGGGTGATGACCTCGCATGCGATGAGCTTGTCGGCCTCGAAGGTCTCGGGCGTGCAGAAGTTGTTGACCTGGCGCGAGGCCTGGCCGGCGCCGCGCAGCTCGACCGGGACCTGCTCGGCCGGGCCGTAGCGGGCGGGGAGCCGCCGTTCGCACCGGGCGGAGGGGAGGGCGAACCGGCCGCCACCCACGCTGGTCACGGTGACTTGGGCATCCCTTGGGACGTAAGCGAAGTCGGTGACGCGGCTGAAGACGTTCCGGCGGCCCTGGAGCTCGAAGGTCTCGCCGTCGCAGGTGACGGTGCAGCCGCCGGAGAGGGGCAGCACGAGCGTTTCGGCGTCGCCGGTGGTGAAGGTCGCTGTGCCGGAAGGGCTCAGCTTGAGCACTTTGAGGCCGGAGTAGCCCCAGCCGGCGGATTCGGGGGTGACGACCGTGTCGTACGGTCCGTCCGCAGTGGATCGTGAAGGAAGGTAATAGGTGCTCACAGGAGGCTCACCACCGCGTCGACGGCCCCGGCGACGTCGCCGTCGGCGGGGTAGAGGAGGGAACGGCCGACCGTAAGGCCGACCACATTGGGCAGTGCGAGGGACGCGCCCCAGCGCGCGCGCTGTGCTTCGAGGTCGTCGACCTCGCCGCCGAGGATGACCATCGGCAGGGTCGAGGCGGCCGCGACGCGCTCCATGTCGGGGGCGGTCGGCACTTTGAGCCAGGTGTAGGCCGAGCTGGAACCCAGGCCCGAGGCGATCGCGACCGACTTGACGACCCCTTCCGTCGTCAAGTCGTTCACGACCTTCCCTCCTTCGCGGCGGGAGATGAAGGGCTCGATCATCGCGATCAGGCCCCGCTCGGCGAGTGCGTCGATCGCGTGCGCCGTCGCCTCGAGGGTGGGCGCGGTCCGGTCGTCGTGGAAATCGATGCGGGTGAGCGTCTTGCCGCCGTCGAAGCCCATGCGGGCGATGGCATCGGCGTTCATCCCGGTGAATCGGTCGTCGATCTCGAACGCGGCCCCGGCGAGGCCGCCGCGGTTCATCGAGCCGAACACGACCTTGCCGTCGAGGGCCCCGAGGAGCAGCAGGTCTTCGAGGATGTCGGCGGTGCCCAGCACGCCGTTGCATCCGGGGTTCGCCAGCGCGGTCCGCAGCCGGTCGAGGAGGTCGGCGCGGTCGGCCATGGCCATCGGATCGCCGCCGGTGGCGAGGGCGCCGCGGGCGGGATGGTCGGCGGCGATGATGAAGCACTTCCCGGACGGCCCGACCGGGCTCGACGCGCGCGGGCGGGCGTCGGCGGCCTTGCGGATCGCGGCCGGGTCGGTCAGCCGGGTCCGGGTCAGTCCGGCGAGTTCGTCACGCCGCATCGGGTGCCTCCTGCAATTTGCGCTCCACTTCGGATTCGGTCGGCATGGCGTCGGAGCAGGCGAGCTCGCCGGCGACGAGCGCGCCCGCCGCGTTGGCGAAGCGCATGACACGCTCCGTCTCCCACCCGGCGAGCAGGCCGTGGACGAGCGCGCCGCCGAAGGCGTCGCCCGCGCCGAGGCCGTTGACCACGTTCACGGGAGCGGGCGGCACTTCGACCTGGCCGCTGTCGTCAAGGGCGAGCACGCCTTTCGGGCCCTGCTTGACGACGGCCAGAGCGACGCCCGCCGCGCGGAGCGCCCGGGCGGCGTCGGCGGGACGGTCGTGGGCGCCGACGGCGACCTCGCATTCCTCGCGGTTGCCGACCGCTACGGTGACGTGCGGCAAGGCCAGTTTCACCCAGTCGCGGGCGGCCTGGGGCGAGTCCCAGAACATCGGCCGGTAGTCGAGGTCGAGCACGGTGATGCCGCGTCCGCCCTCTTGGCGATGCTCGCGAGCCGTGAATCGGCTCCGCTCTTCGAGCGCGGCGAGCGTGGCCGAACGCGAGGGCTCCTGGCAGAGCCCGGTGACCGTCACCCAGAAGACGGCAGCGCTGCGGATGGCCTCGAGATCCAGTTCCTCGGGGCGGATGTCGAGGTCAGGGGCGGTCGGGAAGCGGTAGAAGTAGAGCGGGAAGTCGTCGGGGGGAAAGATCTCGCAGAACGTGACGGGCGTGGGCAGGTGCTCGGAGGTCCCGACGAGCGCATCGTCGACGCCGTATCCGCGGAGCGCCTTGCGCACGAACGTCCCGAAGGGGTCGGCGCCGGTCTTGGTGATCACGGCGGCGCTGCGCCCGTACCGTGCGGCCGCCACGGCGACGTTCGTGGGGCTGCCGCCCAGGAACTTGGCGAAGGTCTCGACGTCCTCGAGGCCGACGCCGATCTGCTGCGGGTAGATGTCGACGCCTACCCGGCCCATCGTGACGACGTCGTAGGTTCCGCCGTCCGCTGCTGCGGCCACGGGCACACCTCTCTCTCGGCGAGACTCGCGAGCCGTCCGGCTCCGCCAGTTCTGAAGCGCTTAACTGTCGCGCGTTACTGTCGCGCGACAGTGATTTGGAATATACTCACTTCCAGGCCCGCGCGTCAAGCCGCCGGGCCGGACGGAAATAAACTCGGATTACCGCTCGATTGCCGAACCAGACCAGCAGAGGGAGGGGCGTTGGACGAAACGCTTGAGCCGCAGCCGAACGCAGGCCGAAACCACCAGCGGGCGACCATGGCCGACGTCGCCGCGAGGGCCGGCGTCTCCCGCACGCTCGTCTCCCTCGTCCTGCGCGACCGCCCCGGCGCGGGCGCGGCCACCCGCGAGCGGGTCCTCAAAGCCGCCGACGAGCTCGGCTACCGGCCCGACAGCGCCGCGCAGATGCTCGCCCGCGGCCGCAGCCGCACCATCGGGGTCCTGATGAATCTCGAACAGCCCTTCCACGCCGAACTCGTCAAGGCCATCTACCCGGCCGCCGAACAGCTCGGCTACGACGTGCTGCTCTCCGCCGTGGCCCCCGGACGCGACGAGCACGCGGCCACGGAAGCGCTCCTCGGCCACCGCTGCGAAGCGCTCGTGCTGCTCGTCTCCGACCCCGAATCGCACGACACCGAGAAGCTCGGCGGCGCCGTCCCCACGGTCGTCGTCGGCCGGAAGGCGACCACCGCGAAGGTCGACAGCGTCCACACCGCCGAGGCCAAGGGCATCCGGCAGGCCGTCGACCACCTCGTGGAGCTCGGCCATCGCCGCATCGCGCACATCGACGGCGGCAAGGGCCCCGGCTCGGCCGACCGCCGCACCGCCTACCGCGCGGCCATGCGCCGCCACCGCCTCGCCGACGAGATCCGGGTGATCCCCGGCGCCCAGGACGAGGACGCCGGCATCGCCGCCGGGGAACTCCTCCTCAGCGAAGACTCGCTGCCGACCGCGGTCCTCGCCGCCAACGACCGCTGCGCGATCGGCCTCATGCACGCGCTGCGCGGCGGCGGCGTCGCCGTCCCCGGCGAGGTCTCGGTCGTCGGCTACGACGACTCCCACCTCTCGCACCTGTCCCACATCAACCTCACCACCGTCCGCCAGGACGCCACGGGCATCGCCGAGAACGCCGTGCGCAACGCCGTGGAACGCCTGGAGAACGGCGCCCTCCCCGCCCGGGAGACCGTCTGCGACGCCAAACTCGTCATCCGCGCGACCACAGCCCCGCCCCGAACCCGCTAGCCTCGGCCGGCCCACTCCCCGATCGCTGCGATTCCACCTCGTCCAGTGTCGCCGCGTAGGGGATCGGTTGCGGGGCCGGGCGCGCGAGTGCGGTCAGCGCCGAGTACACCGCCCCGCCCGGTTCTTTCGTGACGGAGGCGAATCGCCAGGCGAAGACCGGGCAGGCGCCTTCAACCCTCATGTCACGAATTCATCCAATCTATTGACAAATTTGCATGTCGACATGCATCATCTTTTTGGGCGGATGATCCAACAAACGCTGCTGCTTTGCCGCGAGTGCGCCGTACTGACGAATCATGGAAGGCGACGATGCGAATCCGGCGCCGCACATTCATCCGATGTCTGATCATGAGCGCGGCCGTCGCGCTCAGCGCCGCAGCGACCTCGAGACAAGGAATACCTCAATGGCAACAGCCCTCCGATGGCGCGGCAGCGCGGCAGCGGTCTTCGCGATCGCGCTCGTGCTGGCCTCCGCGCTGACGGTCTTCATGTCCCCGAAGCCCGCGCACGCCGCGCAGCTGACGCAGATCGGCGACTTCGGCGACAACCCCGGCAACCTCGGCATGCATCTGTACGTGCCCGACAACGTCGCCCCGAACCCGGCAATCGTGGTCGGCATCCACTGGTGCAACGGATCGGCGACCGACGTCTTCAACGGCTGGCAGTACGACGAGCTGGCGGAGCAGTACGGCTACATCCTGATCCTCCCGAACGTGACCCGGGAGTACAGGTGCTTCGACGTCTCCTCCCCGGCCTCGCTCAGCGGCACGGGCGGCGACTCGGTCAGCATCAAGTCCATGGTGGACTATGTGATCGCCAACCACGGGGCCGACCGCGAGCGGGTCTTCGCCACGGGCTTCTCCTCGGGCGCCATGATGACCAACGTCATGCTCGGGGTGTACCCGGAGCTCTTCAAGGCCGGGTCGGCGTACGCCGGCGTGCCGTTCACGTGCTTCGCGACCGACAACGGCTCGCAGTGGAACTCCGAGTGCTCCGAAGGCAGGATCGACCGCACCCCGCAGCAGTGGGGTGACGCGGTCCGGGGCGCCAACCCCGGCTACAGCGGTCCGTGGCCGCGCATGCAGCTCTGGCACGGTACCGAGGACGACGCGCTCCGCTACCCGAACTTCCAGGAGGAGATCGACCAGTGGACGAACGTCAACGGCACCGACCAGGTCGCCGACTACACCGACACCCCGGAGCCGAACTGGACCCGCACCCGCTACGGCGGCACCGGAGGTCAGGCTCTGGTCGAGGCGAACAGCCTGGCCGGCGTCAACCACTACCCGCCGATTCGTGAGGTCGAGACGCTGCGCTTCTTCGGTCTGGCCGCGCAACCGGCGGGCACCACGGCGATCGTGGGCGCCGCCTCGAACCGCTGCGTGGACGTCACCGGCTCGCCGGCGGCGAACGGCACCCAAGCGCAGCTGTGGGACTGCTACGGCGGTGTCAACCAGCAGCTGACCCGCACTTCGGCGGGTGAGTTGAAGGTGGGAGGAAAGTGCCTCGACGCGATCGGTTGGGGTACGGCCAACGGCACCAAGGTCGTGGTCTGGGACTGCTCGGGCGGCGCGAACCAGCGATGGAACGTCAACGCGAACGGCACCGTCACGAACGTCCATAACGGACTCTGCTTGGACGCCAGCGGCGGTGCGACCGCCAACGGCACCCCGATCGTCCTCTGGGCCTGCAACGGTGGCGGCAATCAACGCTGGAGTCTCCGATAGGGCCCGGGCGGCCGCGACCGGGTCGCGGCCGCCCGCTGGAGCGTCGGGCGTTCAGTTCGTGTTCGAGCCAACGCCGGTGCGGGCCGAGTTCGAGAGCGGAGTGCGGCTTGGATCCCCGCAAGTCCGGTGCCGCCATGCGGCCCTGGTGCTCACCGACGGCGATTCGCTCTGCTGTCGAACGGTGCCTTCTGCTGGACTTTCGCAGTGCGCCCGTTCCCGATTCGGGCTGCGCCGCCCTGCCTCGGCACCGTAACGTGCTTCGGGTTGCCGCGGGGCGGTCACGGGGGTGGCTCCATGTTGGATTCTCAGGGACCTCGGGTACGGAGGAGTCGATGAACCAAGCTAGCGGCAGGTCCGGTCGAGCACAAGGGTTGACCTGAGGAAACGTCAGATCAAGTCGGCGGTCTCCAATGAGTATTTCAGGCCATAACCCCAGTAGCGCCGAATTTCCACGTCCACCTGTCACATTCATAGGATGTAACTGTGACTAGCTTCACGGATAGCGGTTGCTACAAACCTGCGGTTCCTCGATGGGAGCCGGCGAAGACGTCAACCCTGCCGACCGGACCGAGACCGACGGGACCGCCGACTCAAACGGCTCGAAGTCGTCCCAGACGTGCCACGGATTTACCGGACTCGCAGATTGGTCTTCCAAGCGATCCTGGAGGAACATGGTTCAGCCGGGCGACCAACAACGGGCATGAAAAAAACCCGGTTCCCTCTTTCGAGGAAACCGGGTTTTCATCCAGTAGCGGGAGGCGGATTTGAACCACCGACCTCCAGGTTATGAGCCTGGCGAGCTACCGAGCTGCTCTATCCCGCGTCGGTAGTTAAAGAATACATGACCCCATTCAGCCTCTGCCACAGCGGGGTCCGTGAGCGCAGTCACCGCGCATTCACCTGGCGTTTCACAGGAATGGGAAAAGCGAACGGCCCGGCCTCCCGCAATGCGAGGCCGGACCGTGCCGTCAGGTCAGAAACCGAGACGTTCGAGCATCTTCGGATCGCGCTGCCAGTCCTTGGCGACGCGGACGTGAAGGTCGAGATAGACGCGGCTGTCGATGAGCTGGGCGATGCCCTTGCGGGCTTTGGTGCCGACACGCTTGAGGCGCTCGCCGCCCTTGCCGATGATGATGCCCTTCTGGCTGTCACGCTCGACATAGATCTCGGCCCAGATCTTCTTGCGCGGCCCGCCGTCCGAATCCTCGTCCTCGACGTCCTCGATGACCACGGCCAAGGAGTGCGGCAGCTCGTCCCGCACGCCCTCAAGGGCCGCCTCGCGGATGAGCTCGGCCATCATGACCCGCTCGGGCTCCTCGGTGATCATCCCGTCCGGGTAGAGCTGCGGCGATTCGGGCAGCTTGTCCGAAAGGACGCCGACGAGCTCGTCAAGGTTCTCACCCGTCTTCGCCGAGACCGGCACGATGTCCGCGAAGTCCGCCAGCGCGGCCACGTTCGTCAAATGCCGCACGAGCGCGTCCTTGGAGACGAGGTCGATCTTGGTGACGACCGCGACGACCTTGGCGCTGAGATTGGCGATCTCACCGGCGATGAACTTGTCGCCCGGACCGGGCTTCTCGTTGGCCGGCAGACACAGGCCGATGACGTCCACTTCGGACCAGGTCTGGCGGACGAGATCGTTCAACCGCTCGCCCAGCAACGTCCGCGGACGGTGCAGACCGGGCGTGTCGACCAGGATGAGCTGGGAGTCCGGGCGGTGCAGAATCGCACGGACCACGTGCCGAGTGGTCTGCGGGCGCTTCGAGGTGATGGCGATCTTCTGGCCCATGATCGCGTTCGTCAACGTGGACTTGCCCGCGTTCGGGCGGCCGACGAAGCAGGCGAAGCCTGCACGAAACGCCTCATTTGAAGCGGAGCTTCGACCATTGCTAGGCAAGACGGGTCACCTCTTTGCGAATGACCGACCACACGGTGAGGTCGGCACTGATCTCCCGGGCGGCCTGAATGCCGTCCTCGTCGGACGCGGCACCGAACAGCACCGCGGCCTCAAGCTTGTCGGCTCCGGCCGCGAAGGCCTGAGCCACGGCCGCCTGGAGAGCCGTGAGTCGCAGTGAGGGAAGGTCGACGGCCGCCGAGGCGTAAGTGCGGCCGATACCGTCGCGCACGGCCGCACCGGTGGTCTGCTGGACTCGTCCAGCGGCCCCCCGGGCCAACGTGGCGAGCTTCGCGTCCTCGGCGTCGAGGGCGTCGACGTGCAGGTCAGACATTGATCTTGTGCCTCTCATCGTTCTCGGCGGCCACAGGGGCGTCGCCGGCCTCGGGCAGGCGCGCGACGCGGACCGTCTCGATGCGGTTGCGGCGGCCAACGGTACCCTCGGCGGTCAGTTCGAGCCCGCCCAGCCGCGCCCGGTCACCCGCGAGCGGGACCTTCCCGAGCTCGGCGGCGAGCAGCCCGGCGACGGTGTCGACGTCGAGTTCGGGAAGGTCGACACCGAACAGCTCCTCCAAGTCCTGCACGGAGAGCCGGGCGGTGACACGGGCGGTGCGGTCGTCGAGCCACGCCACCGGCGGGAGCTCGTTGTCGTACTCGTCGGTGATCTCGCCGACGATCTCCTCGAGGATGTCCTCGATGGTGATGAGCCCGGCGGTGCCGCCGTACTCGTCGACGACCGTCGCGATGTGGATGCGCGCGGTCTGCATCTCCCGCAGCAGGTCGTCGACCGGCTTCGAGTCGGGCACGAACGAGACCGCGCGCATGACCTCGCTGACGTGCGGGTTCACGCGATCGTCGAGGCGGACGAGGTCCTTGAGGTAGACCACGCCGCGCACGTCGTCCAGGTCCTCCCCCACGACCGGAATGCGCGAGAAGCCCGAACGGAGCGCGACCTGCTCGGCCTCGTCGGCCAGCATGTCGGCCGGCACCCACACCATCGCGGTGCGCGGCACCATCACCTCACGGGCCACGGTGTCGCCCAAGGCGAACACGGAGGCGATCATGTCGCGCTCCTCGTGGTCCACGGTGCCCTGGGCCTCGGCGGCGTCCACCATCTCGCGGATCTCGATCTCAGAGGTCGCGAACGGCCCCTCACGGAAGCCCTTGCCGGGCGTGACCGCGTTGCCGACGAGGATGAGCAGCTTCGCGAACGGGCCGAGCGCGGTACCGAGCAGAGCGACGGGACCCGCGACGGCGAGCGCGATCGGGTAGGCGTGCTGGCGGCCGAGCGTGCGCGGCCCGACGCCGATGGCGACGAACGACACGACGGTCATGATCGCCGCGGAGATGCCCACGGCCAGCCACGAATCGTGCCAGGAGTCGAAGGCCACGACGGCGACTATCGCTATCGCGGCGGCCTCGCAGGCCAGGCGCAGCAGGATGAGCAGGTTCAGGTGCCGCGGCAGGTCCTCGATGATCTTCACGAGGGATTCGGCGCCGCGCTGGCGCTGTTCGGCGAGTTCGGCGGCGCGGGCGGGCGAGACGGCGGTGAGGGCCGAGTCGATCATGGCCGCGGCCCCGGCTACGACGGTCAGTGCGACCGCCGCGGCCAGGAGCGAATACGGGATCATGCTCGCCTAACTCTCCGCTGCGGCGTCGCGTTTCGCCCGCCAGGCGTCGAGCAGCCGGTTCTGCAGGCCGAACATCTCCTTGGCCTGCTCGGGTTCGGCGTGGTCGTAGCCGAGGATGTGGAGCACGCCGTGGACGGTGAGCATGTGCATCTCATCGGCCGTGGAGTGCCCGGCGTCCTTGGCCTGGGCTTCGGCCACCTCGGGCGAGAGCACGAGGTCGCCGAGGATCGGCGTGCCCGGCTCGGAGGAGTCGGGGCGGCCGGGCATGGCGTCGTCCATCGGGAACGAGAGCACGTCGGTGGGGCCCGTGCCGCCCATCCAGCGCTTGTTGAGCTCGGTCATGTGCTCGATGTCGACTACCAGGATCGAGAGTTCCGCGAGCGGGTTCACGCCCATCTCGTGCAGGGCGAAGTCGGAGACGGCACGGATGCCCGACTCGTCGACTTCCCGGCCGGACTCATTGATGATCTCGATGCCCACGGTTTCCTCGTTGCCCCTTCTTGGGGTCGCCCATGCGGGCGTCCCACTTCTCGTAGGCGTTCACGATATCGCTGACCAGCTGGTGCCTGACGACATCTTCGGCCCGGAGGGTGGCGAAGTGCACGTCCTCGACGCCTTCGAGGATGTCGCGGACGACGCGCAGCCCGGAGGTGGCGTTGTTCGGCAGGTCGACCTGGGTGATGTCGCCGGTGACGACGATCTTCGACCCGAAGCCGAGCCGCGTCAGGAACATCTTCATCTGCTCGGGCGTGGTGTTCTGCGCCTCATCGAGAATGATAAATGAATCATTCAACGTGTTGTGCGTGACCAGGTAGTCCTCGGTGACGTAGAGCGAGTCCTCGGCGGCGACCTGGATGCATACCGCTTCCTCTTCGCCCGCGTACTCGATCGAGTCGATGAAGCGCATAGGGCGGCCGCCGCCACCGAACTCGCGGTACTTCGCCGCCTTGCGCTCGAGCCGGAACGGCTCGATCCCTTCGGGGAGGCGGATGTCGATGACGTGCGCGTCCTGGCGATAGAGGACGTCACGGCCCTTGGCCCGGCCCGGCTTCCGTCCTGCAGCTGGCCTGCGGCGACTGTAGGCGATGCCTCCGAGCGACTGCACGAGCTCGATCACGTGGTCATGCAGGATGATCGAGGTGGTCGTGTACTGGATCCGACAGGTTCGGTCCTTCTGGGTCACCGGTCCGCCGTCGGAGTCCAGCAGGCCCTGCAACAGGGCCAGGCGGACTTCAGCGGTGTTGAAGCGGTAGTCCTCCGGGATGAACTTGTTGTGCGACTTCGTGCCGATCAACTCGAGTTCACGCAGCACCGCCGTCACTGGGTTCACGATGGTGATGACATCACCGAGCTCGGCGACACGGTTGAGCACGTAGTCAGGTCCAGTCTTGTGGCGCACCTCGATGCCCGAGAGCGCATTCTCAAGTGCGACCGCGAGCTCCGGGTCGGCGGTGCTGAACGACGGCGTCGTCGCGCCCGTGAGGCAGCCGTCGCCGAGCAGCAGACCGAGCGCATAGGGGTCCATCGGAATCTCGCGCGCGGGGAACTCCGCCGGCTTGCTGATGAGCGGCAGCTCATACTTGCGCTGGTGGAAGACCCTGAGATCGTCGATCATCTCCTGGGTTTCGAGGATTCGGTAGGGCTTGCCTCGCCGTTTGTCCGAGGCTGTCTTGACCGCCCAGAGGTGTTCAGCTGTGGCCAGCGTGAACGCGCCGTCCTGGGTCATGACTCGGAAGATCTCCTTCTTCCCTTGAGGGAAGACACCAAGCACCGGAGTCGGTTCACCGTTCGAGCCGACGACGAGATCGCCGACCTCCAGATCACCGATCGGTCGCCAGCCGTCCGGGGTCAGGACGTTCGTAAAGAGGGGCATCGCACGGCCCCTCATGAATGCGAGGGGCGCGACTTCGATCGTGCCGGCTTCCATGAGCTTCGGGATGGAGCCCGGGTCGATCATGTCGTGGAGCGCGTCGTAGAGGGGGCGCAGGTAGGGGTCGATCTTCTCGAAGAGCGTGCCCGGCAGGAAGCCGAGCTTCTCCCCGGCCTCGACGGCGGGGCGGGTGAGGATGATCCGGTTGATCTCCTTGGCCTGCAGCGCCTGCACGGCCTTGGCCATGGCGAGGTAGGTCTTGCCGGTGCCGGCGGGGCCGATGCCGAAGACGATCGTGTTGTTGTCGATCGCCTCCACATAGTGCTTCTGGCCGAGCGTCTTGGGGCGGATCGCCTTGCCGCGCTTGGAGACGATGTTCTGCGTCAGGACATCGACGGGTCGCTCGCCGGGAGCGGACTTGAGCATGTTCTCGGTGCGCCGGATCATGTCCGGGTCGACGCTCTCACCGTTCTCGACCAAGGCGAGCAGCTCCTTCACGAGTCGTTCGGTGGCTTCCAGCGCCCCGTTGAGTCCGGTGAGGGTGATGGTGTCTCCGCGCACGTGGAGGTCGACGCCGGGGTTGCGGCGTTCGATGTAGCGGAGGTTCTCGTCGGCGCGGCCCAGCAGTGCCATGAGCGAGCTCTGGTCGCCGACGGTGATCGTCGATGTGTGCTGGCCGTTGTCAGAGCGGTCGGTCATAGGCTTCGCCCGCTGAGGGCTGTTCGCCACCTGCTTCCCAAAGTGAGAGTGCCAGCGGCCGTCCGGCCGCTGTTCGACATGCCTCAATGGTAGTTCCCGGCTGCGACATGAGACAACGCGTAATCGCGGACGGGGTGTGATTTCAGTTCGAAAGCATCCGTCCGAGCGGTTTGCCGCCCGCGACGTGGAAATGGACGTGGAAGACGTCCTGGCCGCCGTCTGCGCCGGTGTTGGAGAAGAGGCGCCAGCCGGACTCGGCGACCCCCTCGGCAGCGGCGACCTCGGCGGTCGCGCGCAGGACCTCTCCGGCGAGCGCCGGGTCGGCGGCGGTGAGTTCGGCGACGTTCGCGTAGTGGTCCTTCGGCACGACGAGGACGTGCGTGGGGGCCTTCGGGTAGAGGTCGCGGAAGGCGAACACGCGGTCGGTCTCGAGGACTTTCGTGGACGGGATGTCCCCGGCCACGATCTTGCAGAAGATGCAGTCGCTGTCGATCATTCTGGGAATCCTAGTCACCAGCGGCCGAGGCGGGCCTGAAGCACCGCCAAGGCGGCGGGGCCTGCGGTGGAGGTGCGCAGGACGGTGTCGCCGAGACGGATCGGTTCGCCGAACTCCTTGAGGGCGTTGAGTTCGTCAGGGCTGATGGAGCCTTCGGGGCCGATGACGACGGCGATTTCTCCGGCCGCGGGGAGCGCGACTTGCGAGAGCGGCAAGTCGGCCTCTTCGTGGAGGACGAGGACCTGGCTCGCGTTGCGGAGGCGGGCGACGAGTTGCCTGGTGGTGTGGAGTTCGGCGACGTGGGCGAGGCGGGGGCGGCGGGCTTGCTTGGAGGCCTCGCGGGCGGTGGCGGTCCATTTGGCGCGGGCCTTGTCGCCGCGGGGGCCCTTCCATTGGACGATGGATCGTGAGGCGGCCCAGGGGATGACTTCGTCGACGCCGATCTCGGTGAGCATCTGCACGGCCCGTTCGCCGCGGTCGCCTTTGGGAAGGGCCTGGACGACGGTGAGTTTCGGGTCGGGGGCGGGGACGGTGTGCTGTTCGAGGATGTCGAGGCGCAGGGAGCCGCGTTCGGTGTGGGTCACGCGGGCGGTGGCGACGGTGCCGGAGCCGTCGGTGAGCAGCAGGGTCTCGCCGGGTTGGAGCCGCTGCACATCGGCGGCGTGGTGCCCTTCGGGGCCGTCGAGTACGAAGTCGCCTGAGGCCGGGACGGCGTCGACGAGGAAGACCGGTGCGCTCACCGGGACAGCTTAGTCCGGGGTCAGCGGGTGAAGTCGACGGCGCGTTCCCATCGGAGGCGGCCGGTGATGTCGCGGTAGAGGCCGCGGTCGGCGATGCGGCCGAATGCGTGCGCGAAGCGGGCCCTGGGGAGGTGGTACGGGACGAGGTCGACGTATCCGTCGCGGTCGGCGTCCGGCTCCCAGCGGGCGGCGGGCACGAAGACGCGCCATTCGGCTTCTCGGGGGGCCTGGGTGGTGCATTTGAGGGCCCAGTAGCCGCGGCCGGAGTAGCCGATGATGAGGCAGGGGCGCTGTTTGGAGCGCCGAGGTTCATCCTCGAAGGGCACGTCGGCCATCCAGCGGTCGCCGATCTGCGGGCCGCCTGTCGGCGCGGGGGCGTCGAGGCGGGGTCCTCGCGGGGTGCGGCGGCCGCGGCGCCGCAGGGCGATGACGAGGACGATGAGGCCCGCGACGAGTACGACCGCGAGGAGCGGAAGGGCGCTCTGGAGGTTGATCACGGGCCCGGAGTGTAGCTGAGCCCCGCCTCCCTGCCGCGTGGTGAAGGGGAGGGAGGCGGGGCTCGTCGGGCGCTACGCGTGTCCGTCGCCGCGCTTCGGGTTCAACGGTTCCCGCTGCGCGTCTCCGTGCTGCGCCGCTTGTGCAACTGCCCGCTACGCGTGTCCGTTGAATGCGTCGCGCATACGGCTAAAAAACCCGCTGCCGCCTTTGACCTCTTTGATCTCCTCGTCGCGGAGGCTGGCGAGCTTCTTCAGGAGTTCTTCCTGTTCGGCGTCGATCTTGGTGGGGGTGCGGACGTCGAGTTCGACGAAGAGGTCGCCGCGGATGCCGCCGCCGCGGAGGCGGGGGACGCCGTGGCCGCGGACCTTCTTGATGGTGCCGGGCTGGGTGCCGGGGGCGACTTCGACTTCGACCTGGTCGTCGAGGGTGTGGATGTTGAGCTTGGTGCCGAGGGCGGCCTGGGTCATGGGGACGCGGACGCGGCAGCGCAGGTCGGAGCCTTCGCGGGTGAAGACCTCGTGGGGTTTCTCGTGGACCTCGACGTAGAGGTCGCCGGCGGGGCCGCCGCCTGGGCCGACCTCGCCTTCGCCGGAGAGGCGGATGCGCATGCCGTCCTCGACGCCGGCGGGCACCTTGACGGTGATGCGGCGCCGGGAGCGCACGCGGCCTTCGCCGCCGCATTTGCGGCACGGGTCGGTGATGATCGTGCCGTAGCCGGAGCAGGCCGAGCAGGGGCGTGCGGTGCGGACCTGGCCGAGGATCGTACGTTGTACGACTTGGACCTCGCCTGTGCCGTTGCAGGTCGTGCAGGTCTGCGGTTCGGCGTCGCCTTCGGTGCAGGTGCCGTCGCAGGAGTCGCAGAGGATCGCGGTGTCGACGGTGAGGGTCGACTCGGTGCCGAACGCGACTTCTTCGAGGTCGAGGTCGAGGCGCAGGAGCGCGTCGTTGCCGGGGCGGGTGCGCGAGCGGGGACCGCGGCGGCCGAAGCCGCCCATGGAGCCGCCGAAGAAGGCGTCCATGATGTCCTCGAAGCCCATGAACGGGGCTCCGGCGCCGCCGCCTCCGGTGCGGGAGAACGGGTCGCCCCCGGCGTCGACGATCGCGCGCTTCTGCGGGTCCATGAGGACCTCGAAGGCGGCGTTGATCTCCTGGAGGCGCTCTTGCGCGTCGGGTTCCTCGCTTACGTCGGGGTGGTACTTGCGCGCCAGCTTCCGGTACGCCTTCTTGAGTTCGTCGTCGGTGGCGTTCCGGTCGACGCCGAGAATGCCGTAGTAGTCCTTAGCCACGTGCGCTCTGTCCTGTCAGCGGTTCTGTTCCAAAATCTCGGACACGTACCGGGCGACGGCGCGGACGGCCGCGATCGTGCCCGGGTAGTCCATGCGGGTAGGTCCGAGGACGCCCATGTGGCCGACCACCGAACCCGGTCCGTATCCGGCGGTGACCACGGTGGTCTCGCGGAAGTCGTCGAGGTTGTTCTCGTCGCCGATGCGCACCGTCAGGAGCGCGTTGGAGTCGGCGCGGCCCAGCAGCTGCATGAGCACGACCTCCTCCTCGAGGGCTTCGAGGATGGGCCGCAGGGACCCGGCGAAGAAGTTCCCGGGGCGCGTCAGGTTCGCGGCGCCGGCGACGGCGACGCGTTCCTCGGTGCGCGCCACCACGGTCTCCAGGAGCACGCGCGCCAGTGCCGAGGCGGTGGCGTGCAGTTCGGGGCGGGCGAGGCCCGCGAGGTCGGCGATGATGCGCGGGGCGTCGGCGAGCGGTTTGCCCTGCAGTTGCTCGTTGACGAGGCGTCGCAGTTCGAGGACGTCGTCCTCGCTGAGTTCGGCGGGCATCTCGACGTAGCGCTGCTCGACGCGGCCGGTGTCGGTGATCATGACGACCATGAGCCGGGTGGGGGTGAGCGAGACGAGTTCGAGGTGGCGCACGGAGGAGCGGTTGAGGCTGGGGTACTGGACGACGGCGACCTGGTGGGTCAGCTGCGCGAGGAGGCGCACGGTTCTGGTGACGACGTCGTCGAGGTCGATGGCTTCGGAGAGGAAGCGATGCACGGCGCGTCGTTCGGCGGCCGAGAGCGGTTTGATCTTGCCGAGGCGGTCGACGAAGAGGCGGTAGCCCTTGGCGGTGGGAATGCGCCCGGCGGAGGTGTGGGGCTGCTGGATGTATCCGGCTTCTTCGAGGTAGGCCATGTCGTTGCGCACGGTGGCGGCGGAGACGCCGAGGGAGTGGCGCTGGGAGACGGCTTTGGAGCCGACGGGTTCCTGGGTGGCCACGTAGTCCTCGACGATGGCGCGCAGCACTTCGAGTTTGCGATCGTCCATCGCAGCCACGTCCCCTCTGTCGTGCAACCGTTCGGTGTGTTCCGGACCGAACTCGGGTTCAGTCGGCCGGACTCAAGTCTGGCACTCCCGGTCCGGGAGTGCCAGTCTACGTGGGCGGTCAGGCAGAGGGGAGAACGAGCGCGCCGTCATCGGCGACGGTGGCCGCGTCGTCGCCGAAGTCCTCGGCGAGCTCGTTGAGGTCGTCGAATGCGCCGTTGTCCTCGTCGAACCGGGGGTAGCCGTCGCCGTCCATGCGGGTGGCGGTCATCTGGCCGGAGACGATGGTGCCGTCCTCGCGGAGAGTGATGGAGAGCACCGCGGAGCGGCCGAGGGGGCCGTCGGTGGAGAAGAGGTTCTGGCCGCCGCCGAAGTTCCCGAGCGAGTAGCAGATGAGCTTGCCGTTGTAGACCTCCATGCCGCGCAGGACGTGGGGGCCGTGGCCGACGACGAGGTCGGCGCCGTTGTCGATGCAGGCGTGGGCGAAGCCGCGGGTGTCGCCGCGGTTCTCGCCGAGGTAGTGCTCTTCGCCTTCGGGTACGTGGCGGTGGTCGGTGCCTTCGGCCCCGAGGTGGGCGGTGGCGATGACGATGTCGGCCTGCTCCTTGGCGGAGGCGACGAGAGCGGCGACGGCGTCGAGGTCGCGGTTGTCGGTGTAGAAGGTGTACGGCGCGAAGCCGACGAGGCCGACGGTGAGGCCGTTCTCGGTCTCCACGAGGCAGACCTCGTCCTTGATGCCGCAGACTTCCATGCCGGCCTCGCGGATGGCCTCCTGGGTGTCGGCGGCGCCGTCGGGTCCGGCGTCCCAGCCGTGGTTGTTGGCCTGGTTGAGGACGTGGAAGCCCGCGTCGGCGAAGACCTGGGCGTATTCGCCGGGGAGGCGGAAGTAGGTGCACGAGCCGCCGCCGCACTTGTCGAACTCGTAGGTGGCGAGGGCCCCTTCGAGGTTGGCGATGACGACGTCGCCGGTGAGGGCGGACTTGACGCCTTCGAAGAAGCTCGCGCCTTCGTCGGAGGCCATCTGGTTCGGGTACGAGCCGGGCATGGTGTCGCCCACGTGCGTGATGGTGATCTCGCGCGGCTCGGGTGAGGGGGCGGCCGACGTGGGGGCTTCCTCGGCGGCCTGGCCGCCGTCGTCCTCGACCGGGGGCGGCTCTTCCTCGCTGCAGGCGGCGACGGCCGCGAGGCCGGCGACGGAGGCGACGAGCAGGCCTCGGCGGGCGAGTGTGGGCGTTGTGGTGCGCATGGGTGGCGGGCTCCGGGTGGGTTCATTTGGGGGTCCGTGCGCGGACGTCACCTGGGGGGTGCCGCCGCCTCTAGGGGGAGGCGCGCGGTCCGCGCGGTAGGCGAATGGGGTTCGCCTTCACGAATCTAACGTTGACCGGCTCGAACGCCTTCAAGAGGTGAGGTCTCTCACGACGGCGTCGGCGAGGAGGCGACCGCGGAGCGTGAGCTCCAGCCGGTCGTCCACCATGCGGGCGAGCCCGTCGGCGGCGGCGCGTTCGGCCGCTTCCCTGCCTTGGGGGCGAAGCAGCGACAGCGGGAGCCCGCTCGCGAGGCGGGTGCGCAGCAGGATCCGCTCGAGGTACCGGTCGTCCTCGGTGAGCAGTTCATGCCCGGCCGCGGGCAGGCCCTCCGCGAGCGCCGCGCCGTACGTCGAAGGGTGCTTGTGGTTCCACCAGCGCACGCCCGGCAGGTGCGAGTGCGCGCCCGGCCCGGCACCCCACCAGTGCCCGCCCTCCCAGTACAGGAGGTTGTGACGGCATCGCGCTGCTTCGCTTCTGGCCCAGTTCGAGACCTCGTACCAGTGGAATCCGGCCTCGGCGAGCACCGCTTCGGCGGCGAGGTAGCGGTCCGCGGCCACATCGTCGGAGGGCTGCGGCACCTGCCCGGAGCGGATGCGGCGGGCCAGCGCGGTCCCGTCCTCGACGATGAGCGCGTACGCCGAGACGTGGTCGACACCGGCGTCCACGGCCGCCCGCAGGCTGGCCTCGAAATCGGCGGCGGTCTCCCCGGGCGTGCCGTAGATCAGGTCGAGGCTGACATGTTCGAAACCGGCCTTGTGGGCGTACTCGACGGCGTTGAGGGCCTTCTGGGGCGAGTGCTCGCGGTCGAGGATCTTGAGCACGTGCGAGGCGGTGGACTGCATCCCGACGGAGAGGCGGGTGAAGCCGCCGTCGTAGAGCTCGGCGAGGTAGTCGGCGTCGACCGATTCGGGGTTCGCCTCGGTGGTGGCCTCGTAGCCCTCGGCGAGCCCGAAGGAGTCGTCGATCTCCGCGAGGATCGCGGCGAGGTCGGCGGCGGAGAGCAGCGTCGGCGTGCCGCCGCCGAAGAACACGGTGTCCACCTCGGGTGCGCGGCCGTGCGCTGACATCCGTGCGGCGGCGTCGCGGATCTCGGCGCGAACGATCGAGGCGTACGTGTCGCGCGAGACACCGGCCCCCAGTTCAGCGGCGGTGTAGGTGTTGAAGTCGCAGTAGCCACAGCGGGAGACGCAGAACGGTACGTGCACGTAGAAGCCGAACCCGGCTTCGCCGACCGCGGGGTCGGCGGCGGCCGCCGCGATCGAATCGGCGGGCGAATTCGGGTCGGCTACTGGCGAGACGGTGGACACGACCACTACGGTACTGGCGTGGAACGCAATGACGCACCGATCGCCTACCGCGCCCAAGAGGCAGTGGCGACCATTACCCTCAACGCGCCCGAACGGCGCAACGCCCTCTCGATACACCTCATCGCCGAGCTGCGCAGTGCGCTCGCCCGGGCCGTCGCCGACCGCGACGTGCGGGTGATCGTGCTCGACCACGCCGGGCCGGTGTTCTGCGCCGGCGCCGACCTCAAGGAGTCCGTGGCGGCCCACGGCCTCGCGGGGCTCCCGGCCGCGCATTTGGCCGAGGCGCTGGCGGACATCGCGGAGGCGCCGAAGCCGGTCGTGGCGGTGGTGCGCGGGGCCGCGCGCGGCGGCGGGCTCGGGCTGATCGCGGCCGCCGACGTCTCGGTGGCGCGCTTCGACGCCGAGATGGCGTTCAGCGAGGTCCGGCTCGGGGTGGTCCCGGCGGTGATCGGGCCGGTGGTGGCGCGCCGGATCACGCAGGCGCGGATGCGGGAGCTGTTCCTCGTCGGCGGTGGGCTCGTCGTCGACGAGGGGGACGTCTTCGACGCCGAGGAGGCCGCGATGTGGGGTCTGGTCTCGGCGGCGGTCGATGAGGAGCATCTCGATGCGACCGTCCTCGACCTGGTCGGGCGGCTGCGGCTGGGCGGGCCGTCGGCGCAGGCGGGGATCAAGGTGCTCACGGCCACGCCGGATCTGCGCGGCGAGTTGCGGCGGGCGGCTGCCGTGACGGCTGAGTATTTCTTCTCCGAAGAGGGCCGAGAAGGCACCCGTTCGTTCGTTGAGAAGCGTCCTCCTTCTTGGGTAGGCTGATCCGCCGACCGACCTGATCGGAGTCACCGTTGCGCGCAGTCCCGGCTTTGACCTCCTTGTTCCTCCTCGCGAGCCTTGCGGCCTGCACCGACGACGCCCGGGACGCTTTGCGCCCCAGCAAGACCGGCTGCTACTTGGGCAGCGGGGCCGAGGTGCACCTGACGGCCGAGCAGGCGTCGAACGCCGCGACGATCGCGGCGGTGGGCATGCGGGACGGCATGGACGAGCACGCCGTGGCCGTGGCGATCACCACGGCCATGCAGGAGTCCGAGCTCATCAACGTGAACTACGGGCACGACGACTCGCTGGGCCTGTTCCAGCAGCGGCCGAGCATGGGCTGGGGTTCCGAGGAGGAGCTCATGGACCCGGTGTACGCCTCGTTCAAGTTCTACGAGAAGCTCCAGCGCACTGACGGCTGGCGGGACATGCGGCTCGCCGAAGCGGCCCAGGCCGTCCAGATCAGCGCCTACCCGGAGCTGTACGAGCAGTGGGAGAGCGACGCCGAGGTGATCGCCGACGCGTTCGCCGGGGGCGAGGAGGCCGGGCTGGTCTGCGTCTCGGGGAACGCCGTGGATCCGGCGGCCGACCCGGCGCTCCTCGCCGAGGCGTACGAGTACCAGTGGGGCAGCGAAGTATCCGATGTGGATGATTCGCGGATCGTGATCGAGACCGGCGGCGCGGCCGAGGGCTGGAACCGGGCGGCGTGGGCGGTCGCGCGCGCGTACGACCACCGGATCGCGTCCGTCTCGTTCAACGGGCAGGTCTGGACGCCGGGGGAAGCGACCTGGGCGGAACCGGACGCCGAGGTCGACGGCGAGGCACAGGTCGTCGAGGTCGCCGACTCCACGGCCGTGATCATCACCTTCGCCGCGCCCGAATAGTCGCCTTCGGGCGCACCAGTGTTCGGCGCCGGTTCATCGGCGCGACCTGCAGGGGTTCCGGCGCATCCACGCTCGCTTGTTGGGCTGTACGGGTCACAAACCCGCGCAACTCCCCCGAAGCGAGGTCCATATGCGCCTGTCGCGCCGAATCCTGCTCGCCTCATCCGCCGCCGGTGCCGCCGTAGCGGTCCCCGCCACCGGCTGGGCGCAGACGAACACGCACGCCACGCTCCAGAGCGACCCGTTCACCCTCGGCGTCGCCTCCGGCGACCCCGAACCCGACGGCGTGGTCCTCTGGACCCGCCTGGCCGTGGACCCCCTCGCCGAAGACGGCATGGGCGGCATGCCGAACGCCGCGTTCGACGTCAAGTGGGAGGTCGCCCGCGACGAGCGCTTCCGCCACCGCGTCGCGCACGGCCAGGTCCAGACCGCGGCCGAGATCGGCTACAGCGTCCACATCGAGGTCGAGGGCCTGCGACCCGGCCGCGAGTACTACTACCGGTTCAAGACCGGCAAGTGGACCTCCTCCGCCGGCCGCACCGTGACCGCCCCGCCGCGCCACGCGCTCCCCGAGGAGCTGCGGATGGCCTTCGCGTCCTGCTCCCAGTTCGAGCACGGCTACTTCACCGCGTACCGGCACATGGCCGAGTCGCACCCGGACCTGATCCTGCACCTGGGCGACTACCAGTACGAGTACAAGGCCAAGGTGTACAACTCCCCCGACGGGAACGTGCGCGACCACGAAGGGCCCGAGACCGTCTCGCTCGCGACCTACCGCCAGCGCCATGCCCAGTACAAGACCGACCCCGATCTGCAGCTCGCGCACGCGGCCGCGCCGTGGCTGGTGATCTGGGACGACCACGAGACCGAGAACAACTGGGCCGACGAGGTCCCGGAGGCCGGTTCGGACACCCCGGACCCGGTCGACTTCCTGGCCCGGCGGGCCGCCGCGTTCCAGGCGTACTGGGAGAACATGCCGCTGCGGCGCTCCTCGGTGCCCGAGGGCATCGACATGCAGCTGTACCGCCGCGTCCGCTGGGGCCGCCTGGCGAACTTCCACATGATGGACACGCGCCAGTACCGCGACGACCAGGCCTGCGGCGACGGCACGCAGAGCAACTGCGCCGACGCGTGGGACGAGTCGCGCACCATCACCGGTGCCGCGCAGGAGGAATGGCTGATCGACGGCTTCCACGAGTCGCGGGCGCGCTGGGACCTCCTGGGCCAGCAGGTGTTCTTCACGCAGCGCGACTCCAGTGCCGACGACGCGATCCTGCGCACCAGCATGGACGGCTGGGACGGGTACGCGGCCTCGAGGCAGCGCCTCATCGACGGCTGGGTCGAGGCCGGGGTCCGCAACCCGGTGGTGCTCACCGGCGACGTGCACACGCACTGGGCGGGCGAGATCAAGACCGGGTTCCCCGACCTCGACGGCGAGTCCGTCGGCGTGGAGCTGGTCGCGACCTCCATCACCTCGGGCGGCAACGGCGTCGACTCGGTGCCGGAGGACAACACGGCGCTGAAGATCAACCCGCACATCAAGTTCCGCAACGCGCAGCGCGGCTATGTCGAGACCGTCATCAGGCCCGACCGGATGGACGTGGACTTCAAGGTCGTGCCGCAGGTGACGGTGCAGGACGCGCCCGTGTACACGCGCCGGTCGTACACGATCGCCGACCGCGAGCGCGCGCTCCACCGGACCTATGACCGACCGGTCGACACCGGGAACATGACGACGAACACCAGCCCGTTCGCCGGTTCGGACGAGAACGCCGACGACTACCTGAACTAGCGGTGGCGCAGGGCGCCGGGGGCGGCCCGGTCCGCGGCGACGCAGCTCGCCGCGGCCGGGTCGTCCTTTTTCGCCTCCGTGATCATTTCGGGTTCTTTTTCATGGCGTTCGAAATTGCCACGAATTGCCATATCCGCCATTGGTTTGCGCAGGATCGCCGTTCCCCGGAGCGAGCGGCGAAAGGCTACAGTGAGCAGTGAAAGCACGCCCTTCTCTTTTGCCCGGAGCAGCGACCATGACGTATCCGCCGCAACCGCCCGAATCGAATCCGTACGGCGCCGCCCCAGGTGGCGGGCCGGCCGGACCGCCGCCGCAGTACGGGGGCCCGCCGCAGGGACAAGGCGACTTCGCCGCCGAATGGGGAATCAAGGAAAACCCCGGCCGCCCCAAGAAGGTCAACCAGTTCACGCAATTGCTGTGGGTCTACGCGGCCGCGACGGTGCTGGTCTTCGTCTTCTCGCTCATCGCGTCGGCCACCGCGCCTTGGTGGTTCGGCACGGGCTTCCTCGTGGGCGGCGCCGTCTTCGGTCTCATCCTCGGTGCGTTCGCGGTCGCGATCGCCTGGTTCGTCACCAAGGACAAGCTCGGCACGTTCGGCGCCGCCGACCCGCGCGTCCCGCTGTACATCGGGCTCGGCATCCTCGGCTTCTTCTCGCTCGGCGGTTTCTTCGGCGGCTGGGGCCTGGGCTGGTACGCCGCGCTCGGCACGCTCCTCGGCCTGGCCAAGCTCGGCGCGGTCGGCGCCGGCTTCTACCTGCTGTTCCAGCCCGAGGTCGAGCAGTACCTGAAGTCGCGGCCGGGCAACCAGCCGAAGCCCCCGCACCAGGGCCCGCCGCCCGGATACCCGCAGCAGCCGCCGGGACCGCCGCAGGCGCCGCCCCCGGGCTATCCGACGGAGAGGTAAGACAGCGCAACGAGACAGGGGCGGAGCCGTTCGGCTCCGCCCCTGTTCGTCGTTCGTCTAGTCCTCGTCGGTCCGCAGTGCGGCGATGAACGCCTCTTGGGGGACCTCGACGCGGCCGATGTTCTTCATGCGCTTCTTGCCCTCCTTCTGCTTCTCGAGGAGCTTGCGCTTGCGGGAGATGTCGCCGCCGTAGCACTTGGCGAGCACGTCCTTGCGCAGGGCGCGGATGGTCTCGCGGGCGATGATGCGCGAGCCGATCGCGGCCTGGATGGGCACCTCGAACTGCTGGCGCGGGATGAGCTTCTTGAGCCGCTCGGAGAGACGCACGCCGTACGCGTAGGCCTGGTCCTTGTGGACGATCGCGGCGAACGCGTCCACGCGCTCGCCCTGAAGCAGGATGTCGACCTTGACCAGCTCGGACTCCTGGGAGCCCTCGATGTCGTAGTCGAGCGAGGCGTAGCCCTTGGTGCGCGACTTGAGCTGGTCGAAGAAGTCGAAGACGATCTCGGCCAGCGGCAGCGTGTACCGGATCTCGACCCGGTCGGTCGAGAGGTAGTCCATGCCGGTCTGGACGCCGCGCTTGGTCTGGCACAGCTCCATCACGGTCCCGATGTACTCCTTCGGGGCCAGGATGGTGGCCTTGGCGATCGGCTCGGTGATCGAGTGGATCTTGCCCTCGGGGAACTCCGAGGGGTTCGTGACCTCGACCTCCTCGCCGTCCTCCTTGACGACCTGGTAGACCACGTTGGGCGCGGTCGAGATCAGATCGAGGTTGAACTCGCGTTCGAGGCGCTCCTGGATGATCTCCAGGTGCAGCAGGCCGAGGAAGCCGACGCGGAAGCCGAAGCCGAGCGCCGCGGAGGTCTCGGGCTCGTACTGGAGCGCGGCGTCGTTGAGCTGCAGCTTGTCGAGGGCTTCGCGGAGGTTGCCGTAGTCGGAGCCGTCGATCGGGTAGAGCCCGGAGTAGACCATCGGTTTGGCCTCGGTGTAGCCGGGCAGTGCCTGCGTGGCCGGATTCTTGTTGAGGGTGACGGTGTCGCCGACCTTCGACTGGCGCACGTCCTTCACACCGGTGATGAGGTAGCCGACCTCGCCGACGCTCAGTGCCTTGGAGACGACGGGCTCGGGACTGATGACCCCGATCTCGAGGAGCTCGTGGTCGGCGCGGGTCGACATCATGCGGATGCGGTCGCGGGCGTTGAGCTTGCCGTCGATGACGCGGATGTAGGTGACGACGCCGCGGTAGACGTCGTAGACGGAGTCGAAGATCATCGCGCGGGCGGGCGCGTCCGCGTCGCCCACGGGCGGTGGGATCTGCTCGACGACCGCGTCCAGCAGCTCGGCGACGCCGACGCCGGTCTTGCCGGAGACGCGGAAGACGTCC
The DNA here is from genome assembly GCF_016918015.1 of Glycomyces sp. YM15. Taxonomy (GTDB): domain Bacteria; phylum Actinomycetota; class Actinomycetes; order Mycobacteriales; family Micromonosporaceae; genus Glycomyces. Next base: position 50,963 of record NZ_JAERMK010000026.1, read on the forward strand.
TCGGGCTCGCAGCCGATGAGGTGGGCGATCTCCTCTGCGTACCGGTCGGGGTCGGCCGAGGGGAGGTCGATCTTGTTGAGCACCGGGATGATGGTGAGGTCGTTGCTCATCGCGAGGTAGAGGTTCGCGAGGGTCTGCGCCTCGATGCCCTGCGCGGCGTCGACGAGGAGGATCGCGCCTTCGCAGGCGGCCAGGGAGCGGGAGACCTCGTAGGTGAAGTCGACGTGGCCGGGCGTGTCGATCATGTTGAGCACGAATTCCCGGCCCTCGGCCTCGCCGGAGCGGGCGGTCCAGGGCATGCGGACGGCCTGGGACTTCACGGTGATGCCGCGTTCCCGCTCGATGTCCATCCGGTCGAGGTACTGCGCGCGCATCTGGCGGGCGTCGACGACCTCGGTGATCTGCAGCATGCGGTCGGCCAGCGTGGACTTGCCGTGGTCGATGTGCGCGATGATGCAGAAGTTCCGGATCGACTCCGGAGCGGTCGAGCCTGGCGCGTTGGTCACGGTGGCCTTCCTTGTCGGCGGTACCAATGTATGGCTCGCGAGCTTCGCCAAGCCCGCTTGCGATCCGAACGATGGCGCAGTCGGATGGGGTGGCTAGCCAATTCTGCCTTACCCGCCCGAGTCTCCCCGCACACCCAGGGAGAAAAGGCGCCCCGCTCACGGCGGCGGCCGCCGGCACCTCCCGACCGCCTCCGTGCGGGAACGCGACATCCGCACCGGGGCGGCCGCGAATCGCCGCCCTCAGGGCCACCGTCCGCCCGGAAACAGGTCCGGCGGCCCCGACCCGCGCCATCGCGGGCCGAAGCCGCCGATCGGTCCCGGCTCCCGCCGCTATGCGGCAGCGGCCGAAACGGGCTCCCTCGCCTCCTCGTTCACGCCTTTGACTTTGGCCTGCACGGCACCGATCGTGAAGAGCAGCACACCTGCGACCACCCATGCGGCGAGCGTCCACGCCGCCGCGTCGCCGCCGTTGCCGTCGAAGTACGCCGTCGAGCGCACCAGCGTCCCGCCCGCGCCCGGCGACAGGAACTGGCCGAACGCGCCCCACGGCGCGGGCAGCATTTCGGGAGAGCTCGTCATGCCCGACAGCGGGTTGCCGACGAGCATCACGATGACCGCGCCCAGCACGAACCCGGTCCGGCCCAGCAGCTTCGCCAGGCCGAGGATGCCCCACGCGGTCGCCGCCATCGTGAGCGTCAGCGCCCCGGTGATCGCCCAGAAGTCGCCGTCGATCGATTCGAGCACGTACATCAGGATCGCGGCGACGCCCGCGCCCACGGCCGGCGGCGCGAGGACCGCGGCCAGTGCCTGGCGGCCCGAGCCGCGCACGTTGAACGCGATGAGCGCGGCGATCACGATGCCGCCCATGGCCATCGGGAAGGCCGAAGCGGCGAGTCCGGCGCCGTTCGGGTCGTCGGCGGGCAGCGGCACGAGGTCCTGGGCGTTGACCTGGACGCTGCCGGGCTGCCCGGCGGCCTGGCTCATCTGCGCCGCGATCTGGTCGGCGATCCCGGTCACGAGCCGAGCCACCGTGGGCGAGGCGGCCGAGGCGGTGTAGAGGTCCACCGAACCGGGGGCGATCGCGAGGGCCGCGTAGACCTCGCGTTCCTCGATGAGGGTCTCGGCCTCCGCGGCGTCGGCGACCGCGGTGACGTCGAACCCGTCGGGCTGGGCGTCGTCGAGCTGCGACTGGACCTGGGCGACGGCCTCGTCGGGGCCGATGACGGCGATCGGGACCTCGTTGGGTCCCATGTCGGCCGAGGGCCAGGTGAACGCGAGCGTGAGGACGCCGACGATGAGTGCGAGTCCGGCGCTGATCGCGATCACCCTGCCGATCGGCGTGGGCTTGGGGGTGCTTTCCATGACGGTTTCCAATCATCCGCAAGATACGGACCGTATCTTGTTAGACTCAAGCTAACATAAGAAACGGCAAGTATCTAGAGGAGGTCGGGTTGGAGCGCAAGGTGGCGTCCAGACGTCGCGGCAGAGAACTCGAGCAGGCGATTCTCGATGCCGCGTTCGAGGAGTTCCGCGAGGCCGGCTATGCGGGATTCACGATGGAGGGCGTCGCGAGACGAGCCGGAACCAGCAAACCGGTCGTGTATCGCCGCTGGTCGAGCCGGATGGAGATCCTGGTCGCGTGCATCGCGAACCGGCTTCCGCAAGCCGAGACGGTGCCCGACACCGCGTCGCTGCGCGGCGACACCGTTGCGTTGATCACGTTGGCGCACCGGCGGATGCAAATGGTCGGCCAGACCGCGATGCTCGGCATGCTCACCGATGTCAGCGCCGACCCCGAAGCCCGCGAACTCCTGCTCGGCAGACTCGTGAACGAGCTCACCAACCTCCTGGAGCGAGCGGTCTACGCCCGCGCCGTCGAACGCGGCGAGCTCGAATGGGAGCACCTCACCGAGCGCCTGCGGCGCCTCCCGATCGACTTGGTGCGCAACGAGTTCATCATCTTCGGGGCCGTATCCGCCGAGACGGTCGAGAGCATCGTCGACGAGGTGGTCCTGCCCGCGCTCAGAGCCCGCGGCGCCTCCGTCTGAGCACTCGCGACCGGGAACCGCGCAGGAGCGATGCGCACGCGAAGCCGTGCCCGCGTCCCGTCCTCGGGTATCGCGGGTTACAGCCGGGCACCGGCGTTCATACGATGCCCGCGACCTCGTGTAACCTGGTTCGCGGTCATGCTCCCAGGGCGTGTGCGATGCTCGGCTCCTGGTAACGTTGACAGGCGCTCGGAGTGCCCTCTGCCTCCGACGCGATCAATTAAGGAACCAAGCAATCACGAAACTGAGGCTTCACGCGTGGCGAACATCAAGTCCAAAGAAAAGCGCATTCTGACGAACGAGAAGCGCCGGATGCGCAACAAGGCAGTGAAGTCGTCGCTGAAGACGTCCGTCCGGAAGTTCCGTGAGGCGTCTGCCACCGGCGACGTCGCCGCCGCTGAGACCCACCTGCGCGCCGCCAGCCGCGAGCTGGACAAGGCTGCCACCAAGGGTGTCATCCACAAGAACCAGGCCGCCCAGCGCAAGTCCAAGCTGGCCGCGTCCTTCAACAAGCTCTCCGCCGCCGCCTAAACGCGAGCGAACGAGCAGCGACACAGCTTCAGAAGGCCCGGGGGTGCACGCCCCCGGGCCTTCAGCGTCTCCAGCGGTCGCCACGACCCGGACACGGGCACCCGAGCGCCGTCACCTCCACCGGGCACCGTTCGGGCCGCCGGCCCCTCCCGGCCCCGAACACGGTCGGCGTGCCCGCCGATCAGCCGTGCCGCTCCAGCGACCCCGCGATCACGTCGTTGAGCTTCACCATGCCCGCCACCGCGAGCGGCAGCACCGGCACCACCCACCACGTCACCAGCTCGGTCAGCGCCATGAGCACCGCCAGCGCGATCGAGCCCTCGAACAGCACGACGCACCAGAGGTTCGACAGGTACAGGTGCTTCAGATGCAGCACCCGCGCATACCAGGGCCGACGCGGCCTCGCCACTCGTCCGTGACGGTACTCAGACACGATTGCCCTTCCCCGCGGCGCTCAATCGGGTGATCTCCAAGATCGCGTGCTCGAGCGCCCAGCCCCGGTCATCGGCACCGCCCTTGACCTCGCCGTTCAGTCGCGCGCACACCCGCATCGCCTCGGCGAGCGCGTCCGCGGTCCAGTTGCGGGCCTGCTTGCGCGCCTTCTCGATCTGCCACGGCGCCATGCCGAGCTGACCGGCGAGCTGCCCCGCCCCGCCCCGTTCGGCGGCGACGCGGGAGAGGTTGCGCACGGCCATCGCCAGCGCGTCGGCGATCGGCACCGCGTCGACCCCGACCTGCATGGCCCAGCGCAGCGCGCCGAGCGCCTCCGCGGTGTCCCCTGCGATCGTCGCGTCGGCGACGGTGAAGCCGGAGACCTCGGCGCGGCCGGAGTAGTACTGGGCCACGCTCTCCTGCGTGATCTTGCCGTCGGTGTCCGCGACGAGCTGCGCGCACGCCGAAGCGAGCTCGCGCAGGTCGGAGCCGACGGCCTGAATGATCGTGTCGGCGATCTCCGCCGAAGCCGACCGCGGCGAGGCCCCGGCGTCGCGCAGTTCACCGCGCACGAAGGCCACCCGGTCGGGCTGCCGCTTGATCTTGGAGACGCGCACCACCTCGACGTCGAGCTTCTTCAAGCCCTCGGCGAGTCCTTTGCCCTTGTTGCCGCCGTTGTGGCACACCGCGAGGTAGATCCCGGGCGCGGGCTGCTTGGCGAAGGCGAGCACGGCGGCGGCGAGGCCCTTGTCGATGTCCTGGCCCGACTCGATGATGCCGACGACCGCGCCACCGAACAGGGTCGGACTGGTCAGCTCCGCGAAGGCGCCCGCGGTGAGGTCGCCGCCGTCGATGCGGTTGACGGCGGGCGCGGGCTCCCCTTCCGGGAGCTCGGCGCGCACCGCCTTCACGAAGTCGGCGGCGGCCCGCTCGGCGAGGAATTCGTCGTCGCCTTGGATCAGGCGGATGGGTTCGAGTGCAGCCACCGGACCATCCTCCCATGCCTCCCGCGGACCCACGGGTTTCGACCGGGCCATCGTCTCCCGCGCAACCCCCCTGCCATGCCCGACCGTGCCGATCCGCACCGGGACGTCCGCCGCCCATTCACCCGAAAGGTGACCCATCGGGCACGCTCGGTAGGGCCCGATGCCGCCCCGCCCCGTCCCGCCGACTTCATCCCGGTCTCAATCCGCCGTCGTCACCTCGAACGCGTCGCCGTTGCGCACCACCGTGATCCGGCCCGACTCGTCCGTCCGGAACACCAGCGCCCCGCGCTCCTCGAGCACACCGAGCGCCCCCGGATCGGGATGCCCGTACTCATTTCCGGCCCCCACTCCGACAAGCGCGACCGCCGGATCGGCGGTCTCCAGGAACTCCCGGACCTGGAACGAGGACCCGTGATGCGGCATCTTCAACACGTCCACGCCGAGCACCGCCCCGCTGCCCAGCAGGGCGCGCTGGCCTTCGACCTCGACATCGCCGGTCAGCAGCACGCTCGTCCCCGCCACGTCCGCCCGCACCGCCACCGAGTTGTTGTTCGGGTCCGACCGCGTGCCGCTCAGCAGCTCCGCAGGCGGCCCCAGCACCTCCAACCGCGTCGCCCCGAACTCGAACGCCTGTCCCGGCACGGCCTCCAGCACCGGCACCGCGCCGGCCCGCTCCTCGACCAACTCGTACCCGTACCGGGCCTCCCCGGGCGGCGGCGCGAGGATCGCGTCGACCTCGCGGCCCTCCACCACACCGCCGATTCCGGCCGTGTGGTCGATGTGGAAGTGCGACAGCACGAGCAGCGCGATCCGGTCCGCCTTCAGCTCGTCCAGGCACGCGTCGACCGACGCGGGATCGGGCCCGACATCGACGACCACCACGGCATCGCCCGCGGGCAGGACGAGCGCATCGCCTTGCCCCACATCGCACATCGTGATCACCCAGCCCGAAGGCGGACCGCCGCGGGTCAGACAGGCCGGGACCGTCCCCAACCCCGCGGCAAGGAGGACCGCCAAGACCGGGACGCGCAGGCGGCGGCGCTGCAGCAGCACGATCAGCACCGCCAGCGCCGCGGCCGAGCCCAGGCCCCACCGCACGCCACCGGGCAACGGCAGCAGCGCCCCCGGCACCTCCGCGCCGTTGCGCGCCAACCAGATCAGCCACCGCGCCGGGACAGCCGCCAGCTGCGCCGCCACTTCGCCGGCCGGAAGCCACGCGGCCGCCACCGCGGCAGCGCCCACCGAAAGCACCACGACCGGCGCGGCCACCAAGGCCGCCAGCACGTTCACCGGCACCGACACCAGGCTCACCCCGCTGCCGAGCCCGACGAGCAGCGGTGTGACCGCCGCCTGTGTCGCCAGCGGGATCGTGACCGCCAACGCGACCGGCTGCGGCCAGCCGCGGTGCTCGAGCGGCCTCGCCCAACGGAACGCCAAGAGCAGCAACCCGACACAGGCCGCCACCGAAAGCGCGAACCCCGCCTGCGCGGCCATGTCCGGGTCGGCCAGGACCACGACCAGGACCGCCGTGGCCAATCCCGGCATGGCCGCGCGAGGCCGACCGGCGGCCAGCGCCAGCAGTGACATCCCCGCCATCACCGCCGCCCGAAGCACGCTCGGCTGCGGACCGGCCACCACCACGATCGCGGCGATCGCGATCGCGCCGGAGGTCACCAGGCCGCGCGGACCGGCCCTGCACGCCAGGGCCACCGCCAGGACCGCGCCGACCACCAGGCTCAAGTGGTATCCGGAGACCACCACGAGGTGCACGAGTCCGGTCGTCCGGAAATCGGCGGCGAGTTCGGGATCCATCATGGATGCGTCGCCGACCGCGAGCGCGGGAATCAGGCCCGCTTCCGGTTGCGGCACCGCCGCAACGGCACTCACCAGTCGTTCACGCACATGCGCGGCGACCTGGTTCGGGAGCGACAGTTCCCCGACCGGTTCCGGAGGCCCGCGGGCGCTGACGATCGCCGCCGTCAACCGTCCTCCATCGGCCTCCCGCAGCACAGCGGGTGCGGTGAGCCGCTGTCCGGCGTCGACCTCGCTCCACTCGTCCCCGCTGGCGACCAGCAGCACCTGCCAATGCCCTTCGAGCGCTACGTCGTCGGTGTGGAAGGCATGCAGTCGCGCGGTCGCGGTGACGAGCTCCGGGCGCCGGTTCGAGGGTTTGGGCGCGGTACGCAGCACCAATTCCGCTTCGCCGTGTGCTTCGGCGGCGGTCACCGCCGCGAGCCCTGGATGGTCCCGCACGGCGACGTGCACGGTCGTGACGCCCGCGCCGAGCAGCCCGCCGAAGGCGACCGTCGCCGCGGCCGCCGGGAAGCCGCGCCTCCACTTGCGCCCGAAGGCCGCGACGACCCCGCAACCGGCGGCGACCAGCAACCCGCTCACCACGTTCCCGTACAAGCCGGCGAGCGTTGCCGCCCATACCCCGGCCGCAGCGAGCGGCAGCCGCCAGTCCCGCCGGACGACCTCCGACGGCGCCGGCCGCAGCACGAACTCGTGACTCAAGACGCCCGACTTTCCCGCGGCTGCCCGCGCAACCCGTAAGTTCGCGTCATAGCGTCACCTGGTCGCGCAGCTGCTCGAGCAGCGCCGTGCCGATTCCGGAGACCTCCGAGAGTTCATCGAGCGATCCGAAGCTCCCGTTGGCGTCGCGGTACTCGATGATCCGCTCGGCGAGTACCGGACCGATGCCCTTGAGCGCGTCCAGCTCCGCGGCACTCGCCACGTTGACGTTCACCAGGCCGCCGGAGCTCGCGCCTTCCGTGTCGCCTGGGGCGGCCGCACCCGAGGCCGTGGCGTCGGGAACGGCGACGAGATCGCCGTCGGCGACGACGCGGGCGAGGTTCAGGAATCCGGGATCGGCGCCGTCGGCCAGCCCGCCTGCGGCCTCGATCGCATCGGCGACGCGCGACCCGGCCTCCAGTTCGACGATCCCGGGTTCCTTGACCGCACCGGCGACCGAGACGATGATCGTCTTCGGATCGGCCGCCGTCGCTTCCACGGGCGCGGCGGGCGCCGTCGCGGTGGGCTCGGCGTCGGGCCAGGACAAGAGCGTCACAGACAGGCCGACCGCAGCGACCAGGAGCGCGACGGTCACCAGGACCCAGCGGTTGAGATGCGAGAGGCCGAGGCGGTGCTGAAGGCGTTCGAGGTGCTCGTCGAAACGGCGGACGGGAGGCGGTTTGAGGACCGGTTCAGGTTCGGGTTCACCGGAATCGGCGTCGACGGTCTCCTTGCAGACCCCGGGTTCGTCGACGGAGTCGTTGAGCCGCATTCGAAGTCTCGCGGCGAGAGCGGCGGAATCAGGTGGCAGTTCGCGTTCCATACCCGGCTCAACGAGCGGAGGACACGGCCGTCACTGCGATCTTTTCGGCCTGTGGATAAACGGAATCACCCCTGTGGATAACCCCGACAAGTGTGGACGGATCCCCAGCGAGACGCCATAATGCGTGCGTCCACGCCCGACGAACTGTCGCACCGCTGTGGGAGTGTGGTCTTTTTTCGGTTGGTCGGAGGCGGATGCGGGCGGGAAGGGGCATGCCCTACGGCCACCCGGCCATACACTCCGACACACCCGACCCCGGGGGGTCGCTCCGCGAACATCCGAACTCCGAACCCGCTGAATGAAGAGTCAGCTGATCTGCCATTCGATCCGCCGCTCAGGGCAGTCGCCTCGTGATCACGCCGACCAGGCCCGGGCCGCAATGCGCCCCGATCGCCGCACCGACTTCCGTCACGTCCATGCGCCGCAACCGGCCTTCGAACCGCTCCCCGAGCCAGCCCGCCAACGCCTCCGCCCGGCGCTCCGCACCCAAGTGGTGCACCGTCATCTCGACCTCCGCCTCGCCGGCGCCGGCCACCGCGAGCGCCGCCAGTCGCTGCAGCCCGCGCGTCGGCGTGCGCACCTTCTCCACCACGTCGATGCGCCCGTCCTCGACGCCCAAGATCGGCTTCACCGACAACGCCGTTCCCACGATCGCCCGAGCGGCACTGATCCGCCCGCCGCGCCGCAGGTACTCCAACGTGTCGAGGTAGAAATACGTCGAGGTCCGCCCGATCACCGACTGCGCCGCAGCAGCAGCCCCCAGCAACTCGGCACCGTGCTCCGCCGCATCGACCGCCGCGAGCGCCGGATACCCGACCCCCATGCCCGCACCGAGCGAATCGACCACCGCCACCCGCCCGCCGAAGCCCGCCGCCGCGGCCTCAGCCGCCGCCACCGTCCCCGACAACCGCCCGGACAGGTGCACCGAGACGATCCCGCTCGCGCCCTCGTCCAGCAGCCGCTTGTACGTCGCCCGCAGCTCTTCCGGAGGCAGACCCGATGTGGTCACCTCACGGCCTTCCCGCATCGCGCGCAGGATCACCTCGCCGTCGATGTCCTCGCCTTCGCGGTGCTCGACGCCGTCGATCAGCACCGGAATGCCGAGCACCGTCAAGCCGCTGCGCGCAGTGCGCAGCGGCTCAGGCAAAGCCGAAGTGGAATCGGTAACGACGACGACGGTCACGCGGCCACACTACCTAATCCGAGGACTGGGCGACCTCCACCACGAACGGGGTCCCCTGCTGGCACGTCGACATCATGCCGTCGTCGACCTTCCCCTGCAACGTGACCGTGGCGCCCGCGTACACGACCGACGAGTCGTAGTCCCCGAAGATCCCGTACACGGTCCCGTCGTGCTCCAGCACCAGGCAGCCGGCCTCGACGCCGGCTTCCACGGTGCCGCTGATGGTCATCGAGGAACCGGGCTTGGAGGAGTCGCCGAGCGACGGATCGAGATAGGGGGTGGTCTCATCTGGCACGGGGCTCTCCTCGGTCGTTTCGGGCGCGCTGCTCGGCTCCGCCGAGGTCGCGGGCGTAGTGGTCTCACCGTCGGTACCGCCGTCGCCCGCGCCGCAAGCGGCGAGCACGGCGACCATGAGCGCACCGATGAAAGCGCCGACGAGCGGGCCGGTCAGGCCCGTGCTCAGTCGAACGCGCGAAGTCTGCGTATTCATGCCGGTTTGACGCCTCCGAGCCCGGCGCGGTTGCACCTCGACCGAAGCCTACGACGCGAATGCGAAACCGGTCCAGGGTTCCGGGGGGCCCGGCGCCGCCGTCAACGGGCTGCCTGCTGGCCTCTCGCAAGCGGGCTCCGCCCGATCGTGTGCGGAGCGGGCACGCCCAGGTTGTAGCCGAACAGGCGCCACTTGCCCGAACGCATCCGTCGCAGCTCAGCCCAGTGCGCGTTGTCCATCCCCGAAAGGCTGCTCGCCGCCGCCTCGTCGAAACCGAGGACCCCGCCGACGATCTGCCGCGCCGAACCGCCATGGCAGACCACGATCGTGGTCCCCTCGAGCTCCGACTCGACGATGTCCCGCACTGCATCGCCGGTGCGGCGATGCAGTTCCCCCCACGTCTCGATGTCGGGGTGCTGCAGCGGCTCCTGCGCGCGCCAACGCCGGTGCTCCTCGGGGAACTGCTCGGCGATCTCCCGCTGCGTCAGGCCCTCCCAGGGGCCGTAAGCACGTTCACGCAGCCGCTTGTCCAACAGGATCTCGATACCGGTGAGCTCCGCGATCGGCCGGGCGGTGTCCACCGCCCGCCGCAGATCCGAGGAGATGATCCGGTTCGGCTCGTACGCGGCCAGCTCCGGAGCGGCCTCGGCCGCCTGCGCGACTCCGTCCGCGTCCAGGTCGATGTCGGTTGAGCCCTGAATGCGGCCGGCGAGATTCCACTCGGTCTGCCCGTGTCGGACGACAAGCAGCCGGTTCACTCCCCGGCCTCGCCGTCGCCCTCGGCGGCCTCGGCGCGGCGGGCCCGCTCCGCGTCCGTCTCGTCGACGAACTCGATCTCCGGGCAGTCCTTCCAGAGACCGTCGAGACCGTAGTAGTCGCGGGCCTCCTTGTGGAAGACGTGCACCACGATCTCGTTGTAGTCCAGCAGCACCCACTGCTCGCCGCCTTTGCCTTCACGGCGCAGCGGACGGGTGTCGTGCTCCTTGATGAGCTTCTCCTCGACCGCGTCGACGACCGCGTGGACCTGCCGCTCGTTCGAGGCCGAAACGATCACGAAGACGTCCGTGAGGGCGATCTTCGAGGTGACGTCCCGAAGGTTGATGGCGAAGGCCTTCTTGTCAGCCGCCGCCTGGGCTGCAGAAAAGGCCAGGGTCTTGGCGGTTTCACTTGCGGTCACGAACGCTCCTGAGATTGGGTTCCCACCGGCGCTCGCCGGTGCTGCTCTAGTCTTACACGCGGGGTACGACGACGACTTCCCTGTTTCACGCCAGTCGCTGTGCGAAGCGTCCCAACGGTCAACCGCGGTAAAGCCCGTGCTCCTGCACGTATGCCGCGACCGAGTCGGTCACGAGATACCGGATCGGCTGCCCGTCGCGCACGCGCTGGCGGCATTCGGTCGACGAGAGGTCCACTGCGGGCATGTCGATGAACTCGACCTGGGCCCCGAACGACGTGTCGACCTCTCGACGTGAGTGCCCCGGACGGTTCAACGCGACGAACTTCACTGCCCTGCAAAGCTCCTCGACCCGATGCCAGGTGTGGAGGTTCTCCAACGAGTCGGCGCCGATGATGAAGTGCAGGTCCACTTCATCGTCGTACTCCGCCCGCACGTCCGCCACAGTGTCCACCGCGTACGTGGCACCTTCACGATCGATGTCGCAGGTGCTGACCCGAAACTGCGGGTCGGACTCGACCGCCGAACGCGTCATCGCAAGCCGCGCAGCGGCATCGGTGACCTTGAGATGATGCTTCTGCCAGGGATCGCCGGTGGGGACGAACACCACTTCATCGAGCGCACAACGGAACGCCGCCTCGCTGGCAGCCACGAGGTGCCCCAGATGAGGAGGATCGAAAGTCCCCCCGAAAACTCCGATGCGACGAATCACAGCCGAATCCTATCGCGCCCACTCGATTCAGAGGCACGCAAAAAGGGCTCCACTGATCGAGTGGAGCCCTGCGAAGCAGAAGACAGAAAAGGCCCGACGCTTATGCGTCGGGCCTTTCCCAATGTTCAATGTTTGGCGGTGTCCTGCTCTCCCACACCCTCTCGAGTGCAGTACCATCGGCGCTGGAAGCCGTAACGACCGGGTTCGGAATGGGACCGGGTGTGTCACTTCCGCTCTCACCACCAAACAAACCC
>NZ_JAERMK010000027.1 GCF_016918015.1 Glycomyces sp. YM15
CCCGCCCCCCCGCGACAACAGTCCTCGACGACTACCCCGACACCCGGCTCAAGCTGGCGCTCAGGTGGGGGCTCAACGGCTTGCCCTCGGCGGCCAACTCCTGGGCGTACATGAGGGCGCCTTCCACGATGCCGTACAGGCGCTTCCCGGCGGTGACCTCCTTGGCCAGCGGGCTGCGCACCACCGCATCGGTCGCGATCTCGATCTGGGTGCCGTCCACGTGCCCGTAGTACAGGTCGAGGATGCCCGTGGGGTGCGAGAGGAGCACTTCGATCTCGGGGCGCTTGGGGTCCTTGCCATGCACCACGCGCCACCAGCCGGTCTCCTGGGCCGCGGGGCGCACGGGCTTGCCGTCGACGTCGATGATCCAGGAGCGGGAGTGGTACCGCAGGAACGGCCGGCCGTCATGCAGGAAGCTGACCTCCTGGGCGTACAGGAAGTCCTCGGTGCCGGGGTAGCCGCCCTGGCCCCGGCCGCGCCAGCGGCCGACGAGGGGCAGCAGCGGCAGCAGGTCGTCGTGCAGGTTCGGCCCGCGACGCAGGTCGTCGGTCTCCTCGAACGGGTAGGGCTCGACCTTTTGGAAGGTCGAGGCGAACTCTTCGGGTACTTCGCGCTCGCTCATTTGTTCCTCGCGGTTCGAATGGTCCAGTAGCCGAGTGCGCCCGCCATGGCGCCTGCGGCGATGACGAGCACGGCCGTCAATGCCGTCTCCACGGGCACCACTTTACGTCCGGTCCTCGTCGTTTTCTCCGAGCGATGGCAAGATGTTGAGCATGACTACACCTGGACCCTTCGACAGCTGGCTCTCGGACATGGACGGCGTGCTCGTCCACGAGGGCGTGCCGGTTCCCGGCGCCAACAAGCTCATCGAGAAGCTGCAGTCGGCGGGGAAGCGGTTCCTCGTCCTGACGAACAACTCGATCTACACCCCGCGCGACCTGCATGTGCGACTGAAGAACTCCGGGCTGGCGGTGCCTGTCGAGTCGATCTACACCTCGGCGATGGCGACGGCGGACTTCCTGCAGTCGCAGCGGCCCAAGGGCTCGGCCTACGTCATCGGCGAGGCGGGCCTGACCACGGCCCTGCACGAGATCGGATACGTGCTCACCGATTACCGGCCCGACTACGTGGTACTGGGGGAGACCCGGCGGTACGACTTCGGGGCGCTCACCACGGCGGTGCGGCTGGTCAAGTCCGGGTCGCGGTTGATCTGCACCAACCCGGACACGACCGGGCCGAGCCCGGAGGGCCTGATGCTCGGCGTCGGCGCGGTTGCGGCGATGATCACTGCGGCGACGGGTTCGGAGGCGTACTTCCCGGGGAAGCCGAATCCCCTGATGATGCGAAACGCGTTGCGCCGCATCGGGGCCCACTCGGAGACGACGGTGATGATCGGCGACCGCATGGACACCGACGTGCTGTCGGGCCTCGAGGCGGGGCTCGAGACGGTCCTCGTTCTGTCGGGGGTCACTGACACTATGGAAGAAGTCGAGCGCTACCCCTTCCGGCCGAACCACGTCAAGGATTCGGTTGCGGACCTGATCGACTGGATCGAATAGTCACGGCGACCGCTTGCGGAGCCGTAAACGCAAGAGGAGTCGCCCCATGCCTCCCGGCCATCGCCCCACCAAGTCCGTTTCGCGTGCGCGCCAGGGAGATGAGGAGCGGCTGCCCGCGCCGCGGCCCGCGCGCGGGCCGCAGGAGACGCCGCCGCCAGCGGCGCGGGAGGCGCCGCCGCGCCAGCCTTCGCCGCAGCGGGTGCCTCGCGAATCGGAGTCGTATCAACCCGAGTCGAAGCTGAGTGCGCAGGAGTCGCGGCTCCTCGCGTTCGAGGCGCGCTGGTGGCGGGCGTCGGGCGCGAAGACCCAGGCCATCAGCGATGAGCTGGAGCTCACTCCCGAGCGGTACTACCAGCATCTGGCCCGTCTCATCGATCACCCGGAGGCGGCCGCGGAGCAGCCCGCGGTCGTCCGGCGGCTCAGGGCCGCCCGGGATCAGCGCCGCGCGGAGCGCTGACGGGGAGACACGGTCGACGGCGGGGCGTGTGAAGTGCGCCCCCACTTTCTTGCGTATGACGCCTGTCGTGGCGACGGTGGCGCTGCACCGTGCCGGTCGGCCGTGCGCGGGTGCGGTGTTCGGCATGTGCGAAGCAGCCTGCGAACGCCGGTCACGGTGTGCGGGCGCGGCGTTCGGTGAGTGCGAACCAGCCTGCGCCCGCCGCGAAGACGGCGAGGCCGCCGAGCACCGAGGGCAGCGGGAGGCTCGCGGCCACGAGCAGGCAGCCGGCGAGCCCCAGCCACGGGAGCGGGGCGCGCCGGTCGAGGGTGACCGCGGAGGCGTTCGCGACGCCGTAGTAGACCAGCACGCAGAAGCTGGAGAACCCGATCGCCCCCGACAAGTCCAGTATGGACACCAAGATCAGGACGAGTCCGCTCGCGGCGAGCTCGGCCGCCCACGGGACCCCGAACCGCTCCGAGACCGCCGCCAGCGCGCCCGGGAGCCGCCGGTCGCGGGCCATCGCCAGTGCGGTGCGGCCGATCCCGGCGAGCAGGCTGAGGAGGACGCCGGCGACCGCGACGCCGGCGCCGATGGCGACGACCGGTTCGAGGGCGGGTGCGCTGGCGCCGGCGAGGTCGGCGAGGGGTGCGGTGGAGGCGGCGAGGGTGCCGGCGCCGAGGACGCTGAGGGCGGTGACGGCGACGAGCAGGTAGACGGTGAAGGTGATGCCGAGTGCGATGGGGACGGCGCGGGGGATGGTGCGTTCGGGGTTGCGGACCTCTTCGCCGAGGGTGGCGATGCGGGCGTAGCCGGCGAAGGCGAAGAAGAGGAATCCGGCGGCGGTGAGGACGCCCCAGGGGCGGGTGCCGTCGAGAGGTTGTGCGGCGACGGGGCCCGTGGCTCCGGCGATGATGACGGCCGCGAGTACGGCGAGGGTGATCGCGGCGAACACGGCGGAGGCGAGGGCGGTGCGTTTGACGCCGAGGAGGTTGATGGCGCAGAAGGCGACGACGGTGGCGGCGGCGAGGGCGCGGGGGTGGTCGGGGAGGAGGTAGGCGCCGAGGGTGAGGGCCATGGCGGCGGCGGAGGCGGTCTTGCCGACGAGGAAGGCCCAGCCGGCGGTGAATCCGGCGGCGGGGTTGAGCCGGATGGTGCCGTAGATGTAGGCGCCGCCGGCTTGGGGGTGGAGGGCGGCGAGGCGGGCGCTGGATCGGGCGTTGCAGTAGGCGATGAGTCCGGCGATGGTGAGGGCGGCGAGGAGGCCGGGGGCGGATCCGGCGGCTTCGGCGGCGGGGGCCCAGACGGCGAAGACGCCGGCGCCGAGCATGGAGGCGAGTCCGATGGTGATGGCCGAGGGGAGTCCGAGGCGGCGTTGGAGGGTCGGCCGCTGGGGCGCCGGTGTGGGCATGGGTCGAACGATACCGTGCGCGGGTTGCGCGGATCGGTCAGCGATATCGCCGTTCGGGTTCGAGCCAGATCGGGAGTGTCACTGTGTCCCAGGGGATGCGTTGGACGGTGCGGAGGATGGCGATGCCGATGAAGAGTCCGGCGGGGGTGTCGGTGAACCAGTGGAAGCCGAGGTAGGTGGTGGAGCAGGTGACGATGATCGGTGGCAGGAGGAGGAACAGCCGCCGTGCGGTCGGGTTCCAGTGCGCGCCGATGAGGAAGACGATGACGCCGTACCAGACGATGGTGTTGAGCACGTGGCCTGAGGGGTAGGCGCCGGAGGGTTCGAGTCCGGAGAAGAGGACTGCTTGCGCGGCGTCGGCGTAGGGGGGCTGGGAGGCTTCGGGCCAGTGCGGGTAGATGCGCGGGAGCGTGTATTTGAGGGCGAGTACGGCTCCGGCCATGCCGTAGGCGGCGAGGAAGGCGACGAGGGGGCGGACGTTGCGGCCGCGCCAGGCGAGGATGGCGGCGATGCCGAGTGCGATGCCGCCGAGGAGGCCGCCTTGGCCGAGTCGGTTGGTCTGGAGGGCGATGAGGTTGGCCCAGTCGGGCCGGTTCGCGTCGGCGAGGTCGCGGATCCAGATGTCGAGGTCGACGAGGGGGCTGGGCCAGGTCAGCGGGACCGTTATGAGGATGAACCCGATGGCCAGGGCGATCTCGGGGATCCACGAGCGCGGCCGCTTCGGGACGAAGGGCCTCCAGGCCTGGGCGCCGGTGCGGCGCCGGTCTGCGGCGATCACGGGCGTAAGCCTAGCGACCGGGGCGTTGCCGGCGAATCCGATATCGGGGTGGGGGCGGGAACGGCGCGGGGCGCCCGCGGGCGGGCGCCCCTTGCACTGCGTTTGAACGGTTCGGGAAGCGCGGGTTACAGCCCGGCGACGTCGGCCTGCTTGGTGCGGACGGCTTCGGCGGCTTCCTTGAGGTTGGCGAGTTCGGCGTCGGTGAGGGGGGTTTCGACGACCTTCTTGACGCCTTCGGCGCCGATCTGGGCGTTGACGCCGAGGTAGACGCCGGAGATGCCGTATTCGCCGTCGACCCAGGCGCACACGGGCATGACGGCGCCGGAGTCTTCGGCGACGGCTTTGGCCATGCGGGCGGCGGCGGCGGAGGGTGCGTAGTAGGCGGAGCCGGTCTTGAGGAGGGCGACGATCTCGGCGCCGCCGTTGCGGGTCTTGGTGACGAGCTCGTCGACCTTCTCGGCGGGGAGGAGGTCGGTGAGCGGCTTGCCGTCGACGGAGGACTGGCTGGGGACGGGGACCATGGTGTCGCCGTGGGAGCCGAGCGTCAGGGTGGTGACCGACTTGACGGGGACCTGGAGTTCTTCGGCGACGAAGTTGGTGAAGCGGGCGGTGTCGAGCATGCCGGCCTGGCCGAGGACCCGGTTCTTGGGGAAGCCGGAGGCGAGCTGGGTGAGCGCGGTCATCTCGTCGAGGGGGTTGGAGACGACGATGATGACGGCGTTCGGGGAGTGCTTGACGAGGTTCTCGGTGACGCCGCGGACGATGCGGGCGTTGACTTCGAGGAGGTCCATGCGGCTCATGCCGGGCTTGCGGGGGAGGCCGGCGGTGATGACGATGACGTCGGAGCCGGCGGTCTTGTCGTAGCCGTTGCCGTCGTTGTCGGTGGTGGCGCCGACGACCTTGGTCTCGAAGCCCTCGATGGTGCGGGACTGGTTCATGTCGAGGGCGATGCCCTCGGGCTTGCCCTCGACGATGTCGGTGAGGACGACTTCGTCGAAGATGTCGTACTCGGCCAGGCGCTGGGCGGTGGTGGAGCCGTAGAATCCGGCGCCGACGACCGTGACTTTCTTACCCATCGAATGCTCCTCTGCATTAAGGCTGCCTGTGCGGCGAGCGTAACCAGGTCTGTCGGTCCACGCTATGACCCTCGTCTCGGGGGGTGCATCCGGCCCCTGACCGGGTGGCGGAGGCCTCCAAATGCGGACGGTCCGGGTGTGAGTCGGGGTGGGGTGGCCGGGGCGGGGGATGATGCGGGGACGCGTGCGGGTGTCGTATACCCGTCGCGCCGTCCCGAAGCGTGGGCACTCCTTGACTTCTCCTATTGATGTAGTGGACTATTCAAAGGCCATTCGTACCGAGGGAGCCGAGCGTGCTGTTCGCGACCACCATCCTCTCGTCCGTCGCCGCGGGATTCATCGCCCAGTTGGTCGACGGCAGCCTCGGCATGGGCTTCGGCACCATCACCATGACGTTCCTGCTGGGCTTGGGGATCGCCCCCGCCGTGGCGTCGGCGTCGGTGAACGTGGCGACGATCGCGACGGGCGCGGTCAGCGCCGTCTCGCACCACCGCCTCCAGAACGTGCACTGGCCGACGACGCTGAAGCTGGGCGTTCCCGGGGCGGTCGGCGGTTTCGCGGGGGCGTGGGCGCTGGCGTCGCTGACGCGGCTCGACGCGGCCACGCCGGTGACGAGCGCGATCCTCATCGCGTTGGGCGTGGTGATCGTGTGGCGTTTCGTGCGGGGCAGGGGCGCGGGTCACGGCCCGATCAGGTCCGGGTTCGCGGTGCCCACGGGCCTGGTCGGCGGTTTCCTGGCCGCGGTCGGCGGGGGCGGCTGGGGCCCGGTGACGATGCCGATCACGTTGACGACGTCGCGGCTGGAGCCGCACCGGGTGGTCGGTTCGGTCTCGACGGCGCAGGTGTTCGCTTCGACGGCGGCGGTGATCGGCTTCTGGATGGCGGTGCCCGACACGTTGACGGTGCTGTGGCCGGTCGTGCTCGGCATGGCGGTGGGCGGCATGGCGGCGGCGCCGCTGGCGGCGTGGCTGACCCGCAAGATCCCCACGGCGAAGCTGGGTTCGACGATCGGGATGCTCGTCGTGGCGTTGAACCTGCGCACCCTCTTGGCCGTTTTCAACGTGCCGTGGCCGGTGGTGACGGGCCTGTACCTGGCGCTCGCGGCGGTCTGGGCGCTGGTCCTGGCGGCACCGAGGCGGCGTGAAGCCCGGGAGGCGGCGGTGGTGCCGTCCCCGGTCGAAGCCGAGGCGTAGCCGCTCGACATGGACGAAGGAAGGCCCGGACCGGTTCAGCGTCGGTCCGGGCCTTTCGCGTGCGGTCGTCTAGAACGCCTTGCCGCGCTGGAGTTCTCGCGCGATGACGATGCGCTGCACCTGGTTGGTGCCTTCGTAGATCTGGGTGATCTTGGCGTCGCGCATCATGCGTTCGAGGGGGAAGTCCTGGGTGTAGCCGTAGCCGCCGAGGACTTGGACCATGTCGGTGGTGATCTGCATGGCCGCGTCGGAGGCGAAGCACTTGGCGGCGGCCCCGAAGTAGGTGAGGTCGGCGTCGGCGCGCTCGGAGCGGGCGGCGGCCGCGTAGGTGAGCTCCCTGGCGGCGCTGATCTTCATGGCCGCGTCCGCGAGGAGGAACTGGACGCCCTGGAACGCGGCGATCGGCTTGCCGAACTGCTCGCGTTCGGCGGCGTAGGCGGTCGCGGCGTCGAGCGCACCCTGGGCGATGCCGAGGGCCTGCGCGGCGATGGTGACGCGGGTGTGGTCGAGGGTGCGCATCGCGAGCGAGAACCCCTGTCCCGCTTCGCCGATGAGGCGGTCGGCGGGCAGGCGCACCGAGTCGAGGTAGACCTCGGCGGTCGGCGAGCCCTTGATGCCGAGCTTCTTCTCGGGCTTCCCGAAGGAGACGCCCGCGTCGCCCTTCTCGACCACGAACGCGGAGATGCCCTTGGCGCCCGCGCCGGGCTCGGTGACGGCGAAGACGGTGTAGAACTCGCTCACGCCCGCGTTGGTGATCCAGCGCTTGACCCCGTCGAGCACCCAGCCGTCGCCGTCGCGGACGGCGCGCGTGGTCATCGACGCGGCGTCCGAGCCGGCCTCGGGTTCGGAGAGGCAGTACGAGAACATCGCCTCGCCCGCGGCCACCGGCGGCAGGTAGCGGCGCTTGAGCTCCTCGGAGGCGTCGAGGAGCAGCGGCAGCGAGCCGAGCTTGTTGACCGCGGGGATGAGCGAGGAGGAGGCGCACGCGCGCGCGACCTCTTCGATGACGATCGCGGTGCCGAGCGCGTCGATGCCCGCCCCGCCGTACTCGGCGGGGACGTGCGGGGCGTGGAGGTCGGCGGATTTGAGCGCCTCGTAGGAGCGCTTCGGGAAGGTCGCGGTCGCGTCGGCCTCGGCGGCGTGCGGGGCGACCCCGGCGTCGCAGACTTCCCGGGTCGCCGCCCGGATGTCGGCGTATTCTGCTGGCAGCTGGTAAGGGCTGAACCCGGTGGACATCAGTGGCTCCCGCGGTTGTTACTCGTCAGTAAGATAGGCCGAGTGTAACCCACGGCGGACGCGACCGGTGATGCCCGCCACCGCGAATTACGCACGGCTTCGCCGCAACTTAGGACGAAGTTCATGCGTGAAGCTGAATATACGACTGCGCAGGCCATAGTCGCATTCACGTACAATTCGAGGTCGCCGCGCACGAACCCGACGCATGCACGCACGGGCGCCGCCCCCACCGGGCGCGCCTGCCGAACGAACAGACAGGGCACGCACCAGATGGTCAACGCGATCCAATCCCCCTCGCAGAACACCACCACCCGGCCCCGCATCGCCTTCCTCGGGTGCGGCTATCTCGGCGCGACCTACGCGATCTGCTTCGCGGAGCTGGGCTACGAGGTGATCGGATACGACGTCGACGCCGCCAAGATCGAGTCCTTCAACACCGGGGTCCTCCCCATCCACGAACCGGGCCTGCCCGAGCTGCTCAAGAAGAACCTCGAGTCCGGGCGCCTGCGGTTCACCACCGACGTCCAGGCCGTCGCCGACTTCGCCGACGTCCACTTCATCTGCGTCGGCACCCCCCAGCGCAAGGGCGAGCACGGCGCGGACCTCTCCTACATCGAGACCGCCGTCGTCGACCTCTCCAAGCACCTGAGCCGCAAGGTCCTCATCGTCGGCAAGTCCACCGTGCCCGTCGGGACCGCCACCTGGGTCCAGGAGCTCGTCGACCGCCACGCCCCCGAGGGCCTCGGCGTCGAGGTCGGCTGGAGCCCGGAGTTCCTCCAGGAGTCGAACGCGATGCACGACGTCCTGCGCCCCAACCGGATCGTCTACGCCTCCCAGTCGGAGTGGGCCTCGCAGCTGCTCAAGGACGTCCACCGCGGCATCCTCGAACTCGCCGCGGTCGAGGACCGCGAAGTGCCCGTCGTCGAGACCGACCTGGCGACCGCCGAGCTGGTGAAGGTCGCCGCGAACGCGTTCCTGGCCACCAAGATCTCCTTCATCAACGCCATGGCCGACCTGAGCGAGGCCGCCGGGGCCGACGTCGTCGACCTGGCCCGCGCCATCGGCTACGACCAGCGCATCGGCAACAAGTTCCTGCGCGCCGGGATCGGCTTCGGCGGCGGCTGCCTGCCCAAGGACATCCGGGCGCTCTCGGCGCGCGCCGGGGAGCTCGGCGTGGGCGAGTCGTTCCGGTTCCTCGACGAGATCGACACCGTGAACAACCGACGCCGCTCCCACGCGGTGCGGTCGGTCGCGAATCTGGCCGGGCGGGCCCCGGGCCCCAACGGGCCGGACCTGTCGGGCGTGCGCATCGCCTACCTGGGCGCGACGTTCAAGCCCGACACGGACGACATCCGCGACTCGCCCGCGCTCGACATCGCGCGGCGGCTGCGCTCGGCGCGCGCCGACGTGGTCGTGTACGACCCGGAAGGACTGGAGAACGCGAAGGCGTTCGCGCCCGAGCTGAGCTTCGTGAAGACCCTCCCCGAGGCGGTGGCGGGCGCCGACGTGGTGTGCGCGATGGTGCCGTGGGAGGAGTTCCGGACCCTCGACCCGGAGGCGCTGGGCCAGCAGGTGGCCGAGCGGCGGATCCTCGACGGCATGAACGCGTTCGACCCGGAGCAGTGGCGCAAGCACGGCTGGTCCTATCAGGGCATCGGCCGCTAGACTCGGAGACGCGAATTCCCCGAACCGCCCGGCGCGCACGAAGCGCCGGACGGTTCGTCGTCTTCGGCGTCTCGCGGCGCCCGCCTGCACAACGGACGGTCGATGAGGCCGGCCTCGGCGACCGACAGGTTCCCGGTTCGCCCGAGGGGCGAGGAGCACTGCGTGAACGGCCGGGTGTTCGGCACGTCCCGGCCACCGCTAGGGCGCGAAGTTCACTCGCGTGAAAGGCCACGCATGCGGGGGGCGTTCGACCAGTTCCCCCGGGGGGTCGGGGAGGCGGCGCGGCGGGTTGGGGCCGACGGCGATGACGACGACCCGCTCGCCGGCGATGAACACCTCGGTGCGGACCTCGGGGTCGGCGACGGCGTGCACGCCCTCGTCGAGCACCCAGCGGAGCAGTTCGGCCCCGCGGCCTTCGGCGGCCTTGGCCTCCCACATCAGCGTGTCCACCGCTACTCCTCCTCCGTGGTGCCGTCTACATCGGTGCCTTGCAGGCCGTCCCAGCGCCGGGCCTTCGGGTGCTCGAGCCCGAACTGGTCGAGCGTGCGCGCCACCACGTGGTCCACGATGTCGTCGATCGTCTCAGGCCGGTTGTAGAAGGCGGGCACCGGCGGCAGGACGACCGCGCCCATGCGCGAGAGCGCCAGCAGGTTCTCCAGGTGGATCTCCGAGAGGGGGCTCTCGCGGGCCAGCAGCACGAGCCGGCGCCGCTCTTTCAGGGTCACGTCGGCGGCCCGCCCGATGAGGCCCTCCGTGTAGCCGGTGCGGACCGCCGCGACCGTCTTCATCGAGCACGGCGCGATGATCATCCCGTCGGTGCGGAACGACCCCGAGGAGATCGGCGCGGCCTGCTCCCCCGGCCCCCAGGCGTGGTCGGCCAGGGCGGTGACCTCGGCTGGGGTGTAGGCGGTTTCGAGGCGGAGGGTGGTGCGGGCCCAGCGGCTCATGACGAGATGGGTCTCGACGCCGTCGAGTTCGCGGAGCGCTTCGAGGAGCCGGACGCCGAAGATCGCGCCGGTCGCTCCGGTGATGCCGACGACGAGTCGCATGTACCCTCCAGGTTTCCTTGAATTGTGGCCCAGCGCACTTACAATCACGTCATGGTTCGTCACAATCTGAGCATTGCGGCTGCTGCCGCCGCGCTGTTCGTGCTCGCCTGGGTCTGGCCCGAGGGGGCCGAGCCTCCGGCGAGTGCGACGACCGCGGTCGAGCCTACTGTGTCGGGGTCGTCCGCGCCTGCCAGCGCGGGCGATGGGGAGGCCGACGCCACGGGCGCGCCCGAGGCGCCGAGTTCGGCTGCGGAGCCGAGCGATCCGGTGTCGGAGTCCGAGTCGCCTCCGGCTCCCGCGCCGTCCCCGTCGCCGGTGGCGGCGCCGGCCGCGACCATGTACGAGGGGCCACTGGGGACGCGCAATCGCACGGGGGACGACAGGGTGGCGTTGACGTTCGACGACGGGCCGTCGCCGAAGTGGACGCCGAAGGTGCTGGACATGCTGCGGGCGCAGGGGGTCAAGGCAACGTTCTGCGTGATCGGGGCGTACGCGGAGGCGTATCCGGAGCTGGTCGCGGACATCGCGCGGGAGGGGCACACGCTGTGCAACCACTCGTGGTTCCACGAGTTCGACCTGGGCAAGTGGAGCAGCGAGGAGATCCGGGCGAACCTGCAGCGCACGAATGACGCGATCGTGAAGGCGGCGCCGGGCGCGGCGGTGGCGTACTTCCGGCATCCGGGCGGGCAGTGGACGGACCGGGCGATCGCGGTGGCGGCGGATCTGGGCATGGAGTCGCTGCATTGGACGGTGGACCCGTCGGACTGGAACAGCAAGAAGACGCAGAAGCAGATCCGGGAGCACGTGCTGGGCCGGAGCGGCCCGGGCGCGATCGTGCTGCTGCACGACGGGGCTTCGAACCAGGCGGAGATGTACGGGGCGCTGGCGTCGATCTTCGCGGAGTTCTCGCGGCGCGGTTACGTGTACTCGGCGCTGTAGGGGTCGGTGGCGGCGCGACGGTGCGTCCGGAGCGCCGCTTCTGTTGCGGTCAGCGGAGGTCGGCGGGCATCCTGCGGCCGGGCAGGAGCGCGAGGAAGGCGAGGGCGAGGAGGCCGACGCTCATGCCGGCCTGGACGGGGAAGGCGAGGTCGAGGAGGCCGCCGTCGCCGTCGCGGTCGGTGCCGGCGTCTTTGGGCCCGGATTCGGGTGAGGCGCCGCCGTCGCTCGGGTCCGGGCTGCCGTCGCCGTCGGTGTCGTCCCCGTCGGTGTCGGAGGTGCCGTCGCCGTCGTAGCTGGGGCTGGGAGTGGGTGAGCCGGGCGGGATCGGGTAGGTCTCGTCGGCGTTGGTCCAGTCCACATGGGAAATGGCGGACTGGCTTTCGGTGGCATTGTCGTATCCGGCCGCGTCACCGAGGATCACGGGCAGCGAGAAGAGGCCCACCACACCGATCACGGTCGCGGCGAGCACCAGACGCGAGAGCCGGAACTTGCGCACAGGTACACCTTAGTCGTGGGGCACCAGCGATGCGCGCCTGTCGGGGCATGTAACCCGAACGAGTTCGCTTGGCGGTCAAGCATGACGGTCCGCGTCGCCCGGATCGTGGTGCGGCGGCGGGATTCCGGTGGCGCTGCCGGCTCGGGGAACGGGGGTCAGGCGGCGGCCGCGCGGGAGGCGCGGAGGGTCCCGGCGACGACGGCGCCGACGAAGACCGCGGCGACATACACCGCGAGCGCCCCGTAGACCACAGTGGCCACTGCGGGAACGGTGGCCGCTGCGATGGCGGCGGCGGCGAGCGCGATGAGGCTGCGGGCGGGCCAGCCGAGGCCGAGGTCGCGGCGGGCCACCGGGGAGGCGGCCTTGTCGAGTCCCGCGGCGAGGTCGTAGAAGTAGAGGGCGATGACGGTGAGCAGCGTGTACAGGACCGGCCAGGAGACCTCGGCGGCAATCCCGGCAGCGGCGATCGCGCCGAGTTCGACGGCGCGGAGCCCGGCGGGTATGAACCAGTCGAGCAGGCCTTCATGGTCGGTGCGGGCCACGGACGCGGCGAGGACGAGCGCGAGGACGGCGAGCCCGAACGGCATCCAGGGGGGCGTCGCCATCGCGGCGGCGAGGACGGCCGCGCCGGCGGCGAGGACGGCGGCGGCGGTCGCGCTGAAAGGTGTCATGTCACCGCCGACGGGGCTGCGGGGCACGAGCCGTCCCAGCGGTCCGTCGTCGCGGTGCGCGGACCGGTCGGGTCGGCGCAGGGCGGCGGTGCGGGCGGCGAGCGAGCGGAGGGTGCGGCCCGCGGTCGTGTAGCCGAGGGCGAGGAGCTGCCAGGCGAGGAGCGCGGTGAGCGCGGTCTGAGGGCCGAAGGCGACGGCGGCGACGGCGAGGAGGAGCCAGCGTTCGCCGACGGGGGCGACGATGGTGCGTTTGATCCAGTACAGAGGGGTGCGGTGGGCGCCCATGACCTGCTCGGATGCGGAGCCGAGGCGCTGGCCGAGGTGGGCGGCGCGGCCGACCGGGGGCGCGGATTCGCGTTTGCGGGCCTGGCGGAGGACGGCGGTGTCGAGGAGGACGGCGTACCAGGTGTCGGCGGTGTGTCGGATGGTCTGGGTGGCCATGGCGGCGATCGCGAGGCCCCAGGCGGCGGGTGTGGCGGCGCCGTCGAGGGTGGCGCCGGCGGCGAGGCCGGCGTAGATGAGGAACTCCTTGGAGCGGTCGGCCATCATGTCGAGCCAGCCGCCGAAGGAGGAGAAGTTCTGGGTGTAGCGGGCGAGTTGGCCGTCGACGCAGTCGAACACGAAGCTGGCGTACATGAGGGCCGCGGCGGCGAGGTACCACCAGGACCAGCCGGTGGCGAAGATCGCGGCGGCGCCGACGGCGAGGGCGATGGAGACCCAGGTGATGGGGGTGGGGGTCCAGCCGAGGCGGGCGGCGAGGGTGACGAGGTGCGGGGTCCAGGTGGAGACGGCGTAGGTGGCGAAGAAGTCGTCGTCGTGCTTGATGGCGTGTTTCAGGCGCCACGCGTCCATGTCGACGGCTTCGAACGCGGCGATGACCTCGCGGGCGTCGTCGCCGCCGGCGACCTGGCGGTGTTCGAGGCCGGGGGTGCGGTAGGCGTTGACGGGGATCGCGCGGGCGTGGAGGGCGGCGAGGACGGACGCGAACGCGTCGCCTTCGGCGCGGCGCGGCCAGTGCCGTCTGAGGCGGGCGAGGTGCGCGGCGGAGACCTTCGCGAGGCCGCCGAGGCGGACCGGGCCGGGCCCGGGGCCGGTGACCAGGCCGCGTTCGACCTGGACGGGCGCGGCGGCGGGGTCGTCGCCGCCGATGAGGACGCCGGAGCGCCTCGAGGAGTCGGAGAGGACGGCGGCGACGGTGGTCTGGGAGGCGACGAGGTCGGCGCAGGCGACGTAGAGCGCTCCATCGCCGGAGTAGGCGAGTTCGGCGAGGTGGCGCAGGTCGGTGTTCGCGTCGGCCGACTCGATCTGGGCGGCCTTGACGGGCCGGTCCGTGCCGGGCCGGGCGAGCACGGTGATGTCGTCGCAGCCGGCGTCGCGGATCTGCGCGATGAGCCGGTCGACGACCGTGGTGTCTTCGGTTATCTCGGCGTGGCCGCCCGGCGCCGGCAGGATGACGGCTCGGCTCACGTGGCCGCCTCGACCGCTCCCGGGACGAGGGCCGGAGCGGCGGCCTGCTCCGCTGCGGCCTTCGCGGCCGCTTCGCGCTTCTTGCGTTCGGCGCGGGCGTCGGCGTCGCGCTTCTCGGCGGTCTTGTACGAGTCGAGGGCCTCTTCGACGGTGCCGTCGGTGACGAGCGTGCCGGCGTCGAGGAAGATCCCGCGCTTGCAGTACTTCTTCAGGTCGCCTTCGGAGTGGGAGACGAACACGAGGGTGCGGCCCTCCTCGAGGAGCCCGGCGATGACGGCCTGGCATTTGCGTTTGAACGCGGCGTCGCCGACGGCGAGGGCCTCGTCGACCAGGAGGATCGGGTGCGGCAGCTGGGTGATGACGCCGAAGCCGAGGCGCACCTTCATGCCCGACGAGTAGTGCTTGAGCGGCGTGTCCATGAAGTCCTCGAGTTCGGAGAACTCGACGATCTCGTCGTACTTCGCCTTGATCTCCTTGTTCGTCATGCCGTGCAGCGCGCCGACGAGGTTGACGTTCTCGCGGCCGGTGAGGTCGCCCGAGAAGCCCGCGGAGAGCGCGATGAGCGGGGCCACGCGGCCCTCGCGGCGCACGTAGCCCTCATCGGGGATGAGCACACCGGTGATGAGGCGCAGCAGGGTCGACTTGCCGGTGCCGTTGCGGCCGATGATGCCGACGGCGTCGCCGGGGAAGATGTCGAAGTTGACGTGGCGCAGCGGCCAGAAGTCCTGCGCCGCGGCGCCCTTCTGGTTGGCGGCGCGCCTCACGAACAGATCTTTGACCCGGCCTTTCTTCTGCTTGCCTTTCGCGAAGCAGATCCCGAGGTCACGAGCCTGAATGATCGGCTCTTCCATGGGGGCGGCCCTCCCGGACAGGTGGTTGCTGTGCAGCTGGACGATGGCGCGCCAATAGTACCGCCCGATGGTTTTCGGCAGCTCGCGGCAGATCAGCGAGCTTGCTCATCGCCGCGCGCTCAGGGCACGCGGTCGCCCCCGGCGGCGTGCCGCCGCTCCGCTGCCAGGCGTTCGACCTCGAACGCGGCCAGGATCCGGCGGAGCGTGACCTCCGCGCGCTCGGCCGAGGCGCGCGCCTCCAGGCGCGTCTGGCGGGCCTCGTTCCACACCAGCCCCAGCGCCCCCAAGGTGACCAGGCTCATCAGCGATGAGACGGCCCACACCAGCCGTGCCTCGCCGAAGAGGCCGACGGCGAGCAGCAGCACGGCGGACCCGAGCCAGGCGGCGACCGCCAGGCGCATCGGGGAGGGCCTGCCGAGCCGGACGTAGACGACTTTGAGCTTCTGCTTCATCGGAGACGCACCCTCATCTGACGACAGGACTTTGGACGGTTTGGGATGCAGTTCGGGCTGCAGCCGGGAACTCGGCGCCGAGACGCGCGGCGGGGGGACCCTCCCGGACGCCGCCGGACGCGGCGTCACCGCCCAGCAGGCCCGCCACGAGCGCCCGGTACGAGTCATGACTGAACCGCTCGCGCACCCGCCGCTGGGCGAGCGCGCTGCGGGCCAGGAACCGCTGCGGATCGGCGTACAGCCCGTCCACCAGTCCCACCACTTCAGGCGGTTCGCAGTAGAGGGCGGCGTCGCCGAACGTCGGTTCGAAGTGCGGAGGCAGGATCGTCACGCACCCGGCGGCGAGGGCTTCCAGCACCGCCCGGCCGAAGGCCTCGTACTGCCGCGGATGCGGGAAGTAGATCCAGAAGTCGAGCTGGTACAGGAACGAGTCGACGTCCGTCTCGTCGAAGCCGTAGCAGGTCCACGCCGACGGCGGGTCCTCACCGGTGATCACCGCGACCGAGGAGACCCCGCCCATGACGCGCACGTCCCAGCGGCCGTCCCCCGGGTAGACGAGCGGCAGGTCCTCGGCGGTGGGCCACTTCGTCCAATCGTCGCGCGAATGCCGCCCGACCACCGGCATCACGGACCGGAAGCCGGTACGGGCCGGCGCGACGGCCGCCTCGTCGAGAATGCCGGGCATGTCGAAGTCCGCCAGGCCCGACGCGGCTCCGGCCAGGGCCTCGCGCACCTGCGGCCCCTGCGGCACCCACAGCGGCACCACACCGAACATGTCGATCGCGTTGGCGTGGCAGGCATCCGGTACGTACCTGGTGTCGGATCCGTCGCGTTCGCACGGAGCCTGGTTGGCGAGCACCACCATCCGCTTCGGACGCACTCCGGAGCGCTCGCCGGACCGGAACTGGAGGATCGGCGGATACCGCAGCACCAGCAGGTCGCACACCACGTCGTCGGTGACGAGGACCTGCTCCACGACGCCCTCGTTGACGAGCCGCTGAAACGGCACGCACATCGGCCGGTCCTCGACCGTCATGTGCCGCCAGGACTCGAGGTGCATGACGGCGACCTCCAAGCCCGCGGCCTTGAGCGCCTTGATCTCCTCGATCACCGACTTCTGCGGTCCACCGAACGGACGCCAGTCGAGGCAGAACACGACATCGAAACGCCGCTGCCGCTGCTCGGCGGCAGCCACCGCCGCGTGGTACGGCGCCCAGAAGGGCCGCCGGGCGGGAGACCTCGGCAGGTACGGGTCGGCCCCCGCCCGGATCTCCTCATGCCACAGCGGATACGCGGACTGGTAGGCGCGGCGCGCCGGATGCTTCCAGCCCGGCCCGAACTCCTCCCGGGAAAGCGAGCCCGACGCCTGCCGCATGAGCGTGTCGCACACCCTGAGCCGCCGCACCGCGCCATCACCGAACGCCGCCGCGACCCGGTGCAGGAACTCGGTGTCGGCGCCTTTGCGGACCTCGTCGTAGAAGCCGATCCGGTCGAGCACGCCGCGGCGGAACATCATCGAAGCGGTCGAAGCCGTCGTGAGGACCCGGCCGGGCCGCGTGACCGTGAGGTCCTCGTTGAACAGGAACGCCTCCCCGTACGTCAACTGCAGCGTCGGATCGTCGAGCAGCGGCGCGACCGAACGGGCGATCCGCCCAGGCGCGGCCCAGTCATCAGCATCCAGGCCTGTCACGAAATCCCCGGTCAGCACCTCGAACGCCGTATTGCGGGCGGCGAACGTCCCGCCGTTGACCCCCCGCCGGATCACGCGCACCCGATCGTCGAGCCCGGCGACCGCATCGAGGACCACGTCGTACTCGGGCCCCGACGCGTCGTCGACAACGAGCACCTCCACGTTCGCCCACGCGCCCTCCAGCAGCGAACGGACCGCGGTGAGCAGCGCCCGGCCCGGCCGGTACGCCGTCATCACCACCGAGACCAGCGGACCCGACGGGACCCGCGGCACCGAAGCCGCGCGCAGCCGGTCGAACCACGGCAGCAGCTCGCCGTCGACCGCAGCCGGACCGAGCCGCAACTCCGGACGGCCCGTCAACGCCCCGAGCCGCTTGATCCACGCCGTCTCCTCGCCGCCCGCGTGCGGATGGGCGAGATCCGCCACCAGCGCACCCCGCTCCAGCGCGGGCAGATGCTTCCCATAGCGGCGCAACAGGAACCGGGTCTTCGCCAGGTCACCGAGCGCGTACGCGAGCTGCGCGTGAACGGCGGCCTCCCGCCGGCCCACACGGCGGACCCCGCCGATGTCCAGCGCCAAGTCGAAGAGCGCCAACGCGTCCCGCCGGTCCTGTTCACCACCGAACTGCAGGCCGACAACCCGCGCCAGCGACGCCAGCGCCGCCACGTTCACCCCGGGTTCCCCTGCGGGACCGAGATCGCGGCGATGCGCGGCGGCGAGGAGCCCCGGAAGGTCGAGACTGCGGGACGCGGCGCGCGCGAGCAGGTGGCGGGCCCCGGGCGAGCGGGTTCGCAGCGCGGTCGCGGCCATCGTGCCGGGAGCCCGCTCCCCGGCCCGGACCAGGAGGTCGTCGGTGAGTCGGCCCGGATAGCGCGCGGTCTCGTCAGCTGCGTTCATCTCGTCCGTTCATCTCCAGGTTGCATTCCGCCCAGATCTTCGCGTGCCCAATGGCAGTAATGCTGAATTGAATGCGAACAATCTTCTTCACTCGCGTAAACAGATGCTGAACTGGGAAGCCGGTTAATCCTAATGAATGGACACGGGATATCGTGGTAGCGAAATGAGCGACTCACCGAAACGCCCGCGCATCGTCCGCAACGACCATAGGGCACTGCACCCGCCGACTTCGGTCGATTGGAAGCCGAGTCTCGCGGTGAGCGTCATCGTCCCCGCCTATGGCGGCCAAGACGAACTCGATCTGGCATTGGCGGCCCTCGCCGCGCAGTCCTATCCGTCGAGTCTCATGGAAGTGATCGTCGTCGACGATAATTCGACGCCGCCGCTGCGCCTCCCGGACCTGCGCCCCGAACACACGCGGCTGGTCGTCACCACAGGCGAGTCCTGGGGTTCCGCGCATGCGGTCAACACCGGCGTCAACCACGCCGACGGCCAGGTCGTCCTGCGCCTCGACGCCGACATGGTCCCCTACCGCGACCACGTCGAAGCCCAACTGCGCTGGCACCACACCGCCGACTACCTCGCCGTGCTCGGCCACAAGCGGTTCGTGGACTGGGAAAGCGGTCGGTTCACCCCCGAGCAGGTGCACGAGAAGGTCCTCGCAGGCGAGGCCGAGGCCCTCTTCGCCGTCGAGGACTCGCAGCCGCACTGGATCGAGAACGTCATCGCCGACACCGACGGCCTCGTCCAGCACCACCCGGGGATCTTCCGGGTCTTCGTGGGCGCCACCAACTCCGTCCACCGCGACTTCTTCAAGGCCGTCGGCGGACTCGACACCGACCTGCGGCTCGGCTCCGACACCGAGTTCGCCTACCGGCTCGCGCAGGCCGGCGCCGTGTTCGTCCCCGAGACCACCTCCTCCGCATGGCACCTCGGCATGCCCCAGATGGTGCAGCGATGGGACGAGGGCCGCCATCAGCGCGTCCCCTACATCGCGCAGCGCGTCCCGCTCCACGGCATGCGCCGCACCGCGCCGCCGCGCGCCTGGCGGGTCCCGCTGGTCGACATCGTCATCGACGTCAAGGACGCCGCCGCCGCCGATGTGGACGCCTGCGTCGCCCCGGTCCTCGCCGGACCCGACGGCGACGCCCGCATCACCCTCGTCACCGGGCAGGGCCCCGCCCCGCAGGACCGCGACTCGATCCTCGCCGGCGACGGCGCCCAACTGCGCCTCGTCGAGGAGGCCTACGACGTCGAAGCGCGCGTCCGCATCACCGCCGAAGCGCCCGCACCCGACCCCGCCGTCCCCTACCGGCTCGTCCTGCCGAAACCCGTCCCACTGCGGCCCGGCGCCATCGGCAGGCTCATCGCGAGCATCGAACGGACCGACGCCGGACTCGTCCTGGCCGACCTGCCCCACGCGCCCCCCGCCCGCCTCGAACGCACCGCGGCCTTCGCCCGCGCCCGCCACATCACCGACGGCGGCGGACTCGACCAGGTCGTCGCCGGCATCTGGGGCGCCACCCGGTGCACCGGCCTCACCGCCCCCGCAGCGGGCCCCACGGTCTACGAACCCGGTCCCCCGGACGCCGTGCGCCGCTTCCTCCGGCGGTACTTCGACGCCCGCCAACGCGCGCGCCTGCGCGCCCTCCTGCGACGGTGACCGTGGACTCCCCCGCGCTGCGCGGCAACGACTACGGGCCGCTCACCCGGCCGGCCGACGACTGGGAACCGCGCTTGAGCGTCAGCGTCGTCATCCCGGCGCACGGCCGGCAGGACAAACTGGACCTCACCCTCGCCTCCCTCGCCGCCCAGACCTACCCGGCCGGGCTCCTCGAAGCGGTCGTCGTCGACGACGGCTCCGAACCGCCGCTGCGCCTCCCGGAGATCCGCCCCGAGTCGACCCGGATCGTCCGGCCGCTGCCCGGCGGATGGGCCTCAGCGCACGCCACCAACTCCGGTGCCGCCCAGAGCGACGGCGACGTCCTCCTGCGCCTCGACGCCGACATGCTCGTATTCGACGACCACGTCGCCTCGCAGCTGCGCTGGCACCACGCCGCGGACTACCTCGCGGTGCTGGGCCACAAGCGGTTCGTGGACTACCGGGCCGGGGACCTCGACCCGGCCGCCGCGCACGAGGCGGTGCTGGCCGGGAAGGCCGCCGACCTGTTCGACTTCGAACGCTCCGAGCCGCAGTGGATCGAGACGATCATCGACGCCACCGGCGGGCTGCGTCAGGCCGACCACCGGGCGTTCCGGGTGCTCGTGGGCGCGTCGTTCTCGGTGCACCGCCGCCTGTTCGAGGCTTCGGGCGGCATGGACGCGGACGTGCTGCTCGGTTCGGACACGGTCTTCGGGTACCGGCTCCACCAGGCCGGCGCGGTGTTCGTGCCCGACGACCGGTCCTCCGCGTGGCACCTGGGGCCCCGCCAGATCGCCGAACGCGGCGACCTCGCGAAGGCCTACCGGCGCCCGCGCATCGCCAACCGGGTGCCCGAACTGGATCCGAAGCGCCCCAGGGCCGCCCGGGCCTGGGAGACGCCCCTGGCCGACGTCGTCATCGACGCCCGCGGCGCGACCGCCGAGATCGAATCCAGTGTGGACCGTATGCTCGCGGGGGCGGTGCCCGATGTGCGCGTGACGCTCCTCGGCGACTGGCCGGGCCCGCACACGGGCCGCCACCACATGCTCGACGACCCGGAGCTCGAGGCGCGGCTGCTCCTCGAATCGTTCCGCGGCGAGCACCGCGTGCGGTTCGCGTCCGAGTTCGAACCCGACCCCAAGGTGCCGTATGTGATCCGGGTCCCCGCCGCGGCGCGGCCGGGACCCTCGACCGTGGCCTCGCTTGTGGCATATGCGAACGGGCACCGGCTCGGCCTGCTCGAGGTGGCCGCGCCCGGGGGCGCGGTCCGTTTGGAGCGGACCGCCGCGGCGGCGAGGGCCGCGCACCTCGGCGTCGGCATCGACGCGGTCTGGGGCAGTGCGAGCGTGTCGGGCAGGCACGCCGAGGCGGTCGGGGCCTTCGCGTCAGGAACCGGAGACCCGCGGACCGGGCATCGTGGACTGCGAGGGAAGGCCCGGGGCCTCCTCCGCCGCGTGCTGGACCGCTGAAGCGCCGACCGAGCGGGGCGCGGGCGTGGCCTCCGCTTCGGAGGCGGTCGGCTCCGGCGCGGGTGCCGGGATTCCCGGACCGGTCCGGTTGACGCGCTTGGCGATCCGGTACACCTGCCGGAACGCCTCGTAGCCGATGTAGGCGCGGGCGGCCAGGAGCCGCTGCTTCAGTCCGGTCACGCCCTGGGCGGGCCGCCAGGCGCCGGGCCCGGGGTGGTAGCGGCGGTACAGCTCGGAGGTGCGGCGGAAGAACTCGCGGCGTTTCTTCGGCTCGACCCGCTCGGTGTTGCCGATGACGAGCAGCAGATGCCAGACCATGTGGTTGAACAGGGCCACGCGGATCCCGGCGTCGTCGACGCCTTCGAAATCGTCCCAGGTGCGCTGCCATTGGGTGAACACGTCGAAGTGGCGGTCGTCGCGGGTGCGGGTGATCGAGGACCCGGCCCTCTGCCGCCACTGGTAGCAGCATTCGACGACCACTGCGATCCGCTCGGCGCGGCGCAGCAGCGCGTACGTCCACGGGATGTCGGTGTACCAGCCGGTGGGGAAGCCGAGGTCGATGGCGTCCAGGAACGCTCGCCTCGAGACCTTCGTCCACGGAGTGTGGGTGTAGTCGACGATGCGCGGCCATTCGGCGAGGGTGAATCCGCTGGGATCGGCCGGGCAGTGCGCGGCGAGCTCGGGGAGTTCGCCGGTCTCGATGGCCCCGGTGTCGCGGCGCTTCTCGTGCTGGACGAGCACGACGTCCGGCGGACGGGGTCCGGACACCGCGGCGAGGACCCGGTCGACGGCGCCGGGCTTGAGCTCGTCGTCGGCGTCGACGAACCACACGTAGTCGCCCTTCGCCTGGGCGAGACCGAAGTTGCGGGCCGGGCCGGAGCCGGCGTTCACGGGCGTGGTGACGACCTTGACGCGTTCGTCTCGGGCGGCGTACCGCTCGGCGACTGCACTGGAGCCGTCGGGCGAGCAGTCGTCGACGACGACGATCTCGAGCTCGTCCCCGCCGCCGTCGATGACGGTGTCGAGGCAACCGGGGAGGTATTCCTCGGCCTCGAAGACGGGGATGACAATGCTCAGAACGGGCATGGGTCGATACTAGCCCCGACGGGACACCCATATTGACCAACGAATAGGACGCGTGTCACGCCGCGGAAAGGGCATCGCCGCATGTAAAAGGCGGATTTCCGCTGGTGCCGCTTAGACATTCGGCGTTATCGGAGACTCGTTCATGAATAGTGAAATCTTTCCGAGCACAAGGTAAACAATCCGATCGGGCGACGAATGATTTGACTCAACGTGTCGTACAGATGAACAATTGCAATACAAGTATCAACATCTTCCCTGGCCAGGCTTGCGAAGTTCGCTATTGCTAATGTTGATCCCGGCACCCCGAGACGCCTTCTGAATCGCAAAGGACTCCACTGTGGCAACTGTTGACGAAGCAGCCCGCCCAATCGACCTGGTCGTGGTCGGCCAGGGTTACGTCGGTCTGCCGCTGGCCCAGGCCGCGATCGCGAAGGGCCTCACCGTGGTGGGCCTCGACCGTTCGCAGCGCGTCGTGGACGCGCTCAACGCCGGGTCGAGTCACATCGACGACGTCTCGGACGCCGAGCTCGACGTGATGCTCCGCGGCGGGTACACCGCTTCGACCGACGCCTCGGTGCAGGCGCGGGCGAAGGCGATCGTCATCTGCGTGCCGACGCCGCTGGGCGAGGCGGGGGGCCCCGATCTGGCGGCGGTCGTCGGCGCGTCGCACGCGGCCGGACAGCACCTGCGTCCCGGCACGCTCGTGGTGCTGGAGTCGACGACGTACCCGGGGACCACTGAGGAGGTCGTGGCGCCGATCCTGCGTGAGGAGTCGGGGCTGGAGGCGGGCGTGGACTTCCATCTCGCGTTCTCTCCCGAGCGGGTCGACCCGGGCAACCCGGTGTACGGGATCGTCAACACCCCCAAGGTGGTGGGCGGGCTGACGCCGGCGTGCACGGCCGCCGCGAGGGACCTCTACGGGCGGTTCATCGATCGCGTGGTGGAGGCGAAGGGCACTCGCGAGGCGGAGATGGCGAAGCTGCTGGAGAACACGTACCGGCATGTGAACATCGCGCTCGTCAACGAGATGGCGGTGTTCTGCCGGGAGCTCGGCGTGGACTTGTGGGACGCGATCGGTCTCGCGAAGACGAAGCCGTTCGGGTACCAGGCGTTCTATCCGGGGCCGGGGGTCGGCGGGCACTGCATCCCGATCGACCCGAATTACCTGTCGTACAAGGTGCGGACGCTCGGCTACCCGTTCCGGTTCGTGGAGTTGGCGCAGGAGATCAACAACCGGATGCCGGAGTATGTGGTGACGCGGGCGATGGCGCTGCTGAACGGTTCGGGCATCGCGTTGTCGCGGGCCCGGGTGCTGCTGCTCGGGGTCACGTACAAGCCCGATATCGCCGATCAGCGGGAGTCGCCGTCGACGCCGGTGGCGCGCAAGCTGATCGCTGCGGGCGCGGAGGTGGCGTACCACGATCCGCATGTGCCGGTGTGGAGTGTGGGGGCGGAGCAGGTCGAGCGGGTCACGGAGCTGGAGACGGCGAAGGCGGACTTGATCGTGCTGCTGACGAATCACGCCGGCTACCGGTCGGACGTGCTGCCGGCGGGGGTGCCGGTGCTGGACACGCGGGGTGCGCTGCGAGGCGCCGAAGGCGTCGAGGCGCTGTAGGCGGCCCCCGCCCTCCCAGGGGGGCGTCCCCAGGCCAATCCTGACGCGGGGGTCCGACAGAAAACCTCCCGTCTTACCGTCGTAAGCCGAACTGTCACTCGAAAGCGTGAGAGCACCGCCGCGAGCCTCACGGCTCGCGGTGGTTTTCAGTACTCCGCCCCGGCGGACCTCCGAACCGCGAGACGGCCCGGCCGCCTTCGGGCGCTAGGCGACGGCGCGGGCGAACTTCCGCGTCGCCCACCATACGAGCACGATCGCGAGCGCGCCGATGTAAGCGGCGGCCTGCCAGATCGCGTCCGCGCCCATCTCGCCGCTGAAGAGCGAACGGGCGGCCTCGACCGCGTAGTAGAACGGGTTGAAATCGGCCACGTTCTGGAGCCACTGCGGCGCCAGCGCCATCGGGAGCATGATGCCCGAGAGCAGCATGATCGGCTGGACGAACGTGTTGAGGACCGGCGCGAGGGTGTCCTCGCTCTTGAGGACGATCGCCACGCCGTAGGAGAGCGCCCCGAGCATGAACGAGGTCAGGATGATGATCCCGAACATGAGGAACACCCCCGGCCAGTAGATGCTCAGGCCGCCGATCGGCGCCGCCAGAAGCACCAGGATGAGCGCCTGGACGAGCGTGGTGGTGACCGTGGCGAGGGTGCGTCCGATGAGGAGCGCGGCGCGGCTTACGGGGGTGACGCGCATGCGTTCGATGACGCCCGCGCGCAGTTCGGCGATGAGTCCGAAGCCGACGAAGGTGGAGCCGAACAAGGCCATCATGATGATGAGGCCCGGCACGAAGGTCTCCATGGCGCCGTTCTGGAAGCCGGGCATGCCGCCGGGCACGTCGTCGAACGAGTTGAGCAGCGGGGCGAAGAAGATCAGGAAGTACAGCGGCTGGATGATCATGACGACCAGCCACACCGGCTGCTTGATGTTGAGCTTCATGGCCCGGGAGTAGACGAGCCAGGTGTCGTGGAGTGCCTTCATGTCAGTGCTCCTCTCGCAGCGAGCGGCCGGTCTGCTTCAGGAACACGTCGTCGAGGCTGGGCCGGTGCAGCTCGATGGACGCGGGTGAGATGTCCTGGGCGTCGAGGGCGCGCAGGAGCTCGGGGAGCGCGGCGGCGCCGTCGTCGACGTACATGCGCAGGAGGGCGACCCCGGTGGCGGGGTCGGGTTCGCCGGATTCGATCTCGCGGACGAAGTCCTTGGCGCCCAGGAGTTCGACGGCCTCGGCGCTCTGCGCCGCGACGCCGATGGCGACGACGTCCCCGGCGACCGCTTTCTTCAGGTCGAGCGGCGTGCCTTCGGCGACGATCTCGCCGTGGTCGATGATGGCGAGCCGGTCGCAGAGGGCGTCGGCCTCGTCGAGGTAGTGGGTGGTGATGAAGATCGCGGTGCCGCGATCGCGCAGGGCGCGGACTTCGTCCCACATGTGGGCGCGCGACTGGGGGTCGAGGCCCGTGGTGGGTTCGTCGAGGAAGAGGAGTTTCGGCTCGTGCATGATGCCGAGTGCGATGTCGAGGCGGCGTTTCTGGCCACCGGAGTAGGTCTTAACGGTGCGGTCGGCGTAGTCCTCGAGTTGGAAGGCGGCGAGGACTTCGAGCGCGCGCTGCTGGGCGCGTCTCTTGGACATGCCGTAGAGGCGGCCTTGCATGACCAGTTCCTCGCGGGCGGTGACCTCGCCCCAGGTGCCGCCCTCCTGGCCGACGTAGCCGATGTCGCGGCGGACGTTCGCGGACTCCTTGGCGAGGTCGTGGCCGCAGACGACGGCGTGGCCCTCGGTGGGTTCGATGAGGGTGCTGAGCATCCGCATCGTGGTGGTCTTGCCGGCGCCGTTGGGGCCGAGGAGACCGAAGACCTCGCCCTCCTTGACGGCGAGGTCGACGCCGCGGACGGCCTCGACCTCTTTGCCGCGGGACTTGAAGGTCTTCTTCAGCCCCTTGGTCTCGATGAGCATGGGTACCTCACGGGTGGTTGAACGGTAGTCCTATTTCCTTGTTCAAGTTTGACTATAACTTCGGGGTATCAGGCGGCACAACCAGGTATAGAGGAGGCAGTGAGATTAGTCAAAGGGATACTATTGGGGCATGTGGAGCACGCGTCTTCTCGTCCTCGGCCTCGTCCGCTGGCTCGGTCCCGTCCACGGCTACCTGGTGCGGAGGGAGCTGGACACCTGGCGGATGCCGGGCATGGCCGAGATCGGCGCGGGCTCGATCTACCACGCGCTCAAGAAGCTCACCGCCGACGGCAGGATCGAGGTCGTCACCACCGAGTCGGTCGACGCGCGGCCCGCGCGGACCACGTACCGGATCACCGCCGCGGGCGAGGCGGAGTTCCAGCGGACCCTGCGCGAGAAACTCTGGGACGTCTCCGGGGGCGAGGACCCGTTCGGCACCGCCTGGTCGTTCGCGCAGGTGCTCACCCCGGCGGAGAACACGGCGATGCTGCGCCAGCGGGCCGAGGTGCTCTACTCGCGCGTCGACCAGGTGACGGTGCTGCTGGCGGCGACCACCCCTGAGTTCGTCCCCAGCGACGAGGGCGCGTTCGTGCCCGCCCACGCGCGGGCCATGATGAAACGGCAGATCGACCTGTGGATCACCGACGCCGAATGGTGCGAGGAGACCGCGAACCGGATCGAGACCGGCGACCTCGTGATCGGCCCCGAGCTCGACGCCGAGAACGCCGCGCACTGGCGGGAGTCGATCAAGGGCGACCGGTTCCTCGACAACGCCCGGAACCGCCAGGCCCTGCTCGACGATCTCGACCCCGACAGACGTGACCTGAACGGCCGTTTAGGAGATCATGCGAAAAAATCGACAACCCTCCTTA
Source organism: Glycomyces sp. YM15 (assembly GCF_016918015.1). Taxonomy (GTDB): domain Bacteria; phylum Actinomycetota; class Actinomycetes; order Mycobacteriales; family Micromonosporaceae; genus Glycomyces. Next base: position 26,499 of record NZ_JAERMK010000027.1, read on the forward strand.
TGGAGACCCTCCAAACGTTGAGCGATTTATATCGGTTCGTCCCGGCTCCTGATGATGGCGTCGTCCCGGTCTCCGATATGCGGCCATTACACTGCGGAACGTGCGCAAGGTTTTGATCGCCAACCGCGGCGAGATCGCAGTGAGAGTCATCCGGGCCTGCCGGGACGCCGGGTACGAGTCCGTCGCCGTATACGCCGACGGCGATCGCGACGCACCCCACACACTCCTGGCCGACGAGGCCTTCGCCCTCGACGGCCTCACGGCCGCCGACACCTACCTGCGGATCGACAAGCTGCTGCGGATCGCCGAGCGCTCCGAAGCGGACGCCGTCCACCCCGGGTACGGCTTCCTCTCCGAGAACGCCGAGTTCGCGCAGGCGGTGATCGACGCCGGGCTCACCTGGATCGGCCCCACCCCGCAGTCCATTCGCGACCTCGGCGACAAGGTGACCGCCCGCCACCTCGCGATGAAGGCGAACGTGCCGCTCGTCCCCGGCACCAAGGACCCGGTGAAGGACGCCACCGAGATCCTCGCGTTCGCCGACGAGCACGGCCTGCCCGTCGCGATCAAGGCCGCCTTCGGCGGCGGCGGACGCGGCCTCAAGGTCGCCCGCGACCGCGACGAGATCCCCGACCTGTTCGAATCCGCGGTCCGCGAGGCCGAAGCCGCCTTCGGGCGCGGCGAATGCTTCGTCGAGCGCTACCTCGACCGGCCCCGCCACGTCGAAGCCCAGGTCCTCGCCGACACGCACGGCAACGTCATCGTCGTCGGCACCCGCGACTGCTCCCTCCAGCGACGCCACCAGAAACTCGTCGAAGAGGCCCCCGCACCGTTCCTCACCGACGAGCAGCGCGCCATCATCCACAACGCCGCCAAGGCCATCTGCAAGGAGGCCGACTACCACGGCGCGGGCACCGTCGAGTTCCTCGTCGCCGTCGACGGCACCATCTCGTTCCTCGAGGTGAACACGCGGCTCCAGGTCGAACACCCCGTCTCCGAGGAGACCAGCGGCCTCGACCTCGTCCGCGAGCAGTTCCGCATCGCCTCCGGCGAGGCCATCGAACTCACCGCGGACCCCGCGCCGCGCGGCCACTCTATCGAGTTCCGCATCAACGGCGAAGACCCCGGCCGCGGGTTCCTCCCCGCCCCCGGCGCCGTCACCCGGCTGCGGCTCCCGGCCGGGCCGGGCGTGCGCGTCGACACCGGCATCGAAGAGGGCACCGTCATCGACGGGAACTTCGACTCGCTGCTCGCCAAGGTCATCGTCACCGCGCCCACCCGCGACGAGGCGCTGCGGCGCTCCCGCCGGGCTCTCGCGGAGATGGAGGTCGAAGGCCTCGCCACCGTGCTGCCCTTCCACCGGGCCGTCATCGAGGACCCCGCGTTCGCCGAGGACTTCACCGTCCACACCCGCTGGATCGAGACCGAGTGGGACAACACGCTCGAACCGTTCGGCGCGGGCGCGGCCGCCGGCGGCGACGCCGAAGATCGCACCAGCCTCGTCGTGGAGGTCGGCGGCAAACGCCTCGAAGTGTCGATCCCTGCCGGGCTCCTCAACCCGGTCGCGTCGAACAAGCCGAAGAAGCGCGGCCCCAAGAAGAAGACCGACGCCGGCCCGGCCATCGGCGGCGACGGCCTGCCGTCCCCGATGCAGGGCACCATCGTCAAGGTCGCCGTGGCCGACGGCCAGACCGTCGTCAAGGGCGACACCATCGTGGTCCTCGAGGCCATGAAGATGGAGCAGCCCATCGAAGCGCACAAGTCCGGCACCGTCTCGGGGCTCGAAGTGAGCATCGGCGACGTCGTCGCCGCCGGGGCGCCCATCTGCCAGATCTCCGAGTGACCGACGCGTGCCGCTTCACGCATCTGTCAGATCGCAGACTTACAACCGAGCGCTTATCGAGGGACAATAGTCAGTGCTGTGCGTAGCACCACAAGCACTGCTCTCTTCGACCGAAAACGGGTTAGGGTTCCCGGCGGCGGCATTCCTCCGTCCGGAACCCGACCGCTCCCTACAGCCTCGGCGACGCTTGCGAGCCGTCAATTGGCAAGGAGACAGCCATGCGCTTCATCGACGGACAACCCGGCCACGACCTCACCTACTCGGACGTGTTCATGGTCCCCAACCGGTCGAGCGTGGCCTCGCGCCTCGACGTCGACCTGTCGACGGCCGACGGCACCGGGAACTCCATCCCCATCATCGCGGCCAACATGACCGCCGTCTCGGGCCGGCGCATGGCCGAGACCCTCGCCCGCCGGGGCGCGCTCGCGGTGATCCCGCAGGACATCCCCGTCGACGTCGTCGCCGACGTGATCGCCCGCGTCAAGTCCCGCCCGCTCGACTGCGACGCGGCACTGACCCTCCCTCCCACCGCCACGGTGGCCGAGGCGATCGCCCTGTTCCCCAAGCGCGCGCACGGCGCGGTCATCGTCACCGACTCCGAGCGGCGCCCGCTCGGCGTCGTCACCGAGGCCGACTGCCGCGGCGTCGACCGCTTCACCCAGCTCGAACAGGTCGCCTCCGACCGGCTCGTCACCCTGCCCATGGGCCTCTCGAACGCCGAGGCGTTCAAGGTCCTCGAGGACGCCAACGTCAAGCTCGCGCCCGTGCTCGACGCCGAGGGCCGCCTCCACGGCGTGCTCACCCGGGCCGGGGCCCTGCGCAACACCATCTACCGGCCCAACACCGACGCGAACGGCAAGCTCCGCATCGCCGTCGCCATCGGCATCAACGGCGACGTCACCGGCAAGGCCGCGGCGCTCGTGGAGGCCGGTGCCGACGTGATCGTCGTCGACACCGCCCACGGCCACCAGGAGAAGATGCTCGACGCGCTCAAGCTCGTGCGCGACGCCGCCCCGCACCTGCCGATCGCCGCAGGCAACGTCGTCACCGCCGAAGGCGCGACCGACCTCATCAACGCGGGCGCCGACATCGTCAAGGTCGGCGTCGGGCCCGGCGCGATGTGCACCACCCGGATGATGACCGGCGTCGGACGCCCGCAGTTCTCCGCGGTCCTCGAATGCTCCGCGACCGCGCGCCGCCACGGCAAGCACGTGTGGGCCGACGGCGGCGTCCGCCACCCCCGCGACGTCGCCCTGGCCCTGGCCGCGGGCGCGTCGAACGTCATGATCGGCTCGTGGTTCGCCGGGACGCACGAGTCCCCCGGCGACATGCACTACGACGCGGACGGCCGGGCTTTCAAGGAGTCCTTCGGCATGGCCTCGGCGCGGGCCGTGAAGGCCCGCAGCTCGAGCGACTCCTCGTTCGACCAGGCGCGCAAGGCCCTGTTCGAGGAGGGCATCTCGACCGGCCGCATGTATCTGGACCAGAAGCGCCCCGGCGTGGAAGACCTGCTCGACTCGATCGTGGCCGGCGTGCGCTCGGCCGCGACGTACGCCGGTGCGACGAACCTGGAAGAGTTCCACGAGCGCGCGGCGGTCGGCGTGCAATCGGCGGCGGGCTACACCGAAGGCGCCCCGGTCCCCAGCAGCTGGTAGGCGATCAGGCGAAGCGCGGGCCCGTTTCCTCGGAAGAGGAGGCGGGCCTTCGCGTTCGCCACAGGCCGTCGGCCCGCGCGACCGGTGCGGGTTCAGTGCGGGCGCACCGGCTGGTTGCCGGTGCGCCCGCGCTCGCCTCGCGAGGTGTCCTTGCAGGAGCCGCGCGCGGGTGCACCCGCGCGCGGTCTTCGGGGGCGGCTCCCGGGATTCCCACTGCTGCCGCCGGTCCTGCAAGGGCCGGTCCGCCCCTCCGCGCTTCCACCACCACCGGCGAAGTGGACGTTTTTTATCTACTAACTGTCACAGGTCCCGGAACCATTGCCAAGCACTGATTTCCCGCTTGTGGATAACTATGCGAGTGGTTCTTGTCTTGCCTGTTCGTAAGGCTGTGGATGAACTGTGGAGGGGGAACTCGAGGGTGATCGCACGACGGTCGCCTATGGTCGGCCCGTCAATGCCCCGCGTCTCTTGCCAGCATCGCCGCCTGGACCCGGTTGGCGCAGCCGAGTTTCGCGAGCACCCGGCTCACATAGGTCTTCACCGTCGCCTCGCTCATGTGCACCCGACCGGCGATCTCCGCATTCGACAGGCCCTCGGCGACCAGATCCAGGACCTCGCGCTCGCGGGCGGCGAGCCTCGAGGTGCGCTCCACCGCGTCCCGGCGGCGCGGCGCCGACTCGGGGGCGACCAGACCGAGCACCATCCGGGTCACCACCGGGGACAAATACGCCTCCCCCGCGGCCACGGCCTTCACCGCTGCCACCAGTTCCTCAGGGACGCAAGTCTTCAGCACGAAGCCCGCCGCACCCGCCTCCACCGCCGACAGCACGTTCCCCTCGTCCCCGAACGAGGTCAGCACCAGCGCCCGCGTCCCCGGCGATGCGGCACCGAGGCGCTCGACCACCGCCAGGCCGCCGAGCCCGGGCATGTGCAGGTCGAGCAGGGCCACGTCCGGCCGGTGCCGCTCGACCGCCGCCAGCGCGTCGCGTCCGTTGTGGGCGGTGCCGGCGGCCTCGATGCCCGCCGTCTCGAGGACGATGCGGACGCCTTCGACCACGAGCGGTTCGTCGTCGGCGATCACGACTCGGGTCATCGGGTCTGCGCTCCGGCGATCGAGGTGAGCGGGAGGAGTACGAGGAGCAGGACGACCGTGCCGATGGCCGCCGCTCGGGCGGCTCGCGGGAGCCGCGGGCGCGGTGCGGGGAGTGGCAGCATCGCGCTGAGTCTGAATCGGTTGCCGTCGGTGCGGGTGTCGAGGAGGCCGCCGGCGGCGTCGACGCGTTCCTTGAGGCCGGTGAGTCCGTGTCCTCCGGGGAGGTCGGCGGGTGCTGCCGTGTCGAGGGGGTTGTCGACGGTGACGAGGAGGGTGTCGGCCTCCCAGGTCACTCGGGCGTGTATCGGTTCGCCTGGCGCGTGTTTGGCCGCGTTGGCGAGTCCTTCTTCGAGTGCGGCGTAGGCGGCGCGCGCGGTCGCGGGCGGGAGGGGGCGGGGTTCGCCTTCGTGGTGGAGTTCGACGGTGGCGCCGGCTTCGAGGAATGCCGCGGTGAGGGTTGCGGTCTCGGTGCGGTCGAAGGCGGTACCGGCGGTGCTGTCGTGGTGGGGACTGTCGGGAGTGGTGTTGTGGGGGCCGTGGCCCCGCAGGAGGGTGACGAGGCCGTGGAGGTCTTCGACGGCGGCGCGTACGGTGTCGCCGACCTGCCGGGCGTGGGCGCGGCGTTCGGGGTCGGTCTCTTGGACTTCGAGGGCGGCGGCTTGGACTGCGGCGAGGCCGAGGCGGCGTCCGATCCGGTCGTGCATGTCGCGGGCGATGCGGAGTCGTTCGCGTTCGACGGCGACTTCCTGTTCGCGTGTGGAGCGACGGTAGCGCTGCCAGAGGGCGATGACGACGGCGGCGGCGAGCAGGGCGAGGATGCCGGCGGGCAGGGGTCCGGCGGGCAGGCTGGCGAGGAGCGCGAATTCGGCGAGGACGATCGCGACGGCTCCGAGGAGGCCTCTCATGGGGCCAGGGTACGCAGGGTGCGGGGTGGGGCGGTTCGGTGGCGTGTTCGCTTTCGTCGCCGGTTCCGGCGACGTTCGGGGACTGTCGGGGTCGTGTCGGGGTTCGTACGGTGGCGGGATGATCGAAGTCAGGAATTTGACGAAGCGGTATCGGGGCGGCACGGCCGTCGACGATCTGTCGTTCACGGTGGAGCCGGGTCGGGTGACGGGGTTCCTCGGGCCGAACGGGGCGGGCAAGTCCACGACGATCCGGCTCGTGCTGGGTCTCGACCGGCCGTCGGGCGGGTTCGCGACGGTGAACGGGCGGCCGTATGCGTCGCTGGAGCGGCCGCTCACGGCGGTGGGCGCGTTGATGGATGCGGGTGATCTGCATCCGACGCGGAGTGTGCGGGAGCATCTGCGCTGGTTGGCGCGCAGCAACGGTATCGGGGAGCGGCGGATCGGGGAGGTGCTGGAGGCCACGGGGATGGCCGGGGTGGCGCGGAAGCACGCGAGGACGCTGTCGCTGGGGATGAGGCAGCGTCTCGGTGTGGCGGCGGCGCTGCTCGGGGATCCGGGGGTGCTGATTCTGGATGAGCCGGTGAACGGTCTGGATCCGGAAGGGGTGGTGTGGATCCGGCATCTCATGAAGGGTCTCGCGGCGGAGGGGCGGACGGTGCTGGTGTCGAGTCATCTCATGTCGGAGATGGCGTTGACGGCGGAGCATCTGGTGGTCATCGGCCGGGGTCGGCTGCTGGCGGATACGTCGACGGAGGATTTCGTCGCCGCGCATGCCGGTGCGGACGGCGGCGCGGCGAGCTTGGAGGAGGCGTTCATGCGGTTGACGGGTGCGTCGGTCGAGTTCCGGAGCGGTTCGGGCCGGTCGGGTGGTGTGCGATGAGCGGGTTCGTGCGGGCGGCCGGTGCGGAGTGGGTGAAGATCCGGTCGGTGCGGTCCACTGTGGTCACGTTGGGGTTGTTCGCGGCGGTGGCGCTCGGGCTCGGTTGGGTGGTCGCGAACGGGTTCAGTGCGGGCGGTCCGGCCGGCGATGCGCTGCTGCCGGTCTTCTTCGGGTTGCTGACGGCGCAGCTGGTGCTGGTGACGTTCGCGGTGGCGGCGGTGGGCTCGGAGTTCTCGACGGGGACGATCCGGGCGTCGCTGGCGGCGGTGCCGTCGCGCGGGCGGTGGTTCGCGGCGAAGATGACGGCGATCGGGGTGACGGTCGCGGTCGCGGCGCTGGCCGTGGAGATGGCGGTGTACGGCCTGGTGACGTCGGTGATCGGTGATGATGCGGCGCCGTTGACCGAGTGGTGGACGATCGAGGCGCTGCTGGGCGGGTGGATCCATCTGACGCTGTTGAGCGTGTTCACGGCGTGTGTGGCGGTGGTGCTGCGCAGCACGGTGGTCACGTTGTCGGTGTTGCTGCCGGTGCTGTTCCTTTCGGGGCAGGGCCTGGGGAATCTGGAGGCGATTCGGCCGGTGGTGCAGTATTTCCCGGATCAGGTGGGCATGGTGGTCATGCATATGACGCGGCCGGGGGATCCGCAGTTCGGGCGCGATTACGGGCCTTGGGAGGGGATCGCGATCCTGGTGCTGTGGACGGCGGCGGCGCTGGTGGGCGGCTGGCTCGCGATGCGCCGCAGGGATGTCTGAGCGGTGGTCCGCTGAGCGGTCGCGGCGGCGGGGTCCGGCTGCCGCGGCCGCGCCGCCGCACGTGGACTGTCCACAGTTGCCCGAACCCACATCGTTGCACTTGGTGTTCATATAGTTTCACTCTGTAATCGGCCCGTGTTCGCCGGGCCGCGGACTTCGTGCGGCGCCGTCGGTGTCGCGCGGCACCTACCGAGGGAGCTCCAGTGAAACGCATTGCCAGGTTCGGGGCGGGTTCGATGATGCTCGCGGCGACGATCGCGGCGCTGCCCGCGACGGCCGGAGCCGGGGCCGGGTCCGGCGTGGAAGAGAAGACGCTGCTCGTCTCGGAGGACTTCACCGGCACGACCGTCGGGGACGAGAACTTCGCCTCGCTCAACAGCTGCCTGACGGCGGCCACCGAACTGATCGGCGAGGACGAGTTCGACTCGTGCGCCGACCAGGACGCCGGCCCGGTCCCGACCTCGGGCAGACAGCCGGGCTACCTCCAGCTCACCGACGCCGGCAAGTACCAGGCCGGCGGGATCGTCTACAACGACGCGCTGCCGTCGAGGCACGGCATCGAGGTGACGTTCGCGCAGTACCAGTACGGGGGCACCGGCGCCGACGGCATCTCGTTCTTCCTCGTCGACGGCGACACCGACCTCACCGCGACCGGCGCGATCGGCGGGAGCCTGGGGTACGCCCAGATCGACAACGAGGTGACGGGCGTCCGGCAGCCCGGCGTCGCGGGCGGCTACCTGGGCTTGGGCCTGGACGCCTGGGGCAACTTCTCGGCCGACACCGAGGGCCGCGGCAGCGGCTGCCCCGAGGGCCAGCAGGCCCCCGAGCACCTGCGGATCACGGCCAACCGCGCACCGAACAACGTGGCCCTGCGCGGTCCCGGCGACGGCGACGAGGGCTACTGCCTGCTCGGCACCACCGCCACCGACGAGCAGATCGGCGAGTACACCGACGGCCTCGTCTACGGCACGGACTTCCCCGAAACGCTGACCGTCGGCACCCTCGAGGAGTCGAAGCGGCTCGTGAAGCTCAAGGTCGTGGAGAACGGCGACGGCCAGGCGAAGGTCACGGTCGACCTCGACTTCCTGAACGGCGACGGCTGGTCGCGGGTCCTGGAGGCGACCGTGCCCCGGGACATGCCGGAGACGTTCAAGTTCGGCTTCGCCTCCTCGACCGGCGGCAAGACCGACGTGCACCTGCTGCGCCACCTGCGCGTGGAGTCGCTCACCTAGACCCAGGGGACGCATGACGGGGCCCGCGGCGATTCGCCGCGGGCCCTTTCGCGTGCGCGGGTCAGAACTCCATGAGCTGGCGGGCGGCCTCGGCGACCGAGCCCGACAGGGACGGGTAGATCGTGAACGTCCGCGCGACCTGCTCGACCGTGAGGCGCTGCTCCACGGCCAGCGCGATCGGAGTGATGAGTTCGGAGGCGCGGGAGCCGACGACGACGCCGCCGGCGACGATGCCGGAGGAGTTCCAGGCGAAGAGTTTCACGAAGCCTTCGGTGCGGTCGACCATTTTGGCGCGGGGGTTGGAGGCGAAGGGGAGGAGGACGCCGCGGCAGTCGGCTTTGCCGGAGTCGACGTCGGCTTGGGTGACGCCGACGGAGGCGAGTTCGGGGTCGGTGAAGACGTTGGCGGCGACGTGGGCGAGCTTGATGGGTCGGACGGCTTCGCCGAGGGCGTGCCAGATGGCGATGCGGCCCTGCATGGCGGCGACGGAGGCGAGGGCGTGGACGCCGGTGACGTCGCCGGCGGCGTAGACGCCGGGGACGTTGGTGCGGGAGACCTTGTCGACGGGGATGAAGCCTCGCTCGTTGACGGTGACGCCGTAGGCGTGGAGGCCGAGGTTGTCGGAGTTGGGGATGGAGCCGACGCAGATGAGGGCGTGGCTGCCTTCGATGACGGTGCCGTCGTCGAGTTCGACTTCGACGCCGTTGTCGGTGCGGCGGGCGGCGGCGGCGCGGGAGTGGTTGCGGACGTCCATGCCGCGGCGGACGAAGACGCGGCCGACGGTTTCGGCGGCTTCGGCGTCTTCGTGGGGCATGACGCGGTCGCGGGAGGAGATGAGGGTGACGTTGGAGCCCATGGCGAGGTAGGCGGAGGCGAATTCGGCGCCGGTGACGCCGGAGCCGACGACGATGAGGTGTTCGGGGAGTTCTTTGAGGTCGTAGAGCTGGCGCCAGGTGAGGATGCGTTCGCCGTCGACGGGCGCGGAGGTGAGGGTGCGGGGGGTGGCGCCGGTGGCGATGAGGATGACGTCGGCGTCGGTGTCGTAGGGGTCGCCTTCGAGGGGGACGATGTGGAGTTCGTGGAGGTAGTTGTAGCCCTTGTCGACGCGGAGGGCGCCGCGGCCGTAGACGATGTCGACGCCGGCGTTGACGAGTTTCTGGGCGATGTCGGCGGACTGCTGGGTGGCGAGGCGGCGGACGCGGCCGTTGACGGCGGCGGGGTCGGCGGTGGCTTCTTTGGTGCCGACGCCGAGTTCGCTGGATTCGTGGATCTCGGTGAGGACGGAGGAGGCGGCGATGAAGGTCTTGGAGGGCACGCAGTCGGAGAGGACGCAGGCGCCGCCCGCTCCGGTGGCCTCGATGAGGGTGACGTCGGCGCCGAGTTGGGCCGCCACGAGGGCGGCTTCGTACCCGGCCGGGCCTCCGCCGATGATCGCTACTCGTGCCACGGTGCGCCTTTCGGTGTTCGGGATGCTTCAGTGCGGGCTGGTTTAAGGGTATCTTCGAGTCGTGCATCTCTATGCCGCGTATGGCTCGAATCTCGACCCTGCCCGAATGCGCGCCACGTGCCCGCGGTCGCCGTTGGTGGGGACCGGCTGGCTGGAAGGCTGGCGTCTGACCTTCGGCAATGCCGACCTGGGCTCGGAGACGGCGGTGGCCACGGTGGTGGAGTCGCCGGGCGAGCGGGTGTTCGTGGCGCTCTATGACCTGGATCCGGCGGACCGGCAGGTCCTCGACGAGCTCGAGGGGTTGAATTCGGGGCTGTATCGGAAGATGCACACGCAGGCGGCGACGCTGGAGGCGAACCGGCCGGTGTGGCTGTACGTGTTCGAGGGTTTCGAGGGCGGGCTGCCGAGCCAGTGGTATCTGGACGAGATCATGCGCGCGGCGGAGGCCGCGGGTGCGCCGCAGGATTATGTGGAGGCGCTGCGGAAGCGGCCTACCGCGGAGTGAGCGCGGCGTAGCGGCGCTCGGCGGTGTGAGCGTCGTTCGTTCTTGGTCGGTGTCGGTGCCGGCGCGTACGTTGGGTTTCGGGGGCGCCTGCGGGTGCCCGTCTTGTCGGGACGCTGTTCATGTTCTTGGAACGCGATCGGGGGGAGCCGCTTCGCGGCTCCCCCCGATCGGTTCGCGCCGTGCTAGAAGGCGGGGCTGGCGGCCGCGGCGAGGACGGTGTGGGTCATGACGCGGATGCCGTGGCCGAGGGCGGTCTCGTCGATGTCGAAGTTGCCCTGGTGGATGTCGAGGCGTTCGCCGGGTCGGCCGACGCCGAGGCGGGCCATCGCGCCGGGGACCTGCTCGAGGTAGTACGCGAAGTCCTCGCCGCCCATGGACATCGGGGCTTCGGCGACGGCTTCGTCGCCGAGCGCGGCGGCGGTGGCGCCGGCGAACATCGCGGAGGCCAGGCGGTCGTTGACGACCGGCGGCACGCCGCGCCGGTAGTCGATCTCGCATTCGACGCCGGAGGCGCGGGCGACCGAGCGGGTCACCTCCTGCACCAGGTCGGGGATCATGTCCCAGGTCTCGCGGCCGTGCACGCGGACCGTAGCGCGCGCGAGGGCCTCCTGCGGGATCGCGTTGGCGGCCTCGCCGGCCTGCACGGCGCCGAAGACGATCGCGACGGACTGGCGCGGGTCGAGCCTGCGGTTCACGAGCGCGGGCACGTCGACCACGACACGCCCGATGGCGTTGACGAGGTCGGAGGTCAGGTGCGGGCGGGAGGTGTGGCCGCCGCGGCCGGTCATGCGCACCTCCATGACGTCGCACGCGGCCGTCAGGGGCCCGTTGCGGACGGCGATCTTCCCGGCCTGGAACTGCGGGTCGCAGTGGAACGCGAAGATCGCGGCCACATCCTGCAGCGCCCCGTACTTGATCATGGTGGGGGCGCCGGACGGGAACTGCTCCTCGGACGGCTGGAACACGAGCCGGAACCGGCCGGGCAGGCCTTCGCGCCGCTCGAGTTCGGCCAGGACCCGGCCGAGGCCGATGAGCATCGCAGTGTGGGCGTCGTGGCCGCAGGCGTGGGTGACGCCGGGGACGGTGGAGCGGTACGGGACCTGCTTCGGGTCCTGGATCGGCAGGGCGTCCATGTCCGCGCGGATGGCGATCACGCGGTCGCCGGTGCCGATGTCGCAGGTGAGGCCCGTGCCGTCGGGGATGAGCTTCGGGTCGAGGCCGGCTTCGGCGAGCCGCGCCGCCACGAAGTTCGCGGTGTCGTGCTCCTGGCGGGACAGGCGCGGGTTCGCGTGGATGTGGCGGCGGGCGGCGACGACCTCGCCCGCGTGGGCGGCCAGCCAGCCGTCCAGGAACTCGGGCAGCGGCTTGGACATGGCCTGCTCCTCAGCGGGATCGCCGGAACGGTCGAACGAGGGAAGGGCACCGGGGACCACGAGAGACGACTCGGGCGCGATCGCGCTCGGGCGAGGCTCATTGGATGTTGTGGCGGTACCCATCTCGACGACTTTCTCCGCAGTGAGCGTAAACATTCCTTCGCGCCTCGCAATTCGCGTTCGAGGATCAAAGCCAATGGAGGGCGATCCGGCAAGCTTAATCCGATCGCGCTCCGTTGCGGCCAGCGCCGTGATCTGCGACGCTCGGCGTCCGTACCGCTGGTCCCCGAGCCAGTGGTGACGGTTGCACGACATGCGGTCACGACACTGGAGTCGTACCCGCCGTCATGAGGCATAACGCTTGCCGACCCGATAAGTTACGGCCGAGATCCGGTTTTCATAGGGAACACGGACGCGGGTTTCGTCCTGTCGCGTCCGCGGAACAGTGTTTCCCGCGTTGACGAATGCGTCGACAGACCCTTTGTGCGCTTCGCCTGTCAGTGACGGTACGGTCACCAATTGTCGGTCGGTTTGTACCGTCCCCATTCGGCGGCGAGCGCGCTGCACACTTCACCGACGGTGGCGCCCGCGGCGAGCGCGGTCTTGAGCGGGTAGAGGACGTTGGCGGTGCCGGCGGCGGCCGCCGTGACGGCGGCGAGCGCGGTCTCGAGGGCGGCGGCGTCGCGTCCGGCGCGGTGGGCGGTGAGGCGGGCGACCTGGGCGGCTTCGATCGCCGGGTCCACTTTGAGGGGCTGGTAGGGCGCTTCGGCGCCGTTCAGGGTGTAGGCGTTGACGCCGACGACGGTCTGCTCGCCGGAGTCGATGCGTTTGGCGGTCTCGTAGGCGCTGCGTTCGATCTCGCTCTTCTGGAAGCCCGCCTCGATGGCGGCGACGGCGGAGCCGTGGGCGAAGACCGCGTCGATGAGGCGGAGGGCTTCGGCTTCGACGGCGTCGGTGAGGGCTTCGACGGCGTAGGAGCCGGCGAAGGGGTCGACGGTGGCGGTGAGGTCGGTTTCGCCCGCGATGACCTGCTGGGTGCGGAGGGCGAGGCGCGCGGAGGCGTCGGTGGGGAGGGCAATGGCCTCGTCGTAGGCGTTGGTGTGGAGGGACTGGGTGCCGCCGAGGACGGCGGCGAGGGCTTGGATGGTGACGCGGGCGAGGTTGACCTCGGGTTGCTGGGCGGTGAGTTCGACGCCGGCGGTCTGGGTGTGGAAGCGGAGCTTCATGGAGCGGGGGTCCTTCGCGCCGAAGCGGTCGCGCATGATGTGGGCCCAGAGGCGGCGGGCGGCGCGGAACTTGGCGACTTCGGAGAGGATCGTGGAGCGGGCGACGAAGAAGAAGGAGAGGCGGGGGGCGACGGCGTCGACGTCGAGTCCGGCGTCGATGGCGCAGTTGACGTATTCGATGCCGTCGGCGAGGGTGAACGCGAGCTCCTGCGCGGCGGTGGCGCCGGCCTCGGCCATGTGGTAGCCGGAGATGGAGATCGTGTTCCATTGCGGCAGTTCGGCGGCGCAGTACGCGAAGGTGTCGGCGACGAGGCGGAGGCTGGGCGCGGGCGGGAAGATGTAGGTGCCGCGCGCGATGTACTCCTTGAGGATGTCGTTCTGGATGGTGCCGCGCAGGCGCGCGGGGTCGGCGCCCTGCTCTTCCGCGACGAGCTGGTAGAGCAGGAGGAGGACGGCGGCGGGGGCGTTGATGGTCATCGACGTGGAGACCTCGTCGAGGGGGATGTCGCCGAAGAGGACGCGCATGTCGGCGATGGAGTCGATGGCGACGCCGACTTTGCCGACCTCCCCGGCGGCTTCGGGCGCGTCGGAGTCGTAGCCCATCTGGGTGGGCAGGTCGAAGGCGACGGAGAGCCCGGTGGTGCCGGCTTCGAGGAGGTCGCGGTAGCGGCGGTTGGATTCCGCGGCGGTGGCGAATCCGGCGTACTGGCGCATCGTCCAGGGCTTGGAGGTGTACATGGAGGGGTGGACGCCGCGCGTGTAGGGGAAGGACCCGGGTTCGCCGAGTCGTTCCGGGAGATCCGGCGCGGCGTCGTCGGGTCCGTAGACGGGCCGGATCTCGATTCCGTCGCGGCCTTGCGGTGACGACTGCATGGCTGCCATCCTAGGGGTCGTACTGCGCCTTCGGGAAGGACCGACCCGTTCCCGGGGCGTTGCCGCGCCCGCGACCGCCCGCCCTTTACGACACCGTTCCCGACTGGTTACGGAAACCCGGTACCGACCGGTCGGCCCGGACACGGCAGACTAGTGGGGATCCCTCGCGAGGAGTGGCCGAATGACGTACTCATCTGACTACGGTCGCGGTGGTCCCGGCGCATATGAGGACCCCCGCCCCGGCGCGGTACCGTCCCCCCGGTACTCCCCTGAACCCCAAGAGTCGCAAGGGTTCTCCGGTGCATCGTACGGAGCGGGGCTCGGCGGCGCCGATCCGCATCCCTCGTTCGGAGCGGCGGGCTTCAGCAGCTCGAGCACCGGGTCCGATCCGTACCGGTCGGGGCCGGGGGGCCGGCCGGATCCGGGAATGGAACGGCACTCCCCCGGGTACGGCCAGTCGAATCCCGGTTTCGGGCATTCGAACCCCGCGTACGGCCAGTCGAACCCCGGTTTCAACCGCGACGCGTACGGCGGCGACTCGTACGGCGGCGACTCGTACGGGGACTCCTCGTACCGGCACAGCTCCTCGTACGGCAACTACGGGAACCTCGGCCAGAGCTTCGCCGTCGGCGGCGAGCGCGCCCCCGGCGGGCCGACCGGGACCGGCAACCGGGCCGGGCCCGGCGACCTCGTCGCCGAGCGCTACCAGCTCGTCGACCTGGTAGGCAAGGGCGGCAACGGGTCCGTGTGGCGCGCCCAGGACATGGTGCTGCGCCGCGAGGTGGCCCTCAAAGAGGTGTTCCTGCCGCCGGACCTGCCCGCGCCCGAACGCGTGCAGCTCATCGACCGGTCCCGCCGGGAAGCGCAGATCGCCGCGGCGCTCTCGCACCCGTCGATCATCCGCATCTTCGACGTCGTCGAGCACGGCGGGCTGCCGTGGATCGTCATGGAGCTCCTGCAGGCCCGCAGCCTCGCCGAGATCCTGACGCAGGACGGGCCGCTCGCGCCGCGGGTCGCCGCGAAGATCGGGCTCGCGCTGGTGGGCGCGCTGCAGGCCGCGCACGACGCGGGGATCATCCACCGCGACATCAAGCCCGGCAACGTGCTCATCTCCACCGACGGGCGCTGCGTCCTCTCGGACTTCGGCGCGGCCCAGCAGCATCAGGTGTCGGGCGGCACGACGCCCGGGAAGGTCCTCGGCTCGGCGCACTACATCGCGCCCGAGCGGGCCGTCGGCCATCCGGCCGAACCGGCCAGCGACGTGTTCAGCCTCGGCGTCACCTTGTACGCGGCCGTCGAGGGCCGCCCGCCGTTCGACCGGGGCGACGCCGTCTCGACGATGCGCGCGGTCGTCCAGGAGCCGCCCGAGAGCCCGCGCCACGCCGGGCCCCTCACGCCGCTCATCGGCGGGATGCTCGCGAAGGACCCGCAGCAGCGCGCGCCGCTGCCGCAGGTGCGGCAGGAGCTCCAGGCGCTCCTGGCCGGGCCGCTCGGCACGGGCGGGATCCCGCAGCAGTCGCCGCCGTCCCAGCAGCAGGGGGCCTACCAGGACGTGTCGCCGCCGCGCACCGGTCCGCGGCCGAACGTTCGCGAACGGGAACCGGAGCAGGAGCCGGCGGGGAACGTCTGGAAGTCCACTTCGGTCATCGTCATCTGCGTGCTGCTCGCGCTCGTCCTCGGTTGGGGCGCCTACAAGTTCCTGCTCGGGGACACCAGCGGCGGCGGCGAGGAGCCGGGCGCGTCCGAGAGCGCCGGCGAGGAGTCCGCCAGCGAGGGCGGCGAATCCGACGGCGGGGGCGAGGAGGACGGCCCGGCCTTCGAGACCGAGGCGCACGACGGCGACGGGTTCACCGCGAACTACCCCGCGGGCTGGGCCGCGGGCGAGACCGGGGACGACTTCGTGTCGTACCACAACCCCGACGACGACACCCAGTGGGTGCGGTTCTACTACGGCTCCGACAAGGGCGCCGACGGCACCGAGGACCATCTCGGCGACTACTGGGACGGCCTGCCCGGCGAGATGACGGACCTCGATCAGGTCCGGCTCGAGGACGCCTCCTTCGGCGGGATGGACGGCAGCGTCCTGGAGTACACCGGCACCAACCTCGACGCGACCGGCGCCGACCGGCACTCGATCTGGGCGCTCGTCGACGCCGGCGACGGCACCACGTTCGGCGTGTTCGTCTCCGGCGACGCCGACGCATGGGAGCTATCACAGCAGGTGTACGACGAGGCTGTGGCGTCGTTCCAGACCGGCTGAGGCCACACCGTCCGCAACAGGTGCCTCCCGTCATGCGGGTATGCGACGATTTCCGCATGACGGAGGAGATGAACCTGGATGCGCTGCGCGCCGATGTGCTGCAGTGGATCACCGACGACCCTGACAAGACCTCCCGGGACGAGCTGTACCGGCTGCTCGACGGCCTGCCCGCGACGGCCCCCGAGCTCGCCGACCGCTTCGCCGGGCGCCTCAAGTTCGGCACCGCGGGCCTGCGCGGCCCGCTGCGCGCCGGACCGAACGGCATGAACCTCGCCGTCGTGCGCGCCGCCGCCGCCGGGCTCGCGAACTGGCTCGACGCCAAAGGCGCCGAAGGGCCCGTGGTCATCGGCTACGACGCCCGCCACGGCAGCCGCGAGTTCGCCGCCGAGACCGCGCGCGTCGTCACCGGCTCCGGCCGCCGCGCCCTCGTCATGCCCGGGACGCTCCCGACGCCCGTGACCGCCTACGCCGTCACGAGGCTCGACGCCGCGGCCGCCGTCCAGGTGACCGCCAGCCACAACCCGCCGCAGGACAACGGGTACAAGGTCTACCTCGGGCGCGAGCTCGGCGGCGACCTCGGCGCGGGCGCGCAGATCGTCCCGCCCGCCGACACCGAGATCGAAGCCGCGATCGAAGCGCTCGGGCCGCTCTCGGAGATCCCGCTCGGCGACGAGGGCGAGACCCTCGACGAATCCATCGTGGACGAATATCTGACGGCGATCGCGTCCGTCGTCGACCCCGACGACCCCAAGCGCCTCGCGTCCGTCGCCACCCCGATGCACGGCGTCGGCGGCGCCACCCTGGTCAAGGCCATGGAACGGGCCGGATTCCCCGCCCCGACCCTCGTCGCCGAACAGGCCGCGCCCGACCCCGACTTCCCCACCGTCGCCTTCCCCAACCCGGAAGAGCCCGGCGCGATCGACCGGCTCTTGGCCCTCGCGATCGAAGAGGGCGCGGACGTGGCGCTCGCGCTCGACCCCGACGCCGACCGCTGCTCGGTCGCCGTCCCCACCGGCGACGGCTCCTGGCGCCAGCTCAGCGGCAACGAAGTGGGCGTGCTCCTCGCCGACCACTGGATGCGCAAGGGCCGCAAGGGCACCTACGCGACCACGATCGTCTCCACCACACAGCTCAAGGCCATGTGCGACAAGCGCGGCTTCGGCTACATGGAGACCCTCACCGGCTTCAAATGGCTGGCCCGCACCAAACCCGACCTCGCGTTCGCGTTCGAAGAGGCCCTCGGCTACTGCGTCGCCCCGGAGTTCCTGCGCGACAAGGACGGCATCTCCGCCGCACTCGTCGTCAGCGAGATCGCCGCCGGGCAGGCCGCCCGGATGGCGACCCTCCAGGACCGGCTCGACGAGCTCGCCGAGGAGTTCGGCGTCTACGAGACCGGCCAGCTCTCGGTCCGCGTGGAGGACCTCGGCGAGATCGACGCGTGCATGAAGCGCCTGCGGGCCCATCAGCCCACCTCGCTCCTCGACGAGCCCGTGACCGAATACCTCGACCGGCTCCCCGACGCCGACGTGGTCACCGTGACCACCGCCAACGCCCGGGTCGTCTGCCGCCCCAGCGGCACCGAACCGAAACTGAAGGCGTACTTGGAGGTTCGCGAGGACGTCGGCGGCGACCTGAGCGCCGCCCGCGAACGGGCCCGCGCGAGCGTGGAGGCCTTGAAGGCCGAGATCGCCGCGATCCTCGGCGTCCCGCACTAGACGCGCCTACGACGAGGGGCCCGGCGCTCGTCGCGCCGGGCCCCCTTTCGCGTCGCTAGAAGCGGCGGTAGGCGCCGAACTGGCGGTCGCCGGCGTCGCCGAGGCCGGGGACGATGTAGGCCTTGCCGTTGAGCTCGGGGTCGACCGCGGCGGTCGTCATCTTCATGGCGATCCCGGAGGCGTCGAGCTTCGCGATGCCGTCCGGCGCGCACAGGACGCTGATGAGGTCGATGTCGGTGCAGCCGCGCGAGGCGATCATCTCGCAGCAGCGCAGCAGCGAGCCGCCGGTGGCGACCATCGGGTCCAGGACGATGACGTGGCGTCCGGCCAGGTCGTCGGGCAGGGATTCCATGTAGGCGTACGGCTCATGGGTCTCCTCGTCGCGGGCCAGGCCCACGAAGCCCATCGAGGCGTCGGGGATCATCGCCTGCGCCGCGTCGGCCATGCCGAGCCCGGCGCGCAGCACCGGGACGAGCAGCGGCGGGTTCCCGAGCCGGAACCCCCGGGCCGGGGCCACGGGCGTCCTGATCTCGTATTCGGTCACGGCCACGTCGCGCGTGGCCTCGTAGACGAGCATTGTTGTGAGCTCGTGCAGGGCAGCTCGGAACCTAGGCGAGTCCGAGCGCTCGTCCCGCATGGCGGTGAGCCGTTCTGCGGCGAGCGGGTGTTCGACGATCTTGACATCCACGGTTCCCAACCTTAACGCCCAGTTCGCCGAGCTAATGTGAGCTGGTCACCACAGTCTGAGTCGAACACGCGGCGTAGCTTGCGAGCCGCGCGTGCGTACAGCCAGGATACGGATATCATCCAGTCATGGGATCAATTTTGAGCGGCGCTGAGGCCGCCTCCCTCGTCCGCGCCCTCCCCGGCGTCGACGCGGTGGGCCTCGAAGCGCGCGCGGCGGGGCTCGCCACCCGCTCGGTCAAGGCCGAGTCGAAAGCGAAGGCCATCGACCTCGCCATCAGCATGATCGACCTCACCACCTTGGAAGGCGCCGACACGCCCGGCAAGGTCCGGTCGCTCGCGGCGAAGGCGCTCCGCCCCGACGGCGACGCGCCGTCCACCGCGGCCGTCTGCGTCTACCCGTCGATGGTGCCCGTCGCCGCCGAAGCGCTCAAGGGCTCGACGGTGAAGGTCGCCTCCGTGGCCACCGGGTTCCCCGCCGGGCAGGTGCCCCTCGACGTGCGGCTCGCCGACACCGAAGCGGCCGTGCGCGCCGGAGCCGACGAGATCGACATGGTCATCAGCCGCGGCGCGTTCCTCGCCGGCGACCTCGAACGGGTCTTCCACGAGATCAAGGCCGTCAAGGCCGCCAGCGGCGAGGCCCGCCTCAAGGTCATCCTCGAGACCGGCGAACTCGTCACCTACGACGACGTGCGCCGCGCGTCCTGGCTCGCCATGTACGCCGGGGCCGACTTCATCAAGACCTCCACCGGCAAAGTCGGCGTGAACGCGACCCTCCCGGTGACGCTCCTGATGATGCAGGCCGTGCGCGACTACCGCGCGCTCACCGGAGTGCAAGTGGGCGTCAAACCCGCCGGAGGCATCCGCAACACCAAGGACGCCATCAAATACCTGGTGTGCGTCAACGAAGTCCTCGGCGACCCATGGCTCTCCAACGAATGGTTCCGCTTCGGCGCCTCGAGCCTCCTCAACGACCTGCTCATGCAGCGCCAGAAGCTCAAGACCGGCCACTACTCCGGCCCCGACTACGTGACGGTGGACTAAGCGATGTTCGAGTACGCGCCCGCACCCGAGTCGGTGCGGCCCCAGATCAAAGAGCACTACGGGCTGTTCGTCGACGGGAAGTTCACCGACGCCGCCGACGGCGCCGACTTCAAATCCGTGAACCCCTCCACCGAAGAAGTCCTCTTCACCGTGGCCGAGGCCGGAGCGGCCGACGTCCAGAACTCCGTCGCCGCCGCCCGCCGCGCGCAGGAAGCCGTGTGGGGCCCCATGAGCGGCGCAGAGCGGGGCAAGTACCTGTTCCGGATCGCCCGGCTCCTGCAGGAGAAGGCCCGCGAGTTCGCCGTCGCCGAATCCCTCGACAACGGCAAGCCCATCAAGGAGACCCGCGACTTCGACGTGCCCACCGCGGCGCAGCACTTCTTCTACCACGCGGGCTGGGCCGACAAGCTCGCCTACGCCGGCCTCGGATCCGACCCGAGGCCGCTCGGCGTCATCGGCCAGGTCATCCCCTGGAACTTCCCGCTGCTCATGCTCGCGTGGAAGATCGCCCCGGCGCTCGCGTGCGGGAACACGGTGGTGCTCAAGCCCGCCGAGACCACGCCGCTGACCGCGCTCATGTTCGCCGAGCTGTGCCAGGAGGCCGACCTGCCGCCCGGCGTCGTCAACATCCTCCCCGGCGCGGGCGGCACGGGCGCGGCGCTCGTGGACAGCGCCGTCGACAAGATCGCGTTCACCGGCTCGACCGCGGTCGGACGGGCCATCGCGAAGTCCATCGCGGGTTCGAAGAAGAGGCTCACCCTGGAACTGGGCGGCAAGGCCGCGAACATCGTGTTCGACGACGCAGCCGTAGACCAGGCCGTCGAAGGCATCGTCAACGGCATCTTCTTCAACCAGGGGCACGTGTGCTGCGCCGGTTCGAGGCTGCTCGTGCAGGAATCGGTGGCCGACGAGGTCCTGGCCCGGTTGAAGGACCGCGTCACCACGTTGCGCGTGGGCGACCCGCTCGACAAGAACACCGACATCGGCGCGATCAACTCCGCCGAGCAGCTCGAGCGGATCGCCGCGCTCACCGACGCCGGCAGCGGCGAGGGCGCCGAGGTCTGGCAGCCCGACTGCGACCTGCCCGACCGCGGCTTCTGGTTCCGCCCCACCGTGTTCACCGGCGTGCAGCAGTCGATGCGCATCGCCAAGGAGGAGATCTTCGGCCCGGTGCTCAGCGTGCTCACGTTCCGCACCCCCGACGAGGCCATCGCGAAGGCCAACAACACCCCGTACGGCCTCTCGGCCGGGGTGTGGACGGAGAAGGGCTCCAAGATCCTGTGGGCGGCCGAGCGGCTGCGCGCGGGCGTGGTGTGGGCCAACACGTTCAACCAGTTCGACGCCGCCAGCCCGTTCGGCGGCCTGAAGGAGTCCGGTTACGGCCGCGAAGGCGGCCGCCAGGGGCTGGAGGCCTACCTCGATGTCTGATCGCCTCAGGGTCAAGAAGACCTACAAGCTGTACGTGGGCGGGAAGTTCCCGCGCTCGGAGTCCGGAAGGAGCTATCCCGTGAGCAGCCCGGACGGGACCGAGCTGGCCAACGCCGCGCTCGCCAGCCGCAAGGACGGCCGCGACGCCGTGGCCGCAGCCCGCAAGGCGCAGCGGCCGTGGGCGGGCCAGACCGCGTACCTGCGCGGCCAGATCCTGTACCGGGTCGCCGAGATGCTCGAAGGCCGCGCCGGGCAGTTCGCCGAAGAGCTCGCCGACGCCACGGGCGCCGAAGTGCACGACGCCCTCGGGGCCGTGGAGGCCGCGATCGACCGGCTCGTGCACTACGCGGGCTGGACCGACAAGTACACGTCGGTGCTCGGCGGGGCCAACCCCGTCGCGGGCCCGTACTTCAACCACACGACGCCCGAGCCGCTCGGCGTGATCGCCGTCGTCGCGCCGCAGGACGACCCGTTCCTGGGCCTCATCGAGGCCGTCGCCCCCGCGATCGCCGCCGGCAACACCGTCGTGGTCCTCGCGAGCGAGACGAAGCCCTTGCCCGCGTTGAGCTTCGGTGAAGTGCTCGCCACCTCCGACCTGCCCGGCGGGGTCGTGAACGTGCTCAGCGGCAGGGCCGCCGAGGTCGCGCCGCACCTGGCCGCGCACGCCGACGTCAACGGGGTCGACCTGAGCGGCGTCGCCGACGCCGAACTGGCCGCGAGCCTGGAGGCCGCCGCCGCCGAGACCCTGAAGGTGGTCCGCCGCCCCGGGAAGCGCCTCGACTCCCTTGGCCTGCTGCGGCAGTGGACCGAGTACAAGACCGTGTGGCACCCGGCCGGGATGGCCGCGGCCGCCGGAGGCGGTTACTGATCGCGTCCCACGGGGCCCCGGCGATCCGTCGCCGGGGCCCTTTCGGCATCGTCCCTTCTGAACGGACCTACCGGGTCGGACCGAGCGTGTCGCGTCGTCGTACGCTGTTCCCCAGCTAGATCACTACGGGAGGGACGCGACATGGCGGCCGAAACGGATGGGCCGGTGCGCAGCGCCGAGACCGACAAGCTCTGGAACGAGCTGAGCGTCGACCCGGTGGAACTCCACCTGGGCAAGGACTCGGGCTTCACCCTGCGCGCGTACCGGATGTCCGACACCCTCCCCGGCGGGAAGGCCGAGGAGCCCGAGCCCGTCGAGGACGACGACGCCGAGGCGGAGGAGGCGCCGCGCGGCAGGCACGCCGAGACCGACGAGGCCGCCCCCGAGGACGAGAACGCCCCCGAACCCGACGCGGCCGACTTCGCCGACGAGGCGCCCGCTGCCGACGACGAGGACGCCCTCGACGCCGAACCCGAAGAGGTCCCGGTCTTCCTGACCCGCAAGGGGAAGCTGCTGGTCTTCCGCGAGGCCGAGGCGCTCGTCGCGTACGTCAAGGAGCACGACGACCACGACCTCGCCGCGATCGAGGAGTACGCCGAGCTGCAGGAGCGTCTCAGCGTCGACGACATCGTGTGTGACGAAGACGACACCTATGAGCTGGACCTGGTGGTCGCCAACCTCCGCGGCGGCCAGGACGCCTGGGAGCCCGAGCTGCTCATCAAGGCCGCCGAAGTCGGCCGCGACCTCGGCTACGCCCTGAAGCACGACTCGATCGTCGGCTCGCTCGCCCCCGGCTCCCCGCTGGACGACCTCGACGAGACCTTCCGCGTGGTCGTCGACGGCGGCCTCCGCGGCAAACTCGCCAAGCGCCGCTTGAAGCGAAGCGACTCCCAGCAGGCGGCCATCGCCTGGCGCGGCGTCATCGCCAAGATCAACGACCATGTGGAATGGCGCGGTTAGCCATCGGCCGAACAGCCCATGTCGACTCATACTCCGAGTCCGATTACCGGCGCCGCCGCGTCATCCAGCGGCGGCGCCGCCGCGTTCCCCACCGTTATTCCACAAGGGAATCCCCTGGTGGACACCGTCAAGGAATTGACGCAATTGCGCGGTATGACCTTCCATCCCATCGCGAACCCGCACTGTCCGTCCGCTTGCAGAACCGAGTATTCTGCGGAAAACTGATAACGGACTGGTAAATACAGGCTGGGCTGCGGCCCGCCGACAGGGGCCGGCGCCCGTCCGGGTGCGCCCTACGAGAGGAGCCCCGCGGGTGCAAGTGTTCTGCGGCATCACCATCGACCAGCAGGTAGCAGGAGCCGGCCAAGGCGACACCGCCTGCGCCGTCGCGCTCGTCGCGGCGGGCGGCGGCCTCATCGCCACCGACACCTTCGGCGACGACCCCCGGGGATGGGTCCGCCTCAACAGCCTCCTCGCGCGAACGGCGCCCGGACAGTCCGTCTCGGTCGCCGTCGCGGAGGAGATCGTCCAGCTGGCCGAGTTCGCCGCAGCCGCCGGGCAGCTCGTCATCCGCGCCGCCAGTCCGGCCTCACGCTCCAAAGACGCGCTCGACGACGCCATCGCCATGGCCCGCGGCCTCGCGACCGGCGAAGTGCACGGCCAGCCGTTGGCCGCTCGCCCTGAGATCAACGCTCTGCGCCCGATCCTGGACACCGTGGCCTCGGCCGCCAGAGCCCGCCACGACGCGGCAGAGGCGCTCACATGCCTTCTGCGCGCGGTCTTCCCCGCGGCGCTCGCCGCCTGGGACGACCCGAGCGAGGCCAACGCCGTCGCCATCCTCACCCGGCTTCCCCAACCCGGCGCCCTGCAGTCGATCTCGACCGAAGAACTCGCAGCCGACCTCGCCACCGTCGCCGACCCCGGGCAGGTCGCCGCGATGGCCGGAGCACTGACCGAGGCCATCCGTGAGATCGGCGGCGGCGACGACCCCTCCGTCGCCCCGTCCGTCTCCGCCACCGCCGACGCCGTCTCCGCCTGGGACCGCTCGCTCGAAGGCCTCATCGGGCTGCTGCAGGCCAAACGCCCCCGTCTCGACACCGCCCCGCCGCGCGCCGCATACGACGAAGACGACGACGAGGACCGCGGGACCGGCCGACACGGCCACGGCACCCACACCACCGTCCGCCTCCCCGGCGACCTGCCCGACCGCCAGAGCCTCCGCGCACTCGACCCGGCCTCGCAGTTGCACTCCGTCGTGGACCTCGAATCGACGCAGGTGATCCCCGAATCGCAGATGCCGGTGGACGGCGAGAGCCACACCCGCTCGATCCGGCGCCGGCGCCGCGCCCAGCCCGCCGAACTGCCGCAAACGGACCTGCCCCTGCCGTCCGAGCAGGGAGCGCGGTCCGAACGGCCCGCGCCGAACCCCCGCCAGGCGCCGGCCGACGCGTTCCAGTCCGAGAGCATGCGCCAACCGGACCCGGAACCGCGCCGCCACCCCTGGCAGCCCAAGGACGACGTCCACATCGTCGACGTCGCGAGCCTCATGAACGACGACGACGGCCTCATGATCCTCGGCCAGGCCCGCAGCGCCTGGTTCAAGCGGCCCGAAACCGAAGAGCCCGAACCGGAATCGTGGAACCTCCCCGGAGACGAAGGCTGGCGCATGGCCCGCAACGTCACCGAGGCCCCCGAGACCGAGGAACCGATCACGCCCGCCGGGCTGCCGCGCCGCAAACCGCAGGCCAACCTGGTGCCCGGCGCGGTCGTCGCCGACGAGCACCCGCGCTTCGACGAACCGATCGACCGCGACCCGGAGCTCCTGGCGCAGAACACGGCTGGTTACTTCAAGGGCTGGGGCCGCGCCCGGGGCGGCCGCCCCGGTGCAGGCGCCAGGACGGAGAGGATGGCGACCCGATGAGCGCCAATCTCGGTGTCTACGAGCGATCCCTGAGCATGCTGCTCGGCTCGCTCGTGGCCCGCACTCCCGGCCTCTCCCACGCGGTCCTCGTCAGCGTCGACGGCCTGCCCCTGGCCGTCTCGGCCGGACTCCCCAAGGAACGCGCGGACCAGTTGGCGGGCATCGGCTCCGGCCTCCTGTCGATGGGTGAGGGCGCTGGGCGGTCCATGGACCACGGCCCGACCCAGCAGGTCATCGTCGAGATGGCCGAGGGCGTCCTCCTCGCCGCGCCCGTCGGCCCCCAGATCTGCCTCACGCTCCTGGCGGTCTCCCAGTGCGACCGGGAGCAGCTCGGCTACGAACTCGGGCAGTTCACGATGCAGGTGGGGCCCTTGCTGAACGAGGCCCTGACGAACACGGGGTCGATCCCCAAGGTCATCTGAGACCGGATGCGAACGGGCCCCGAGGCGATGCCTTGGGGCCCGTTCCGTCGTGCTATTCGGCCGCGCCGACGTGCTCGCGCGGGACGGGGATCGTGACCGTGCGGGTGAGGGTGGAGTCCGTGCTGGGCCAGCATCGGCATCAAGCGCCTCCCCGATCCGAATGGGGACCGGGTCGTTGACCTTCGACGGCAAGTTCCCCGACTGCAGGTGGTAGAGGTTTTCAGGGGCCCAAGGCTTTCGCGACTTGGGCTCCTATAGCGGGTTGCGGCACCGTTTCGATTGAGGTTCAGGCGGGCAGCGACAAAAGGGCCGCATGGTGGTTGGGTGTGCGGTGCGGCTGCCCGGCAGCGCGGGGGGAGGGGTGGCGGAGGCCCATTTGTCCCCTGGTTTGCTTTGCACCCCAGGTGGAGTGGGGGCGGGGCGTGAGTGTCTCTCATGGAATGTTCACCCGGTTGGGTGATGACACCGGCACGGCATTCTGTCATCATTGAAGCACGAACAAGGAACCGAAAACCGGCAGGACATTCGAGAATCGGTGAGGAGGCGAGACCCATGGCCGCATGCAACACCCACACCAGCCCGGTCGCTCCGGTCCTCCCCGCCGCCTCGCTCCTCTCCGCTTCCCCTGACCGCCGCTCCCAGGCTGCGGCGATCCGCTCGACCCTCGATGAGGCCGCCGCAGGCATCAACGCCTTTCACGCCCGGGTCCTGTCTGCGGTGA
Source organism: Glycomyces sp. YM15 (assembly GCF_016918015.1). GTDB lineage: Bacteria > Actinomycetota > Actinomycetes > Mycobacteriales > Micromonosporaceae > Glycomyces. The sequence goes on from NZ_JAERMK010000027.1 coordinate 52,306, forward strand.
TCGCGATGAAGGAGGCGAACCTGCACCGCTCCGAGTTCGGGTTCTCCGCCCTCCGCGACCTGCTCCTGTCCCAGTTCGACTTCACCTTCAACACCGCCAGCGCCATCGCCGCGATCGCCCGGCTCTCGGGGAAGTTCCGTCTTCTTGCTTCGGCGGCGGTGTCGGGGCAGGCCCGGATCGACCAGGTCGCTTACGCCGTCCGCCAGCTTGACCAGACTCCGGCGATGCGCGTGTTCGCCCGCACTCCTTTCACGGCCCCGGTCCCCTCCCCCTTCGACCCCGAGACCCTCTGCGCGACGCCGGAGGCGATGGTGGTCGAGTACTGCGCTCATGCTTCCTTCAAGGACCTGCGTCGTCACCTTGAGGGGCTGTGGGCCGCGATCGCCGGAGAGACCGAGCTTCTTGATGGGCTCGGCGAGCAGTCGATGCAGCGCCTGGAGTTGATCGAGTGCGGCAATGGCATGTGGGCGCTGGAGGGGCATCTCTCGAATGCGACCGGGCGGATGCTCGACAAGTACCTGCAGACCGCCTGCCCGCCACCCCGCCAGGATGAGGCCGACGCGGAAGGTCTGCTGCCGCCGCAGGCGAACCAGCATGCCGAGGCTCTCCATCAGCTCCTGGCCGGGTACGGGTCCTCCCCGCAGGCCGCGACCCGGCACGGGCACACCGCGACCCTGGATCTGACCGTCGACATCGAGACGTTGCAGGGCAAGGACACCGGCCGCCTCCCGATGTTGGAGGGCCAGCCGATCAGCGTCCCCCGGGCCCGGCTGCTGGCCTGTGAAGGCGTCATCATCCCCTCGGTGTTCAACTACGCCAAGGGGGAAGCGGTCGAGCTGGGTCGGGCCCTGCGCCTGCCCAACGCCGCCCTGCGGCGCAAACTCGAGCTCGAGCAGCCAGGGGGTTGCGCTTGGCACGG
>NZ_JAERMK010000028.1 GCF_016918015.1 Glycomyces sp. YM15
CCCCGCTTCACTACTCGCTTAGTGCTTGCCCGACTCGATCTCGTCGCGCCGCTCGGCGCGGCCGTCCTCGGACGGCTCCTCGATCGACTTGAAGAAGCCCTTGTCAGCGGGCGGCAGCGCGCCGATGCGGTTCATCTTCTTCGGCACCACCCAGCCGTTGTACTCCAGCTCGGTGTGGCCGTGCTCGTCCGGCTCGGCCAGCGGCTGGTGCACCTCGTAGAAGCGGCCGTTCGGGTCGCGCATCAGGATGCCCGTCTCCAGGCCGTGCGCGAGGACCTCGCGGTCATGCTGCTGCAGACCCAGGCAGATCCGGTACGTCACGTAGTACGCGATGATCGGCAGGACCACGAGCCCGATGCGACCCGCCCAGGTCATGGCGTTCAGGCTGATGTCGAACTTCTCGGCGAACACGTCGTTGCCGCCGGAGATCACGCCGATGATCCAGAAGACCACGACCATGACGCCCAGGCTGGTGCGGCCCGCGTTGTCGCGCGGACGCTGCAGCAGGTTGTGGTGCCCGCGGTCCTTCGTGAACCGCCGCTCCAGCGCCGGGTACAGCAGCGGCAGCATGACGGAGAGGCCCATGCCCACGATGCCCGGCCAGAACACCGGCGGCAGCGTGAAGTACGGCGGGATGCGCAGTTCCCACGCGGGGAACAGGCGGATCAGGCCGTCCAGGTACATGACGTAGAAGTCGGGCTGCGAGGCCGAGGAGACGACCGAGACCTCGTAGGGGCCGAAGAGCCAGATCGGGTTGATCTGGAACAGGCCCGCCATCGCCCCGAGGACGCCCCAGATGAACAGCATGAAGCCGACCTGCTTCATGACATAGTTCGGGAACATCCGGAAGCCCACCACGTTGTGCTCGGTGCGGCCCGGGCCGGGCCACTGCGTGTGCTTCTGCGCGAACACGAGACCGATGTGGACCGTGATCAGCGCCAGGATCAGCAGCGGGAACACGAACACGTGGATGATGTAGAGCATCGAGATGACGCTGGTACCGGGGAACTGGCCGCCGAACAGCGCCGCCGAGGCCCAGGGACCGATGAACGGGATCGACTCGGTCATGCCCTCCATGATGCGCAGACCGGTGCCGGAGAGGCCGTCGTCCGGCAGCGAGTAGCCGAAGAAGCCCTCGAAGAAGCCGAGCCAGAACAGCACGATGCCGATCATCCAGTTCGTCTCGCGCGGCGCGCGGAACGCGCCGGTGAAGAAGATCCGGAGCATGTGGACCAGGATCGACGCCATGAACAGCAGGGTCGACCAGTGGTGCATCTGGCGCATGAACAGGCCGCCGCGCACCTCGAACGAGAGGTCCAGGGCCGAGGCGTAGGCCTGCGACATCTCGACGCCCTGCAGCGGCACGTACGCGCCGTTGTAGGTCACCTCGACCATCGAAGGCTCGAAGAACAGCGCCAGGAACGTGCCCGAGAGCAGCAGCAGGATGAACGAGAACAGTGCGATCTCGCCCAGGAGGAAGGACCAGTGGTCCGGGAAGACCTTGTTGAACAGGATTCTGGCCGGCAGGGCGAGCTTGAAGCGGTCGTCGAGCTCGCCGCCTGCCTTGGTCAGCAAGCTGTCACTCGTGCCTTTGCGGCGTTTCACTTCTCATCCTCCTCGGGGAGGGACGGGCGGTTCCAGAACGCCGGCCCCGGGGGCACCAGGAAGTCCGACTTCGCGATGAAGAAGCCTTCCTCGTCGACGGTGAACGGCAGCATCGGCAGGTGCCGGGTGGCCGGTCCGAAGACGGGAGCGGCGTTGTCCACCACGTTGAACTGGGACTGGTGGCACGGGCACAGCAGGCGCTGGCTCTGCTGCTCGTAGAGGCTGGTCGGGCAGCCGACGTGGGTGCAGATCTTCGAGTAGGCCACGAAGTTGCCCCACAGGGCCTCGACGTCCTGGTACATCGGGTACAGGTTGCCGCGCAGGACTTCAGCGTCGGCGTCCCGCAGGTGGATGAGCAGGACCGGCGAGGTCGGGAACTGGTTGGTCGCGCCGTGGTCGATGGCCGGGTAGACGGTGATCTGACCGCCGACCGAGACCATGTCCGGGCGGACCAGGGCGCCGTCCTTCATCATGAAGCGGACCGGCTCGCCGTTGTTGTTCTTCTCGGCGTTCCAGCCGGTGACGGTGAGCATGTCGCCCGGGTCCTTGATGAGCGCGCCCAGCGGGGCGATCGCGGCCAGGCCGAGCGGGGCGGCACCCAGGAGGGCGGCCTTCACCAGGAACGGCCGGCGCTTGAGGCCCATGTCCTCGACCATGTTGTCGACGGTCGCCTCGGCGATCTTACGGTCGTCCGAAGTCGAGCCGCCGTCGTGGCGGTCCTGCACCAGCTCCTCGACCGGGAGCAGCTTCTTCGCCCAGGTGAGCACGCCGACGGCGAAGAACAGCAGCGAGAGTCCGAGCGTGGTGCCGAGCACCGGGGTGTACCAGGTCTGGAGGTCGCGCCAAGAGGCAGCGCCCTCGTACTCCCAGGGCCACCAGATGTAGGCCGCCACGAACGCCGTCGCGAAGAGGCCGGAGAACAGGAACAGGCCGCTGACGATGCGCTCCATGCGCTTCTCGGCTTTGGTCCCCGGCTTCGCGAAGCGCGGCTCGTAGTGAATGATCTCGATGTCGTCGCGACGCAGGCCCTCTTTGTAGACCTCGAAGCGGCTGAGCTTCGGGTTGCTCAGGTCCACCGGTTCGGGCGGGTTGCTGTCGTTGTGGGCACTCACGATTTACCTGCAATCCAGAGCGTGGTCAGCAGGAGCGCGGTCATGCCGACCAGGAAGATGGCCAGTCCTTCGGTGGCCGGTCCGAAACGGCCGAGAGTGAACACCCCGCCCGGGTCCCTGTCCTCGTTCACGAGGTACTGGACGTAGGCGATGAGCTCGGCCTTCTGCTCGGGGGTGAGCTCGTTGTCGGCGAAGACCGGCATGTTCTGCGGGCCGGTGAGCATCGCCTGGTAGATCTCCTCGTTGCTGACGCCCTCGAGCGAGGGCGCGTGCGCGCCGGAGGAGAGTGCGCCGCCGCCGCCGGCGTAGCCGTGGCAGGAGGAGCAGTTGACGCGGTAGAGCTCGCCGCCCTCGGCCACATCGGCCTCTTCGACCATCGCGTCGAGGTCGTCGGGGGTGCCGGCGCCGCCGCCGAGGTACTCGATGTAGGCCCCGAGCCACGCGGCCTCTTCTTCGGTGAAGACCGGGTAGTCCGTGCGGGGGGCCTGCGCGCCCTGCGCGGCCATCGGCATGCGGCCGGTGTTCACCTGGAACTCGACGGCCGCGGAGCCGACGCCGATGAGGCTCGGTCCGCGCCCTTCGACGCCTTCGCCGTTATCGCCGTGGCAGGTGATGCAGCTGGTGTCGTAGAGTTCCTGGCCCTTGACGGCCTCGGAGTCGATCGCGTTGGCCTCGGACTCCTGGGCGTACAGGCTCGGGGAGAACGCCGAGTAGAGCCCTCCGACGATGACCAGTGCGCCGGTGAACCTGGCCAGCGCGCCGAGGCGCTTGCGCCAGCCTCGCCGGCGTTTCGCTGATGCAGCCACGGTTGTTGCCTCACCTTTTATCTAGCTCTCGGACCGGACAGGGCCCTGTGCGGTCCCGGTTCGGCCGGCGGCCGCCTCCGGGCGGCGGCCGTCGCATTTCTCGGATGCGGCTCCGGCGCGGGGCCGGGGCCTGACTTGCTTCGGGTCAGTTCACAGGCGAACCGGCCGTGGTGTTGTGTCAGTACTGGGCCATCGGAAGGAAGTAGATCACGGCGAAGAGCGCGATCCAGACCACGTCGACGAAGTGCCAGTAGTAGGACACCACGATGGACGCGGTGGCCTGGGCGGGGTTGAAGCGCCCCATCGTCGTCCGGATGAGGTAGACGATGAAGGCGACGAGGCCGCCGGTCACGTGGAGACCGTGGAAGCCGGTCGTCAGGTAGAACATGGTCCAGTAGCCGTCGGCGGAGATGGAGTGGCCTTCGGTGACCAGGTTCCGGTACTCGTTCACCTGGCCGAGGACGAAGACGAGTCCCATCACGAACGTGACCGCGAACCACAACCGCAGTTTGTAGACGTCGCCCTGCTCGGCGGCGAAGACGCCCAGCTGGCAGGTGACCGACGAGGCCACGAGGATCACGGTGAACACCAGCGCGTAGGGGATCTCGAGGTGGTGGTAGCCCTCCTCGAACATCCCGGGGGCGGCGGCCTGGATGGAGAAGTACATCGCGAACAGGCCCGCAAAGAACATCAGTTCGCTGCTCAACCACACGATGGTGCCGACACTGACGACGTTGGGCCGCGTCAGTGAGTGGATACGGCTGGGGTCGATAGTTGCTTCGGCGGCAGTCACGCGCACATTATTACGGTCCGGCGGGCCCAAGCTGCGCATGGGGTGTGTTTTTCGCGCGTGTTGCCCGGCGGTAAGCTCCCAGGCTTCTCACAACGTGTGCCCAGGTCATTCGAGGTTCGGCCAATGTGGGCACTCGATTCGCGGGAAGTGGCCGCGCCGGTCTTCCCATTTCAGTGTGGCCGGTTTAATATGCGAGGCGTGACTACCTCAACGTCTGAGTACGCGGTCCTGCTGTACAGCCATCGACCCGCGGTCATCGAGCAGATGCGCTCGGCGATCGGCGAGGAGCCGGTGGAGGGGGTGAGGATCGAGTTCGCCGTCGCGGGCGAGTACGACGAGGCGGTGTCGCTGATCGACAGGTACGCCGTGGATCTGGTGCTGCTCGACGGCGAGGCGCAGCCCGCGGGCGGGCTGGGGATCGCCCGGCAGCTGCGGGACGAGTTCGACGAGCCGCCGACGCTGGCCGTCGTGGTGGCGCGGGCCGCGGACCGGTGGCTGGCGGCCTGGTCGCGGGCGGATGCGGTGCTCATGCACCCCCTCAACCCCGTGACAACCGGGCAAACGGTTGTAGACTTGCTGGTCAGCCGCGCAGAAGGCGTGGCGCCGGCGCAGCGCGCCGCCTGACCTCTCCCTTCTCAGGAGTCCTTATGTCTAGTGCGACCTGGCCTGACGTTCTCGGCCGCCTTTCGAACGGCGACCACCTCGATGAGGCCAGCGCGGACTGGGCGATGGCCCAGATCATGGCGGGCAACGCCGATCCGGCGCAGCTGGCGGCGTTCGCGGTGCTGCTGCGTTCAAAGGGTGAGACGCCGGAGGAGATCGGGGCGATCGCGGGCCGGATGCTGGCGGAGACGACGCGTCTGGACCTGTCCGACCTGGGTGTCGCGGTGGACATCGTGGGGACCGGCGGCGACGGTTCGAACTCGGTGAACATCTCGACGATGGCGGCGATCGTGGCCGCGGCGTCGGGTGTGCCGGTGATCAAGCACGGGAACCGCTCGGCTTCGTCGAGCGTGGGTTCGGCGGATCTGCTGGAGGCGTTGGGCGTCGATCTGGAGGCCACGGCGGAGCGGGTCGAGGCGTCGGTGCGGGAGATCGGGATCGGGTTCTGCTTCGCGCGGACGTTCCACCCCGGGATGCGGCACGCGGGGCCGGTGCGGGCCGCGCTGGGTATTCCGACGGTGTTCAACCTGCTCGGGCCGCTGACGAATCCGGGGCAGCCGGCGGCGGGTCTGATCGGCTGCGCGGACCCGGTGAAGGCGCCGCTGATGGCGCAGGTGTTCGCGGCGCGGGGCGCTTCGGTGTTCGTGGTGCGCGGCGACGACGGTCTGGACGAGATCTCGACTTCGGCGACGACCTCGGAGTGGGTCGTGTCGGGCGGGCGGGTCTCGCAGGGTTCGATCGACATCGAGGAGTTCGGTCTGGTGCAGGCCGGGCCGGAGGCGCTGCGGGGCGGCGACATCGAGTTCAACACGGCGGTGGCGCGCGAGGTGTTCGCGGGCGGGAACCGGCCGGTGCGGGACGCGGTGCTCATCAACGCGGCGGCGGCCCTGGCGTCGCGGCAGGGCCTGATCGACGGTGTCGATCTGCATGATGTGAAGACTCGCAAGGGCCTGCTGGAGTCGAACCTGCTGTTGGCGGCGAAGGCGATCGACGACGGCAAGGCGACCGAGCTGGTCGAGCGCTGGGCCGAGTTCAGCAGGAATTGATGCGAGCGGGCTGCCGCTGCGCGTGTGGTTCGCAGGGGCTTTGAAGTGTCGATGTCACGGACATATCGCTTATGTCGGTCGTATATGAAACGTCAAGGGCGGGAGGCGCATTGTGCCTCCCGCCCTTTCGCGTGTCCGTGTCACGTGTACTTCTTGAGCTCGTCCTCGGAGGGGAGCGAGGTCGGTTTCGATTGCGGCAGTTCGGTTCTGATGAGGACGCAGCCGCATTCCTCGCAGCGGATGACCTCGTCGACGGGGGCCGACTTGATCGGGATCATGTCGGCCGGGGACTTCTCGAGCCGGCAGGAGCCGCAGCGGCGGCCGACGAGTTCGGCGGCGGCGATGGGCTGCTTCGCGTGGATGCGCTCGTAGAGCTCCACGAGTCGGTCGGGGATGTTGATGACGAGCGCTTCGCGTGTGGAGGTCGCGTCGGCCGTCTCGGTGTCGATCTCGCCGAGCTGTCGGCCGCGGTCGGCCTCGGCGTCGGCGAGGACCTGGCGCGACTCCTCGACCTGGCGGCGGACGTCGGTGAGTTCGGCTTCGAGTCCTTCGCGGCGTTCCATGAGCTCGAGCTGGTCGTCTTCGAGGGTGCCCTGGCGGCGGGCGAGGGACTCGAGTTCGCTCTGCAGCCCTTCGAGCTCCTTCGCGGTGGCGGCGCCTGAGGCCATGCGGGCGCGGTCGTTGTCGGCGCGCTTGGTGACGAGCTCGACTTCGCGTTCGACGCGTTCGATGTCGCGGTCGAGGTCGGCGAGATCGCCCGTGAGGTTCGCGGCCTTGTCGGCGAGGGCGCGCTGGCGCTGGACGGCCGTGGCGTAGGCCGGGTCGGCGTCGAGTTTCTTGCGGCGCTGGCCCAGCTGGGTGAGCTGGGTGTCGACCGCCTGGAGTTCGAGCAGTCGGCGCTGATCGAAAAGGTCGGCTTTCAACCTAGTTCACCCCGGTTTTCTGGTGGATGGTCCACGGGTCGGTGTCGAGGTCGGAGACGAGGACGTCGTCGACCAGACGGGACAGTTGCTCGGCAACGATATCGAGCCACGGTCGCTCGGTGGCCCAGTGGGCGGCGTCGATGAGTGCCGGGCCGCTCCGGGCGAGGTGCTCGCTGGCGGGATGGTGGCGGAGATCGGCGGTCAGGTAGGCGTTCGCGCCCGCCGCGGCCGCGTCGGCGAGGTAGGAGTCGCCGGCGCCGCCGCAGACGGCGACGGTGCTGATCTGCCGGTCGGGGTCGCCCGCGGCGCGGACGCCGCTGACGGTGGGCGGGAGGGTTTTCGCGGCGCGTTCCAGGAGCGCGCCGAGGGTGAGCGGTGCGGGGAGGCGCCCGATGCGGCCGATGCCGCGGCCGGAGCCGTGGTGCTCGGCGTCCGTGAGCGGTCGCAGGGGCCTGAGGTCGACGAGGCCGAGCCGGTCGGCGAGGGCGTCGGAGACGCCCGGGTTCGCGACGTCGGCGTTGGTGTGGGCGACGTAGAGGCCCATGCCGGATTCGATGAGGGTGTGGACGAGGTCGCCCTTGTAGTCGCCGGCGGGGTCGAGGCTGGAGACGCCGCGCAGCAGGAGGGGGTGGTGGGCGACGATGAGGTCGCAGTCGTTCTCGATGGCCTCGATGACGGTGGCGGGCAGGACGTCCACGACGCAGAGGATCCTGCGGACGGAGTTGCCGCCGCGGCCGCAGACGAGTCCGACCCGGTCCCACTCCTCGGCCCAGCGGCGCGGGTACAGGTCGTCGAGTACAGCGGTGATCTCGCTGAGCGTGCGCATCTTTGCAGTTTAGGGCCTGTCCGGCGGATCCGGCAGCGGCGGTATCCGAGTCCGTTCGCTCGCTCGCTCACCGGCTCGCAGGCGTCGCCGAGACCGCGGAGGGCCCTCCCGATACCGGTGTTGTATCGGGAGGGCCGACGACGCGGTACGGCGGGCCACTGGGCCGGATGGCGGCCGCCCGGATCCGCCGGACAGGCCAGGCCCTGAGGCGGTGCCCGGAGCTCGAGCAGCGTGGCTCCGGGCACCGTCGCCCTCGACGAGGCTTCCGCGCCGTGAATGCGGCTCGCGGCTTGCCGGTGCAGCCGATGGAGGCCCCTCAGTTCAGGGCGCCGACCTCCTCGGCGAGTCGGCGCAGGTCTTGGGCGGGTTCGCCTTTGGTGCGGTGCAGGATCTGGTCGATGAGCTCGATCGCGACCGGGCGGCAGCGCACCTCGGCCGGGGCGTGGCGGTCGGCCGTCACGAGGTGGCGACTGGCCCGTTCCATGTCCCCCACCTGGACGCATGCGCGCGTCATGTCGAGGTGGTGGTGCGCGCGCCGCTCGGCCACGAGGTCGGCCAGCGCGGCCGGCGGGATGCGGTCGTGGACGGCGAGGGCGTCGCCGCCTTCGCCGAGTTCGACGAACGCGGCGGCGCGGTGGAGCATGACGTTGGTCGGCCCGAAGGACGTGTAGTAGTAGTTGGCGTCGCGGCCGAGGATGTTGGCGGCGCGGGAGGCGCTGTCGAGCAGGTCGCCGCTGGTGGTGCCGTCACCGGCGAGGGCGGCGGCCATGGCGCCTTGGAGGAGGAGCGCGCCGTAGACGCTGATCTCGGCGGGACTGGAGGTCTCGCCGCCGGTCTCGGAGATGAGGCCGTAGGCGACTTGGACGTTGAGGTCGAGCGCGGCCTGGTGGCGTCCGAGTGCTCTGAGCGCGTTGGCGACTCGGGTGGTGGCGATGCCGGCGAGGAGCGGGTCGTTGCCGCGGTTGGCGGCTGAGATGGCGCGGTCGGCGGCGAGCCAGGCGAGTTGGGCCTCGCCGAGTTTGCGCAGGACCGTGGAGGCGATCTGGTACACCTGCGTCATGAGTTCGGCGGCGTCGGCGCTGCTGCCGCCGACGGGCCGGTCCTCGGCGACGGGCGTGTCGCGCAGGAGTTGGATGAGCGAGCGGGCGACGACGGGGTAGTGGCCTTTCTCGAAGGCGAGCCAGCAGTAGTTGACCGATCCGCGGAGTTCGGGGATCGGGGTGGATTCGATCGGGGCGGCTTCGAGGAAGCGGCCGAGGCGTTCGTAGCGTTCGAGGGATTGGCGGATGGATTCGACTTCGACCTGGTCGAGGCAGCCGCCGAGGCCGGGGCGCCGTTTGGGTTCGCGGCCGAGCAGCTGCCCGGCGTCGATGCTGAGGGCTTCGGCGAGTTCGGTGATGACCGAGTACTTGTCGAGGCGGCGGACGCCGCGTTCGATCTTGTCGACCCAGCTCTTGGACTTGCCGATGCGATCGGCGAAGACCTGCTGGGACATGCCTCGGCGTTGTCGCCAATAGGCGACGCGCCGTCCCATCGGTTGCGTTTCGGACTCCATGTCAGACCCCACCGTCTATATAGGAGTTGGTTTGCGGATACAGGTTGCGTCGTGCGGTGTTCGGTTGCGGCGGCCGTTCCTCCGGCCATGAGTCACGGCCGCCTCGTCGGGGCGCCGGCGGTTGTCAGCTGTGCTCGGTTGTCTTGACCCGCACGGGTCCGGTGTCCTTTGGGGCGCAGCCCTTCGGTGACTCCGGGAGTTTGTCGCCTTGGCGTTCCGACATGAACTGTTTACCGTCTTTTCCCTTCCGGCACAACGGCCGCCAGCTGCCAATATCACGCTGTGCTTGAAGCCGCTTACAGTGTTGCTCGGCCGCGGCGGCGGATAGCCGGTTATCAGGGGTTATGCCGGGTTTCGGTCGCCCGTTCGCGGGAAATCTGCACATGCAACGTGTCGATTCAAGAGCCTGGATCGTTGTGTCAGATATGAGACACAACCGAGTCGTCGCGCGTCGCGAACATCGACGCGCCTTCCGCAGGGCCTTCTTGACGGCCGCCATCGCCACCGCGGCGGCATCCGCGCTGGGCTACGCGATCGCGTTCTCGCCACTCGCCGGGTGGGCGACGATGGGCGTCGCCGCGGCGCTGACCGCGACCCTCTGGGTGGAGTCGCGCAGCGGCCGGACCGCCTCGGCGCCGCCGGTCACCACCGTCGCCTTCCTCGGTCAGCAGGGCGACGACTGAGCGCGGCCCGCTGCCGGCACCGCGCTCCCCCGAAAGGCCCGGCGCACGGACAGCGGCGGCCGCTCCACCAGGCGGCCGCCGCATCGCCGTTCAGATAAGCCGAGGCGGACCACCAGGCACTTGCCGCCCTGGTAGACGCCGCCGTCGACGTTGAGCACCAGTCCGTCGCAGTAGCGGCGGGCCTGTGTGACCTGGCCCGGCTCCAGCTCGGTCGTGTCGGGGATCGTCGAGTGGCCGTGCACGAGTTCCTCGCCGCCGAACGAGCGGAGCATCCCCCGCACCCGCGCGGGACCGTCGGGGCCCATGAACTCGTGGCGGCGGGTCAGCTCCCGGAACAGCTGCCACCACTCCTCCGGCTCGTCGCCGGCCATGATCGTGCGGACGGCCGAGTTCACGGCCTCCTCGCTGCGGCCGTAGCCGAGGTACGACTCGGTGTCGGCGTGCACGAGGAGGGCGTCGCCCGCGACGTGGAGCACGCGCCGGGTCTCGAGCCACTTCACCTCGTCGTCGGTGAGGTCGCCGAGCTCGTCCTCGAAGCCGCCGTTGAGGACCCACCAGTGCAGGAACTGGCGGTCGTGGCCGTCGACGTCGGTGAAGGACGCGGCGCCGAAGCGGCGCGAGCCGAGCAGCAGCACCTCGTGGTTGCCGATGAGCGTGTCCACGTGCCCGCCCTCGGCCGCGGCCTGCCCGGCGAGTCCGCGCAGCAGCCGCACGACGGCCACACCCTCCTCGCCGCGGTCGAACAGGTCGCCGAGAATCCACAGGCGAGCGTCGCCGCCCGTCCATTTCGCCTTCTCGTCCACCAGTCCGCGATCTCGCAGCGACTCGACGAGCGCGTCGTAATGGCCATGGATGTCGCTGGCCACGAACAGCGGACTGGTTTCAGACATGGGCTCGATATTAATGCGGCGCGGACCCTGGCGGTGAAGTTGTGGGCCGCCGTCTTCTCCGGCCGCACCGTCCGCGGGCCGCAACCCGCATTGCGCTTGCCGACCGGCAAGGGCCCGGAATAGGATTCGGCCACCGCCACTATCCGCCGGACCGTGGGCGCGTCCGCCCGCGGGCCGCCGCCCGCCGCTGTCGCCAGCGCCGGTCCGAACGCAGCGAGGAGCCTCCGTGACCGAGAACCCGTTCCTGTCCCCCTCTGACCTTCCCTACCAGCTCCCGCCGTTCGCGGCGGTCGCGACCGAGCACTACCTGCCCGCGTTCGAGCAGGGCATGGCCGAGCAGCTCAAGGCCGTCGACGCGATCGCCACGAACACCGAGGAGCCGACCTTCGCGAACACGGTCGTGGCGCTGGAGCGGTCCGGTCTCGGCACGCTCAAGCGGGTCTCCCTGGTGTTCTTCAACAAGCTGTCCTCGGACACCGACGACGGCCTGAACGCGATCGAGTCCGAGATCAGCCCCAAGCTCGCCGCGCACGCGGACAAGATCCTGCTCAACGCGGCGCTGTTCGCGCGCATCGAGGCGCTCTGGGAGCAGCGCGAGCGGCTGGGCCTCGACGAGCAGGACGAGCGGCTGCTGGAGCGGTACCGGACCGAGTTCGTGCGCGGCGGCGCCGCCCTCGACGCGGCCGGCAAGGAGCGGCTCTCGGCGATCAACACCGAGCTGGCCGAGCTCGCCTCCAAGTTCAACCAGCAGATCCTCAACGACATCAACGACGCGGCCGTGCACGTCACCGACCGCGCCGAGCTCGACGGGCTCGGCGAGGACCAGATCGGCGCCGCCGAGGCCGCCGCCAAGGAGCGCGGCCTCGACGGCTGGCTCATCACGCAGTCGAACTTCTCGCGCCACCCGCTCTTGGAGGACCTGAAGGACCGGGGGCTGCGGGAGCGGCTGTACAAGGCCACGATCGGGCGCGGCGCCGGGAACGCCGAGACGCTGCTGCGGATGGTGCGCCTGCGCGCCGAGAAGGCGCGGCTGCTCGGCTTCGAGCACTTCGCCGCGTACATCGCCGCGGACCAGACCGCCGGGAACGCCGGGATCATCGGCGAGCGCCTCGCCGGGCTCGCCGAGGCGTCGGTGCGCAACGCCCGCCGCGAGGCGGCCGAGCTCCAGGCCGTGATCGACGGCGACGGCGGCGGCTTCCAGCTCGCCGCGTGGGACTGGTCGTTCTACGCCAAGCAGGTGCGCCAGGCCAAGTACGGCTTCGACGCCGAAGCGCTCAAGCCGTACCTCGAACTCGAGCGCGTGCTCGTCGACGGCGTCTTCTACGCCGCGGAGCAGGAGTTCGGCCTCACCTTCGAGAAGCGGGAGGACCTGGCCGGGTACCACCCCGAGGCCACGGTGTGGGAGGTCTTCGACGACGGCGAGCCGCTGGGCCTGTTCGTGGGCGACTTCTTCACGCGCGACTCGAAGAAGGGCGGCGCGTGGATGAACCCGCTCGTCGTCCAGTCCGACCTCACGGGCGACAAGCCGGTGGTGGTCAACAACCTCAACGTCGTCAAGCCCCCTGAGGGGCAGCCCGCGCTCGTCACGGTCGACAACGTGACGACCCTGTTCCACGAGTTCGGGCACGCCCTCCACGGACTGCTCTCGGCGTGCCGCTACCCGAAGACCTCGATGACCTCGACGCCGCGCGACTTCGTCGAGTACCCGTCGCAGGTCAACGAGATGTGGGAGGACTGGCCGGAGGTCGTCCAGCACTACGCGCGCCACCATGAGACCGGCGAGCCCGCCCCCGCCGAGTTGATCGCGCAGTGGAAGGCCGCCGGGAAGTTCGGCGAGGGCTTCGCGTCCACCGAGTACCTCGGCGCGGCGCTGCTCGACCAGGCCTGGCACCGGCTCACCCCCGAGGAGGTGCCGGACGGCGGCGGCGACGCGCACGCGGTCGTGGAGGCCTTCGAGCGCAAGGCCCTCGAGGACGCCGGGATCTACATGCCCGAGATCGCGCCGCGCTACCGCTCGGGCTACTTCGCGCACATCTCGATCGGCTACGCCGCCGGGTACTACTCGTACATCTGGTCGGAGATCCTCGACGCCGACACGGTGGAGTGGTTCAAGGAGAACGGCGGCCTCACCCGCGAGAACGGCGACCACTTCCGCGCCACCCTGCTCAGCAAGGGCGGTTCGATCGACCCGATGGAGTCCTACCGCCGCTTCCGCGGCCGCGACGCCGAGATCGACCCGCTGCTGGAACGCCGCGGACTGAAATAGGCGAGACGCGGATCGGGCCCGGAGCAACGGCTCCGGGCCCGATCGCATATCCGGGCTCGGTTGTCGACGCTCGCGCGGGGTCCGACACGACCCGTTCCGCGAGGAGCGTCCGAGTCCCTACAGCGCCATCGCCTTCTCCCACGGCGAGGGCACCGGGAAGTACGACTCGAGGAAGCGCCGCATCATCGCCGAGCGCTCGTCCGCCAGGTCCTCGGGGAGCCCTGCGTCGTTGATGCAGAACGTGTCCCGGTCGCGCCGCTCCAGCAGCAGCTCCAACCGCTCGGCCACGTCGGGCATCCCCAGCTCCACGTACGCGTCCTGGGCCTCGCCCGGCACCGCGCGGCCGGTGAAGGACGCGTAGTAGTGCTGCAGGGTCACCGTCGAGACGTCGGTGACGTTCCGGAACGCGCTGCGGGCCGTGCGCGTCAGGTCCTCCGCGAACTCCTTCTCGACCTCGGCGAGCACGCTGCGCTGCAGCGGGTACGGCACGTGCTTCATCATCCGCGAGATGGTCCGCCCGAAGGCCCGTTCCAGGAGCGCCCGGTCGTTCTTGAACGCCGCGTTCGGCGGCGAGTCGGCCGTGCTCACCGGGTCCATCCCGATGAACGTCTGCGCCGGGAAGAACCGCGCGATCCCGCTCGGCTCGAAGAACAGGCGCGGGTCGAGCGGCTTCCCGACGAACATGTCGTCGTTGAAGTACAGGAAGTGCTCCGAGAGCCCCTCGATCCGGTGCAGCTGCGTCTCGATCGCGTGCGAATTGAAGGTGGGCAGGCAGTCCGGGTCGTCGAAAAGGTCGCGGTGGTCCACCACGGTGATCCCCGGGGCGTCCGCGTCGAGCCAGTGCGGGCGCTGCCGGTCGGTCACCAGGTACACGTGGCGCACCCACGGCGCGTTCAAGTGCAGGGACCGCAGCGAGAACCGCAGCTCCTCGCGGTCGTGGAAGCGGGCCGCGTTCGCCGACTCGGCGTGGTAGGGCGACTGGTCGGCCTCGGCGCGGCGGCGCAGCCACGCGTGGTCCGCGCCGTCCACCCACGTGTAGACCACGTCGATCGGGAAGTCCACCAAGTCGAGTCCGGGGCGCGAGAACTCCGGGCGGGTCGACACGTGCGGCATGCCCGCGCGCGGCCCGGCCGCCAGCGCCGTGAAGAGGCGCCCGGGGGCGGTGACCCGGGCGCCGTCGTCGCGGACGACGGGACAGATGCGGTTGTGCCTGGGGGCCAAGAGGTGTCCGTCGTCGGTGGGCGTCCAGAACTCGACGTCGCAGCCGTAGTCGGCGCCGAAGAGGAGTTCGCGGAGGGCGTCGGTCCAGAGCCAGGAGGCGCGGACCATCGGCACGTCGCCCATGTCGGCGCGGCGGGCCCACTGGGGACGGTCGAGGCCGAGCTCGGATTCGCGGAAGGCCGGTTCGGGCGCGGCGAGGCGCCCGCCGGTGGAGTCGCAGAGCATGGCGAGGGCGGTGAGGACGCGCTGGCGGTCGGCGGCGCTGACGGCGAGCACCGGCCTGGTCAGGCTGAAGCCGGGCACGGCGAAGGAGTCGATGCCGGCGGCGGTGAGGATCGCGGTGACGATCTCGAGGTTGCGGCGCCAGACTTCGAGCGGCGTGGGTTCGGCGAGCGTGTAGGCCGGGCGGATCTCGCCCTGGTGGAGGAGATGGGCGGCGGTGAGGTCGGAGAAGTAGCCGTACGGTTCGGTGACTTCGGTGCGGGCCTTGGCGCTCGGTCGCGCCGGCGCGCTGTGCGGTTCCATGGGCCGGGGGTCGGTGAGTTCCACCGCTTCGTGAAGCGGGGGGATGCGTTCTGCCGCTCGGGTTGCGATGCGACGGTCATTGTCTGCGAACAATCGACACCTCCTGACACTCACGGCTTTCGCCGTTCCGGGGTGGACCGGGGCTTGGGACCGGCGGGCGCGGGCAGGTCGTCGCTGACCACGCCTGAACGCCACGTGGCCGGACATTGACACTGCTACCAACAGTAGGCCACAGGCCGGTGACAGCATCGTGTCAGATTCGCGTCGGGGACGTCAACCGCAACGGGCGCCGCCTGAGGCGACGCCCGTTCACAGATTGAGTTGCCTACTCCCCCAAGGGGATTCGCGCTATGTGTTCCCAGGTGTACGTGGCGGCGTCCTCGGATTGGATGACTCGGACGAGATCCACTCCACTGACCGTGATCTCAGTCCTACCCGGGCGAACGTCGCGAAGCTTGTTCTGGATGGCGCCGCGGCGCGGGTCGGCGTCGACGCCGGCGGAGCGGTAGGACAGCGAAACGTGCCCGGGTCCGCCGCAGGGGCGGCCGTAGTCGCCTTCGACGATCTCGTTCACGGCGTCCACACAGGCGTTCACGAGGCTCCGGAACGCGGTGTCGGGGAAAGTGTCGAGCATGATCGCGCCGGTCGCGGCGAGCGCCGGGCCGATGGTGAGCGGGAAGGCCTTGATCTGGGCGGTCTTCTCGCGGAGGCGGTGGATGAGCTTCTCGCGGGTCGCGTCGTCGATCGCCGCGGCGTCGCATTCGACGGAGGCGACGGTGGCGTGGAGCCATTCGAGCGGGACGTGCCGGTCGCCCTCGGCCCGGTCGATGACCCCGCGGTAGGACTCGGCGACGGCCTTGACCTGGTCGAGATCGGTCAGGTACACGTGGAGTTTGGTCCACCCCTCGGGCCAGCGCTGCCCCGAGTCGGGGGCTTCGGGTCCGGTTCCGGGTGCAGATGTGTTCACGGCTGCATCAATGCCTTAGCGCGTTCAAGTGCGGCGGGAGCCCGGGCGGGCGCCGCCGTCGGTCGTTTCCACCGGCACTACGTGCGCGTCCCGGTGGCACCGTTCCGGGAGTCTACCCAGGGGGAGCCACGCTGAAAAGTCGGTTGTCCGGCGCGTCACGTCGGGGAGTCGGCACCGGGGCCCGCAGGTGCACGACGCGGTCGACGATGCCGTCGGGGAGCGGCCGGTGGGTGATCACGATGGTGGTCTTTCCTTCAAGAGCCGCGGCGGCGGTACGGAGTACGCGTTCGGCGGTGGCGGCGTCCAGATGCGCGTCGGGTTCGTCGAGGACGAGCACTTCGCGGTCGGCGAGAAGGCAGCGGGCGAGGGCGATGCGGCCGCGCTCGCCCCCTGAGACGGCGCGGCCGTGCTCGCCGAGGCGGGTCCGGAGGCCGTCGGGGAGGGCGTCGAGCCAGTCGCGGAGGCCGGCCCAGCGGAGGGCGCGGGCGAGGTCCTCGTCGGCGGCGGAGGGCCGGGCGAGGCGCAGGTTCTCGGCGAGCGTGGTGTCGAAGACGTGGGCGTCCTGAGAGCACAGGCCGACGGTGCGGCGGATGTCGTCGCCGTCGTACTCGGCGAGTTCGACGCCGCCGAAGCGCAGGCTGCCCTCGTAGGGCAGGAAGCCCATGAGGGCGGCGGCGAGCGTGGACTTGCCGGAGCCGGACGGGCCCATGACGGCGACGCGCTCGCCGGGCTGCACGGTGAGGTCGAAGCCGTGCAGTGCGGGCGACTCGGCGCCGGGCCAGGTGACGGCGAGGCGCTTGATCTCGATGAAGGGCGGCCCGCCGAGCGGGTTGGGTTCGTACTCCATGGGTTCGACCGGGTCGGGGCGCGGCTCCGGTGCCTGGGTGATCTCGAGGAGGCGGCGGCCGCAGGCCTTGGCGACGGCGGTCTGCTGGGCGGCGGCGGGCAGTGCGAGCACGGATTCGAACGCGGCCAGCGGGACGAGCGCGACGACGGCGAGGAGGACCCCGTCGAGGGTCCCGGCGGCGACGGCCGCAATGCCCGCGGCGAGTGCGCCGACGAGCGCGAAGGCGAGGGCGAGGAGCCCGGCGGCTTCGCCGAGGCCCGTGGTCCAGGCGATGCGGGCGTGAGCGCGGCGGAGCCGGTCGTCGCCTTCCAGGACCCGTTCGAGTGCGGCGGTGTCGGTGCCGGCGGCGACGAGTTCTTCGCGGCCGTGCAGGCAGGCGCGGACGCCTTCGGTGAGGTCGCCCCGTTCGCGGGCGGTGGCGCGCACCGCGTACCGGGAGGACCAGGTGGCGAGCGCGGGGCCGACGAGCGCTGCGGCGAGCAGGCAGGCGCCCAGGATGATTCCGGCGGCGGGCAGGAGCGTCGTCTGGAGGGCGACCGCGCAGACGGAGACGATGACCGCCGAAGCGAGCGGCAGCGCGCCGCGCAGCCACCGGTCCCCCACGCCGTCCACGTCGTCGACGAGCCGTGCCTGGAGGTCACCGGTGCGCCACACCGGGACTCCGGCGGGCGCGAGTCGGACGAGCTTGCGCCACACGGCGATCCGCAGCCGCTCCAGGCCCCGGAAGGCCGCGTCGTGCGAGACGAGGCGTTCGGTGTAGCGGAGCACGCCGCGGCTGATGCCGAACAGCCGCACCGAGGTGATCGCGACCATCAGGTACAGGATCGGCGGCTGCTCCCAGGCGCGCGAGATGAGGTAGCCGGAGACGGCCAGCAGCGCCAGCGCGCTGACCTGCGCGAGGGCGCCGAGGGTCGCGCCGAGGCCGAGCCTCAGGGCGATCGTGTTGCGCAGCTTCACCATTGGACGACCCATCACCAGTCCACCTCTCTGTCGGCGATCGCGCGCACCGCGGGGCGGTGGGAGGCGATCAGGACGGTCCGCTGGTCGCGGTAGGGCGCGAAGGCGTCGAGGACGGCCTGCTCGGTGTCGGTGTCGAGGTGCGCGGTGGGCTCGTCGAGGAGCAGCACCGGCGGGTCGAGCAGGTCGACGCGGAGCAGGAACCGGGCGAGGCCGACCCGGGCGGCCTCGCCCGCGGAGAGGCCCGAGCCGTCGGCGGAGACGGTGCGGGTCGCGGCGGGGGCGTGCGCGGCCGCGATCGCCTTCGCCACGGCGGGATCGGAGGCGCCGTCCGGCACGGCGAGGCGCACGTTCTCGGCGACCGTGCCGTCGATGAGGACCGGCCGCTGCGGGAGCCACGCGATCGAGCGGCGCACCGCCGCGAGGTCGAGACCGGACAGTTCGGTGTCGTCGAACGCGATCGAGCCCGATACGGGCTGCCGGAACCCGACGAGGGACGCCATGAGCGTCGACTTCCCGGCCCCGGATCGGGCGGTGAGGACCGTGGTCCGCCCGGCCGGGATCGTCAGGCTCAGCTCCGGGAGCGGCTGCCGGCCCGGGTAGGCGAAGACGGTGCGGCGGAACATGATCGTCGGCGCACGGCCGAGCGGCGGGTGCGACAGGGCGGCGGAGCTGGTGAGTGCGGCGGAGCCCTTGCCGGTCCGCTGCCCGAGCGCGGCGGCGCTTCGCCTGCCCGCCCGCTGCGAGCGCCCGCCCGCGCCCTGGCCGCTCGCTTCCTCCTCAAGCGCGGCCCCGGTGCGCTCAGGGGCCTCGGCGAGGATCGCGAAGACCTTCTCGGCGGCGGCCAGGCCCTCGGCGCTGGCGTGGTAGTGCGCGCCGACGTTGCGCAGCGGCAGGTACGCCTCAGGGGCGAGGATCAGGACGAGCAGCGCGGTCCGGAGCCCGGCCTCGCCGGTCATGCCGCCCTCGACCAGGTCGATGCCCACGGTCACCGCGAGGACCGCCACGGACAGGCTCGCGGCCAACTCGAGCACCAGCGCCGAGCAGAACGCCACGCGCAGCAGCGACATCGACCGGCGGCGGTAGGCGCCGGTGGTCACCTCGATGGCCCCGACCTGCTTCGAGGCCCGTCCGAACGCCTTGAGCGTCGGCAGCCCGGCCACGAGATCGGCGAAGTGGTGCGCGAGATGGGACGTGGACGCCCATTGGCGTTCGGCGCGGGTGCGCGTGTACCGGCCGATGAGGACGCCGAACAGCGGGATCAGCGGCAGCGTGATGAGGACGATCAGCGCGGCCGGCGGGTAGGCGACGAGCATGACCACGAGGACGCCGACCGGCACGACCACCGCGAGCACGAGCTGCGGCAGGTAGCGCGCGAAGTAGTCGTCCAACGCGTCGATGCCGCGCACCAGCAGCGCGGCCGTCTCGCCGGTGTGGCGGTTCCCCGAGGGCAGGCGCATGAGCCGCTCCAGCGCCTGGCGGCGCAGCCCGGACTTGACGACCGCGCCGGCGCGGTGCGCGGCGGCTTCCTGCACCGACGCGAGCAGCGCCCGCAAGGTGAGGACCGCCGCGAGCGCGATGAGCTGCGGCGTCAGGGAGTCGACGCTCCGGCCTCCGGCGAACGCGCCCGCGATGAGGCTCGCGGTGAGCCAGGCGCCCGCGACGACGCACGCGGTGCGGGCGACGCCGAGGGCGGCGCACACGCCGATGAAGAGGGTCGCGCCGCGCGCGCGGTGCAGCAGGCGGCGGTCGACGTTCGCGGGTCTCGGTGCGAGGGTCGTCATGCCGGGATGCTCTCCGTGCTCACGCGCTTGCGGAAGACCCAGTAGGACCAGCCCTGGTAGAGCAGGACCACCGGGAGGAACACCACCGCGGCCCAGGACATGATGCCCAGCGTCTTGTCGGTGGCGGCGGCGTTCTCGTGGGTGAGGCTGTTCGCCGCATCCGAAGTGGACGGCAGCACGTTCGGCCACAGGGCGCAGAACAGGGCGGCCGAGGCGAGGCCGATCGTCAGTGCCGTAGCGGCGAAGGCCCAGCCGCCGCGGCCCGTGTAGTCGAGCACCAGACCCGTCAGCAGCGCGAGCACCGCGAGGACGATGAGCACCAACGTGATCGCGTTGCCGTGCGAGGCCTGCGTCCAGATCAGGAACGCCAGCGCCGGGAGCGCGGTCGCCGCGCCGAGCCTGATCCCGAGGGCCCGGGCCCGCTCGGAGAGCTCCCCGGCGGTCTTGAGATGCAGGAAGTACGCGCCGTGGGTGCTGAAGAGCAGCAGCGTGGTCAGACCGCCCAGGAGCGCGTAGCCGTTGAGCAGGCCCCAGATGGAGCCCGTGTAGTCGAAGCCCGCGTCGAGCGGCACGCCGCGCACGATGTTCGCGACCACGACGCCCCACAGGAACGCGGGCACGACCGAGCCGGCCACGATGCACCGGTCCCAGCGGCGCCGCCACTGGGCGGTGTCGCCCTTGCCGCGGTACTCGAACGCGACGCCGCGGACGATCAGCCCGAGGAGGATCGCGAAGAGCAGCAGGTAGAACCCGGAGAACAGGCTCGCGTACCAGTGGGGGAACGCCGCGAACATGGCGCCGCCCGCGGTGATGATCCAGACCTCGTTGCCGTCCCAGACCGGGCCGATCGTGTTGATGAGCGCCCTTCGCTCACGGTCGTCGCGGCCGAGCACCGGGAGCAGCGTCCCGACGCCGAAGTCGAAGCCCTCCAGGATGAAGTACCCGGTGAACAGGACAGCGACGGCTGTGAACCAGATCGTCGTCAATTCCATGAGCGTCCTCAGTCGATGGTGGTCAGTAGGCGAAGGCCATGGGTTTCTCGGGGTCGTCGGAGGGGCCGACGCCCGCGAGCGCGTCCGCTTCGCTCGGCGGGCCCGCCTTGGCGTACTTCAGGAAGAGCTTGAGCGCGACGACGGCGAGCAGCAGGTAGACGAGGGTGAAGCCGGTGAACGAGACGGCGACCGTGGGCAGCCCGACGCGCGGCGAGACCGCCTCGCTCGTCTCGTAGAGGCTGAACACCACCCACGGCTGGCGGCCCATCTCCGTGAAGATCCACCCGGCGGAGTTGGCGAGGAACGGGGTCACGGCCATCCACATGGCGATCGGCCAGAACAGTCGGTGCCGGGGAAGGCGGCCGCGGCGCGTGAACCACCAGACGATGACGGCCATGGCGACCGCGAGCATCCCGAAGCCGATCATCGCCCGGAACGACCAGTAGGTGAGCGGGATGTACGGCATGTACTCCCCCGCCCCGTAGAGCGCCTGGTATTCGGCGTTCAGATCGTTGATGCCCTGCACTTCGCCGTTGAACGAGCCGGTGGCGAGGTAGGAGAGCAGGCCCGGGATCTCGATGATCGGGGTGCCGCGGCTGCCGTCGAGCGTGCCGATGGTGAGCACGGAGAACGGCGCGTTGTACGTGGTCTGGTAGAGCGCTTCGGCGGCGGCCATCTTCATCGGCTGCGTCGCCGTCATGACCTTCCCGAGCGAGTCGCCCGAGAGGATCAGGCCGAGGCCGCCCACGAGCGTGGTGAGGATGCCCAGGCGCATCGCGGGGCGGTGGACGTCGAGGTCCCGGCGGTGCATGAAGTGGTAGCCGGAGACGGCGACGACGATCGTGCCGGCGGTGAGCCAGGCGGCGAAGATCGTGTGCGGGAAGGCGGCGAGCGCCACCGGATTGGTGAGGACGGCGCCGAAGTCGGTGAGCTCGGCGCGTCCGGCGGTCTCGTTGAGCTGGTAGCCGACCGGGTTCTGCATGAACGCGTTGGCGGCGAGGATGAAGTAGGCGCTGGCGAGCGTGCCGAACGCGACGAGCCAGATGCACGCGAGGTGGAGGGCGGGTTTGAGGCGGTCCCAGCCGAAGATCCACACGCCGATGAACGTGGATTCGAGGAAGAACGCGACCAGCGCCTCGAACGCGAGCGGCGCGCCGAACACGTCGCCGACGAAGCGGGAGTAGGCCGACCAGTTCATGCCGAACTGGAACTCCTGGACGATGCCGGTGACGACGCCCATGGCGAGGTTGATGAGGAAGAGCTTGCCCCAGAACTTGGTGGCGCGCAGGTAGGAGGTCTTGTGGGTGGTGCGCCACAGGGTCTGCAGGATCGCGACGAGGAGCGAGAGGCCGATGGTGACGGGGACGAACAGGAAGTGGTAGACGGTCGTGACCCCGAACTGCATCCGGGCCAAGTCGAGAACGTCCATATCGCCCCAATAGGTCGCACGTGAGTGTCTAGGTGCGATTATCGTGCCATTTCGACCGGTCTCAGGGGTTGAAACGCGCGAGTGCACGGGTTTTCACGTTCGGGGAACGCGAGGGACAATTGCCGAGGCCGACGAACGGATAGGAGTGGGCATGCGGACAGTCGCGGTGCTGGGTGCGGGGAAGATGGGGCAGGCGATCGTGTCGGGTCTGCTGCGGGCCGGCTGGTCGGGCGACTCGGTGACGGCGACGGCGCGCAGCGCCGAGCGCGCCGCCGAGCTGCGCGAGACGTACGGGATCAGGGTCGAGGCGAACGCGGAGGCGGTGCGGCACGCCGACGTCGTGGTGGTCGCGGTCAAACCGCAGGACGCCGGGGCGCTGCTGGAGGAGCTGAGCGGGGCGTTCGACGGCGGTGCGCCCGTGGTGAGCATCTGCGCGGGACTTCCCGTGGCGTTCTTCGAGAAGCGACTGCCCGACGCGACCCCGGTCATCCGGGCGATGCCGAACACCCCGGCGCTCGTCGACGAGGCCATGACCGTGCTCTCGCCCGGGACGCACGCCAGCGAGGCGCACCTGGCCGCGGTCGAGGAGCTGTTCAAGCCGCTCGGGCGCACGCTCGTGGTCGACGAGAAGCACCAGGACGCGGTCACGGCGATCTCCGGTTCGGGGCCGGCGTACTTCTACTACCTGGCCGAGGCCATGACCGAGGCGGGCGTCCTCATGGGACTGCCGCGGGCGGTCTCGAAGGAGCTGGTCACGCAGACCGCGCTGGGCGCGGCCCGGATGCTGCGGGAGACCGACGCGTCGCCGGTGGAACTGCGGGAGGCCGTGGAGTCCCCTGCCGGAACGACGATCAGCGCGGTGCGGCAGCTGGAGAACCACCGGGCGCGGTCGGCGGTGACCGACGCGATCGAGGCGGCGCGCGACCGGGCGCGGGAGATCGCGGAGGAATATGCGTAGCCGGCCGGGCATATCGGGAAGGACGGGCGCCTGAATGGGCGAGGTCAAGCGGGGGAAGTTCGCCGAGCTGGACGGCGCGACGCTGTTCGCGCTGGCGCGGTTGCGGCAGGCGGTGTTCGTGGTCGAGCAGGAGTGCGCGTACCCGGATCTGGACGACTACGACCTGGACGCGGCGACCGTGCACTTCTGGGTCGAGGGCGAGACCCCGACCGAGGCGGTCGCGTGCCTGCGGGTGCTGCGGGACGGTGAGGCCTGGAAGGTCGGGAGGGTCTGCTGCGCGCGGCCCGCGCGCGGCACCGGCTTGAGCGCCAAGGTGTTCGGTGCGGCGATGGACTTCCTGGGCCCGGAGGCGGAGGTGACGCTCGGCGCGCAGACCTACGCGGCGGGCTTCTACCGCAGGTTCGGCTTCGCCGAAGAGGGCGAGGCGTACGACGAGGACGGCATCATGCACATCACGATGCGACGTCCGGCGGCATAAGCCCGGGAGCGGGATCCCGGATCTCTCATCCCGCTCCCGGACGTCTTGTCCCCCTTGAAGTCTCGGGGCTCCGCGGGCTACGCCGTGGGCGGCTCGAGCTTCGTCGGGTCGACCACGCCCCAGTACGCCGCCTTCGCCTGGAGGCGGTCGTCGAAGAGGAGCGGCGCCTCGTGCGGTCGCGACACCGGCCAGGACCGCAACCACGAGACCGCGTCGTACAGGCCCCACATGGTCACCGACTCCAGGTCGTCAGCGCGCTCGCGCAGCACCTCGAAGAGCTCCTTGTAGTACCGGCCCTGCGCGACCAGCCGCTCCGGCGGCGTCGCGGGCAGGCTCTCCTGCATGTGGTCGGAGACGGACACGTCGAGTTCGGTGATCGTCTGCAGCACTCCGAGCTCGCGGAACAGGTCGATCGACTCGCCCAGCAGGGCCGGGTCGCGCTTGTAGTCCACATGCGCCTGGTGCCCGATGCCGTCGACCGGCGCGCCCTCGCATTTGAGCTGCTGCACCAGGTTGAACATCGCCTCCCGCTTGTCGGGGAACTCGGTGTTGTAGTCGTTGATGAAGAGCTTCACGTCGCGCGGGAAGGCCTTCCGGGCGATCTTGAACGCCTTCTCGATGTACTTCGGCCCGCCGAACACCTCGTACCAGCGCGAATGGCGCAGGCCGTCGGGCTGCTCGGGGTCGACCACCTCGTTCACCACGTCCCACGCCCACACCCGGTCGCCGTAGTGCGCGGCGATCGCCTTGACATGGGTCTCCAAGCGCCGCAGCAGCAGTGCCTGGTGGGCGCGGCTCTTCACGAGCGGTGCGCCGTTCTCGTCGAGGAACCACCAGGCCGGGGTCTGGTTGTGCCAGAGGAGGGTGTGGCCCCAGATCTTCATGCCGTTGGCCTCGGCGAAGTCGACGATCTGGTCGGCCCGGCTGAAGTCGAAGACGCCTTCGGTCGGCTGGATCGATTCGGGCTTCATCTGGTTGCCGGTGGTGACCTGCGCGAAGTGCTTCGCGAGGAGTTCGGCGGGCTTGCCGACCACCTCCGGTGGTTCGACGGCGCAGCCGAAGGTGAAGTCGTCGGCGAGGAAGTCCTTGAGCGGCAGCAAGTCTTGGATCTCCGGTTCTGCGATGCGGGTGAGTGTGAAGGCGTCGAGGAGGATCGGGGCGAGGCTGGAGGCGGATTCGACGTAGAACTGCAGTCGGTCGGCGGCCTGGCTGATCGAGTACGTGCCGGAGAACTCGGTCCAGGCCGCGTCGGTGACGGCGGTGTTCCACTTGACGCCTTCGTAGTTCGAGGCGTCGCCGACGTCGCGCTGCACGGTGGTGCGCAGGTCGGTGGCGCTCTCGCCCTCGGGCAGGCGCAGGTAGACCTTGAGCTGGTAGCGGACGCCGACCTCGAGGTGCGCGGTGATGTCGATGGCGGCGCCGTTCCAGGTGGCGGTGCGGCCGGTGATCAGGAGCCGCCGCTCGGGGTCGACGGCGACGGAGGCGTCGCCGCGTCCGACCCAGCCTTCGGTGGTGCCGGAGGAGAAGTCGGTGGAGAGCAGCAGGTCGTCGGCGTGGGCGGGGCTCGCGGCGAGGGCGACGAAGCCGGCCGGGATGAGGGCGGCGCCGCCTGCGGCGGCCGCGGCCGTGAGCACGGTGCGGCGGCTCGCGGCGGGGGTGGCCGGGTGGGTCGGGGTGGTCGGCATTGAGGGCGCTCCTTGGCCGTGAGGGGTCCGGCCGCTCCATCACGGGGGCGTGTGGAGCAGCGGACTCATGAGCGCGGCGAAGCCGTGCTTACCGGTCCGCGGCGACCGGAGGCTGCGTTGCATTCCCGAAACTCTCGGAAACTTTCATTCAAAGTATTGATATGTTACGATCCTCTCGTCGGGGCTGTCAAGGCGCCGACCCACCACTGTGGCGGAGATGTGAGGGGCTCTGCCGCAATGAAGAAAGGGGACCGGCCTTGCGGCCGGTCCCCTCAGAACGTTCGGGCGCTCGCCGGGGCTACGCGTCCTCGGGCTGCTCGATGAGCGACTGGATGTACAGCGCCTCGCCGATCTTCTCAAGGATCTCCAGCTGCGTGTCCAAGTAGTCGATGTGGTGCTCCTCGTCGGCGAGGATGCTCTTGAAGAGGTCCCGCGAGACGTAGTCCTTGACCGACTCCATGTGCTCGATGCCGCGCTTGAGGCGGTCGATCGCCTCGACCTCGATCAAGCGGTCGCACTCGAACATCTCCTTGACCGACTGCCCGATGCGCAGCGGGAACAGTCGCTGGTAGTTCGGCATGCCGTCGAGGAAGAGGATCCGGTCGGTCAGAACCTCGGCGTGGCGCATCTCGTCGATCGACTCGGACTTGGTGTACTTCGCGAGCTTGGTGTAGCCCCAGTTCTCCTGCATCTTCGCGTGCAGGAAGTACTGGTTGATCGCGGTGAGCTCCGCCGTCAACTGCTCGTTGAGGAATTCGATGACCTGCTTGTCGCCCTGCATTGCAATCCGTCCTTCCCGGTCCGTCAAGTGCCGGCTCCGTGACCGACGATCTCAGACTAGGACCAGGTGGTGGCCTATTTCCAGCCAGGAATGCCTAAAATAGGACAACCTATCCTAACGGAGGACAACCTAAAGCGTCCGTCATTTCCGTAGAATCCGGTGCCTTGGGAGACTCAGGCCGCCGCGGGCACCGAGGACGTGAAGTGGCTCTCGATCATGTCGACCAGGCGCTCATGGCAGGTGCCGCAGCTCGTGCCGGCGTCGCAGGCCTCGCCGATGGCCTCTTCGGTGTGCGCGCCGGCGCTGATGCAGTCACGGACTTCGTTCTCATGGACCGCGTGGCAGATGCAGGCGTACACGCACCGACCTCCGAACAGGTAAGGCTTGACTAAAGAAGGTATGCCTAACCTACCTGGGTTCCCCTGCGATCGGCAACCCCCGTTCCGGTGGATCACCCGGACCCGAACGGGCGACCCGCACTCCATCGGGCGCAGGCCGCCCCGCGGCTATCGGACCAGGGTGCCGAGCACCTTCACGGCGTGCTCGATCCCGGCGTCGTCGACGTCGAGGTGGGTGAGCAACCGGCCCCGGTCGGGGCCGAGCACGGAGATCTTCACGCCCTGCTCGGCGGCCGACCCGGCGACCTGGGCGATGTCGGGGATGCGCAGCAGCACGATGTTGGTCTCGACCTGGGCGGCGTCGCAGATGCCGAAGGGTTCGAGCGAGCGCGCCAGGTGCCGCGCGCGGGCGTGGTCCTCGGCGAGGCGGTCGATGTGGTTGGCGAGGGCGTAGCGCCCGGCCGCCGCGAGGAACCCGGCCTGGCGCATCCCGCCGCCGAGTCGCTTGCGGATGACGCGGGCGCGGTCGGCCCGTTCGGCGTCGGTGATGAGCAGCGAGCCGACGGGGGCGCCGAGGCCCTTGGAGAGGCAGACCGAGACGGTCTCGAAGAGGGCGCCGTATTCGCTGAGGGGGACGCCGGTGGCGGCGTGGGCATTCCAGATGCGGGCGCCGTCGAGGTGGAGGCCGAGGCTGTGGGCGTCGGCGAGGGCCCGGAGGGCGCGCAGTTCCGCGATGGGCTGGACGGTGCCGCCGCCCATGTTGTGGGTGTTCTCGACCGCGATCGCGCGGGTGGTGGTGGCGTACGGGTGGGGCCGGTTGATCATCGGTTCGACGAGCGCGGTGCCGAGGCGGCCGTGCGGCGCGGACCAGGTGCGGGTGCTGATGCCGCCGAGCGCGGCGGCGGCGCCCATCTCGAAGTTGACGACGTGGGCCTTGACGTCGCAGAGGAGTTCGTCGCCGGGGCGCACCAGGAGCTGCAGGCCGATCTGGTTGGCCATGGAGCCGGTCGGCGTGAAGACGGCGGCCTCCTTGCCGAAGAGGGCGGCGGCCTCGGCTTCGAGGGCGTTGACGGACGGGTCCTCGCCGTACACGTCGTCGCCGACGTCGGCGCCGGCCATGGCTTCGAGCATGGCCGGGGTCGGCCGGGTCACGGTGTCGGAGCGGAGATCGACGATCATGGGCCGACCCTACTGCGGCCCGCGGGTCGCGGCGCGCTCAGGCGGACACGGCGGACATGCCGCCCCGCCCCGGCCTCGAACGCAGTCGGCCTAGTACGGATTGTCGCCGTTGCCGATGCCGAGCACGGGCAGGTACATGCGCTCGCCGTCGGCGGTGAACCCGTCGTAGACGATGTCGAACAGGTCCTGAATGCCGAAGGCGCGCAGGGCGTCCACCATCATGTGCGCGGCCTGGTTGGTGGCGGTGCGGTCGGTCGAGTTGAAGCTGCGCGACCAGTTCGGCTGGGAGCCGCTGGGGGCGCGGAAGCCCATGCTCGGCAGGTTCGACAGGCCGGCGCGCCAGGCGCCGCTCACGGCGGCGCTGGCCTCGACGCGGAGGCCGCCGTCGACGAACGCGGCCACGTACCGCGCCGACCAGTCGCCGGTGCGCAGGAGCACGGTCCCCGCGGTGTCGACCACGGGCACGTCGGCGGCCATGTCGGCCAGGAGCGAGGAGAGCCGCTCGGTGAACTCGCCCATGTCCTGGCAGGCGGGCTCGGGCGGGCGCTGTCCGCTGCGGGCGTAGGCGGCCCAGCCGGAGATGTCGCCCTTGCCGACGGCGTGCGCCTCGAGCTGCTCGAAGAGCTCGGGCGAGAGCAGTCGGAGCGTGACGCCGCCGTGGAAGCGGCGCAGGTGCAGTTCGAAGATGAGGCCGTCGCGGTACCAGCGGATCCAGGGCCCGCCGTCGCCACCGCGGATCTCGGGGGCGCCGAGCTCGCTCATCATGGTGCGCAGCACTTCGCGGAAGATGAGAGTGCGGTGCTGCTCGCCCTGGCGGCCGCGTTCGGCGGAGCGCAGGACCATGACCTCGATGGAGTAGAAGTCGGCGCGTCCCGCGACCGGGGTCTGGGGCGGGACGGAGTCGGCGATGGCGTTGCCGGTGTCGTAGCCGGTCTCGGCCCGCCACATGCCGATGTCGACCTCGGCGGAGCGCACCTGCCAACCGAGGTCGGTCATGGCCCGCTGCAGGTCCGCCTTGTTCCAGCGCCCGAAATCGGTCTTTCTGGCCCGGCGGAGCAGGTCGACGAGCTGCGCTTCACTGATCCGGTGTGTGCCGAGCATCCGTTACCGTGCCAATCCGTCCGTAGGTGGGGCTGCGGGCGAAACCCGGCGTGCCACTGCGGTTAGGGTAGCCTTGCCTGCGGTAGCGGGTCGAGAGGTGAGGGTTGGCAGTTGTCCGATACTGTGCGGCAAGACACGCTCGTCAGCCTACTAGGCGGCAGGCGCGGCGCTTTCGACGCCACCGCCCCAGTGGTGGTGTTCATCCTCACCTGGATGCTGTCCGGGAACTCGATCGGTTGGGCCGCAGGGGCTTCACTGGTCTCGGCAGGGGCCATCGCGGTCGTCCGGCTCAAGCAGCGCCAGAAGCCCCGGGCGGTGATCCTCGGCCTCCTGAGCGTCGCGGTCGCGTGCCTGATCGTCCTCTACACCGGACGCGCGCAGGACATCCTCCTCCCCCGCATCGTCTCCAACGCCGCCAGCGCCCTCGTCTGGGCGGGCTTCATCGTCTTCCGCCGCCCGCTCCTCGGTCTCATCGTCGGCGGCCTCCTGGGGCAGAAGACCCGCTGGCGCCGCGACCCGGACCTGCTGCGCGCTTACAGCGCGGCGTCGTGGGTCTGGGTGGCGATGTACGCCGTGCGCGTGGCGATCCTGACCCCGTTCTGGAACAGCGACGCCGAACGCCTCGCGGTCGTCGCGGGCGGAGTCGCCCAGGTGGCGCTGTCGTGGCCGCTGCTGGTGCTGTGCCTCATCGTGAGCGGCTGGGTCATACGGGTGATCCTCCCGAAGGACCACCCGGGCATCCGGCATCCCGTGGACCCGGTGGAGGCCCAAGCGCCGGAGAAGTCCGCGCCGTAACGCGATCCTCTTCCACCCCAACAGAAACGAATTCCGGTCGGTTTCCCGACAGTGCGCGTTTCGCTGACCCGATTTCGTAGTGTGCACCAATACACTCAACTATATGGAACACCGTAATCAGGTTCTGTGGCATCCTCTACTGAGCGATGAGGACCAGGACGCATTGAAGCCTGAGGCGCACGCGGTCTCGTACCCGAAGGGCGCGATCCTCACGCGCGCCGGCGAGCATTCGGACTATGTCGTCTATCTCCGCACCGGGCACGTGAAGTCCTGTGCGCAGGATCCACGGGCGATCTTCGGCATCCACGGCCCTGGTTCGATGATCGGTGAGCTGGCTCCCCTCACCGGTGAGCCGAGATCCGCCGATCTGGTCGCGCTGACGCCGATCGACGTGCTGCACATTCCCGGCGATGTCTTCCTCAAACTCCTCCAATCGAATCCGCAGGTGCATCTGGCGTTGACCCGGCGGCTCGCGAGGCGGGTCCGCGAACTCGGCGAGGTGCAGGAGGAGTCGTTTCTGACCAGCGAACGGCGACTCGCCCGGGCGATCCTGCGCATCGTCGACTCCGGGATAGGCGTGGAGGGAAAGAACGGGCTCACCATTGCCGGTTTCAGCCAGTCCGACCTCGCCGACCTGGCCCGCATCTCCAGGGAATCGGTTTCGGCCGTGCTCAAGGAGTTCAAAGTGCGCGGCTCCGTCTCGACCGGGCGAGAGCGATTCATCATCCACGACAAGACTGCGATCGAGGTGCTCGCCATGCGCCGCGACCGCTCCCTCATCTAGACCTCGAACGGACTGATCCGCCATGTCGGACCTCGACCCCGACTTGATCGAGCTCATCACCGCGATCATCGGCTCGATCGCGGCGCTCGCCGCCGCGGCGGGAACCATGATCCAGCTCAAGTTGATCCGGCACGAACGGCAGCACCGCCAAGAGCAGCAGTCGCTCTCCGACACCGCGAGCCGCCCGAGACGACCGACAGACGGGAAACCACCGCAGTGAACCGGGTACGGAGGCAGGTCTACGGGGGCCTCAAGCTGATCAACTTGCTCCGTCAGCATGTTCCAACGGACTTCGACCCTGACGACTTCGTGCTCGCGGGCAGCGCGCGGTTGTGGGCGGGAGGCATCACGCCGCGCCTCTCCGACATCGACCTCCTCGCCCGACCGGGCAGCGAGACCTGGCGGCGGGCGATGGAGCTCGCGTTCGAGCACGCGATCATCTTCGATGCCGCGCCGCTGCGAACGAGCGAGTACACCGGCGACAAGATCGCTCGTCTCTATGGAGGGATCGTGGAAGTCTGCCAGACCTGGCTGCTGCCGGAAAGCGATACGGCATCGCTGCTCGACGAGGCCGATGTGATCGACGGGCTGAAATACCTGCCGCTTCACGAAGTCGTCGCCTACAAACGCCTGCTGGATCGCGACAAGGATCGCGACGATCTGTCCGCGATCGAGGAGCATCTGCATCGCCATGGCCCGCAACCACTGCGCCGACCCGAAATATGCGATGCTGTTATCTAGCAGCGAAGTTGATGGAGCACACCATGGGAACCCCACCGCCCCTGGACACCGAGACCGCGCTCAGCGAGGTCTACCGGCAGATCGACCACGCGCGTATCAACGTGACCCACGCTGATACGAAGGCGGCGCTACTGGCCGCGGGGGCCATCCCGATCACCGCGCTATTGCTCGCCGCGCCGTCGTTAACTGAGCGCATCAGCGTCGGGAGCGTCTTCGGTTGGTCGGCAGCGGCGTCCATGCTCGTCGGCATCGGTTTTCTGGGAGCGGCCGTTTGGCCGCGGCTTGCGGGTCGGACCGGAATTCGGTCGAGCGCGAAGCGCTCCGCCGACGAGATAATCGAGACGACTCTGCGAGTCTCGAACGATCCTGAGCGCCAACTTCTCGATGCGGCCGAGGAACTGTCGATGCTGGCCACATTGGCGCTCGACAAGTTCCGGAGGGTGCGCGCGGCAATGGCCTGCTTCGCCGTTGCCGCGCCGCTCATGGCGATCGCCGCGATCGGTTTCGCCGCATCCGGTTGAGCTGTCAGGCGATGAACTCGGTGAGTTTCGCCGTGAAGAGGTCCGGGAACTGGAGGTTCCAGATGTGGCCTGCGTCGGGGATGACGTCGAGGCGGGCATCGGGGATGGCGGCGGCGATTTCCTCGGCGGGTTTGAGGTTCTCCTTGTCCTTGGCGCCGCAGAGGACGAGCGTGGGGATCGCGAGGTCGGCGAGCCGTGGGCGGAGGTCGAGGGCGCCCAGTTCGGTGAGTCCGGTGATGAAGGCCTGCTTGCCGGCCGAGCGCAGATCGGCTTTCGCCTGGGCCTTGCGTTCGGGGTGGCCTCCGGCGTACATGCCGGACATGAGGGCGGTGATCATGCCGGTGGGCATGAGGCGCATGAGGTTGCGTTGGAGTGCGACGCCGGGGGCGTGGGCGGTGCCGCCGGAGAGGACGAGGGACGCGACCCGGGACGGGTCGTCGAGGGCCGCGAGCATCGCGACGGTGGCGCCGACGGAGATGCCGACGAGGTGGACCGGTTCGGGTTCGGCGGCGATGAGTTCGGCGATCGCGAACGCCGCTGGTTCGAGGCCGAAGGGGCCGGGGGCCTCGCCGTGGCCGGGGAGGTCGGGGGCGAGGACCTTGTGGCGCTCGGCGAGCGCCGCGACCTGGGGTTGCCAGGCGGCGGCGCTCGAACCGAGGGCGTGGACGAAGACGATCGCGGACATCAGGGGCTCCTCAGTGAGTGCTGTGGGGTCCCTGCGACGGTAGTCGACGGGTGCGACATTCAGCGTTCGCGAATCACCGCGCACTCGCCGGGTTTGAGGGAGCGTATCGGGGCCCAGGCCTCGCCGGTGAGGAGGTTGCGGCCGGCGGCGGGGACCTTGGCGGGGTCCTTGCCGTGATTGAGCGCGAAGACGTAGGTGCGGCCGTCCGCGTGGGTGCGGCGCACCAGTTCGAGGTCGGCGGGTGCTCCCGGGAAGTCGGAGGCGACGCCGATGTGCTCGAAGAACGGGTCGAGGTCCGTGAGACGGGTCGCGAGGTACCAGACCTCGCCCCGGCCGAGCTTGCGGCGGAAGACCGCTCCGGTCTCCGGGTAGCCCTTGAAGGACGCGATGGTCTCCGCGTCCGTCGCGTGGGTCACCTCCGACCAGGTCGCTCCCGCCCAGCCGTTGTCGAGGGTCACGGTCTCGCCCTCCCAGAGCGGGAGGAACTCCTCGACGCGGACGCCCATGAGGTCCCCCAGTGCTCCGGGGAGTCCGGGGAGGACGCGGTCGTTGCGGTCCACGATGCCCGAGTACGGGCCGACGACGAGGGTGCCGCCGCCTTCGACGTAGGCGCGGAGGTTCGCGTCGTCCTCGAGGAGGTACAGGTGCGGCGCGAAGACGTACTCGTAGCCGCTGAGGTCCCATTGGGGGTTCGCGAGGTCGGTGGTGACGCCGCGCCGCCAGAGCGATGCGTGCCAGCGCCGCAGCTCCGGGTAGGTGTCCATGTCGGAGGACGGCTGCCCGGGGGTCTTCGCGGCCCAGACCGAGTTGAAGTCGAGGAGGAGCGCGGCCCGTGCGTCGACGGTGGAGCCCTTCACTTCGGCGAGGTCCTTGAGCCAGGCGCCGAGCTGCCTGATCTCGCGGAACACCCGGGAGTCGGCGCCGCCGTGGGGCACCATCGCCGAGTGGTAGCGCTCGGCGCCGGAGTGCGAGGCGCGCCATTGG
The DNA here is from genome assembly GCF_016918015.1 of Glycomyces sp. YM15. Lineage (GTDB taxonomy): Bacteria > Actinomycetota > Actinomycetes > Mycobacteriales > Micromonosporaceae > Glycomyces. The sequence continues at coordinate 32,921 of NZ_JAERMK010000028.1, forward strand.
AAGTACATGGCGCCTTCGGAGCCGCGGGCGACGTAGGAGAGGGAGTGCCGCATCAGCTCGCCGGGCCGCTTCGGGAAGCCGCCGCGGCGCCAGGCCGATGAGTTCGCGGCCTGCTCCATGAGGAGCCAGGGGCTGCCCGCGGCGAGGCCGCGGGAGGCGTCGGCGCCGAAGGCGGCCTGGATCGACCAGGGAATGCCGTCGGCCTGTTCGGGGATGAGGTAGTGGTCGGTGGCGACGAGCCGGTTCGGGCCGGTCACGTGCTCGCCCCAGCGGTGGTAGTCGAGGCCACTGAAGTTGCCGGTGACCATGAGGTTCGTGGTGATCGGCTTGTCGGGGCTGTGTTCTGCGATGGCGTCGGCCTCGGAGCGGAAGAGTTGCAGGAGCGCGTCGGAGCAGAACCGCTGCCAGTCGAGGACGAGGGCGGGGTTCGGGGTCTCGGCGCACACGCGCGGGGGCAGGACCTGGGACCAGTCGCTGTAGGTCTGGGACCAGAACGTGGTGCCCCAGGCGCGGTTGAGGCCGTCGAGGTCGCCGTGGTGCCCGATGAGCCACTCGCGGAACGCGGCGGCGGAGTCGTCGCAGAAGCAGGACCGGTAGTACTCGTTGCCGGCGTGCCACATGGCGAGCGCGGGGTGGCCCGCGTAGCGTTCGGCGAGCTTCGAGGCCATCTCGACGACGGCGGCCTGGTAGACCGGGGAGTTCGGGCAGTATTCGGCGCGGGCGCCGGAGTTCAGGGTGATGCCCTCGGCGTTGACCGGGAGGGTCTCGGGGTGGGCTTGGGAGAACCACGGCGGCGGCGACGCGGTCGAGGTGGCCAGATCGGCCTTGATCCCGCCGGCCGCGAGGAGGTCCATGATGGCGTCGAGCTGTTCGAAGTCCCACTCCCCCGGGCCGGGATTGATGCTCGCCCACGAGAAGACGTTGACGGTGGCCACGTTGACACCGGCCTCCTGCATGAGGCGGACGTCCTCGTCCCAGACCTCCCTCGGCCACTGCTCGGGGTTGTAGTCGCCGCCGAAGGCGAGGCCTTCGACGGTGGGGATGACGTCGGTGTTCGGATGTGCCATTACGGCTGGCCCTTCGGTGCTCGGATGGTCATCGCCGGAGGATTGACAACGGTTTCGGAAAACGCATTCAGGATTGTGCCCCTACGATCCCCTGCAAGTCAAGCTCCTCGGCGCGCACGCAGCGCGAGCCGTCCGCCAGCGGGATCTCGCCGCTCCCGCAGCGGTCCTCGGCGTAGGCGCAGCGGCGCGCGAACGCGCAGCCCGGCGGCGGGTTCGACGGGTCCGGCAGCTCGTCCGGGAGCAGGATCCGGCCCTTGCGGCCCTTCAGCGACGGGTCCGGGATCGGCACCGCCGACATGAGCGCCTCGGTGTACGGATGCCTCGGACGCTCGTACAGCGCACCGGTGTCGGCGAGCTCGACCACGCGGCCGAAGTACATCACCGCGACCCGGTCGGCCAGGTTCTCCACGACCGAGAGGTCATGCGAGATGAACAGGTACGTGAGCCCGAACTCGGCCTGGAGTTCCCTGAGCAGGTTGAGGATCTGCGCGCGCACGGACACGTCGAGCGCGCTCACCGGCTCGTCCGCGACCACGAGCTCGGGCCCGACGATGAGCGCCCGGGCGATGTTCACGCGCTGGCGCTGCCCGCCGGAGAACGAGTGCGGGTAGCGGTCCATGTAGTCGGGGCTGAGACCCACACGGCGCATCATCTCCGCGATGCGGTCCTCGAGTTCGGCGCCGCGCGCCTCTCCGGTGGCCACGAGCGGGTCGCCGATGATCTGCCGCAACGTCATCCGCGGGTTGAGCGAGGAGAACGGGTCCTGGAAGACCATGCGGATGCGGCGCCGCGACGCCGCCTGCTCGCGGCGGCTCAATGCCGCGAGGTCGGTGCCGTCGTACCGCAGCGCACCGCTCGTGGCCTTCTGCGCGCCCACGATCGTGCGGCCGAGCGTGGTCTTGCCGCACCCGGACTCGCCCACCAGTCCGAGGGTCTCGCCCCGGAAGAGGGTGAGATCGACGCCGGAGACGGCGTGGACCTCGACGGTGGGGCGGCCGAGCAGGTTGCGGCGCATGGGGAAGCGGACGTGGAGGTCCTCGATCTCCAGCAGCGCTTGCTTCTCGCTCATGCCGGGGCTCCTTCTCGGTCGGCGTACAGGACGCATTCGACGGTCCTTCTGTCGGCGAAGCCGGTGCCGGCGTCGAAGTCGACTTCCGGAGGCGCCACGACGTCGCACGTGCCCGCGATCGCCTCGGCGCAGCGCGGATGGAACGAGCAGCCGCTCGGTCGGTGCAGCGGGTTCGGCACCGCGCCGGGGATCGTCGGCAGGTCCCGGCCGCGGTCGCGCCCGAGCACGGGCACCGAGGCGAGGAGCGCCTTCGTGTAGGGGTGCTTCGGATCGGCGAAGAGCTCGTCCACACCGGCCCGTTCGACGACGCGGCCGAGGTACATCACCGCGACCTCGTCGGCGAGTTCGGCGACCACGCCGAGGTCGTGCGTGATGAACATGACCGCCATGCGGTGCTCGGCCTGCAGCGTGCGGATGAGGTCGAGGATGCGCGCCTGCGTGGTCACGTCGAGCGCTGTGGTCGGCTCGTCGGCGATGAGCAGCGACGGGTCGGCGCACAACGCGATCGCGATCATCACGCGCTGGCACATGCCGCCGGAGAGCTGGAACGGGTAGGCGTCGATGCGCTCGTGCGGTTTGGGGATGCCCACCTGGCCGAGGAGGTCGACGGCCTTTGCTCGGGCGGCGCGCTTGTCGAGCCCGGTGTGGATGCGGATGGTCTCGATGAGCTGCGCGCCGATCGTGCGCAGCGGCAGGAGCGAGGCCATCGGCTCCTGGAAGATCATGCCGATGTCGCCGCCGCGCAGTCGCGCGAGACGTTCGTCCTTGACGTCCAGGGAGAGGACGTCGAACGGCGCGTCCCCTCCGTGCCAGGTGATGGTGCCGGCGTCGATCGAGCCGGGCGCCTCGACCAGGCGCAGGATCGACCGGGCCGTGACCGACTTGCCGCAGCCGGACTCGCCGACCACGCAGAGGGTCTTGCCGGCGTGGACGGTGAGGTCGACGCCGTCGACGGCCCTGACCCTCCCGTCGTAGGTGTCGAAGCCGGTGCGCAGCCCCGAGATCTCGAGCAGTGGTTCCGTCATTGGTCCCGCCTAATGCTTGTACGGGTCGGCGGCGTCCCGGAGGCCGTCGCCGACGAAGTTGAACGCCAGCACCACGAGCACCACGCACAGGCCCGGGATGAGCAGCCATGGTGCGCCCGAGAGCACGCTCCACTTGCTCGCGTCCTGCAGCTGCACGCCCCAGGAGACCGCCGGCGGGCGCAGGCCCATGCCGAGCCATGACAGCGCGGTCTCGGCCAGGATCATGCCGGGGATCGAGAGGCTCAGCGCGGCGATGATGTGCGAGGAGAAGCTGGGCAGCATGTGCCGGAACATGATCCGGCCGTGGCTCGACCCGTCCAGGCGCGCCGAGGTCACGAACTCCTCGCGGCGCAGGGACAGGAAGCGCCCGCGCACTTCTCTCGCCAGGCCCGTCCAGGCCACGAGCGCGAGGATCGTGGTGATGATGAAGTACCTGGTCACCGGGTTCATGTCGGCCGGGAGCGCGGCGGCGAAACCGAGCCACAGCGGGATCGCCGGGACGCTCATGATGAGCTCGATGACGCGTTGGATCGCGTTGTCGGCCCAGCCGCCGAAGTAGCCGGAGATCGCGCCGAGCACGATGCCGAGGATGAACGCGAGCAGCACGCCGATGATGCCCACCGAGGCCGAGACACGCGTGGCGTACACGACCTGGCTCAACAGGTCCTGGCCGTCGGTCGTGGTGCCCCACAGGTACATCGGGTCGTCGGGATCGGTGGGGCCGATGAGGTGGCGGTCCCACGGGATGAACCCGAAGAGCTCGTACTCCTCGCCCTTGACGAAGAAGCCCACGTCGACGCGGTCTTCGGGGTTCGCCTCGTAGGTGATGCGCAGCGAGCGCGGGTCCTGTTCGGACGTGTAGCCGTCCACGTGGAGCCCGAACCCGCTGTCGCTCCAGAGCTTCAGCACCTGCGGCGGCGCGGTGGTGTACTCGGCGTCGCGGTGGCGGGAGCCGAACGGCGCGACGAACTCGCACAGCACGATCACCAGCATCATCCCCGCGAGGATCCACGCGGAGACGAGCGCGAGCCGGTGCTTCTTGAACGCCCACCACACCAGTCTCGACTGGGAGGCGGTGGCCGGCCTCGCCGTTTCCTCGATGCCTTCGGTGGTCTTGGAAGGCCCAGCTTTGACGTCCATCAATGCCTCAATTCTGGTGGATGCCCATGCGGATGCGGGGGTCGAGCCAGCCGAGCAGCAGGTCGGAGATCAGGGTGCCGATCACGGTGACGGCGCTGAGGATCATGATGATCGAACCGGCCAGGTACATGTCCTGGGAGCGCAAGGCCCCCAAGAGGATCGGCCCCAGCGTCGGCAGTCCGAGGATCTGGCCGACCACGATGTCGCCGACCAGGAGCATCGGCAGCACCCATCCGATCGTGGAGACGAACGGGTTGAGCGCCACGCGCAGCGGGTAGCGGCGCAGCAGCTGCTTCTCGGGGACGCCCCGGGCCCGGGCGGCGGTGACATACGGGCGGTGCAGCTCGTCGAGCAGGTTGTTGCGGATGATCCGCACCAGGCCCGCCACGCCGCCGGTGCCGATCACGATCATCGGGATCCACAGATGTCCCAGGAGGTCGAGCAGTTTGCCGAGGTTCCAGGCCGAGTCGCACCACTCCGGCGAGCACAGTCCCGAAGGGACCGATCCGAACCAGGTCACACTGAAGTAGATGAACACCAGCGCGATCAGGAAGTTCGGGGTGGCGAGGCCGAGGAAGCCGACCGTGGTGACGGCGTAGTCGCCGATCGAGCGCTGCCTGACCGCCGAGTACACGCCGATCGGGAAGGCCAGGCCCCAGGTCACGAGGAGCGTCACGAACGAGACGCCGATCGTGGCCCCGAGGCGCGGCCCGATGACGTCCGCGACCGGCCGCTCGTACTCGAACGAGGTCCCCAGGTCGCCCTGGACGATCTGCGTGACCCAGTGCCAGTACTGCTCGAACACGTTGCCGTCCAGGCCGTACCGGACGCGGAGCCCGGCGATGTCGGCCTCGGTGAGGCCCTGGCCCATCACGTTGTACTTCGCGGTGAGCGCGGTGACGAAGTCGCCGGGCGGCAGGTTGATGATGACGAAGACGACCAGTGAGATCGCCACCAGCGTCGCCGCCATGTAGGCCGCCCGGCGGCCCAGATAGGAGATCACCGGTCTACTCCTGGATGAACCACTGCTCGGGGCGGGCGGGCGAGGGCGTCCCGTAGGAGGGGTTCTCCGGCATCTCGCCGCCCACGTTGTGGAGCGTGTTCGAGACGACGGCCCACGAGCCCTGGCCGCGTACGGTGCCGATCGCGTAGAACTGCTCTTTGGCGATGGCGAGGATCTGCTTGAAGATCTCGTCGCGGGCGGCCTCGTCGGGCTCGAGCATGAACTGGTCGTACAGGTCGTGCTGCTCGGTGATCGGCGGGGGCGGCGGCTCGACCATCTCGGCGTCCTGGACGCCGCCCAGCGTGTAGTGCGCCGACCACTGGCGGGCGAAGAAGGCGCCGCCGCCGGGGCCCGCGGCCATGTACCAGTAGACGGAGACGGTCTCGTCGATCGCGCCGCCGTCGCCCGTCCATACGGTGCAGTCGAAGTCGCCCTCGTCGACGGCGGCCTGCCAGACCTCGCGCGGCTGCGCGTTGATGTGGAGGGTGACGCCGACGTCGGCCCACATGTCCTTGATCATGTCCATCGCGTCGATCCAGGTGGTGCCGAGGAGCGCGTCGTCGGCGATCGCGACGGTGAACTCGAGCTTGGTGCCGTCGGCGGCGGTGCGGACCCCGTCGGACCCGGCGGTGTAGCCGGCCTGGTCGAGGGTCTGATTGGCGAGCGCGGCGTCGAACTCGAGGTACTGGGTGGCGAACGCCTCGTCGTAGAACTTCGACTCGGGCCGCGGGGCGGCCTGGCTGGGTTCGCCGACGCGGTTCCAGAGGACGTCGATGAGCTCCCGGCGGTTGACGGCGTGCGACATGGCGATGCGGAACTGCTTGTCCTGGAAGATCTTCCGCAGTCCGACATCGGTGTGGTTCAGGTTGAACGCGATGTTCATGTCGGTGGAGTAGGTCGAGGTGAGGTCGAGGACGGTGTAGTTCCCGGACTCCTCGTTGTCGACGGCGTCGGCGCGGTGGGCGTTGTCGTTGAAGTGGCGCGAGTGGAAGTGGTATTCGCCGTTGAGCGCGTGGGCGAACATGGTCTCGACGTCGGCGATGATGTTGTAGCGCACCGAGTCGATGTACGGCAGCTGGCTGCCTTCCTCGTCCACCTTGTAGTAGTAGGGGTTGCGTTCGAAGAGGGCGTAGTCCTCGCTGGAGACCGGTTGCTTGCACGTCCACGCCATGAGCGTGGGGAGGTCCGGGTTCTCCCACTGGAAGTTCCAGAGGTTGCCGAGGTTGGTGAAGCGGGTGATCCAGCCGTCGAAGCCCGCGTCGATGGCCTCCTGCTCGGCGTTCGGGTTGTAGGTGAGGTGGAACTGCTCGAGGTAGTGGCGCGGGTACCAGGTGAAGCGCTGCCCGGAGACGCCACTGGCCATGTTGTCCTCGAAGAGGGGCTTGGGACCGCTGAAGCGGACGATGAAGGTGCGGTCGTCGACGATCTCGAGTTCGGCGGGGGCGCCGTCGGGGCCGGTGAGCTCGGTCGGGACGGCGGCGGTGAGGTCGGGGTCGAGGTTGACGTCGTGGAAGGCGAACTCGACGTCGGCGGTGGTCAGCGGCTCGCCGTCGGACCATTTCAGCCCTTCGCGGAGCGTGATGGTGAATTCGCTGGCGTCCTCGTTGGGCTCGAAGGCCGAGGCGAGGTTCAGTTCGATCTCGGTGAAGTCGCGGTTCTTCTTGAGCAGCGGCTCGTAGTTGATGGTGCGGAAGAGCCACGGGCCGTCGGAGGCGCCGGTGATGGCGGTGTTCCACTCGCCGCCGTAGACGCCCATGTCCTCGGCGACCTTGATGACGACGGGTTCCTTGGGCAGGCGTTCCTCGACGGGCGGGAGCTCGCCGGCTTCGACGCGTTCGGCGAGCATCGGCGCTTCCCTGCCCTTGTCGCCGCCACCGCCGCCCCGGCCTTCGGGTTCGGTGGAGAACCAGGAGCAGCCTGCGGCGGAGGCGGTGAGGGCAGTGGCGCCGGAGAGGACGAGTCCGCGGCGGCTGAGGTGGGGGGCGGGCCACTGGAGGGCCCCTTCCCGCTTCTTCGTGAACAGGCTGGAACGGGGCTGCTGAGTGCTCATCGGTGAGCGCTCCTTCCGTGGGGGTAGTGGCGCGACCCGGCACGACCGCACCATTATCGAAACTATTTCCGGAAATGCTCCGAAAACTTTCGGTAATAGCGGTGAGGTTACGGCACCATAAAAACGTGGTCAAGGCCACGGGACGCGCTCAAGGTCACGATAAGGTCACAAATGGCAATCGCATACCACTGAATAACCACTGAACTGTTTCGAAAGTTTCGGTGATCTTGGCGAACCTTTACCGATCGACGTCCATCGATGCAGCTAGGGGCGTTGGCGATATGGCGGGAGGCCCCGCTTGTACGCGTCCCAGAGGCTGCGCATCACGAAGATCTTCTCGTCGAGATCGTCGTCGGTCGAGAGCGCGCGCCCCGAGTACGGGGCCTGGAGCCGCCACGGCTTCTGCTCGGGGTCGAGGAGGTACACCACCGGGACGGTGCGGCTCGCCCGGCGCTCGGCCCTGATGTCGGCGATATCGGTCCACGCCGCGAAGCGCTCCGTGTGCTTCTGGGAGGCGACGGCTTTGAGCGGATGAACGCCGCGCTCGTCGAGCACGACCCCGCGGCCCCGCGCCCCCGCGTACGCGACTCCCAGTGCGACGGCGATCGCGACGAGGACGAGCGCGAGCAGCGTGTAGTGGTACCAGCGGCCCACGGCGAGCATGTACGCCACGGCCGGAACGAGGGCGGCGAAGAGCGAGAGGCCGGAGAGGAACAGCGCCCGACCGAGCACCTGGCGCGTCGTCGGTCGGAATGTGATCTTGACGGCCACGTCCACCCCCACCAGGCTTGTGCCGCTGCTCCTCAGCTGATCGTGCCACGTTCGACGCCCGCGTCAAGCGACAATCCGACAGAAACCGGACCGGGCACTTTGCGTACCCCGTGCCCGGGTGTGTCAGGCTGGTCCCATGACGAGTACCGATGCCTCCACCGGACCGATCCGCGGCGCCCGGCCCAGTGGCCGCCGGCTGCGGATCCGCCGACCGGCGGCGGTCACCGGCGCGGCCTTCGTCGCCTGGCTGACCGTGATGCCGCTCTCCGTGGCGCTCATGGTCGAGCAGCCCGTCTGGGGCGCGTTCTCGGCGGTCGTGGGCCTCGCACTGCTCCTCGCGCCGGTCGCGGTCTCCATGTGGGCCTGGCGTTCCGGCGTCGACGTCACGAGCGAGGGCATCGCCGTGCGCGGCCTCTTCTCCAGCCGCACGATCGCGTGGCGGCACATCGACGGCTTCGCCCACGGCAACGAGGGTGTGGCGGCCATATTGGACGACCAGTCGCAGGTCCGCCTCGACCCGCTCAAGCCCGAGAACCTCCCCCAGGTCCTCGCCATCGGCGGCCAGCAGTTGAAAGAGGGCGACGACGCCTAGTAGCCATCGCTGACCACGTTCGCCAAGGGTTCACCTGCCGCGAAGCGGCGGATCTGGGCCCCGATCGGCGCGTAGGCGCGGTCGAGGGTGCCGTCGACCGAAGCGCCGGCGTGCGGGGTGATGAGCGCGCCTTCGAGGCCCCAGAGCGGGTGGTCCGCGGGCAGCGGTTCGGGGTCGACGACGTCGACGGCGCAGCGCAGGCGGCCGGAGGCCACCTCGGCCACGAGCGCATCGGTGTCCACGATCGGGCCGCGCGCGGCGTTGACCAGGAGCGCGCCGTCCTTCATACGGGCCAGGAACTTCGCGTCCACCAGGCCGCGCGTGGCGTCGGTGAGCGGCAGGATCAGGATCACCACGTCGAACTCGGGCAGGAGCGCGTCGATCCGGTCGATGGGGTGCACGCCCGGTCGGCCGCGGCGCGCGACCTTCTCGACCTCGACGCCGAGCACCGTGAGGACCTCGGCGACCTTCTCGCCGATGTCGCCCGCGCCGACGATGAGGGCGCGCTTGCCCACCACCGTGGTGGTCCACTCGACCTTCCACTCGTGGCGGGATTGCTTGCGCGCGAAGACGTCGAAGCCGCGCATGGAGGCGATGACCGCGCCGAGCGTCCATTCGGCGGTCACGCCGGTGTGCACGCCGCGCGCGTCGCAGAGGACCACGCCCGGCGGGACGGCCGGGACCCAGACTTCCGCGCCGGCGCTGAGGAGCTGGATCGCCTTGAGGGAGGTCATGTCCCGCAACGGGGTCGTGACCTTCGACTGTGCGAGGAACGGCGGCACCCAGAAGTCGAGCGTCGCCGGATCGGAGGGGTAGTCGCCGCGACCGTCGTAGACCTCGACCTCGACGTCTTCCGGAAGCGGGCCGAGCAGGGCGCGGCCCTCCTCGTGCGCGATCCACACCTTCACGGCCACAGCGCTTCCCTCCGGTCGGTCGTCCTCCGCGAGAGTTATCCTATAGGATCTCGCATTTCCGGCCGAAGGGGTCGGCCCCGATGCCGTTCAGGCAGGGCGCTGGTCGGGTCGTCGTCCCGGGCATCGGTGTCCCGAGGTCCGCCAGTGGGTCGGGCCCGGACACCACGACCAAAGCCCGAACTGAACGGCGGCGGGGTTAACCCCGCCGGAATCGGGGAACCGTGGGGCGTGGAAAACTGCGCCGATCCGTCGTCACCTGCGACCTATAGTCTTGGGGCCATGCGCAGGTTGCTCTCGGCCGCGGCGGCCACCGCCGCCGCACTCACGCTCGCGTCGTGCTCGTTCGGCGAGCCGCCCGAACCCGAGACCGCCGAACCCCCGAACCTCCCCACCCCGAGCGGCGCGCCCCAGGAGCAGACCTCGTTCATGGACGTCGTCGCCCAGGACCTCGAAGTCCCCTGGGGCCTCGACTTCCTGCCCGACGGCACGGCCATCGTCGGCGAGCGCACCACCGGACGCCTGCTCGCCATACCCCTCGGCGACGACGGCACCGCGGGCGAACCCGAGGAACTGCGTACCGTCGACATCGCCGACACCGGCGAAGGCGGCCTCCTCGGTCTCGCCGTGTCCCCCGCATTCGACACCGACGCCACGGTGTTCGCGTACTACACGACCGGCACCGACAACCGCATCGCGAAGATCGACACCGGCTCCGACGCCGCCCCCGAGCCGATCCTGACCGGCATCCCGGCCGGGCCGGGCCACAACGGCGGCGCCCTCGAATTCGGGCCCGACGGCCTCCTCTACGCCGCCACCGGCGACGGCGGGGACGGCGGCAACGCCCAGGACCCCCGATCCCTCGGCGGCAAGATCCTCCGCATCACGCCCGAAGGCGAACCGGCCGAAGGCAACCCCGACCCCGACTCCCCCGTCTACACCCTCGGCCACCGCAACGTCCAAGGCCTCGCCTGGAACGCCGACGGGCAGCTCTACGCCACCGAGTTCGGCCAGGACATCGCCGACGAGGTCAACCTCATCGAAGCGGGGAACAACTACGGCTGGCCGTACTTCGAGGGCGACGACACCGAGGACGCCTACACCGACCCCGCCCTCACCTGGGAGCCCTTCGAGGCCTCCTGCGCCGGAGCCGTCTTCGTCGACGACACCCTCGTCACCGCCTGCCTGCGCGGACAGCGCCTCTGGACCGTTCAATTCGACCCGTCAGGCACGCCCGCCGCCGAACCGCGAGCGACCGCGGTCAACGAGTTCGGTCGGCTACGATCGGTCGCGATGGGCCCCGACGGGATGCTCTGGGTGACGACCTCCAACCGCGACGGCCGGTGCACCGAAGACCGCGGCTGCACCCCGCACGACACCGACGACCGGATCATCCGCTTCTCCACCGGTTACGCGGCCCAGGGAAGAGTCTGAGCCGTATGGACCACCGCCAAGCCTCTCGAGAAAGGCACTAGATGAACGACCGGCCCCCCGCCGCACCGCATCGCATCCAGGACGTCCTCCGACCCGCCGGGAGGCGTGCGAAGTCCTTGTGGCGCAGATCGAGAGCGGGCTGGTCGAGGCTGCGCCGCTCCGAACGGATCAGGCAGTTCGCCGTGGTCGCCGCGATCCTGATCGTCGGCACCGGCGCCGCAGCCGGGGGCCTCGCGCTCGTCGGCGGCACCAAAGCCGACATCGGCCCCTTCGACACCACCGTCTCGCTCCACCCGGACCTCTCCGGCGAGACCATCGTGACCATCCCGCCCCTCGGCGACGTCATCTTCGACAGCCACGACGGGCCGATCGGGCTCAACCTCAGCCTCGACTCCGTCGACCCGATCGAGGCGCAGGACATCATCAACACCCCCGGCGGCGTCACCAGCGCCTCCAAGAGCCTCGCCTCCGACGTCACCGAGGCCGTGGTCCGCGTCGTCGTCGAAGCGCTCGCGATCGTGACCCTGTGCGGGCTGCTCGTCGGCGCACTCGCGTTCCGGACCATGCGGCGGGCGCTGCTCACCGGCGTCACCTCGCTCGCGGTCACGGCCGCGCTCATGGGGTACGCGGCCACGACGCTGCGCGCCGAATCGATCTCGCAGCCGCGCTATGAGGGACTGCTCGCTTACGCGCCCAGCGTGGTCGGCAACGCTGAGGACATCGCGGTGAACTACGAGGAGTACGTCGCGAACCTGCAGAAGTTCGTCACGAACATCTCCGAGTTCTACGCGCTCGCGATGGACATGCCGCAGCTGGGCATCAACGACGACTCGATCCGGGTCCTGCACGTCTCGGACATCCATCTGAACCCTTCCGCCTGGCACCTCATGGAGTCGGTGGTCGACCAGTTCGACATCGACGCGGTGGCCGACACCGGCGACTTGAACGACTGGGGCTCGGAGCAGGAGGCCGAGATCTTCTCGCGGGGCGTGGAGCAGATCGACGTGCCGTACGTGTTCGTGAAGGGCAACCACGACTCGGTGACGACGGTGGCGGCGCTCTCGGCCTACGAGAACGTGATCGTGCTCGACGGCGAGGTGCAGGAGATCGCCGGCCTGCGGTTCGGCGGGGTCGCGGACCCGCGCTTCACGCCTGACAAGGGCGCGCAGCCGTCGAGCGAGTACGCGAAGCAGATGCTCGCCGAGTCGGGCGAGCGGCTGGAACAGGCGATCGTCGACGCGGGCGGGGCCGACCTGGCGATGGTGCACGAGCCGCCGATGGCGGTGCCGCTCACGGGCGTGGTGCCGCTGGTCCTGGCCGGGCACACGCACGAGCGGGCGGTCCAGGACCTCGGCGAGGGCACCACCCTCATGGTCGAGGGTTCGACCGGCGCGGCCGGGCTGCGGAACTTCCAGTCCGAGGAGCCGATGCGGATGGAGATGGACGTCCTCTACTTCGATCCGACGACGAAGGCGCTCACCGCGTACGACTCCATCTCGGTGGGTTCGGGCACGGAGACCGACGTGACGCTCGACCGCACCGTGATCCCCACCGAGGACCAGGTCGACGACACCGAGATCTCCACCGAGGACCAGGTCGACGACACCGTGATCCAGAACGGCACCGAATCGAGCCCGCCGCAACGAGACTGAGTGCCGTTACCAATCCGTGATACACCTTGAGGTCTTCTTGAGTTAACCCGGGGTTCAGTCCGAGTCCGCCCGGTTTCACTCATCGCGTTCCCAACGACAAGGAGCGCCGATGAGCGAAACGGGCATGCCGCCTGACTCCATTGGTTCCGGCCATCTGCGCCGCACGGCGAGCGCGCTGCACTCGTTCAACCGGTTCGAGATCAAGTACCTCCTCTCGTACGAGGAGGTGCCGCGGCTGCGCGAGGAGCTGGCCGCTCGCATGGAGGCCGACCCGTTCACGACCCGCGGCGGGTACCCGGTGACCAGCCTCTACTACGACTCGACCTCGCTGCGGTACTACTGGGAGAAGATCGAGGGCCTGCGGTTCCGCCGCAAACTGCGGGTGCGCGCCTACGGCGAACGCCACGAGCGCCACGACGACTCGCCCGTCTACATCGAGATCAAGCAGCGGGTCAACCGGGTGACGCAGAAGCGGCGCGTCAAGGTGCCGTACCTGCTGGCCCGCGAGCTGTGCGATGAGCGGGTCCTGATCGGCCATGAGCCCGAGCAGCGGCCGTTCCTCGAGGAAGTGCTGGGGCTCGTCGAAGGGCACGGACTGCGTCCGACCGCGATCACGGCCTACAACCGCGAGGCCTACCTCGGCTCGGACGCGGACCTCGGACTGCGCGTCACCATCGACCACCGGGTGCGCGGACGCGACCGCGACTTCCACCTCGGCGCCGAGGTGGAGAACCGGCTCATCATCCCGCCGCACAAGGCGATCGTCGAGGTCAAGGCCAACGAGCGGGTCCCGTACTGGGTCACCGACATGGCGGCTCGCCTGGGCATGTCCGTCGTGCGGATCTCCAAGTACTGCCAGAGCATCGAGGCCTTCGGGCAGGCGCCGCGCTCGGTGTTCCACCTCCCCGTCGAGGAGGACTTCTCCGTCCACGCCAAACGGGAGGGCACCGCGACGCCGGCGCCCTCCGTCGACAAGTAACCGACCGGGCATCGCCCACTATCTGCGGAAAGCAGTCGTCCAGATGGATTTCCTGACCAACTTCACCGATCTCTCGGGTGAGTTCAGCGTCGCCGACATCGCGATCTCGTTGACGCTCTCGTTCGTACTCAGCTGCGTGATCTCGCTGGTGTACCGCCGGACCCACCGCAACGTCTCCTACAGCCAGTCGTACGTCCAGACCCTGATCGTCATGGGCATGATCATCGCGATGATCATGCTGATCGTCGGCTCGAACGTGGCGCGGGCGTTCGCACTCGTCGGCGCCCTGTCGATCATCCGGTTCCGCAACGCGCTCAAGGAGACCCGCGACGTCGGGTACATATTCCTGGTGATGGGCGTGGGCATGGCCTGCGGCACTCGGTTCTACCTGCTGGCGGTCATCGCCACCGCCGTGATCTGCCTGGTGCTGCTCATCATGCACCGCTTCGACTGGTTCGCGCACAACGTGCAGCGCCAGGTCGTCAAGGTGCAGGTGCCGGCGCATGAGGACATGGCCGGCGACGTCGACGACGTCCTCATCCGCCACACCGACGAGTACGAGCAGGTCAGCATCGAGACCATCAGAGGCGGCGCCCTGACGGAGATGACGTACACCGTCCGCCTCAAGAAGGGCAAGAGCGCGGCCGGACTCCTCGGCGAGCTGCGCGACATCACGCAAGGACAGCAGGTGACGGTGCTGACCGGCTACGACCAGACGGACCTCTAGCCATGAACGCCAGAGCACTGCGGCACCGGATCCCGGTGAGCGTTCGGCATCACTGGAAGCTCATCGTCGGGTCGATCGGCCTGGTCGCTGTCCTGGTGGCGGCGGTCGGCACGATCCGCGTCAGTGCGGTCGTGACCTCGGACGCCAACGAGGGATTCGTCATCACCAACGATGTCCAGGGCACCGTCGACCTGTTCGACACCTCGGTGGCGCACGAGATCAGCCTCGCGTACGACGAGGACGACTACCGGCAGATGATCGAGACGTTCCAGGACTCCGGCGAGAAGGCATGGGTCAAGGCCGACATCACCGTCGACGGCGTGACCATCACCGACGTCGGCATCCGCCTCAAGGGCAACTCGACCCTGGCGGGCCTCGGAGGAGACGTCACCGCGGGCGGCATGGAGATGCCTGAAGGCATGGGGATGCCCGAGGGGATGGAAATGCCGGAGGGCATGGGGATGCCCGGCGGCGGCGAGCGCGGCATGGGCGGCATGGGCGGTTCGCTGAGTTTCGACGAACCGGAATCGCTCCCGTGGCTGGTCGACTTCTCCAAGTTCATCGATGGCCAGGTCTACCAGGGCAATCAGCAGATCACGCTGCGAGTCGACTCGGGCATGGGGGGCTCGACCCTGACCGAGGCCGTCTCGCTGGAACTCGTGGAGGCCAGTGGCGAGCCGAGCTACGACTGGACCTACTCGAAGGTCTCGGTGAACGGCTCGGAGGCGGTGACGCGCCGAGTCGTGGACGTCATGGACGTGACCTGGGCCGACGAGGAGTACGGCGCGAGCGAAGGCGTGCTCTACAAGGGCCGGGCCGGGGGCCAGTTCGCTTACCAGGGGCAGGATCCCGGCGAGTACGAGGACGACTTCAAACTGGTCACCATGGAGGGCTCGGCGGACGTGCAGCCGATCATCGACTTCCTGGAATGGCTGGACTCGGCCGACGACGCGACCTTCGACGCCGAACTCGCCGAATGGGTCGACGTCGCATCGTTCGCGAACTACACCGCGCTGCAGAACCTGATCGCCAACAGCGACGACATGGCCGGACCCGGCAGTAACTACTACCTCTGGTACGACTACGACACCGGCCTGATCTCGGTGATCACCTGGGACCTCGACCTGTCGCTGACCAACGCTGAACTGGCGCCCGGCGAGTCCGGATCGATCATGGGCGGCGGTGGCGGCATGGGTGGGATGCCCGAGGGCATGGAGATGCCTGAAGGCATGGAGTTGCCCGAGGGCATGGAGTTGCCCGGCGACGGCGAGCGGCCTGAAGGCATGGGCGGCATGTCGTCGGGCGCGAGTGATTTCAAACAGCGGTTCCTCGAGTCCGACGCGTTCGGATCGGTCTACATGGAGGCCTACAACGACCTCTACGAACGGCTCTACGCCAGTGGAGCGGCCGCGGAAGCGGTCGACACCGCAGCGGCGGCCGCGGAACGCAACGGCGCCGCCGATATCGCGGCAGCCGCGGAGTCCCTGAAGACGACGATCCAGCAGCGCACCGAGTTCCTGGAAGCGGAGCTCGCCGACGGGTCCGCTGCGCGGTAGCGGACGCCCGGGCCCGCGCCGCGGGGCGGCGGGATCCGGGCGGGAATGAGGCCCAGAAGCGGCACGGCTTCTGGGCCTTTCGCTTGCAGCTCAGCCGGTGAGGACCGGGCCGAGGACCAGTGCGGCGACCGAGAAGTAGATGAGCAGGCCGGTCGCGTCGCACAGGGTCGAGACCATCGGCGCCGAGACGAGGGCCGGGTCGATGCCCACCTTCTTCGCCAGCAACGGCAGCAGCGAGCCGACGAACGTGGACCAGGTGCAGATCACCAGGAGCGTCGCCGCGATGATGAGCCCGATGTCCCAGCCGTAGACGAAGCCGACCACGGGCCCGCCGACGACGGCGAGCATCGCCCCGAGCAGGAACCCCACCCGCGATTCGCGCCAGGTGATCCGGAAGGCGTCGGAGAAGCGGACCTCGCCGACGGCCATGGCGCGGATGATCGTCACCGACGCCTGCGATCCGGAGTTGCCGCCGGTGCCCGTGAGCAGGGAGATGAACACCGCGAGGACGGTGACGTTCGCGAGGTAGGACTCGTAGTAGTTGAGCACGGTCACCGTGAGCGAGGCCGAGACGGCGAGGATGAGCAGCCACACCGCGCGCTTGCGGGCCAGCATGAACACGCCCGCCGAGAGGTAGGGGCGTTCGAGCGGCTCGGCGGCACCGGCACGGGCGGCGTCCTCGGTGTCCTCGGCTTCGAGGATCTCCATGGCGTCGTCCCAGGTGATGAGGCCGACGAGGCGTTCCTCGTGGTCGACCACGGAGAGCGCGATGAGGTTGGCCTCCTGGATGAGCCGGGCCGCCTCCTCCTGGTCGGTGTCGGTCGAGACCTGGTAGTGCTCGTCCGCGATGAGCTCGTGCACGGGCGTGTCGGGGTCGGCGCTCACGAGGTCGGCGAGCGTGACGGTGCCGAGGAGCTTGCGGTGCCCGTCGGTCACCGGCAGCACGTCGAGGTGCCGGGGGCGTTCGCGCAGGTGGCGGATGCGCTCGATCGCGGCGGCCGCGGTCATCGAGGCGCGCAGCGACACGTAGTCGGGCGTCATGATGCGCCCGGCCGACTCGGGCTCGTAGCCGAGCAGCTGCGCCGTGATGCGCCGGTCGGCGGCGCTCAGCTGGGACTGGAAGCGGGTCGCGACCTTGGCGGGCATCTCGTCGAAGAGCTTGGCCCGGTCGTCGGCCTCCATCGAGTCGAGCAGTTCGCGGACGGTGTCGGTCTTGAGTCCGTCGATGAGTTCCTGCTGGTGGACGGTGTCGAGCTCTTCGAAGACCGCGAGTGCGCGGTCCTTGGGGAGCAGCCGGAACCGGAGGGCCTGCTCGGCCAGGTCCATGCGGGGCAGTTCTTCGGCGAGTTCGACGGTCGAGGTGTCGGCGAGTTCCAGGCGGAGCGCCGCGAGCTCGTCTACCGCCGCGGGCGAAATGGGCTGGATGACCTGAGCCATGGCAGCCACCTCCATTACATGAGGAAAGGGCCGTGCCCCGACCTCATGCAGCGGCGCGTTCGCCGCAGGTCAGGCTGCCCGCTTCAATGTAAGAGGACGCGGAGCACGGTAAAAGGGAAATGGGAAGAACACGTCGGTATCTCGACTAGATCCGGGGTCGTCGCCCATGGCCCTCACCTCCTCCGGTCGCGGGTGTGCCTTGCGCGGTCAAGGGTAGCAATCCGGTGTGAACAACATCGCTCTCTGGGGTGCCCAAAGACTCGCGGCTCACACCGGGACTGAACGGACGATGAACGCGAAAGGGCCGGTCCGCTTCTTGGGTTCTAGGAGTCGTTGCAACACCTTGATCTACAAGGGATTGCGATGGACTTCCAGATCCGTCAGAACCGGACCAAAGCTCAGGGCCCGAGGAAGCTGACCGCGGAGCGGCATGCTTTCCTGC
>NZ_JAERMK010000029.1 GCF_016918015.1 Glycomyces sp. YM15
CCGGCTCCCCCCAACGTCCATCCCGCCCCCGCGGTACCGGCACCGCAGGATCGTCCCGGCACATCAGGCCCGCAGCGGGAGAGCACCACAGGCGGTCGGCCCGGCGGGCCACGCCGCGACCGTTCCGGTCTCGAAGCCTGCGAGCCGAAAACGAGCAGTCTCGGCGAAGCTCGCGTGCCGTAGATGAGCAGTCTCGGCGAAGCCTGCGAGCCGTGAATGAGCAGTCTCGGCGAAGCCTGCGAGCCGTGAATGAGCAGTCTCGGCGAAGCTTGCGAGCCGTGAATGAGCAGTCTCGGCGAAGCTTGCGAGCCGTAAATGAGCAAGGAAGGCCCCATGACCACCCGCAACGCCGCACCGCGCCTCACCTGGCGGGAGAAGCTCACCAGAGTCGACGCCAAGGCCATGCCCTACGCGCTGGTGTCCCCGTACTTCATCTTCTTCGCCGTCTTCGGTGTCTTCCCCATGGCGTACACGCTGTACGCCTCACTCCACTCCTGGAAGCTGGGGAACCCCGAAAGGGAGTTCGTGGGACTCGACAACTACGAGTTCCTGCTGACGACGTACGACCGCTTCAACTGGTCGGTCGTCAACACGCTCGGGATGTTCGTCATGGCCACCGTCCCGCAGATCGTGTGCGCCCTCATGGTCGCCAACGCGCTCAACAAGATGATCAAGCGGGCGATGCTGTGGCGAATGCTCATCCTCGCCCCCATCGTGACCTCGGTGGTCGCCGTCGGCGTCATCTTCGCCCGCATCTGGGGCAACGAGTACGGCATGGTGAACGGCGGGCTCGAACTCATCGGCCTCGATCGCGTCGACTGGCAGGTGGGGCGCTTCTCCTCCTGGTTCGCCATCTCATCCATGGTGGACTGGCGCTGGATGGGATACAACGCCCTGATCTTCCTGGCCGCCATGCAGACCATCCCGCGCAACCTCTACGAGGCCGCCACGGTCGACGGCGCCTCGCCCCGGCAGCAGTTCTGGAAGATCACCATCCCCCAGCTCAAGCCGATCCTCATCTTCACCGTCTTCGTCTCCTCCGTCGGCGGCATGACCATGTTCGTCGAACCCATGATGTTCGGCGGCGGGCAGCTCAACGGCGGCGCGGACGGCCAGTTCCAGACCACCGCGATGGTCCTGGTCGACATCCTGCGCACCCACGGCAACTACGGCATCTCCTCGGCAGCCGGGTGGCTGCTCTTCATCGTCATCGGCATCGTCGCCGCCATCAACTTCCTCGTCGTCAACCGCATCCAGGGGAACAAATGAGCACCGCCACCGCGCCCCGCGACCAAGCGACCGCCGCCGCGCCCCCGCCGAAGGCACCCAAGCCGAAGCGCCGGAAACCGTCCTCCTCCCCTGCCGGCGGCATCCTCGCCCCGACGATGCTCACCCGCCTGGGCCTCGCCGGCGTCGCGATCCTCTCGATCTTCCCGCTGTACTGGATGATCGTCATCGCCTCCCGCACCACAACGGACGCCTCCGGATTCCCGCCCGCGCTCCTTCCCGGCGGCAACCTCGGCGAGCATATCCAAGAGGCCCTCACCAACCCCGAGGCCAACCTCCTGCTGGGCCTGCGGAACTCGCTCATCATCACCGGCACCGTCACGATCTCGGTGGTGCTGCTCTCCACCCTCGTCGGGTTCGCGTTCGCCAAACTCCGGTTCCGCGGTTCCAAGGTGCTCATGGGCACCGTGCTGTTCTCGATGATGGTGCCGCTCCAGCAGCTCGGCATCGTGCCGCTGTACATGGTCATGGTCGAACTCGGATGGCTCGACACCCTCCAGGCCGCGATCCTGCCGTTCCTCATCAACGGGTTCGGGGTCTTCCTCATGCGCCAGTACGTGGAACAGTCCGTGCCCGACGAGATCATCGAGGCCGCCCGCATCGACGGCGCCTCCACCCTCGGCATCTGGTGGCGCATCGTGCTCCCCGCGCTCCGCCCGGCGATGGTCGTCCTGGGCCTGCTGACCTTCATGCTCAACTGGAACGAGTTCCTCTGGCCCTTCATGGTGCTGAGCGACGAGAACCCCACCGTCCAGCTCGCCATCCGCCAGATCTCCACCGCCACGTGGTCGGCGGACCTCTCAATGGTCTTCACCGGGACGCTGATCTCGATCATCCCTATCGCGATCCTGTTCGTCATCTTCGGACGGCAGATCGTGCACGGCATCATGGAAGGTTCTGGCAAGTAATGACCAACGAAATCGAAACCGACGCGCTCGCGGCGCGGTTCCCGACAGGGTTCACCTGGGGCGCGGCGACCTCCTCCTACCAAGTCGAGGGGTCGACCGGCGCCGACGGCCGCGGACCGTCCATCTGGGACGCGTTCGTGAACGAGCCGGGCCGGGTGGTCGACGGCTCCAACGGCGACACCGCGATCGACTCCTACCGCAGCATCCCCGAGGACGTCGCCACCATCAAGGCCCTCGGACTGAGCGCCTACCGCTTCTCGCTGTCGTGGCCCCGGATCTGCCCCGACGGCGACGGCCGCGTCAACGAAGCGGGACTCGTCTACTACTCCGACCTCGTGGACGCCCTCCTCGCCGAGGGCATCACCCCGTGGATCACCCTCTACCACTGGGACCTCCCGCAAGCCCTCGAAGACGCCGGCGGGTGGCCCGTGCGGGCCACCGCCGAGCGCTTCGGCCAGTTCGCGTCCATCGCGCACGCGGCCCTCGGCGACCGCGTCAAGCACTGGATCACGGTGAACGAGCCCTGGTGCGCCGCGTTCCTCGGCTACGCCTCGGGCGAGCACGCCCCCGGGCGCCGCGAGCCGGCCGCGTCCATCGCCGCCGCGCACCACCTCATGCTCGGCCACGGCCTCGCCGCCCGCGCCATCAAGGCCGCTGACCCCGAAGCCGTCGTGAGCGTCGGGCTGAACTTCTACCCGGTGCACGCCGCCACCGAGACGCCCGTCGACATCGACGCCGCGCGCCGCGTCGACGGCGTCCAGAACCGCTGGTTCACCGAAGCGGCCCTGCGCGGGGCCTACCCCGAGGACATCGTCGAGGACTTCAAGGCGGTCACCGACTTCTCGTTCGTCGAGGACGGCGACATGGCGCTCATCAACGCGCCCGTGGACGTGCTCTCGGTGAACTACTACAGCCGCTTCACCGTTACCGGTAACGGGGGCGCGGCCTCGGCTTCCGCGGCGCCCACGGGCGCCGGATCGGCGTGGCCGGCCAACGAGCACATCGGCTTCGTCTCCGCCGGGCTCCCCGTCACGGACATGGGCTGGGAGATCGACCCGGGCGGGCTCACCGAGACGCTGACGCGCCTTCACGCCGGCTACCCGGACGTGCGGCTCGCGGTCACCGAGAACGGCTCGGCCTTCCCCGACAAGATCGAGGACGGGCAGATCCACGACCCGGAGCGGCTCGAGTACGCGCACGACCACCTGGCCGCGTGCGCCGACGCCCTCGAGGCCGGCGTGCCGCTCGTCGGGTATTTCGCCTGGTCGCTCGCCGACAACTTCGAATGGGCCTGGGGCTACACGAAGCGGTTCGGACTGGTGTACGTCGACTTCGAGACCGGTGAGCGCACGGTCAAGGACTCCGGTCGCTGGTACGGCGACCTGGTGCGACGTGCCCGTTCGAACCGTGAGGCAGAATAGATCCACACCAACGTCGCCCAGAGGTGAGATGCACGATGACCGAGACCCGGCTTGAGGCCCCCGGCGAGCCTTTGAAGAGCGAACGCCGACGCCGTTCCGGCGGACGGCCGACCCTCGACACCGTCGCCCGCCACGCGGGCGTCGGGCGGGGCACGGTGTCGCGCGTCATCAACGGCTCCCCGAAGGTCGCCGAGGACACCCGCGCGGCGGTCCTGGCCGCGATCAAGGAACTGGGGTACGTCCCCAACCAGGCGGCCAGGACGCTCGTCACCCAGCGCACGGACACCGTGGCGTTGGTGGTGACGGAGTCGCAGGAGTGGCTGTGGTCGGAGCCGTTCTTCGCGGGGGTGCTGCGCGGGATCACCGAGCAGCTCGCCGAGGAGAACATGCGGCTCATGCTCACGTTCGCCCCGCGCGACGGCAGCCGGTCCGACCTCGAGTCGTACCTGCTGGGACAGCACGTCGACGGCGTCATGATGGTCTCGAGCCACTCCGGCGACCCGCTGCCGGAGCGGCTCGAGGACGCCGGCATCCCCATCGTCCTCTGCGGCACGCCCGCCGGTTTCCGCCCGATCGCGTACGTCGACTGCGACAACCGCTCGGGGGCCCGGCAGGCCGTCGACTACCTGGCCGAGAAGGGCCACCAGCGGATCGGCCTCATCGCCGGCCCGCAGGACATGGCCGTCGGCGTCGACCGCCTCAACGGCTACCGTGACGGCCTCCGCGGCCATCGGCTCCCGGTCGAGGAGACGCTCGTGTCGGTCGCCGAGGGCTTCGACGAGGCCAGCGGCATCAAGGCCGCCCGCAACCTCTTCGACACCGCCGGCGAGCTCGACGCGGTCTTCTGCCACTCCGACCCGCTCGCGATCGCGACGCTCCGCGTCGCCCGCGAAAGGGGCATCCGAGTGCCCGAGGACCTCGCCCTGGTCGGCTTCGACGACTCCCCGCTCGCGGAGGTCGCCGAACCGCCCCTCACCACCGTCCACCAGCCGACCGAGACCATGGGCCGCGAAATGGCCCGCCTCCTCTGCGGCCGCATCCGCGGCGAGGAGGCCGGACCACTGGTGACGATCCTCGGCACGAGAATCGTCGTCCGCGAATCCGCATAGCGCGCAAGCGGAAGGGCCCGGCTTCGATCGAAGCCGGGCCCTTCCGCTTGCGCCGTCAGGCGATGATGTTCATCGAGTTCCAGCCGGTCCCGTTCTGCACGCGCGAGCCATAGCCGCCGGCGCCGTCGCCCCTGTACAAGTACAGGGCCCCGTCGGACTTCCGGCGGGCCAGCCAGTCAGCGTGCCCGTCGCCGTTGAAGTCGTGCCCGGACACGATGGCGCTCATCGCGTTCCAGCCCGTCCCGATCTTGACGGGATCGGCTAGGACGTTCAGTCCGTTTCCGGGATACGTCCAGAGGTTGCCGTACTTGGTGTCCCGGGCGAGCAGGTCGGGGATGCCGTCGCCGGTGATGTCGCCGGCCATCGCGATGTCCATCTTGCCCCAGCCGGTGCCGACCACGACACCCGCTTCGAAGGTGCCGCCCCCTTTGCCCGCAGAGAACATCAGGGAGATGTGGTCGGGACGGTGCCGAGGGCGGCGCAGTCGATCAGTGTCGCCTGGGACTGGGCCGCGCCCGGATGGGCGATCAGGGCGGCACCCAGGGCCGCGGCCGTGGCCGCGGCGATCCGCCTGCGACGCCGCTGCCGGGTCGAGATTCGGTTCATTCAGGTGTCCTGCGGTTCCGAGGGGAGTCGGGTTATGGTGCCGATGGTCTGGCAGAAGCTACACGCGCTTCGCGAAAGGACGGTTGCAGTGCGGCACGGTGCGGCGAAGGACGAGACCCGCCCATTGCGGCCCGTTCCTCGCGTGCGGTCGTCCGTGGCTACGCCGACAGCGCTGTCGACAGGATAGCTACCGGGCAGTAACATGTATCGTGATCGGGAACACCGCCACTGCCGAGAGGTCGCCATGGGAGTCGTCCAAATCGTCACGGCCACGGTCGCGTTCGCGTACACCGCGGTCGCCATCGGGCTGTTCGTCCGAGCCGGGCTCGGGATGCTCGAGCTCATCAAGCTCGGCGCGCCCGACAAGACCCGCAAGGGCGACCGCGAGGCGCGCATCAGGACCATGCTGCGGGAGTCCCTGGGGCACACCAGGATGCTGCAGTGGACGTGGGTCGGGCTCGCGCACTGGGCGGTGTTCTTCGGGTTCTTCCTGCTGGCCCCGGCCCTGGCCGCGTCGTACTTCGAGGTCCTCAACCCCGAGTGGGGCCTGCCGCTCGTCGGGCACTGGGGGCCGTGGCTGCTGGCCTCGGAGATCCTCACCGTGCTCACGGGCGTGGCCATCGTCGGCCTCTTCGCCATCCGGATGTTCCGGCAGCCGCGGGCGATGCGGGTGCCGCCGCAGGGCACCGCCTCGGAGGCAGGGCAGCGGAGCTCGTCGTCCAGGTTCGAGAACTCCCGGCAGTGGATGGCCTTCTACATCGAGGCCACGATCTTCACGATCGTCCTCTCGCACATGGCGGTCCGCGTCTTCAAGGTCGCGCTCGACGAGGTCCCGGAGTGGTCCTCGCCGGTCTCGTCGCTCTTCGCGGGCGCCCTCAGCGATGCGTCCCACGACGCCCTGCTGACCGCGGTCACGCTCGCGGCCGGCCTCGACATCCTCGTGTCGTGGACGTTCTTCCTCATGCTCGCGCTCATCCCGTCGATGGGCATCGGCTGGCACCGGGTGACGGCGTTCTTCAACCTCTACTTCAAGCGCAACGCGGACGGCGCGGTCTCGCTCGGCCCGGCCAAGCCGATGCTCATCGACGGCGAGCCCGCCGACTTCGAGACCGCCGACCCCGAGACGCAGCCCTTCGGCGTCGCCACCATCGGCGACTTCACGTGGAAGGGCCTGCTCGACTTCTCGACCTGCACCGAATGCGGACGCTGCCAGTCGCAGTGCCCCGCGTGGAACACCGGGAAGCCGCTCTCGCCGAAGACGCTCATCACGGACCTGCGCGACCACCTGTACGAGCAGGCGCCGTACCTGAAGGCCGCGGCGATCGCGGCCGAGCGCGGCGGTGAGGCGGACCCGCACGAGAAGATCAACATCATCGGCAACGTGATCGACCCCGACGTGCTGTGGTCCTGCACGACCTGCGGCGCGTGCGTCGAGCAGTGCCCGGTCGACATCGAGCACGTCGACCACATCCTGGACCTGCGCCGGAACATGGTGATGATCGAGTCGGACTTCCCCGAGGAGGCGCAGACCATGCTGCGGAACCTCGAGAACAAGGGCAACCCTTGGGGCGAGAACCCGGCCCACCGCCTCAAATGGGCCGAGCCGCTCGACTTCGAGGTGCCGATCGCCGAGGCCGGCGGCGACTTCGAGTACCTGTACTGGGTCGGCTGCGCCGGTGCGTACGACCCGAAGGCGCAGAAGACCTCCCGCGCGGTCGCGACCCTGCTGCACGATGCGGGCGTGAAGTTCGCGGTCCTCGGCGAGGCCGAGACCTGCACGGGCGATTCGGCGCGGCGCATCGGGCACGAGTTCATGTACCAGATGCTCGCCGAGCAGAACGTGGAGACGCTGAACGAGGTCGGCGCGGTGAAGATCGTCGCGACCTGCCCGCACTGCCTCAACACCATCGGCAACGAGTACGAGGACATCGGCGGCAAGTACGAGGTCGTGCACCACACCGAGCTGCTGAACGACCTGGTGAACGCCGGGAAGATCACGCCTGTGGAGGAGCACGAGGGCAAGCTGACCTACCACGACCCCTGCTACCTGGGTCGGCACAACCGGATCTTCACGCCGCCAAGGGAACTGCTCGGGTCGTTCGCGGAGGTCACCGAGATGCCGCGCACCGAGGAGCGCTCGTTCTGCTGCGGCGCCGGCGGCGCCCGCATGTGGCTCGAGGAGCCGCTCGGCAAGCGCGTCAACCGCGAGCGGGCCGACGAGGCGGTCGCGACCGGCGCCAAGACGGTGGCCGTGGGCTGCCCGTTCTGCTCCACGATGCTGCGGGACGGCGTCGCCGACGCGGGCCGGGAAGACGTCGAGGTCATCGACATCGCGCAGCTCCTCGCGAGGACGCAGGAGAAGCGAGCGGAGAAGGCCGTCGCCGCCGAATGAACGCCGCAACGCGCCAACGTATCTCGGTGACGATCGGTGGCCGGCTCTTGACCACCGACACCGCGGCCAGATTCGGTGAACTCCTCGGAGTCGACTGCATCGAGTTGAAGCCCTGAGGATTCGGGGCCGCCGACGCGGCGCCTACGAAGGGCGGTATGGGATTCCCATGCCGCCCTTCGGCTTACCTGCCGAAATAGGCGCGGAGCATCGCCGCCGATTCGGCTTCGAGGACGCCGCCGTAAACGTCGGGGTTGTGGTTGAGGCGCGGGTCGCGCACCACGTCCCACAGCGAGCCGACCGCGCCGGTCTTCGGTTCCCAAGCACCGAACACGATTTCACCCACTCGTGCGAGCACCGCCGCACCGGCGCACATCGTGCACGGCTCCAAGGTGACCACGAGCGTGCAGCGTTCGAGCCGCCACCCGTCGCCGTGCGCGGCCGCCGCCGCGCGCAGCGCGAGCACCTCGGCGTGCGCGGTCGGGTCGCCCAGGGCCTCACGGGCATTGGCTGCCGCGGCGAGCTCGCGCCCGTCAGGCCCGATGACGAGGGCGCCGACCGGCAGGTCTCCGCGGAGCCCGGCGGGTGCGGCGAACTGCGCGGCGTTCGCGTCGGGTGCGGCGAGCCGCTGCGCGGCAGCGGGAGTCATGTCGGACGGGGCGGCGTCGGCCGGGTGCGCCGGGCCGCCCGGCCTCAGGTGGGGTTCAGGGTCCGCCGGGAGGCCTCCGGTGCGCGCGATCTCGAGCGCGCGGCGCATCCAGCGCTCATGGCGATCGCGGCGGGACTGCATGGGGCTTCGGCTCTAGGAGCCGGTGGCGTCTTCCAGGGCCTCGGTGAAACCGATGGCCTTGGCGACCTCGGAGACCACGTCGGAGGGCATCATGCCCTCCTTGGCGCACAGTGCCAGCAGGGTCGAACCGGGCACGCCCAGGTCGCCCAGCACGTCCGCCTCGCCGACGGGCTCGGCGTCAAGCTCGGTCGGGCGGGCCGAGATCGACTCCTCGTCCTCGGTGTCGATCTCCTCGGTGTCCTCGGGCTCGAGGTCGCCGAGGAGGGCCTCGCCCAAGCGCGACTGCGACGCGTACTCGGCGTCGGACCCGAAGGTGCGCAAGTCGTCGCCATTGTCGAGGCGCATCACCGTCAAGTACTCGTCGTCGGCATCGACGAACAGCAGCGTCAGGTCGGCGTCAGGGAATGCCTCACGCATGACCTCGGCCGCGTCCTCGACATCGGCAACAGCGTCGAGGTCGACCTCCGCGGCCTCCCACTCGTCGCCCTCGCGGCCCACAGCCACAGCGAAATACGACACGATCCGTCCCCGTCTTCTCATTCAATGGAACCTGCGGCCCGATTGGGCAGCCGTTCGATACGACCTACTGAAGGATGTGGCGACCCGCGGTTGATGTAACCACAGGATCCAGTCGCCGGTCAGCAAAAGATACAGCTCGCATGAGAGCCCCGTGACGCCAGCGGCCGTCCCTGCGACCGCCGCTACGCCGACCGCCGCCCCGCGGTCACCGTAGCGCGCCAGCAGCGCGGCGGCGACCGCTCCGATCGTACTCGCGGCCAAAGTCACCCAGGCGAAGCCCGCCCCGGTGGGCAGTGCATCGCCGGTGCTCCTGGCGTACGCCAGGAGCCACAGGAGCACCCACAGACCGGACAGGACCGAGCCGGCCGCCACCGGGCCGACGCGGACTGGATGGGGCTCCCTCCAGTGGGGCCTCCCGGGGCGCGGCGGGTGCGCTTCGGGACTCGTCCAGGAGGTGGGCCCGATGGGTCCCTCATGCATACGTCACAGGGTACGCAGGCGGGGGCGCCACCGGTAGTGGCATCACCGGCTGCGAGGGCGCCTCGACGGCCCGGACCTGGCCGTCGGGGAACGTGATGTGGTACTGGCGGCCGTCCCAGAGGGCGGGGGGCATGTAGCGGTCGGCTCCGGCGTAGACGGCGCGGGCGGCGTTCATGCGGTAGACGGCGTGCTCGATCTGCCGTCCGTCCCAGGGACGCCCGATCGAGGCCTGGTCGTACTGCTCGGCGAGATCGGAGGCGGCCCTTTGGAAGTCCCTCATGGCGTTCTCGCCGGGCTTCCCGGCGTGGCGGTACGCCCAGGTGCGGGCGGCGGCGCGGCGCGAGAACGTCGCGAGCGACGCCAGCTCGGGCGGCGAGACCTGACCGGCCGCGCACAGCGGGGCGAGCACGGTCTGGGTGCGGCGGGCGTCGGCGGCGCGGAGCCACAGGGCCGCACCGACCATGGTGAAGAACAGGGGCGCGAGGAACGCCGGGTAGAGCGCGAACCACAGGGCGGGCATGTCCAAGTTGACGCCGAGCACCGAGGAGCCGTTCCACAGGGCGTGGAGCCCCATGCCGCACAGGAGCATGCCGATGATCCAGACCGTCTGGATCCCCTTGCGGCCGGGCCTGCGGGCGGCCTTGCCGAGGCCGATCGCGGAGAGGCCGGTCATGAGCGGGTGCGCGAACATGGTCGCGAGGCCGCGCACGGCGACGAGGATCGTGACCTGCGCGATCCCGGCGGCCGCGTCGAGCGACTGGGCGCCGTACAGGTACGCGCCGGAGGCGTAGAGGACGTTCTCGGCGACGGCGAACCCGGCCCCGGCGAGTCCGCAGTAGACGAGGGCGTCGAGGGTGCCGGTGAGGTGGCGGCGGGCCGTCCAGTACACGAGCAGCGGGCCGAGGAGCTTGGCGATCTCCTCGATGACGGGGGCGGAGACGACGGCCGCGAGGTTCGGGTCGAAGTCGTTCCGCTCGAGGAGGATCGAGGCGCCGGTGTTGACGATCAGGGAGATCGCGGTCGCGACGCACGCGCCCCAGCCGAAGCAGAACGCGAGCACGAGCCAGGGTCGGCGCCGGTAGCGGCCGAGCCACAGGAACGTGCCGACGAGGATCGGCGCGGGCAGGATCGCGGCGGCGAGGCCGACCGCGAAGGCCTGGGCGCCCGCGCCTTCGACGATGGCCCAGGCGAGGACCGTGCCGCCGCCCGCGAAGAGCAGGGCGACGCCGGTGATGAGGATGCCCCTGACCTTGCG
Organism: Glycomyces sp. YM15; assembly: GCF_016918015.1. Classification (GTDB taxonomy): domain Bacteria; phylum Actinomycetota; class Actinomycetes; order Mycobacteriales; family Micromonosporaceae; genus Glycomyces. The sequence continues at coordinate 10,765 of NZ_JAERMK010000029.1, forward strand.
GGCCAGGCCGATCCGGGCGAGCGCGATGCCGCCGAGCGCGAGGATGGCGGCGGCGCCGAGGATCGCCTGCGCCGTGGTGGTGAGGTTCATCGACGGGGCTCCTGGCCGGGGTCGGGCCTGCCGAGGGTCTGTCCGCTGTCGGTGCCGGTCTCCTCGACGTCGCTGAGGCCCAGGGAGGGGCTGTCGGCGGGGTCCGTGGCGGGCTCGCGGATGACGAAGTGCTCGCCGATGCCGGAGACGGCGAGGAGCCGCTTGAGGAAGTCGCCGAGGTTCGCGAGGACGAGCACGGCCCGGGATCGGGCCGCCGCGCGCGCGAGGATGACGAGCGTGCCCAGTCCGCGGGAGTCGCAGAAGGTCACGCCCCGCATGTCGAGGACGACCCGTACGGGGTCCTCCACGAGGGCGGCGTCCACGGCCGCGGAGAGCCGGGGCGCGGTGTGCAGGTCGATTTCGCCGGTCAGCACCACGATCGTCTCGTTCGCCTCCCGGTATACCGAGATGTCGAGCTTTTGGTGCGTCACGCGCTCAACCCTAGCCGGTTTACCCCTGAAGGAGGAGTCCCGGAGGCGGATAAGGTTGCCGGCCCCTCGAGAAGATGGACCGGGGTCGCGGCCTCGGCCGGCCGAACGGCGGCGCCGCTATGCGGTCCCCGGCTCCAGCAGGCCCAGGATCCGGTCGATCTCCGGGTCCGCGTCGCGGCCCTCCTGCCAGGCGGCGAGGGCGTCCCGCGCCTGGTCGAGCCGCCGCGTCAGGAGGCCTTCGCGCTCGCGCAGGTCCCGCGTCCGCTCGGAGGTCTGCCGCAGCGCCTGCCCCTGCGCCCACAGGTCGATGAAGACCTTCACCTTGGTGCGCAGCATCCACGGGTCGAACGGCTTCGTGATGTAGTCGACCGCGCCCACCGAGTACCCGCGCATCGCCAGATGCGCGTCCCGGTCGGCGGCGGTGAGGAAGATGATCGGCGTGTGCCGGGTCTTCTCGCGCTGCTTGATGTGCCGCGCCGTCTCGAACCCGTCCATCCCGGGCATCTGCGCGTCGAGCAGGATCGCCGCGTAGTCCTCCGACAGGAGCCGCTTCAGCGCCTCCTCACCGGACGTGACCGCGATCGTGTTCACCGGCAGCCCTTGAAGAATGGCTTCCAGTGCGAGGAGGTTCTCAGAACGGTCGTCAACGAGCAGGACGCGGGCGGTGCTCATGCGGTGCCTCCAACGGTCGGTTCGCCATTGTCGCGTTCGGACGCCGCCCCGCCTCCCCCGGGGGCGGCTTCGTGTGCGCCGCCTCGCGCAGCGTGGCGCCCGTCCCCGCCCGGCCCGGTCACGATCCACTGCGACATGGTGTCGAGCAGCAGGTCGAGGTCCACCGGCTTCGTCAGGTACGCGCTCGCGCCCGCCTCGACGGACTTCTCGCGCTGCTCGGCGAGCGCCTGCGCGGTGAGGAACACGATCGGCAGGTCCGCGAACTGCGGCATGCGGCGGATGACGCGCGTGGTCTCGTTGCCGTCCATGCCCGGCATCATCGAGTCCATGAGGACGATGTCGATGCCCGGGTGGTGCTGCAGCGCGTCGATGCCGTCCGCGCCGTTCTCGGCGTAATGCACGTCGATGCCGTGCAGCTCGAGCGCGGCGGTCAGCGCGAAGACGTTGCGGATGTCGTCGTCGACGATGAGCACGGTCGCGCCTTCGAGGTGCTGCGCGGCGGCCGACGACGAGGGCGTCTCCGGTGCCCCCGTGAGGATCCCCGGGGAGGGCTCGCGCACGGCCGGGATCTCGGAGCGCATCGGCGTGTAGTCGCCGTCCGCGTCGATCTCGACCGGGACGGCGAAGGTGAACTTCGAGCCGGCGTCACCGGTGTGCTCGATGTACACGTCGCCGCCGAGCATGAGCGACAGGGACTTCGAGATCGAGAGGCCGAGGCCGGTGCCGCCGAACGTGCGCCGCGTCGTGCCGTCGGCCTGCTGGAACGGCTCGAAGATGATGCCTTTCTTGCCTTCGGCCACCCCGATGCCGGTGTCGATGACGCTGAACGCGAGCCGCTCGCCCGCCGCGTTCAGATGCGGCGCGTCGAAGCGCAGGTCGGCCGGGACGCGCCGCACGGCGAGGGTCACCGACCCGGTCCGCGTGAACTTGACCGCGTTCGACAGGAGGTTGCGCAGGACCTGCTGGAACTTCTGCCCGTCGGTCTGCATCAGCTGCGGCACGCCCGCGCCGACGTCGACGTTGAACTCCAGGCCCTTGTCCTCGGCCTGCGGCCGGAACGCGGCCTCGATGTCGCCGAGGATCTCGGCGAGGTCGACCGGGTGGACGGAGACGTCCATGCGCCCGGCCTCGATCTTCGAGAGGTCGAGGATGTCGTCGATGAGGGTGAGCAGGTCGGTGCCCGCGTTGTAGATGGTGCGCGCGAACTCGATCTGGCGCTCGGAGAGGTTCCCGTCCGAATTCTCGGAGAGGAGCCGCGCGAGCAGCAGCAGCGAGTTCAATGGCGTGCGCAGCTCGTGCGAGACGTTCGCGAGGAACTCCGACTTGTACTTCGAGGCCTGCGCGAGCTGCTCGGCCTTCTCCTCGATGTCCTTGCGGGCGGTCTCGACCTCTTCGTTCTTCAGCTCGATCGCCTTGTTCTGGGCCGAGAGCAGCTGCGCCTTCTCCTCGAGCTCGACGTTGGTCTCCTGCAGCCGGTTCGACTGGGCCCGCAGCTCCTGCGCCATGCGCTGCGATTCGCGCAGCAGCACCTCGGTGCGGGCGTTCCCCTCGATCGTGGCGAGGGTGACGCCGACGTTCGGGGCGAGCGCGTCGAGGAAGCGCTTGTGAAGCCCGGAGTAGGTGTTGAACGACGCGAACTCGATGACGCCGCGCACCTTGTCGCCGAACTGGACGGGCAGGATGATGAGATCGGTCGGGGTGGCCTGGCCGAGGCCCGAGGAGATCTCGAGGTAGCCCTCGGGGATGTCGTGCAGGTGGATGGTGCGCTTCGAGGCGGCGGCCTGCCCGACCATGCCCTCGTTGTCCTCGATGAGCTTCTTCTCGCCCGGGTTCGGGTGCCCGTACACGGCGTTGAGCCGGTAGGTGACGTGCCCGGAGACGTCCTCGTGCCTGACGTAGAACGTGGAGGTCTGCGCGTCGATGAGCGGCGTGACCTCGTCCAGGACCATGCGGGTGACCTCTTCGACGCCCCTGCGGCCCTGGAGGAGCGAGGAGATGCGCGCCAGGTTCGAGTTGAGCCAGTCCGCGTCGGTGTTCTGGCGGGTCTTGTCGCGCAGAGCGGTGATCATCTGGTTGATCGACTCGGTGAGGTCGGCGATCTCGCCCGCGGCCTCGAAGTCGACGGACTGGGTGAGGTCGCCTCGGGCCACGGCGTGGGCGACGTTCGCGATGGCGCGCAGCTGGAGGGTCAGCGTGGCGGCGAGCGAGTTCACGTTGCGGGTCAGCGCGAGCCAGGTGCCGGAGACGCCGGCGACCTCCGCCTGGCCGCCGAGGTTGCCTTCGACGCCGACCTCGCGGGCGACGCGGGTGACCTCCGTGGCGAAACTGGAGAGCTGGTTGACCATGGTGTTCACGGTGTTCTTCATCTCGAGGAACTCGCCCTGCGCGTCCACCGTGATCTGTCGGCTGAGGTCGCCTCGGGCGACCGCGGTCGTGACCTCCGCGATGTTGCGGACCTGGAGCGTCAGGTTCGTGGCCATCGAGTTGACGTTGTCGGTGAGGTCCTTCCACGTCCCGGAGACGCCCTGCACGTTCGCCTGACCGCCCAGGATGCCCTCGGTGCCGACCTCGCGGGCCACGCGCGTCACCTCGTCGGCGAAGGACGAGAGCCGGTCGACCATGGCGTTCATCGTCGACTTCAGCTCGAGCATCTCGCCCTGCGCGTCGACGGTGATCTGCCGGTTGAGGTCGCCTCGGGCGACCGCGGTGGCGACGGAGGAGATGTTGCGGACCTGGCTGGTCAGGTTCGAGGCCATCGAGTTCACGTTGTCCGTGAGCGCCTCCCAGATGCCGGAGACGCCCTGCACGTTCGCCTGGCCGCCGAGCTTGCCGTCGGTGCCCACTTCGCGGGCCACCCGGGTCACCTCGTCGGCGAACTGCGACAGCTGGTTCACCATCGAGTTCATCGTCGACTTCAGCTCGAGCATCTCGCCCTGCGCGTCGACGGTGATCTGGCGACCCAGGTCGCCCTTGGCGACGGCGCTGGCGACGGAGGAGATGTTGCGGACCTGGCTGGTCAGGTTCGAGGCCATCAGGTTGACGTTCTCGGTGAGGTCCTTCCAGGTGCCCGAGACGCCCGGCACGTCCGCCTGGCCGCCGAGGCGGCCCTGTGAACCCACTTCCCGGGCCACACGGGTGACTTCGGCTGCGAAGCGGCCCAGCTGGTCGACCATCGTGTTCACGGTGGTCTTGACCTCCGCGACCTCGCCCTGGGCGTCCACGGTGATCTTCTGGCCGAGGTCGCCCGCCGCGACCGCGCTGGTGACCTTCGCGATGTTCCGCACCTGCTCGGTGAGGTTCGCGGCCAACTGGTTCACGTTCTGGGTGAGGTCGCGCCAGGTGCCCGAGACGCCTTGGACGTTCGCCTGGCCGCCGAGGCGGCCGTCGGTGCCGACCTCGCGGGCCACGCGCGTGACCTCGTCGGCGAAGGACGAGAGCTGGTCGACCATGGTGTTGACGGTGGTCTTGAGCTCGAGGATCTCGCCCTGCGCGGGCACGGCGATCTTCTGGTTGAGGTCGCCGCGGGCGACTGCGGTGGTGACCTTCGCGATGTCGCGCACCTGGTCGGTCAGGGACGAGGCCATCGAGTTCACATTGTCGGTGAGGTCCTTCCAGGTGCCCGAGACCCCCGGCACGTCCGCCTGGCCGCCGAGGCGGCCCTCGGTGCCGACCTCGCGGGCCACGCGGGTGACCTCGCCCGCGAACACCTGGAGGGTCGCGGTGAGGGAGTTGATGGTGTCGGCGAGCTCGGCGACCTCGCCGGAGGCCTTGACGGTGATCTTCTGGCCCAGGTCGCCCGCCGCGATCGCCTGGGTCACCGTGGAGATGGACCGCACCTGCTCGGTCAGGTTCGAGGCCATGGTGTTCACCGCGTCGGTCAGTGACCGCCAGGTGCCGGAGACGTCCTGGACGTCGGCCTGCCCGCCGAGCCGGCCTTCGGTCCCGACCTCGCGGGCCACGCGCGTGACCTCGCCCGCGAACGAGCGCAGGAGCCCGACCATCCGGTTGACGGTCTCGCCGAGACGGCGGAACTCGCCGCGCAGCTGCTTGCCCTCGATGTCGAGCGCCGCCTCCTGGGAGAGGTCGCCCGCGGCGACCGCTTCGAGGACGCGCCCCAGCTCGGTCGTCGGCCTGACCAGGTCCTCGACGAGCCGGTTGACGCTGGCCGCGCCCTCGGACCAGCCGCCGTCGAGGTGCTCGACGATGAGGCGGTGGTTCCAGGAGCCCTCCTCACCGACGACGCGGGCGATGAGCGCGAGGTCGCGGGCCTGCCGGTCGGCCTGCTCGACCACGGCGTTGAACCGGTCGACGACCTCCCCGGCCAGGCCCTCGCCGCGGGGGAGCCGCACCGAGAAGTCGCCCCGCTCGACGGCGCCCAGCGCGTCGGCCAGGCTTCGGAGCAGGTCCGACTCGTCGGTCGGGCTCGCTGTACGGGAAACGGTGTCCGTCATGGCGTAGTTCCTCAGCTGCGGAGACAGGCTTGGGTACCAGGTTGTCACACGAACCGGGCAAACGTGAAGGCAGGTTACTCAGGGCATTGTGTTCGGTCACGGCACGTTATCGAAAGAAAACTGACAGAACCTCGCAACCGGTATCTCCTGCAGTGCGTGTGGATAGTTGCAGCGCTCCCGCGGGCGAGTCAGTCAGTGGAGACCGCGAGAGCGCCGCACCACAATTCGAAACACCAATAGGAGATACATGTCCACCCTCAACAAGACCGGTCTGCGCGTCGCCGCGGCCGGAGCCGCGGCGGCCCTCACGCTCGCGGTCGGCGCTCCCGCCTTCGCTCAGGACGAGACCACGGCCCCCGCGGACCCCACCACCCCCGCCGCGGACGCGACCACCGAACCTGAGACCGACGCGACCACCGAACCCGAGGCGGGCACGGAAGCCGCGACGACGGAGGCCGAGACCGAGGAAGAGGGCCCCGAGGTCACCGAGCCCCCGGTCGACGAGGAGCTCCCCGAGATCGCCGAGGAAGGGTTCGAGTACGAGTTCGCGTTCCTCAACCACATCCTGACCGGCGCGAACCCGGGCGAGACCCTCACCGCCTTCCCGCACCTGCGCGTCAACGGCGAGTCCGGCCTCGGTGACGAGCGCGGCGCGACCGTCCTGTGGTTCGAGGACTCCTCGGACGTCGACGCGTGGTTCAACGAGGGCGAGCTCGTGTTCACCGACGCCGTCGACGTGATCGCCGACTACGACAACTGCGACCGCTTCGAAGAGACGGTCTACTGCGTGCTGACCGACTTCGACCCGCAGGTCGGCACCACCTACACCCCCAGCGAGGACACCCCGGTCCTCTACGAGGTCCTCAAGGCCGTCACCGAGGCCGACGGCGCCGCTTACGGCGCCTACGACATCACCAAGGACGAGCTGGCGATCGAGATCGAGGCCGGCCTAGACCCCGAGAGCGACAACAACCTGACCCTGGTCGAGACCGAGTGGGACATCGAGGACGAGTACTTCTCCGACTACTTCGGCTGGGTCTTCTTCGAGGGCGACGACCGCGGCTGGGGCCAGGTCCCCGGCAGCGAGGACCCGCTGCCGACCACCGGCAACTCCTCGATCATCCTGGTCAGCTCGGCCGCCGCCGCACTGCTCGCCGGCGCCGTCGTCTTCTTCATGCTGCGCCGCCGCAAGGCCGCGACCACCTGGGAGTAGACGCACCCTGATCCGGTGACGTACGAGAGCGCACGGATCGACGCTTGAGCGGCGGCCGCCCCACCGGGCGGCCGCCGCTTCGCTTTCCGCATGCGGCCCAAGGACACTGCGAACGGCCTTCGGCGCGGCCCCTTCGGACGCCCGGAGCGGCGACTCGGTACCGCGGCACGCGGCCCGACGGGCATAGACTGGGGCCCGTGACGTACCCCGAGAGGTTCGCCCGGCGCCTCCGGCTCCCGGCCGACGACCGCTCCCCCGCCGCCGCCCGCGCCGCCGTGCGCGCGGTGCTCACCGAGGCCGGCCTCACCGAGCTGCTCGACGAGACCCTGCTGCTGACGACCGAACTGGCGACCAACGGCGTCGTCCACGCCGGCACCGACATCAACCTCACGGTCGCGGCCGACCCGATCGGCGTGCGCGTCACCGTCACCGACTACCGCTCCGGCGGCATCGACCCGCTCGACACGGCGATGCCCGAGGTCACCGCCGAAGGCGGGCGCGGCCTGCTGCTCGTGGACCGGTTCGCGTCCTCGTGGGGCACCACGCACGACCAGACCGGCAAGTCGATCTGGTTCCGCATCGACCGCGACCCCGACGCCCGCCCGGCCACCCGCCCCGACCCGGACGCCGCCGCCGAGACGAACCTGCCCGACCTGAGCCAGCTCGCCGCGCTCCTCACCGTCGCGCCCGCGATCCAGTCGCGGCTGCCGGTCGACCAGATCGTCACCGAGCTGCTCGCCCGCTGCCACGACACCACGGCCGCCGCGGGCGGCGCGATCGAGTACGACGCCGGGGACGGCGCCGGTGCGCAGATCCTCGCGAAGTTCGGCGACGTCGGCAGCGTCTCGGTCGCCGTCCCGCTCCCGCTCACCGCCCCCGCCTGCGGCAAGCTGATGCTCGCCGGGGAGGCCGAGCCGAGCTGGCGGCCGCTCGCCGAGCTCGTCGCCGAACGCATCGCGCTCGCCGTCCAGATCGACCGGATGCGCACCGACGAGCAGCGCCGCTCCGGTTGGCTCACGTACCTCGCCGAAGCCGGGGAGCTCCTCGCGCACTCGCTCGAAGAGCACCTCACCGTGGCGCTCATCCCGCAGCTCGTGGTCCCGCAGCTCGGCCGCTGGGCAGCCGTGCACCTCACCGGCGACGGCCCCGACCTGCGGCTCGCTTCCCTCACGCACGCTGAGGAAGCCGAGCTCGAGCACCTGCGGACCAAGCTCGACACCGCCGCCCCGGCGCTCGCCTCCGCGCTCGCCACCGACGGCTGGACCGGCATGGAGCTGCCGGTGCCGCGCGGCCTCGACGGCATCGCCGTGCCGCTCTCGGCGCGCGGCGCGACCATCGGGGTCCTCACCGTGGGCAAGCACGTCGAACGCCAGCACTCCTCAGAGGAGCGCGCGGTCGTCGCCGACCTCGCCAAGCGCAGTGCGCTCGCCCTCGACAACGCGCGGATCCACGCGGAACGCCAGGCCGTCGCCAACGAGCTCCAGGCCGCGCTCATGCCGGGTTCGCTCCCCGACGTCGCCGGCGTGTCCTTCGCCGCCGAGTACCTGCCCGCCACGGCGCGGCGCCTCCCCGGGTCCGGTCCGGGCCCGGTGTCCGGCACCGAGGTCGGCGGCGACTTCTACGACGCGACCGAGCTGGCCGACCACCGCCTGTGGGTGGCGATCGGCGACGTGTGCGGCAAGGGCGCGCAGGCCGCGGCCGTCACCGGCGTCGTGCGCGACGTCCTGCGGGTCATGGCCCGCGACGGCCGCCCGCTGCCGCGCGCTCTCGAACTGCTCAACGCCACGCTCCTCGAGCAGCCCGGCGACATGCGCTACGCGACCATCGCCTCCGCGCTCCTCGACCGGGACCCGGACGGCTCGCTCAACGCGACCCTGTGCCTCTCGGGCCACGAGAAGCCGCTGCTGCTGCGCGCCGACGGCGAGATCGCCTGGGTCGGTCGCGAAGGGACCGCGGTCGGGCTCTTCCCCGACGTCAAGGTCAACCCCGAGGAGGTGCGCCTCGACCCCGGCGACACCCTCGTGTTCTTCACCGACGGCGTGACCGAGCGCCGCGACGGCGCCGCCATGTTCGGGCACGAGCGCATCGAGAGGGCCGTACGGGACGCGGCGGGCAAGGGCGCCAGGCAGATCGCGACGGCGCTGCTGGAGGCCGTCGAGGCGTTCTCCCCCGAGTCGCCGCGCGACGACATCGCGATCCTCGTGGTCCGCTGCGATCCGAATTTACGGCTCGCAAGCTTCGCCGAGGGGCCCGAGTTACGGCTCGCGAGATACGCCTAGGAGCCCAAGATGCGGCTCGCAAGCGGCCTTGGCGAAGCTTGCGAGCCATACATGAGCCTCGCCGAGGGGCCCGAGTTACGGCTCGCGGCACGGCCAGGACATGAGCGAGGGCCCCGCGAGTTCGCGGGGCCCTTCCCATTGCGGCGCTAGTGCAGGAGCGTGCCCGCACCGTAGTAGCTGTTGCCGTGGTGCACTTCGACGACCTTCACGACGGTGGTCGAGTTCGGGGCGTGCACGATCAGGCCGTTGCCGATGTACATGCCCACGTGCGCGAGGCCGTTGTAGAACACGAAGTCGCCGGGCTGCAGCTCGTCCTCGCTGATGTGCGCGACCATGTTCCACTGCGCGGCCGCGTTGTGCGGCAGGGAGATCCCGGCCTGGGCGTAGGCGCCGAGCATGAGGCCCGAGCAGTCCCACGAGTTCGGTCCGGCCGATCCCCACACGTAAGGCTCGCCGATCTGGTCGAGCGCGAAGTCGACGATGGTCCACTGCTGGTTCGTCATGTGGGGCAGGTCGTATTCGAGGACCTCTTCGCCCGCGGCGGTCTTCCACTCCTCCTCGAGGTCGGTCATCCGCTCGGTGAGCTCGTCCGCGGCCTTCTGCAGCTCCGCCTGCTCGGATTCGAGGTCCTCCTGCAGGTCGTGAAGCAGTTCGGACTGGACCGCGTACTCCTCGGAGGCGGTGCGCAGTTCGCCCATGAGGTCGAAGTTGTAGAGGTTCGCCGAATTCAGGCGGTCGAGGCGCTCGACGAACGCGTCCGGGGTGCCCGATTCGAGCAGCAGCGCCACGTCCCCGATGCCCTGATCCACATAAGTCTCGCCGATGAAGTCGGCGAGCTGGTCGCGGAGCACGTCGAGCTCGGCTTCGGCGGTCTTGAGGTTGGCCTCGGTCTCCTCGATCAGCTCGCGGTTCTCGTCGACTTCTGAGGCGAGCTGGTTGTACTCCTCAACGGCCGCAGCGAGGTCTTCGTCGACCGCGTCGATCTGGTCGTTGATGTCCTCGGGCGAGTCCTGTGCCCAGGCGGGAGCCGAACCGACGGAGACCAGAAGGCCGCCTACCACGGCGGCGGACATCCACTTGCGTCGAACAGACGGCTGCTTCACGAGGAGAGTGCTCCTTCGGGATGGGAAAGACGGGGTGCATACAAGACACGCACAGGGCCGCCCGCGGGATGCACTGGGCGCCGCCGGGAGGCCGAACATGAGCGTAGCGCGCGGCTTTCCGCGCTGGTAGTCCCGGGAGTGACAAATTCGCAGGGTAACCGGCATTCCACCGATGGTGTGCCGCTCCTGTGAGTTGCCTGGGAATTGGTACCATTGCGCGCATGACCTTCCCGATGTGTCGCTGTCGCCGCTGTCACCAGCGCTGAGCCTCCCCGTGCGGCTCCGCGCTTCCCCGCTGACAACCGTTCCGACGCATCGAAAGTCGAATCACCCAGATGAGCTCCAGCCTGCTGCTGCCGCCCGCTTCCCTTGCCGCTGAGCGCCTTGAGGCGCTCGCCGCGTTCTACGCCGCCAACCTCACGCTGCGCCCGCGCTTCACGAAGGGCAGCCGGTGGGCCCGCCGGGTGCTCTCCGGGCCGGGCCATGAGGCGTGGCTGCTCGCCTGGCTGCCGGGGCAGGGCACCGACCTGCACGACCACGGCGGCGTCGACCGCCCCGCCGCGGCGGCGGTCGCGGTGGTGTCGGGCGAGCTGACGGAGTTCACGGTGCGGCCGGGCGATTTCCCCGGCCTGCGACGGCAGCGGCTCGAAGCGGGCGAGGTCTCGGTGGTCGACGATCGCACGGTCCACGGGATGCGGAACCTCTCGGACGCGCCGGCGGTGAGCCTCCACGTGTACTCGCCGGGCCTGGAGGCGATGCGGACGTACCTGCTGGACGAGACCGGCCTGGCCCCGTCGAAGATCCTGCGCGCGGGCGAGGACTGGTGACGCGGCGAACGTGAAACGCGAGCGGAGCGTCCACCGCAAATCGGACATCATTGGATCCCCGGTACCAACCCTGACCCACGGGTACGACACCGTTTCCGGTCAGCGACGGCGCCCCGGCCTCTCCACCGCCGAGAGGGTTTCACCCACCGCTCGCGGGAGGGCCCTCGCTACGTCTGAGGCCGTCACCGTGCGGTGGTCCGCTCCGGCGATGCCGCCCGCCCGGCCGTGCATGTAGGCGGCGGCGACCGCCGCCTTCGCGCCCGCCATGCCCGAGGCGAGCAGCGAGGCCATGAACCCCGCGAGCACGTCTCCCGAACCGGCCGTCGCCAACTGGGGCCGCCCGGTCGGGTTCGCCCACACTTCGCCGTCGCTCGAGGCGACCACCGTGTGGTGCCCCTTCAGCAGCACCGTGCAGTTCAACCGCTTCGCCAGGGCCGCGGCCGCGGCACCGCGGTCCTCGGCCGGCAGGGAGCCGTAGAGCCGCTCGTATTCGCGGTCGTGCGGGGTGAGGATCACCGGCGCCTCCCGCTGCGAGAGCACGGACGGGTACTCGCCGATGAGGGTCAGGGCGTCCGCGTCGAGCACCACGGGCGCCGGCGATTCGAGCACGTGCCGCAGTTCGGTGAGCGCGGCCTCGTCGGTCCCGAAGCCGGGTCCGGCGAGCCAGGCCTGGACGCGTCCGGCCTCCTTCACCTCCTTCGTGCACACCACTTCGGGGTGGCGGCGGCGCACGTGTTCGGCGGCGGTCCCGGCGTAGCGCACGTACCCCGCGGGTCCGGCGAGCGCGCCGGAGGTGGCGAGGACGGCCGCGCCCGGGTACTGCTCGGAGCCGGCGGCGACGCCGACGACGCCGCGTGTGTACTTGTCGTCGTCGGGGCCGGGTTCGTGCCACCATGCGGCGAGGTCGCCTTCGTCGGCGACGCGCACCGCCGGGTGGGGGTCGAGGTACGGGCCGAGTCCGATGTCGACCAGGACGAGCCGGCCGACGAGGAGCGCGGCGCGGCCGAGCACGTGGCAGGGTTTGCGCGATCCGAAGGCGACGGTGACGTCGGCGTCGACGGCGCTGGCGGGGACGGCGCCGGTGTCGACGTCCACTCCGGAGGGGACGTCGACGGCGACGATGGTGTCGGCGTCGATGGCGGCGAGCTGGTCGATGGCGCGGCCGGGGAGGCCGGGGCGTCCGCCGATGCCGAGGACGCCGTCGAGGAGGAGGTCGCAGTGGCGGGGCGGCGCGGCGACGAGTCGCCCTCCGGCTTTGGTGAGTGCGGCGGCGGCGACGGGGTGGACGCGTTCGCCCATGACCGGGACGGCGAAGACCCGTGCGCCGCGGCGGGCGAGTCGGGCGGCGGCGAAGAGTGCGTCGCCGCCGTTGTCGCCGGGTCCGGCGAGGACGATCACGGTGGAGCCGTAGACGCCGCTGCGGCGGTGGTCGTGGCCGTGCCGTTTCAGGCTGCCTTGTTTCAGGCTTTGCCCTTTAGGGCTGCGCTGCTTCAATATCAGCGCGCATTCGGTGGCGAGCCCGGCGGCGGCGCGCTGCATGAGAGTGCCCGGCGGGAGCTGGGCCATCAGCTGGGCTTCGGCGCGGCGGACTGCCGCTGCTGACCAGGCACCGTCCATGGTGTTCCCTCTCAGGCCTGTTCGGCCGTCATGCCGTTTCGGCGATCACCACCGCTGTAGCGATACCGCCATCATGCGACAGCGACACGTGCCAGCGTGAGACGCCACGCTGCTGTGCCGCCGCCGCCACCGTTCCGGTGATGGTCAATGTGGGGCGTCCGTCGGGGAGGGAGAGTACTTGGCAGTCGGCCCAGTGCATGCCGCCGGGGGCGCCGAGTGCTTTGGCCACGGCTTCTTTGGCGGCGAAGCGGGCCGCGAGGGATTCGGTGCGGCGCGCGTGCCCGTCGGGGGTGCGGCGTTCGGCCTCGGTGAAGAGTTTGTCGGCGACGTGCGGGGTCCGTTCGAGCACCCTCTCGAATCGGTCCACTGCCACTACGTCTATGCCCACGGCGACGATCACCCCCCAAGAGTGCCACGGGATCGGGCAGACCGCCTTCTTTCAGGACGGTTCCACCGCCCAGGGTGACGCCTTGGCGCCGTCCGGCGGGCTGATCCGCCCGGGCGCGGTCTTCGGAGTCCGGGTCGAAGGCCTTGTCCCGCTGCTGGATACGCCCTCGTGGCCGCGGTGGGTGCCGGTCGGCTCCTCGGCTTCAAGCGGCGGGACGGTCTCGGGCCTGGTCGTGTCGTTTCAGGACCGTGACCAGCACGGCCGCGACCGCCAGGCCGCCGACCATGAAGGCGCTGCCTTTGATCACGGGCCCGTGCCATGCGTAGTCGGCGGTGTAGGCGGTCGGGCGCTGCGCGTCGGTGTCGAGCCGCACGTCGTCGACGGCGGACGGCATCGGATCGAAGGGTTTGATCCGCCGGCCTTGCAGGGTGACGCCGTGCTCGACGACGGTGCCGTCGATGCTGGTGAAGTCGCCGATGAGAGCGCAGGTCCGTTCGCACGAGTCGGTGGCGGTCGGAGTGAACGCCCCCACCGGGCCGTGGTCGAGTGCTCGGCGGCCGCCGAGCCCTTCGGTGATCAGCGCCAGGCCGACCCCGAGCGACAGCAGCACGAGGAAGGCGATCAGCACCCAGGCGAACACGCGCCCGGCTGGGCTCATCGGTTTGGACTGCCTGGTGGTCATGATGCGTCGAACGATACTGGGCGGCGTCCAGCGGAGCCGGGTCTCGCGCGGCGGCGCCGGACGCCGAGGGGCCCGGACGCCGAGGGGCCCGGACGCTGTGCGGCGTCCGGGCCCCTCGTGTCGTGTTCGGTTGCGGCTCAGCCGGTCAGCAGACGGCCGGTTCGATCCAGGTGCATTCGAGGTTGTGGTTCGGGTCCTCGGCGGGCATCTCGATGTCCTCGACGTTCGCGGAGCGGAGCGTCTCGGTCTGGGTGGCGGTGGTGGTGTGCGCGGCGAGGGCGGCGGCGATCTTGTCCTCGATGTCCTTGACCGTGGAGTACAGGTAGTCGTTGGTGAGGATGGAGAAGACGAGTTCGCGGCCGTCGGCGTCGGTGACGTAGCCGGAAAGGGCCGAGACGCTGGTCATCGAGCCGGTCTTGGCGCGCACATTGCCGGCGGCGGGGGTGTCGCACATGCGGCCCGCGAGGGTGCCGTCCTCGCAGGCGATCGGCAGGGCGTCGTACCAGGTGCCGAACCAGTCGGCTTTCTTGGCGCCGACGAGGAGGTCGGCGAGCATGTTGGAGGTCATCAGGTTGTGGCGGGAGATGCCGGAGCCGTCGACCTGGCGGATGGGTCCGGTGTCGACGCCGTAGGGCTCGATCCCGGCGTAGGTGGCGGCCTTGCCGCTGCTGAAGGTGCCCTTGCCGGTCGCGTCGTAGCCGAGGGTCTTGAACAGGGCCTCGGCGACGGAGGCGTTGGAGGGCTTGAGGATCTCGCCGGTCAGTTCGGTGAGGGTCATCGACTGGTGGGACGCGAGGGTCTCGGGGCCCTGCGGCGTGGATTCGCCGAAGCGCACGTCGCCGTTGACGGTGATGCCGGCGTCCTCGAGGGAGTCGGCGAAGACGTCGGCGGCGAGCTGGGTCGGTTCGATGACGGAGCGGGTGGCGTAGGTGCCGCTGGTGCCGGCCTTCACGGTGCCGCTGACGCGGATCACGTTGTCGTGCGGGTCGCGGTTGACGGAGACGCTGGTGGTGGTGCCGGTCGTGGCGGTGTTGACGATCTCCACGTAGTCGTTGGCGGGGCTCATGCTCAGCTGGGCGGGGTCGCCTTCGGCGGCGCCGGGCTTGATGAAGACGCGCACGGAGCCGGCGTTGTAGTCGTCGCCCGAGGCGACGGTCAGCGCGGAGACCTCTGCGGCGTAGGTGAACTGGAGGTCGGACCAGCCCCATTCGGTGCCGGAGCGGACCGTGTCGAACGCGGTGTCGTCGGCGACGAGGTCGCCTTCGATCATCGACACGTCGCGTGCGGCGAGGTCCGCGGCCAGCTGGTCGTAGTCGGCTTCGAGGAGGGTGGGGTCGCCGCTGCCGCGCAGGTAGAGGTCGCCGGCGATGACGCCGTCGACGGGGCGGTCGCCCAGGACCTCGGTGGTGTAGGTGAAGTCGCCGCCGAGGTTCTCGAGCGCGGCGGCGGTGGTGGTCAGCTTGTCGTTCGAGCCGGGGACGGCGCGCTTGGCGCCGCCTCGCTCGTACAGGACCTCGCCGGTGTTCGCGTCGGCGACGGTGACGCCGATCTGTGAGTCGGTGAGGCGCTTGTCGGTCAGGATGGCGTCGATCGCGGCGGCGAGCGCCTCGTCGCCGGTCTCCTGGGCTTGGGCGACCATCGTCCCGGCGATGGTGATGGCGCCGACGGCGGTGACCGCCACGGCGCTCGAGATCAGGGTGCGTTTTCTCACGACACGAGCATAGGCGCGTCGATTGCGCAACCAATCCCGATACGGGCGGTGAGTGCTCGATCTTGCAGGGACGCAGGACAACCGAAGTGGCGCGGGTACACGTATGGCGTGCGCGGGATCCGCGCACGCCATATGGGGGCGTCTATTCCACGGTCACCGATTTGGCGAGGTTGCGCGGCTGGTCGATGTCGCGGCCCAGGGCCATGGCGAGCTCGATCGCGAACTCCTGCAGCGGCACCGTGGTCAGCAGCGGGGCCAGCAGGGTCGGCGACGCGGGCGTCTCGACCGTGAAGTCCGCGTGGGAGGCGGTGATCGCGTCGCCCTCCTCGCAGATCGCGATGACCTTCGCGCCGCGGGCCTTCACCTCCTGGATGTTGGAGATGATCTTGTCGTGCAGCAGCGAGCGCCCGCGCGGGCTGGGCACGATCGCGACCACGGGGGTCCCGTCCTCGATGAGCGAGATCGGGCCGTGCTTGAGCTCGCCCGCGGCGAAGCCCTCGGCGTGCAGGTACGCGAGCTCCTTGAGTTTCAAGGCGCCTTCGAGTGCCACCGGGTAGCCGACGTGGCGGCCGATGAACAGGACGCGGGCCGCGCCGTCCTCGGCCGCGGCGAGGTCGCGGGCCATCTGGCGGATCGGCTCCAGGTTCTCGATGACCTTCGCGATCTTGCCGGGCGCGGCCACCAGCTCGTCGAGGATCGCCGAGACCTCGTCGGCGTACTTGATGCCGCGCACCTGCGCGAGGTGCAGGCCCACCAGGTAGCAGGCGGCGAGCTGGGTGAGGAACGCCTTCGTGGACGCGACCGCGACCTCGATCCCGGCGCGGGTGTAGAGCACCGCGTCGGACTCGCGCGGGATCGTCGACCCGACGGTGTTGGAGATGGCGAGGACGCGGGCCTTCTGGTCCTTGGCGTGGCGCAGGGCCATGAGGGTGTCCATGGTCTCGCCGGACTGGGAGATGACGACGACCAGCGTGGACCGGTCGAGCACCGGGTCGCGGTAGCGGAACTCGCTGGCGAGCTCGACCTCGCACGGGATGCGCGTCCAGTGCTCGATGGCGTACTTGGTGACGAGCCCGGCGTGGTACGAGGTGCCGCACGCGACGATGAAGACCTTGTCGATGTCGCGGAAGTCCTGGTCGGACATGCGGACCTCGTCGAGGACGATCTGCCCGGTCTCGTCGATGCGCCCACGCAGGGTGTCGGCGACCGCCTGCGGCTGCTCGTGGATCTCCTTGGCCATGAAGGTCTCGAAGCCGCCCTTCTCGGCGGCGGCGATGTCCCAGTCCACGGAGAACGGCTTGCCTTCGGACGGCTGCCCGTCGAAGCCGCGCACGGTGATGCCGTTCTCGCGGTTGATGGTGACGATCTGGTCCTGGCCGAGTTCGATGGCCTCGGTCGTGTAGGCGATGAACGCCGCGACGTCGGAGGCGAGGAAGTACTCGCCGTCGCCGAGGCCGACCACGAGCGGGGAGTTGCGGCGCGCGCCGACCACGGTGTCGGGGTCGTCGGCGGCCACGGCCAGGAGCGTGAACGCGCCTTCGAGGCGCGCGCAGACGCGGGTCATGGCCTCGGTGAGGTCCCCGTCGACGGCGTACTCGCGGCCGAGGAGGTGGGCGGCGACCTCGGTGTCGGTGTCGGAGAGGAACTCGATCCCGGAGGCCTCGAGCTCGACGCGGAGCTGCCCGAAGTTCTCGATGATGCCGTTGTGGATGAGCGAGATGCGCCCGTCGGCGGAGAGGTGGGGGTGGGCGTTGCGGTCGGAGGGGACGCCGTGGGTGGCCCAGCGGGTGTGCCCGATGCCGCAGGCGGCCTCGAGCGAGCGGTCCTGCCCGTCGAGGACCGCCTCGAGATTGGCGAGCTTGCCGGCCTTCTTGTCGAACTCCAGGTACGGCTCGCCCGTTTCGGGGGCGTAGACGAGGGCGACGCCCGCCGAGTCGTAGCCGCGGTATTCGAGACGGCGAAGGCCGTCGATCACGACGTCGACGACGCTGCGCGCCCCGACGTATCCAACGATTCCACACATGCCGAGAACCCTACAGCAGTTTCGCGCATCACTCGTGCTCGGATGACCTAGAACTGATCACATCGTTTGATCATTCAGGTGCTTCGAGACCCGTTCACCGCCAGGACATCACGCGTTTCCCGAGATCCCGAGCGCACTCGCGCCGGGACGGCGCGCACCCCGCGGCGCTCGACGCGCGACGGCGCCCACTCCACGCCGCTCATGCCACGGCGTTCACTCGGCGGTGTTCACTCGACGGTGTTCACTCGGAGGTATTCACTCGGAGGTATTCACTCGACGACGGCGATCCCGCGGGTGCCGTCCTCGTCCACGTAGCTGACGGCCGCGCCGGTGCCGACCGGGCTGAGCTGCGCGTCGTGGCACCAGTTCGCCGGGATCGCCGCGTCGTCACGCTGTTCGGCCGGGAACGCGACCTCGCTCGCCTGCCCCTGCTCGACCTGGTAGAGGCGGCAGTCCGGGCGGTTCGGGTCGAGTGAGAGGTCGGCCGCGAGCATCGCCCGGTTGTCGGGCAGCACCGTCGCCCAGCCGCGCGCGACCTCCGGGTCCAGCGGCGTGAAGCCCAGCCGCACCGCCCTGCGGTACAGGCGCTCGCCCGACGCCGCGTCGTACGCCATCACCCCGAGCCACGACCCCTCGCGGTCCTTCGCGCTGAAGCATTCGATGATCTGCACGGTGCGGCGTTCGGTCGCCGCGGCCCGTGCCTTCGCCTCCCCGCCCGCGGCCACGCCCGGCGCGGGCGCCGCGGTCGGCTGCGACAGGTGCAGCGTCCCGCCGCAGGCCGAGGAGTTCGTGGCGCCGAACGTCTGGTCGGCCACCCGCCAGCGCTCGGTCCCGTCCGCGATCGCGTAGGCGATGAGCTGGTGCTCGAAGCGGCGCGCGGAGAACGGGCCGTCGGTCACGCGGTGCTCGATGCGGCTGTCGAGCACGATCGTGTCCTCGGTGACAAGGAAGGATTCGGGGACGACCACGGCGCTCCGGTCGATCTCCTGGTGCCAGGCGGCGGTGCCGTCGTCGAGGTCGAAGGCGAGCACGATGTCGCGGGCGATGGACCGGTCGGGGGCGGGGACGCAGTCGGCGAGCACGAGTGCGCGGGCGGCGGCGACCTGGGCGGCGGTGCCCTCGCACCCGTCGGGCATGACGGCCTCCCACACCGCGTGGCCGCCGAAGTCGTAGACGGTGAAGGTCTCGCTGCGGTCCTTGGTGAACAGGAGGCGGTCGTCGGCGAGGGCGAGGAGGACCCCCGGCGCGCCGTCGAAGTCGGCGGTGGCGACTTCGCCGCCGTCGCGGGCGTTCAGGACGCGGGTCTGGAAGTCGCCGTTGTTGTCGGCGCGGGGGCCGGTGAGCGCGACGAGGTCCTGGGCCTGGGAGAGCACGGGCGGCTGGGAGGCGAACCAGTTCCAGCGGCGGTGGTACCAGATGGCGGCGCCGGTCGCGGGGTCGAGCATGGTCACGGCCTGCGGGGTCGGGGCGGCGGGGTGGTCGGTGCGCAGGAGGCCGTACGGGGTGTCGGTGAAGCGCCCGACGCCCGCGAGGTCGGCGAGGCCGTCGAGTCCGGGGTCGGTGATGCTGCCGGTGGCGGCGGTGTCGCCGACGAGCACGTCCTGGTTGGCGAGTTCGGCCCAGCGCTGCATCGCGGGCGTGAGGGCGGCGGCGAGCATGACGACGATCGCGGTGGCGAGCACGGCGACCTTGCGGCGCAGCTGCTTCGGGGCGGGGGCGCGGCCGCCCGAGTAGCCTTCGACGACGAATTCGGAGAGGGCCAGGAGGCCGCCGCCGACGACGCCGAAGACGTAGGCGAGGGCGGCGACGCCCGCGCGGTGGGTGATGAACTGGCCGGGTCCGGCTTCGGGCATCGAGGAGTAGACGGCCCAGCCGGCCGCGGCGGCGGAGACGGCGGCGACAAGCGCGGTGATGATGGTGCGCAGCCCGGCGTGGCTGGCGGCGGTGGCGATGACGACGGCGACGATCAGGACGGACCCGACCGTGCCGATGATCATGTAGACGCCGGAGGAGCCGGAGCTCGCGCCGGTGCCGAAGGAGGCCCAGACGAGAAGCGCCGCCCAGCAGAGGAGGGCGGTGATCCCGGCGGCGCGCAGGAACACGCGCGCGAGCGGGCGCCCGGACCGGGACGGTTGGCCGCTGTGGTCCGCGCGGGGCGCGGCGGTGCTGGAACGGCCGGTGCCGGTGGCGCTGTGGGACATGCCCTCTTTCTACCGGTCACCGTTGCCCGGAGCGGTGCTTTCGCGCAGATCGCGAGGCGGTTTCTCCCTTGGGGCCGGTGGGCCGGACCATGGTGGCACCGGGCGGCGGCAGTGCGCCCCCAGGGGGCTCGCGTCGGGCCCGGTGTCAGCCGAGGGGCGCGGTGGCGATCGGGGTGTAGAGCGGTTGCGCGCCTACGGGTCCCTTGCCGAAGTCGGAGCGGTAGAGCACGATCTCGTTCGCGGTCCAGCTGGGACCGTAGTAGCGGCGGAGGGTCAGCAGGTCTTGGGCGGCCTGCTGGTTGGTGACGCGGTCGCCCGGGCGGGCGAGGGTCACGTGCGGGCGGTACTGCTTCTGGTCGACGGGCAGGCCGCCGGCGATGAGTCCGGCGCGGATGCGGTGGACCAGGTCCACGAGCGCGGCGACGTCGCCGTCGAGCCCGGCGTAGACGACCGAGTAGCGGCCGCGGCCGAAGCGGCCGCCGCCGGAGACGCAGAGGCGCATCGGCTCGGACTCGCGTGCCGCGGTGGCGATGACCTCGGCGGTCTCGGCGCACCGGTCGGAGGGGACGTCGCCGAGGAAGGAGAGGGTCAGGTGCCAGTTCTCTGAGCGGACGAGCCGCGTGGAGGGCGTGCGGCGGCCGGTCGCACCGGGGCGGCTGGGAGCGCCGCGGCGGGCGATGTTGAGGTCGGCGACGACTTCGGCGAGATCGGCGAGGGCGTTGTCCGGCAGCGGGAGCGCGGCGAAAAGGCGCTCGGTGCGCACTTGGGTCGCGGCCTGCGGGACCGCGGTGGCGGAGGCACTCACTGGATTCCCTCCAGGGGCTCTACTCGGGGTCAGTGACACGAGCTGCGGCGAGAGGTGTGTCGTCGCGGCGCGGTCGGGGCTGTCACGATGTGACCTATCCTCGCAGTATCACGAGCGGTTAATTCAGTGAAATCCCACGGGACGGGACAGTAATTTCGTCGAAGTAACACTCCTGTGCACGGCTGAGGCAGTGGAGGCGCAGGAGGTTCCGGGTAGGGCGGGAGCACTCGGACAACTCGCGGAAATGCGGCGATGCGCCTCGTTCAGGGAGTGGGAATCGCCGGATAACAGTGAATGAATTGTCGGATGACCCGATCGGCACGGCCCGTCTCACACCGATGCGGCCTCGCCCGCGAGCGCGGCGACCGGCGGTTCGGCGGTCTCGCCCAGGGCCGCACGGCGCTTGACCTGTACCCGCTTGGCGAGGGCCAGCGCGGCGGGCGTCGCGATTCCGACGACACCCCCGAGCCACAGGCCCGCGCGGGCCCCGTAGACCTCCATGAAGACGCCGACGATGGGCGCGAACACGGCGGTCGAGCCCAGGAAGACCAGCATGTACAGACTCAGGACGCGGCCGCGGAAGTCGGCGCGGACGCCCATCTGGACGCGTTGGTTGGCGGCCTGCGCGTAGTAGACCATCGCGAAACCGGTGGGCGCCAGCAGGCCCATCGCCGACCACAGTGAGGGTGCGAATCCCACGAGCAGGGTCCCGACGCCGAGCAGGGCCGAGGAGGCGAGCATCGTGTTCAGGCTCGGGCGGGTCGAGCGGCGTCCGGAGGCGAGCGACCCGGCGAGCGCGCCGACCGCGAGCGCGGTGAGCAGCAGGCCGTAGGAGTCGGCGCCGGTCTCGAACTCGGTGCGGGCGAGCATCGAGAGGGTGAGCGCGAAGTTGAACGTGAAGCCCGAGACGAGCAGGGAGACGATGAGGACGGCGATGATGTCGGGCCGGGCGGCGGTGTAGCGCAGGGCGTCGCGGATGCCGCCGGCGGCGGCGTCGCGACGGACCGGGTTGGAGACGCTGCGGCGCAGGAGGACCGCGCAGGCCAGGGCGGGGCCGAGGAAGATGCACGCGCACATGACGATGACGGTGCCGGTGGAGGTGAGCGCGATGAGCACTCCGGCGAGCGCGGGGCCGGCGATGCGGCTCATGTTGAAGATGGCGCTGCCGAGGCCGACGGCGTTCGGGAGGGCCTCGCGGTCGACGAGTTCGGAGTAGAAGGCCTGGCGGGCGGGGCCTTCGATGACGGCGACCGAGCCGAAGGCGGCCATGCCGACGTAGACCATCCACAGTTCGATGTGCCCGGTGAGCACGACGCCGGCGAGTCCGGCGGTGACCGTCGCCGATGCGAGCGAGCAGAGCAGCAGGACGCGGCGCTTGTCGAAGCTGTCGGCGATCTTGCCGCCTTGGAGGCCGAAGAGGAGGTAGGGGCCGAACTGGAGGGCGAGGGTCCAGCCGAGGGCGGTGCCGGAGTTGCCGGAGAGCTCGAGCACGAGCCAGCTGATGGCGGTGGTCTGGAGCCAGAACCCGAGGGTGCCCAGCAGCTGCCCGGCGGCGTAGATGCGGAAGCCGGGGTAGGACAGCGCACGGAAGGTGCGATGCAGCTGACTGAGGATGACCGGAGACATTGCATGCAAGGATATCTACTTACCGGTCGGCTAGCCAGTAACCGTGATCGACTTCTCGCAATCCGGCGGGCCGCTCTGCGGCGCGCAAGAAGGCGCGCCGGGCCCGAAGTCCTGCCGCGCCATGCGGGTGGCCCCGGGTACCCGCCCGTTCCCACCTTCACCACTACCAGTGAAAAGGACACGGTCTCATACGGGTACGACAAAGGCCCGCGATCGAACAGATCACGGGCCTTCTTCGCGTTTTGCCGCTTGTCGGGGAAGCCGCTCGGAAGCCTGCCGGCGGAGCCGCTCTACTGCTTGTCGGCCGGGCCGCACTACTGCTTGTCGGCGGAGCCGCTCTACTTCTTGTCAGCCGAGCCGAACAGGACGTCGTCCCAGCCCGGGAGCTGGTTGCGGGGCTTCGAGCCGGCCGCGGCGAGCGGCGGCGTGTTCATGTCGTCCTCGGCGACCGAGCGCTTGCCCGGACGCAGCACCGCGAGCGAAGGCACCTCCGGCGTCTCGCGCTGCTCCTGCGAAGACGTGCCCGGCAGACCCAGCTGCGAAGTCCGCTTCCCGCGACCCGCCATGTCGTCGAGGGGACGCTCCAGCACCTCCCGCAGGCGGTCGCGCCGCAGCGGGTCCGAGTGCGAACCGTCGTCCTCGCGCTCGCGCAGCCCGTGCATCGGGTCGCGCGAAGGCCGCACCGGATCACCCGGGCGCACCCCGAGCTCCGAGACCGACTCCTGATGGCCGGGCATCTGCTGCGGCAGCGGCGTCGAGAGGAACTGCGCCATCTCGTCGTCCGGCGTCACGGTCTGGCGGACCCGGTCGAGCTTCCAGCGCGCCCTCGCGGTCGTCTTGCCCGACGACCACGAAGCCTGCACGAGCCACGAGCCGTCCTCGGTGCGCCACGCGTCCCACGAGACCGCCTCGGGGTCCACCCCGTGCGTCCCGAGCTTCACGTCGACCACATTGGACATGCGTTCGCCGCGTTCCGAGGTCGCCAGCCGCGAACGGCGGGCGGCCTGGGCGAGCATCGCGCGCTCCTGCAGCACCGGCCCGGCGTAGCGCAGGACCCGATCGACCGCGACCTGCGCGGACGCGGCGATGTCCTCGGCGCTCTCACCGGCTCGGATGCGGGTCTGGATGTCGCGAGGGGAAAGACTGACTGCGGCGGGGCGCTGCGGCACAGGGCGGCGCGAGGCCTCGGGCCGACTGGGCGCACCCTCTACTTTGGCCCGGAGCGCGCTGCCGCCCTCGGGGACGTCGACCACGGCCGCGACACGCTCGTCGATCGGCAGCGCGAGCAGCCTCCCGAGTTCGTCGGCGAGCACCAGCGCATGACCGTCCTCTGAGAGGGCTACGAACCGTACCGGCCTCATGCCTTTCCACCCCTCGCGTGTCGTCTGTCAGCGCCGCATCGCCAGCTCATCCGAGCGTACGCCCAACCCTACCGGCGGACCACAACCGGCGGGGTGCCGATAACGGATCGCCTTACCTCCAAGGAATCCCGCGGCGCCCCGGCCCGCTCGCTTCGACGCGACGCCGTTTCATGTCATCGTGACCGATTGTCGCAGGCACTGACGCAGCGTACATTGGCAGCGTGTCCACCGACGGAACTTCCCAGCCACCGGCCTCGCCCGGCTCGTCGGCCTCCCCGCGCGAGGCGTACCAGCGCGTCAAGCGCGCCCCGGAGCTGCCCGCCCCTGAAGCGGTGAAGATGCGGATGGCCCCGATCGCCGCGATCGGCACTCTACTGTGGGCGGTCGCCCTGGTGCTGACGCAGATCTTCCGCGAGGAGCTGGCCGACGCGGGCCGCGAGTGGTGGGCCGCCTGTGCCCTCACCGGCGTGGTCATCGGCATCCTCGGCACCGCCGGCATGGCGCTGGCCGACAGGAAGCACTTCAGTGGAGCGAAGCGGAACCGAAACTAGAGGACGAGCGGCGCAGCAAGCGGAGCCGAAGCGAGCCGCGGAGCGGTGCAACGGGAACCGGCGCCGGCGGCAGAGGGACTCAACAGCCGAAGCCAGCGCAGCGGCGCCCAAGCTGAGGCGCAGCGAGGAAACCATGACAGCGGTTGAAGCGCGCCGTCGTTCCGACCGCGCCGTCAGAGGATCTCGGAGCCCTCGTCGTCGTAGATGACCTCGGACTTCTCGACGCCCTGCGGGGTCGTGTCGACGAACTCGCTGATCTGGGAGTGCGCGCCGCAGCCGTGGTCGGCCGAGACGACGCGGGCGTCCTCGGAGGAGTACAGGTTCGCGCAGGCGCCGAAGGCCAGGCGCATCGAACCGGCCAGCGGCAGGAAGAATCCGCAGGTCCCGCACCGGGCGGCCGCCGGGGCGGCCTCGGCGATCGGCGCGGTCGGGCCGCGGTCGCCGTCGTACCAGCGCTGCGCGGCCTCGGCGCGGCCTTCGCGGTTCATCACGCGCTCGCGGCCGAGTCCGAGCTCTTGGGCGATGTCCTCGACGGCCTCGTCGTCGGAGAGCTGGTAGGCGGGCATGAGCCGGTCGTCGTCGTCCTCGGTCGGGAGGACTTCGCCGGTACCGACCTCGCCGCCCTGGAGCCGCTCGGCCCACGGGACCCACGCCGGGGAGCGGAGCGCTTCCGGGCCGGGCAGGAGCGCGGACTCGGAGACGGTGGCGACGCGGGCGCGGGGCGCGCGCGTGAGCACGACGGCCCAGCGCCAGCCGCGGTAGCCCGGCAGCGTGCAATCGAAGTAGTGGGTGACGACCCGTTCGGTCTCGGCTTCCACGCCGAGGTGCTCACCGACTCCGTCGCCGGCCTCTTCGGCGGCCTCGCGGGCCAGGTCGAGGGCGTCGGCGAGGACCCGGTCCAGGCGCGGTTTGCGGCTGCGGGTCTTGGCGGCGGCGGTAGAGGTGTCAGGCACGCTTTCAAGCATAGGTCAGCTCGCGGCTCCACCTGGCGGACGGTGCGTCCGGTGGGAAGCGGAATACACCACATTCCGCGATCGGAGGGGCGGAGGCGGAACGGCGGTGCGCCGCGAGGCGTTCGCCACGGCTGCGGCGGCATCCGCCGCCGCCGAGCGCCCGGTAGCTTTGAGCCCATGCGAATACTCGTCGTGTGCGCGGTCCCCGAGGAAGCCCAGGCCGTCGAGGCCGGGCGCTCACTCCGCCACGAGCTGGACGTCCTCGTCTGCGGCGTCGGACCGGCCGCCGCGGCGGCCGCCACCGCCCGGACCATCGCCGAGAACAGCCACATGGGCCGTGCCTACGACGTCGTCGTGAACGCCGGCATCTGCGGCGCGTTCCCCGGCAAGGCCCGGATCGGCGACCTCCTCATCGCCACCGACTCGGTCGCCGCCGAGCTCGGCGTCGCGCTTCCCTGGCGGTTCCAGCCGATCGACGAGATCGGGTTCGGCACCAACCGGATCGGCTGCAACACCGTGCTGACGGTCGCGGTCGAGGGCGTGCGCGGCGAGATCCTCACGCTCGCCTCGATCACCGGCTCCGACGGGCTCGCCGCGAACCTCGCCCACCGCTACCCCGACGCGATCGGGGAGGCGATGGAGGGCTTCGGCGTCGCCACGGCCGCGCAGCAGGCGGGGCTGCCGTTCGCCGAGATCCGCGCCGTCTCGAACTACATCGGCGACCGCGACGTCGAGAACTGGGACTGGAACGCCGCCCTGAAGACGCTGACCACCGGCATCAGGGAGCTGTAGACATGGCGGCACTCGGGATCCCGTTCGAGCTCGATCCGGCGGGCGCACTGCATCTGGCGCACTCGCCCTGCCCGAACGACACCTTCATCTATCACGCGTGGACCTCGGGCCTCATCGACGGCGCCCCGGCGACCCGTCTGACGTTCGCGGACATCGACGTCACCAACACCGCCTGCGCGCGAGGCGAGTTCGACGTCGCCAAGGTCTCGTACGCGGCCCTGCCGTACCTCGGCGACGAGTGGCGGCTGCTGCCCGCGGGCGGCGCGCTCGGCCGCGGGTGCGGTCCGCTCGTGCTCACCGCCGACGGGTCCACTGCCGGAGGGGGCACTGTCGGGGACCTCGCCGGGAAGCGTGTGGCGGTGCCCTCGGACCGCAGCACCGCGTTCATGCTGTTCAACCTGTGGCTGCGCGATCTCGGTTCACCGGAGGTGACGTGGGAGGTCGTGCCGTTCGACCAGATCATGCCCGCGGTGCGCGACGGCCGCTTCGACGCCGGGCTCGTGATCCACGAGGCCCGGTTCACCTACGGCGAGTACGGGCTCCGGTCCATTGTCGACCTCGGCGAATGGTGGGAGGAGAGCACCGGCTGCCCGATCCCGCTCGGCGCGGTCGTCGCGAAGTCCCACCTCGACACCGACGCGGTCACCGCCGCGATCCGGGCGTCACTGGACTACGCGTGGGCGCACCCCGAGGCGAGCCGCGCGTACGTCGCCGAGCACGCGCAGGAGATGTCGGACGACGTGTGCCGCATGCACATCGACCTGTACGTGAACGAGTTCTCGCGGGACCTGGGCGCCGAAGGCCGCATGGCGGTCGAGCGGCTGCTGGGCGGCGCGGCCGAGCTGGGGCTGGTCCCGAAGCTCACGATGGCGATCCCGTAAGGACATCGGCGTAGCGGCCCCGTGACCCGAGCGTTCCATTCCGGTCGGTTCATGCCACGCTAGGCTTGACTGACTCATCAGTTCCTGCAGACGAGAAGTTCGAGGTTCAGCGGTGCCCAGTGGTCGAGTGAAATGGTTCGACGCCGAGAAGGGATTCGGATTCGTCTCCCGCGATGACGGCGGCAAGGACGTGTTCGTGCACCGCGACGCGCTGCCCGAAGGCGTCGAGGAACTCGCCAAGGGCACCAAGGTCGAGTACAGCATCATCGACACGCGCCGCGGGGTCCAGGCGATGGGCCTCCACGTCGTGGCCGCCCCGCAGGCCGGCGCGGCCCCGGCCGCCGAGTCGCCGAAGCGTTCGCCCGAAGAGCTCAACAGCCTCCTGCAGGACATGATCGGCGTACTCGAGCAGCAGGTCATGCCGCCGCTCGCGCGCGGTCGGCGCCCCGACCGCAAGACCGGCGCGAAGATCGCCGAGATGCTCAGAGCCGTGGCGGGCGACCTCGAGTAAGGCCGTCGTCCCGAGCCGCGGGCTAGGCTCTGTGAGGTGACCTCCCAGGCTCAGGCGACTCCCCCCACGACCGGCGCCGCGCACGTCGTCGCGTCCACCGCTCCCGAAGACGCACCCGGCGACCGGGTCGACGCGCTCCTCGACCGGCTCTCCTCGCTGCCGTCGCTCATGGTCGCGTTCTCCGGCGGCGCCGATTCGGCGTTCCTGCTCGCGGCCGCCGTCCGGGCGCTCGGCCCGGAACGCGTCGAGGCCGCCACCGCCGTCTCGCCTTCGCTGCCGCGCGTCGAACTCGAACGCGCCCGCGAGTTCGCGGCCGGGCTCGGGATCGCCCACCACGCCCCGTCCACCGACGAGCTCTCGCGCGAGGGCTACCGCGCCAACGCCGGGGACCGCTGCTTCTTCTGCAAGACCGAGCTGATGAGCGTCGTCGGACCCCTCGCCGCGGCGCGCGGCATCGCCGCGGTCGCCACCGGCACCAACGCTGACGACGTCCGCGCCGGGTTCCGGCCCGGGATCCGCGCCGCTGCGAACGCGGGGGCGCTCACGCCTTTGGCCGACGCCGGGCTCACCAAGTCCGAGATCCGCGCCGCCTCGCAGTCGTGGGGTCTGCCCACTTGGGACAAGCCGGCCGCGGCCTGCCTCGCCAGCCGCATCGCCTACGGGGTCGAGGTGACCGCGGACGGGCTCGAGCGCGTCGCCGGCGCGGAGCACGCGCTGCGGCGCGCGCTCGACGAGGCCGCGATCCCGGTGCGGAACCTGCGGGTGCGGGACATGGGCGGCGACACCGCGAAGGTCGAGATCGACGCCGAGCTCGTGGCAAGGGTGGCCGAACGGCCGGAAGTGCTCGCAGTGGTCGAGGGCTTCGCCGAGGTGCGGCTGGACGAGCGGGGATTCCGGTCGGGCGCGATGAACGAGCTGCTGCCGAACCCCGAGCGGTACCGCTGAGCGGAGGCGCGGCGGACTCGGCGGCCTCGGTCTTGGGATGAGAGTGCCCCGGTGAGACGGGCCAGCGGCGATCGTCAGTGGAGGATGAGTCCGAAGATCCGCCTCACCGGGTCCATAACCCCTCGGGAACCCCTCATTCCCCGAGGCCCCCACCGTGGGGCATGAGCCTGAGCACGCCCTGAACCATCACTGGCAATTCCCTGATACAGGGGTGTTCGCCTCATAACGTGTGGTGTCCGTTCTTTTCGGTCGCAGACCGGCTAACCATCCCTAATCGACACCAGCTCGCGGCGGCCTGCCTCCCCCTCCTCCGCGACACACTCCTCCTCGTCCGGTGAGGGCCGGAGCTGTTCGCCGTGTAGAACGGTCCTGTGGAGGTTTCGGGCTGCGCCAGCGCTTACCAACCGGGGTGCTCGGCCGGGTGCGGTGCGCCCCTGGGCGCGTCCTGCGGGCCCGGCGGTCCGTGCAACCCCTGCGCGGCGGCCTGCGGCGGTGCGACCGATCCCGGCCCGTTCCATTCACTTGCCTTGGCGCTCTTCGGGCTGGGGCGGCTCTCGCCGGAGCGGCTGTCGGCCGCACGGGAGGGGCACCGGCCCGGTCCCCGACGGTTCGGGCTGCGGCTCATCGCGGCCTATCGGCGGTGGCTTTCGCCGCGCGTGCAGGTGGCGTGTCGGTTCGTGCCGAGCTGCTCGGGCTTCGGGTACCGGGCGGTGTCGCGGTACGGCTTGTGGGTGGGCGGGCGGCTCGCGCTCGGGAGGGTGCTGCGCTGCCGCCCGGGGGTGACGCCAGGCACGCATGATCCGGTGCCCGGGGCGTGAGGGGACCGCTAAAATCCAGCGCATGAGTGACTCGAACATCGCCGGCCGCCCGTCCGACAAGGCGGTCAAGACCCGCAGCCGCACCGTCAAGCCCGGACACCTGGAGGTCGGTGAATTCACCTCCGGCCACATCGGCGCCTCCTCACCGTTCGGCACCGCTTCGTTCCCGCTGCCCGCCGGCAGCATCTACTTCGAGCACACCGGGCCGGTCGCGACGCGCATCCTGGAGGACGAGCGCCACTGAGGCGACGCCTCGCAACGAATTACCGAGACGTTGTAAGAAAATTTCATAGGTGGTATGTTCTTGCGCACACGGGGTGTGCGTCTCGTCGTGCACTCGTCACGCCGCGGCGCGCGCCCCGTCCCCCTGTTCAACCCCGGAGGAAGAAGCGCAATGCCGCGTACCGCCCGCATCGCGGCGGGAGTGCTGGGCTCCGCCCTGGTACTGACCGCCTGCACCACCCCTGACCAGCCCCCAGGCGACGACGGCTCCTGGAGCGACGAGCCGTCGGACTCCCAACTGGCGGCACTCGCCCAGGCCCCTGCCGAAGACGCCGAGCAGTTCTACTTCGTCATGACCGACCGCTTCGCCGACGGCGACGTCTCGAACAACACCGGTGGGCTGGAAGGCGATTCGCTCACCACCGGCTACGACCCGACGCAGCGCATGTTCTACCAGGGCGGGGACCTCGCCGGGGTCGAGCAGCGGCTCGACTACATCGAAGGCCTCGGCACCACCGCGATCTGGCTGACCCCGGTCGTCGTCAACCAGCCGGTGCAGGTCACCGAGCACTGGACCGGCGCGGGCTACCACGGCTACTGGGGCACCGACTTCACCGCCGTCGACCCGCACCTCGGGGACGACGCGCAGCTCCAGAGCCTCATCGACGCCGCGCACGACCGCGGCATCGAGATCTACCTCGACATCGTCGTGAACCACACCGCCGACGCGGTGGAGTACGCCGAGGGCTCCAATGCCTATGTGGAGAAAGCGGATTCGCCCTACACGGACGTCGAGGGGCGGCCGTTCGAGGACGCGAACTACGCATCCTCCGATGAGTTCCCCGAGGTCAACGCCGATTCGTCGGCTTACACGCCGGTGCTCGAGGACGACGAGACCGACCTGAAGTCCCCCGCGTGGCTCAACGACCCGACCATGTACCACAACCGCGGCGACTCGACCTACACCGGCGAATCCTCGACCTACGGCGACTTCTCCGGGCTCGACGACCTGTGGACCGAGCGTCCGGAGGTCGTGGACGGCTGGATCGACGTCTACGCGGACTGGATCGCCGAGTCCGGCGTCGACGGTTTCCGCATAGACACCGTGAAGCACGTGAACCTGGAATTCTGGCCGCAATTTCTTGCAGGAATCCGCGAGGCCTCCGACGCGAAGGGCATCGACTTCTTCGCGTTCGGCGAGGTCTACTCCGGCGACCCGAACGTGACGAGCGCCTATGTGCGCCAGGGCGACCTCGACGCCGTGCTCGACTTCGGCTTCCACGGCGCGGCGGGCGGCTTCGCGACCGGCTCGGCCGGCGCCGACGGCCTCGCGAACCTCTACGCCTCCGACCCGCTGTTCACCGCTGACGGGACCGACGCGCTCGCGATGCCCACGTTCGTCTCGAACCACGACATCGGCCGCGTCGGCCGCACCATCGCGGAGACGACCGACGATTCGACGTGGACCGCCAGGGCGATCCTCGCTCAGCAGCTCATGTTCCTCACCCGCGGCCAGCCGGTGGTCTACTACGGCGACGAGCAGGGCTTCACCGGCTCGGGCGGCGACGACTACGCGCGCCAGACCATGTTCGCCTCCCAGGTCGGCGACTACCTGGACGACGAGCTGATCGGCACCGACGCCACCCACGCCGCCGACAACTACGACACCTCCCACCCGATCTACCAGGCCATCGCCGAGCTCTCGCAGCTGCGCGAACAGCACCCGGCCCTCGCGAACGGGATCCAGGTGACCCGCGCGTCCGAGGACGGCGTCTTCGCGTTCTCGCGCATCGGGTCTTCGGAGGGCGTCGAATACCTTGTCGCCGTTTCGAACTCGACCGAGGCGCAGACGGTCTCGGTGGAGACGTACGCCGACACGTTCACTTCCGTGTACGGGAACGGCGCGATCGAAGCCGCCGACGGGGCCGCCTCGATCACCGTGCCGCCGCTCTCGGCCGTGGTCTTCAAGGCCGACAACGCGATCGGGACCTCCGATGCGCCCGCTTTGAGCCTCACCGTGAACGAGGAGTCCGCGACCACCGCCTACGTCTCGGCCGACGTCGACGGCGATCCGCTGGCGCGCGTGGCGTTCGCGGCCTCCGTGGACGGCGGCGACTGGACGTACGTCGGCACCTCGCCCGGCCCCGACCACCGCATCGCCTACGACCTCGCCGGTCTCGCGGGCGGCACGTCCGTCGAGTTCAAGGCCGTGGTCCTCGACCGCGAGGGCCGCACGGCCGCCGCGCTCGCGGTGACGACCGTGGCCACGCCCGACCAGGCCGGCTCGTCCCTCGACTGGGCCACCGTGCACTACGACGGGGACGCCGCGAAATGGGGCCTGTACGCGTGGGGCGACATCGCCGAGTCCTCGCAGACCGATTGGCCCGAGTCGAACGCCTTCGCGGGCGAGGACTCGTACGGGTCGTTCGCCTCGCTCCGGCTCGCCGAGAACGCGAGTTCGGTGGGCTACCTGGTGATCGACGCGGCCGGGAACAAGGACTACGCCTCGGACCGGACCTTCGATCCGAGCGCCGCGCCCGAGATCTGGTTGAGCGCCGGGTCGGGGGACGTCGCCTACTCGCTGGCCGAGGCCAACGGGTACGTCACCGTCCACGCCCCCGCTGAGCACCTCGACGGCTCGCAAGCTTCGCCGACACCCGGGCCGGACTGGGGCCTGCACCTGTGGGGCGACGCGCTCGCCGAAGGCACTGCGACCCAATGGGAGGCGCCTCGCCCCGCCGACGGGACCGACGCCTGGGGTCGGTACTGGCACGTGCCCGTGGACGACTTCGACGCCGACATGGGCCTCATCGTCCACTCCGGCGACACGAAGCTGTACGGCTCCGACATCACCCTCAAGCCCTCCTCGCTCGGCGAGACCTGGGTGACGTCGACCGGGGCCCATGCCTCGCAGGCGGCCGCCGACGGCAAGGCCGTGATCCACTACCAGCGCCCCGACGGCGACTACGACGGCTGGGCACTGCACACCTGGGAGGGCGCGGCCGACCCGACCGACTGGAACGCCGGGCTCCAGCCCGCGCGCACCGACGCCTACGGCGCAGTGTACGAAGTGGACCTCGCCGAAGGGGCGGAGGCGCTCTCCTACATCATCCACCGCGGCGACGAGAAGGACCTCCCCCAGGACCAACGCCTCGACTTCGCCGAGTACGGGCAGGAAGTGTGGATCACCGCCGCGACCCCGGGCTACGTGTACCCGGCCGGTGCCTCCACCGGTCGCTCGCCGGAGCTCGACCTCGCTGCGGAGCAGGCGATCTGGCTCGACCACGAGACCATCGCCCTCGACGTGGACGCGACCGACGGGAAGGTGTTCGAGCTCTTGGCGAGTGCCGACGGGTCGATCACCGTCCAGGACGGGACGCTCCAAGGGAACTTCGACACGATCGGGCTGACCGCCGCGGGCGGCCTCACCGAGGCGCAGCGCCGGGCATGGCCGCAGTACTGGGACTACCGGGCGTTCAAGGTGAACGCGGACGGCGACGCGATCCGAGAGGCCCTGCGCGGGCAGCTCGTCGCCGTCGAACGCGACCACACCGGGATAGCTTGGTACGCAACGGGAGTGCAGACCGCCGGAGTGATCGACGCGGTCTACGGCGAGGCGCTGAACGCCGACCTGGGCGTGACCTGGAAGGGCAAGAAGCCGAGCATCGCGCTCTGGGCGCCCACCGCGCAGTCGGTGCGGCTCGAGCTGTTCGACTCGCCCGAGGACACCGAGCCGAGCGTGCACGAGATGGACTTCTCGGAGCGCACCGGCATCTGGACCGTCAAGGGCGCCAAGGACTGGGACCGCAAGTACTACCGGTTCGCGCTCGACGTGTGGCACCCCGCGACGCAGGCGGTCGAGTCGTACTCGGTCACCGACCCGTACTCGCTGTCGCTCGCGGCGGACTCGACCCACAGCCAGATCGTCGACCTCGACGCCGCCGACCTCGAACCGGAGGGCTGGGACGGCGAGGACGCGCCCGCCGAGGTCGATCCGGCCGCGGCACAGGTGTGGGAACTGCACGTCAGGGACTTCTCCATCGCCGACGAGTCGATGGACGAGGCACTGCGCGGCACCTACGCGGCATTCACTCAAGAGGACTCGACCTCGGTGCGGCACTTGGCGGAGCTGGCCGAGGCCGGGCTCACCCACGTGCACCTGCTGCCCACGTTCGACATCGCCTCGATCCCCGAGACGAACCAGGCCGCAGTGGGCTGCGACCTCGACCTGATGGCGGCGAAT
This sequence comes from Glycomyces sp. YM15, assembly GCF_016918015.1. Taxonomy (GTDB): domain Bacteria; phylum Actinomycetota; class Actinomycetes; order Mycobacteriales; family Micromonosporaceae; genus Glycomyces. The sequence continues at coordinate 44,161 of NZ_JAERMK010000029.1, forward strand.
TCGACCGAGCAGCAGGCCTGCGTCGGCGCCGTGCGCGCCGACGACGCCTACAACTGGGGCTACGACCCGCTGCACTTCAACACGCCTGAAGGCTCGTACGCCACCGAAGCCGACGGGGCGCAGCGCATCCTGGAGTACCGGCAGATGGTGCAGGCCATGCACGAAATGGGCCTGCGGGTCGTCAACGACGTGGTCTACAACCACACGGCCGCTTCGGGCACCGCCGACACGTCCGTGCTCGACCGGATCGTGCCCGGCTACTACCACCGGCTCGACGCGGACGGCGAGGTCTACAACTCGACCTGCTGCGCGAACACCGCCACCGAGCGGCCGATGTTCGACAAGTTCATCGTCGAGTCCGCGGTGCTGTGGCAGGACGCCTACCACGTGGACGGCTTCCGCTTCGACCTCATGGGCCACCACCCGAAGTCGAACCTCCTCGCGGTGCAGGCGGCCCTCGACGAGGACCTCCTCCTGTACGGCGAGGGCTGGAACTTCGGCGAGGTCGCGAACGACGCCCTGTTCGAGCAGGCCACCCAGGTCAACATGGCGGGCACCGGGATCGGGACGTTCAACGACCGGATGCGCGACGCCGTGCGCGGCGGCGGCCCGTTCGACGGGGACCCGACCACGCAGGGCTTCGGCTCCGGCGCATGGACCGACGACAACGACGGCGAAGCGACGGACGCGGAACTGGCGGCCCTGCTGCACGCCCAGGACCTCACGAAACTCGGGCTCGTCGGCAACCTCGCCGACTACGAGTTCACCGCTTCGGACGGCACCGCCACCACCGGTGCCGAGCTGGACTACAACGGCACCGCGGCCGGGTACACCGCCCAGCCGGGCGAGGCCGTGAACTATGTCGACGCCCACGACAACGAGATCCTGTTCGACGCGCTCGCCTACAAACTCGCCGACGTCAGCGGCACCGAGCGCGCGCGGATGCAGGTCCTCTCGATGGCGACCGCAGTGCTCAGCCAGGGCACCGGGTTCTCCACGGCCGGTTCGGAAATGCTCAGGTCGAAGTCCCTCGACCGCGACTCGTACGACTCCGGCGACTGGTTCAACGCCATCCGCTGGAACTGCGAAGGCACCGAAGGCTTCGGCACCACCAGCAACGGCTTCGGAGCCGGACTGCCGCCGCAGTGGACCTCGGAGGCCAAGTGGCCCTACGCCGAGGACGCCATCGCCGCGGTCGAGCAACCCGGCTGCGAGGACATCGAGCTGGCGAACCAGCGATACCTTGAGCTGCTGCAGATCTCGTCATCGACCTGCGCGTTCAACCTCGGGGACGCCGAGGCCGTGGCCGAGCGGGTCTCGTTCCCACTGTCGGGAAACGCGCCGTCGGGGACATCGGCGGAAACGCCCGGTGTCATCACCATGCGCATCGACCTCCACGGACTCGATGACACGTTCGAGTCGGTGACCGTGGTGTTCAACGCGAGCCCGGACGCGGTCACGCAGACCGTGGCCGAGGCGGCCGGTTCGGGTCAGATGCTCCACCCGGTGCTCCAGGACTCCGCCGACCCGGCCATGGCCGGTGCCGCCTTCGACGACGCGACAGGGACGTTCACCGTCCCGGGCCGCACCGTGGCGGTGTTCACCAGCTGAGGAATGGTAATGATTCGCTAACGAAACCGCTCTTGACAGGGCGGGAATACTGGGGATTAGTTTCGGATCCCTGAAACCGGGGCGGGCGCGGCACCCGTCCCGGTTTAGCGTTTTCTGAGCAAACCTGAGGGGGACAGCCGCTGCAGGTGCCGGATACGATCGGTCCATGACGTACCCCCCGCAAGACCCCGCCGGGCAGCCCGGCGGCCAGTACGGGCCGTCCCAGCCCGGCGCGCAGCCGCCCGCGGGAGGCTACGCCCCCGGGCAGGTGGGCGGCGAGCCCTACGCGACCCAGCACCTTCCCGGCCAGCCGCCGTACCCGAGCCAGCCCGCGGGCCAATACCCACAGTACGACCCGGCCGCCGGCTACCAGTCCCCCTACGGCCAGTACGGCCCGCCGCCGGTGCAGCCCAACACCAAGGGCGGCGGGAGCACCGCGCTGCTCGTCATCGGCGTCGTCGTGCTCATGGTCCTCGGCGCGGTCGGCGGCTACTTCCTGCTCGGCAACGACGACGAAGGCACCCTGACCGCCGGGGACGACGACGCGACCGTCGAGAACACGCCTGGCGGCGGCGAAGGCGAGGACGAGGGCGGCGAGGAGCCCGAAGCACCGCCCGTGCCCTCCGGGACGCACCTCGCGGTGCCCTCGCTCGACTCGGTCACGCCCCTCCCCGGCCCCGAATGGCAGTACGCCGTCGGACCCGGAGTCTCCAGCGATCCGCTCGCGGACGCCGAGATCTACCAGGTCAACCACACCGAGACCTGGGTCTCGATCATCGCCGTCGGCCTCTTCTCCGGGGCCGCCGCCGAGTTCGACCCGGCCGACCTGAACGCCAGCGCGCTCAGCGCCTCCGAGGTGTGGCTGGGCGACGGCTTCTCGACCGTCGAGGACTACCAGCAGAGCGAGATCACCTACACGCCGGTCGAAGTGGACGGACGCCCGGGCGTGCTCGCGGAGTGGCGCAACTCGTGGACGGCGTCGCCGGACACGACGGACCTCTACGAGGACACGGCGCTGCTGGTCGTCGACGTGGACGGCGTGAACGGGTTCATCGGCGTGGCGAGCGTGTCGGAGTCCGGTGCGGCACTGTACGACCCGGCGGTCGAGGCGCTGCTGGCGACGGACTTCGGCGCCGAATCCGCTTGAGCCGCAAGGTTTTGCACGGGTCGCGCCTTCGGGTGCGGCCCGTTTTGCGTTGTGTTGCCGAGGCGGCCTCCGAAACGGCCTCAGCTGTAGCGCCCCTGTTCTGGTCGGGATTGCGGACGCCGGGTGGTCTGCCCTCGAGTGCCCGGGCGGAACGGCGACAAGGTGGGAGCGGGGGCGGGCCGGATTGCGGCCTCCCGATGCGATCAGGTGCGACTCCAGACGGGCAGCGACTACAGGGTGGGGGTGGGATTCGGGTCCGTTTCCGACCCCCTGGCCCTGATCGGCCGAGGTTCAGACGGGCAGCGACAACTGGGTGGGTGCGGGGTTTGGGCTCGTCTCCGGCTCCCCGGTTCGATCGGGCCGAGGTTCAGACGGGCGGCGACAAAGAGGTGGAGGAGGGGCCGGGTCGTCTCCGGCTTCCCGGCTCGGTCGGGCTTGGGGTTCGGGCGAGCGGCGATGGTGGGGTGTGCTGGGGTGGGTTTCCTGGTCTGGGCATGCCGAGGGCCCGAACCCTCGCTTGGGGTTCGGGTGGCGCTGCGTGGTGTGTGCGGCGCTTCCCCCAGCAGTCGCCTGCTGGGGCAGCCTAAGAACGGCGGGTCGCCGTAGTCGTCGGTCGCCGACCTTGCAACTGTCGCTGTCGATGCCGGTGGTGGGGGCGCCTCGGCTGCCGCTTCGGCGCTTGAGGCTTCGCGTATTTCGCGTATGCCGAACGTCGCTCGGCATCGCGCTTTCGCCGCTCGCATGGCTTTGATCGCCCGGTCCCGGTCGATGGCCTCGGCGATGCCGTCGAGGTCGGGCTTCAACGTCTCGGACCATTCGGTCCGGTAGAGCCCGGTGGGGAACACATCCCAGTCCGAGCCTGCATGCTCGGCGTCCATGTCGGCATCGGTACGCCAGTCCGCGCACCCGCACCCGGCCGAGGCGCCGGCGGGGCCGCTCTGACCGGTCCCGGCCGCTGCTGCGTGGCCGTCGTGGTGGGTGATGATCGCCTGACCGGGCCCGGTCTTCTCCACGCTCCACCCAGGGGTGTGGATGCGGCCGTGATGGAACCGGCACAGCAGGATCAGATTCTCCGCGACCGTGGGGCCGCCGTCGGCCCAGTGGGTGATGTGGTGCGCCTCAGTCCAGGCGATGGGCCGGTCACAACCGTGCCAAGCGCAACCCCCTGGCTGCTCGAGCTCGAGTTTGCGCCGCAGGGCGGCGTTGGGCAGGCGCAGGGCCCGACCCAGCTCGACCGCTTCACCCTTGGCGTAGTTGAACACTGAGGGGATGATGAGGCCTTCGCAGGCCAGCAGCCGGGCCCGGGCGAGGGAGATCGGCCGGCCTTCCAGGAGGGGGAGGCGGCCGGTGTCCTTGCCCTGCAACGTCTCGATGTCGACGGTCAGATCCAGGGTCGCGGTGTGCCCGTGCCGGGTCGCGGCCTGCGGGGAGGACCCGTACCCGGCCAGGAGCTGATGGAGAGCCTCGGCATGCCGGTTCGCCTGCGGGGGCAGCAGACCGCCGTCCTCAGGGTCGCCCTCGTCTTGGCGGGGTGGCGGGCAGGCGGTCTGCAGGTACTTGTCGAGCATCCGCCCGGTCGCATTCGAGAGGTGCCCTTCCAGCGCCCACATGCCATTGCC
>NZ_JAERMK010000003.1:0-72565 GCF_016918015.1 Glycomyces sp. YM15
CGGGGGGGGGGGGGGGGGGGGGCCCCCCCCCCCCCCCACCGCCACAGCACTTTCGTCTAGGAGGCTTCCTCGGTCGGCTCGCCGCCGCCTTCGCCGTCCTCAGTGGCGCCGAGGAGGGCCAGGCAGTAGACGTCCTCGCCGACGGTGAGGGTCTCGCGGCCCGCTTCGGCGCACTCCTGGCCGTCGCCGACCTTCTGCACGATCTCGTAGTCCTCGCCGGCCGCGGCGTCGGCGCAGTCGATCGCCTCGGCCTGGTCGCCGCTCGTGTGGCGGACGCAGCCGCCCTCCTCGAACTTCGGGGCGGCGAACAGCAGGAAGTACACGCCCACACCGGCCGCGGCGACGACCAGCACGCCGACGATCAGCAGGATCGGCAGCAGCAACTTCCGCGAGCCGCCGCCCTTGGCGGGCTGCGGCGCGGCCTGGTAGCCGGGCGGGACCGAGCCCGGCGGCATGCCGGGCTGGGAGTACTGGGGGCCCATCTGCGGCTGCGACTGCTGGTTCGGGTCGTAGCCCGGTGCCATCGCGGGCGGCTCGCTGTGCGGGTTGTGCGCCCCGATGATGAGCTTCTGGGTGTCGTCCGACTGGGTCGGCGGCTGCGGCGCGACCGGCGGCGGGGCCTGGTAGGCCGACTGCGGCTGCGCGTACGGGTTGGCCGGAGGCGGCGGAGGCGGCGGGACCGCGCCGGGCGCCTGGACCGGGCTCGGCATCGGTGCGGGCGCAGGGGCCTGGGCGTCCGGGTTGGCCAGCGGGTTCGGCGGCGGCGACGGCCACGCCGAGGCGGGCGACTGGGCCTGCTCGCCGTACGGCGCGGGGGCGTTGAAGCCCGAGACGCCTTGGGGCGGCAGCACCTGGGTGTGCTCTTCGTACGGGTCCGCCGGAGCGGGCGGCGCCGAGGGCGGCTGCGAGGGGCCGAGGCGCAGGATCTGCGTGCCGTCGTCGTCGAACTGCGGGGCCGACGGAGGCGCCTGCGCGGCAGGCGGTTCCGGGGCGGAGGGGGCGACCTGCTCGGGGCGGTCCGCGGCGGGGGCGGCCGGGATGTCGACGTTGATCGACGTGGCGGTCGGGATGGCCTGGGTGGCGCCCTCGTCCACCGACGGCGCCGGAGGTTCGGCCTGCGGCGCTTCAGGTTCCGGGGCGGCGTCCGCCATGGGGGCCGAGGGGACGTCGGCGGCGGGAGCGGCGGGGATCTCGGCGTCCGCGAGCGCAGACGTCGGCATGGCCTCGGTGACGCCTTCGTCGATCGAGGGCGCCGCCGGTTCGGCGGGGGCTTCGGGAGCAGCGGGTTCGGCCTGCGGTGCTTCGGGTTCCGGAGCGGCAGCGGCTGCTTCGGCCGGAGGAGCGGGCTCGGCCGCGCTCTCGTCGGCAGCGGGACTCGCGGTTGCGGCGCCCGCGCTCTCGGCGGAGGTCACCGGCTCGGGCCTCGGGGCCGCCTCGGCGGCGTCGGTCTCGACCCGCTGGGCTGCGTTCTGGTCTTCGCTGCCCTCGCCCTTTTCAGGCGGGTTGCCTTGCTCGGAGGTCACGGCTGCTCCTCAATGCTGCTTCCGGCCTGACGTCTTGGGGGCACGCCAGACGCGTCACACGGTACCGCAGCGGCGCTCGTGATCACTCGACAGGGTTACTGAGCGGGAGTGAGAGCGCGGAGTGGACGGTGCCTCGCGAAAGGACGGCCGCGACGGGCCGCTGCGATGGAGGGTACGAAAAAGGCCGGGTGCCGGCGGTTGCCCACCCCTCATGGCAATCGCGGCACCCGGCCGGTGTGAGAACCCCCTGGAGAGGGTCTCAATGGTGCGGGGAACTCGGCGCTGTCCGCCGCACCAATGGGAGGAGATAAAGTTCGCGGCCCCAGTTGCCTGAGACGGTCGGAAACTTCGAAGATATGTTTCCCCGTTGTTTCCGTGCCCCAATTACAACACCGAATACTGGGATCGGCCAACGATTCGTCGGTGCCCTTGATCACGTCCAGGCGAGCAGTGTTTCCCCAGGGTGCTGCAGGAACGAACCGACGTCGGCGAGGAACTGCGAGCCGAGTTCCCCGTCGATCAACCGGTGGTCGAAGGCCAGCCCGAGCGTGGTCACCTGACGGACGGCGATCTCGCCCTCGTGCACCCACGGCTGCGGCCGTACGGCGCCGAACACGAGGATCGCCGATTCCCCCGGAGGGAGGATCGGGGTGCCCGTGTCGATGCCGAAGACGCCGACGTTGGTGATCGAGATGGTCCCGCCGGACATGTCGGCGGGCGAGGTCTTCCCCTCGCGGGCGGTGCTCGCCAGCGAGGTGAGGGCGTCGGCGAGTTCGACCAGGCTCAGGTCCTGGGCGGCCTTGACGTTCGGGACGACCAGGCCGCGCGGGGTGGCGGCGGCGATGCCGAGGTTCACGTCGTGCTTGACGACGATCTCCTGGGCCGCTTCGTCCCACTGGGCGTTGATCATCGGGTGGCGGCGGGCGGCCAGCAGGACCGCCTTGGCCACGAACAGCAGCGGAGTGACCTTGACGTCGGCGAACTCCTTGCGGCCCTTGAACGCCTTGACCGTCTCCATCATGCCGGTGACGTCGCAGGTGAGGAACACCGTGGCGTGCGGCGCGGTGAACGCGGAGGCGACCATGTTCTGCGCGGTGAGCTTGCGGACGCCCTTGATCGGGAGGCGCTGGTCCTCCGCCGAAGCGGTGACCTTCGCCGGGGCCGCCGCGGCCGGGGCGGCCACGGCGGCTTCGACGTCGGCTCGGGAGACCGTGCCGTTCGGTCCGGTCGGGACGACCGAGGCGAGGTCGATGCCGAGATCCTTGGCGAGCTTGCGCACCGGGGGCTTGGCGAGCACCGGTCCCGACGGAGCGGGGGGAGCCGCGGGTGCCGGGGCGGGAGCCGCCGGGGTCGGCGGTGCGACCGGGGCGGGAGCGGCGACCGGGGCGGGAGCGGCGACCGGGGCGGGCGCCGGGGCGGGCGCCGGGGCGGGCGGAGCCTCGCCGGAGCGGCGTTTGCGGCGCTTCGAGCCGGCTTCGCGCGCGCCGTACCCCACGAGGTTCGGCGTGCGTTCGTCCTTCTTCTTCTCGGCCGGGGGCGCCTCGACGCCTTCGACCTCGAAGCTCGCCAGCGGCCGCCCGACGTCGATCGTCTCGCCCGCCTCGGCGTGGTGCTCGGCGAGCACCCCGTCGTAGGGGCTGGGCACCTCGACGAGCGCCTTGGCGGTCTCGACCTCCACGAACGGCTGGTTGAGCTTGACTTCGCCGCCCGGCTCCACGAGCCATGCGGCGACCTCGCCCTCGGTGAGTCCCTCACCGAGGTCGGGCAGGTTGAACGTGATCCTCTGACCCATGTCCCGCTCCTCAGTACTCGAGCGACCGGTCGACGGCGTCGAGCACCCGGTCCAGGTTCGGAAGGTACTCGTCTTCGAGGCGGCTCGCCGGATAAGGCACGTCGTAGCCGGTCACCCGCAGGACGGGCGACTCCAGGGAGTAGAAGCACTCCTCGGAGATCCGCGCGGCGACCTCGGCGCCGATGCCGACGCTGCCGGGCGCCTCGTGGACGACCACGGCGCGGCCGGTCTTGCGGACCGACGCGAACAGCGGCTCCCAGTCGATCGGCGAGAGCGAGCGCAGGTCGACGACCTCGAGGTCCAGACCCTCCTCGGCTGCCGCGGAGGCGGCGTTCGCGGCCACGTCCACGGTGGGGCCGTACGCGATCAGGGTCGCGGTGCGGCCCTCGCGGAGGGTGCGGGCGCGGTACAGGTCCAGCCCGGCCCGCTCGGTGTCGACCTCGCCCTTCGAGTGGTAGCGGCGCTTGGGCTCGAAGAAGATCACGGGATCGTCCCCGGCGGCGGCCTGCTGGATCATCCAGTAGGCGTCGGCGGGGTTCGAGCAGGTGACGACCTTGAGTCCGGCGGTGTGCGCGAAGTACGCCTCGGGGGACTCCGAGTGGTGCTCGATCGCGCCGATGCCGCCGCCGTAGGGGATGCGCACGACCACGGGCAGGCGCACGCGCCCGCCCGAGCGGTTCGGGATCTTCGCGAGCTGGGAGACCAGCTGGTCGAACGCGGGGTAGACGAAGCCGTCGAACTGGATCTCGCAGATCGGCCGGTAGCCGCGCAGGGCGAGGCCGATCGCGGTGCCGATGATGCCCGACTCGGCGAGCGGGGTGTCGATGATGCGGTCGGAACCGAAGTCCTTCTGCAGGCCGTCGGTGACGCGGAAGACGCCGCCGAGGCGGCCCACGTCCTCACCCATGACGAGCGACTTCGGCTGGTCCTCCAGGACGCGGCGCAGGCCTTCGTTCAAGGCCTTGATCATGGACATGGCGGTCATCGGGCGTCGCTCCCTTCCTCGAGGGAGGCCTGGAACTCGACGGCCTCCGCCCGCTGGGCCGCGATGCCGGGGGGCATCTCGGCGTACACGTTGTCGAACATCTCGGTGATCTCCGGGTCGGTGAGCGCCATGACGCGGGCGCGCAGCGCCCGGACCTGCTCGCCGGCCTCGGTGTCGACCTCGGCGAAATAGGACTCGTCGGCCAGGCCCTCGGCCGCCAGCCACTTGCGGTAGCGGACGATCGGGTCCTTCGCGCGCCAGAAGTCCAGCTCGGCCTCGTCGCGGTAGCGGGTGGCGTCGTCGGAGGTCGTGTGCGGCTGCATCCGGTACGTGTAGGCCTCGACGAGGCTGGGGCCCTCGCCGCGGCGGGCGCGGTCGAGCGCGGACTGCGTGACCGCGTAGGTCGCCAGGACGTCGTTGCCGTCGACGAGGACGCCGGGGACGCCGAAGCCCTCGGCGCGGCGGTACGGCGGCAGCCGGAACTGGCGGGCGTTCGTCTCCGAGATCGCGTACTGGTTGTTCTGGCAGAACAGCACCAGCGGGGAGTTGAACACCCCGGCCCAGATCAGCGCCTCGTTGAAGTCGCCCTCGCTGGTCGCGCCGTCGCCGTGGTAGACCACGACGGCCTCGCCGTCCTCGTTGCCCACCGCGCCGTCCATGGCCACGCCCATGGCGTAGCCCGCGGCGTGCAGGGTCTGGGAGGCGATCACGATCGCGTACATGTTGAAGCGGTCGGCGGCGACGTCGCGCCCGCCGAGGTCGGTCCCGCGGAAGAGCGCGAACGACGAGATGAGGTCGATGCCCCGGCACCACTGGACGCCGAGCTCCCGGTAGGCCGGGAAGACCGTGTCCTGGGGTTTGAGGGCCCGGCCGGAGCCGACCTGCGCGGCCTCCTGGCCGAGGAGGCTCGGCCACAGGCCGAGCTGGCCCTGGCGCTGCAGGGCCGTGCCCTGGGCGTCCAGTTCGCGGGTGATGACGAGGTCGCGGTAGAGGCCGCGGTACTCATCTTCGGTGAGGGAGATGTCGTAGTCGGGATGCTTGACGCGCTGACCCTCCGGAGTCAGCAGTTGCACGAACTCTGGTTCGTTCGCTGAGGCGGGTTTCGGACGGCTCTTGGCCGTCTTCTTGGCAGGACGCTGTGTGTCGCCCATGTATGCCTCCTCATATTCGTATTCCGGTGTATCCAAGCATCCCAAAGTCTTGGGTGGTGCGCGCCATAGCCGTCGCCCCATTACTATTCGGGATTAAAGACTGACACTCAGTAGTCGACTTCGGCTGGGCCATCGACATCATCGGTCCTGAACGGCCGTTTCGTCGCACGGGGGTGGCAGGAAGGGGGACGCGGTGAGCGGCAGAGGCAGCGACCAGGGGGGACGCTGGCCGGTGGGCATCTGGTTCGCCATGGTCGGCGTGAGCGCCGGAACCGTGGCGTCCTTCTCGCTGATCGGGTGGACCTTCGCGAGGAACCTCTACGGCGGCGACGACGGCACCGAACCCCTCCACTACGAGCCGCAGACCGTGGTCATCGAGGCCGAGAAGACCCCCGATCCCGCGGGCGTCGCGGGCGGCGACGAGGAGCCCGCGGACCCCGCCGGACCAGGCCCCGAACCGCAGATCGCCGTCAGCCCGGCCGAACCCCAGGCCGAACGCATCGTCGAAGCCGATGCGGCCGACGAGCCCCGACTCGAACCGGAGGACGAGCCCGTCCCCGAGCAGAGCGCGCCGCCGCGCCTGGTCCCGGTCGACGAGGACGACTGCGGCCGCGAAGAAGGCGCCGAGGCACCCGAGTGGTACGACGACTGGGACGTCGACTGGGACCACGTCCGCGGCGACGGCGACGACCGCGGCGGGCACGGCCGAGACGACCTCGAGCTGTACGAACTCGACCTGGACCTGGAGTTCGACCAGGACGGCATCGAACTCGACCTCGAACTCGAGCCCGAGGACTGAGCCCTCCGCGTGCCGAGCCCGACTCGCCCGAAGGAGTGACATGTGGGGAAGGCCACTCCGTAGCCGTAACTTGCATATGCGGATTGCCGTTACTCCTTCTGAGAGCGCGTCGCTGACGAACGCACACGGATTTCTGTGGGGTACAAGCACATGGACCTTTTCTCCCGCACGATGCTCGCCTGCTCGGCCGAGGCGGGCCTGACCACGACGGCCCTGACCCGGCACGTTCCCCTCCTGCGCCGCAACATCGGGCCCGGCGACCAGGTGTCCCTCCTGAGCCGCTGCGTCGGCTCCGACGGGCTCGGCAGCGGCGACCACGTCCTCATGCTCACCGGCGAGCGCCTGGTCGTCACCCGCCAGTCGCGGCTCCTCGGACGGGTCCGCCTCTGCCTCGACGCGCCCGTCGCCGCCATCGAGAACCTGCGCTGGTCCGCCGACCCGTCCGGGCCCGGCGTCGAACTCAACTTCACCGTCCTCGAAGGACCCGGCTCGACCGAGCCGCACCGCTGGCACTTCTGGCTGCCCGCGACCCACGCCAAGCGGGTCTGGCGGATCGACGCGCTATTGGCGCGCGCGTTCCGCCGCCCCAAGGCCGACTCCCGGCCCGCGAACGCCCGCACCGTGCAACCGTCGATATTCGCCGATCTCGACCTCGTCGACGACGCGGCGGCGCAAGAGCGAACCGAGGACACCGTCTCCCTCGTGCGGCCGGCGCTCGTACGGGCCGCACTGGCCGAGGTGATGCCGGTCGGTTCCGGCCACCCGGCGAGCCCGTTCCCGGCACCGAATCCGCGCCTCACCGCCACGACCCCCGGAACGGAGCTCGCGCTCCGGCAGTCGCAGCGCTCGTTCCTGCCGCCCGTGGTCGACTCCGACGACCGCCCCGCGCTTCCCGTGCGCGACACCGCGACCAACACGAACCGGCCGCGCCTCGCGCCGCCCCGGCCGGCAGGCTTCCAGCCGTCCGGCTTCAAGACCACCATGGCCGCCGTGTAGGGCGGAGCCCCTGCTGAGACCAGGGTGCGGGCAGTGCGGGCGATTCGCGAACGCCCCGGCAGGCGCGGTCCGCATCCTCGACCCGATCCCCCCGAAGTCCGAAGGGCCGGTGAACCAGCGCTGCTGGTTCACCGGCCCTTCGGTTGATCCGGGGGGCAGGCTCCCGGGGTGCCCCGCGCCGGTCGGGGGTGCAGCACTTGACGGATCCGCCGCCCTTCTTGAGCTCGGAGAGGTCGACCGGGACGGGCTCGTACCCGGCGTCGCGCAGCTTCTTGGCGAAACCGGCGGCTTCGGCGTTGATGACGACGTTGCGGCCGTCCGAGACGAAGTTCAATCCGAAGCCGGCGGCGTCCTCGGCGTCGGCGAGCACCGCGTCGGGGAAGAGCCGTTCGAGCAGCAGGCGGCTGCCCGGGGCGAAGGCCTCGGGGTAGTACGCGATGCGCTCGTCGTCGAGGGGCGCGAGCGCGGTGTCGAGGTGGTAGTAGCGGGGGTCGACCAGGCGCAGCGAGACGACGGGGCGGCCGAACACGTCGGCGGCCTCGGCGTGGGCGCGAGCGTCGGTGCGGAAGCCCCAGCCGGCGAGGATGAGCTCGCGGCCGGGCAGGTAGGTGAAGTCGCCTTCGCCTTCGTTGATGAACTCGGGTTCGGCGTATGCCCAGCCGGAAGTGCGGTACCACTTCTCGTGGGCGTCGGCCTCGGGGCGGCGTTCGGGGTAGCGGAAGCTCGCGCCGTAGGCGATGCCGTCGACGACGAAGGCGCCGTTGGCGGAGTAGACCATGTCGGGGAGGCCGGGTTCGGGCTCGAGGCGGACGACCTCGTGGCCGAGGGCGGTGTAGGCGTCGGCCAGGGCTTCCCACTGGGTGCAGGCGAGCGCGGCGTCGACGGGGGCGGTCGTGTCCATCCAAGGGTTGATGGCGTACTCGACGGCGTAGTAGGCGGGGCGGCACATGAGGTACGTGCGGCGGCCGGGCGACCGGGTCGCGGGCGCCGCGGCAGGTGAAGAACGGTGTTTCTCCATGGCGCGAGTTTAAACACCCCGAGCCCTCGGCGCACTGCCCGAGGGCGCAGGACACACCGGAGTGTGATCAACACGCCTCACCAGGCATGTCGCAGGCGGTGCGATGAATCTTCGGACCGCCGCCTTCGGGGCCCCTCCCCCCTCCCCGCCCACCCCGCCCCTCACCCGCCCGCCGCCTTCGCACATGCCGGTTTTCGGTCGATGCCGTTCGTTGTCCCCGGTGCCCGGCGGCCTGGCCTTGGCCGCCGGGACCGGTGGTACGTCATTGCGATCGAGCCGGACAAGCCGCGTCAGCGACGCGTCGCCCTCGTTCGCAGCGCTGCTATTCGACGGCTACCGGGCCCGCTCGGGACACCGCGCGTGCCGGGCCGAAGGCCGCTGAGAGGCCGTTCGGGGTCTCGTTCACGTGGACCGTCACTTCCAGTTCGCTCACCTCGCATTCTTGGAACTCCGCTTCGGACCGCTCGACCATCGCCTGGGCCGCCGCGCACGCCTCGCCCTCGCCGAACAGGACCCTCGCGGCGCCCGCCAGCGCGGCGGCGTCCGCGGCGCCCTGGGCTCGGTGGCGGGCGGCGCCGGCCTGGCCGACGGCGGTGAAGGCCACCGCCGCGGCCAGGAGCGCTGCCGCCACGCCGGTCGCCAGGATCGTCGCCGATCCCCGTTCGCCTTCGTTCGTCGCGATCGCCGCCGGTCTCGGGTCGCCGTCGGCTGTCCGGGCCGTCCCGGCTTGGCGTTCTATGCGGCTCGCGGCCCTCGGCCCGGCCGGCCCGGGTATCGGCCGGACCGTCCTCGCTCGGTGCTCCTCGCGACCCACGAATCTCGGCGCGACCGGCGCGGGTCTGGGGTTGCTTCGCTCCTTTCTCATTGGGGCAGGCCCGGTTCCATCGGTGCGGCGGCTTCGGCGGTGACGTCAATCGGCGGTGTCAGCGGTCCGAGCGGCCGGACGGGCGCCGTCACTACGGCCCGTGCCACGGTGTCGTCGGTGGCGACTGCGACCGAGGCGCCTTCCGGCAGGTATGCCGCCGCGACCGCTTGCGGGTCCTCGCCTCTGGCCGCCGCGATCGCCGCGCTGTTGGCCGCGTCGATCGCGCGGACCTTCATGCCCGCGGTCGACACCGCCCACAGGCCGAGTGCCAGCACCGCGATGACCGCGGGCATGACCGCCGCCAGTTCCGCGGTCACGAACCCGCTTTCGGCTCGACTGCGTTTGCGGCGTTCGCGGTTCGTCGGTGGTCTGGTGCGCGGTCCTTTCCTTCTCGGGCGGCGTTGCGGTGCTTGCTCCGAGTCGGGTCTCCGGCGTGCGATGCGGGCCGAGGGCGGCGGGTCTGGTCGGATCTGGTTCCTCGGCGCGGTGGGGAGGGCTGCGGTCATGAGAGGGCCCGTTCGATCAGGTCGGACAGGGCGCTTTGCACCGGGCCGGAGGTGAGCACCTTCAGCAGCACTCCGGCGAACGCGACGGCGGCGAGTGTGCCGACCGCGTATTCGGCGGTGCTCATGCCGCTCTCGCCGCGCATCCGGGAGGCGAACTGCTCGCCCCAGCTCGGTTTCACGGTGCCCCGCATGCGGCCTGGGCTCCATTCGTCTTCGGGCCTCGGATGCGGGCTCGGGCGGCGCTTCTCGGTCGGTGTTCGGTCTCCGGTGGGGGTCGAAGGGCCCGCGGTGATCGGTGTCCTGCTCCGGTTCGGGCCCGGTGACCAGTGCTTGGCGGTGCCCTTCGGTGCGGTGTCGGGCGGCGCGGAGGCGCTCGACGGTTCGGCGGTGCTCGTCGGCTCGAGCTCGCTCGCTGGCGCGTCGGGGCCGGTCCGGGTTGCGGAGGTCGGCTGGTCGGACCCGGGCTTCTCTCGCGTGCCCGGCTGGTCCTTGGTGCTTCCGGGTCGGTTCACGTCGCAGCTTCGGCCGCAGGCGAGTCGCGGGTGGGCGCTGCCGGGTCCGCAGACCGGTGCGGTGCGGCTTTCGGGTCGGCATGAGGCCTGGCAGGTGTCGGGTCGGGAAGGTGCTCGGCGTTGGCGTCGGTCGCGGCGGGTCGGTAGGGCCATGGTGGTGTGGGTGTTCGCGTGCATTGTGGTTTCCTCTCTTCGGTGGTGCGGCGGTGAGGTCAGCGTCCGGAGGCCAGGGTGTCGGTGACGATGCCGAGGACTACCGGGCCGATTCCGGCGATCACGAACGCGGGGAGGAAGCACAGGCACAGGGGCCCGACGAGGGCCACTGCGGCGCGTCCGGCGCGTGCTTCGGTTCGGGTGCGGAGTTCTGATCGGAGGGACGCCGCCAGTTGTTCGAGTCCGGCCGCGATCGCGGCGCCGGAGTCGCCGGACCGGTCGAGTTGGCGGGCGAGGCGGGCGGCTCCGGGCAGCCTGCCGAGTGCCGGTAGTGCCTCGGTGGCGGTGGCGCCCAGGTGGATCGCTCCGGCGAAGCGGTTGAGGCGGTCGCCGATCTCGGGGTCGTCGGCTTCGGCGACGGCGAACGCCGCCTGCGGGAACGGTGCTCCGGCGCGCATGCAGGCGGCGAGGAGGTCGAGCGTCCAGGGCCAGGAGGGCGCGAGCCGGTCCGCGGCGGTCCGCTCCGCCCGGTCCGGGTCGGTGCGGAGGAGGCGGGCGGTGAGCCACCAGGCGCCGAAGCCCGCGACGATGCCGGTGACGCCTCCGATGGCGACGGCGACGGCGACGCCCGCGGCGGGGCCGATGAGTTTGCGCAGCATCAGGAGCTCCTCGGGTTGACGGAGGCGATGAGCGCGCCGGTCCAGGCGAGGCCTGCGGCTTGGAGGCCCATGGCGGTCGCTGCCGCGCCGAGGCCGGCGGGGCTGGCGAAGAGGAAGGCGACGGCTTCGACGCCGAGCGCTGCTTCGCCGAGGGCGACTCCTGCGGCGGGCAGGGCGATGAGGAGGGCGGCGGTGGCTCGGATGGACGCGGTCTGGGCTGCTGCGCGGGCGGCGGCCTGGTCGTCGTCGTTGAGGTGGTCGGCGAGTCTGCGGCAGAGTTCCGCGGCGGGTGCGCCGAGTTCGGCGGCGATGCGGAGGGCGGCGCGGAGGCGGCGCGCGGTGACGGTGGATTCGGCCGGCCATTCCGGTTCGGCTGCGGCGATCGCGCGGGCCGGGTCGGTTCCGGCGGCGAGGTCGGCGGCCAGATAGGGGACGGTGTCGGCGGCGGCGCGGCGGGCTTCGCGTTCGCGCTTGCGGCGCAGGGCGAGATGCCAGGCGGTGGCTGCGGCGGCGGTGTAGATCGCCGCGACGGCTCCCGCGGCCGCCGCTGCGAGTGGACCGAGGCCGCCGTCGTGGCGGTATCCGGCGGACCAGGCGGCGAGGACCGCTGCGAGGAGCGCGGTGATCGACGCCGCGGTTTTCGGCCGGTGGGTGATGAGTGCGGTGGCGACGGCGGTCATGCGGTGTCTCCTTCCGGAGGTCGTGGTGTGGTGGTGGCGCTTCGGACGGTGCGGCGCTGGTGCGGTGGGCGAGCGGTGGCGGTCGGGCGGGCGGTCCTGGTCGATCTCGGGTCGGGGCCCGCTCCCGTGCGGCGCAGGCGAGGGGACCGGCTGCAGCGGTGACGCGCGGGCGGTTCGGCGGGTGCGGCGGCGACGGCGGTCATGCGTTCCGCTCCTTCAGGAGGCGTTCGAGGATGCCGGCCGCCGGTCCCGGTCCGTGGCGGGTCCAGGCCGTGGAGACCGTCAGCGGCTGCGTCCTCGCGTGGCCGGTCTCGATCAGGGCTATCTCGGCCACTTGGCGCCCGGTGCCGTTGCGTCGCAAGTGGATGATGACGCGGAGTGCGGCCACCAGTTGCGCGTGGAGTCCTTCTCGCGGCAGGCCGTGCGGGAGCGCGAGGGCTTCGAGCCTCGCGGGGGCGTCGGCTGCTGCGTTGCAGTGGAGGGTGCCCGCGCCGCCCTCGTGGCCGGTGTTGAGGGCGCCGAGGAGTTCGATCACCTCGGCGCCGCGGCATTCGCCCACGACGATCCGGTCCGGGCGCATCCGCAGGGACTGCCGGACGAGTGCGGCCAGGTCGACCTCGCCTGCGCCTTCGATGTTCGCCGGGCGCGATTCGAGGGTGAGCGTGTGCGGGTGGTCCGGGGCGAGTTCGGCGGCGTCTTCGACGATGACGATGCGTTCCTCCTCGGGTGCGTTCGACAGGAGGCTCGCGAGGA
The DNA here is from genome assembly GCF_016918015.1 of Glycomyces sp. YM15. Taxonomy (GTDB): domain Bacteria; phylum Actinomycetota; class Actinomycetes; order Mycobacteriales; family Micromonosporaceae; genus Glycomyces. Next base: position 12,393 of record NZ_JAERMK010000003.1, read on the forward strand.
GCGTCGTCTTGCCGGTGCCAGTGCCGCCGGTGACGACGAAGGCCAGGCGGGCTTTCACGATGCGCAGCAGCAGGTCCGCCATGTCGGCGGTGAGCGTGTCCGCTTCCACGAGCTGGGTGAGCGTGAACGCTTTGGACCGGTGGGTGCGGAGGGACAGGTACGGGCCCGAGGTGGCGATCGGTGCGAGCACGGCGTGGAACCGGGTGCCGTCGGGCAGTCGCACGTCCGCATAGGGGCTGCCCGCGTCGAGGCGCCTTCCCGCCGCGGCGGCGAGGCGGCAGGCGAGGGCGCGGATCGCGTCGGGTCCGCCGAAGCGGACCGCGGCGGGTCGCAGCCCTTCGCCGCGGTCGGCCCAGACACCGCCGGTGCCGTTGACGACGACGTCGGTGACCTCCGGGTCGTCCAGCAGCGGTTGGAGCGGGCCGGCGCCGATGAGGTCGTCGCTCAGGGCGGCTGAAAGTTGCAGGAGCGAGGCCTGGTCGGGTGGTGCGGCGCCTGCCGCGCACAGGGCCCGGACGATGTCCGCCCTGGCTGACGCGTGTGCCCGGCCGCGGTTCGCGCCGGGCCTGGTCTGGGCGGCGAGCTGGCGTCGGACGCGGGTGAGGAGGTCGAGGTTCATCGCGTCGCTCCGGCCTGCCCGAGGAGGGCGAGTTCGCCTCGCGAGCGCGGTGTGCTGAGCGCCGTGGTGAGGTCGCGGATGCCGCGCCCGACTCTGCCGCGCGGGACGCGGCCTTGGCGCAGCAGCGCCGGGAGTCGCCGGTCGGTGGGGACGGCGCCCCACACGGGTGGTTCGCGCCGGTCGGCTTCGTGCGGGCCGTCCCAGGTGACGCCCGTCGGGTTCGGTTCGGCGTCGCCGCGGAGCACGACGCCGAGGTGGGCACTGTGGAGCCCGTATGCGGCGGTGACGCTGCGGGCGGCCTCCCAGGAGCGTGGGCCGGGCCCGAGGGCGACCGCGATCGAGCGGGCGGCGACGGCGGCCGCTGCGGCGGCGCGGGTGCGGGTGCGCGGCAGGTCGACGACGACGAGGTCGGCGGCGAGGCGCGCGGCCCGCAGGACCCGGTCGAAGGCGTCGGCGCTCACTTCGGCGGGGTTGCGGGGGTCGGGGCCGATGATGTGGAGGCCGCCGCGTTTGGGGAGTCCGCCGAGGAGCCGCTCGGGGTCGAGCGGGCCGGTGCCGATGGCGAGCGAGGGCCAGCGCCAGCCCGGTTGGGCGGCGAGTCCGGCGGCGGTGTCGATGCCGCCGCCGGTGTGGTCGAGGTCGATGAGGACGCTCTTGCGGCCGTCGCGGGCGGCGTCGGTGGCGGCGGCGCCGCCGTGTCCGGCGACGGTGGTGATGACGGGCGCGGGCTCGACGTCGAGGGCGGTGCGGATGAGCAGGTCGGTGAGGAAGTCGTCGGCGTCGGGGAGGGCGACGACACCGGTGGCCTGCATCTGGATGGCCATGGGCCACAGGAGGGAGGTGTCGTCGGTGTCGCCGCCGAGCCAGGACATGGTGGTGCAGAGGAGGAGTGGTTCGCGGGGCGGGAAGTCGCAGGCGATGCATTCGGGGGCGAGGTCGGGGCCGACGAGGACGAGTGGGGCGCGCTGCCAGTGGCTTTCGGCGTCGTGGGGGTGGTGGATGCGGCGGAGGGGGTGGCCGGCGGTGGCGGCGAGCGGGGCGATGGCTTCGACGAGGCGGTCGTCGGTGGTGACGAGGAGGGATTCGGCGGCGGGTGCGGCGGTGATCGTGGTGCGGTCGAGTGTCGCGGCCATGGCTACTCCTACGTTCAGTGATGTTCACGTGCCTTGGAGTAACCATGACCGGTGGCGGGGAAGGTCGGCAAGGACCAATGCTTCGACTGTGGATAACTTCCGGCTTTTCGGATGATTCGGACAGTCTTGGGGGGCAAGGCGATCGTCGTTCGCGTATCACCTGTGGACAACTCGGCGTGTCGTAGGCGACCGCGCCTCGTATACGACGAGGGACCGCCCCAATGGGACGGTCCCTCGTTCGGAGGTCGCTGCGCCTATTCGGGGCGGATGCCCCAGACGCCGAACCAGGCCTCGCTCGGGGAGAGCTCGACCAGGTCCTCGCCGGTGGCGAGGGCGTTCGGCGGGCAGGTGGTCGGCTCGATCGCGACGGAGCCGCGCTTGCGGCTCCCGTCGAGGCCGTCCGCGGTGTAGATGTGGACCCAGGGGAAGGACTCGTCCATCCACACCGTGACCGCCTGGCCCGAGACCGGGTCGGCCAGCCGCACTTCGGCCTTCCCGTCGGAACCGCGCTTGAGGTCGCCGTAGCAGTCGTCGATCACCAGGTCCTTGAGGACCGTCGGGTCGCCGAAGTCCGGCTCGCCCGCGCCGACCGGGATGCTCTGCTTGTCGAGCTTGAGCTTCTTGGAGGCCGGGACGTGCAGGGTGGCCTCGTCGATGCGCTCGAGCGAGCCGGGGATGAGATAGGAGTGCGTGCCGAAGCCGAACGGGGCGGTCTTGTGGCCGGGGTTGGAGACGGTGTGCGCGGCGCGCAGGCCACCGGGGCCGATCGACCAGCGGGTGCGCAGGTGCAGCGTCCAGGGGTATCCCAGGCGCGCGGGCAGGCGGCATTCGAGGGTGACCGAGGTCTCGGTGACGTCGACGGCAGTCCACTCGGCCCACGCCACGAACCCGTGCAGCGCGGTGTTCGTCTCGATCTCGTTGACCGGGAGCTGGTAGTCGGCGCCGTCGTAGCTGTACTTGCCGTCGCGCACGCGGTTGGGCCAAGGGGCCAGCATGTGGCCGGACCAACCGGGCGCGAGCTCCTCGTCTCCGTAGGACATGACGATCGGTCGGCCGCGGTAGGAGTACGAGCGCACTCCACCGCCGACAGCGACGATGGTGGCCTCGTGGTCGTTGTAGGCGATCACCCATTGCTCGCCGGACAGCGCCATAGGGGGTACCTCCGTGTCGTTATCGGTGGGCGGGATGTGCTTTGACGTTAGCTCATGCCCAATGACCTGCGGCACCCGTATCAATGTGGGCGAGATCGCAGGAAACCGTTGAAACCAACAAGACCCGTTATCGAAACCCTCCCATGGAAAACGTCAAACTCGGACAAACCACTAGCCTCACGATGGTTGTCTCATATTTTGCGCACGTTCTGTACCGCCGTTCAGGATCACCCTCGACCCGTGGCCACTTCCGTCGGCCACCGCATTGAGGCACCATTTCCAGATAACTACGAACCGTCGCCTCCCGGAAGCCCCCGGTCGGCAACCACAGGGACAACACACTCAGGAGTACAACGATGTCTGAGTTCAAGCCCGGCCTCGAGGGCGTCATCGCCTTCGAAACCGAGATCGCCGAGCCTGACAAAGAGGGTGGATCGCTCCGTTACCGCGGCGTCGATATCCAGGACCTGGTCGGCCAGAGCACCTACGGCGACGTATGGGGCCTCCTCGTCGACGGCAAGTTCGGCAACGGCCTGCCCGCCGCCGAACCCGTGCCCGTGCCCGTCTCCTCCGGCGACACCCGCGTCGACGCCCAAGCCGCGGTCGCCATGCTCGCCCCCTACTGGGGCCTTCAGCCGCTGCTCGACATCGACGACGAGACCGCCCGGGACGATCTCGCCCGCGTGTCGGTCACCACGCTGTCGTTCATCGCCCAGTCGGCCCGCGGCTCCGGCCGCCCCGCCGTGCCCCAGTCGGAGATCGACAAGGCCGGCACCATCACCGAGCGCTTCATGCGCCGCTGGCGCGGCGAGCCCGACCCCGCCCACGTCAAGGCCGTCGACACCTACCTGATGTCGGCCGCCGAGCACGGCATGAACGCCTCCACCTTCACCTCCCGCGTCGTCGCCTCCACCGGCGCCGACGCCGCCGCCGCCATCTCCTCCGGCATCGGCGCGCTCTCCGGCCCGCTCCACGGCGGCGCCCCCTCGCGCGTGCTCCACATGATCGAAGGGGTCGAGAAGTCCGGCGACGCCGACGGGTACGTCAAGAACCTCCTCGACTCCGGCGAGCGCCTCATGGGCTTCGGCCACCGCGTCTACCGCGCCGAGGACCCCCGCTCCCGCGTGCTCCGCGCCGCCGCCAAGGAACTCGGCGCCCCGCGCTACGAGGTCGCCGAGGCGCTCGAGTCGGCCGCGCTGGCCGAGCTCCGGGCCCGCAAGCCCGACCGCGTGCTCGCCACGAACGTCGAATTCTGGTCCGCCGTGCTCCTCGACTTCGCCGAGGTGCCCGCCGAGCTGTTCACCCCGATCTTCACCTGCGCCCGCGTGGCCGGCTGGAGCGCCCACATCCTCGAGCAGAAGAAGCTCGGCCGGATCGTGCGCCCGTCCGCGACCTACGTCGGGCCCGGCCCCCGCAAGCCCGAAGAGGTCGAGGGCTGGCAGTAGCCGAAGCGCCGCAGCGGCCCACGCCGCCCCGCAAGGGGTGACGCGGGCCGCTTTTCCATGCACGGAACGAGGATTCACCTTGCATGGGCGCGTGCGGGATACGATCGTTCGAACACCCGCACCATCCGAACGGGACGCGCCATGCCCTCCCCCCGGCCCCAGCCGCTGCGCCGCCGCGACCTCTTGGTCGGCGGCGTCGCCGGGCTGGCCGTCGCGGCCGCGGCCGCCGAGAGCGTCTGGTCGCTCCGTGAGGCCGCGCGCGAGGACGCGATCCCCGAGCCGGTGCGCGCCGGGCCGATCCACATGCAGATCGTGGCCCACCCCGACGACTGCCTCTACTTCATCAACCCGCGCATCGCCCGCGTCCTCGACGACGGCGCCGGGCTCTGCACCGTCGTCCTCACCGCCGGTGAAGCCTCCGGCGCCAACGCCTGGAGCCCCGCCGCTCCCGCCGACTTCGCCGGGTACGCCGCCGCGCGCGACAACGGGCTGCGTCGCGCCTACGCGCTCCTGGCCCTCGGCGACGCCAACGCGCCGTGGGACCGCTACCTCGCCCCGCTCGACTCCGGGCAGGACGTCGAACTCTGCGTCCTCCGGGACCAACCCCGAGTGCACGTCGTCTTCTGCTCACTGTGGACGAACCTCGGCCGCATCACCGGCGAGTTCACACGCCTCCTCGCCCTCTGGGAAGGCCGCCTCGACGATTCCCTGGTCCTCCCCCCGACCGACTCGCCGCTCACGGCCGAATCCACCGTCGACCGGGCGACCGTGCAGGCCACGCTCCTCGAACTGCTCGACCGCTACCGGCCCGCCGTCGTCAACACCCTCGACCCCGACCCCGACCCGGTGCACGGCGAACGACTCGGCGCCGAGCAGCCCGGCTTCTCCGACCACATCGACCACACCGCCGCCGCCCTCTTCGCCTGGGAGGCCGTGCGCACCTGGGGCGCGGCCCGCACCGTCGAGGCCTGGCGCGGCTACTACAACCGCCGCTGGCCCGGCAACCTCGGCGCGGCCGACCTCGAACCCAAGGGCCGGGCACTCGACGCCTACGCCTGGAACGACGGCGCCGACTGCGAACTCCCCAGCGGCTGCGGCGACCGCCTCATCGCAGGCCCCGGCGCGGGCATCACCTACGGCCACGCCACCCACCCGCGCTACACCGCGGCCGTGGCCGCCGCCGAAATCGACGGCCGCATCCGGCCGATCACCGTGCGCGACCACACGGTCCAAGTCCTCGGCGCCGACGGCTGGAAAGACCTCGGCGGACCCGAGACCCTCCCCTCGCTCGACCTGGCCGGGACCAAGCTGTACGCGATCAGCGCCGAGCACACCCACGATCCGGCCACCCACGTGCGCGACGTCCACTGCTACGACCTCGTCTCCGGCCAATGGCAGCTCCTCGGCAACCCCGCCGGAACCGGCGCGGACGCCCGCATCGTCGGACAGGTCGCCGCCGCGGATGACGGCCGCACGGCGCTCGCCTGCGTGCGCGACCCGGACGGCGGCCTCGCGGTGCGCGTGCGGCGCGAAGGCGGGGAATGGGCCGCATGGGCCCGGCTCGCAGGACCGGCCGTGCACGACGCCCCCGCCGCGCTCGCCATGGACGGCGCGTTCACCGTCATCGCCGCCACCCCCGACAACGTGGCCGTCTGGGAGGGCGACGGTAGCGACTGGACCTCCCGCATGCTCGACCTGCCAGGGCCGGACGAACTGCCGTTCCTGCCCGCCAGCGCCGTCACCGCCGCTCAAGCGCCCGACGGGCGGGCCGTGCTCGCCTCGCGCGTGGCCGGGAGCAGCGACGTGGCGCTCCACATCGGTCGGGGCGCGGACTGGACGGGGATGCGCGTGCCGCTCGAGGGCGGCGTGCTGGCGCCGGCGCTGGCGATCGGGCCGGAGGGCGCGCTGGCGGTGGTGTGCGACGACGGGACCGGGGCTCCGGCGGTGCTCGTGCTCGAACTGGCCGATCTGGAGGCGGCCGGTGCGGGGCGGTTCGGGCTGCTGTCGCGGCCTTGGACGCGGGGCGACATCACGGTGGTGAAGCGGCCGGCGGCGGCGTTCGGCTCCGATGGGGCCCTGCGGTTGTGGGCCGTGGCGGCGGACGGGGAGCTGTGGACGGCCGGGGCCGAGCCGGGCGGCGAGCCTCCCGTGGGCTGGTCGCACGCCGCCTGATCCGGGCCGATGTTCTTCGGGCCGGCGCTCGGCGGGTGTCTTGAAGGTGCGCGGCTGCCGCATGATGGCGAAGTCGCTCCAGGCGGGGACGCCGTGTCGGGCGCGGGTCCTTCGTCGCGAAGGCGATTTCGGGGAGGTTCACGGCGATGATGTCCGACCGGTGCCGGTCGGCGGGCGCCCGGGCCGCTCGTCCGGACTCGCGATCCCAGTTGGCGGCAGGGCCCGGCCCGGGCGGTCACGGGGCGGGAACGCGGGTTTACAGTGTGCCCAGGACCGACCAGAACGGAGCCGACAGTGACCGACCCGATCACCATCCCCGCAGAGCTGCTGCCCGCCGACGGGCGATTCGGCTCCGGCCCCTCCAAGGTGCCGTCCGAGGCGATGAGCGCGCTGTCCGGACTGGGCAGGTCCGTCATGGGCACCTCCCACCGCCAGAAGGCGGTCAAGGCCGAGGTCGGGCGCCTGCGGGCCGGTCTGGCCGAGTTCTTCTCGCTGCCCGACGGCTACGAGGTCGTCCTCGGCGTGGGCGGCGCGACCGCGTTCTGGGAGGTCGCCGTGTTCGGCCTCATCGAGGACCGTGCGCAGGCCGCCAGCTTCGGCGAGTTCGGTTCGAAGTTCGCCAAGGCCATCAAGATCGCCCCGCACCTGGGCGAGCCGACGATCGTGACCGCCGAGCCGGGCACGGCCGCGTATCCCTCCTTCGAGGACGGCGTCGACGCGTACGCCACCCCGCACAACGAGACCTCGACCGGTGTGGCCGTCGACGTCAAGCGCATCGCCCACGAGGGCGCGCTCATGCTCCACGACGCGACCTCGGCGGCGGCGGGCCTGCCGGTGGACCTCACCGAGACCGACTGCTACTACTTCGCGCCGCAGAAGGGCCTGGCCTCCGACGGCGGCCTGTGGATCGCGATCATGAGCCCGGCCGCGATCGAGCGCGCCGAGCGCATCGCCGCCTCCGGCCGCTACATTCCGGCGTTCCTGGACCTGAAGACCGCGATCGACAACTCGCGCAAGGACCAGACGTACAACACCCCGGCGGTGGCCACGGTGGTGCTCGCGGCCGAGCAGGTGGACACGCTCAACGCCGCGGGCGGCCTGGACGCGGCCGCGAAGCGCTGCGCCGAGTCCGCCGGGGCCCTGTACTCGTGGGCCGACGCCCGCGAGTTCGCGAACCCGTTCGTGACCGACCCCGCCCTGCGCTCGAACGTGGTCGCCACGATCGACTTCGAGGGCGTGGATGCGGCCGAGATCGCGAAGGTGCTGCGCGCCAACGGGATCGTTGACACCGAGCCGTACCGGAAGCTGGGCCGCAACCAGTTGCGGGTCGCGACCTACCCGGCCGTGGACCCCTCGGACGCGGCCAAGCTGACCGAGGCGATCGACTTCGTGGTCGAGAAGCTGGGCTAGCGGCCACCTCCTTATGCCATCGGCTTGATCGCGTTCGGCCGGCCGGGTGGAGCGGCACCCGCATGACGCTCCGCCCGACCGATTCCGAAGGTATCCGCCGCCACTGACAGAACAGGGCCGGTCCGAAGAGGACTGGCCCTGTGTCGTGCGTCTCAGAATCTAGAAGCCGAGGCGGCCGTAGTCGCCGAAGGCCTTCTCGACGTCGTCGAGTTCGATGCCGTAGCGCGACAGGTGGTATTCGTGGGCGCGGCGCATCCCGGGGCGGGCCAGGACCTGTTCGAGGTTGGCCTCCTCGGTGTCGGTCCATTCCATGCCGAGCTGCGCGAACAGCTTCGGCATGAGACCGTGCGGGTCGGCCGTGAACGAGTGGTACGGCACGTCCACGAAGCGCTCGCGCGAGGCCGCGGATCGCACCGCGCGGGCCTGCGCGACGCCCTTGCCGAAGATGTCGAGCCACTCGGGGCCGATCTTCGAGGGGTCGTAGGAGCGGTGGTGCAGCGCCCGCCCGGTCTCCACAAGGGAGCACCAGGAGCCCATGACGGTGGAGGGGTCGCGGTGCATCCACACGATCGTGGCGTCGTCGAAGACCTTGAGCAGCACGTCGAGGTTGAACAGGTGGAACGGCGACTTGAGGACCCAGCGCCTGCGCGGCTGGTTCCACTGCAGCACCTGCAGCACGCGCTTGAGGTGCCCGTAGTCCTCGGTGTAGTCGCGCTCGTCGGCCCAGCGGCGGTAGGCGGGCATCGTGGCGCGGGTGATGAACTGGTACCCGTGCGGCAGCGCGAACACGCACTCCTCGGGCTGCAGCGCGTTCATCGGGTGGATGAGGTCCCACACCGGGGAGGCCTTGCTCGCGAGCGAGGCCATCTGCTGGGCGTCCTTGATGAGCTTGTCGCGCAGCGTCGGGTCGATGTCGCCGCGGTGGGTGTTCATGAGCTCCCACATGAGCGGGGCCCGGTTGCCCTCGGGCTGGATGAGGATCTTGTGGGTGACGGTGGTGGCCGTGCGAGGAAGGCCGACCACCACGATGGGGCGCGCGATCGGCTCGTCGGCGATCTCGGGGTGCTCGGTGATGAGCCGCTCGACGCGCAGGTGGTTGGTCATGCGGCGGGTCATGTCGTCGATGAAGCCCTGCCAGCCGACCATCGAGAGCGAGTCCTGCTTGGCGACCTCGCGGAGCAGGAAGCGGTAGGAGTCGACGAACTCCTGGGCCACGGCAGAGTCGGCCTCGGCCCGGTGCTCGGCGCGGTGGATCATCCGGTCGAACACGCTGTCCACTCGGGAACGCTGGGCCCCGACCCGTGGTGCGCTGATGGTGTTGACGGCGGTGAGCCAGCGAGCGGTACGACGCATGCGTCCTCCAGTGCTAAGGGGTTCCAACACGAAGAGTTTTCCATGCTCGGTCATTCGTTCGCCTTCCGCTACATTGGATTCGTGGAAGAAGCCCCCGACCTCGAACGCCTGCGCCTGCTGCCCGAGCTCATCGAGCACCAGCGAGTGCGCACCACCCCGGTGAAGGCGAGCGACTTCGCGATGCCGCCGGCCACGCCGCAGCCGTACCGGGCGACCGCGCAGCGCCTCACGTTCGACGACGGCTCCCACCTGTTCGCCAAGCTCGCCGAGGGCACCTCGCCCGGATACCTTGCGGCGGAAGCGAACGGACTGCGGTGGTTGCGCGAGGCCACGCCCGCCGCCGTCCCGATCCTGTACGCCGACGACCGGCTCCTCGTCGAACCCTGGATCGAACCGGCCGCGCCGACCCGCGAGCACGCCGAGGAACTGGGCCGCGAGCTGGCGGCCATGCACGACGCGGGCGCGGAGCGGTTCGGCGCGCCCTGGCGCGGTTACATCGGCGAGACGTTCATGGACAATGACGCGGCCGGAGGCTCCTGGGCGGAGTGGTACGCCGCCAAGCGGATCGAGCCGTACCTGAAGCCCTCCCGCGACAACGGCGCCCTCGAAGCGGCCGACGTGACCGCCATCGAGACGCTGGCCGCGCGGCTCCCCGAGCTCGCCGGACCGCCCGAGCCGCCCGCGCGCACGCACGGCGACCTGTGGTGGGGCAACGTGCACTGGGGCGCCGAGCGGGCCTGGCTCATCGACCCGGCCGCGCACGGCGGCCACCGCGAGACCGACCTGGCAAACCTGCGCCTTTGGGGCGGCGTCCCGATGTTCGAGGCGGTCCTCGCCGGGTACACCGAGGTCCACACTCTGGAAGCGGGATGGGAGGAGCGGACGCCGCTTCACCACCTTTTCCCGCTCCTGGTCCATACGACCCTCTTCGGTCGCGCGTACCGCGACCAATTGATGGGAATCGTGTCTCACTTTACGAAACTGTCATATTGACGAACTAGGCTCGACGCATGGCTGCACCGACTCCGACCCAGGGCGCCGCGAGCGCGCCGTCCGCGGCTCTCGGCCTGCGCGACCGCCACGGGCGCACCGCCACCGACCTCCGCGTCTCCCTCACCGACCGGTGCAACCTGCGCTGCACGTACTGCATGCCCGAGGCCGGGCTCCCCTGGCTGCCGAAACCGGAGCTGCTCACCGACGAAGAGGTCTCACGCCTCGTCGGCATCGCCGTCCGCGACCTGGGTGTCACCGAAGTCCGCTTCACCGGCGGCGAGCCGCTGCTGCGCCCCGGTCTGGTCGGTATCGTCGCCGCCGCCGCGGCCCTGGAACCGCGCCCCGAGATCTCCTTGACCACCAACGCCATCGGCCTCGAACGCCTCGCCGGCCCTCTGGTCGACGCCGGGCTCGACCGCGTCAACGTCTCCCTCGACACCCTCGACCCCGGCACCTTCAAGGAGCTCGCCAAGCGCGACCGCCTCGCGGCCACCCTGCGCGGCATCGAGGGCGCGGCCGCGGCCGGGCTCGCGCCCGTGAAGCTCAACACCGTGCTCATGCGCGGCATCAACGACACCGAGGCCCCGGCGCTGCTGCGCTTCGCCATCGAGCACGGCTACCAGCTGCGGTTCATCGAGCAGATGCCGCTCGACGCCGCGGGCGTGTGGCGCCGCGACGAGATGGTGACCGCCGCCGAGATCCTCGAAGCCCTCAAAGCCGAGTTCGACCTGGTCCCCGACCCGGCGCACCGCGGCTCGGCCCCCGCCGAGACCTGGCTCGTGGACGGCGGTCCCGCGAAAGTGGGCGTCATCGGCTCGGTCACCCGCCCGTTCTGCGGCGACTGCGACCGCACCCGCCTCACCGCCGACGGGCAGGTTCGCAACTGCCTGTTCGCGCGCGGCGAGACCGACCTGCGCGAGCTCATGCGCACGGGCGCCTCGGACGAGACCATCGGCGCGCGCTGGCGCGAGGCGATGTGGGGCAAGCTTCCCGGGCACGGCATCGACGATCCCTCGTTCCTGCAGCCCGCGCGCCCGATGTCGGCGATCGGAGGGTGAGCGTGGTGACGGTGCGGTACTTCGCGGGCGCGAAGGCGGCCGCGGGGGTCGGCGAGGAGCAGGTGAGCGCCGCCGACGTCGCGGAGTTGAAGGCGGTGCTCGGGCGGCGGCACGGCCCGGTGCTCGACAAGGTGCTGGCGGCGTCCACGCTGCTGGTGGACGGCCTCGCGGCGAAGGACTCGGCGACCGTGCTCCCGGCAGGGGTGACGGTGGAGGTGCTGCCGCCGTTCGCGGGCGGGTGAGGTCGTGAAGCGGCGCGGGCTCGGCGCAGCGCGGCGGGCTCGAATCGCGGTCCCGCGGTGTCGCGGGCGACTCGGACGCGGCTTGGCCGCAGCCCGAAACGTGAAAGCGGATATTCCCGATCTGTCCTGGGTGATGCCCCCTGTCCGTGACCGTACGCCCGGGGTACGACACCGGGCGGGGTCGGCGCCGCCGGCGGTACCGCGGCGGCGGTCGGAACGCGAAGGATCTTCTTCGTCTGGGGTGCGACCCGCCCGGGCGGGAGCCGCTTCGGGTCACGCGCCGTCTGTCTGCGAGGATGCATAGGTGCGCCGTCCTGATGAACGCAAGCAACCGCAGGTGGCGTCCCCGCTGTTCGAGCTCTCCGCCGGCATGCGGACCACCGCCGAGCGGCGCCGCCGCTCGCACCGGTCCCACCACTCCAGGTACGCCCGCGAAGCCGTGCCCATGCCCGAACCGGCGTTGACGACCCAGACTCCGGACCCCTGGCTGGAGTCCGCGCCCCTGCTCACGGGCATGGACGAGGTCGGTGCGGGACTGCTCGACTCCCTGGACGCGATGCAGCGCGTCGCCGCCTCCGCCGGACGCGGCCCGCTGCTCATCAACGCCTCCCCCGGCACCGGCAAGACCCACCTGCTCGTGCGGCGCGTCGCCTATCTCGTGCAGGAGCTGGGCGTGCCCGCCCGCCAGTGCCTGGTCCTCGCCGCGTCCGCGCCCGGCGCCGCGCGCATCCGCCGCGAGCTGGGCGCGTTGATCGGCCGGGAGGCCGCCTCGATCACCGTCGCCGAGTTCGACGACTTCGCCGCCGCGAGCCCGCCCGAACTGGGCCACGTCTTCATCGACGACCTGCCGCGCATGCCGATGCGGCTGTTCCGCCAGGTCATCGAGCATCGCGGGCCCGAAGCGGACATCACCGCCACCGGCGACCCGGACTCGGCCCTGTGCACGGGCGAGCCCGCCGCGTTCGCGGCCTTCGGCGAGCGGTTCCCGCAGGCGCACGTGATGCGCCTGTCGCGCAACCACCGCAGCCCTGCCGCGGTGCTCGTCGCGGCATCGCAGGTGATCGAGCCGATCAGCCGCGTTCCGGGTCGGCTCGTGCAGCCCGAGCGTCCCGCGCTCGAGGGCTCGGGGATCGGCCGGTACTTCGCGGTGGACTCGGACGACGAGAAGCGCTTCGTCGAGGATCTCACCGATCGGCTCGCCGAGCTCGGGGTCGCAGCCGAGGAGCTCGCGGTGATCGGTCCTGACGGCATGTCCGTCGCCGAAGCGGCCGAAGGCGAGTTCCGGGTGGTGTGCCTCACCGGGATGACCGCGGAGGACTGGCCGAACTCGGCCGCGGCCCGCCGCGAGCTGTACGTCGCGCTCGGGCGCACACGGGACCTCGCCTACGTGAGCCACACCGGCGCGGGCTCGCCGCTGCTGGCCGATGTGGACCAAGGCCTGTTCAGTCCATTCGGGATGGTTCCTCAAGATCGTTCGGGCCCTGAGCAGCCGCGACTGCTGTAAGCGCCGCAGAGGGAGCCGAGCCGAGTTCCCACGCGATGACAGGCGTATGGGCCACAATAGTCGGGTAACCGCACTCTGACGCTGAGCGCATCCGCGCGCTGGGAGGCCCCGATGGAGCACACCGAAGAGGACACTGTGCCTCTGCACCGGCCGGATGCTCCAGGGTGGTCGCCGTTCGCGCCGCCAGGCGCGAACCATGAGCAGAGCGCGCCGCCAAGCGCGAACCATGAGCAGAGCGCGCCGCCAAGCGCGAACTATGAGTACAGCGTGCCGCCGGCCGCGAACCATGAGTACAGCGCGCCGCTGGAGGCGAACGAGCGGTTTCACGCGTCTTCGGAAGTGCAAGAGCAGCACAGCGCCCCTGAGGACGTCATGAACCAGCCGTACAGCGCCGTGGCCGAGTCGATCCGCAATCCGCGGCACGGCGACCATGTGCCGAGCGCCCCGCCGCCACCCGCGACCCCGATGCCCGGCCCGGCCTCCTCTTACGAGTCGCCGCCCGCCCAGTACGAGGTCCCGCGCGAGTCCCGGGGCGGGAACGGCTGGCCCGCCGCCCCGGGGACGGCCGCGCCGGATCACCAGGTCGGCGCGCCTCCCGCACTGCCCGCGCGCGTCCCGGTCCCGGTGTTCCCCGACCACGCGGGCGCGCTCGAGCGCCTCGGCGTGACCGCGGACGACTTCTCGTCCCGCAGGGTCGTGCCGCCGCGCCCGCCCGTGGCCGAGACCGGCCTGCGCGGTGCGCTGCACCGCTTCAGCCTCGGCATGGTCGCCCTGCCGCCCGGCCCGCGCGAGCGGTCCCGCCAGCGCGCGGTCGACACGGTGCGCCGCAACTTCGGGGGGCTGCGGCAGATCACGGTGGTCAACCCGAAGGGCGGCGCGGGCAAGACCGTCGCGGTCCTCATGCTGGCCATGACGTTCGGCCGCCACCGCGGCGGCTACGTGCTCGCCTGGGACAACAACGAGACGCAGGGGACGCTGGGGATGCGCGCCCAGCAGGACTTCCATGTGCGCACGGTGCGCGATCTGCTGCGCGACCTCGACCATTTCCGGGGCCCGACCGGGCGCATCGGGGATCTCTCGCAGTACGTGCGCGCGCAGGGCGGCGCGATGTTCGACGTGCTCGCCTCGGACGAGTCGGCGACGGCCGGGGAGATGCTGACTTCGCAGGCGTTCGGCGAGCTGCGCGAGGCGGTGTCGCGCTTCTACAAGCTCATCGTGGTAGACACCGGCAACAATGTGCGGGCGGCGAACTGGCAGTCGGCGATCGATGCGACCGATCAGCTGGTGGTGACGATGTCGGCTCGCAACGACTCGGCGGAGACGGCGGCGCGGATGCTCGACCATCTGGAGCAGACCGGGCGCCGGGACCTGGTGCGCGGGGCGGTGTCGGTGGTGTCGATGCCCGCCCACCGCAAGGATGTGGACCTGCCCGCGGTGCAGCGGCACTTCGCGGCCCGCACGAGGGCGGTCCTGCTGGCGCCGTATGAGAAGCTGCTCGACTCGGGGGAGCCGATCCGCTACGACTCGTTGAGCAAGGCGTCGTCTGCGGCCTGGCTGCGGATCTCGTCGGCGGTCGCCGAGGGCCTGTAGGCGGCGAGGAGTGCGACGAGTCCGGCCGCGGCGTCGGCGAGGCGGTGTTCGTCCTCGTCGGCGTGGCCGAGGACGAGCGCGCCTTGGATGAACACGAGGACGGTGCGGGCCAGCTGTTCGTGGTCGGTCTCGGCGTCCATCTCGCCGCGCTCGACCGCCCGTGCCAGGATCGCGGCGAGATCGCGTTCGAGTTCGGTCCAGGCCTCCTGGACGCGGCGCATGGTCGCGGGGTCGTCGGCGAGTTCGACCGCGGCGCGCACCACGAAGCCGCCTTCTTTGGAGTGGCGGGCGACCACGTCAAGGAGGTCGGCCACGGCGCGTGGGGCGTCGAGCCGCTCGCTTTCCTTGCGGTCGAGGGCGCGGTGGGTGATCGAGCGCAGTTCGGGTTCGGTGTCCTCTCGGTAGCGGCCCAGTGCCGTGATGTAGAGCTGGTGCTTGGAGCCGAATGCGGCGTAGAGCCCGGCGCGGTTCATGCCGGTCGCCGCGACGAGGTCCGACATGGAGGTGGCGGAGAATCCGCGTTCCAGGAAGACCCGTGTCGCAGCGCGCAGAACTCTGTCCAAATCGGCGTTCTTATTTCTGCTCACGTTGTGCACCGTATCGACACCCGGTGCTACGGGTCAATAACCGGAAGGCGGGAGTTCACTCGCGTGGTGCGAGTGAACGGCTGCACTGCGCGACCGGTCGGCTTGACACCCAGCGAATCCACCCGCGAGAATGACCCAAACTCAACAGGCGCCAGATGGGGGAAGTCCGGTGAGAGGCCGGCGCTGACCCGCAACGGTAGTCGCGGTCGTCCCAGAACGACAGCCGAGCACCCTTCAAGCCGCTCGGTCCACCCGCGTGAGCCCGAATACCCGTCTGCGCCAACAGTTCTGTCAACGCCTGTCGTGGTCTACAGGCGCTTGCGGCGCCGCCGCCTGCCCGAAGACCCCACTCGCTCTATGAAAGGTCAGGCAATTGCGTCACCTGCCCGGTCGACTGCTGGCCGCTGCCGCGGTCGTGCCCATCACCGTCTTCGCCTCCGCCGCCCCGGCTGAGGCCCAGGAACCCCCGTTCGCGCAGCCCGCCCAGGCCGCCGCGTCCTGGCTCGTCGGCCAGTCCGACGGCACTTCGTGGAACGGCGGGGACGTCTCGTCCTCGCTCGACGCCGTCATCGGACTGGAGGCCGCCGGCGTCGGCGGCGACCAGGTCCAGGCCACGCTCGAGTGGCTCAACAGCACCGAGATCCTCACCCCGTACGTGTACCCGACCGTCGAGGGCGCGGCCGAGCCCGTGTTGAACGCCGGTGCGGCCGGGAAGGTCATGTACGCCGTCGCGACCGCCGGCGGGGACCCGTCGAACTTCGGCGAGATCCGCCTCGCCTCCGAGGTCGCGGCCGCGCAGACCGCGACCGGGACGTACGGGGACGGCACCGCGCCGTCGACCGCGTGGGCCGTGCTCGGCCTCTCGCGCACCGACACCCCGGCCGGCGCGGAAGCCGCTGCCGGACTCGCCGCGGTCCAGTGCCCTGACGGCGGGTTCAACTACGCCGACGTCGACGGCGGCGACGACTGCGTCTCCGACCCCGACACGACCGGGCTGGTCGCCTCGGCGCTCGTGACGCTCGGCGAGCCGGGTTCGGCTCCGCTGGCGTCCGCCGTGGCGTGGCTCGAGGGCGCGCAGGCCGAGGACGGCGGCTTCGACGGCGGCTTCGGCGAGAACGCGAACTCGACCGCGATGGCCGCGCAGGCGTTCTTCGCGGCCGGGAACGAGGACGCCGCCCAGAGCGCCGTCGCGTTCCTCATCGCGCTGCAGTTCGACTGCACCGGCGACCAGCCGGGCGCGGTCATGTACACCGACCCGGAGGACCCCGAGTTCGGGGAGGCCTCGCGTCTGCTGGCGACCGCGCAGGCCATGGTGCCGCTCGCGGGCCAGGACCTCGCGAACCTGGACGCCTCGGGCCTCGAGGCCGCGGTGCCGGGCAACGGCTGCGAGAGCGCCGACGCCGGTGACGACGCCACGGGTGCCGCCGAGGAAGAGGACGAGGGTTCGGCCTCGTGGCTGCCTTGGGTGATCGGCGCCGCGGTCGTGGTGCTGGCCGCGCTGATCATCGGCTTCGCGCTCAAGGCCCGCCGCGGCGGTGCCGCTCCGGCCGAGGACGCGACGCCCGCGACTGCCGACGACGACACCGACAAGCAATAGTCGGCACGTGCCCCGAAGCGAACGAATCGCAGGCAGCGCCCGCCGGTCCGGCGGGCGCTGCCTGCGCGCTCATCCATCGAGCGGCGCCGCCGCGCCCCGAAGCGCCGTCGTGCTCGGCGGCGGTGTCGCACCTCGATGGGACCCTTGGTCTCGGGGGCGTCCCGATCGGACACACCCGACCCCGGGGAGCGGGTCCGTCGCGTTGGCGACCGCACTGCTCCTGGCGCTCCTCGCCGTCGTCCTGCCCGCCTCGCCCGCCGCGGCGCACGACGGGTGCCTGGAAGTGACCGTGGTGGTCGACTTCGGGGTGCTCGCCGCCGATCCCGCGACCGGGTGCGCGGTCGACCCGGCGAACGGCCTCGACGCGCTCGCGCAGGCCGGATTCTCGGTCACCGAGGTCGCCTCGATCCGGGGCATGGTCTGCCGGATCGACGAACTCCCCGAAAGCAGCTGCGGCGGGGCCCCGCCCGCGAAGGAGTACTGGTCGTACTGGCGCGCCGACGCCGAGAGCGACGAATGGTCGTACTCGCCCGTCGGCGGCGGCGACGCCCGCCCGGACACGGGCGACGTCGAGGGCTGGGCCTTCGGCGACGGCTCGACCCCGCCCGCCCTCACCCCTGCCAAGGCCGCGGCATCGACCGAGGGGCGCGGGCCCGGCGCGGACGAGGAGACCTCGTTCACCTGGGTCATCGCCGCGGCCGCACTCGTGGTCATCGCCGGGCTCGTCGTCTGGCGCCTGCGCCGCGACCGGCGGGCGTGAGCGGGAACCGCGAAACCGCCGTGAGTCTGAGAGCCGCCCGACACGTCGCCCATCCGGCGGCCTGGTGGGGCTGGGCGCTCCTGCTCGCCACCGCCGCCGGGCGCACCGCGAACCCGTGGCTGCTGCTGCTCATCGTCGCCGTCGCGGGCCTGGTCGTCACCTGGTGCCGCGGCGACGAACCGTGGTCCGGCGCGTACCGGGTCTTCCTGTTCATCGGGTTGAGCGCGATCGCGGTCCGCATGGCGTTCTACATGGTCTTCGGCGGGTCCGACGGCCCCACCGTCCTCTTCTCCCTCCCCTCTGCGACCCTCCCCGCTTGGGCGGCGGGCTTTCGGCTCGGCGGCGACGTGACCGCCGAGGGCGCGCTCGCGGCCGCTTACGACGGCCTGCGGCTCGCCACGCTCCTCGTCTGCGTCGGCGCCGCGAACGCGCTCGCGAGCCCTCGGCGGCTGCTGCGCTCGGTCCCGGCGGCGCTGTACGAGGTGAGCGTCGCGGTCGTCGTCGCGCTGTCGGTCGCACCGCAGCTCGTCGCGAGCGTCGGACGGGTGCGCCGCGCGAGAGCGTTGCGCGGCAACACGAGTCGCAGCCCCGCGAACCTCATGCGCACGGTGGTCTCGCCGGTGCTGCACGACGCGCTCGACCGATCGCTCGCGCTCGCGGCCGCGATGGCCTCGCGCGGGTACGGCCGCGCCGCGGGCATCCCCGCCCCGGCCCGCCGCGCCACTGGCGCATCGCTCCTCATCGGACTCCTCGGGCTCTGCGCGGGTGCTTACGCGCTCCTCAGCGCGGCGACGCCCGCCCCGCTCGCCTGGGCCGCCGTGGCCTGTGGCGCCGCCGTAGCGGTGTTCGGGATCGCGTTCGCCTCCAAGCGGGTCCCGCACACCCGCTACCGCCCCGACCGGTTCGGGGCACGCGACTGGGCGATCGTCGCCTCCGGCGCCGCGGCCGTCGCCGGGACCATCCTCAGTGGAGTATTCGAACCCGCGGCGCTGTGGCCCGCCACGAACCCGCTCTCGGTGCCGGAACTGCCGATGTGGGCCGCGGGCGGCATCCTCCTCGCCACCGCGCCCGCCCTGCTCGCGCCGTCTTCAAGAGGAGGAACACCATGAACCCCGACGGGATCGCCTTCGAACACGTCACCTTCGCCTACGCGGGCACGCCCGTCCTCGACGACGTCTCGTTCGACCTCCCCGAAGGCGAGTTCTGCCTGCTCGTGGGGCCCACCGGAGCCGGCAAGTCGACGCTGCTCAAAGCCGTCAACGGCCTCGTGCCGCACTTCACCGGCGGCACCATGGCCGGGCGGATCACCGTGGCCGGACGCGACGTCCACGGCTCCACCCCCGCCGACCTGGCCGACCTCGTCGGCTACGTCGGCCAGGATCCCTTGGCGGGCTTCGTGACCGACGAGGTGGAACGCGAGCTCGCGTACACCGCCGAGCAGCTCGGCGTCGACCCCGCCGCGATGCGCAAGCGGGTCACCGAGATCGTGGACCTCCTCGGTCTCGCCGACGTACGCGACCGCGACCTCGCCGCCCTCTCCTCCGGTCAGCGCCAACGGGTCGCGATCGGTGCGGCCCTCGTCGCCGGGCCCGCCGCGCTCGTCCTCGACGAGCCGACCTCCGCGCTCGACCCGACCGCCGCCGACGAGGTGCTCTCGACGCTGCACCGCCTCGTGCACGACCTCGGCGTCACGGTGCTCCTCGCCGAGCACCGCCTCGAACGCGTCGCCCAATACGCCGACTCAGCGCTGCTGCTCAACGGCGGGAAGGTGACCGCGGGCTCGGTCGGCCAGATCTTGGCCGCGTCCCCGATCGCCCCGCCGGTCGTGGAACTGGGCCGCCTGGCCGGGTGGCCCGGCCCGCCCGTCACGATCCGCGAGGCCAGGCGCCATGCCGCTCCGCTCCGCGAGGCCCTGGCAGGACGGCACCCCGCGCCACCGGCAGCGCCTTCCGCCCACGAGCCCTCCCGCCGCAAGAGCCCGCCGACCGAGTCCGGGCCGCCGCTGCTCGAAGCCCGCGCGGTCACCGTCGACTACCCGGGCGGCGTGCGGGCCGTCAACGGCGCCGACCTCACCGCCGCACGTTGCGAACGCATCGCCCTCATGGGCCGCAACGGCTCCGGCAAGTCGAGCCTCCTCTGGGCCTTGCAGGGCACCGGAAAGCGCTCGGGCGGCACGGTCACGATCGGCGGCGACGACCCCGCGACCCGCAAACCGGCCGAGCGCCGGACCCTCGCCGGTCTCGTCCCGGCCGAACCCGCCGACCTCCTCTACGCCGAGACCGTGGCGGCCGAATGCGAAGGCGCGGACCGCGACGGCCGCGTTCCGGCCGGCACCTGCGCGAAGATCCTCGACGACCTCGTCGAAGGCATCGACGGCGGCACCCACCCGCGCGATCTGTCGGAAGGCCAGCGGCTCGCGCTGGCCTTGGCCGTGACCCTCACGGCCGCACCGCCGCTGCTGCTCCTCGACGAGCCGACGAGAGGCCTGGACTACCCGGGCAAGGCGGCGCTCGCGTCCCGGCTCGGCAGACTCGCCGCGGCCGGGCACTGCGTGGTCGTCTCCACGCATGACGTGGAGTTCTGCGCCGAATTCGCCTCCCGGGTCGTGATCCTCTCCGACGGCGAGGTGGTCGCGGACGGCCCGGCCCGGCAGATCGTCGCGGCGTCCCCGATGTTCTCCCCGCAGGTCGCCAAGGTCCTCCCGGGCTGGCTGACCGTGGACGAAGTAGCGGAGGCTCTGGGCGGCAACGGCCTCGATGACGCCGAAGGCGGGACGGACGATGACGCACGAGCGTGAGCCGGGGCCCGAGACCGCGGCGCCTCCGCTGGGGCAGCGCCGGGCCGCGGCGCCGCGCCCGCCCGTCCGCTGGAAGGCGGCGCTGTCGCTCACGCTCGCGGCCGCGTTCGGCCTGGTCGCGATGTCATGGCCGCTGCTGGCGGCGCCGGGCGGGGCGCTCACCGAGACCACCTCGGGCCCTTGGCTGTTCGCGCTGCTGCTGCCGCTGGTCACCGCAGTGGTGCTGCTGCAGTTGA
The DNA here is from genome assembly GCF_016918015.1 of Glycomyces sp. YM15. Lineage (GTDB taxonomy): Bacteria > Actinomycetota > Actinomycetes > Mycobacteriales > Micromonosporaceae > Glycomyces. The sequence continues at coordinate 33,040 of NZ_JAERMK010000003.1, forward strand.
CGGACGGCGGTCTCGACGCTCGCGCCGTGGCGATGCTCGGGGTGCTCTCGGCGGTGGTGGCGGCGGTGCGGCCGTTCGGGGCGGGCGCGGCCGGGGTGGAGACGGTGTTCTTCCTGCTCATCTTGGCGGGCAGGGTGTTCGGGCCGGGGTTCGGGTTCATACTGGGCTGCACGGGCCTGTTCGCGTCGGCGCTGCTCACGGGCGGGGTGGGACCGTGGCTGCCGTACCAGATGTTCGCGGCGGCGTTCGTCGCGCTAGGCGCAGGCCTCTTGCCGGGGACGCCGGACACGCGGGCCGGCCGCGCGACCGAACTGGCGATCCTGGCGGTCTATGCCGCCCTCTCGTCGATCCTGTATGGACTGCTGCTCAACTTGTCGTTCTGGCCCTTCGCCATCACGCACGGGAATCTCGCCTACGTGCCGGGCGGCGGTTTCAGCGAGAACCTCTCCCGCCTGCTCGCGTACTCCCTCGCCACCTCGCTGGGCTGGGACATCGGGCGCGCGATCACCACGGTCGCACTGGTGCTCCTGACAGGCCCGCTGCTGCTGCGCGTCATGCGCAGAGCCGCCCGCCGCGCGAACTGGATCTAAGGGCCGGCTTCAGGTTCTCGGGCGAGCCGCCCAAGTGGGTGCCCCAACCACTATGCGCTCTCCGTCGCATCAGGGGTCTGGATCATCCTGGGTCGCCAAGGCGACATACAGGGGGGTCGCCAGGATCGCTGGAGTCCATTTTGGTCCGCCAGGGTGCTCATCTCGACTCGTGTGGTCAGTGACGTTCCCTTGCACCAAGGGAACAGCGAGGAACTCCACCCACTGGAGCGGGCCGCTGAGCTTCACGACTGTTGCCCATTCCAAACCTACTTCGAGTGGATCGTGAGCGGCGGCGGCCGCTTCGCTGCCTTTGAAATCGGATGCACGAAGCCGACGCCAGAGTTTGCCCAGCGGGGGATTGGCGGAAATATGCTCGGCGATCACGGCCATGATGTTGGGTGTCGCTGACCAGGAGGTCAGACGCCGGTTCTCCGCTGCGGGCTCCTCCCCAAGGACGTGTCGGCGGGAGCCTGCCAGTACCACGGTGTGGTTTTTGAGGTCTCCGCGAAAGAACACTGTGTCGTGCCCATCCGTTGGACTGTCCGGATCAAGCCCATGACCGAACCAACCCCATCGCATCGGCATTGCACCGCGGAAGTAGTCGGTTCCAGGGTTGTAGACGGTGCCGACCTGGTGATGCAAGTCGATGTAGCGCTCGACCATCCGGAGTTTCGCCATCCGCGCGACTGCCGAGCGATTGCCCTGACGCAGGTTGAGGCTCGCGACTTTGAGGTTCACACCGACATCGATGCTGATCCGTCGTCGCTGTGCCGGATCGATCTGGTCGAAAAGCATGTCGAGTTTGGAGTCGGAAACGTAGAGGAAGTATCGCAGCGGGGGCTTCTTGCGTCGGAACACGTTTGCCTCAAATCAACCGATGGTCTCCACCATAACGGCCGACCAGGTTCGACCACACAGTAGAACCGGTATCGCTGCAGCGATATTGGGACCGGCCGAACGAGGGACGGGAAGGCGGCCGGCGGTTGCTGGACAGGCCCTAGTACGGGAGGTCGAAGAGGGTGACGAGGGCGCGGTTGAGGTGTTCCATGGTGTGGCCCGAGAGCGTGCACGCGCAGTCGGCGAGGCTGCCGACGGTGGCCTGGCCGAGTTCGGCGACGTGAACGAAGCCGCCCACCGGGTCTTGGTCGCCGCACGGCACCGAGGACGGGCCGGGTCTTCGGCCCAATGGGGCGACGAGCACCTTGCCGGTGTGGGTGGCGGCGTTGAACCGGTCGTCCGAGAGCACGACCACCCTTTTTCCCGTTGGGGTGTGCATGTAGACCTCGCCGCGTTTCAGCAGCCGCTGCTCTGACTTCGAACCTTCAAGTGACACAGATGCTCTACTCCTCGCCGTCCCCGGCCCACAGTTCGCTGGATTCGCGCTCGGTGGCTTCCAGCCAGTCCTGATTCTCGAGTGCGCCTTCCTCAACCCCTTCAAGCTCGGCGGCGAGCGCGGCGCGGCGCGCTGCACGGGCGATCCAGGTGGTCGGCTCCAGGCCTTCCGCGGCGGCGACGGTGGTGATGACCTGCCAGTCGTGGTCGTCGATGCGGATGGTGATCGCTCGTTTCGGCATGGCGGCGTGGCCCTTTCATGCGGCGAGGAGACGCGGCATCGTTCGGCGGTCCGACGATGCGCTGCGGGCTCATCGAGGATGGCATGAGGCGATCTCGGTTTCGAGGCTGACCACGGCGACATGAATGCTGTTATCTTTTCGTTATCTTGCACATGCATTTGCATGTGCTTCTCATGTATGGGAAGGAGCTTACCCTCCGACGCGTTCATGGTCAGTCCCACAGTGCGGTCTGTCGGGAACTTGACTCAGTGCGTTCGGTCTGCTGCCCTTGGCAGGTGACGACGCGGGCGAAGACGGAACGCCGGGCTCCGAGCGGCACTTCGGAAGGAGTCCGGGACTCCTTCGTCGAGTCGTTCTACTTTCGATCAGGACCGCGTCCGCGAACCGTGTTGTGCACCATCGTGTGCCAAGCTGAATTTCATGTACCCCCTCGGCTTCGAACCCGACCCAACGGCGGTGCCGCCTCGTCCCCCGATGCGGGCACGTCAGCGCCGGTGGGTGGGGCGCGACCAGATCGTCAGCGCCGTTCGCACCCGCACCGTCCCGCCGCGCTCGCAGAGGGCCGTCGTCGGGCTCGCCGTCGTCTACATTGCGGCCGGCATCGTGTACGGGACCGCGACACTCCCGAACCTGCCCGCGACCGTTGCGGCCTCAGGCATCGGACCCGGCTACATGACAACAGCGTTCGATGCCCTCGCGCAGGTGGCCGCATCATGGGCGGCAAGGTTCCAAACGCTCTCCTACGGCGGGCTGGGACGGGGCATGCTGCAAGCGGCGATGTACAGCATTCCGCTGCTGTGGCTCGCGGCGGCCGGATGGTCCATGCGAGCAAAGACATGGCGGCCCTTCACCGTTACCGTCATAGCAAGCCTCGCCGGTCTGGTCGGAGTCCCGATCGCCATGTGGCTGTATTGGATCCTCCGCTGGCTGTACGGCCTGGTCGGCATCGTCGGCGGCATCATCGGCAAAGTCCTGACCTGGGCTGTCACGATCGCGGTCGTTGCGGCGATCGTCGTTGCCATCGGTTTCGGAATCTATGTGGCGTTCGCGGCCATTCGCAACGCCCGTACGCGCAGCCGGACCAGGAGTTCGAGGTTCGCCTCCTACCCCGAGTACCGGTCGGCCGGGAGGTACCGCGTCTCGTCAGCCAAGAGTGGACGGCGCCGCCCGATCGCGGCAACCGCGACCGTGCTCGCCATCGCGGTTCTTGGAGCTCTCGCGGCAGTGGACCTGTTCGGGGGTGGCACTGTGATCGGTTCGCTCTGGGATGCGATCGCCACCGCATTCTTGTGGCTGCTGAACGGCATTGGTTCGGTCCTGTCATGGGTCGGGCGCCTGCTGACCATCGTCGCGGACTTCGTGATCGTCCACGTCGTCGTCCTGCTCGTCTGCAACCAGTTCGGCAGGCTCGTGTGCGTGCCGCTGCGATCGGCCACGCACGCCGCCATCGATGAGGGCAAGTGCGCTGACATTGCCGCCGGTGTCGGCATGGCTTGGTCACTGCTGCTGGCCGCGGCCGCGTTCGATCCGGTATTCGGCGAGTGGTTCACCGGAGTGTGGGACCAGATGCCACTTGTCGGGTTGGCGCCCGCACCGGTCGGGTTGTGGGAGGTAGTCCTGTCGGATGCCGCCGAGGGCGTGCTCCGTCCCGTGTTCACAGGGTTCGCGCCGTTCGTCGACTTGGCGATGATGCTCGCCGTGACCGGACTCGCCGTATTGAGCCCCATGTTGCGCCGTGGCGCCTGGAAGCCCTCGCGCCCAATGGACATCATCGTGCCTGCGGCCGCGGCAATGGCGACGGGCCTGGTCGCGCCGGTGATCGCGTTCGGGTTGTGGGTGGCCAACCGGGGCGACTAGAGCCGGCCCCGTCAGCCGTTCAAGCACTGAAGATCCGTGTCATCCGGTGAGATCGGTTGCGAGCCTTTCGAACTCGACTGCGATGTCGGCGTCGGACTGCGCGTAGGCGTCGGCGCACTGCCGCAGGCCTTCAGCATGGTGGCCGATGGAAGCACCGAGCAGGTCGGTGAGGTTCGACAGTTCCGAGCAGCCCTCGACGTAGGCCTCCGCGAAGAAGAGCCCCGGCAGTCCCCAGGTCATCGCTGCCGCACCCGCTTCGCCCGCGACGGCGGCGATCGCTTCCGCGTTGGGCGCCAAGTCGTCGAGCGCGCGAGCGGCCGCCTCCAGCTCACTCGGGTCGACCTGCCAGCGGGTGGCGTCGCCGACCGAGGTGGCGATGGTGCCCGTCTCACCGCCGAGCGCGTCGGAGACGTGCCCGTAGATGTCGGCCGCGGCGCCCTTCGCGGAGTCGATCGCGGCGGTGCCCGCGACCGTGAGGAGTTCCTTCCACAGCCGGTACTCCCCGGCGGCACGGTCCACGACCGGGTTGGCGCGCAGGAACTTGAGCAGCTTCATGAAGATCTGCGACGCGAACTGGAACTTCCCGGTGGCCTTGAGGAGCATCCGCGTCGCGGAGACCACGGCGTCCATGGCGAACGCGACGACCGAGGCGCCCCCGGTGGCGACGCTCGCCGCCAAGGCCACGACTCCGCGGGTGACCGCCCAGGAGACGAGCTCGGTCAAGACCGCCTTGATGACCTCATAGATGGTCTCGGCGAGCATCCGCGCCCAATCGAGGAGCGCGGCGACGTCCTTGGCGCGCTCGCCCATCGAAGCGGCGGTGGCGGCGAGCCCGCCGATGGCGTTCCCCGCCGCGGCGGCGGCTTCGCCGTCCCATGTGGTCACGTTGGCGTCGGCGGCGTTCGCGATCTCGCCATCGAGCGCGCCGAGCGCGGCTTCGACCTGGCCGAGGACGTCGATCTGCCGCTGCATCTCGGTGATGTCGCCCGAGACCATCATGAGCAATTCGTCGAAGGGCTGCACGAGGTCGAGGATGATGGTGAGCCCGGCGCCGACGAGGGTGCCGATCGGATCGGTGAGGACGCCCATGACGTCCTCACCGAGGCCTTTGATCTCGCCCGCGATGGTGAACCCGGTGCTCATGGCGCTGGCGCTGGTTGCCTGCTTCACCGCTTCGGTGGCGGCGGTGTAGCGGCTGACGAACGGCACATCAGTCCACTGTGTTCCAGACTCCCGCGCTTCGACCTCTTCGTAGCGGGTGATGTCGGAACCGTGGAGGTCGGTGTCGCTCAAGGCAAGTCCTATCGGATGAGTGAGGTGATCACTCGAACCGTATGGGCCGTTGGGCGATTTGCGCGGGAACGACACCTTTAGCGAGGCGTGTCTTCGTACCGTCTAGACGTTTTCGTACGTGACGGCGTGTCGTGCTTGACCGGATCTGCGCCGTGTGTCAATCTCGGAAAACGTGCAGTGCACGTGATCCGAGTGCAACTGAATATGACCGGTGGGCCGCCTTCGAACCGCAAAATCCTCGGCGGCCCACCTTCCAAACCAAGGAAGGCGAGCCTCCCATGGCACAGTCCACCCTACGCGAAAACAGGCGTAGCGCAACTCATCAACCCGCCACCACGGTGAACCAGGCACGCATGCGCGTGCTCGTTCAGCAGGCGTTCTACCAGCATGAAAGCCTCGGGCCCGGCGCTCCCCTGGCCGAGATCACCGGACAGGGTGAAGGCGACGGCTACTACGACTGGGCCGGCCGGCGCCTGTTCCTCGCCGACGGCGAACCCGACCCGATGTGCCCCGGTGCCTACCGCTACCAGCACAACCCGGCGGCCTGCGACCCCGAAGCGCCCGATTCCGACCCGCGCAGCCCCCGATACGAGCCGATGCACCTGCGCCACAGGCCAGGCGACACGTGGATCATCGACACCAACCGTCCGCACGACCCGTTCGACCCCGGCCCGTTCGGGTCCCCAGGCTGGTACAAGGACGAACGCACCGGCCGCCACCGCCGCGACGAAACCCCCGACCCGCTCCCGGCCGAAGGCTGGGTGCCGCCCGCGAACGCCTGGTTCCCCGGCACGGCCGACTGGCCCGAACCCCAAGCGGTGCCACCGAACCACCACGCGTCGACCGATCGTCCCGACCGAGGCGGATCGGACCGTCCCACAGGGACCGGCGCGCGCTCCAGCGACCGGGGCGGCGCCGACCGCCCGCCGCCATGGGGCTCACGCGGCCGCCCGGTCTCGTCCGATCCCGACGAACCGCCGCACCGGCACTGGGGCGACCGCGCCGGTCGGGATGCCCCGGCGCCAGACACGGACCGCCCCCTCAGCCGCCCCTGGGATCGCACCGAGCCCAACGGCGAGAACCCAACCAACGAACCCGACTCCGGCGAGTTCCGGTTCTCCAAACTCCGCGAAGACGCCTTCGACCGCTTCATGGCCAACTCCGCGCAGCTCAGGGCCGCACACTTCGCGCCTGAAAGGCCCTACCTCCGCGAGAGGGCCGCCTGGGTCCTGCGCTGGCTCGTGTGGATCCTCGCCTGCGGCCTCGCGCCCATGCCCGCACCACTCGCCATCCGCCAGCTCCAACCCGAACCGACTGCATCCCAATCGATCCCAGCCCAGCGCGCTGCGGAGTCCAGATCAGCATCGACCCTAGCCACGGCTCCGGCTCCGGCTCCGGAACGAGCCGACAACGCTGACCACATCCCTGCCGCAACCGGCTTCGCGCCGGGCGCGGCGATCGCCGCCGCGATCAACGGCGCCCGCGCCGCCCGCAGCGTCATCGCCAGCCGTGAGTCCCGTAGCAGCGCAGACCTGGCGACCGCAGTCCGACACAGCGCCAACCGAACCGACGCCACCAGCGCCGGCGGACCTGCTCACGACCGAGCCACCCACTGGCGCACCCGACCACGCCAAAGCCGACCTCGACCGACTCCACGTACCGCACCCGGTTCGTACATGACCGCCTGGGAGCAGGCCTTCGACACCAGCCACACGCTCATCAGCGGCGCCGCCGCATGATCCCCGACCGCTATACGACCCGCCGCATCCGAGCCCGCTACATCAATGCCCTCAAGGCGATCCCGCTCCCCGTCCGCTACACCGACCCGCCCGACCAGGCGCTCCCGATCGACCTCGCCGGACTCCCCATCCTCGCCACCCACACCATCGACGATCGAGCGGTCCGCTACTCACTCGTAGTCGGCCAAGCCCGCTTCCGCCTGACCTTCAAGGAGATCCACCCGGCCCTCATCGGCCACATGATCAACCTCCACACACCCGACCCACGACTCGTCATCGCCGAACCACTTCACACCGAATGGGCCCTGGCCAACGAACCAGCCCTTACCGAACACGCCGCCGAGATCTGGGAGGACAACACCAGAACCTGCAACCGCTGACCGAATCGGCCCGCACTACACGCAGGAAAGGCGCGGGCGGCGATCGCCGCCCGCGCAGAGCGGCGAACCGTGCCGGGGGAGTGAAGGCACGGCCCGCCGCTCAGTCGTGTTACCTGGTGGCGAGCGATTCGGCCGCCAGGTGCCTCTCGACCTCGACGACTTCAGTGCCGTCCTCCGCGACCACCGTCGTCCCCGCATCGCCGCCGACGCCCGGGCCGGTGCTGGGCGGAGCGCCGATGACCACGGTCACCGGATTGCCGTCCGCGTCCACGACCGGTTCGCCCGAGCCGTCCACGACACCGACGGTGTCACCGGACTCGGGAACCTCGGTCGGGGTCTCCATCGCGCTGAGGGAGTGGTCGGGCAGGTAGTGCGCGCCCGACCAGACCGCGCCGCCGTACCAGGCGTTGTTCCAGACGTAGCCGACGCCATTCGTGGCGTAGTAGCCCGGTCCGCAGATCGGCTGGCCGATCATCCGGGCCTGGATGGCCAGGTCCGTCGAGGTGGTGTCGTTGTAGACCCAGTTCGTCTCGTCGCACAGGTACCAGTAGGTGCCGAGCCATACGTACGTCTGGATCTTGGCGCTGATGTAGCCGCGCGGGCGTTCGAGCCCCCAGGCGCACGGGTAGCTTCCCGAGGGCGTCGAGAGGACGGTCGAGGCGTCGATGTCGACGCGCGCGTACCCGTTGCCGTCGCCGTGCGAGATTTCGGAGCGATCGAAGACGCAGAGGTCGTTGCTGCGGAAGGTGAAAGCCTCCTCGTACACGTAGTGGGCGGCCGCTGGCGACGCGCCGAACAGGACCAAGGCCAAGGTGCCCGCGGCCGTCGCTATCAGCGACCGCACGAGCGAGGTGCTAACCCGATTGCTCATCGGTCTTCCTTTCTCCAGGGAGATCCGTCGTTCTGGAGCCCCGATCCTCCTGGAACGGGCACTCCGGATGCGGCTTCCCGAACGAAACCGAACGGCTCGGCCGTCCGAAGCGCAACGCAGGCCGCAGCCGCAGTTGCCCTCGAGCGCTATCATCCAGTCGTGCAACGGTCAACGGCCGAGGCCGCAAACGCGCCCGCGGCGCACTGGGATGCGGATGCCCGCGCGATCCAGACGCTCGACGACCTGGCGGCGTTCCTGCGCCGACTTCGAGCGGCCTCCGGCAACACCTCGTTCCGCCGCATCCATCTCGGCATCCGCGCATTCCGTCGGGTGCGCTCCATTCCCGACGGCGTGCCGTCGCTCGCGACCATCCACGGCCACTTCCAGAACGGCCGGGTCCGCATGAACGCCGACACGGTCCTCGACATCGCCCGCGCCCTCGGCCTCGACACCGCGGGGCTCCGCTCGCTCGCGCAGGCCTGCCACCGCGTGCTCGAACGCGCCAACCGCTCCCTCATCGTCGCGACCCGCGCCACGGTCCCCGACCCGACCGCGACCTTCACCGGACGCCGAGCCGACCGCGACCGCATCGCCGCGCACGTCGAGTCGGCCCGCCGCGCCGGCGAAGTCGCCGTCGTCGTCATCGAGGGCATGGCCGGGATCGGCAAGTCCGAACTCGCCTTCCGGGCCGCCCGCGACCTCACCGACGCCGGTCTCGTGAGGGACGTGCGTCTCTTCGCCGATCTGCGCGGCTTCGACCCGCTCGAACCGCCCGCCGCCCCCGACGCCGTCGTCCGCGGCTTCCTCGCCCATCTCGGCACACCGGGTCGCCGCATCGACGCCCTCAGCCCCACCGCGCGAGTATCGCTCCTGCACCGCGAACTCGCGTCGCGGCAGGCACTCCTCGTCCTGGACAACGCCGCCGACGCGGCGCAGCTCGAACACCTCCTGCCACGCGGCACCGACTGCGCGGTCCTCGTAACCAGCCGCCGCCGCCTCACCGGCATGGACGCGGCCCTCCGCATCCCGCTCGGCACCTTCACCGTCGACGAAGCCCTCGAGATGCTGCGTCGACACGACCCCTCCGGCCGACTCGACGCCGCTCCCGGCGACGCCACGGCTCTGGTCGAACTGTGCCGGCGTCTGCCGCTGGAACTGGCCGCGGCCGGACGCCAGTTGGAGAGCAAGCCCGACTGGCAGATCGGCGATCACGTCGAACGACTGCGCCGCATCCCCGCCCACGAGCACAGTGGACCAGCACTCGCCTTGTCGTACAACGGTCTCCCCGATCCCCACCGGCGCCTGTTCCGGCTCCTGGCGCTCCACCCGGGGCGGCGATTCACCGCCGATGCCGCCGCCGCCATGGCGGACGGCGCGGTGGCCGAGGCAGCGACGATGCTCACCCGGCTCTACGACGAGAGCCTGCTGCTTCGACGCGCCGAAGACGCCTACGAATTCCACGACTCGGCGCGCGCCTTCGCCATGGACCGCGGCCATCGCGAAGACCCCGCCAGCGCGCAGCATGCCGCGGTGGCGAAGCTGCTGCGCCATTACCGACACCGCCTCGAATCCTCCGGCGACGCCAACACCGACTGGATCGGCGCCGATCGCGCGACGCTCCTCGCCTGCATGCACGTCACCGACCACGACGCGGACGCCGCCGCTCTCGCGACGCCCCTCAACCGTGCGCTGCGGCTGCTCGGACACTATGACGCGGCGCGGATCTGCAACCGGCAGCTGCTTCGGATCGCCCACCGCACCGGCGAGCTCTCGAGGGAGGCCGACGCGCGTTCGGGGCTCGCGGAGATCGACCGTCTGACGGGCAGGTTCCGAGCCGCGGCAGAAGGATTCGATCAGGTGATGCGGCTTCGCCGACAGCTGGGCGACCGCACCGGTGAGGCCGACGCACTGCGGGGTCTCGCCCAGACCGCGTCCAATGATGACTATCCCCTCGCGGGTGACCGGTACAACGCCGCGCTGGCCATCCACCGGCAACTCGGTAACCCCGTCGGCGAGGCCGAAGCGTTGTGGGGACTCGCCGAGATCGCCATGTCGGTAGGCGACCTCGACACGGCCGCCGCCCACGCCGCGCAGGTCGCCTCGATATGCGCGAGCATCGGCAACCGCGTCGGTGAAGCCTACGGCCTGCGAGCCCTCGGCGACATCGCCGCCCAGCGAGGCGAACTCGACGCGGCGGTGAGCCGGTACCGACAGTCACTGCGCTTGTGCCGACAGGTCGGCAACCGTCGAGGCGCGGCCTACGCCCTGCGGGGACTGGCCGACACCGCCCTACGCGGCGGCGACATCGACCACGCCGAACGGCTCTACCTGCGCGCGCTCACGAGCTGCCGCCGCATCGGCGACATCTCGGGGGAGGCCGACGCCCGGCTCGGCCTCGCCGAGACCGCCTTGGCCCGTGGCGCGCTCGCCGCTGCCGCGGCCGAGTTCACTCCCGCGCTGGCGATCTACCGGGAAACCGCGGACCGCGTGGGCGAGGCGCACTGCCTTTCTGGACTGGGCCACGTGGCGTGGCGCGCACAGCGTCGCGCGCCCGCCCGCCGCCACTGGCTCCAGGCCCTGCGACTGGCCGAACGCAACAGCCTGCCGCTGGCGAGTGATCTGCGGGAGGCGCTCGCCTGCGCCGGAACCGCCGATGCCGCGTCTCGTTCCGGAACGCGACGGTTGAACAGCTGAGGCTCCCTGTGTGTGGCGATCGGGCCAAGGTCGGGCGTGTGGTCAGACGATCCGCTCGGGGACGGCGGCCGAGGTGCGGGAGATCCGATGCGGGTCTCGGGGTGCCGTGGCGGGCGAGGATCGCGGTCCGGGTGTGTGGCGCTCGCCGCCGATGAATCCACCGCCTCGGCGTCGTCTATACGGGCAGAACCCAACCACCACCCCAAGGAGCCCTCGGCATGAGTACTGTCCCTGCAACCTCTTCCGTCTCTCGTGCAACGCGGTCCGCCGCCACCCGCCGCCTGCTCGCTTGCGGTGTGCTCGCCGGGCCGCTGTTCGTCGCCACCACGATCGCGCAGGCGGCGACCCGCGACGGTTTCGACCCGGTCGTGCACCCGCTGAGCATGTTGAGCCTGAGCGACCTCGGCTGGATCCAGATCGCGAACTTCATCGTCTGCGGGCTCCTGGCCCTCGTCGGCGCGGTGGGTCTGCGCCGAGGTCTCGACAGCGGACCGGGCGCCAAGTGGGGCCCGAGACTGTTCGGGCTGTACGGGATCGCGCTGGTGTGGGGCGGCGTCTTCGTCGCCGACCCGGCCTTCGGCTACCCGGTGGGGACGCCGGACGGCGCACCGGCCGAGCAGAGCTGGCACAGCATCCTGCACGCGTTCGCGGCTCCGGTGGCCGGGATCGCGCTGCTGGCGGCTTCGTTCGTGTTCGCGCGCCGGTTCGGGCGTGAAGGACAGGGCCTGTGGCGCGCGGCGTGCTTCGGTGTGCCCGTGCTGGACGTGGCGCTCACCGCGACCGCGCTCGCTGTGGGCGACTACCGGTTGATGTTCGCCGGCGGCGCGCTCACCTGGCTTTGGGCCGCTGCGGTTTCGCTGCAGGTGCTCCGCTCGAACCGCTAGCGCACAAGGGCACTGGGGGTGAGCCGCCGACGCGGCTCGCCCCCTTCGCCATTCCGCCGGATGTTCGCGTCGTCAGTCGAGGGTGGCGACCAGGCCGCTGAGGCCGGCGGCGATCTCCTTCGGTCCAGGTGCGTTGTCGGGGTAGGACATCCATTGCATGACGATGCCGCTGACGAGGGCGAGCTGGACGGCGCCGACGGTGCGGATCGTCCCGGCGTCGATGGTCTCTTCGATCTCGCCGGTGGCGAGGGCGGCCATCGCGGAGGTCGCGCCGGGCTGACCCTGGGCGTAGACCTCGGCGAGTTCGGGGATGCGCTGGGCCTGCATGAACAGTCGTCGCAGTGCAGACCGATGCCGACTGGGCCGCGAACCTCTCGGACACCGTCGCCGCCCTCCCGGAACGCGTGCCGACCTACGCCTTCGAAGTGTCGGTCTCCGGCACGCCTTACTTCAAGGAGTTCGAGGGGCCGTCGTGGGAGATGGACGCGTGCCACATGGTCGACGTCGCGTTCCTCTTCGACACTACGATCTTCAACGACCGCAGCAGTCAGGAGACATTGCGGGCCAAGCGGAAGCCGAGGTCTTCGATGCGGAGGGTCGGCATGGTGCGGCGGCGCACGCCCGCGCGGCAGGACCAGTGCTCGTCGAACCAGCCGCCGCCCTTGATCACGCGGTAATCTCCGTAGACCTCGGCGTCATAGAGGTCGAAGCACCATTCCCAGGCGTTGCCGATCATGTCGTACAGACCCCAGGCGTTCGGCGCCTTCTCGCCGCCACGGTGCAGCCGCTCCCCGGAATTGTCTCGGTACCAGGCGATCTCATCGAGCTCGCCGTAGCGGGGGCCGGTCGTTCCGGCCCGGCAGGCGTACTCCCATTCGGCTTCGGTGGGGAGCCGGTAGCCGTCGGCCGTGCGGTCCCAGGTGACCGCTTCGCCGTCTTCCCCGGTGCGCTCGTAGGCGGGCCGCAGGTTCGCCTGCGCAGAGATCCGGTTGCAGTGTTCGACGGCCTCGAACCAGGAGACGTGCGTCGCGGGCAGCAGGTCGTCGTCGACGACGCCCATACCGTGGCCTTCGCCGATCTCGCGGCGCGTGACCTGGAAGGGCGACAACAGGAACGGCGCGACCTCGACCGTCCAGCTCCGCTCGGTGCGCCGGTCGGTGATCGTCACGGCCCCGGCCTCGATCCTCTGCATCGCCGAATCCTAGGCCGCCGCCGCCCTGTTCCGGCCGGGCGTTCGCAATGCACCGTCCCGGCGATGCCGCTCGTATGATCCAGGCCACGATTCGGATTCCGCTGTCACGTTCGCGGCCGCCCGGGTTTCAACCGGAGGTAAGCGTCCCCGCGAACGAACCGGAGCATTCCCATGACCACCGCCTACGTCATCGTCACCATCGCCGCCGCGCTCTGGGTCGGCTTCTCGGCCTACTCGATCTTCGCCAAGGCCTCCTATGTCGTCGACCCGCTGCGCCACTATGGTGTCCCGGAGTCGTGGTGGGTCTGGCTCGGCCTCGCCAAGGCCGCCGGTGCACTCGGCCTCCTCCTCGGCCTGTTCGTTCCGTTCATCGGCATCGCCGCCGGCATCGGCCTGGTCCTGTACTTCCTCGGCGCCCTCGTCACCGTGCTGCGCGCCCGCTCCTACGCGACGATCGTGGCCCCGCTGATGTACCTGGCCCCGGCCTCCGCCGCGCTCGTCCTCGGCATCCTGGTTTGAACCGCGACAACGCGACAGGGCCCGCGCTCGGCGCGGGCCCTGCTGCGTGCCGGTCTACTTCTGCCACTGCTCGGCGAACGAGACCCCCACCTTCGGGTTGCCGATCAGCGCGAGCGGCATGAAGAACCCGATCTGGCCGAGGACCCCGATGAGCACGACGATCTCCTTGTCGCCGAGGTGCTCCCGGGCCGCCTCGACGAGTTCGTCGGTGACGCGCTCACCGGTCGGGTTCGGCGTGTGCACGGCCTCGGCCAGCGCGAGCGCGGCCCGCTCGGCGTCGGTGAAGTACGGCGAGGTGCGCCAGGTGGCGACGGCGCCGAGCCGCTCGGGGGTGTCTTCGCTGACCTGCAGTTGACGGGCGGTGAAGTAGGAGCTCCCGAGGAGCTGGCCGACGCGGAGGAGGACGATGCCGACGAGGCTGTCGGGCAGCACGCCTTCGGCGTTGACCTTGTTGACGACCGCGCCGATCTCGTTCAGGACCGGCAGGTGCTGGGCGGGGTTCTCGATGCGGGGGTAGGTGCTCATTGCGGTGTTCCCTTCAGGTTGCCGTTACACCGCATTGACGGATCAGGGCCGGAGCGTGTGACCGCCGGAGACCGTGAACGAGACGAGTCATGCGTCACAGACCGCGAGTTCGCCGACGATCTCGTCGCGCCCGCTCAGCCCCTCATGGCCAGCAGCCGGCGCCAGCGCGGGAGTTCCGCGAGGGTGCTGGCGATCGTCAAGGCGCTCAAGGCGGCCGCGCCCCACCAGGGCCAGGCGATCCAGGCGGCGGTGACGCCGCCGGCCATGGTCGCGGCGAGGATCGCGATGGTGACCCAGCCCGGGACGGGGATGAGGGCCTGGGGCTTGTCGCCGGGGGTGGCGTACACGGCGGGGACGGCGACGGAGGCGAGGACCACGCTGATGGCGAGCGGCAGGGAGATCTGGGCGAAGGCCATGCCGATGGCGGCCCAGGCGCCGATTTCAGTGGCGAAGCGCAGCAGCGCCGCCCGCCGCCGGGTCGGCGAGGCCGCGCCCATGTCGTGCACAGGGGTCATGCGGTCATCTTGGCGCAGTGCGAGGCGTGGAGATCGATCGGTCGGCCGGTTCGGCGCCCTCGCCATGGTCGCCGACGGCAATGCGGCCCGGCCGCTTTCCCAGCGGCCGGGCCGATCACACGCATCTGCCTGGCGCGGTCACCCGACCAGGGCGCCGACGCCGAGGATCGCCTTGAGGTCGGCCGAGAGCTCGACCGAGGGCCGCACCCGCCACTGGTCGCCGAGGGCGAGCAGTGTCGTCTTCGGGCCGTTCGCCAACTGGACGCGCACCTGGGCTTCGCCGCGGTGGGTCTTGAAGGTGTCGGAAAGCTTCTCGATGAGGTCGGGATTCACCGCGGCCGCCCTGAGCGCCAACGTGATCGGCGCCGAGTTCGCCTCGGGGCCGGTGGAGGTGTCGAGCACGGCGAGGTCCTGGGCGATGAGCTGCGCGGTGCCGTCGCGGCGGTCGAGCTTGCCCTTGACGCAGCACACCAGGTCGTCCGCGAGGGAGTCCGACACCAGCTCGTAGGTGTTGGGGAAGAACCTGACCTCGATCGAGCCCGCCAGGTCCTCCAATGTGGCCGATGCCCACAGCTTGCCCTGCTTGGTGACGCGCTTGGCGACGTTCTGGAGGATGCCGGCGACGCGCACGTTCGCGCCGTCGGCGATCTCCTCGCCGTGGAGCGCCGCGATCGGACGGTCCGCATTGGACGACAGCAGCCGCTCGAAGCCGTTCAACGGGTGGTCGGAGACGTACAGGCCGAGCATCTCGCGTTCGAAGGCGAGCTTGTCGCGGCGGTCCCACTCGTCGTCGCTGATCGTGAGGTCGACGCCGAGGGTCTCGGTCGTGTCCTCCATCATGCCGCCGAACAGGTCGAACTGGCCGCGGGCCTCCTCCTTCTTGATGGAGACCATCGCGTCGATCGCCTTCTCGTGCACCTCGGCGAGGCCGCGGCGGGCGTGCCCGAGCGAGTCGAACGCGCCCGCTTTGATGAGCGACTCGACGGTGCGCTTGTTGCAGACCGGGGCGGGCACCTTCTGCAGGAAGTCCTTGAAGTCGGCGTAGGCGCCCTTCTCCTCGCGGGCCTCGATGATCCCGGCGACGACGTTCGCGCCGACGTTGCGGACCGCGCCCATGCCGTAGCGGATGTCCTCGCCGACCGGGTGGAAGACGTGGCGGGACTCGTTGACGTCCGGCGGCATGACGGTGATGCCCATCTTCCGGCACTCCGAAAGGTACACGGCCGCTTTGTCCTTCGAGTCGCCCACCGAGGTGAGCAGGCCCGCCATGTACTCGGCGGGGAAGTTCGCCTTCAGGTACGCCGTCCAGTAGGAGACGAGCCCGTACCCGGCGGCGTGCGACTTGTTGAACGCGTACCCGGCGAAGGGCAGCATGATGTCCCAGAGGGTCTTGATCGCCTCTTTGCCGAAGTTGTTGGCGATCATGCCGGACTCGAAGTCGGCGTACATCTTCTCCAGGACGTCGACTTTCTTCTTGCCCATGGCTTTGCGGAGCGTGTCCGCCTGGCCCATCGTGAAGCCCGCGACCTTCTGCGCGATCTTCATGATCTGCTCCTGGTAGACGATCAGGCCGTACGTCTCGGCGAGGATCTCCTCCAGCGGCTCGGCCAGTTCAGGGTGGATCGGGGTGATCTGCTGGCGGCCGTTCTTGCGGTCGGCGTAGTTGTTGTGCGAGTTCGCCTCCATCGGACCCGGGCGGTACAGCGCCAGAACGGCGACGATGTCGTTGAACTCGGTGGGGCGCATGCGTTTCAGCAGTTCGCGCATGGCGGTGCCGTCGAGCTGGAACACGCCGAGGGTGTCGCCGCGCGCCAGCAGCTCATACGCCTTCGGGTCGTTCGTGGGCAGCGTGTCGAGGTCGATCTCGATGCCCTTGTTGGCCTTGATGGCCTCCACGGCGTCACCGATGACGGTGAGGTTCCGCAGGCCCAGGAAGTCCATCTTCAGCAGGCCGATGTCCTCACAGGACGGATAGTCCCAGCCGGTGATGATCGAACCGTCCGGCCTGGCCCACATCGGGATGCAGTCGATGAGCGGCTGCGAGGAGAGGATCACCGCGCAGGCGTGGACGCCGGCGTTGCGGATCAGGCCCTCGAGGCCGAGCGCGGTGTCGAAGATCTGGCGGACGTCGCCGTCGTTCTCGATGAGGGTCCGGACCTCGCCGGCCTCCTTGTAGCGCGGGTGGTCGGGGTCGACGATCCCTGCGAGCGGGATGTCGGTCGCGGCGACGGGGGGCGGGAGGGCCTTCGTGATGCGCTCGGCGATGGAGAAACCGGGCTGGCCGTGGTGGACGCGGGCGGCGTCCTTGATCGCGGCCTTGGTCTTGATCGTGCCGAAGGTGATGACCTGGGCGACGAACTCCTTGCCGTACTTCTCGGTGGCGTAGGTGATCATCTCGCCGCGGCGGCGGTCGTCGAAGTCGATGTCGATGTCGGGCATCGAGACACGTTCGGGGTTGAGGAACCGCTCGAACAGGAGACCGTGCTCGATCGGGTCGATGTTGGTGATCTTCATGGCGTACGCGACCAGCGAACCGGCGGCCGAGCCGCGGCCCGGGCCGACGTAGATGCCGATGGAGCGGGCGTGGCTGATGAGGTCGGCGACGACCAGGAAGTACGAGGGGTACCCGGCGTTGATGATGACGTTGAGCTCGAGGTCGGCGCGCTCGAGGTAGTCGGCGGGGACCTCCTGTCCCGGGAAGCGCTCCTTGAGGCCCTCCGCGACGAGCTGGCGCAGCCAGGAACCCTGGTCGTGGCCTTCGGGAACGTCGATGACGGGCATCCGGTCCTGGACGGCGAAGATCTCGTCGTACGACTCGACCATCTCGGCGACGAGCAGCGTGTTCGCGCAGCCCTCCTGCCACATCTCGTCGGAGCGGACGCCGTACATCTGCTCGGCGGAGCGCAGGAAGTAGCCCTGGCCGTCGAACTTGAAGCGCTTCGGGTCGTCCAATGTGGTGCCGGACTGGACGCACAGGAGCGCGGCGTGCGTGTCCTTCTGGGCCTCGGTCACGAAGTGGGAGTCGTTGGTGACGAGCGGCGGGATGCCCATCTTCTTGCCCAGCTCGTACAGCTCGTTCTTGACGCGCTGCTCGATGTCGTTGCCATGGTCCATGATCTCGAGGAAGTAGTTCTCGGCCCCGAAGATGTCCCGGTAGTCGGACGCGGCCTGGTAGGCCTCGTCCATCTGGCCCAGGCGCAAACGCGTCTGGACCTCGCCGGACGGACAGCCGGTGGTGGCGACGATCCCCTGCGAGTGCTGGGCGACCAGCTCGCGGTCCATGCGCGGCTTGTAGTAGTAGCCCTCGAACGAGGCCAGACTGGACATGCGGAAGAGGTTCCGAACTCCCGCAGAGTCCTTGGCGACCATGGTCATGTGCGTGTAGGAGCCGGCGCCGGAGAGGTCGTCGCCGCGCTGGGAGGGCTCGCCCCACCAGACGGGTTTCTTGTGGAAGCGGTCGTGGGGCGCGAGATAGGCCTCGATGCCGAGGATCGGCTTCACGCCGGTCTTCTTCGCCTGCTGATAGAAGGCGTAGCCGCCGTACATGTTGCCGTGGTCGGTCATCGCGATCGCGGGCTGGCCCAGCCGCTCCGCCTCAGCGAACAGGGGTTTGAGTTTCGCAGCCCCGTCGAGCATCGAGTATTCGGTGTGCACGTGCAGATGGACGTACTGGTTCGACACGCTTGGCTCCCGCTTTGACCTGTGGTTTCGTCCGCTGCGGGCCCCTGCGCGGCGCTGTGGCGGCACGGGCGCGGGCGGCCCGGTTCAGACCTTCCACCCTATCGCCCCGCGCGGAGCGGCCGCGCGGACTCCAAGCCGCCATGCCCTCCCTCTCAGCCCTCCGGAAGCGCTCCGGAGAGCCGCCCGACACGCGCTATCACACCGTGTAAACAGGACCAAACTATCCACAGGCCCGATTCGGTTATCCACAGGGCAAAAATTCGTTCTTGCCACTACCGGGCATGTCACGGACAGTTGATACATGCACACCACACAAGCGAGAATCCGGCTCAACGGCCCCACGGACCTACTGACCACCATCCCGCTCCTGCTCGGGTTCCACCCGGAGCACAGCCTCGTGGTCGTAGGCCTGCTCAACGGCGAACTCCAATGCACCTTCCGGGTCGACCTGCCGGGTTCGGCCGACCATCTGGAGCACCTGCCGGACCTCACGGCGCAGCTGAGCCGCAACGAATGCGACGGCTGCGTGGTCATCGTCTACGGGGAGGCCGAGCTCGCCCAGGCGGTGACCGAACGCGTGTCCTCCCGGTACCGCGCCGCCGGGGTGGCGCCGCTCGACCTGCTGCGCGTCGCGGGGGGCCGCTGGTTCAGCCTCACCTGCGACAAGCCCTGCTGCCCGGACGAAGGCCTCGCCATCCCGGAGACCTCCGCGGCCTCCTGCGAGGTGGCGGTCGCGGGCGGCTACGCCGAGACCGACCGGGACGCGATCGCCGCCCGGCTCGCCCCGGCTCCGCCGGGCCGGCGAGCGGCGGTGTCACGAGCCGTCGACGCGGTACTCACCGCCGACGCCGAACTCGACTGGGCGGCGCAACGCGACCTCGACCTCCAGGCGATCGACCACTGGATGAACGCAAAGGCGCTCCCCCATCCAGAGGCCATCGCCGCAGTGGGTCTCGCCCTCGGCGACCTGGACATCCGCGATTACGCACTGCGGCGCATCAACTCAGGCCGGTTCGAAGGCAATCGGCTCGATTTGTGGATCTGGGTGACCCGACATCTGGAGGACGACCTGGTCGCCCCGGCCGCGACGGTCGCGGGATTCGCCGCCTACCGCTTCGGGAACGGCGTACTGGCGTTGGAGGCCTTTGCGCTCGCATTGCAGTCGAGTCCGCACTATCGGCTCGCACAGATGCTCATGGCCGCCTTGCAGGCGGGCATCCCGCCCGGCGCGCTGTCGAGGATCGGCCGTGGCGACCGAGAAGAAGCCGAGGTCAACGACTGAATGCCGCGGAACCAGCCCACTCGCGGGAAGCAGCACCGACAGGCCGCCGGACCGCCGGATCCCCGGACTGCGAGGCCACCAGGCCCGCGGACCACCAGACAGCCGGCCGGACGAAGCACCGAAGGACTGCAGGGCCGCCGACCAGGCTCTCCCGCCCACGAATCCACCCATCGATCCCCGAACCTCGCACCCGACGCCCACCCGCCGACGAACGCCCACCCGAACCAACGGTCCCACCGAAGCCCAACAGAGATAAGGAGAACCCATGGCCGACACCTTCCGGACCAAACCTGACATGAGCGACCGTGCAGCGGCACCCCGCCGCACCGCAGTGATCGCTACGCTGGGGACATGGTTGAGCACCTGGGCGGCTTCGCCGCGATCATCCTCATCGGCGGCAAGGCAAGGCGCTTCGCCGGCTGCGCGAAGAGCGAACTGGTCGTCGGCGGTTCCACGATCCTGGAACGGATGCTCGCGGCCACCGAGGGCGCGGTATCGCGGGTCGTGGTGGGCACGCGGCCCTCCGAAGCCGCGCCCCTCCCGCAGGGGGTGCTCCAGGTCCTGGAGGATCCACCGGGCTCCGGCCCGGCCCGGTCGGTGCAGGCTGGTCTGGCAGCGGTGCCGGACGAGTGCGACCAGGTGGCGATCCTCGGCGGCGACCTGCCTTTCCTGACCACCGAAGCCTTGCGCCTGCTCCATCAGCACGCGAGCGGGGCCGACTCGGACCGGTCAACCCCGAAGCGCGGGGCGGTGTTCTGCGACAACGCGGGACGAAGGCAGTGGCTGTGCGGCCTGTGGCCCACCGATCTGGTCCGCAACAACGCGACCGAGATCGAACCGGGCGCCCCGGCGAGGATCTTGTTCAGCGGCATCGAAGTCGAGACCGTCACCTGGGAGGACCCGAGTCCGCCCCCGTGGTTCGACTGCGACACACCGGACGACCTCGCCCAGGCCCGAACCTGGGCCGCCGACCTGAAGTAGGTCGGCGAGCGGAACAGCACCTCCCACCGCACCCGGCAGCGGCAGCGGCAGCGGCCTGAACGTACCCAAAGGCGCGGACCGACGGCACCAGCGCCCGGACGGTCAACGACGACCGTCGGCCAGTCGCTCCAAGGCGACGGCCCTCAATCCCTTGCACGGCAACTACAGCAGGGCGGGTGGGCGAGGGGGGTGGGGCGGGGGGGAGGGGCCCCAAGGAAGCGAATGCGAAACCGGACCGCCGCAGACTGACGGTCCGGAACTCAGACGATGTCGTACTGGTTGTCGAGCAGGCCCGTCTGGAAGAACGTGATCACCGCGAGCAGCACCAGCAGCACCGCGAAGCCGACCCAGTGCAGGGACCGCCGCTCGCGCGGCGTGAACGTCAGGATCGCGCCGCAGGCCAGGCCGCCTATCAGGCCGCCCACGTGGCCCGCGAAGCTGAAGCCCATGATGAGCGTCAGGACCAGGTTGAGTCCGAGCAGTACATAAAGCCCCTGATTGTCGCGCTTGAGCTTGCGGTTGATGAGGATCATCAGGCCGAACAGCCCGTACACGGCGCCGGAGGCGCCCGCCGTCGAAGTGTCGAACGAGAACAGGTAGACCGCGACCGATCCGGCCAGGCCGGAGAGCATGTAGGCCGTCAGGAACCGCGCGGGCCCCAGGTCCCGTTCCAGGATCCGTCCGAGCAGCCACAGCACCACCATGTTGAACAGCAGGTGGATGACGCCGAAGTGCAGGAACATCGCAGTGATCATGCGGTAGTAGCCCCCGGCGGCCACGACCGGAGCGGTGACCTCGAGACCGAAGACGTCGACCGTGACCGAGGTCTGGAAGCCGGGCAGGAAGCCGATCTCGGCGCCGATCCAGTGGAGCGGCGTCATCATCGAGCCGGTCGCCGCGGCGAGGCTGCCCGCCGAGATTGCCGCGAGGAGGAACACGGCGACGTTGAGGCCGATGAGCACCTTGGTCACGGTGCCCGCCGCGCCCGCGCGGGCACCGCCGCCGAACGATGAACGCGTCTGGCGCATCGTTCGGCGGCCGGCGGCCACGCAGTCGGGGCATTGGAAACCGACGGGAGCGTCGATGCGGCAGTCGGCGCAGATCGGCTTGTCGCAGCGAACGCACCGCAGGTAGGTCTGGCGGTTCCGGTGGCGATAGCAGGTGGGGGCCGTCTGCTCTTCGCTCATCGAGGCGTCGTTACTTCTCAATGACGACGGACTCGATGACCACGTCGTTGACCGGGCGGTCCATCGGGCCGGTCGCGACCTTGCCGATCCGGTCCACGACGGCCTTGGAGTCCGCGTCGACGACCTTGCCGAAGATGGTGTGGCGGAAGTTCAGGTGCGGGGTCGGGCCCAGCGTGATGAAGAACTGGGAGCCGTTGGTGCCGGGTCCGGCGTTCGCCATCGCGAGCAGGTAAGGCTCGCCGAAGTGGAGGTCGGGGTGGAACTCGTCGGCGAACTGGTAGCCGGGTCCGCCGCGGCCGGTGCCCGTCGGGTCGCCGCCCTGGATCATGAAACCGTCGATGATCCGGTGGAAGATGACACCGTCGTAGTACGGGCCCGAACCGGGCTGGCCGGTCGTCGGGTCCTTGTACTCCTTGGTGCCTTCGGCGAGCCCCACGAAGTTCGCCACGGTTTTGGGCGCGTGATTGTCGAGCAGCTCGATCTGGATGTCGCCGGCATTGGTCTTCAGCGTCGCCTTCGTCATGGCGTCTATGGTGCCAGACCGCCGAGGTTCGTCCAACTTTCTCCCCCGTTTCCCTCGACGGGTGTCACATGCCGGTGCACGATGAGACCAACAGGCACTTAGAGGAGGCATTCACGATGGGCTTCAGCCGACACGCCACGACTCCGTCCAAGGAGGCCGTGGACCATTTCACGCAGGGTGTGACCTCGCTGAAGGAAGCGGGGTTCGCTGCGGCCAGGGGTACGAAGGACGCGACCGTTCCGAAGGTCAACGTCGTCCTGACGAAGGTCGGGCTCAGGAAGCCGCCGGCCCGGAAGTGGCCATGGGTCGTGGGGGCGATCGGCGCGGGTCTCGCGCTCAGTGGTGCCGCCGCCTACCTGTGGTACCGGCAGCGGAGCGAGTCGATCGGGGAGGCGCTCCTCGCGGACGAGCTCCTGGACGACACCGAGCTCGAGAATCGGGACCGGAAGCTCACCGAGGAGCTGGTCGACAGCGTCACGCGCTGACGGCCGCGCTCCACTCAGGGCGTGCGAAACCGCGGCGAGACCGAACGGCCGAACCGCGGATGACTGAATATCGGAGTGACCGGCCGGCGACGACACCGGCCGGAGCCCTACGCCGGCGCGGGGCGGGACCCGCGACGGCATGGGCATCGGGGATTCGCGGCGACGCGGGTCCCCGAAATCGTGTGAAGAGAACGCCGGACCGGTGCCTCGCCTCGGGGGGAGTGGGCGAGGCACCGGTCCGGCGTCAATGGGGGCGGGATAACGGCCGCTCCGCGGCGAACCGCGGTCACGCACCGATCTTCGCTCCCCGTATCCGTTCTGGGAAGGGCGCCGCGGTGGCGGTTATACGCCATGGCGCATAACCGCCATCCAATGTCGACGTTGCGTCCGCGATCGCTCACGGAACGTGCGACTCAGGAGACCCCTAGAGGCCCTTCGAGACTTCGACGGCCCTGGCGAGGCGGCGCACGCCCTCGTCGATCCGGTCGGCCTTGACCGCCGAGTACGCCAGGCGGAGGCAGGTCTCGCCGCCCTCGAGCACGAAGTCGGTGCCCTTGACGACCTGGACGCCCTCGTCGGCGGCGGCCGCCGCGACCTTCGCGCAGTCGACGCCCTCGCCGAGGTCGACCCACAGGAAGTAGCCGCCGTCGGGGACGATGAACTCCGCGGTCGGCAGGTGCGCCCGCAGGGAGGCGGAGAGCTGGTCGACGCGCTCCTCGAGGGCGGCTTTGACCGTCGCGATCGAGCGGTCCAGCGCCCCGGAGGCCGCGAACTGGTAGATGGTGGCCTGCGCGAACATGTTCGGCGCGATGTAGGTGTTGGTGGCGGCGGCGGCGATCTTCGCGATGATGTCGGCCGGGCCGACCAGGTAGCCGGTGCGCAGGCCCGGGCAGACGGTCTTGGAGAACGAGCACGCGTACACGACGCGGCCGGTCTCGTCCTGCTCGAGCATGGTCGGGTACTGCTCGCCGCGGAAGCGGATGTCGTAGTACGGGTCGTCCTCGAAGATCGTGAACTCGTACTCGTTCGCGAGCTGGAGCAGCCGCGTGCGCTTCTCACCTGAGAGCGTCACGCCCGCCGGGTTCTGGAAGTTCGGGATGATGTGCGCGAGGGTCGGCCGCACGCCGCCCTTGAGGATGCCCTCGAGCTCGTCGACGTCGAGGCCGTCGGCCTGGAGGCGCACCGGGTGCAGCTCGCCGCGGCGGTTGCGCAGGCCGAGGAGAGTGCGGTCGTAGGTGGGGCGTTCGACGATCACCGGCGAGTCGGGCTTGACGAGCTCGTCGAACAGGAACGCGTCGGCCTGCATGGAACCGTTGGTGACCAGCACGTTCGCGGGGGTGACGCCGTGCTTGGCGGCGATCCACTCGCGCAGCGGGCCGTAGCCCACGGACGTGCCGTAGCCGGTGACCCCGGCCGGATCGGCTTCGAGTGCCGCCACGGCGGCGGCCTTGAGGCCTTCGGTGTCGACGATGTCGAGCGACGGGGCGCCCCGGGAGAAAGAGATGACGTCGGTGTTCGGCATGACACCAGCGTATGCGGCCCGCAGGGCGGACGTCGAGCGGCATATGGGCGGCCTCGGGCACACCTCACCGGACGGCATCGCGGGTCAGGTTCGGGCACACCGGTGCACGCGGCGGCAGTGCGGGCCGCGGCCGTCGCCGGCGGTGTCCACGATGCGGACGGCTCGTCCCGGACGGCCGGACGACGCCCGTTCCGGTCCTCCCCGCGGGTCGACTCCCGGGGCATCGGAGGGCCGTCCCCACCGGTTCACCGCGCGGCCCGCTCGTGCGGGCGGCCGGGCCGCGATACGGTGCAGAGGTGGGGCCCAGGCGCCCCGCGAGGTACTTGACGGTTCCGTTGAACATGCGGCCCCGCAAGCGAAAGCGGCTCCGCCGCCCCATGCGGGCGGGGAGGGCCGGCGCCGCGGGCCGGGCCGAGAAGTTGAGGAGAACGATGACGTCGCTCGACCGCACCCGGGCCCCCTGGCCCTACGACCACCTGCCGCCGCTGCCGTCGTTCACCGTGGTGTCGGACGACGTCGCCGACGGCGCCACCCTCGACCCCGCGCAGGTCGCCGGGAACGACGTCTCCCCGCATCTGGCCTGGTCGGGCTTCCCGGCCGAGACGGCCGCGTTCGCCGTCACCTGCTTCGACCCGGACGCGCCCACCGGCTCGGGCTGGTGGCACTGGATGCTCCTGGGCCTCGACGAGTCAGTGACCGAGCTGCCCACGGGCGCGGCGGCCTCCCCGCCCGCGGGGACGGTGCAGCTGCGCAACGACTCGGGGACCGTGGGATACGCGGGCGCCGCGCCGCCGCCCGGCGACGCCGAGCACCGCTACCTGTTCGCCGTGCACGCCCTCAAGGCGCCGGTCGAGGTCGACCCGACTTCCTCGATGGCGGTGGGGGCCTTCCACCTCACGTTCAACGCGATCGCGCGTGCGGTCATCGCGCCGGTGTACCGCAATGTCTGAGGCCGTCATCCTCGCCGCCGCCCGCACGCCGCTGGGACGGCGCGGCGGAGTGCTCTCGGGCGTGCACGCCGTGGACCTCGCCGCGCACGCGATGAACGCGGCGCTGCTGCGCTCCGGCCTCGGGCCGGACGCGGTCGACGACGTGATCCTCGGCTGCGTCTCACAGGTGGGCGAGCAGTCCTGGAACGTCGCCCGCAACGCCGTCCTCGCGGCGGGCTGGCCCGACCGGATCCCCGGCGTCACGGTGGACCGCCAGTGCGGTTCGAGCCAGCAGGCGGTCTCGTTCGCGGCCGCCGCGGTCCTGGCCGGGCACGCGGACGTGGTCGTGGCGGGCGGGGTCGAGTCGATGAGCCGCGTCCCGATGGGGTCGAGCGTCGGTTCCGGCGCGGGCGAACCGTACGGGCCGGTGGTGCGCGAACGCTACGCGGCGCAAGTGGATGCGACGGTGCCGGTGCTGTTCAACCAGGGCCTCGCCGCCGAGCTGGTGGCCGAGCGGTACGGGATCGGGCGCGAGGCTATGGACGCGTTCGCGCTCGCCAGCCACGAGAAGGCCGCCGCCGCGAGCGACGGCGGCGGGTTCGCCGAGGAGATCGCACCGGTAGCGGGCGTGTCGGCGGACGAGGGCATCCGGCGGGACACGAGCATGGCGAGGCTCGCCGGGCTGAAGCCGGCGTTCACGCCGGACGGCTTGGTGACGGCAGGCTCGGCTTCGCAGATCTCGGACGGCGCGGCGGCGCTGGTGATCACCACGGACGAGCATGCTCGGCGGCTGGGGGTGCGGCCGCTGGCGCGGATCGCGGCGGCGTGCGCGGTGGGCTCGGATCCGGTGCTGATGCTGGACGGGCCGATTCCGGCGACGGCGAAGATCCTGGCGCGGGCGGGCCTCGACCTGGACGAGATCGACGTGTTCGAGGTGAACGAGGCGTTCGCCGCGATCCCGCTCGCGTGGCTGGCGGAGACCGGCGCGGACGAGGAGCGGCTCAACCCGCGCGGCGGCGCGATCGCGCTCGGGCATCCGCTGGGGGCTTCGGGCGCGCGGCTGGCCGCGACGATGCTGCACTACATGCGCGACACCGGGTCCCGGCGCGGGCTCCAGGTGATGTGCGAGGGCGGCGGCATGGCGAACGCGACCGTGTTCGAGCTCTTGTGAGGCCGTCTGCGGTGAGGCTGCCTCGCGTCAGCCGAGCGCTTTCTAGGGGCCGAATCAGGTTGCATCAGGAGCTATCCCGATGAATCCGCCTTTGGGGGGGCTCGGCCTCGACGTGGCCTATGAGCCGGACATTCGCACAGCACGAAATACGCCGGGGGTCCGACACGGTTCGGCGACGTTCAGTTCGAACCAGCGGCGAGGGAGCCTCGCCTGCCCGGTTCGGACGGGAGGCGAAGGGACTCGCCGGTTCCGTTCAGGCCCAAGGCGAGGGGATCTCGCCGTCAAGGGGTTCGGGTCAACGCCACTTCGAGAGGACGAGCAGGGCGGCCACCATGCAGGAGAAGCCGACCGCGAGGTTCCAGTAGCCCCAGGCACCGACCGGGAACTCCATGCCCGAGAGGTAGAACAGGGTCAGCCACCCGATGCCGATCACGATGAGGGCGACGGCGGTGACCGGCACCCACATCGGGCTCGGCTCGTAGCTCTCGCCCGAGGTCGAACCCGTACTCGTTCCGGAGCTCGAGTAGACCTTCTTCTTGCGCACACGTGACTTCGGCATCGACGACTCTCCAACTGAGGGACATGTCCGGCGTCCAGGGTACCGCCCGCCGGTGACGGGCCGTCCGCGCGGCATCGCGTAGCTCACACCCGGCGAGGTGAGCTGCCAAAGGGCCTGGACCGCACCGCTACCCGCGCACGAGGCGCCCGGCCCGGGCCGCGATCACTCAGGCGCCGCCCATACCTGCCCGTTCGGTTGATATTCGGGTTCGCGGTACAACCCTAGGATTGCCTCGCGCGTTATGGTTACGAGATCCCCCTACGAAGAGAACACCGGCACTATGGAGGCGAAGTTCCAGGTGAGCGATCAGGACTGGTCCCCCTTCGCGAACGAGCCTCCGCCGACCCGGCGGCCCTCGCCGGGTCCGGCGGCGGGTGCCGCGACGCCCCCCGGCCGCGCCAGCGTGCCCTCCCCGGGCCCCGCCCCGGCCGCGGCGGACCCCGACCGCACCACCGCGCTCCGTCCGCCCGGCCTCGCGAAGAGGACCCGGCACGCGCCTCTCGTGCCCGAACCCGACGGGACCGCGATCCTCCCGGTGATCCCCGCCGACGAGACGCCCGCGCCGCCCGGCGCCGACAGCGAAGCCCGCAAGAAGCGCTCGGTCAAGCGCCACCGCAGCGACGGCGGCCTGCGCACCACCGTGCGCGGCCTCGGCGAACTGCTCATCACCCTCGGCGCGGTCGTCCTCCTCTACGCCGGTTACGAGGTCTTCGGCGTCTCGCAGGAGATCAACAACGAGCAGGAGGTGCTTGCGGGCGACCTGGAGAACATCTGGGACGGCGAGGTCACTGACGAAGGCGTCGACGGCGCGCCCGTGCCCGAGCTCGGCGACGCGTTCGCGCGCATGTGGGCCCCCGACATCCGGGCCGAGTCCTGGACGCTCGTCGAAGGCACCGAACCGGCCGACATCGAGTACGCGCCGGGCCGCTACCTCGACGGCGCCTACCCGGGCGAGCAGGGCAACTTCACCCTCGCCGGCCACAATGTGCCCGCGATCTTCTCCGAGATCCGCTCCCTCGAACCCGGGGACAAGGTCGTGATCGAGACGAAGGAGACGTACTACATCTACGAGGTGCAGGAGCACGAGGTCGTCAACGAGACCCAGATCGACATCACCGCGCCGGTACCGCGCGAGCCCGGGGTCGAGCCCGGCGACGAGGACTTCTGGCTGACGCTCTTCACCTGCCACCCCAGGTGGGACAACTACGAGCGCTATGTCGTCTACAGCCAGCTGGTGGACGAGATCAAGCGCGACCCCGAGGGCGACCTGCCCGACGCGGCGATCGACCCGGAGGCCTGACGTGTACTCGTGGATCTGGCGGAAGCTCCCCGGAGGGCTGCCGGGTAAACTGATCGGCTCGGTCGCCTTGACGGTCGGCATGGTCGCGCTGCTGTGGTTCGTGGTGTTCCCGGCGGTTCGCCCGATGATGCCGTGGAGCAACGTCGACCCGGCCGGCGGCGTCAACGTCGAGAGCGACGAGGGCGGCTCCCCGGCCGACGGCGAGACCTGCACGCCCGGGGTGGACTGCCCCGGGACCGGTTTCGACCCCGAGGACTGGCAGACCGCGGAATCCCCTTCGGGGTAGTGGAGCAACGTTCGATCGCACTGGTGGGGGCGCTGATGGAAGACACCGATGGGTAGTGTGCTGGTCGTCGATTTTCGCGACTCGTTCGTCCACACCATCGTCTCGTACCTGCGTGCGCTGGGCGCCCGGGTGGAGGTGCGCCGCTCCGACCGGACCGATGTCGACGAGGCCGTGAAGCTGCACCCCGCCGGCGTGCTCCTCTCGCCCGGCCCGGGGCGGCCCGACGAGGCC
Source organism: Glycomyces sp. YM15 (assembly GCF_016918015.1). Taxonomy (GTDB): domain Bacteria; phylum Actinomycetota; class Actinomycetes; order Mycobacteriales; family Micromonosporaceae; genus Glycomyces. Next base: position 61,810 of record NZ_JAERMK010000003.1, read on the forward strand.
CGGCTCGGCCACGATCTGCTCGACCGCTTCGCGGGCAAGGTGCCGGTGCTGGGAGTGTGCTTGGGCCACCAGGTGATCGCCGAGCACTGGGGCGCGGAGGTGACGCGCGCCGCCGAGCTGCGGCACGGCGAGACCTCGCCGATCCGGCACGACGGCGAAGGCGTCTTCGCCGGGCTCGCGAACCCGTTCACCGCCACCCGCTACCACTCGCTCGCGGTCGAGCCCTCGAGCGTGCGCGAACCGCTCACGGTGACCGCCCACAGCGACGACGGGACGGTCATGGGGCTGCGCCATCGCCTCCTCGATGTCGAAGGCGTGCAGTTCCACCCCGAATCGATCCTCACCGAGGACGGCAGCGCACTGCTGGGGAACTGGCTGCGTCGCCTGGAAGGCCCGGCGGGCGATTAGCGTGCGCGCACGTTCGCACCGGGGCCGCTGTGCGGCGAGTGGCGAGCGTGGAAACCGCGACCGGGCCGCCGCGTCGCCTAAGCTGTGTGCGCAAGCGGCGCCGTGCGCGCCGATCGGCGCCCCGGGAGACCCCACATGACTCGAGAGGACTGGCTTCCTCGACCCAGCGCGGGAGGCTCCGCGCTCGCGGGGGTCCTGCTGCTGGTCATGGGCGCCTGGCAGCTCTTCATCGGGTACGCGGTCGCGGTCGGCGGCGTGTCCGTCTTCACCGGCGGCGGCTACTGGTACCGCGGCGACAGCACCGGCTGGGGCTGGGTGAACCTCGTGATCGGATTGGCGGCGTTCGTGATCGGGCTCGGCCAGCTCGGCGCGTGGCGGCGCCTGACGCGGTGGGGCGCGCACCCCGTGCCCGCGCTCGCGGTCGCGTCGGTCTCGGCGGTGAACCAGGTCCTCCTCGCCCCGCAGTATCCACTGTGGGCGGGTCTGGCGATCGCGGTGGACGTGTTCGTCATCTGGGCTCTGGCCACGCGGGCCCGCCCCGCGGAGCGGTCCGACCGGCTCTAGGCGTGCCGAGTTCGCGCGAACCGGCCCCTTCCCGCGCGCGGCCTGGCACGGTGGGGGGCATGGGCGCCAGGTCATTGGTCAAGGCCGCCAAACGGTACGGCGGAGCGAGCCGCGGGGACACCGCGGCGGCCCTCACGTACTACTCGGTGTTGTCGCTGTTCCCCGCGATCCTCGTGGGCGCCTCCCTCATCGGCATGCTCGACGAGAACGCGACCGACGTCCTCCTCGACGGCGTCGCCTCCCTCGCGCCCGGCGAGGGATTCGACATCGTCGAGGACGCCGTCGCGCGGCTCCAGATGAACCCGGCGGCGGCGGGCCTGCTGGCCCTGGTCGGCCTGGTCGCGGCCCTGTGGGCCGCTTCGAACTATGTGGCGGCGTTCTCGCGGGCCCTCAACGCGGTCAACGGGACCGGCGAGACCCGCAAATGGTGGACCGTCCTCATCGTGCGGATCGTGCTCACCCTCGTGGTGGGCGCGCTGACCGCGGTGTGCGCGATCGTCGCGGCCACGGGCGGGTCGGTGGCCCGCGCGCTCGGCGACGCGATCGGCGCCAGCGGCACCACGGTCACCGTGTGGGGCTGGGTGAAATGGCCGATCGTGATCGTGCTGGTGATGGTGATCGTGGCGCTGCTGTACTGGCTCGCCCCGGCGAAGCGCTCGCGGTTCGGCCGCCGCGCGCCGGGTGCGGCGCTCGCGGTGGTGCTGTGGATCGCGGCTTCGGCGGGATTCGGCCTGTATACGGCGAACTTCGGGAACTACGACAAGACGTACGGGACCTTGGGCGGGGCGATCGTGTTCCTGATCTGGTTGTGGATCACGAACGCGGCCTTGCTGTTCGGCGCCGAATTCAATGCGACCGCCGAGCCGGAGGAGGAGACGGCGGGGACCGCCGCCGGCGAGGCGGGGGAGCCGAGCGCCGGTTAGGCGCCGTTCTTGGGCTGCACCAGGCCCGACTCGTAGGCGAAGACGACGAGGCCCGCGCGGTCGCGCACGGCGAGCTTCATCATGGCGCGGTGGACGTGGGTCTTCGCGGTGGCGGGGCTGATGAAGAGGCGCTCGGCGATCTCGCCGTTCGTCAGGCCGCGCGCGACCAGCGCCACGATCTCGGTCTCGCGCGAGGTGAGCCCTTCGATCTGCCCGGAGAGGCGCGAGGGCGGGTGGGCGACGTACTCGGCGACGAGCTTCGCGGCGATCTGGGGCGAGAGGAGGGTCTCTCCGGCCGCGGCGGCGCGCACGCAGCGCAGGAGCTCTTCGGGTTCGGTGTCCTTGACGAGGTACCCGGCGGCTCCGGCGCGGAGGGCGTCGAACACGTAGGCGTCGAAGGAGTAGTTGGTGAGCATGACGACACGCAGGTCGGCGAGGTGCTCGTCGGCGGCGATCGCGCGGACGGCGCTGATGCCGTCGCCGCCGGGCATCTCGACGTCGAGCAGGGCCACGTCGGGCCGGTACTCACCCGCGAGGCGCACGGCGGTGGGGCCGTCGGCGGCTTCGGCGACGACGGTCATGTCGTCCTCGGCGTCGATGAGGGCGCGGAAGCCGCCGCGCATGAGCGGCTGGTCGTCGGCGAGGAGGACCCGGATCATCGCGTGCTCCCGGTCTCGGCGGCTTGGGCGGGGACCGCGGCGGACGGTGCCGGCGCGGGAAGGTCGGGCATCGGGAGGCGGGCGGCGACGGTGAAACCGTACTCGCCGGGCCCGACGTCGAGGGTGCCGCCGAGCGCGTCCACCCGTTCGCGCATCCCGGTGATCCCTCGCCCGGGCGTGAAGTCGCGGGTGCGGCCGTTGTCGGCGACTTCGACGACGAGGGCGTCCTCGCCGTGGTGCACGCGCACCCGGACCCGGTCGCCGGAGGAGTGGCGGACCGCGTTCGTCAGGGCCTCCTGCACGATCCGGTAGGCGGCGTGGTCGACCTCCTCGTCGATCGCGGCCGCCTCGTCGATCTCGCATTCGAGCTCGATCGCGAAGCCGAGGCCCCGGTAGCGGTCGGCGAGGGGCTCGACGCGGGAGAGGCGGTGGCCCTCGTCGTCGCGGAGCATGGTGAGGGTCTCGCGCAGCTCCCGGGTGGCGTCCTTCGCGGCCTCCTCGACCGCGACGAGCGCGGGCGGCGGCTCCTCGCCGCGTTTGCGCGCCAGATGGAGGGCCACGCCGGCCTGGACGCGGATCACCGAGATCGAGTGGGTGAGCGAATCGTGCAGCTCGCGGGCGATCCGGACGCGCTCGTCGGCGGCCTTGCGCTTGACCGCCTCCTCGCGGGTGTGCTCGGCCTCGGCCATGTAGGCGTCGCGCTGGCGCCGCGACTCACCGGAGATGAGGGCGACGTGGAGCCAGCCGATGACGAGCATGGACTGCTCCATGACCTCGCCGGTGAAGTGGAACCCGGCCGAGCTCCAGTTCCCGAGCATCGTGGCGGCCGAGACGAACAGGACCAGGGAGACGGTGAGCTTGCGGTGCCCCCGGTACATCGAGACCGCGATCGCGACCAGCGCCGGGACCGCCGCGAGCGGGCCCACCTGCAAGTGCCCGACGGCGGCCAGGGCGCCGACGGAGACGAGCATGACCGCGCGCGGGTAGCGGCGCCACAGCGGGAACGCCAAGGGGCCCACGACGAGCAGCGGCCAGCCGTACCAGGCCAGTCCGTCCCCGACCGCGACGGCCGCGCCCGAGACGAGCGTGTCGGACAGCAGGACCGCGGCGACTACCAGGTCGAGCCGCAGCCCTGAGAGGCGGCCAGTGGGGGGAAACGACATGGTTCCCATCCTAAATCGGGGCCGTCACCTCGGCATCGGCCCGCGGTGCAGCGGCCGCGTACGGCGCAGGGTGTACGCCGGGGCCCCGAATGCGGCGTTCGTCGCGCGGCTGGAAGCCAGCGCGGGGCGGACGCGCATCGGGCCCGCGGCGGGGAGTCTGGAGGCATGTCGCGCCGGTGCGAATGCGTTCGGCGCGAAGCGAATCGAGGAGGACCCCATGCCCCAGATCAGACATGTGACACCGGTCGAGGCCAGACAGGCCGACGGCCTGGTGGCCGAGGTGTACTCGCAGGCGAAACGGGAGGTCGGGGCGGTCGGCGCGCCGTTCCAGATGCTTTCGCCCGCGCCGGAGCTGCTGGCGTCCATGTGGTCGCTGCTGCGGGAGTCGCTGATGGTGGGCGGCCCGGAGGAGCGGCTGGCGAAAGAGGTCGTGGCGACCGCGATCGCGGTGCGCAACGGCTGCAGGTTCTGCACGGACGCGCACACGGTGCTGCTGCACGCCCTGGGCGAGTCGGCGCTGGCGGAGGGCCTGCGCGCGTCGAACCCGCCGAAGGAGTGGGCGCCGCTGGCCGAGTGGGCGCTGGACCCGGGCCCGGAGGGGCCGTTCGCGGCTGGGGCGGCACCGCGGTTCATCGGCACGGCGCTGGTGTTCGAGTTCATCACGCGGCTGGTGCAGGTGCTGGCGCACAACGAGTCGCCGCATCCGGTGACGGCTACGCGGCTGGGCCGTTCGGTGGCGTCGCGGACCCTGCGGGCGGCGGTCGCGGCGGATCTGGAGCCGGGGACGAGCCTGGCGCTGCTCGAGGAGCGTCCGGGCTGGGCCCGGGGGCTGCGGGTGCGTGAGCCGGAGTGGGCGGCGGGGTCGCCGGCGGGGGTCGCGTACGGGCATCTGCGGGCGTACGCGTCGTCGGGTCCGGGGCTGCTCGGCGGGGACGCGGCCGAGGCGGTGGCGCGGACCGTGGGCGTCCGGGAGGGCGCGGCCGGTCCGGGTCTGCCGGAGCTGGTGGACGGGGCCGGCCTGGAGGCCGGGCCGGCGCTGGGGGCGCGGCTCGCGGTGGCGGCGGCGATCGCCCCGGGCGCCGTGAACGAGGCCGATGTGGAGGCTTGGCGGGGAGCGAAGCACTCGGATCACTGCGTGGTCCATCTGCTCGCCTACGGCACGATGCAGGGCGTCGAGGCGCTGCAGGACGAGATCGAGAAGCGGCGTGCGGTCTTGGACGGCACTGCCTTGGAAGGAACGACTTTGGAGAGCGCGGATGCTTAGGTTCTACCGGGTGTGGGTGATGATCCTGCACGTGCTGATCGGGATCCAGTTCTTCCTGGCCGGGTACGGGGCGATCGGGACCGGTTCGCCGGACGAGTCGTTCTCGCTGCACATCATGAACGGCCGGGTGATCGCGGTGGTCGCGCTGCTGGGCATCCTGTTCGCGGCGCTGGCGCGGTCGGGCGGGAAGCTGGTCGGCCTGGCGGCGGGCGTGCTCGGCCTGGTGGTGCTGCAGTCGCTGATCGCGCTGGTGAGCGTGGCTGGGACGACGCCGGGTCAGATCATCTTCGGCTTCCACGCGATCAACGCGCTTATGATCATGGGTCTGGCGGAGGCCTCGGGGCGGCTGGCGAAGCAGCTGCTCGAGGACCGCAAGCCCGCCGAGACGACGGCGGCGCCGGCGACCGCTTGAGCTTGAAACCAGGAAACCGGGCCCGCGGCGACACCCCGCCGCGGGCCTTCCGTGCGCAGTCTCGCTCCGGCGGAAGCGGCTTGCCGCCCGGTTTAGTCTGGCGCGTATGGCGATTCCAGCGGATCCGGTCCGGCGTTCGGCACGTGTACTGCTCGTGGACGAGGACGAACGGGTGCTGCTGTGCTTCAACCACGGATCAGTGGCGCGCGGCGAGGACTCCTACTTCACGGTGGGGGGCGGGGTCGAGGAAGGCGAGTCCCTCGCTGAAGCGGCGGCCCGGGAGGTCTTCGAGGAGACCGGTCTGCGGGTGGAACCGGGAGCTCTGGGCGCGGTGGTGTGCCGACGCGAGGGCGCGTGGCGCTCGAACAGCGGTACCCGGTACCGGGCGGAAGAGCACTACTTCCTCCTGCGCGTCGACCGCTTCGAGCCCGATCCCGGTGGGCTCGAGGATGGCGAGCAGGACGAGATCCTGCGATGCGAGTGGCTGTCGCTCGCCGACCTGGAGTCGACGGACGCGATCGTCTTCCCGATCGGCCTCGCGGGCCTGCTTAAGCGGCTGCTTGCAGGCGAGCGCCCCGAGACTCCGATCGAACTGCCGTGGGTTGATCTCACGTAAGGCTGATCTTCCCGCAACCCGCGGCGTGTTGTTGCGCCAGAACAGCCCTGAGCTGTAGTGTTATAGATACATGCCGAGACATCCCAACAAGCACATCCGCGCGGCACTCGAGTACATGGAGGCGAAGGGCTGGAAGATCGAGACCTCCGACGGGCACGCGTGGGGGCGCGCTTTCTGCCCCGGCGGCGGCGATGGATGCCGACCGCCGAGATCGATCTATTCCACGCCGAGGTCGCCCGAACTTCACGCGAGGCGATTGCGGTTGATCGCCGACAAATGCCCGCATGGCTTGGCTGAATCCTAGAAGGGAGCCTACGACCGTGACCGTATACGCATTCGAGCTGCATTTCTCCGGCCCGCCTGGTGAAGAAGTCATTGACGCGCTTTACGAGGCGGGTTGGGACGATGCCGTGATCGCCTTCGATCCGGTGACCGGCGGCGAAGGATGGGCGACATTCGATCGGGACGCCCCGTCGGCATTGCAGGCGGTTGTGTCGGCGATCCGGGAGGGGCGCAAGGCAGGAGTCGATCCTCTCGGCGTCACCGAGGACTACGTCTCTCTGAAGGAGATCGCCGAGCGCACCGGCCGTACTGTCGGGGCAGTCGACCACTGGGTCACCGGTCGGCGCGGCCCGGCCGATTTTCCCAAGCCGCGCGTGCCGCGTCCCCGGGTGAGCCTGTACTCGTGGGCCGAGGTTTCCATGTGGCTGGTGGCGAACGGATTGGCCGCGCTGTCTCCCGCGGACGTGGAGATCGCGCAGATCTGCGAGGTGGCCGATGCCACGCTCAAGGCCAAACGGCTGCAGCGGCAACTGTCTGCTACTGACCAGGAAGAGCTTGCCCTCGCCGTCGCCTGAGGCCTTGCTGCCCGTCGATTGCCGAAGCGATTGGCGGGCAGCATACTTGGCCGATGACTGATGCTGCTGAAGCGGAACCGCGCCGCTGCGCGCGGGTGCTCGTCGTCGACGAGCGGGACCAGGTGCTGCTGCTGCACAGTTCGGGGTTCGTGACCCCGGAGTCCGAGTTCTTCGTGACGATCGGCGGCACGATCGATCCCGGTGAGAGCGCCGCCGAGGCGGCCGCCCGGGAGCTGTTCGAGGAGACCGGCCTGCGCGTCGACCCCGCCGATCTGGGCGCGCCGGTCGGGCACACCGCCGGGACCTGGTGGATGGGTTCCGACGACCACGTGTTCTTCCTGCTGCGCGCAGAACGGTTCAGCGTCGACTTCGCGCACCTCGAGGCCAGCGAGATCGGCGAGCTCACCGGGTCCGCGTGGCTCTCGCTCGACGAGGTCGAGGCCGTCGACGACGGGATCTTCCCGGTGCCCGTCGCCGACCTGGCCAAGCGCCTCGTCGGCGGTGACCTCCCGGTCGAACCGGTGGAGCTTCCATGGGTCGGTTGGCGCGGTGACACCAAACGCTTCCCGTTGCCCGCATAGGCGCGGCGGCCGGATACTCGGAGCATGACCACCCCAGAGGCGAACGTGATCCGGCGGCGGTGCGCGCGGGTGCTGCTCGTCGACGAGGACGACCGGGTGCTGCTGTTCTACAGCCGCGACTACATGGGCCCGGGCGTCGAGTACTACGTGACGCCCGGCGGCGGGCTCGACGAGGGCGAGACGCTCGAAGAGGCCGCGGCCCGGGAGGTGTTCGAGGAGACCGGCCTGCGGATCGACCCGGGCGCGCTCGGGCCGGTCGTGGCCGAGACCGAAGGGGACTGGTCGGACAGTCCCGACCTGGTGATCCACTCCCGCGACGCGTTCTTCTTCCTGCGCGTGCCGCATTTCGCGCCGGTCCGCGACCGGCTCGAGGACGTCGAGCGGGCCGAGTTCACCGAGGCGCGCTGGCTCACCCTCGACCAGGTGGCCGAGGCGGACGCGCTGGTCTTCCCCGCGCGGATCGCGGGCCTGCTCAAGGGGCTGATGGCGGGCGCGATTCCCGTTGCGCCCGTTCCGATTCCATGGGGCGCTTGGACATGGGACCCCGATAGAGGGTGGACGGCTACGGAGCGTGCCCCCATACTTGACCGGTGAGCGCGACGAACGAACCCACCCGAATCGACCGGCGAGGCGCGCGGGGCATCATCGTGGACGAGCAGGACTGCGTCCTCTTCATCGGCGGTTACGCGACCCCCGAGCGCCCCGCCCGCTGGATCCTCCCCGGCGGCGGCATCGACCCGGGCGAGTCCATGCGCGACGCGGCCGCCCGGGAACTCTACGAGGAGACCGGCCTGCGCGTCGCCCCCGCGGACCTCATCGGCCCGGTCGCCCGCCAGTACTACCGCAAGGTCCGCCCCGACAGCACGTTCACGCAGGAGAACCACTTCTTCCTCGTCCGCGTCGAGCGGTTCGAGCCGAAGGTCACCGGCGGCGACGCCTATGAGCAGGACCTCGAGTTCAACTGGATCCCCGTCGACGACTTCCTCTCCACCGACGGCTTCGAACAGGTCGAGCCGCTCCTCCACCTCGTCAAACAGCTGATCAGCGGCGACGTCCCCGCCGCACCCGTCCTGCTCGAGAGCATCGGCCGCCAGCTGGACGCGGCGTGAGGAGCCCCCGTTGAGCATCGAATCCGAGACCGGCGCGGTCTTCCGCACCGCCGCCCGCGTGATCCTCCTCGACCAGCACGACACCGTCCTCCACATGGGCGGCGACCAGTGCCTCGACGGCATCACCCGCTGGATCACCCCCGGCGGCGGCGTCGAGGACGGCGAGGACCTCCGCGCGGCCGCCGTCCGGGAGGCCGGCGAGGAGACCGGCTGCGCGATCGACCCCGAAGCGCTCATCGGCCCGGTCGCGTTCGGCGTGTTCACCGCGTTCCCGAAGGGCCGCCTGCTCGTCCAGAAGAACTGGTACTTCTTCCACCGCGTCGAGCGATTCGATCCGGAGATCACCGGCGGCGACGCCTACGAGCAGCAGTTCGGCTTCGCGTGGCTGCCGATCGACCAGTGCGGCGCGGCCGACGGGACGATCCTGCCCGACCGGACCGTGGCACTCGTCAAGCGCCTGCGCGACGGCGACATCCCCGCCGAACCGGTCGAGCTCGGGGGCACGTTCAGCCCTCGCTGGGGTCAGTAGACCCATACAGCCGCAAGAACATCCGCACGCCCTCCGTGGTCGTCTCGACCAGTTCCCGCTCGTCGAACGGCAGCGCCCCGAAGAAGGTCCGTTCGGCGACCGGCGTGAAGGTCAGCAGCGTGTAGTGCGCGGAGGCCTTCTCGGCGTCGTCGAATTCCAGCAGGCCCTTCGCCCGCAGCGCCCGGAAATGCTCGGCGACCACCCGCCGCGAATGCAGCGGCCCCGTCTCCATCCAGGCGTCGAGGATCTCCTCCGGCAGGTGGGTGACCTCGGCGCGGATCGTCCTGGCGATCGCGGCGTGGTCGTCCCTGGTGAGCACGGCCCGGGTCCGGTCGACGCCGAAGTCGATGAGCTCGGCCTCCAGGTCCACGATCTTGTGCAGGTGCCGGTCGGCCAGCGCCGTGATCTCCTCGGAGAGCTCCCGGGACGCTTCGAGCGCCCCGGTCAGGAACAGGGCTTCCTTGTCGGCGAAGTGGTTGTAGATGGTCTTCTTCGAGACCCCGGCCTCGCGGGCGATGGCGTCGACCGTGGCACGGGTGTAGCCGTCCCTGCCGAACACGAAGTTGGCGGCGCGCACGATGGCGCGCCGCTTGTCGGGTCGACCGGTCCGGCCGGTGTCCGCGGTCATCTGGTCCCCTTCGCTCCGCTCGGACCACAGTCTATTGACCGGCGGCGCCGGCGCGTCACGTGAGGAACGCCGTGACCTCCTTGAGCGCGCGTTCGGGCTGCTCGGCGAACGTGACGTGGCCGCTGTCGAGCTCGACGTAGGCGCTGCCGGGGATGCCTTGGGCGAGTTCGCGGGTGAGTTCGACCGGGACCAGCGCGTCCTTGGCATTCCCGACCACGAGGGTCGGGGCGGTGATGCGGGGCAGCAGGTCGCGGATGTCGAGCCGCAGGTCGAGGTCGATGTGGCGCAGGGTGCCCTCGTCGGGGGTCATCCCGGCGTTGATGGCCGCGAGGGTGGGGGCGTCGACGCCGCCGAGGAAGGCCGGGCTGAACGCGAGGACGGTCGCGAACCGGCCGAACCGCTCGGGGTCGTCGGCCAGGGACTGCCACAGGCGGACGGATTGCTGGAATCCGAGGTGGTCGGGGCGTGCGAACGAGGCCATGCTGACGAGGCGTCCGATGAGGTCGGGGCGCAGGGCGGCCACTGCGGCGACGATGGCGCCGCCCAGGGAGAACCCGATGAGGTCGACCGTTTCGCCTTCGGCGCGTTCGGCTTCGATCACGGCGATGACCTGGCTGGCGAGGGTCTCGACGGTGAGCGGTGCGCCGTCGTCGGTGGTCGCCAGGGTTCCGGAGAGTTCGGGGAGGACCAGGGTGTGGGTGGCGGCGAAGTGGTCGAGGAGTTCGCCCCAGACGAATCGGGCGCCGCCGGAGCCGGTGCCGTGGACGAGGACGAGGCGGCGCTCGGCGCCGGTGGTGGATTCGACGACGTGGTAGGCGACTTGGGCGGCGGCGACGGGGAGGGTCGGCATGATGCACTCCTTCAAGAGACTTAGTGGTTTCCTTAGGAAACCGCTTGGTGTAATTTGAGCCTACACCGGTGCACCGAAAACGGAAACCCAGGAGTGTAAAAGTGATCACCGTCATGCCCGAACGCGAAACGGCGTCGGGGGCGCCGCCAACGGGCGGGGCGCGGCCGGCCCCCCCCTGGGGGTGGAGGGTGGA
>NZ_JAERMK010000003.1:72575-133454 GCF_016918015.1 Glycomyces sp. YM15
TTTTACCCCGGCACGCCCCCACGCCCACCGGGCGCCGCCCCGGCCGCTCCGGGGGGGCCCGACGCCGTCAAGACGTGCGTTAGAGCTGGACCTCCGACCGGTCCCCCGACCAGTCCGTGTGGAACGTGCCCTCGCGGTCCACCCGCTTGTACGTGTGCGCACCGAAGAAGTCCCGCTGCCCCTGGATCAAAGCGGCCGGCAGGCGACGCGAACGCAGCCCGTCGTAGTACGCCAGTGCCGACGAGAAGCCCGGCGTCGGAATCCCCGCCAGCGCGGCCGTCGAGACCACCCGACGCCACGCGTCCTGCGCGTCCGTCACGATCTTCGTGAACTCCGGCGCCGCGAGCAGCGTCGGCAGCTCCGGGTTCGAGCGCCAGGCCTCGGTGATCCGGTCGAGGAAGCGCGCCCGGATGATGCAGCCCGCGCGCCACAGCGCCGAGCACGAGCCGAGGTCGATGCCCCAGTCGTATTCGGCGCTGGCGGCGGCGATCTGGTCGAAGCCCTGCGCGTACGCGACGATCTTGGAGGCGTAGAGCGCCTGGCGGACGTCCTCGACGAAGTCGGCGGGGAAGTCCACTTTGGCGGTGGGTCCGGTGAGCAGGTCGACGGCGCCTTCGCGCTGCTTCGTGCCGCTGGAGAGCGCGCGGGCGAAGGTGGCCTCGGCGATGCCGGTGACCGGGACGCCCAGGTCGAGGGCGTTCTGGACGGTCCAGCGTCCGGTGCCCTTCTGGCCGGCCTGGTCGACGATGACGTCGACGAGCGGCTTGCCGGTGGCGGCGTCGACGTGGCCGAGGACCTCGGCGGTGACCTCGATGAGGTAGGAGTCGAGCTCGCCGGCGTTCCATTCGGAGAAGGTCTTGGCGAGGTCGGCCGGTTCGATGCCGACGCCGCGGCGCAGCAGGTCGTAGGCCTCGCCGATGAGCTGCATGTCGGAGTACTCGATGCCGTTGTGCACCATCTTGACGAAGTGCCCGGCGCCGTCGGGGCCGAGGCGGGTGCAGCACGGGGTGCCGTCGGGGGCCTTCGCGCTGATGGCCTCGAGGATCGGGCCGAGGGACTCGTAGGACTCCTCGGAGCCGCCGGGCATGATCGCCGGGCCGAGGAGCGCGCCCTCTTCACCGCCGGAGACGCCGGTGCCGACGAAGTGGAGGCCCTGCTCGCGGAGGGCGGCTTCGCGGCGGCGGGTGTTCTCGAAGTGGGCGTTGCCGCCGTCGATGATCATGTCGCCGGGTTCCATGAGGGCGGCGAGCTGGTCGATGACGGCGTCCGTGGCGTTGCCGGCCTGGACCATGATCATGGCCTTGCGGGGGCGTTTGAGGGAGGCGACGAAGTCGCTGAGCTCCTCGGAGGGAACGAACTCGCCCTCGTCGCCGTGGGCCTCGATCAGCTCGGTGGTCTTGGCGTGCGTGCGGTTGTAGACGGCGACCGTGAAGCCGTGGCGGGCGAAGTTGCGGGCGAGGTTGGAACCCATGACGGCCAGCCCGACCACGCCGATGTCGGCGGTGCTCATGCCATTGTCTCCCTACGTTGCGTAAGAGGTGTGCGCCCCGATTCTCGCCGGTCGGCCCGGCGCGGGCGCCACCACGGCCGATCGTATCCACGCATCGGGAAGCGCGTGCCCGTGCGGGCCGATGCCGGGCCCGGGATCGGGCCGCCGATCGCGCCGCCCGGGTCCGCGTCCAGGTCGCACGGCCTGGGCTCCGGTCCTCCCACGGACCGCGGGCATAGGCTGTGAGCATGCAGTACTACGAATCCGTCCTCGACCTCATCGGCAACACCCCGCTGGTGCGGCTCAACGCGGTCACCGAAGGCGTGGCCGCGACGGTGCTCGCGAAGGTCGAGTACCTCAATCCCGGCGGGTCCATCAAGGACCGCATCGCGCAGCGCATGATCGACGAGGCCGAGGCCTCGGGGGCGCTGAAGCCGGGCGGCACGATCGTCGAGCCGACCAGCGGGAACACGGGCGTGGGCTTGGCGATGGTGGCGCAGCAGCGAGGCTACAAGTGCGTGTTCGTGTGCCCCGACAAGGTCTCCGAGGACAAGCGGAACGTCCTGAAGGCGTACGGCGCGGAGGTCGTCGTGTGCCCGACCGCGGTCGACCCGGAGGACCCGCGCTCCTACTACAAGGTCTCCGATCGGCTCATCCACGAGATCGACGGCGCGTGGAAGCCCGACCAGTACTCGAACCCGGCGAACCCGGCCTCGCACTACCACCAGACCGGGCCCGAGCTGTGGAAGCAGACGGACGGGAAGATCACGCACCTGGTCGCCGGGGTCGGCACGGGCGGCACGATCACCGGGATCGGCAAGTACCTCAAGGAGGTCTCGGGCGGGAAGGTGCAGGTCGTTGGCGCCGACCCCGAGGGCTCCGTCTACTCGGGAGGGACCGGGCGGCCGTACCTGGTCGAGGGCGTGGGCGAGGACTTCTGGCCCGAGAACTACGACCGGACGCTGGCCGACCGGATCGTGGAGGTCACCGACGCGGAGTCGTTCGCGATGACCCGGCGACTGGCCCGCGAGGAGGGCCTGCTCGTGGGCGGCTCGGCGGGCATGGCCGTGGTCGGGGCGCTCGCGGTGGCCCGCGACGCCGGTCCCGACGACGTCATCGTGGTGATCCTGCCCGACGGCGGGCGCGGGTACCTCTCGAAGATCTTCAACGACGAGTGGATGACCGAGTACGGCTTCATGGGCGGCTCCGGCGAGACCACCGTAGGCGAGGTGCTGGGCAGCAAGGGCGCGCAGATCCCCGAGCTCGTCCACGTGCATCCGCAGGACACGGTGCGCGAGGCGATCGACATCATGCGCCAGTACGGGGTCAGCCAGATGCCGGTGCTCAAGGCCGAGCCGCCGGTGACCAGCGGCGAGGTGGCCGGGGCGGTCGCCGAGCGGGACCTGATGGACGCCCTGTTCTCGGGGCGGGCGACGCTGCACGACCCGATCGAGCGGCACATCGGCGAGCCGCTGCCGACGATCGGCTCGGGCGAGCAGGTCGAGCGGGCCGTCGCGGCCCTGCAGGACCGGGACGCGCTCATGGTCTTCGCGGAGGGCAAGCCGGTCGGCGTGCTCACCCGCCAGGACCTGCTCAGCTACGTCGAGCACTGATGTTCTCCGCGTTCGGTTGACGCGCAGCGGCGACCTCGCGACGAACGGCTACGACTTCGCCGACACCGTCGGCTAGCGCACTTCGCCGTAGCGGGAGCACTTGAACGGCTCGGCCGGGTCTCACGGCCGCAGCAGTTCGCTCAGCAGCTGCGGATCGGTCAACGGGGGCTCCCGGCGAGGAGGGGCTGCATGCGGTGGACCTTACGGCCCCTGTGCGACACGTGCTCCCGGCTGCCGGACGCCCAGCATGGTGCGCAGGTGCGCCATGCTCCGCGCCAGGGCCCGCACGTACCCGAGGACGAGCGCCCAGATCCTGAACGCGGCCCGGTACAGGCCGAGGATCCGCTGCACGGACCATGGAACGGCTTCGAGGCCGGCGGACGCAAGCCGGTCGGCGAGGCCGGAGACCGCTTCGCGCGTCGATCCCACCGCGCCCGCGACGCCCTCGACCGCGTGGCCCAGCATCGCGGCGGTCGCGGCGACCGCCGCGATCCCGTTGACGTTGTGCGCCATCAGCTCCTGGTAGGCGAGGTGGTCGGGTCCGCTCCAGCCCTTGAGGTCGGCTTCGAGGCTCCATTCGAGGTCGGCGGCGATCTCCCGCAGTTCGGCCGCGATGAGCGCCCAGCGCCGTGCGGCGGCGGCGGCGGCCTCGCGGTCGACCTCCATGCGGTCGATGAGCGACCGGAAGGAGTCGGCCAGGGGCGCCGCCGGGTTCACGTCGCCCCGGGACCGCATTGGAGCGGCCGGGCCCCGGGCGGCGCCGTCGCCGCGGGGTGCGAGCCGGTCGTCGATCCAGGTCCGCTCCCGGAACTTCGCGACCAGCGCGTCGAAGTCGCCGGCCCGGCCTGGTCGCGACCCGGTGCCGTTCCCGGTGACCTTGCGGTTCTTGCCGCGGCCGGTGGACGCCCAGTAGTCGGGGCGGCGATCCCGGTTGCCGTTCCGCTTGCCGTCCGCCATGCGGTGGAGCTTGTGCGTCGCGATCTCGAGGTTTTCGGGGAAGCGCCCGGTCAACTGGTCCTGGTCACGGTGCCGGTCTTCGATGAGCGAGGCCATCGGGGCGCACAGGTCGCCGAACACGCCGGTCCGCAAGGCCGCCCCGGCGCTCACGTACCCGACCGATTCGATGCGGTAGCCGAGCAGCTCGAGGTTGCCGGCATGCGTTCGGAGGATCCGGGGGTCCACAGGGGGTGGAGAGCCCATCGGCCTCACTGCTCCTCAAGGGACCGGCGGCGGCAGAGTGGCCGCCGCGCTGTACCTGTGAGTCTACGCGGGCCGTGCCACCGCGGGGCGGCACGGCCGGGTCCCTTAGGCGATCGTCAGCCTGGGTTTGCGGCCGACGGTGAGCACGGGCTTGCGGGTCTCGGCGTAGAAGTCGTTGCCCTTGTCGTCCACGACGATGAACGCCGGGAAGTCCTCGACCTCGATCTTCCAGACCGCCTCCATGCCCAGCTCGGGGTACTCCAGGACCTCCATCGACTTGATGTTGTCCTGGGCGAGCTTCGCGGCGGGGCCGCCGATGGAGCCGAGGTAGAACCCGCCGTGGGCCTTGCACGCGTTCGTCACCTGGTCGGAGCGGTTGCCCTTGGCGAGCATGACGAACGAGCCGCCCGCGGCCTGGAACTGCTCGACATAGGTGTCCATGCGGCCGGCCGTGGTCGGGCCGAAGGAGCCCGACGCGTAGCCCTCGGGGGTCTTGGCCGGGCCCGCGTAGTAGACGGCGTGGTCACGCAGGTACTGCGGCATCGGCTCGCCCGCGTCGAGGCGCTCCTTGATCTTGGCGTGGGCGATGTCGCGGGCGACCACGAGCGTGCCGGTGAGCGAGACGCGGGTCTTCACCGGGTACTTCGAGAGCTCCTCGCGGATCTCGGCCATCGGCCGGTTGAGGTCGACGCGCACGACGTCCTCGTCGAGGTCGTCCTCCAGCACGTCCGGGACGTATCGGCTCGGGTCGGTCTCCAGCTGCTCCAGGAACACGCCCTCGGCCGTGATCTTGGCCATGGCCTGGCGGTCGGCGGAGCAGGACACCGCGATCGCCACCGGCAGTGACGCGCCGTGGCGCGGGAGGCGGACGACGCGCACGTCGTGGCAGAAGTACTTGCCGCCGAACTGGGCGCCGATGCCGAACTGGCGGGTCAGCTCCAGCACCTGCTTCTCGAGTTCGACGTCCCGGAAGCCGTGGCCGAGCGGCGAGCCCTCGGTCGGCAGCGCGTCGAGGTACTTCGTGGAGGCGTACTTCGCGGTCTTCAGGGTGTGCTCGGCGCTGGTGCCGCCGATGACGATCGCCAGGTGGTAGGGCGGGCACGCGGCGGTGCCGATGCCGCGCAGCTTCTCCTCCAGGAACCGCATCATCGCGTCCGGGTTGAGGATCGCCTTGGTCTCCTGGAACAAGAAGGACTTGTTGGCGCTGCCGCCGCCCTTGGCGATGAACTGGAACTTGTACGCGTCGTCGCCCTCGGCGTACAGCTCGATCTGCGCGGGCAGGTTCGAGCCGGTGTTCTTCTCGTCCCACATCGTCAGCGGGGCCATCTGGCTGTAGCGCAGGTTGAGGTCGCGGTAGGCCTGCCAGACGCCGCGGGAGAGATGCTCGGCGTCGCGGCCGTCGGTGAGGACGTGGCGGCCCCGCTTGCCCATGACGATGGCGGTGCCGGTGTCCTGGCACATCGGCAGGACCATGCCGGAGGCGATGTTCGCGTTCTTGAGCAGGTCCATCGCCACGAACCGGTCGTTGCCGCTGGCCTCGGGGTCGTCGAGGATCGAGCGCAGCTGCTTGAGGTGGGCGGGGCGCAGGTAGTGGGAGATGTCCTTGACGGCCTCGGTCGCGAGCCGCGTCAGGATCTCGGGCTCCACGGTGAGGAAGCGCCGCCCGGCGGCTTCGACCGTGTTCACCCCGTCCTTGGTGAGCAGGCGGTACTCGGTGGTGTCGGGGCCGACGGGAAGCAGGTCGGTGTAGCGGAACTCCGATGTCACGCGTTCCAACTTAGCGCGCAGCGTGACCGAGTCGGGTGTGAGGCGAAGCTCAGTCGGGGCCGGGCCGCGAACGGCCCGACGCGTTCGGTGTCGGGGCCGCGAATGTCGTACCCGGCCGGTAGCGTCACATCCAGGCGGCGCACTGAAGCCGCACCGCCTGTAAGCAGGTACGATTGCCCGGTTGCCCGTACCGGCCCGAACTCGGGGCGGCGCGGCACGCGCAAGTGAATCCTCCTGCTGCGGAGAGACCGCAGCCGTTGAGACCAAAGGGGGTGGAGCGATCTTGCGGCACTACGAACTCATGGTGATCCTCGAACCGAACATCGAGGAAGCACAGGTCAGCCCGACGCTGGACAAGTTCCTGAAGGGCGTCAAGGACGCCGGAGGGACGGTCGACAAGATCGACGTCTGGGGCCGGCGCCGTCTCGCCTACGAGATCAACAAGAGCAACGAGGGCATCTACGCCGTCATCGACCTGCAGTCCGAGCCCGGTCCCGTCGCTGAGATGGACCGCCAGCTTCGACTCAACGAGTCGGTGCTGCGCACCAAGGTGCTGCGACCGGAGCTTCGGTAACCCGACCCTTGCAACTGCGAGACCTTAGGGAGAAGAGGTCATGGCAGGAGAGACAGTCATCACGGTTATCGGCAACCTCGTCGACGACCCCGAACTGCGTTACACGCCGTCCGGTGCCGCCGTCGCGAAGTTCCGAATCGCATCGACCCCGCGCACGTTCGACCGCGAGTCGAACGCGTGGAAAGACGGTGAGGCCCTGTTCCTCACCTGCAGCGTCTGGCGCCAGTACGCCGAGAACGTCGCCGAGTCACTGTCGCGCGGTACCCGCGTGATCGTGCAGGGCAGGCTCAAGCAGCGCAGCTACGAGACCCGCGAGGGCGAGAAGCGCACTGTGTACGAGCTGGACGTCGAGGAAGTCGGCCCCGCGCTGCGTTTTTCCACAGCGAAGCTCAACAAGTCGGGCGCAGGCTCCGGCGGTGGCGGCGGTCGTTCCTTCGGGGGCGGCGGCAACACCGGCGGCGGCTCCGCACCTGACGACCCTTGGGCCTCGGCCGCCCCTGCCGGCGCTTCCGCCGGCGGTGGAGGCTTCGACGAGGACCCGCCGTTCTAACCGGACCGCTGCTTTGCAGGCACAGAAGTCCGGTAACGATCTCGAGTAAGAGGCAAGACAACACATGGCCAACCCGAAATCGGCTCCTCTGCGGAAGCCGAAGAAGAAGCCGAACCCGCTTGAAAAAGAGGGTATCGAGTACGTCGACTACAAGGACACGGCGCTGCTGCGGAAGTTCATCTCCGACCGCGGCAAGATCCGTGCCCGTCGTGTGACCGGCGTGACCACCCAGCAGCAGCGTCAGATCGCCGCGGCCGTCAAGAACGCCCGCGAAATGGCTCTGCTCCCGTACACCAGCCAGACCCGCTAAGGAAGGAGCGCAACATGAAGATCATCCTGACTCATGAGGTGCCCAACCTCGGCTCGGCCGGCGATGTGGTCGAGGTGAAGAACGGCTACGGCCGTAACTACCTGCTGCCGCAGGGCCTGGCGATCGCCTGGACCAAGGGCGGTCAGAAGGAAGTCGACGCGATCCAGCGCGCCCGTGCGGCCCGCCAGATCCACGACCTCGACCAGGCTCGCACCGTGGCCGAGCAGCTGAAGAAGACCGACGCCCACATCGTCGCCCGCACCGGCGACGGGGACCGGCTCTTCGGCTCGATCACCGCGGTCGACGTGGTGAAGGCCGTCGACGAGGCCGGGGGTCCGAAGATCGACCGCCGCCGCGTCGAGCTGCCCGCCGCGATCAAGTCGATCGGCACCTACGACGTTGCGGTCAAGCTGCACCCGGAGGTGACCGCGAAGTTCAAGCTTCAGGTCACGCCGGCCAAGCGCCGCAAGAAGTAGGACGCGTAGGCGACCAGAGGGCCCGCCACCTGTTTCCGCAGGTAGCGGGCCTTTGTCGTACCCGTATGGGAGGGTGTCCTTTTCACTGGTAGTGGTGAAGGTGGGATCGGGAGGGTACCCGGGGCCACCCGTACGGCCTCGCCGCCGGCCGCGGCACGGCCGAACCGTCGGCCCGCCCCCCTCAGATCACCCAGCCCGCGGTCCGCAGCACCACCGTCACCAGTCCGGCGCCGAGGATCGCGGCCGCAGAGCCGGCGACGCCCGCGCGCCAGCCCGCGCGCGGCAGCCGCAGGAGCACCGCCACCAAGAGGCTCGCGGTGAGCGCCGAGAGCGTCCACGCCCAGCCGCCCGCGATCGCCGCCGAGAGCCGCCCCGCCACGGTGCACCCGCCTTCGATGCAGGTCGCCTCGACCGGCGGCTGGGAGAGCACCCACGCGAGGTACACGAGCATCGGCACCGCGTACCAGGCCACCGTCACGAGCAACGTCGGCGTGAACGCCCGCTCCCCCGGGCGGTCGTCGCCGTCGGGGTCGAGCCGGGGCCTGTGCTCGGGTCGCCGGGGGGCGTTCATGGGGTGTCGCTCCTCTGATCCGTGCCGGGGGTCGCCCCTCACCTTAGCCGCAAGTTGGCACGAACGAATGTCCGTCCACAGGCGGTGGATAACGTCGGCACAGGTGAACGCCGTGAACCGAGCCCCGATCGCGTTCTTGTCCACAGGTTGTCCACAGGCCGCACGCGGTTATCCACAGGTTATCCACAGCTTTGTCCACAGGTTGTCCACAGCCTCGTTTGCAACCGTGCCCGGCGCGACATAGCGTCGTTGACGCCGCTGATCTGTCTTATGCAGGCGGTACATTCTCCATGAACGCACGGTGACCGAGGGGGTGGACGGCATGACCGACGTGTCGGCGGAAGGCGTCTACTCGCGGGGCGCCAACGGCTCCAGCAATTCCTATTTCGACACTCCACCCGAAGACCCGTTCAGCGGCGGCGGCGGGGGCGGCGGCGCCCGCGCCTACGAGCGCACCCCGCCCCAGGACGTCCAGGCCGAGATGTCGGTCCTCGGCGGCATGCTCATGAGCAAGGACGCGATCGCCGACGTCATCGAGGTGCTCGGCCCGGGCGACTTCTACCATCCCAAGCACGGCATGGTGTTCGACGCGATCATCGACAAGTTCGGCAACGGCGAGCCCGCCGACGCCGTGACGATCGCCGCGGCCCTCGCCGACACGGGCGACCTCGCCAAGATCGGCGGCGGCCCCTACCTCCACGACCTGCTCAACGCCGTGCCCACGGCCGCGAACGCCGGGTACTACGCGAAGATCGTCAAGGAGAAGGCGATCCTGCGCCGCCTCATCGAGGCCGGCACCAAGGTCGTCCAGTACGGCTACGGCGGCGGCCAGGGCGGACGCGACATCGACGACCTCGTCGACCTCGCCCAGCAGGCCGTCTACGAGGTCACCGACAACCGCCAGAGCGAGGACTTCGCGGTCCTCTCCGACCTCCTCCAGCCCGCGATGGACGAGATCGAGGCGATCGGCGCCAGCCAGGGCCTCATGACCGGCATCCCCACCGGGTTCGCCGACCTGGACCGGCTGCTCTCGGGCCTCCAGGCCGGGCAGCTCATCATCGTCGCCGGGCGTCCCGGTGCGGGCAAGTCGACCGCCGCCATGGACTTCATGCGGCACGCCTCGCTCCACCACCGGCACGCCGCGGCCCTGTTCAGCCTCGAAATGAGCAAGCTCGAGATCGTGATGCGGCTCTTGAGCGCCGAGACCCGCGTGCCGATGCACGTCCTGCGTTCGGGCGACCTCTCCGACGACGACTGGACGCGCCTGGCCAAGCGCATGGGCGACATCTCCGAGGCGCCGCTGTTCGTCGACGACACGGCTTCGATGACCATGATGGAGATCCGGGCCAAGGCCCGGCGGCTCAAGCAGCGCCACGACCTCAAGCTCATCGTGGTCGACTACCTGCAGCTCATGACCTCGCCGAAGAAGACCGAGTCGCGCCAGCAGGAGGTCTCCGAGATCAGCCGCGGCCTCAAGCTGCTGGCCAAGGAGGTGCAGTGCCCGGTGATCGCGGTCGCCCAGCTGAACCGTGGCCCGGAGCAGCGCACCGACAAGCGCCCGCAGCTCTCCGACCTCCGCGAGTCCGGCAGCCTGGAGCAGGACGCGGACGTGGTCATCCTGCTGCACCGCGAGGACTACTACGACAAGGAGTCGCCGCGCGCGGGCGAGGCCGACTTCATCGTCGCCAAGCACCGCAACGGCGCGACGGACACGATCACCGTCGCGGCCCAGCTGCACCTCTCGCGCTTCGTCGACATGGCCGTGTAAGACGGCGGCTCAGTCGCCGAAGAGGATCTGCAGGAGCGTCCGGCGCTCGCGTCCCTTCGAGGCCTCACCGTTCACGTATTGCGGCATCGGGGAGGTCGCCGCGCCGTCCTGGGCGCCGTTGACCCACTTCTCGGTGTCGATGAGGTGCTCGAGCTCGCCGCGGTCGAGGAGGACGGCGCGGCAGGCGGAGCACTGGTCGACGACGATGCCGTTGCGCTCGTACTGGCGCATCAGGGCAGCACACTTGGGGCAGGTGAGTTGCATGCCCGTCACCGTACTCCGCTTCGGCCCCTTGCCGTTGCGCGCCTGAGGCCCTTCAGCGCCACCATTCGACCGCCATGGACGGGCCGAGGCCGGTCTCCTCCTCGAGCTCGTCGACGACCTCGTCGTCCTGGGCCAGGCCCTGGAACAGGGTGCCGGTCACGGTGCCCGCCACGGCGTCGCGCAGCGGCAGCCACCAGCCGAGCAGGACCACCGGGTAGAGCAGGTACCCGAACCGGGTGGAGGGCATGAGCAGGAACGCCGTCGAGAGCCCCGCCGCGCACCACAGCGCCGCCGACGCCGCCGTCACCGGCGGCCGCGTCCACAGCAGGCCCGCGATCACGAGTGCGGCGAGCCCGAGCAGTGCCGGGGCGATGAGGTCGCCGCCGGGGACGTAGTGGGCGACGAGGAATCCGGGCAGCGGTGACTGCGCGGGCGAGGTGACCACGCCGTGGCCGAGGCCGAAGGCGATGACGTTGTCGAAGAAGCCGCGGGCGTCCACGGCGAGGACGGGCAGCATGGTGGCGGCGACGGGGACGGCGAAGCCCGCGAGATAGTGCTTCAGGCCGCCGCTTCCCGCCCTCGGCGAAGCTTGCGGGCCATGTGTTTGCAGAGTGAGGAACGCGATCACGACGGCGGCGGGCCACGCGAAGAGTTTGAGGGCGGCGGCCGCGCCGATCGCCAGGCCCGCGGCGAGGGGGCGTTCGCGGTGGGCGAAGGCGAGCGCGAGGACGATGAGGGCGACGACGGGCATGTCGTCACCGCCGGTGGCGAACGTCAAGGCGCACACCGGGAAGACGAACGTGGCCTGGACGGCGCGCAGCAGCGGGCCCTTGCCTGCGCCGGTGGCGCCCAGGGCGCTGCCGGGGCCGCCGCGCAGGAGCCGGACCGCTCCGATCGCGCAAGCGGCGGCGGCGAGGAGGAAGTAGACGCGGGCGTCGGTCCACCAGTGCTGGCCGAAGAGCGCGGCGGGGATGCCGAAGACGGCCATGCCGGGCTGGTACGGGTTGTAGCCGAGGAGGGGCTCGGGGAGCGCGGCGATCGCGTCGGCGTGCAGGTACGGGCTGCCGGTGCCGAGGAGGCGCGCGCCGGAGGCCTCGACGACGAGGACTTCCTCCTGGGCCCGCCCGCTGACGCCCGAGGCGCGCTCGATCGCCATGAGCGTCAACGGGATCGCGGTGACGGCGAGGGCGGCGCCGACGGTGACGAAGGCCCTGCGGCGCCAGACCGGGCCGGGCTGGACCAGGAGGATCACCGCGCAGATCGCGGCGGGCAGGTAGCCGCCGAAGGCGATCGCGCCCCATTGGGCGTGCGAGTCGAGCGTCGTCCAGAGCGCGGTGGCGCCCGCGAAGAGCGCGGCCGCGCCGTAGCAGGCGAGGTCGATGATGAGCGGACGGTTGGACACCCGGACAGCGTACGGGTGCGCGGCGAATCAGGGCGGGTGCGGCGGTGCCACGGGGTCGGGCGTGGCGGTTCGCCGTCGCCCCCGTATCGACCATGGCTCAGGGGTGTGACGTCGGGTCGGGGTGCGGCGCCGCTGGAGGCCCGAGGGGCGGTTCGCTCTCAGTGCACGGGGATGCGGGCCCAGACCTCTTGGGTGCCGTCGCCGAGGGGGCGGGCGCCCCAGTCGGTGGACAGTTTGGACACGATGAACATGCCGCGTCCGTGTGCGGAGTCGAGGTTGATCGCGCACACGTGCGGGTGGGTGCGGGAGCCGCCGTCGATGACGCGGACCTCGACACCGGCGGGTCCGAGCTCGTAGCTGACGCAGACGTCGCCGCCGGGGAGCGGGCGGGCGTGCCGTACGGCGTTGGAGACGAGTTCGGTCGCGCACACGAGGAGGTCGTCGCGGACTTCGTCGGCGAGGTCGGGGAGGGATTCGCGCAGCCATCGGCGCACCTGGCTCGCCGCCCCGGACTGGTGGGGAACGCGCAGCCGCTCTGGCGCCGGTATCGCAGCGGGCATCGCGGTCCCCTTCCTTCCTCCGTGCCGTGGGGAGGCTATACAGCAACCTACCTGTCAACGCCGTATGACGCCAGCATTACAGACGGACCCCGAGTCCGTCCCGGGGAAGCCGGCGGGCAGGCCCTAACCGGCGAGGGTCTGCCGGATCGCGGCCGGGCGGTCGGTGAACATGACGTCGACCTCGAGTCCGGCGCAGCGCAGCGCGGTGTCGGCGTCGTTGACGGTCCAGGTGTACACCTGGTAGCCCGCTTCGTGGCTGCGTTCGACGAATCCGGGGGTCGATTCGAGGTAGTCGACCCGCGAGCTGAGCACCTGGACGCCTTCGGGCGGGCGGCGGAACGGGTACTCGAAGATCCAGACGAGCGGCGTGTCGGCGTCGAGGCCGCGCCAGGTCTTGAGGGCGGCGCGGGAGAAGGACATGACGGTGACGTCGAGTCCCGGCCAGCGCCGCAGGGTCTCCCATAGGCGCAGTTCGAGGCGGGGGCCGAACTTTGAGGGGTGTTTGGCCTCGATGAACAGTTTGAGGTCTTTGCCGGAGTCGACGACGAGGCCGAAGAGGTCCTCGAGGGTGGGGATGCGCTCGGCTTCGGGGTTGCCGGCGCAGTCGGGGAACTGGTGGGCGAAGTTCAATGCCCGCAACTGAGCGAGGGTGAGATCCGCCACTGCGCCTTTGGCTCCGGCGGTGCGTTTGACGGTGCGGTCGTGGTGGAGGACGAGCTGCCCGTCGGCGGTGAGGCGGATGTCGAACTCGAAGCCATCGGCGCCCTCGACGATCGCCTGTCGGAACGCGGCGATTGAGTGCTCCGGGAGGAACTCGTTCGCGCCTCGGTGGGCGGCGATCAGCGGCTGGGACACCCCTTGACGATAGTCGGTGAGTCCGACGCCGGGCCCGCTTGGCGGTGTCCGTCCGGGGTGGTGGTGGTGAACGCGCCCTGGCGGCGCGGGGCCCGGTGAACGGCGGGCGCTGCGATGGGGCCGGTGTGGGCAGGTTCCCGGCGCTGGGACGGGTCCGGTTCCGGTGGCGGCTGGTGCGGGGCGGGAGGGAGGATGGGGGGCGTGCAACTCGATCCTGAATCCGCGTTCGACGAACGGCCCGAGTCCTCCGCTTCGCAGGCGTCCCCCGGGGCCGCGGGCCCGCGGGGGTTCGCCGGGGCCGGGGACGGCTACCGCGACCTGGGCTGGGCCAAGATCGATACCGGCCGTCCGGCCCGGACCGGGACGGCCGAGGCCGTGTACGCGGCGGGGAAGACGCCCGGGCAGGTCGTCGGGGCGCTCGCGGCCCTGCGTGCGGCGCATCCGGGCCGGGTGGCGGTCGCGACCCGCTGCGATGACGCCTGCACGGCGGCGGTGCGGGAGGCTTTCGGCGATGACGTGCTGGTCGAGAGCGGGGTGTGCGCGGTCGGGGCGTTCCCGGACGCGGAGACCGGGCTGCTCGCGGTGGTGTGCGCCGGGACATCTGATCTGCCGGTGGCGAGGGAGGCCGAGATCGTGGCGCGGGCCAACGGGATCGACACGCGGCTGGTGGCCGACGTGGGCGTCGCGGGGCTGCACCGGCTGCTCGACAAGGTCGCGGAGCTGCGGGAGGCGGCGTGCGTGATCGTGGTGGCGGGCATGGACGGGGCGCTGCCCTCGGTCGTGGCGGGCCTGGTGGCCGCGCCGGTGGTCGCGGTGCCGACGTCGGTGGGCTACGGGGCCGCGTTCGGCGGGCTCGCGCCGCTGCTGACGATGCTGAACTCGTGCTCGCCGGGGGTCACGGTGGTGAACATCGACAACGGGTTCGGTGCGGCGATGGCCGCGTCCCGGATGCTCGGCATGAAGGCGGCACAGTCGTGAACGAGCGGGACGACGGGGCGGCCGTGATCGCGTGGCTGGACTGCTCGGCGGGCGCGAGCGGCGACATGTTCCTGGGGGCCCTGGTCGACGCCGGGGTGGACCCGGCGGTGATGCAGGCGGCCGTGGACGCGCTCGGCACTGAGCCGATCCGCTTGCGCGCCAATAGGGTGACGCGGCACGGACTGGTCGCGACGAAGGTGGACGTCGAGGCCCCCGAGGTCGCGACGGACCGGCGCTGGCGGTCCATCCGGGCGATGCTCGAAGGCGCGGGACTCGACGCGGCGACGCGGAAACTGGCGTTGGGCGCGTTCGCCCGCCTGGCGGCGGCGGAGGCGGCCGCGCACGGGATCGACGAGGAGGACGTGCACTTCCACGAGGTGGGGGCGCTCGATTCGATCGCGGATATCGTGGGCGCCTCGGCGGGTCTGGCGGCCTTGGGCATCGGCCGGTTGACCGCGGCGACGGTGACCGTGGGCGGGGGTACGACGCGCGGTTCGCACGGGTCGATCCCGCTGCCCGCACCGGCGGTGCTGCGGGTGCTGGCCGACGCGGGCGCGCCGGTGGTCGGCGCGGTGCCGTACGAGGCGTGCACGCCGACGGGCGCGGCGATCATCGCGGCCGCGGCCTCCTGCTACGGTCCGATGCCGGAGATGGTGGTCGAGCGCATCGGGGTGGGCGCGGGCGGACGCGACCCGAAGGAGCGCGCGAACCTGCTGCGGCTCTTGGTGGGCCGCGAGGTCAGCGCGCCGGTCCGCGGGTCGCACGTCCGTCACGGCCACGGCATCGCCGCGTCGGATCACGGGCACGCGCATCATCATCACGAGCACGGTCATCCCGCGTCCCTTGCGCCTGCGGTGCGTGAACCTCGCGACGGTGCGCCGCGGAAGGCGCACGTCCGCAGCGGGGCGGCCGCCGCGGCCCTTGAAGGCCACGCGCAGGCTTCGGCGCGACCGGTCGTCATCGAGACCAATGTGGACGATCTCGATCCGCGCCTGTGGCCGGCCGCGCTGGCGGCGCTGCTCGCCGCCGGGGCCTCCGATGCCTGGCTGACGCCGATCCTCATGAAGAAGGGCCGGCCGGCGCACACGGTCCACGTCCTGTGCCGTCCCGAGGCGATCGCCCCGGTGCGGTCGGCGCTGGTCCGGCACACCACCACGATCGGCATGCGCTTCTATGAGATCGACAAGTACGCGCTCGAACGCCGGTACACGCACGTCGAGGTCGACGGTCACCGGATCGGCGTGAAGGTCGCGCTGGAGGACGGCGAGGTCGTGAACGCCTCGGTCGAGTACGAGGACGCGGCCGCCGCGGCCGCCGCGCTCGCGCGTCCGCTCAAAGTGGTGATCGCACAGGCCACTGCGCTTGCGGCCGATCAGTATTAGGCGGAACGCGGTGGTGGGGCCGTACCGATATCCTGCCCGCATGATCGATTTCGAGAACGGTTCGCTTTTCAAGCTCAAGCTCACTGACGACCCCGGCTTCAGCGACGAGGTCCAGCCGCTGCTGGTCGACGGTGAAGCGGTCGCCCTGGCCTTCGAGGGCATCCGCGACTTCGTGGTCTTCACGAACAAGCGGGTCATCGCCGTCAACGTGCAGGGGATCACCGGCCGCAAGAAGGACTACACCTCCTTGCCCTACAACAAGATCCAGGCCTACTCGGTCGAGACCGACGGGCTGATGGACAACGACGGCGAGCTCGACCTGTGGTTCAGCGGCCTCGGCCGGGTCCGCTTCGAGTTCAAGGAGAACGTGGACCTGCCCGCGATCGCCAAGCACATCGCCGCCTGCTCGCTCTAAGACCTGTTGCGGCGCAGGAAATCCCGTTCGTGGTGCCTACGGGCGGGACTTCCTGCGCCGCGTCGTCTCCGGGCCCTTGCGGCCTGGAGCGGCTCAGTGCCCGCCGTGGGAACCGGCGGCGGCGCTGACCGGGACCGTGCCGATCTCCTCGTCCTCGCCGAGGACCACGAACTGGCCCATCATCCCCGAGTCCTCGTGGGCGAGGATGTGGCAGTGGTACATGTACGGCAGGTTCGGGTCGGTGTAGTCGGCGAAGCGCATCGCGAGCCGGTACTTGGCCTGCGGGACCAGTTGGACCGTGTCCTTCCAGCCGCGCAGGCGCGGCGGCGGCTCCCGCCCGTCCACGGTCAGCACCTGGTACTGGACGTCGTGGACGTGGAAGTTGTGCATGAAGCCGTCCGCGTTCTCGACCTCCCAGACCTCGACGGTGCCTTCGCGGACCCCGAAGTCGATGCGCATGGGGTCCATGGACTCCCCGTTGATCTGATTGAAGCCCGAGAGCGAGAACGAGCGCTCGGCGGCGATCTCGGCGTCCGCGAGGTCCGGCGCGGTGCCCATGGCCTGGGGGATCTCGGTGGTGTCCGCCAGGGTGTCGGCGGCCCGGAACTCGCAGATGTCGAGCCTGTCGTCGCCGCCGTTGAAGCGCCCGAGCGGGCCTTCATAGCCCTCGTCGGCCGGGTTGGAGCGGAGGACCACGGTCTCGCCGGGCTCGAAGGCGACCACGATCTCGGCGCGTTCGCCCGGTGAGAGCTGGAGGCGGTCGGTCTCCCAGGCGGTGGGAAGCAGGCCGCCGTCGGTGGCGATGAGCGAGAACGGCCGGTCGTCGCTGAACCCGAAGTTGTACAGGCGCGAGACCGAGCCGTTGAGCAGGCGCAGACGCAGCAGGCGGGTCGTGACGTCGAAGTAGGGGCCGAGCGTGCCGTTGACCATGATCGCGTCGCCGAGGATGCCCTGGGTGCTCATGAACGAGGCTTTGTCGTCGAACTGGTTGTCGCCGTCGAACTTGCGGTCCTGGACGATCATCGGCACGTCGTCCACGCCGTAGTCGGAGGGCAGGTTCAGGCTCGTCGATTCGTCGTCGTCGACGATGAACAACCCGGCGAGACCGCGGTAGACGTGCTTGCCGGTGCGGCCGTGGGGATGCGGGTGGTACCAGAGGGTCGCCGCGGGCTGGTTCATCGTCCACTGGGGAGTCCAGACACCGTCGGGCTCGACCTCCTGGTGGGGGCCGCCGTCCATGACCGAGGGCAGGTGCATGCCGTGCCAGTGGATCGAGGTGCCCTCGTCGAGGCCGTTGTGCACCGCGAACGCGACCTCCTCGCCGCGCTTGGCGCGGATGGTCGGGCCGAGGAACGGGCCGTTGACGCCCCAGGTCTCGGTCTCGCGGCCGTCCTTGAAGGCCATGCTGCCCGACTGGATCTCGAGGTTGAAGACCCGCGCGCCCGAGGCGTCCTCGGTCGACTCGGCGAGCGGGGGGACGGCCAGGGGGTTGTCGAAGTCGACCTCGCCGACGGTCTCGAGCTTGGACTTGTTCCAGAAGTATCCGAGGGTCCCGGCTCCGCCGAGCACGACCGCCCCGACACCGCCCCCGACACCGATGAGGGTCCACTTGAGTGCTTTACGCCGCTTCATGGCTGCAATGGTCGTGCGGCGGCCCGACGGTTACATCGGGCCGGGGAAGGCAATCCGCGTACCACCCGGGGATGACGCCTCGGGCCGGCGTCAACCTCCAGTAGCGGAGCCGGGGCGACCAGCGCGGTCAGCCATCGGTGAGATAGCCGCGCAGGTGCGCCGCGTTCACCGCCGCGGCGCGGCCCGCGACCTCGAGTTTCGCCATCGCCCGCGAGAGGTGCACGCTCACCGTCTTCTCCGAGATGTACAGCTCCGCGCCGATCTGCTTGTTCGTCAACCCGCGCGCGACCTGCCGCAGTACCGCCAGCTCCCGCGGAGTCAGCGGCGTCGTCGTCGGCACCGCCGCGTCAAGACCCGCCCGCTCCGCGAGCGCGCACAACTCCTGCACCAGCGGGACCGCGCCCAGACGCAACGCGGTCGCCTTCGCCTCGGCGAGCACCGCGACCGCTTCCGTGCGCGCCTCGGCCCCCGGCGCCGCCAGCAGCGCCTCCGCGAGCCGCCAGAGCGCGAGGGCCTGCCGGTACGGCTCGGCCCAGGTCGGGTCCTCGTGCGCGGCACCGTCGACCCCGGCCTCGAACAGCGCCAAGGCCTCAGAGGCGACCGGGTCGCGCAGCGCCAGTTCCAGCCGCGCCTGCTCGTCGAGGTGCACATCGAATTCGACCGCGCCCGCCGCGCGCTTCGGCGGCGCCTGGACCGATCCGGTCTCGGCGTTGCGGTAGTCGAAGGCCGCGGCCACCGCGCGCCACAGGTCCGGGTCGCCGTCGCTGTAGAGGCGGGATTCCTCGGCATCGAGCTGGGCGACCCATGCCAGGCCCTCCGGGCCGAGCGTGCCCGACAGCGGACGGCCGTGCTCGTTGAAGAACCGGGCCCGCTCGGCCAGGCGCTCCCCCGCCGAGACGGCGCCCTTCGCTCCCGCCGCGTCGCCCTCGCGACGCAGCCGGTGGGCGAGATCGGCGGCGGCCCCGACGCCGGCGGCGCACACCGACACCCCTGCGAGGTAGTAGCCGCGCATGCGGGTCATCCGCTCGGTGGCGCGCTCCGCGCGGCGCAGCGCGTCCTCGGGACGGCCGCGCCAGCGGTCGAGTTCGACGCCGCACAGCGACGCCAGCGCGAGCACCTGCCCGTCGAGCTGCCAGCGGTCGGCGAGGTAGTCGAGGCGCCGGTCGGCGGCGTCGAAGCGGCCGCGCGCCACGTCGACGAGGAGCACGGCGGCGGCGAGGCGGGTGAGCACGACGCCGGGCAGGACGCTGGAGGCCATCTCGCCGTTCGCGTCGACCTCGTCCCAACGGCCGATCATGTAGTTGGAGATGACCTGGCGCACCGCGGTCTCGAGGCCGTAGCCGCTCCACTTGTCGCCGGTGCTGCGGGCCAGGTCCATACCGCGGTTGAAGTGGGTGAGGGCTTCGCCGATGCGGGCGGCCTCGACCATGACGAGGCCGTTGTTGAAGTGCGCGCGGAGTTCGACCTCGTGCCAGCCCTTGCCGCGCACGAGCGCGCGGGCCTCGTCGTTGCGGGCGACGGTCGCTTCGAGGGTCTGCCCGCCGCGCCGGAACGCGCCGATGCTGCGGGTGAGGAGCGCGTCGGCCTTGGCGGCGAGGTGCCCGTCGCGCATCGCTCCGGCCTCGGTGGACGGGTGTCCGGCCTGATCCTCGGCGGCGAGCGCCGCGGCGACCGCGTCGGCGGTGGCGATGGCGCGGGCGCACCATTCGGCGGCCTCGTCGTACTTGCGGCTGTGGTAGACGGTGCGGGCGACCACGGCCTGGGCCCAGGCCTTGATGGTGTGCGGCTCGTCGTCCTTGACCAGCTGCCATGCCTCCCAGGCGACCCGGTGGGCCTCCTGTTCGCCGCCTTCGATGGAGAGGAGGTGCTTGGCGTACTTGCGGCGCGTGTAGGCGCCTTGGAGCCGGTCGCCGGAGGCGTCGGCGAGGCGCACCGCGGCGGCCGAGTACGACTGGGCGCGTTTGATCTCGCCGGAGGCCTCGGCGTTGGAGGCGGCCCGGACGGTGAGCCGCAGTTCGGTGAGGCCCTCGGGGCGTTTCTCGGCGGGGACCTTCCCGAACAGGGTGAGGGCCCGCTCGAGGTGGAGCAGGGCCTCGGCGGGGGCGGCGAGTTCGACGGCTTCGTCGGCGGCGCGCACGGACGCGGCGAGGGCGCAGGGGAGGTCGCCGGATTCGTGTGCGTGGTGCGCGAGCTCGGCCTCGGCGCCCTTGCCGTTGTCGTCGGCGAGGGATTCGGCGATCTTCTGGTGGTAGCGGATGCGTTCGCCCGGAAGGAGATCGGTGTAGACGGCCTCACCGAGGAGGGCGTGGCGGAACGCGTACGTGTCCGCGCTCTTCTGGACGATGATGCCGTGCGAGATCGCGGCGCGCAGGGCTTGGTCGAGTTCGCGTTCGTGGCGCAGGCCGTTCTCGTCGAGCATCGACCAGGCGGCGGCGTTGAGGCGCTGGTAGGTGAAGCGGCGGCCCATGACGGAGGCGAGCTGCACGACCTGCTTGGCCGAGTCGGGGAGGCGTTCGAGCCGGGCGAGGAGGACTTCGGCGAGCTCGAAGGTGACCGTGTGGGTCTCGGCGGCGGCGAGCTCTTCGGCGAGGAACGCGTTGCCCTCGGAGGCGGCGGCGATCTTGGCGACGGTCTCCGCGTCGAGCCCGGTGTTGAGTTCGCGCACGAAGTCGGCGGCGTGCTGCGAGTCGAAGGGGTCGAGGTGGAGGCGCTGCACGGCGGGGAGGCGCACGAGCTCGGCGAGGAGGGGGCGGAGCGGGTGGGCGCGGTGCACGGCGTCGGCGCGGTAGGTGCCGAGGATGAGGACGCGCTGGCCGGTGAGGCGGGAGGTGAGGAAGGCGAGGAGGTCGCGGCTGGAGCGGTCGGCCCAGTGGAGGTCTTCGAGGGTGAGGACGAGCGGCTGCGCGGCGGAGAGGTCGGCGAGGGCGGCGTGGAAGGCCTCGAAGAGGCCGAGGCGGCCGAGGTCGCCTTCGGCGGGGGTGGGGTGGCCGGGGAGGAGGGGGCTGAGGCCGGGGTGGTTCGCGGCGAGTTCGGGGTTGTCGCGGGCGAGGGCGCCGACGATCTCGGCGAAGGGGAGGTAGGGGAGGGCGGAGTCGGCGGTGTCGAGGCAGTGGCCGGTGACGGTGAGGACACCGTCACCGGCGCTGTCGTTGAATTCGTGGAGGAGGCGGCTCTTGCCGACCCCCGCGTCGCCGGAGACGAGCACTGTCGCGGGGCGCCCGCCGCGGGCGGCGTCGAGCGTCTTTCGGAGTGTGGCGAGCTCGGCGTCGCGGGCGAACAGGGGGAGATCGGAACCCAGGCGCGGCATGTCAGCAATCATGACACGGGCCTACGACGTTCCGCGCCTGTCATTTCGCCGGCCGGACACGGGCGGCCCCGTGTCCGCCGGCGGGCTTCCCGGTCTCCTCGCCGCGGCCGAAGGCCTTGGCGACGCGGGAGGCGAGGCCCGCGTGGCGGACGTTCGCGCCGCCGCGGCGGGTGGCCTTGGCCGCTTTGACCATCTCGCGGGCCTGGCGTTCGTGCTCGGCCTGCTTGATGAGCTCCTCGGAGCGGGCGTAGTGGAGGTAGTTGAGTTCGAAGTCGTTCATTGCGATTCCTTTGGTGTCGTGGCCGGGTTTTTCCGGCCTGACACCAATACTCGGACTGAGGCCCACGGGTGGGCATCAGGCTTCCACGCAGTCTCGGCCCTTACGGGCCTTAGTTCGGGGCCCGTCGCGCCTCAGGTCCCTTACTTTCGGCTGAGGGCCCTTACCCGGGACAGCCGCGAGGGCCACCAGACGGTCCGGCCGAGGTCGAAGGCGAGCGCCGGGACCAGGAGCGAGCGGACGATGACCGTGTCGAGGAGCACGCCGAAGGCGACGACGAACGCGATCTGCGCCAGGAACAGGATCGGCAGGACCGCGAGCGCCGAGAACGTCGCCGCCAGCACCACCCCTGCCGAGGTGATGACGCCGCCGGTGGCGACCAGGCCGCGCAGGGTCCCGGCGCGCGTGCCGATCCGCGTCGACTCCTCGCGGACCCGCGTCATCAGGAAGATGTTGTAGTCGATGCCCAGGGCCACCAGGAACACGAAGCCGAACAGGACCACAGTGGGGTCGGCGCCGGGGAACCCGAAGAGGTGGTTGAAGACCAGTGCCGAGACGCCCATGGTGGCGCCGAAGGACAGCACGACCGTGGCGGTGAGCAGCAGCGGCGCGAGCACGGCGCGCAGGAGCAGCATGAGGACCGCCAGGATGACCGCGAGCACGATCGGGATGATCACGGTCCGGTCCCTTGCGGAGGTCTCGAGCGTGTCGAGCTGGATCGCGGTGGGGCCGCCGACTTTCGCGTCGGCGCCGTCCACGGCGTGCACCGCGTCGCGCAGGCGCTCCACAGTGCTCATGGCCGCGTCGCTGTCGGGCGCGTCCTGCAGCACCGCGTCGATCGCCACGAGCCCTTCGGCTTCGACGACCTGCCCGGACGGGTCGGTCTTCGGGGCGACCTCGGCGACACCGTCCACTTCGGCCGCGGCGAGCACCGCGTCGAGCGCGTCGGCGTCGGCGATGATCAGCGCGGGCGCTCCCGAGCCGGCGGGGAAGTGCTGGGCGAGGACCTCCTGGCCGGCGACGGAGTCGACATCGGTGAGGAACACGTCGGTCTGCGCCGTGCCGTCCGCCTTGAGCTGCACCATGAAGGCCGCGGCGACGAGCAGGCCGACGGCCGTCGTCAGCCAGACCGCGCGAGGCCGGCGGGCGACGAGCCCGGCGACCGAGGACCACAGCCGGGAGCGGCGCGCCCTGCCCTTGGCGACGCGGCGCGGCCAGAACGCGGCCCGTCCGAACAGCGCCAGCACCGCCGGGAGGAACGTCACCGCGGCCAGGAACGCCGCGGCGATCCCGATCGCCGCCACCGGTCCCAGGCCCCGGTTGGAGTCCAACTGGCTGAACAGCAGGCACAGCACGCCGAGGATCACGGTGCCCGCCGAGGCGGCGATCGGCTCGATCGTGGCACGCAGGGCCCGGCGGACCGCGGTGAAGCGGTCGGCGCCGGCGTCGAGCTCCTCCCGGAACCGGGCCACCAGCAGCAGCGCGTAGTCGGTGGCCGCGCCGAACACGAGGATGAACAGGATCCCCTGGCTCTGCCCGTTGAGGTCGATCGCGCCCGCGTCGGCGAGGGCGTAGACGACGGCGCTGGCAGCGGCGAGCGCGAACCCGCACGAGAGCAGCACCAGGATCGGCAGCAGCGGGGAGCGGTAGACGAGGACGAGGATGACCGCGACGACGGCGGCGGCCACGAGCAGGAGCAGGCCGTCGACGCCGGCGAAGGCCTCGCCGAGGTCGGCGCCGAGCGCGGCCTGGCCGGTGACGAGCACGTCGAGGCCGTCGGGGCGCTCGGCTTCGAGCACGGCGCGGATCTCCTCGACCGCCGCCGCGTCGTCCTCGGCGTCGATGAGGACGACGAGCTGCGCGGCCTCGGGCGGGGTCTCGGCCGAGAGCTGCGGCGGGATCGGCGGCCCGGCGTTGAACTCGAGGTCCGCCAAGGCGGCGCTCGCCGTCTCGAGGTAGGCGAGGTCGGCGTCGGTGAGGCCGCCGAGGCGTTCGGCGACGACGACCGCGGGGGTCGCGTCGGTCTGGTCGAACGCGGCCCGCAGGTCGTTGACCTCGGTCGACTCGGCGGTGGACGGCAGGAACGCGGAGCCGTCGTTGGAGGCGACCTCGCTGAGCTTCCCGGCGAACGGCCCGGCGAAGGCGCCGAGGGCGAGCCAGGCCAGGGCCAGCAGTGCGGGTACGAGCCAGCGCAGCCGGGGTACGGGTCGGTCGGGCGCCATGAGCGGGTCTCCTCGCGTCTCGGTGTGGTTCCACGTCAGGATAGTTCGATGATCGAAGCATTTCGCGGAGGCGTGGCCGGGATCATGGGGGATGATGGGTCGCATGACCCGCGACTCCGGCGACGAGCAGGCGCTCACCGACCTCGACCTCACCCGTCTGCTCCAGACGCTCACCGTCGAGTCCGACCGGTACGCCGAGCGGTTCGGCGCGCACCACGGCCTGCACCGCACCGACGTGAACGCGCTCGCGCTCATCCTCGCGGCCGCCCGCCGCGGCGACCACATGTCCCCCACCGCCCTCGCCCGGGAACTCGGGCTGAGCCCTTCGGCGACGACCGCGCTCATCGACCGGCTCGAGGCCCTCGGGCACGTCCGGCGGGCCCGGCCGGCCGGGGACCGCCGCCGCGTCGCCCTGGAAGTGCCCGAAGCGGCCCTGGAGGAGGGGCGGCGGATGTTCGTGCCGCTCGCGGCGGCCTTCGCGGCGGCATGGACGGGCTTCGACGCCACCGAGCGGGAGGTCGTCGCGCGCTTCCTCGAAGTGAGCACGGAGGCGATGCGCGAGGTCGGCGCCGAGTGGGGTCACGACGACCCCCAGCGCCGCCGGTAGGACCCGTCGGGGTCGAAGCGTTCGGCCTGCCTGGCGTGGTTGAAACCGCGGTTCGGCCGGGTGTCGTTGCCGGTCCCGGCCGTCCACTGCCAGTTGCCCCAGTTGTTCGCCTCGTCGAGGTCGACCAGGTGGCGGGCGAACCAGTCCGCGCCGTCGCGCCAGTCGAGGCCGAGGGTCCTGACGAGGTACCCGGCGCAGATGAGCCGTGCGCGGTTCGGCATCCAGCCCTCGTCGAGGAGCTGGCGCATGCCGGCGTCGACGATGCCGATCCCGGTGCTCGCGCTCTGCCAGGCGGCGAGGGCGGTGAGGTCGACCCGCCACTCGTCGCGGGCGCCGCGGCGGTAGGGCGTGTCGGTGAGCGCCGGGAACGCGTGGAGGACCTGGCGGTGGAAGTCGCGCCAGCACAGCTGCCTGACGAATGCCTCGGGCACGCGCGGGTCGGTCGCGAGGGCGCGGGCGGAGAGGCAGCCGAGGGCCAGGTGCGGGCTGAGCCGCGAGGTGCGGTCCGCGGCGAGCTCATCGCGCCGGTCGCCGTAGTCGCCCGCGCCGGGAGCCCACGCGTCGAGCCGGGTGAGGGCCGCGCGTTCGCCGCCGACGGGCAGGTTCGGTGCGGTCCCCTCAGGTGCGGGCAGGTCGTCGCTCTTCGGGAAGTCCTCGGGGACGCGCAGCCGTTCGGGCTCGGGGGCTTCGCCGCGCCGGCGCGCCTGCGACCAGGCGCGCCAGTAAGGGGTGAAGACCTTGTAGTGGTCGCCGCCGCCGCTGGGCAGGAGTCCGCCGGGCTCGACGACGGAGGGCCCGGCCGTGACGGTGCAGGCGATCCGTTCGCGCTCGCAGGCCGCGGCGAGGCGTTCGCGCAGCCCGGTCTCGAAGCGGCCGACGTCGCCGCCGCAGACGACCGCGTCGGCGCCGGTCTCGGCCCGCACCGCCATCACCAGGTCGACGGTCGGGCCGCGGCGCACGGCGAGGTCGCCGCCGAGTGCGCGGAGGGACCGCCGCAGGTCCGCGAGCGCGTCGAGCAGGAGGCGGCGGCGGTTCGGGTTGGACGCCCGGGCGGGGTCGTCCACGTAGAGCGGTACGACGCGGTCGGCGCGGGCGGCTTCGGCCAGCGCCGGGTTGTCGTGGACGCGCAGGTCGCCGGTGAACAGCAGCAGTGCGGTGGCGGGCATGTCGACTCCGGACGCTCCAAGGGGGCCGTCCATTGCGGACGACCCCCAGGAATCGTATGCGATCAGGGCATGAGGACCGTGTCGATGATGTACACGGTCGCGTTGGCGGTCTGGACGTTGCCGCAGACCACGGCGGCCTGGTCGTTGACGGTGAAGTCCTCGCCGGAACCGGTCACGGTGAGGCTTTCACCCTGGAGGGTGGTGTGCTCTCCGGCCAGGTCCTCGGGCGCGAGCTGGCCCGCGACGACGTGGTAGGTGAGGATGCCGGTCAGCGTCTCCTGGTCGGCCAGCACGGCTTCGAGGTCGGCCGCGGGGATCGCGGCGAACGCGTCGTTGACCGGCGCGAAGACCGTGATGTCCTCGGCCGAGTTGAGCGTGTCGACCAGGTCCGCCTCGGTCACCGCGGCGACCAGTGTGGACAGCACCGGGTTGTTGCTCGCGGCGGTGGCGACCGGGTCGTCGGCCATGCCGGTGAAGGAGCCTTCGCCGTCCGCCGGGACGGCCGAACACGCCGCGCCGAACTCGCCGGAGGCCATCTCCTCGGTGGTCTCCTCCTCCGCCATGGTCGTTTCAGAGGAGGTGGCGTCCTCGGCGGCGTCGTCACTGCCTCCGTCGGAGCAGGCGGACATGGTGATCGCGAATCCGGCGGCCGCGGCCAGGGCTCCGGCGCGGGTCAGGAATCGAGTGTTCATGGGTCTTGCCTCTCTCATCGGATGCCGGGGGCGGTCGCCCTCGGCGGTCGTTCGGGTGGTCTATGCGGCGGTGACGACGACCGAGTGCCAGCCGGTCGCACCGTCGGGGAAGGGGGTGACCCGCTCCTCGGTCTGGGTGTCGCCCGCGGCGTCGGTGGCGCGGACCTCCAATTTGTGGCGCCCGGGTGCGGCGTCCCACTCCCACAGCCATTGGCGCCACGTGTCGGGGCCGATCACGGGAGCGAGGTCGGCTTCGGCCCAGGGGCCTTCGTCGACGCGGACCTCGACGCGGTCGATGCCGCGCCGCTGCGCCCAGGCGACCCCGGCGACGGCGGTGCGCCCGGCGGCGATGGTCCTGAGCGGCTTGGGGGTGTCGATGCGCGAGAAGGTCTTGATCGGGGCCTCGGCGGCCCAGTCCCGGCGGACCCAGTACGGGTCGAAGTCGGCGAACGAGGCGAGCTCGATCTCGACCAGCCACTTGGTGGCCGACACGTACCCGTACAGGCCGGGGACGATCATGCGGACGGGGAAGCCGTGCTCGATCGGCAGCGGTTCGCCGTTCATGCCCACCGCGACGAGCGCGTCGCGTCCGTCGGTGCACGCGCTGGTGGGGGTCCCGGCGGTCCAGCCGTCGTGCGAGCGCCCGACCACCTGGTCGGCGCCCGGCCGGACGCCGGCCTCCTCGAGGAGCTCGGCCAGGGGGACGCCGAGCCAGCGGGCGTTGCCGGCCAGGGTGCCGCCGACCTCGTTGGAGACGCAGGAGATCGTGATCTCCCGTTCCACCAGGTCACGGTCGAGCAGGTCCTGATAGGCGAACTCCAGCGGGCGATCGACGCGTCCGGTGACGCGCAGGCGGTAGTCGTCGGGGAGGACCTGAGGGAGCACCAGGGCGGTGTCGACGCGGTAGAACTCGGCGTTCGGCGTCAGGTAGGGGGTGAGGCCCTCGACGTCGAGGCCTTCCCCGGCCGGGCCGGCGTCGATCGGTTCCGGCAGCCGGACGGCACCGCGGGCGGTCTCGACTTCCCCCGTGCCGCCCAGGCGCCATCCGGCCGCTCCCACCGCGCCCGCTCCCGCGAGCGCGATCAGGACCCCGCGCCGGTCGACGACCCTGCCGGGCACCGGCGGCGGTGCGGCGCTCGGCCGTCGGTACAGCATCCGCAGCACGAGCGCGCCGGCGACCGCGCCGACCAGGGAGGGCAGTGCCCAGGCCGCTGCGGCCGCGGGCCGGGAGAGGGCGGCAGCCGCTCCCGTCGCGCCGAGCAGCGCCAGGGCCGTGTAGCCGACCGCGATCCGGCGGCGTGCGAGCACGCCGACGGCGGCCGCGGCGGACGCGAGCACGAGTCCGATCCCGATGAACAGCACCAGCTTGTCGTGGACCCCGAAGGTCCGGATCGCGAAGGCCTTCACGGGTTCGGGGACGGCGTCGACCATGACCGCGCCCACGGCGGCGACCGGCGCGCTGCCGGGGGCCACCGCGGCGGCGGTCAGCTGGGCCGCGGCCAGGGCGGACCCGGCGCAGGCGAGGCCCGCGAGGGCTGCGATCGGTCTGCCGTTCATGCCGGGTATTCGGGGCCGGGCCGCCGGCGGATGGGCCCTGGATCAATCTTTTTCGGATCAATGCCGTGAACGGGTAGGAAACACGGCGAAGGCCGGGCCCGCCGGCCCGGCCTTCACTCCTCCCCAGGCGCCTACGCGGGCAGTGCCACGTCGGCGACCATCGGCAGGGTCGGGGTCGTCGACCCGCCCGCCGGCTCTTCGGTGACACCGATGAGGTCGGTGTCGCCCAGTCCTTCGATCAGCATCGTCGCCGAGGAGTCGCCGGCGTCCATGACGCCCGCCGACTCCTGGCCGCCCTCATCGACCAGCCACACCTGGTACGAGCGGTCGTCGTCGACGGCGGCCAGGCCGGAGACGACCACGACGGCGTCGTCGAGCGATTCGGAGGCCACGACGGTGACGCGGCCGCCGCCGTCGGCCTCCTGATAGGCCACCTCGGCATCGGGGGCCTCCAGCACCGCGATCATGCGCTCGGACTCCAGCGGCTCCTCCGGCCGCATGACCGTCCAGGCCGCGAAGATCCCCGCGAAGGCCGCGACGGCGGCGAGCGCGGCGGCGCCGACGGCGAGCCGCAGGCGCGGGAAGTGCAGGCGCGGGAGGCGCAGCCGCGGACGGCGCCGGGCGGGCCGCGGCGCGGCGTCAGGCTCGGTCGCGGCAGGGGCCTCCTGGCGAGTGCGGCGCACCTCCGCGAGGACGCGCTCGCGCAGGGCCGCGGGCGGTTCGGCCAGCGTCACGTCGGAGAGGCGCCACACCGCCTCCCGCAGCTCGGCCGCCTCCTGAGCGCACGAGACGCATGCGGCCAGGTGCTCGTCGACGAGGCGTCGCTCGTCGTCGTCGACCGCGTCGAGGACCCAGGGGCCGATGAGGGTGTGGACGTCGGTGCTCATCGGGCCACCTCCAAGCAGTCGCGCAGTTTCGCGAGGCCGTCGCGGATCCGCGTCTTGACGGTGGGGACGGCCGTCTCGAGCAGGGTCGCGACCTGCCGGTACGTGTGCCCGCCGTAGTAGGCGAGGGTGACCGCCTGCCGTTGGAGTTCAGTGAGGGTCTTCAAGCAGCGGCGGACCTGGCGGTGCTCCAGGCGGCTGGCGGCGGTCTCGGCGACGGTGTCGTACTCGGGTTCGGCACCGCTCGCGGCGGCGCGTCGCTCGCGGTCGCCGGCGGCCTGCGCTGACCGGACCCGGTCGACGGCGCGGCGGTGGGCGATCGTGGTGATCCAGGCGCTCGCCGACCCGCGGCGCTCGTCGAACCGGGTGGCGGTGCGCCACACCTCGACCAGGACTTCCTGGGCGACCTCCTCGGCCTGGGCCGGGTCGCGCAGGACGCGCACGCACAGCCCGTAGACGCGCGGCGCCATCAGGTCGTACAGGGAGGCGAAGGCCTCGTCCTCGCCGAGGGCGGTGCGATGCAGCAGCGCCTCCGGGCTCGCGGCCGCCGTAGCCGCGACGGCGGCCAGGTGCGGCTCTCGCCTGGCCCCGGCACCGGTGTCGAACATCCTCACGCTCCCGCGGTCGACTTGAGTGGTCGCTCAAGGTTCGCAGCCGGAAGGCTCCCGGATGGGTCGGCGCGGCGGATTTCTCGCGCGGCGGGTCAGGGCCGGGGCGGCTCCACCTCGACCTGGGCCTTGACGACACCCACGGGGCAGGAGAGGCCGGTGGGGCCGTGGTTGCAGTACCCGTTCGGGTTGTGATGCAGATATTGCTGGTGGTAGCCCTCGGCGAGCCAGTAAGGGCCGGCGGGGAGGATCGCGGTCGTGATCGGGCCGAGCCCGGCCGCGCGCACGATCGGCTCGAACACGTCCTTGCTCACCTCGGCGGCGTCCTGCTGCTCGGAGGTGGTGGTGAACAGGACCGAGCGGTACTGACTGCCCACGTCGTTGCCCTGCCGCATGCCCTGCGTCGGGTCGTGGTTCTCCCAGAACACCTTGAGGAGCTGCTCGTAGGCGACCGCGCCGGGCTCCCAGACGACCTTCACGACCTCGGCGTGACCGGTCAGGCCGGTGCAGACCTCCTCGTAGGAGGGCGTCTCGGTGTTGCCGCCCATGTAACCGACGGAGGTCGTCCACACACCGGGGACGCGCCAGAACAGGCGTTCGGCGCCCCAGAAGCAGCCCATGCCGAAATAGGCGGTCTCGGCGCCCGGACCAGGGGAGCCTTCGATGGGATGGTGCAGGATCGGGTGCGTCGTGCTCATTTGGCAAGTCTGTCACGCGCGAATAACGATCGCCAGCCGTCGTTGCGGGACGTTAGCGTATGCGCATGGTTTCATCTATCAACCAGGTCACGTTCGACACCCGGGACGGCTATGCGCTCGCGCAGTTCTGGGCGAAGGTCACCGGTTACACCGAGCACCCCAAGTACCCGAACTCGCCCGGCGACGAGGAGCACTTCATCGGCCCCGGCGGCGGCCACCCCGGGCTGCTGTTCATCAACGTCCCCGAAGGCAAGACCGTCAAGAACCGCCTCCACCTCGACCTCGTCCCCGAGACCACCCGGGACGAGGAGGTCGAGCGCCTCCTGGGGCTCGGCGCGACCCTCCACGAGGACCACCGGCGCGAGGACGGCACCGGCTGGGTGACGCTGCTCGACCCCGAGGGCAACGAGTTCTGCGTCGAACGCTCCAAGGCCGAACGCGGCGAGGACTGAACGACGCCGCGGGCGCCCCCGGCCGGGGGCGCCCGCGGCGCGAAGTCTGACGGGCATTGCGGGCAGGGTGGGCACCCGCCGAGGAGAGCGGGCCCTACTGCTCGGCGACCGCGTCCATCTGGCCGTCGCCGTTCGCGTCCACCACGGCCGCGTCGTACTTGCCGTCGCCGTCGTTGTCCAGCAGCACGTGGTCGATCACGCCGTCGCCGTCCGCGTCCACGGCCAGCATGTCCGCGGTGCCGTCGCCGTCGACGTCCACGTGGTACTCGACCGAGCCGTCTTCGTTGCGGCGCACGCCGACCGTCTCGTCGACGCCGTCACCGGTGATGTCCATCTTGTGTACTTCGTCGAAGCCCATGAGGCGCCCCTTAACTGAAGTGGGAAAGTGTTGTCTGCACGATAGCGTGCCTATCCATAGGCAGTGGTACTCGCGTCGGTTAGCGTAGGGACATGCATGAGGGTCACGGGTTTTCCACACGAGCCATCCACGCCGGGCAGGAGCCCGACCCGCTCACCGGTGCGGTCGTCCCGCCCATCTACGCCACCTCCACGTACAAGCAGGACGGCGTGGGCGGCCTCCGCGGCGGCTACGAGTACTCCCGGTCGGGCAACCCGACCCGCACCGCCCTCGAAACCTGCCTCGCCTCCATCGAAGGCGGCACCCGCGGCTTCGCGTTCGCGTCAGGCCTCGCCGCCGAGGACACCATCCTGAGGGCCCTCCTCGCCCCCGGCGACCACGTCGTCATCCCCGACGACGCCTACGGCGGCACGTTCCGCCTCTTCGACAAGGTCGCGACCCGCTGGGGCGTCGAATACACCGCCGCCCCCATCGCCGACGTCGACGCCGTCGCCGCGGCCATGAACGCGCGCACCAAGATGGTGTGGATCGAGACCCCCACCAACCCGCTCCTCAACATCGCCGACATCGAGCGGCTCGCCGACCTCGCCCACCGCAGCGGCGCCCTCGTCGTCGTCGACAACACCTTCGCCAGCCCCTACCTGCAGCAGCCGCTCGCGCTCGGCGCGGACCTCGTCGTGCACTCCACCACCAAGTACATCGGCGGCCACTCCGACGTCGTCGGCGGCGCGATCGTCGTGCAGGACGCAGCGATCGCCGACGCCATCGCGTTCCACCACAACTCGATGGGCGGCGTCGCCGGACCCTTCGACGCCTTCCTCACCCTGCGCGGCATCAAGACCCTCGGCGTGCGCATGGACCGCCACTGCGACAACGCCGAAGCCCTCGCCGAATTCCTCGCCGGGCACGCCAAGGTCGCCGAGGTCCGCTACCCCGGCCTCGCCACCCACCCCGGACACGACGTGGCGGGCAAGCAGATGAAGCGCTACGGCGGCATGATCTCCTTCCGCCACAAGGACGGCGAACAAGCCGCCGTCGACCTCTGCGCCCGAACGGAGGTGTTCACGCTCGGCGAATCGCTCGGCGGCGTCGAATCCCTCATCGAGCACCCCGGCCGCATGACCCACGCCTCCGCCGCCGGCAGCGCCCTCGAAGTCCCCGCGGACCTCGTGCGCCTGTCCGTCGGCATCGAGGACGCCGACGACCTCCTGGCCGACCTGCGCCAGGCCCTGGGATAGCAGGACCGCACCCCTGACATCCCCCGTGAGAAAGAAGGACGTGCAGTGAGCTGGTCGGGAACCACCGCGCAGCAGATAGCCAAGGCGGTCCGGCGCGGTGACGCCGACGCCGCGATCGTCGTCGACCACCACCTCCGCCGCATCGAGGACCACCGCGAGGCCGAAGGCGCCCTCACCAGCGTCCGCAAGATCGAATCCCTCGCCGAAGCCGCGGCCGTCGACGAGATCGACAACCGCGACACCCTGCCCGCCGCGGGCGTGCCCGTGGCCGTGTGCGAGCAGCTCGCCGTCACCGGACACGCCCCCAGGCTCGGCTCCAACGCCGCCGTCCTGCCGATCGCGGACACCGACCACCAAGCGGTGCAGCGCATCCGAGGCGCGGGCGCCGTGATCGTCGCCTTCGGACGCTCCTCCGAGCTCGGGCTCTGGCCCGCCACCGACGACGACGGGAACGTCCCGGCCAACCCCTGGCGCCCCGACCGCGGCATCGGCGGCCCCAGCGGCGGCACCGCGCTCGCCGTCGCCACCGGAGCCGCGCCCATCGGCATCGGCCTCGACGGGCCCGGCTCGGCAGGCGGCGTGCGCACTGCGGCCGCCGCGTGCGGCATCGTCGCCTACAGCCCCGAGCACGTCCCAGCCGACATCAACACCGACCCCGAGCACTGGCTCGGCGCCCACACCGGGGTCATGGCGACCACCGTCGAGGACGCCGCGCTGGCGTACGCGGCGCTCACGCACCGGCACCCGCGCTCCACAGGTGACCCCGGACGGCTGCGGATCGCCGCCACCAACGTCGCGCCACTCCCGGCCCGCGTCGACGACGAGGCCACCAAATGGCTCCTCAAGGCCGTGCGCTCCCTCACCGACCTCGGGCACGACACGTTCCGCGCCAAGCCCCGCTTCGGCGCCCGCCTGACCCCGGCCTCTTCCGGGGCCTGGACCTGCGCGGCGTACCTGCGCAGCCTCAAGTGCGGCCCCGACGGGCTGCAGCGGCG
The DNA here is from genome assembly GCF_016918015.1 of Glycomyces sp. YM15. GTDB lineage: Bacteria > Actinomycetota > Actinomycetes > Mycobacteriales > Micromonosporaceae > Glycomyces. Next base: position 105,443 of record NZ_JAERMK010000003.1, read on the forward strand.
CACCCGGCGGCTCGTGTCCGTGGGCGAGAAGACCTACCTGCGCGGCCTGTTCGGCGGCGTCCTCGGCGACGGCAACCGCGTCCGCCGCCACCTCGAGGACTGGTTCGACCTCGAGGACTACGACCTGCTCATCACCCCGGGCCTCCCCGCGGCGCCTCCGGCGGCCAAGGAGTGGTCCACGGAGACCCTGCGCGCCAACGTGACCCACCTCGCCAGCGCCGCCGCCTTCACCGCCCCGTTCGGCCTCGCCGGCCTCCCGGCCCTGGTGGTGCCGGTCGGCATGCGCGGCGACGGCGCCCCGGCCACGGTCCAGCTCGTGGGGCCGCCCGGCTCCACCGGCCGCCTCTTCGACGTCGCGGCCCAACTGGTGGCGAAACTCCGCCCCCGCCGTTACGCCCCCGGCCTCAGCTGGGACTGACGACAAGGTCAGGGCCCTCGCGCTCGGCGCGAGGGCCCTGACCTTTTCCATGCCCTGAAACTCGCCGCTCGACCCACCCGACCAGCACCGCAAACCCCCAGCTCACCAACGTGACCGCCGTCTCCAGGCCCTCCCTGGGGCGGCCCCCGAACACTGTGTAAACTAGTCCCGGTTCCAAGGTCTCAGGCCTCTGGAACGCCAATCAAGGGGCTTTGGCGCAGTTGGTAGCGCGTTTCCATGGCATGGAAAAGGTCAGGGGTTCGAATCCCCTAAGCTCCACAGAAACGGACAATACATACATGAGCGGTCATCGAGTTGATGACCGCTCATTTGTGTTTCCAGGGTTGTCTCTTGGGTCGGGGCCCGTGTCGCCCATAGGCCCGAGCATTTCCCGGCCGCAGGTGGGCGGTGAGGGCGCGTGGCTGTGACTGGATGAGCTCCCGGCTTCACGTTCTTCGGGCGCACGGCGCGTGTCCTTGCGCCCGGGCAGACGATATCCGTATACAAGGCACGAAAAACTCAGGACAGCGAAAATGGCTTCGCGTTGTTACCCTGAGTCGGTTGGAGCGGTGAGACCGCTTCCCAAAGCCCCGACCCCGCGAGGTTTCCGTGTCAGATAGAAAGTTCGATGCTGCCGAGATTCGACGTATCGGCGAGGAGGTTTGCCCCAAACTCGCGGACGAGTACGAGAACGTCGTCGACACCGCGGACGAGGCCGGGCGGTACAGCAGGGCGTTCGAGGGCAGCTCGGGGGCGATGTCCGACTTCGGTGAACTCTGGGACCAGTGCTTCAGGCTGTTTTACAACGCGGCCTACGAGACCGGCGTCAATGTTCGGGGCTACGGCTCGGCCCTGGTTGACATCGCCGACCAGGGAGAGGCCGACGAGCACGCGATTGACCAGAGTTTTCATCAGGCCGTCGACGACAACATGGCCGAGGGGTACAGCACTGTCTCCGAGCAGACCGCCGAGCAGGACATCAACCCGGAGACTGATGACATCTACAACCTCGACCAGGCGCCCAACCCATACGAGGAGGACCTCAGCCCAGATCCGAACGCCGGTCCCTCCACGTTCAACTGACGACACCTGACCGAGAGAGGAAACCACATGGGAGAGATGGACGCCAGCCAAGTGCCCTCGCCGGGGGACATCTTCGATCTGATCGAGGAACTCCGTGCTCCGCTGTACGCGGCCAAGGTCCGCCAGATCGCCGGCAATCTCGCAGGTGACGTCGCCATTACCGAGGACTATCAGGAGATCATCGGGAGCAAGGGCTCCTCGGTCGACCGTTCGTGGATCTTCGAGTACTCAGCTGCGCAGTACTCGAGCTGGAACGGTTTCCTGCATCAGGACGAGGCCGTCTCCGCGCCGCCGTGGGTCCAGCAGATCTACAAGGTCAAATGGTCGAACTACACCGATTGCCCGGTTGACGAGGACTGCGGCGATCAGACGCAGTGGGGCATCAGCCAACAGGCCCAACATCAAGTCGACACATTGTTGGCCTCGATTCACGACGAGTTCAAGGAATACCTTGAGGACGGCAACCTGGCGAGCATGACGCTGTTGCAGTCGCGGATGACCACGGCCAAGGACGCGATGGTCGCCCTGGTCGACACCGCGGAGAAGTCCTGGTACGAGGACATTCGAACCCTCACCGTTCCTGAGAGCGAGGTGTGGAAGGGTGCTGATGCGGACGAGGCGCACGAGCAGTTCGGAGCGGTCGTTCGCCAGGCCGGACAGTCCCAGGAGGCGATGGCCCGGACGCTCGAGACCGCTGCCGATGCCGAGACTGCGGCGAAGGCCGCGCTGCATGTCGGTCTCCACGAGGCGTTGAAGCACGCGCACAACACGATCTACCAGAAGACCTATTTGGATCACATGAGCACCTTCCCGCTGCTGGGCACGGTGGGGTTGATTATCGGCGCAATCACGCTGCCGATCTCGCTGGGCACTACGGTCGCGGTGGTCGGGTTCGCCGCCGGAGCCATGAACTACTTCGGGAAGGACGTTCAGATCGACATCACGGTCAGCCATGTCCTCAACCAGGACCAGGCCGATGACCTGGTCGCGGATCTGCGGGAGGCTGCGCGCGAGATCAATGAGGCGCGGGTAGCGTTGCGCAAGGAGCTCAAGGACGGGCTCGAAGCCCAGTTCGACCCGTTCTTCTACAGCGCCGCAACCGGGGCGCTGGACTTGATCCCCGGCCAGAGCTTCGGAGAGGACTGATGTCGGTGAACCGGCACTTCATGTCGATCGGTATCGGTATTGCGGCCGCTCTCGCGTTGCTCGCCACCGGTTGCGATGCGAACTCGCCCGACTCCGACCCCTCGAGCGAGGAAGCCAGCAGCGAGGGATCGGCGGCCGCTGAGATGCAGGCGTGGACCGAGTTCTGCGACAAGGCCGACCCGGATGTGATCGCGGAGCACTTCAGCGCATCAGCGGTGACGATCGACGACGACGGGTTCACTGGTGAAGGCGCCTTCGGGGAGGTCGCTTCGGGCTCGTGTGGCGGTACGTTCGAGTTCGAACCTGGGAACAGTGTCCCGTTCCAGGTAGCACTCCGCGCGTATGGTTCGGCGTCCGAGGCCAGGGAATCCTTGGACGAATGGCGTGATGCCGACACCGGGCCGGCTCCGGCGAACGAGGTCGGGGCAAAGGACGCGGACCTGTGGATCGTCCAGCAGGATATGGGCTCGACCTACAAGATCGACGGCTCGGTCGCTCAGGACTTCTACCGGATCACCTTCACGGTGACCTACCTCGTGTACGACGAGGAGAATGAGTGCGGCGAAAGTGGCCCCGCCTGCACGGAAGATCCGGTCACCACGTTGCAGTGGTTCGAGGCAACTTACCTGCCCGGTCTCATTGCCAGGATCGACGAGACGCAAAGGTAACAGAGCGGATCTCTGATTTCGAGCTTGTTGATATGCAGGACAACGCAAACAGAGATCCGTTTCCACCAAACCTGCTCCCCCCGCCTCTGCCGAGGCTCCTTGTGAGGCTATTCCTCCTGCCCGGCTGTGAACGAACCGGATCTCGCCGAGCATCACGAGCAAGGCGTTTGACGCTGGAGAGGCTGATGCCGTACTTCTGCGCGAGCGTCTTCTGGGTTACCCCTGCTTGATATTCGCCGACGATGGCGGCGCGGTCTGCGCCGGTGAGGCGGCGGTCCAGGGACCAGGGCTTTCCGTTGGATGTACGGGGTACCGGCTGTTCGGTCGTGGGACAGGGGTCAGGATTTCGGGTGGGGCGGGTGAATAGGTCAGGGAGCCGGTTTGCGTGGGTGTTGACCTGGGGTGATGGGTTCAAGTAGGCCGCTGCAAGCTCCACAAAAGGATATACAACGCGTGAGCGGTCATCAGGTTGATGACCGCTCATTTGGTGTCCGGAGGCTCCTCAAGTCCAGTCAATCGGCGGGGTCGAGCAATGCCGCGAGATCGTCTGCGCCTAGGTACTGACGGCGGTCTGCAATGCCCGCTTCGCTGAATCGGATCCCATCAGCCTCGAGGTGTTCTCGCGCCTTCTCTGCGCCTGAACCGTCGGCGTATCTGAAACCTTCGGCGACCTTGCCCTCGGCGATGAGCACTCTGTGCGCATTGAAGATGCTCGGGTTCTCCTTCAGATGGCTGCCCACGGCTTGGGCGGCAGACCCGATGAGTCGTGCGACGGCGCCATAGCTGGTCCAGGAAGCATGCGGCAGTGCCGCAAGGACCTCGTGCATTTTTTGCCAGTCGCGTCGGCGAGTAGCTTCGCCAACTCCTGCTAGTGGGGCCGGCCAGATCCTGATCGCACGGTCGGCGAGATCGTCGGCTCGGGCGCGGATCTCGGCGGCACCCCACTTCGGTGCCTCGGCGATCTCACGATTGGCCTCGAGATGGCTCAGGTCGAAGATCTGGCGTTTGCGTTTGAACGGGTGATTCGACAGGTCCGCGTTCATGGCGGTGAGGGTCAGGTTTCCGATCGTGTGCACCAGGCTCTGATGCAGGTCCTCTGGCGTCTCGTCCTCCCCGCACTCTGCGGCGAGCTGATTGAACCAGTCTTCGGACGGCTTCTGAGGTAGGACGTGCTCGATCGTGTACTGCGTGCTCGCGAAGTTGACCGGCTCGGGGTGTCCGTAGGACTCTTCCAGGTACTGGAGGATGTACCGGCGCTGCGATCCGCGGCCGCGTTGGTAGAACGGGCTGAGCTGGAACTGTTCACGGATTTCGGCATCCGTCGGCCAGTATCGGCGTTTGGCGGACAGGAGCCGGTGTATGCCGTCGATGGGAGAGGGTTCGGCAGCGAGTTGCGATGGCAGCGCGAGGAAGATCCTGTTGAGGCTGTGGGTCGGCACCCAGGCGATCATGCGACGCACCAGGAAGCTCTCGATCAGGGCAAGACCTCGCGCGACCTGTTCAGAGGTGATCGCCCCCGCGTCACGTTGATCGAGGAGGTAGAGCATGGCGGGCTCAGCAGTGGTTGCGCCCCATTGCCGAAGTCGATGCAGATGCTCGCTGACGACTCGATCGGGTTCCCGGCGAGGGTGGATCATGAGCGCGAACAGATGGGACCGGCGATTCAGTTGCTCGACGTACCTAATGATGGTGTCATGGTCTTCGCCGTTGCGGGCGAACCACTTGACTTGTTCGCTGTATAGGTCTTCTGCACGGGGGTTCTCGACGCCGAGTAGCGCCATTTGAAGGAGGAGAAGGCGGCTCAGCTGGTCTTCGTCGGAACTGCGGGTGTCGAGCACCGATTCGATGGGTTGCCAGTGGTCGCGGTGGACTTGGTCGGCTACCTCGCCCAGCCTCATGAAGAGGTAGTTCTTCAGCAGGTCTGCTTGGCTCAGGCGCAGCCCGGTGTTGTTGAGCGACTCGTAGATGCGGTGGGCGTTCTCGTCGGCCCCCACCGTGATGCTGACGAGATTGAGCCGTTCTCCGATGACCTTCTCGATGTGGAAGATGTCGTACGGGTCGGCAGGATCATCCACAGCCGCGAGCTTTTGCATGAAGAACCGATAGGCGCGGGTGATTGCCGATCCTTCGTCCGGATGGTGCAGTCCGAGCATGACGGCCCGGTAGGCCTCTCGATCCTGTTGCGTCGGAATGAGCCGGAACCGGTCATCGCCTTCGCTGCGGGTGTTGAGGAGGAACTCCGCGTTGATTCGAGCTCTCGCGTCCGAGTCCCCGCTCGCCTCCTGATAATCCCTGAGCGCCGCGAGTGCGATGGTGAGCGTGGTGAGGCGTTGCTGACCGTCCACGACGATGTAGCGGGGAAATCGGGCTTCGGTCAGCGGCGACGTTGCGAGGACCACTGCGCCGAGGAAGTGGTTCGGTGAGCCGCTGTCCGCTGCCATGCTCTCGGCCTGGCTGAGGATGTCTTTCCAGAGCGTGCCAAGCTGCTTCGTCCCCCAGGAGTACACCCGCTGATAGAGCGGTACCTGGTACTGCTGACGGTCTCGGCCGATGAGGTCGAAAAGATTGTCTTCGGAGGCTTTCATCAATCTCCAACAGGCCGTAGGGGTCTGATGACACGGTACCTCTTAACAACAGACGCTCCGCCAGGCCCCTTTTCGAAATGCTTGACAGGAGGTTCCAGCCAAAAGGACGAAATGATCATCGAAAGTACTTTTGATATCTCTCTTCACTTTGGCATACAGGTTTGCCAGAGTGTTTTTTGTTGTTCCAGACTTGACCTATGCAGCGACTGATTCGTGTCTTCGAGGATTTCGTCTATCGATTCGATCGTGGTGTCGATGTGCCGTTGGAAGCGGCGCATGCCCTGGTTCGCGGCCTTGAAACTCCGGGCCTGGTCGAACTCGCCGGGATGCATCGCAATCAGACACTCGACATCGAGGATCTGATCCCACAGGTCATCGACGAACTTGGCATTGCCATCGCTGCGCGCAGCACGGTGGTCGAGCGGCGGGCGAGCGAGATTGCGTCCGGCTACCTCGCCGGCGATATCGCGTTCATCGACGGGCTCTCGGGTGTGTTGTCCTGGCAGACCCAGTATTTCGAGGAAGGCTACGGATATCGGTGCTGTGATTCGATGCTTTGGCTTGAGCCGTGGCTCATCTCCGTTGACGACGACGGCGACACGACCTACTGGTTCGGCTCGCAAGCTGCCGCCAAGGAGGCGTTCAGGGAGCACTGTTCAGCGATGGTCGAAGGCCGCAAATGCCCGAAGCCCGAGAAGAGCCGCTAGCGGTCACCTCGTGCTCCGTGACGCTCGAAGCAGTCTCTTGATGCTGGAGAGGCTGATCCCGTGGCGGTCGGCGAGGACCTGTTGGCGGACACCCTCTCGGTACGCGGACACGATGGCGCTCCTGACTTCGTCGGACAGGCGGCGGTTTAGCGCCCAGGCGGTGACGGTGCTTTGGGGTGATGGCGCGGGGTCAGGATTTTTGACGGGCCGGGTGAACAGGTCGGGGAGCTGGTTTGCGTGGGTGTTGAGCTGGGGTGATGGGTTCAAGTAGGCCGTTGCAAGCTCCACAGAATCGGATATTCAGTATGAGAGCGGTCATCAGATTGGTGGCCGCTCGCTGCTATCTCAAAGGCGATGCTCGGCGAGAAGACCTCGCGGTGGTTGTCGACCCTGAAGTGCTGGGCTACTAAGAGCGTGTCTCAGTTGGCGGTTCGATCCGGTCCCAGGTGATGGCGACCGGCTGTATAGCCGGTCAACACTCTTACGCGCTCGCTGCTCGCGCGGACCTGTCTTCTACCCCTCGGGGTAGAAGAGGAACAGTCTGCAGCCCGTGGTCGATTGCGGTACGTGGCTGGAGCCGGCCGGGCAGTGGATGAACGATCCGGCGGGGTAGTCGCGGACCCCGTCGTTGAACACTCCGGAGACGACGAAGACTTCTTCTGGGCCTGGTTCGTGGATGTCGAGGTTCGGCCATACAGCGCCCGGCGCGATGTCGACGACGTAGGACTTGCGATCGGCCGGTCCCTGCCACATCTGGCGCAGGGTGATGCCGTCAGTGAACTGGTGGGCCGGAACCTCGTCGACGTGCGACCAAACCATCTCGGCCATCGGACCTCCATATATCAGTAGATGATGATATGAAGAGAATATATCATTGTCTCCTGATGGATTACCGTGACGTTGACGACCGCTTGTTCGACATCGGCAAAGCCCTGAGCTGCCGCCTCCGCCTGGCACTGCTGCACGCACTCGCCACCGGCGACGCATCGGTCGGCGAGCTGGTCACCAGCACCGGCTCCACCCAGCCGAACGTTTCCAATCACCTTGCCGTGCTGCGAGACGCCGGTCTGGTCGCCGCCGACCGCAACGGCCGCGTGATGCGATACCGGCTGGCCTCGCCAAGAGTTCGCGACCTGGTCAAAGCCCTCAACGATGTCACCGACGAGCATTGACCGGCTGCCTACCGGGAACATGGGCGGTCGCGGGGCGCGCGAGGGGACCTGCTACTTCACGAGTTTCTTGTAGCAGGTGATGGCGGCTGCGAGGGCGAGGAATGCGGCGAAGAGGTGGCCGTGGCGCTCATATCGGATGGTCAGGCGGCGGTAGCCGCCGAGCCAGGCGATGGTGCGTTCGACGGCCCAGCGGTGGCGGCCGAGCCGAGTCGAGGACTCGATGCCGCGGCGCGCGATGCGGTCGCCGATCCGGCGCTCGCGCAGTGCGCGATGGCAGTCGGGGATGTCGTAGGCCTTGTCGGCGTGGAGCTTCGCCGGTTTGCGGCGGCGTGGCCCGCGCCGAGACCGGATCTTGGGATGCCCTGAACGAGCAGCTCCAGTGCTTGGGAGTCGTGGAGGTTCGCGGCGGACACCGCCAGGGCCAGGGGTAGCCCGTTCCGGTCGGTGAGAATGTGGACCTTCGAGCCTGCTTTGCCGCGATCGACCGGGTTTGGGCCAGTCAGCGATCCCCCTTTTTGGCGCGCATGCTCGCGGCGTCGACGATCGCCCTTGACCAGTCGATCTCGCCGGCGGCGCCGAGCCGGTCGAGGACCGATCGGTGGAGCTTCGCCCACAGCCCGGCCTCGGACCATTCGGTGAACCGGCGGTGCGCGGTCTGGTGCGAGACGCCGAAGGAGGGCGGCAAGTGTCGCCAAGCGACACCGCTGGTCAACACGAACACGATCGCGCAGAACACGGCCCGGTCATCGGCCCGGGCGATTCCGCCGCCCTGCGCGCGCTTCGGCGCGACCGGAACCAGCGGCTCGACCATGTCCCAAAGACCGTCGGGTACAAGACGTTTCGCGAACTTGTCCACACCTGAGTAATACCAGATGCCTTGCACGCCAACTGAGACACGCTCTAACTGACCCGATGTGTCGCAGACAGCCTGAGGGATCCTCGATCAGATTGGATCGGCACCTGTTCATCGCCACCTCCTGCATCACCGCCGACTCGGCCGAGCGCTTCTGGCTCTCCGCGACCGCGCCACGATCGTCGGCTCCCGCATCGAGATCTGAACGCTCACAGGCCAGCGTGACCGCGAACCCAATTAGGAGGCTGACCGCGGCCCGGCCGATGAGCGTCAGGTCCCGTTGCAGAACGCCGCAACGGGGGCCGAAGCCGGGGCCGAGGACCATGCGCCGACGATGAGGATCGGCTGGTCCAGCAGGGCACCAATGACCGGCACCGAGCAGGACCCAAATCGAGCACCACGGCTGCGATGGTGATCCCGGGCATGCGCTCGGCTAGGGGCATGAGGGGGTACGGGCGCTGGGTAGGTCATGTCGTGGGATTCCAACGGGTCAGGCACTTGTCGATTGCGACAGCGAGTTCGCGCTGCCGGGTCGCGGGGCGGCCCGGCAGCGCACGGTCCTAACGGTTCAACGGGGTCTCATCCACCACAGCTTCGAAGTTGAAGCTGCCGGCCTCGACGTCGATGCTGGTGACCGTGATGGTGATGGTGTACTCCGCGTCTGTTGAGACGTCGATCAGCACGCAGGAGTGGATCGCACCCTCATACAGGGTCCTCGTAGTGGCGTCGCCACAGTCGATGTCGTTGCCCGCCCCCCATTCGGCCGCCACCGCGTCTGCGACCGCCGCGGCGAAGTCTGGGGCGGGAACCACGATGCTGTTCGCGTCGGCGGCCGTTGCCGAGGTGTCGGCCTCGGCGGGATCGGAGGTCGGGTCCTCGCTGGGGGCGTTGTTGGGCTCAGAGGCCACTTCCACGCTGATCTCGTATTCCCTGCCTTCGACGCTGGTGAAGGTGATGATGGCGTCGTATTCGGCGCCGGTCTTGGTGGAGGTCGCCACGCAGTCGACCTCCTTGCCTTCACTGACGATGATCGAGTCGTCGTCGCCGCAGTCGAGGTCGGGACGCGATCCGGTCTGCTTCTCCAGGGCGTCCGCGGCCAGTTCGGCGAGTTCTCCGCCGGAAACCGTGGGGCCGGCTTCGGCAGTGCACGCCGCGAGTCCGAGGAGGGCGAGGACAAAGGGCAGGGCCGCTAGTTTTCGGCTGGGCACAACGGGGCCTTTCATTAGCTGGGTGAGGATTGCAGTCTCCTGGCGTGCTTGACGCCTCCCGGAGGAACGGCGAGCGTTCCGCTTGCGGCGGTGCTTCGCCTCGGCCTGCTGCGGCCGTGGACGATGCCGACTTGATCCGATAACTAGGCAATTTTTCCCGCAGGATGAGTGACATACAAGGCGGGACACCGGCGGGACACCGGCAGGCCACTGCCAGCGCGAGGCGAGGGACCTCGTGACACGCGGCCAGCCGCTAACGTTCTGGATGCCGCTCCCCAACCCCCCGCGGCCCGAACTGAAGGACAAACCCTCATGGGGCAGACGCAGTACCGCGGAGCGCCGACCGGTACTGGGACCGCGGCCGGGACTGACGCGAGCCCAAGGGCTCCGTCGAAGGCGTCTTCCATCTTCTGGAATTCCCCGACGGGTCCAGCATAGTCTTGGGCATCGACAGCCCGGTCTGACAAGCGGCAGCCTCGCCTCTCGACCGGGAAACGGGGCTTGCGACGAGGGCGATGGTGCTGTTCCGCGAGTTGGCTGTGGCAGAGCCCGATGCCTTCCCCGCGAAACTTGCAGCCGCCGAGACACTCCGAACCGTTGAAAGCGGTGTTCGAGCGGCGGGTCCGGGAGATTGCCGCCGCGTACTCGGCCGGGGAACGCGAGTTCAGCGATGCGCTGTCAGGCATCCTCGCGTTGTTCTGGCGCAGACTTTGCTCCACGAGATCGTCCAGCGGGCGTCTCAGGCCACGATCTGCCTGGTCTCGGCGCAACCTGACCGACCAGATCCCGCCCGTCATCGACATCGCGATCCCGCGAGGCCACCGCCGCCCCGTCACCGAAGCGCCGGTCGCCTGGCATTCCTTCGATCCCGAGACCTTCACCGTCGGTCGCACCGAATTGGAGCTCGATGAGGAAACCGCGATCGGTCTATATGGACCCGAACGGAGCATCATCGACGCTTTTCGTCTGCGACAACTCGAAGGCCATGAACTCGCTGTCGAGGCCGAACGATGGCTGCGTCGCCCTGCGACATCCCCGGCCGCCATCCTTGCCATGGCCAGCGACTTCCCGAAAGCGCGCCCCGCGCTGCAGAACGCCTTGGAGATCCTGCTGTGAACGAGCGACCGACCCGAGCGACCGCAGCCGACCGCGCCTACCTCGATCTGCAGAACCTCGCCCGCCGCGACCGTCCGCTGGCGGTTAGTGGTCGAGGATCTGGTGTGCCAGATCCCTGACGCGGCTGCGTGGTCCGCGCCAGCGCGACCGTCGCGGTGCCGATGACCGCGGCCGCGCCCGCCGCGGTGCCATCGTCCAGTCGCTGTCCGGGTTCGGCTTCGCGCTCCTGAGCGCGCCCCTGCTGATCGCGACCATCGGCGGGCCCGAGGCCGTATCGATGGTCGCGATCGCAGGGACACCTGCAACGTCGCCGTCCTTGTCGTGCTTAACAATCTGCGAGACGGCACGCCGTAGTTACCGTCTGGTCCATTGCTGGTTGACCTGTCCGCTGCCGCAGGTCCAGAGCTTGACCTTCGTGCCGTTACTGGTGCCCCAGCCTGAGGCGTCCAGGCACAGGCCGGACTGCACACCGGTGATGGTGCCGTCGGCGTTGACGTTCCACTGTTGGTTGGGTTGTCCGTTGCAGTCCCAGATCACCACCGCGGTGCCGTTGCTGGTGCCCTGGCCGGAGGCGTCCAGACACTTGTTGCCGTACACCATGAGCTGCTTGCCGGGGGTGTAGGTCCACTGCTGGTTGGAGCCGCCCCAGCAGTCCCACAGCTGCACGTCGGTGCCGTTGTCGGTGCCGAGCCCGGTGACCTCGAGGCAGCGGCCGGACTGGGCTCCCACGATCTCGGTGCTGTCCGTCGGCGTGCCGATGCTGCCGGGTACCGATTGCAGTGCGGAGTACCAGACCGCGGCCATCTTGTCGTATCCGGCGGCGGTCGGGTGGACGCCGTCGTCCAGGTCGGCGGCGGTCAGGGCGCTGTGCATGTCGACCAGGTGCACGTTCTTGCCGGCGTTCACCTTGCTCTGCACGATGCCGGGGATCGCCGCGTTGAAGCTGTTCACCGCCGCGTCCCCCTCGCTCCATCCGAGCGGAGTGATCTGCGCGACGAACACCTCGGCGTTCGGCGCCGTCGTGGTGATGCGGTCGATCAGTGCGGACAGCCGGTTCGGGGCGCCGGCGACATCGTGGTTCTGCAGGATGTCGTTGGTGCCGATGTGCAGCAGCACGGTCTGTGGCTGGTAGGTGTTCAGCCAGTCGACGATGTTCGCGTCGATCTGGTCGATACGCCAGCCGGGGTGGCCTTCGTGATCGTGGTCGCCGAGACTTCCCGGGCCGTTGAACTGCGACCCGACGAAGTCCGCGGTGTACCCGCCGTTGACGAGGTGCTGCCACAGGCCGATCCGGTATCCACCCGGCGTGGCCGTGCCCTCGGTGATGGAGTCACCCAGCGGCATGACCCGAACCCCGCCGTTCGACTCCGCGCTCGCGGTACCGATCGGCATCGCCACCATGCCCACCATGAGACCGAGCGCCACGATCGGTCCGAGCCACCTTGCTCTTGTTCGCATCTCTTGTTCCTTGAATTCGTAGGATCATTTCCATTCCAGGCGGCCGTAGGGATCCGGGCTCGGTCTCGCGCCAAGCACGCCCGCTACCTCAGGAACGCCCGAGCCGGACCTGCGTCATGCCGCTAGCGCTGCAGGGTCAGCAGACCCGGCCGATAGGACAGTTATCGCTCACATATCGCAACCTGGTTCCGAAACATCTGATGATTATTCCGGCGACTCGAACTATAGAGAGATCTCTATGTGTAGTCAATGGCTCGACCGGAGTTTGTTGGCACACCTAGCGTTAAATTGCCGCTTCGAGCGCCTTTACGGTCGTTCACTGAAGGCCGGCAAGTGGTCTCCGGCAGCGATCGTGCCGCGACAGGAGGTTACCGGCCTGCGGGCGATCATCCTGTGGTAGCGGTCGCCTCGGTCGGTCCGGCTATTGCCATACGGTGCGGGTGTGGGTGGTCTGGAAGCCGAGCCGGGCGAGGTTGTCGTGGCTGGGCGAGGCGAATGCGACGGTGACGACTGCCAGGTCGCTGTCTTCGGCGGCGTCGCTGAGGCGTCGGGTGATGAGGGCGCCTTGGCATCCGTGGCGGCGGTAGGCCGGTAGTGTCGCCGCGCCGGCGAGGTAGCTCGTGCCCTCGTGGGTGAACAAGGCCCCCGCTGCGGCCGGGTGGCCCTCGACGAAGGCGATGTATCGCCGTATCCCGCGTGTGTGGTGCTCTATCGAGAGCATGGTGCGGAACTCGATCGCCTCTGAGTCGACTCCGTAGCCCTGGTACAGGATCTCCATGTAGCGTTCGTCGTCGTCGATCTCGTGGACGGTCACGCTGCCCGATGCTTGGACGGGGGACGGCCGGGCGTGCAGTATGGCCGTCGGGCGGCCGGGCACCAGACCGGCATCCAGTAGGTCGCGGTGAAGGCCTGCGTCGGAGTCGCCCGCCCAGACCTCGAGCGCCGGGTGCAGGCCGTGATCGTTGTAGAAGGCCAGCATTTCGTGGAGTGCGCCGCGCTGTTCCTGCCGGAAGGGTCTGGCCTTGTTGTACGGGACGTGCTGCGGTAGTTCGGCCAGTCGAGTGGCGAGGGCGGAGCCGAAGTGTCCGACCGCCGCACCGGGAAACGGTTCGGCGGCCACGGCGAAGTCAAGTTCCGCCTTCCGCAGGACCGTATCTTCGGCTCGCTCGATGACCCGCGCCAACCGCATTCCTGTCCCGCTCATGTCGCCACGCTACCGATTGCATCCCGGTTCGATCGTTCTCGCCTCGCTTCCCGGACCAACCGCTTGACACTGGAAAGGTCGACGCAGTATCGCTCGGCGAGCGTCTTCTGGAGTGCACCAGACCATCGGTCAGGCGAGGAAGATTCCTATTTTCTTGGCCAGCAATGCATCTCGTACATGTTGTGCCGCGAACGGGTCGCTTCCTCGCTGCGCGGTCATGGGGTGGCGAGTCCGGTTCTCCAGGCCCAGGCGGCGATGCCGACGCGGTTTCGGGCCCCGGTCTTTCGCTGAGCGTTGGCGATATGCGTCTTGACGGTGCCGGCTGAAATGAACAGGTCGGTGGCGATCTCGGCGTTGGACTTGCCTTCTGCCACCAGTCTGACCACCTGCCGTTCGCGTTCGGACAGGCCGGGTCCGTTCTCGGGATCGGGCTTGCGTTCGGCCAGGCCGGTCAGGAGTCGGATGGTGAGCGACGGGCTGATGAGGGTGTCTCCGGCGACCGCGGCGCGGACGGCCTCCACAAGCAGGGCCGGCCCCGAGCGTTTGAGGACGAAGCCGGAGGCGCCTGCGTCCAAGGCGGTGCGGACGTAATCGTCGTCGTCGAAGGTGGTCACGACGATGACTTTGGGCGGGTGGGTTTCGGCGTTCAGCCGTTTGAGGACTTCGATCCCTTCGAGTCGCGGCATGCGGATGTCGGCGAGTACGACGTCGGGGCTGAGCCTGCGGGCGGCTGCGAGCGCCGCTTCGCCGTCGGCGACCTCGCCGACTACGCGCATGTCGGGTTGGGCGTCGAGGATCATGCGAAAGCCGTGGCGGACCAGGTCGTGGTCGTCGGCGATGAGGACGCGGATGGTCACAGCGGCAGCACCGCGGACAGGCGCCAGCTCTCGTGGTCGTCGGGTCCGGCATCGAACGTGCCGCCGAGGCCGTTCACCGAGCCCTCCAGCTGATGCAAACCTTGACCTCCGGCGATCCGGGTCTGGTGTCCGCCGTTCGATGCAGGTGGCAGGTCGTTGGCGACCTCGACCGCCAACGCGTTCGGGAGTCTGTTCAGGGAGATGCGGACGTCGGCGGCGTCGGGTGCGTGTCTGCGGACGTTGGTCAGCGCTTCGGTCACGATGCGGTGCGCAAGCGCGCTGACCGTCTCGGGGATCGTGACATTGGTGAGTCCATGGTCAATGGCGATGCTGGTCCTCGCGCCTCCGGTCTCCTCGAATCGCCGTGCCAGGACGGCGATGTCGGCAAAGCTGTGGCCCTGGTCGCGCAGGAGAGCGTCGTGTTCGCGCAGGAGGAGGACCGTGCGGTCGAGCGAGGAGAGGGCCTGCAGCCCGGCTGTCTCGATGCGGGCGAGTGCGGCGAGCGCCTGGGCGGGTTCGCCGACGATCTGTGCCGCTTGGGCTTGAACGACGATGCCGGTCACGTCGTGGGCGACGTAGTCGTGAAGGTCCCGCGCGAGTGACAACCGCTGCGCGCGGCGCGCCTCGCCGACGGCCCGATCCCGTTCGTGCCGTTGGCGTCGCACGAACCGACCGACCGCGGCTGCCGCGACCGCGGCAACAGTCCACAATAGAACCAGCACGGCGAGTTCTTCCGGGGCGGAGGGCGGGTCCATTCGCAGGCCGAGGCGCAGCGGCGACAGCCCTATCGCGATGCCCGCGGATACGACGGCTGTCGCTTCGATTCTGGTCGCGGCCGTGCTCGAACCCAACGCGACCAGTGCGACCAGCACGGCGGTCTCCGCGATCCACCACGCTGCGGCACGGTTCGAGGTCGCCGCTCCCGGGTCGGCCGTCGCCATGAGGGAGACAACCGCGACGGCCAGCAGCGCCCATGGTCGCTGACGGTCTCGCAGAATCGGCCTGGCGGCAAGGGCGGCTGTGGCCAGGGCGGCGGGCGCGGACGCCGCCGAACCGGTGGCGAACGCCTCCGACACCGCCAAGCCGACCACAGCCGCAGCGGCCGTCCAGCGTGCCGCCGGTTTGATCCACTGCTGCATGGGAGCCAAGTCTAGAGACGCGCGCCCGGCCCGCCCTCTGCCGAAGGGCAGAGCGGGCGCATATGAACGGCCTGAGAATCAGCCGCTCGGGGATACCGTCCCGCACTCGCCTCGACCAGAGTCGACGGCATGACAGATCCGAGAATCAGACACCGATTCCGTTGGCCCGCATTGATGTTGGCTTCCTTGCTGGCGCTGGGGTCGGGGGGGGGGGGGGGGGGGGGGCCCCCCCCCCCCCCCCCCCCCCCCCCCCGCCGGGGCCCACCCCCCCCCCCGCGCGGGGCCCCCCCCCCCACGGCGACCCGCTCCCGCGCTGCTGCTGGCCGACACGAACCGCGACGGTCGTGTCAACGCCACCGACAGTGCGGGCAGGAGCGAATGGACGACCGAACGGGGCGCCATCGTGGTGCCCAACCTCGACGACGACCTCGAGGCCTGCCCAACCGCTGGAGCCGATGGGGAGCGGCTCGGCGACGACGCCCTGGCGGCCTGCTCGGATGGCGCTGACGAGGTGGTCAACGGCGCGGCCGACCTCCTCGACATGGCATCGCTGCGGATCAGGCCGATGCGCGGCATCGGGGACAGCGCGAGTGCCGCGATCAGTGTCGACGAGGCCTCGGCGGCAACCGCGCGTCTGTTCGTCCGCGACGGCGACGACTACGCCGTGCTCGGCCCGAACGAACGGATCGCCGCCGACCGTCTGCGCGGCGGCATTGACCTGGCCCTCGAAGCCACCGACTTCACCCGGGACTCGGAGGGATGGGACGGGTTCGTCGACGTGACGCTGACCGTGCGGGACGGGCGATCCGTCGAGTCCGACCAGGTGCGCGTCCGTATCGCGCCGCTGCTACTGAGCCACGAGTTGGCTCCGATCGACCGACTGATCGTCGCCGACAACAGGACTGGAGTGGAGGCCGCCGAACGGGACGGCTACGACCCTGATGTCGAGACCCCTGCCGTCCACGACGGTGAGGAGGCCTTCCGCCAAGACTTGGTCGCCGGCCTGGAGTCGGCCGGGCTCGACGGACGACTGACCATGTACCCCACCGGCGATGACCGGTGGATGCGGGACCAGTTCATCACCGGCTACGCCGCCATGCCCGGCCGCGACGGCCTCCCGCACACCATGACGGTGCTGCTGCGCTCCGCCGTCGTCGATCCAGAGGGCAGCACCGCCGAGTTCCCGCTGCGCGATGCGGGACGGCCGGTGTTCTCGCTGCTGCGCGGGGCCGACACGGCCGCGGTCCAGGCGTACAGTCCCGACCGGGTCGGCCAGGACGAGTACAACGCCTTGTGGGGTTCGTTCAGCTCCACCGGCAATGTCATCGTCGCCCCGCCCCATGCCACTGCAGAGGGCACCTGGCCTGCTGGAAGGATCCTGTACGGCTCGGACGGCGGCGACGCCGCGCCCGACCCCTCGTTCGTCGAGCTCCTTGAGGCGCAAGGCGACCAAGCGCCGCTCGCGATCGACACGAGCTGGCTCGGCGTCGGCCATGTCGACGAGTTCCTGTCGTTCACCGCCGCCGAGAACGACCGCGGCTGGGCGGCGGTCGTCGCCGACCCGGCGCTGGGTACAGAGCTGCTCGAGGGGCTGGTCGACGACGGCCTCGGCGGCCAGACCCTCGTGCAGGGCCTCGAAACGGGCCCGGCCATGACCGTGGAGGAGGCATTGGCGTCACCGGAGCTGATCGAGGGCAACCGGATTGCGACGGACGGCATCGAGGCTGCGGTTGCGGTCCTGACCGCGGAACTCGGTCTCGGGGAGGAGGAGATCGTGCGAGTCCCGGCGGTGTTCACCGAACTCGTCGTCGATGGCTACCCTCGCCAGGACATCGTGGCGAACCACATGCCCGCCATCGTCAACGGCGTCGAAACCGGCACCGGCACCTTCCTCGCCATCAAACCCCACGGGCCACTCGACTCGGCCGGGCGGGACGTACTCGCGAACAGTGCCGAAACGGCCTTCAGCGCCGCGGGCAGTCGGATCGCCTGGGTCGAAGCCTGGGACTACGGGCACGCGGTCGGCACCGTGGGAGGAGAGGTCCACTGCCTCACCAACGCCCTGCGCGATCAATCCGCAACCGAGCCATGGTGGCGGGTCTGAACGTGTTCCGGGTTCTCGGCCTTGTGGGCGAGAACCCGGAACACGGCGGGCAATGATCATTTCTTCATCGAGTGCTCGCGGGCTCAGGCGCCTCGGAGGACGGTCGTGACGCTGCCGATGGCGTACTGCGCGGATTCGGGCCGAGAGGCAGTCGACTAAGGGGTCACGAGTCCGGTCTGAAAGGCGATGACCACCAACTGCGCGCGGTCGCGGGCGCCGAGCTTGCTCATGGCGTGGCTGACGTGGGTGCGGGCGGTGGCCGGGCTGAGGAACAGCTCAACCCCGATCTCGTCGTTGCTCAGCCCTCGCCCCACCAACGTGAGCACCTGGCGTTCGCGTTGGGTCAGAACGGCGAGTCGTTCCTCGCCGGCCTTCGATGCGGCGCGACTCGCGGTGACCTGGCCGATCAGCCGCCGAGTGATCCGCGGAGCGAGCAGCGCGTCGCCGGCCGCCACCACTCGGATGCCGTGCAGGAGCTCAGGCGGGCCCGCGTCCTTGAGTAGGAAGCCGCTTGCGCCGGCTTGCAGCGCCTCGAATACATAGGCGTCGGTCTCGTAGGTGGTCAGGATCAGAATCCGTACCTCCTCGAGTCCGTCCATCCTGACGATCTCGCCGGTCGCCTCGATGCCGTCCATCGACGGCATGCGGATGTCCATGAGGACGACGTCGGGCCGTGTCTCGCGCGCCTGCTTGACCGCTTGTGCGCCGGTCGCGGCCTCACCCACTACCTCGATGTCGTCCTCGAGGTCGAGCAGCGCTCTGAATCCCGATCGGACCAGGACTTCGTCGTCGGCGAGCAGCACTCTGATCGGTCGGCCTTCCAAGACACCCATCAGAGTGCCGACCCGACGGGGGCGTGCGGCAGCCGCGCAACGACCTCGAATCCGCCGCCGGCCCGGGGACGAGCGGTGACATCGCCGCCGAGGAGCTGGCAGCGCTCGCGCATGCCGAGGATGCCCCTTCCTGAGCCCTGCTCACCAGCGAGTGTTACGACGGCACCGCGTGGTGCCCTCTGGGAACCTTCGTCGACCACCTGCACCTCGAGTTCGTCGAGGCCGTATGCCAACGAGATCGTGACTTGCGTGGGGCCGACATGCCGGATCACGTTGGTGATCGACTCCTGCACGACCCGGTAAGCGGTGCTGTCCACTGCGCTGGGCAACTGGTACGGAGGCGGACTCGCATCGAGCCGGACGTCGAGTCCGGCCTCCCGCGCCCGTGCGGTGAGGTCGCCGATCTGACCCAACCCGGGATGGGGCTCCCGCCCGTCCGCCGGGTCCCGGAGCACGCCGAGGATGGTGCGCATCTCCTGCAGCGCCGCGGAACTGGCGTGCTTGATGGCCTCCAAGGTCTCTCGCACGCGTTCCGGTCGCTTGTCCAGCAGATGCGCGGTGACCCCCGCTTGCACGTTGATGACCGCAATGGCGTGGGCGACGGTGTCGTGCACTTCGCGGGCGATCCGGAGCCGTTCGGCGTCGACTCGGGCCCGCGCCTCCTCCTCACGGGTCCGCTCTGCCGCCTCGGCGCGTTCGACGGCCTCGGCAGCGATCACCCGCCGGGATCGAACTGATTCGCCCAAGGTCGCCGACATACCTGAGATGCCGATCCTGAAGAAGACCCAACCGATCGCGGACGCCGGTTCGATGCCCTGCGCGGCGACCAGCCAGGCGGTGGCGAGCACCGCGATGGCCGCGCCGGCGACCGCCAGCGACCGCCGCCCGTCCCCGTAGGCGGTGACGGTGTAGAGCGCGACCATGAGCGCCAGTCCCCCTGGACCGTCCGGAAAGTCGAGGGCGTAGTAGGCCGCGCTGGCGGCCCCTGTGGCGAGAAGGACCGGTACCGGCCAGCGTCGGCGCACCGCGAGTACGAGCCCGCTCACGATCAGCAGGACGGTTCCCAGGTTCCCGAAGTCGCTGAGCGGTCGCGACACCACTTCGGACCTGGCGGCGATCTGCAGGACGCCTTGCACCTGCATCGCGGCGACGAAGGACGCGAGCATCACGTCCTGCGCCGCCACCGGCATGCGAACGGACGTGACGCGGTCGAACATGCCGCAATCATAGGGCGATCGCGAAGGCCCGGAGTCCGACGCGAAGCGCGATCGTGTACGTCGAGGAGCGCGGCAGGGATGCAGGTCGCTACGCGAATCTGCGTAGACGCCGCCATCCGCCGACCGAAGACGGACCCTCCGCCGGAGCGCGACGATGGACAGCGACGACACCCATCTATGGAGGCTTCCATGACCGATGCGCCCCGACCCGATCAGGGCCACGACCGAGCCGATGCGGTCCCCGACCGCCCGATGGCGTCGCGCGCCCGCCCCACCGGGATGCGTCGGTTGGCCGGACTCGCACAGCGGCACCGCTGGACGGCCCTGATCTCCTGGGTCGCCGTCCTCGTCGGCGTCACCTTTGCAGCGCAGGCGATCGGCGACGACTACAGCAACGGCAGCGACGTCTCCCTGCCCGGCAGCCAGTCGCAGGCGATGGCCGACCTGCTGGAACGGCACCGTCCCGAACAGAACGGCGACAGCGTCACCGTGGTGCTCCACGACGAGCGAGGCTGGGACGCCGACGTGGACCTCGCCGGGCTCAGCGAGGGCTTGGCGGCCATCGACCACGTCGAGCAGGTCACGCCGCCCGACCCGCGGCTCGGCACCGTCTCGGCCGACGGCACGGTCGCACTGGTCGACGTGGCACTGGACGTCGAGCGGGGCGGCGCCCCGAACGAGACCTACGACGAGCTCATCGAAGTCGCGGGCTCCTATAGCGCCGACGGCCTGCAGGTGGAACTCGAAGGCAAGGGCATCAGGAAAGTCGAGAACGGCGGAGGGTCCGGAGCAGAGGGAGCGGGGATGCTCGCGGCACTGGTGATCCTGATCTTCATGTTCGGCTCATTCCTCGCGGCCAGCCTGCCGCTGATCACCGCGGTCTTCGCCGTCGGCACCGTGCTCGGACTCGCAGCGCTGCTCTCCCACCTGATCGCAATCCCCGACTACACGACGGCGCTGCTGGTCCTGGTCGGACTCGGCGTCGGCATCGACTACGCCCTCCTGGTCTTCAGCCGCTACCGCGGCGAACTGCTGCGAGGCGCGGACCGGCCCGAGGCCACGGCGACGGCCCTGGCCACCGCGGGGCGCTCGGTGCTCTTCGCCGGCGCCAGTGTCATCCTCGCCATGGCCGGGCTGTTCACGCTCGGCATCGCCGCGTTCGAGGGAATGGTGACCGCGGTCGCCGTGACCGTGCTCGTGACGATGGTCGCCTCCCTGACCCTCCTGCCCGCACTGCTCGGACTGTTCGGCAAGCGGATCGAGAAGCAGGTCCGCAAGCGCGCGGCCAAGACCAGCCGCGAACCCGGCGAACGCTGGCGCCGCTGGGCACGATTCGTGCAGCGCAAGCCTTGGCCGGCATTGCTCGTGTCGGTGATCGCGCTTGGTGCGTTGGCGACCCCCGCACTGGGCATCCACCTGGGATTCAACGACGCCGGCAACGACGGCGAGGACACCACGACGCGGGCGGCGTACGACCTCATCAGCGAGAGCTTCGGGCCCGGCGCCAACGGGCCGTTGCTGATCGTCACACAGGGCACCCGGGAACAGGCGGAGGCCGCTCACGCGGTCATCGCCGCAGATCCCGGCATCGTGGCCGAACGCGTGAGCCCTCCGACGCCCATCGCCGACGGCGTATTCCTGATCCGGGCCGAACCGACGACCTCGCCCCAGGATGAGGCCACCGCCGAACTGGTCACCGACCTGCGCGACGAGCTCGGCGAGCCCCACCTGGTGGGCGGTCCCACTGCGGCCACCATCGACTACTCCGGAGCGATCGCGGACCGCTTCCCGCTGTTCGTCATCGTCGTGATCGGACTGTCCGGTCTGCTGCTGCTGAGCGTGTTTCGGTCGGCGGTGATCGCGGCCAAGGCCGCCGTGCTCAACGTGCTCTCTATCGGCGCCGCCCTTGGCGCGATGAAGCTGGTCTACCAGGACGGGTGGCTGTGGGCCGACCCCGGCCCGATCGAGGCGTTCATGCCGGTCTTCATCTTCGCCATCGTGTTCGGCCTGTCAATGGACTACGAGGTGTTCCTGCTGTCGCGGATGCGCGAGATCTGGACGGCGACCGGCGACGCGCAGCACGCCGTCCGCGAAGGACTCGCCCACACCGGCGGAGTGATCACAGCGGCCGCGGCGGTGATGATCGTGGTGTTCGGGTCGTTCGCGATGATGCCTGACCGGATGCTGCAGCAAGCGGGCTTCGCGCTGGCCGTCGCGGTGCTGATCGACGCCGTCGTGATCCGATGTCTGGCGGTCCCGGCGGTGATGCGCCTGCTCGGTCCGAAGGCGTGGTGGCTGCCGCGCGCCATGGACCGCCGGCTCCCTCAGCTCGACGTCGAAGGACGCCCCGAAGCGGCCCGCCCGCCCGAACGCGAGCCGGAAGCGGCTTCGCACTCCCGCTGAACCACCCCAGGACAGAAGCCGACCGCCAGTACGACGCTTCGCCGCCCCTGCTCGCCCGGCCTCAGGTCTGAGACCGGGCGAGTAGTCTCCGGACAGCTCGTCGAGAGCTATCGCGCGTACTCACCGAGGAATTCCAGCGTCGCCGGCCGCAGCGCCTGCGAACCCCACGAGCCCCACCGGCCGGTGAAGCCGTGATGCGACCATGCCAGGTCCAGCTCCGAGACCGGGACGCCGGCCGCCCTGAGCGCTCGCGCCAGCACCGCGCCCTGGTCGAGTGACACGAGCCGATCTGCTTCGCCCTGCACCATCATCGTTGGAGGCGCTTCGGCGTCCACATGGGTCAGCGGCGAGGCCGTCTCGTAGCGGCCGGGTTCCTCGTCCAGGCGCGCGCCGAGGAACGGGGTGAGGTAGCCCTCGGCACTGGCGGGCATGTCCGAGTCGGCCGCGAGCGTGGTGAGGTCGGTGGGAGCGAACCAGGACGACACCGAGGCCACCGGAGCGTCCTCGACGGCGCATGAGGGCGTGAACCCCGGGTCGCCGACGGTGTAGGCGGCCATCATCGAGA
This sequence comes from Glycomyces sp. YM15, assembly GCF_016918015.1. Lineage (GTDB taxonomy): Bacteria > Actinomycetota > Actinomycetes > Mycobacteriales > Micromonosporaceae > Glycomyces. Next base: position 128,179 of record NZ_JAERMK010000003.1, read on the forward strand.
GGTGCCCGCCCGCGGAGTCGCCGACGAGCGAGACGGTGGCGGGATCGGCCCCGAACGCCGCAGCGTTGGCGCGCACCCATCCAAGTGCGCACTTGACGTCCCCCACCGCGTCCTGCCAGCGCGGCGGAGAAGCGAGCCGGTAGTCGATCGAGAAGACCGCGTAGCCCTGGTCGGCCAGCCACTGCTGCCAAGGGGCGCTTTCGGATCGCGATCCGCCGGACCAGCCGCCGCCGTGCACGTAGACGATCGCGGGCGCCGGGCCGCCGGTGTCAGCGGGCTCGTAGACGTCGACTTCGAGATCCTGACCGTCCACTGTCGCGTAGGTCTCGGTCGCGTCCGGCATCGCCTCCGGCGCGGCGGCGAAGTACTCGCCCCAGGACACGTCGGCGTCGCGTCCCGCGGCGATCCATGGGACGGCGCACATGAGCGAGGCCGAGATCCCCGCGAGGATCCCGGCGGTCGCGAGCGCCCGGCGCCGAACCCGCCACGCGCATATGGCAATGGCGATCCCGATAAGGCCGAACACGATCAGGGTGCCGGTCAACCAGGGTACGAGCATCGCGACCACGCTCACCGTGTCCTCGGCGGGACCGAGCGGGATCGGGCCGCTGAAGAACGCGAGTCCGATCAGGATGGTCAGTGCGGCGGTGGCCCAGGCGAGTCCGCGCCCGAGGCCGCCGATCAGGCGGCGCCCCGGCGATCGGCGCGGTTCGGTTGCAGCGTCGGTCATCATGTCCTCCTCAGCTTGCGCACACTGTGCGCTTCATGAGAACACTGTACGCATCATGTTGAGCGGTGTGCAAGAGGGGCCGCGCGTTGGCATCGAACTGTTTGGAGCGCAAGGAAAACGGGCGGCGCTTTCGCGCCGCCCGTCCTGGTGATCGAGGTCAGGGCTTGCGGTCGAGCCGGGCTTGAAGCCCGTCCAAGATCAGGTCCAGCCCGAACGCGAAGGCGTCCTCGCGGTACGCGGCCGGGTCGTCGTACGCCCCGGCGGCGGCCGTCTCGTTCAGGTGGTCTTGCGTCTCCCGCAGTCCCGCAACGAGTTCCGCCTCGGATTTGCCGCTGCGGTCGACCAGGTCCAGCCACGCGGCCTCACTGGTCGCGGTGCCGACCACGTAGGCGGTGACAGCGCTCATCGCCTGATCGGCCTCCAGCGGGTCGAACCCGCCCGCGCCGAACACGTCGAGCATCCGCTGTGAGACCCGAGAGAGATTGGGACCCAAGTAGGCCAGACCTACCTGCCCGAGCACTCCGGTCACCCACTTGTGGCGCAGCGCCATCGCACGCAGGCTCCGCGCCGCAGCGGCGACCCCGTCGCGCCAGCCGTCCCGTCCACCCGGCTCGGGCACCGCCACCTCGCCGTACACCTCGTCCACGACCAGTTCGAGGAGCTCGTCCTTGTTGGCGACGTGCCGGTACATCGAGGTCGCGCCCGCGTCGAGCCGCTTCCCCAGCGAGCGCATGCTCAACGCCGCCAAGCCCTCCGCGTCCAGCAGCTTCAGCGCTGCGGCCACGATCCGCTCGCGGCTGAGCCCGGCGGGCTTCGCAGTGACCTCGCGAGCCCATACGGACGGGATCGACGGTTCAGCCATGGCAACCTCCTGCAGCTCCCGGCGAGGATAGCGCACACCGTGCGCACCGAGCGCCGCCTGTCGGTCCGCTGCCGGGGAAGCAGGTGAGGGTCTCCGGTGAGTTGCGGGAGATCAGTGGAGCTGCAGGCCGGTCGGATGCAACCGACGTGCCTGCGGCACCACAGTCCGGGCGGCGGGTCAGAAGAGCAGGAGCAAGCACTCGGATGCTCAGGCCATCGCCTGCAGCGGCACGCGCAGCGCGACCCTCCAGCCCCCTGTGTTCGTCGGCCCTGCTTCGAATGCTCCTCCGAGCAGTTCCGCGCGCTGTCTGAGGCCGATCAGTCCGTGTTTTGCGCTGGGCAGCGGCATCACCGGTCGTTTCGGTGCCGTGTTGACGACCTCTGCCAGTACGGCACCGTCGTACTGGGCGACCTGGACGCGGACCGCGGCGCCGGGAGCGTGCTTGCGGGCGTTCGTCAGCGCTTCCTGCACGGTGCGGTAGATCGCCCGCTGCACCGGGGGGCTGAGCTCCGGCAGCGGTCCCGTCTCCAGCTCGGCCCCCATGCCGGCGTTGTCGACGAGTTCGCCGAGCTGCTCGAGTGTGGGCTGTGGTGCGAGACCGTTGCCCGCGCCGCCTCCTGCGCGCAGCACGCTCACCATGTACCGCAACTCGTCCAGCGTGCGAGCCGCCAGCGTCCGGATCGTGTCGGCGGCTTCCTTCGAGACCGATTCCTCGGTGCTCACCTGCAACGCCCCGGCCCGCACCGCGATCAGGCTCACCTGGTGCGAGACGACATCGTGCATCTCCCGGGCCAGGTGGGCGCGCTCTTGCGCCAGCACCCGCTGCGTCGCCAGCGCCTGCTCGTGCTCGCGGACCTCGCTGATCTCCTCCAGGCGCCGTGACAGTTCCTGCTTGGTCTGCACCAGTTGTCCCAGGAAGACCGCCGCACCCGCGGGCGCCAGCGAGTACACGCCCCACACCGGCAAGGCCGATTCGGCGAGGATGTCGCCGCCGCCCCACCACGGGGCGATCGTCAAGCCCGCGTACACCAAGGCGCACCCGCTCAGCAGCCACCGGTTCCGCGTCGAGCACGCGACCGTGAACAGCGCGATGAGCGACGCCGCCGACTGGCCCATCAGCAGCGGCATCGGCAGTGTGGCGATGAAGACCGCCAACGGGAACCGGCGACGCACCGCCAGAGCGAGCACCCCGGCCACGAGTACGGCGTCGTCCCACCAGTTCCCTGGCATGTGGTTGAACCACAGGTCGGCCCCGGCCACGGCGATGAGGGCCGCGTCGAGGAGTACGGCGGGCCCGCGTGAGCCCGAATGCCACCAGGCCGTCAGGCGGGCCGCGACCGAGCTCATCGCTGCTCGCCTCTGTCGAGCAGGCCCGCGCGTTCGGCCAGGAGCGCGGCCTGGACCCGGTTGGCGACCTGGAGTTTGGTGAGGATCGCCGAGACGTGGTCTTTGACGGTGCCGACGCCGAGGTAGAGGCGGGCGGCGATGTCGGCGTTGGACAGTCCGTCGGCGAGCTGCACGAGGACGGTCCGCTCCCGGTCGGTCAAGGTGTCGATGAGGCCGGTGTCGGCGGGCCGCCTGCGGGCCGAGGCGAGGAAGCCGTCGACGACGGTGGAGGTGACTTTGGGGGAGAGGACCACGCCGTGGGCGGCGAGCGTGCGCACTTGCAGGGCCAGGTGGTCGGGGGCGGTGTCCTTGAGCAGGAACCCGGCCGCGCCCCGGTGGAGGGCGGCGGCCACGTACTCGTCGTTGTCGAAGGTGGTGAGCATGGCGACCACGGGCGGCGAAGGCTTCGAACGCATGCGGTCGAGCACCGTCAGACCATCCACATCAGGCATACGGATGTCGAGCAGGACGATGTCGGGGTGCAGGCGTTCGGCCTCGGCCACCGCGCGGGCGCCGGTGACCGCGCCGACGACCTCGATGTCCGGTGCGGCGTTGAGGATGAGCTCGATGCCGCTGCGGATCAACGCCTCGTCGTCGACGATCAGTACCCGGATCACGGCCGCTCCTCGCTTGTCGGTTCCACGGATCGATTCGTAGCACGGCCGGACCCCGCCGCGCTTCCGTCGCGGCCGTTCCGCGGCGATTGCCGCCGGTCGGCGGGGGTGCTTCGGTCGGTCGGCGGGCGAGGAGTCCCCGCCAGGGGGGAGCGGTTCCCGCCGTCTGCGGAGGCGCGGCGGCCCTTCGCCGGATGGGAAGTGCGCCCGCGCCGCCGCAAGCTGAGTCCATGACTGACACCGACACCGTGCGGAGCGAGCGGACACTGCGGCTGGTCCGCACCGACCGCGAGACGCCGCCCGAACCGAAACCACCGCAAGGCGGCGCGCTCGGCCGCGTGCTCGGGCTCGACCTGGCCCGCGCGCTGGCGATCTTCGGCATGTTCTACGCGCACGTGGGACCGATGCAAGAGTTCAAGGATCCCGTGGTCAACACGATCATGCAGATTCCGCACGGCCGTTCGTCGGCCCTGTTCGCGATCCTGGCCGGATTGTCGCTGGTCCTGCTCGCGGGCGGCCGCCGCCCGCTGCCGGCGCTCGAGCGCCGGCAGCGGATCGTGAAGATCGTCATCCGGGCGGTCCTGCTGATCGCCCTGGGTACGGCGCTGACCCTCTGGTTGCACACCGACATCGTCATTCTGGCGTTCTACGGTCTGTTCTTCCTGCTCGCGCTGCCGTTCGTGCGGTGCGGCGTCAAGACGCTGGCGGTCCTCTCGGCCGCGTTCGCGGTCGTCGGCTCCGTGGTCTTCTACTGGATCTCCATGGCGCAGCCGGCGTTCGTCACCGCGCTCAACGCGCACGACCCGATCACCCGCATGGGCGCCGACGGCCTCGGCCGACTGCTGTTCACCGGCCTCTACCCGGCCGTCCCCTGGCTCGCCTACATCTTCGCGGGCATGGCGATCGCCAAGCTCGACCTGTCCGCCAAGCGGGTGCGCATCGGCATGGCCTCGGTCGGCGCCGGACTGGCGCTGGCCGGTTACGGACTCTCGTGGGTGCTGCAGAAGGTCCTGTTCGCGGGAGGCGGCATGGGCGGCGGCTCTATGAGCGGCGGATCCGGCTCCTCCGGTGCGAGTACGGCGTCGTCCTCGACGGGCTCGGGCTCGACCGGGATGAGCGGTTCGGGCTCGTCCGGCACGTGGTCCGATTCGATGAGCGGATTCGATCCGTGGTCGTCGGACATGCTGCAGTTCCTGCTCTCGGCCTCGCCGCACTCGGGCACCGCGTTCGAGCTGCTGGGCAACCTCGGCATCGCGATGCTGGTGATCGTCGGATCGGTCGCCCTGCTCGACCGGTCCGCCCTCGCCCGCAAGCTCTTGACGCCGATCACGGCGGCCGGGGCGATGTCCCTGACCCTGTACGTCGCCCACCTGTGGGCCCTCAACCACGTCCCGTCGAACAGCGACGGCGGCGCGGTCACCGCGGCACTGGCGGTGTGGGGCTGGTTCTGCGCGGTGGGCATCGCGTTCGCCTTCGTGTGGTCGCGGTTCTTCAAGCGCGGACCGCTCGAATACCTCATGCAGTGGGCCACCGGCCCGGCCAAACTGGTGCGCTGATCGACTACAGCGCTGTCGCATCAGGAGGCCGCCGGGCCGGAGTGATCGCTCCGGCCCGGCGGCCTCCCGCCACTTGACACAAGGAGACCGACATTACCCCGACAGGCCTGACGAGAGAGCGTGCGGCC